>NZ_CAKKNA010000001.1 GCF_918741275.1 Bacillus sp. CECT 9360
ACATCTACTACATGAAACTTTAATTTCTTCCCCCCTTCATTAAGATTTCCTGAAACTTTTTTAAGACAGCATTCTCCAATTCCAATTTCTTAATATACCGCTCTTGATCGGTGTACTCTTTCCTTCGACCTCTATTATCTAAGTAAAATGCTTGTCCCTCTTTTTGATATTTTCTCCACCAATTCTTTACTGTCTCACGACTTGAGATGTTTAATTTGTCCGCTACCTGTTGTAATGAATAACCTTCTTCTTTTAACCGGATTGCATCAGCCTTAATATCCAAGCTATAGTTTTGAAACTTCTGTCCTTTTTTTGCCATAAAAAATCACCCCTTAAAGTTCATGTTGTCCAACAAGGTGGTTTTTCAACATCTACTTTAAGGGGTGCAGTCTAATCACGGGGTGGTTATTATTTTATGAAACTATTATAATAGTTCTATATGTCTATTGTTGTCTAAAAATGGATAAGTTACTATTATTTTAATAGGGCGGAAAAAGTAGGGGTTCAATATGGAAATACGTAGAGGGCTTTTATATTAGTATTGAGCTACCGTCCACATATTGAAAAGTATTTAACATGGGATAACCACGCTACTAATTTATTATCCACTTCCATCAAGATAATCTAGCTAAAGCGGTTAGTAGATTTTATATTTATCATCAACGAGGGGTGAAATCATGAGGAAATTAGGTAAAGCATTCATTTTATCTTCTGTAATAATAACGGGTGCGGCTACATTACCCATTGGTCAAGAAGGAGCACTGATAGCCGAGGCTGCTAGTGTTAAATTTAGCAAAACATCTTATCAAACTACTACTAATGTAAATTTACGTTCGGGGGCTGGCACGAAATATAAAACAGTCATCACTATCCCAAAAGGAAAAGTAGTCACTTCGACTGAAAAAAATGGATCGTGGTATAAAGTATCATATACATATAAGTCGAACGGAAAGAATGTAACAAAAACGGGTTGGGTAATTAGTTCATCTTTAAAAGAATATTATCAATATTCTACGATCGCTACGTCCTATTACTTTACTAAAAAGACAACGAACCTTTATTCGACACCGGATATGAAGAAGAAACAGCTTTATACGGTTGGCATTAATAATGGATTTTATTCTACTCAAAAAATAGTGAATAGCATAGGTCAAACGTGGTACCGTGTCCATTATAATGGGAAAACTGTCTATGTAAATGGCAGTGAGGTAACCAATAATGTTTTCACTTCTTTTACACAGACAAAATACCAGTCAAAAAAAGACACGTACTTATATGAATTTTACGGTAATGCTCATAAGAAACTAGTTAAAATCCCAAAAGGTGCCATCGTTTCTTCTAATAAAAGAATAGGTGATTGGTATCTCGTAACTTACGGCGGAAAAACAGGATATTTTTATATAGGGGATTTTTCAAAAGATAATATAATAACCGAGGAAAAAATTACAGACACCACATATATTACGACTTCCACTGTAAAAGTAAAAAAAGCAGCTGATGAAGCCTCTGAAAATATTTCTGAGTTACCAATCTCAGAAATTGTTATCGCAACACATAAGGTTTCAAACGGGTGGTATAAGATAAGCTTCGACGGCAAGACGGGATATGTACCAGTCAGTTCATTAAAACAAGTAAGAACGGGTGCTTTAGTTGATACCCGTGACAGTTATCAATTCATTGACTTACGTACCCAATCTCCCGTTACTGCACAACAAATCAATGATTATATTGCGAAAAATGTAACTGTACTCAAGAAGCCAAGCGTATTAACTAATAAGGGACAAGTTTTTATTGATGCAGGCAAGAGTCATGGTGTGAATGCCCTTTACCTGGCAGCACATGCTATTCATGAAAGTGGGTTTGGAACATCCCAAATATCATTAGGCAAAAATAATTTATTTGGCTTTGGTTCATATGATTTGAGTCCATATATCTCTTCTACCATTTTCCCTTCTGTTGAGACTAATATTGATTTCATTGCAAGGGAGATAAAAGCCACTTACTTGAAACCTGGCTATTGGAAGCATAAGGGAGCATATCTTGGTTTCAGAACTAATGACATGAGCAACACAAGGCAAGATCCAAATAGTGAGGGTATGAACTTCTATTACGCAACAGATCCAAATTGGGGCAAAGGAATCGCAAGACATATGGAGATGATTTTGCCCTATAATAAAGCTTATTACAGTGAAGCTGCGGTAAATACAGATTATCCTGAGTTACCAGTTAAACCAGATCTAAGTGATGTGTTCCCAGTCGGAATACAAGCTAAAGCCAATAAAGACTTGGTTTTGGATAGCCAAAAGGGATCTAATGATGCAGTATTCACATTAAAGAGTGGCACTACCTTTACCTTGCTTGAAAAAACAAACGACTATTGGATCAAAGTTAAGGTAGGAGATACAATCTACTGGTCCAATGACGTAAAATTTGATAAATATAAAGAGTATATATCTGTTCAAAATCTGGGTAGGAACCTTGCCATTGAACCTAAATTAAATGTTAGAAAAGAACCTGTAATTTCAGCAGATAACGTGATTACTCAATTAAACCTCAATGATTACGTGCAATTTATGCTAGAAAAAGACAGCACAATCACAAGGGATGCTACTAAAAAGTGGTATAAAATTAAACTGGCTGATGGAACAATCGGATGGGTTAGTGCTCAGTATGTAGTACAGGAGCTTAAATAATCTAGCTTGAAAAATCGTTTATTTCGTTAAACAGTATATAATTGATAACTAAATAGTACTATGTTATTTTTATGACTTCGGTTTTTACCGGGGTCATTTTTTTCAGTGGCATTTATATCGTTAAAGAAAAAAGTGTTATTATTTTCAGTGAGGAGGGTGAGTATGTTTACGATAAATTCTATCGGTACAGTATTCAATGAACGTAAAACAACAGAGGACGATTATTGGGGAAATGTCCTATCAGAAATCAGGTTAGACAAAGAATGGGATGAAAGTTGTCTTGATGGCATTGATTCTTTTAGTCATTTGGAGATATTGTATGTATTTCATCTTGTTCAAGATGAAAATATTCAATATGCTTCAAGACATCCTAGAAATAATAAAGATTACCCAAAGGTGGGTATTTTCGCGCAACGAGGAAAAAACCGCCCAAATAAAATAGGTGCAACCATTGTTGAGTTAATTAAAAGAGAAGATAATATTTTAACCGTTAAAGGATTAGATGCCATTGACGGTACACCAGTAATCGATATAAAACCTGTCTTGAAAGAATTTTTACCAAGAGGAGAAACAAAACAGCCTGAATGGGCTTCTGAATTAATGATTCATTATTGGAAGTAAGATATAGCCTTCTCCACTAAAAAGAGATTATAAACAAATTGAGGGTTTAAAATGGATAACTTGATTAATAACATCTATGTTTTTGTGGGGATTTCATTATCAATATACTTTTTCATTACAAAAAAAAATATGCGAAAAACGATAGCACTGCTTTTATTATCGATGGCAGTGTTTTACAGCAGTGCTTATATCTTTTACTTCACATCCTATCCATTTAACCTGATCGGGACTGGAACCGTCCTGATATGTTGATTAGTAATCCTTCAAATGGCCAAAAAATTTAAATCAAGAAGAGAGCAAATATTTTGGCAAGTTTGTGTTCTATATGTAACCGTATATCATTTGCTGCATTTTATCTTCGATCCGCTTGCAGAAGAAAATCTTTGGTATGCATCAATATTTTTATATACACAAATGTAGGCCTCATAAGTTTTGATTTCATATTATGTGTTTAAGGTTTCGAAAAATAACTAAGCGATTGTGATTAGGTCATTTGTAAAAATACTTGAATCTTCGCTTAATGGAAATGGGAGTTGTAGCATTTTATCTACAACTCTCATTTTCTTGGATTCCTCTACTCTGAAAATGCAGTGCTATTAACCATTTTCCCATTCACAAAAAGCTTATCCCCAAGACGAACGGTTTTTGCGGAAGTTTTTATTTTTACGGTCTCATAGCTGAATCCGGCTTCCTTTTTTATTTCATATAACTCTGCCAAGATGTCGAATTCATCGCTGCAGGCAATCCAGATATACACACGGTCGAATTCCGTCCGGCGCAGGATAGGTCCTGCCAAAACAACTGGTAATTTCATTTTACCACCGCCCATTTGCATTATGGGTATCTTATTCAGGCGGGCAGCGGGATGTGTAAACAAAATTTTCATGTTGTTAATGATAAATAGATATGATATATTATCTAAGTACAAAAAGTGACCGAATTTTGATTTTAGTCAGAGGTGTAAAATATGGCTGTGGACCGGAGAAGATTAATCATTGACGCCGCAACAAAATCATTCTCGATGTTTGGTTACAAGTCGACAACGATGGATCAAGTAGCGAAGCTTGCAAACGTTGGAAAAGGGACGATCTACACGTTCTTTGCGAATAAGGAACTGCTGTTTGAAGAAATCGTTTCATCACTGTTGAAGGAAATGATCGCCGAAGCAGAAGCGAAGATACAGCCGGAAAAACCTTTTTCTGAAATCGTTCATGACGTGTTATATAAGCTGCTTGAGTTCCGGAAAACGCACGTCCTGATGATCAAGCTTTTGCAGGAGGAAAAAGAGCTGGGCACACCAGCAGTCCTGGAGATGCTGAACCATATTGAGGACGAAATCCTCGACTATCTTAAAAGCAAGATTGTGATAGCGATTGAAAAAGGGCATATCATCCAAAACAACGCGGAAATCACTTCATTCCTCTTGTTGAAAACCTATATATCGCTCGTTTCTGACTGGGAAAGAAATCACGAGCCATTATCTTCTGAACAGATTGCGGAAGTGCTTAAATTTTACCTAATGAAAGGATTGTCAGTGTGATGATCCTTCTTTTTACAAATAAAAATGACTACTTGAATAAATTAGTCATATATTCATAATACAAAAAGGGAGGAATCTTGAAATGATTAGGTCATTAATAGGCGAATTTAAAGGGATATACAAAAATAAAAAGATGCTCATCGCGATCATTGGGATTCTGTTCATCCCTTTACTATACAGCGCAACCTATCTTTGGGCGTTCTGGGATCCATACGGGCATGTGGAACGAATGCCAGTAGCTGTCGTCAACCATGATAAAGCAACCGAGTATAATGGCAAGACATTAACCATTGGTGATGACTTAGTTGAGAAATTAAAAGATAAGGAGACGTTTGATTATCATTTTGTAAATGAAAAAGACGCGGACCGCGGTCTTCAAAATGGAAAGTACTATATCAAAATCGAGATACCGGAGAACTTTTCACAAAATGCAACGACTTTACAAGATGAGAAACCAAAGAAACTGAATTTGATCTACACAGCAAATGAGGGTTCAAATTATCTTTCAACGAAAATCGGCGATTCGGCCATTGAAAAGATGAAAGAAGAAGTATCTGCAACATTAACAAAAACTTATGCAGAATCAATGTTTGATAACATCAAAGACGTGGCTAAAGGACTTGATGAAGCTGCCGGCGGTGCAGGAGAGCTGAATGAAGGAATCGAATCTTCAAAGAATGGTGCAGGTGAGTTGCAAGATGGAATCCAATCCGCAACGGATGGATCTGAGAAATTAAATAAGGGCGCCGGTGATTTACACTCCGGTGCTGGTGAGATTCAGAAGAATCTGGAAACATTGGCAGAGAAGTCAGTTACCTTCTCGAGCGGGCTTAGTTCCGCATCCGCGGTCTCTAAAGAACTGAATAATGGACTACAGCAATTCAGTACAGTACTTGGACAAATGAAAGAAGGACAATCAGAGCTGCTTGAAGGCGCTAAAAAATCGCAGACAGGAGCGGCAGAATTATCAGATGGACTTGATCAATCTCTTGTCGGTATCCATGGGATGATGGACAAGCTGCCACAATCCGCAAACGGAGGTCAGGGAATAACCGACAGTGAGTTGACTGGACGTTTGGCCGAAGTAAAAAAAGGAGCTACAGCAACATCTGAGCAATCGGCTGAAGTAAGTGCCGGACTTAACGAAGCTATTAAGCAAACGGAAAAAGTAATGGCAACTACAGATGATCCCGATACAAAAGTGGAGATGGCGAAGTTGAAGGAACAAATGGTACAGCTTCAATCCGTCAGCAGCGGGGTGAATCAAGGTGTAGAAGGTCTTGCAGATCATGCAACCCAGGTTGTGAGTGAGAGTGCAAAGCAATTATCAGGCGATGCCGGACAGCTGCAAGAGGCACAAAATCAATTATTTGAAGGGTTCAAACAGCTTGCGGCTGGTCAGGAGAAACTTGCAGCAGGGGCTGAAGAGCTTGAAAAAGGACAAGGGCAGCTTGTTGCCGGATTGACAACATTCGGTGATAAGATTGATGAAGCTCAAAAGGGACTAGGTCCTTTAACAGAAGGCGGCGGCAGCTTATCTTTGGGGCTGGATCAACTGGCTCAAGGTTCAGGCCAGCTTAAGGAAGGGACTTCAAAGTTAGCAGACGGTTCCAAAGAGCTTACAAAAGGAACATCTCAGCTATCAGATGGATCTTCAAGCCTGAAAGAAGGGCTGGATAAACTGGAAGACGGCTCAAATGAACTGAGCAGTGGAATGAATCAGCTCAGCGACGGATCCAAAGAACTGAGTGACAAGCTTAAAGATGGTGCGGACGACGCCGGAGATGTGAAAGCCAATGATGATGTTTACGACATGTTTGCGACACCAGTCGATGTAAAAGAGGATCGGCTTAATGAAGTTCCTAACTATGGAACCGCATTGGCGCCATACTTCCTATCGCTTAGCTTATATGTAGGAGCACTGGTGCTGACGATCATCTTCCCATTACGCAACCCGGCCATATCTCCTAACAGCGGCTTTAGCTGGTTCGCAAGCAAGCTCGGAGTCATGCTCACGGTTGGAGTTTTCCAGGCCCTGCTTGTCGACTTTGCGTTATTGCAATGGCTCGATCTTGAGGTGAAAAGCGTGCCATATCTGATTTTGTTAAGTGTGATGACCAGCTGGACATATCTGGCCATCATTCAATTCCTAGCTACGGTATTCGACAATCCGGGCCGATTCGTGGCAATTTTAATCCTAATCATGCAATTAACAAGCAGCGGCGGAACGTTCCCAATTGAACTATCGCCAAAAATATTCCAGCAAATGAATCAATATCTGCCGATGACGTATTCGATTGCCGGATTCCGGTCGGTCATCTCAACAGGGGATTATGAATTCCTCTGGCATAATATCGGAACGATTAGTATCTTCTTTGTCGCATTTTTGCTTGCGACCCTGGCTTATTTTACATTGACATATAAGCGGATGAAGCATGTGTTTGCGCATGATGGAGAAGCTGTAAACTAAATATAGAGTTTTAGCCAAGAGGTTTTCCGGTTATTGGAAAACCTTTTGCTGTTGTTGAAGAAATTTTTCTACTGTATCGAAAGTTTCAAAGTTATGAGCGATTATTGAAAGAAATGAGCTATTACCAGGATTTATGAGCGAACAGACACAGAGGGCCTCTACAAACATCCTGTAACGCAAAATAAAAAGGCAGCTTACCATTTAAGTGTAAGCTACCTGAAGTTTAAGCCTGATGCAACAAAAACTGTTTCCCGTATTCACCGTGATCATGGATGGCGGGATTTTCAATTTGGATGGTGGAATGCTCGATTCCATATTTTTCTTTTAGTACATTGCTGATAGTCAATGTGACATAGAAGGGTTCAATATCTTTCCGGATGAACACATGTCCTGTTAAAGAATAATGTCCAGACGTCACGGTCCACAAATGCATTTCATGAACATCTTCCACACCTTCGACCATGCCGATATCATGGCGAATTGAATCAAGATCGTATTTATCCGGCACAGATTCCATTAAAATAAGATACGATTCACGAATAATCTTGGCACCGCCTGAAAAAATGATCACGCCAATGATCATGCTGATCAGCGGATCGAGGATATATAAACCTGTAAAATGGATCAAAATGGCGGAAACAATAATGCCTACAGAACTAATCAAGTCCCCGATAAAGTGCCAAAGTGCGCTTTTGATGTTCAAGTTTTCTTCTTTTTTCGTCGAACGGCTTAACACGATAGTGAGCACAATGTTAACGACAAGGCCGATGGAAGCGATGGTTAACATCAGCTGCAAGTCAACCTCCCGCGGATTGACCATCCGTTTTATCCCTTCAATGAATATTCCAGTCGCAATGACTGCAAGTGCCAGCCCATTCAGAAACGAAGCGATGATTTCAAAACGCAGGAAGCCGAATGTGTACTTCCCGTCCGGATTTCGCGTTGCCATGTAAATGGCAGTCATGCTTAAGCCCAGGGCCAGTACATCAGAAATCATATGCGCTGAATCGGACAGAAGGGCCAATGAATGGGATAACAACCCTCCTATAACCTCTACAATTGTAAAAAAGAGAGTAAGAATTAAGGTGATCCACATCGTTTTCTTTGATGATTGCTGCTCTTTTACGTGATTAAGATGATGATAATCGTAAGTTTTCACACCATTCATCCTCCTTATTTATAATTACTATTATTTAATAACTAATATAATTATATGCTTTTATTTTATGAACATCAAGTTAATTGTTTGGGGATTTTCCCTTGATATTCCGGCTTTTCAGAGGAAAGTATTTTGCAATCTCTATTTCGTTCCTTTATATTGTAAGTGAGTTCTTGGATTTTTTTGGACAAAGAAAAACAAGGAGGCTAATTATGAGAGACTTGTTAAAAAAAGGATTTGCGCTAGGGCTGGGTGCCGTTATTACAAGCAAAGAGCAGGCAGAAAAACTTGTTGATGAGTTAGTAAATAAAGGTGAAATAAGTCGCGGTGAGTCAAAGGAAATTGTCAATGAATTAATCCAAAAAGGAGAAGAAACCCAAAATCAAATAGACGAGATGATCCAAAAGCGACAGAAGGAATTGCTGGATCGTTTAAATCTTGCCACGAAAGAGGATATCCAGCGATTGGAGCAGAGGATTAGCACACTTGAAAAAGCAAATAATGACAACAATCTCTAAATAGATTTAAAGAGTTGGGACAGGAGTGTTGCATATTATTAGGAATCGTATACGACATATACAACGCTATCGGAACATCGTAACCGTTTTTACCCGTTATGGCTTTGGTTTCATGATGAAAGAATTGGGTCTCCTTGAATGGCTCTCGATACCAAAACGGGTATTCATTGAACGAAATAAGGAAATCCAAAATAAAACGACTGGTGAACGGGTGCGATTGTTTTTAGAGGAACTGGGTCCGACTTTTATTAAAATGGGGCAGTTGGCCAGCACCCGTCCGGATGTTATTCCTGGGGAAATCATTCAGGAGCTGGAGAAGCTGCAGGATCATGTACCGCCTTTTTCGACTGAGGAGGTCCATCGGATCATTGAACAGGAATTAGGAGTTGTAACCGAGGGGATTTTTGATCACTTTAGTCCGACCCCTCTCGCAGCGGCATCAATCGGTCAAGTTCATTCTGCGGTTTTGAAAACAGGGGAACGAGTTGCCGTAAAAATTCAACGGCCGGATATTAAGAGTGTGATAGAAACGGATTTAGAAATTCTGCATGATTTAGCCGGACTGGCCGAGCATCGCCTCGAGTGGGCATCCAGATATCGAATAAGGGATATTGTGGCTGAGTTTTCCCAATCTCTTCGGGAAGAGTTGGATTATGAGAACGAAGGGCGGAACTCGGAAAAGATTGCAAGCCAATTTAAGGACGATACGCATATTCGTGTCCCAAAAATATATTGGGATTATTCCAGCCAAAAAGTCCTCACAATGGAATACGTGGAGGGCATAAAATTAAATGAAATACAAACTCTGGAGGATAATGGGCATGATCGTAAAATCCTGGCTGAGAGGGTTGTAAACGCGATTTTTGAGCAGGTTTTTATGGGAGGGGTTTTTCATGGAGACCCTCATCCGGGGAATATATTGGCATTGCCGGAAGAGACAATCGTTTTTATCGATTTTGGGATGGTCGGCCGGCTCACTCCGGAACTGAAAAGTCATTTTGCTTCTTTAGTTATTGGAATGATGCGGCAAAGTTCGGACGAAATGATAAAAGCGATTACGAATATGGGGTTATTACCTGACGATATCAATATGCCTAAACTAAGGATGGATGTCGATTTGCTAAGGGAAAAGTATTACGGTGTCCCATTTAGTCAAATGAGTTTGGGGCAGGCTGTCAATGACTTATTTTCTGTCGCATTCCGTCACAGTATTCGGCTCCCTGCAGACTTAACGTTGTTGGGGAAGACGCTGCTTACGATAGAAGGTATTGTAGAAAAGCTGGATCCCGAACTAAGTATCATCTCAGTCGCGGAGCCGTTTGGACGCCGGATGTTAAAAGAACGATTCTATCCAAAGAACATCGCGGAAAAGGTAAGGGAACACCTAATGGAGTATGGAGAGACTTTAACCGGTCTACCAAAGAACATAAAAGAATTTTCATCAGCCATGAGGAAAGGGAAGATGAAATTAGAAATAGTGATTCCCGACCTTGATTTATTCTTTACCAAGTTAAAACGGATCAGCAACCAGTTATCCTTCAGCATTGTATTGCTCTCGTTCAGCATAATCATGACCGGACTGATCATTGGTTCATCACTTGGTAAGGAAACGCCTACTCTTTTATGGGACTTGCCAACAATTGAAATAGGTTTTGGAATCGCGGCATTTATGTTTCTTTGGCTTTTATATTCGATTTTTAAATCCGGGATGTTTTAAAACACTCGAGGGCAGTGTTGCTCTTGAACCTACCGAATCAAAGGAAACAATTTTATATAAACTGGTGATGTGGGCGGCCTTTTTGTAAAGGGTCGCTTTCATTTTTTTGAGAAGTTTGTACAAAGCAAGTTTGCTGGGTAGAAACAAAATTTTCCCAACATAGTTAAAGAAGAATAGTCCAAATTAATTATTTAAAAATTTGGATAAATATGTATAATAGTCTCGAAGAGGTGTCAGATAATGGAATAGAAAGCCGATTCCTGACATAATGGTTTCCATCTTCGGTTTGTTTCACGCACCAGAACACACTCCAATTCCATCGGGCCATTTGCTCATGGTACATGCTAGTGATCCACTATTTATCTTTTTTTAGTAGTACAACAAGATGAATAAAATTCTACCCCTATGAGACCCGAACAGAAAACTCCTTTGGATTTCCAATTTACCCAATGAAAGAATGCAGGCAGCTTGTGCATTGCCTGCATATTTATGGAGGTGATAGAAATGTATAAAAGCATAATAAAAACCCTTAGGTGATTGGTCCGCGAAGACATCCACCAAAGGGTCCTGGAGCGGGAGTATACCCGACTCGTAGTTTAGTATACTCCTTTAACGAAAAATATAAAACTATAATTCGTTATTAGGGGGAAACGGAATGAAAACTGTTAACAAACATATTTTAAATCATGACTCATCAATTGTTGCACCTGAATTTGATGGTTATGGTCACGAGAATTCAATAGTCATTGAAAATGATCAGCCTTTTATAGTAAGAATGCGTCCTGTAGATTTAATAAATGAAACGATCAAGTACTATGGATTTAGCCTGTCGGGAGCTATAGAAGGATCTCGATCTATTTTGGGAAATATCAATATGCCTCCAATCGTGGTCATACCTTCATCCGATACCATCTGGTTTCCTTGTAAATCCCATAAACACAAAGATTGTGTGTGGCTGGCCCATGCACAAATTGCAGACAAGGAAAGGGTGGACATTGCCAGAACAAAAGTGCTCTTCAAACAGGGACACAGCTTGATAATTGATCTAAGTGTCAATCAATTTGAAAGAAGAATGCAAAGGGCCGCAGAGCTTTATCTTGAGCAGATAAAAAGAAAAACAGGGAGGTTTCAAGAATTCAGCATGGGCTTTAATATTTTGAAGGATTCAGGAAATCGAAATTACACGGTCCATCGGGAAGAGAGTTAATATAGCGCATACGTGTAATAATTTTTGAAGATGGGTGCCTCAGGTGGGGTACTAAAACTTACCTGAGGCTCCTCTTTTTAAGCCCAAATCTTCCACCATTTCTTTTTCTTCTTTGTCGCAGCAGCTTCACGGAAGCTTGAGACCATGTCATTAAAAGCTTCTTCACGATCCTGGATTACTTCCGTTAATTCTTTAATGTTTTGGTTCATTGAATCTACAAAGAGTTCCTGATCTTTATGCAATGATTTGGTTACCGTCCTGATTTCTTTCTGTGTATCCTTTACATTCTGGGAAACTTTATTCAAGAGATTTTTATTGTCTTTTGTGGCTGTACTGGAAGCTGTAATCTGCTTTGATAGCTTTTCGAAAGTACCTTCTGAGGTTCTCGCAATCTTTTCGAAAGTATCTTCCGAAGATTTCGCAATGTTTCTTGAAAGGGTTTCGAATGTTTCGGAAGTAAGTTCCGAAGCTTTCTCGATATTTTCTGAAATGGTTTCGAATGATTCGTAAGTAAGCTCCGACGCCTGGGAAATTGCATGGTTGAGTTCCTCAATTTCAGCTTTTCTCTTTTCATTTGTCCTTTGAATGGATCTTGAAATACCTTGGACAGTTTGCAAGTTTGCCTGAGAGATTTCATTCTTTAATTCCTCAATCATCTCATTCCGGCTAGCCTGAATCACATTCTTTATTTCATTCACCATGTTCTGCTTGTATGTTTCCATTGCCGCATATAATTCTTCTAAACTTTGGGTTTGTGCCGGCGCATTTACATTCCCCGTCGTCACAATAGCGTTATCAGCAGAGCTCGGGGAGGGGGTTTCGACTGATTCGGAAGGCGCTTCAGAATCATTCTGTAAATGCTTGTTCATCAGTTTTCGGATCATATCTTTGCTAAGATTGTTAGCCCGCATTTCCTTGATTTTTTCAAGCAAGATGATTTCCTTCTCGGTATAAAATCTTGCACCTTGCTTCGAACGGGGAATCTGTAGAAGTCCCTGTAAATCTTTTTCCCACTGCCTGATTGTTCCGGTCGGGGTATTAATTTTCTTTGATACATCCTTAATTGAATAGGCTCGCTGTATTTGGCTGTTCGTCATTTTTGACAGTCCTTTCTGCATGCATTTTTTTAAAATCAATGCCGTTGATGTGTATATTCTGCAAAGGATTTGTCTTTTTCCTGCAACATGACAAAAGCTATCAAAAGAAGAAGCATTTCCTCAAAACAATATAAAAACCTGCAAAATACATTCGAAAAATTTGCATAATGGGAACACTTGTTCTATAATATGATTAAATGGAGCAGTCGGAGGACAAACAAGAGTTGTTTTTCGTCGAAAATGCTCCAAACGTATCTGTTATTGAACATTCTGAATTGTTATACTTTTTAACAGCAACAGGAGTTGACTTCGATTTTAATTCTGTAAGGAGGAATCCAAATGGAGCGAAAAATGCGATTAATTCCGTATCAGGTGGTTGAAGAAGTCCAAGAGGTATCCGAAGTCCCGCGGGGTATAGACTTGATTCAGGCTCCCAAGGTGTGGGAGAAGACGAAAGGGAAGGGAATTACGATTGCGATTTTGGATACGGGCTGCGAGATTACACATCCAGACTTGAAAGACCGGATCATCGGAGGACGGAATTTCACCGGTGACGATCAAGGAAATAAGGATATTTTTCTGGATTACAATGGTCATGGCACACATGTTGCCGGTACGATTGCAGCCGTGCAAAACAGTTCTGGAGTTGTAGGTGTTGCGCCTGAAGCCAATTTATTAATACTAAAAGTACTCGATAAAAACGGTTCAGGACAATATGACTGGATTATTGATGGCATCAATTATGCAGTTGAGCAAAAGGCTGATATCATCTCGATGAGTCTGGGTGGCCCAGAGGATGTACCCGAATTACATGAAGCGATCATAAATGCCGTTAAAAATAAAATTCTTGTTGTATGTGCCGCTGGTAATGAGGGGGACGGACGTGATACAACAGATGAACTTGGTTATCCTGGCTGCTATAACGAGGTCATTAGTGTCGGGGCCATAGATTTGGAACGCCGGTCTTCCGATTTTACTAACTCTCATAATGAAATTGATTTAGTAGCACCGGGCGAGGAGATTCTCTCAACCTACCTAAATGGAAAATATGCCAAGCTTAGTGGAACTTCCATGGCTACCCCGCATGTGTCTGGGGCATTGGCACTCATTAAAGATATAGCGAACAAAGGTTTCGACCGCAGTCTCACTGTGCCGGAACTGTACGCCCAATTAATAAAGCGTACCATTCCGCTGGGCAATTCGCCGCAGCTTGAAGGAAATGGTTTACTATACTTAACAACAGTTGATTATTTATCGGAAGTGTTTACCCAAAAATTAGTGGCTCAAGTGTTGAAAATATGATGGAGAGTCTCGAATTTTTAACAAAAGAACTAGAAAAGGCAAAGTCAGATTTTCTGGAAATTCGCGAAAACCGGCTCTATTATGATGAACAGACCGATAAGGACATCATAAGCAAGTACTACCAGAATATTTCCTTCACAGAAAGGGATCTTGCGGACAATATTCATAATTTGTTAGAGCAAACACATGCGTATAAGTTGAGTTACACACCGTACCGTTATTTGTACCCATGGGTTGACCTGCAGGAAAATGGCACATTGAAGAGCATATATTCCGGTAAGGGAATGGAGCCCATAGCTGCGATTGAGCATGATATCAAGCTCTATGAAATTCAGGCCAAGGGATTGATCAATTCCTTTTCGGGAGAAAACCTATTAAACTGTGAGCATGTCGTACCTCAGTCCTGGTTCGATAGAAAAGAGCCAATGAGAGGCGATTTGCATCATTTATTCGCCTGCGAACCGAGCTGTAACAGCAGTCGCAGTAATTTCCCATATTACGATTTTTCTGATTATGTACCAGAGCCGCGAATTTCAGGTATTAAGGATGGGTGCGGAAAGGCCGTGGAAGATAAGTTTGAACCGGAATACGGAAAAGGCATCGTGGCCAGGGCAACACTCTATTTCCTGGTTCGATATAGAGATGCAATTCGCAAGGAACTGGTAAACATTCCGCTTTTACTGGAGTGGCATCATAGATTCCCGATATCCATATACGAGAGGCATCGTAACCATGCAATCTATGAAATGCAGGGGAACCGTAATCCGTTTATTGATTTTTCGGATAAGGCAGCGGATATGATTTGAATTAGATGAGATGAAGGGTGCCATCCAATTTCGGATGGCACCCTTTACCTATTTATGGTTTATGAAATGATAGTTTGGGATATAGAGAAAATTGTGATTATCTTTTTTTCTGAAATGATTTATTACTGGTAGTACAGGACACGTTCCTGCAGGTAGAGCTGACCGTCAATCTCCAGAGGTCGAGGAAGGGGGCTTGGCGGTATTACTATTTCTAAGAGGAGTTGAAGAGATGGGAAAAACGAAGAACAGATGGCTTATTGCAGCCTCAGCGGTGGGGATTCACATTTCAATAGGATCCGTATACGCATGGAGTGTTTTTACGAAGCCGCTCGCGAATGAATTTGACTGGGACTTAACGGATATCAGTCTCACCTTTAGCCTGGCTATTTTATTTCTAGGGCTGTCTGCCGCTTTTTTAGGGCATTTTGTTGAAAAGTACGGGCCCAGAAAAGCGGGCATATTGGCTGCTGTTTTCTTCGGGATTGGAATGACCGGATCGGGATTGGCGATAAACATGGAGTCCTTGCTATTATTGTATATTTTTTATGGAGTGTTAGGCGGCATTGGTCTTGGAGTAGGTTATATCGCACCGGTATCGACACTTGTTAAATGGTTCCCGGATCGGAGAGGGCTTGCGACCGGATTAGCGATCATGGGTTTTGGTTTTGCGGCACTTATTAGTTCACCCATTATGCAAAATCTGATTGAATCCGTAGGCATTGCCAATACGTTTTTTATTCTCGGAACATCGTACTTCCTTATCATGATCGCTTCGTCGTTATACCTTGAACCGCCGACAAAAGGTTGGATGCCGTCAGGTTTTCAGGAGAAGGTCAAGAGTGGGGATGCCGTTCTACATCAAGATCTGTCTCAATTAACCGCAAATGAGGCGGTAAAAACAAAAAGATTTTACTACTTATGGGTCATGCTTTTTATAAATATTACATGTGGCATTGCCATTATTTCGGCGGCATCTCCGTTGGCGCAGGAAAGCATTGGATTAAGTCCGGTCGCCGCTGCGGCACTTGTCGGTGTTTTGGGCGCATTTAATGGTCTTGGAAGAATCGGCTGGGCATCGGTTTCCGACTTTATCGGAAGGCCGAACACATATACGACATTTTTTATTTTGCAAATCATCGCATTTCCGCTTTTGACGGTCACGGATAATCCGCTATTGTTCCAAATCATCCTGGCGATTATTTATACTTGCTACGGGGGAGGCTTTGCTTCCATTCCGGCCTATATTGGGGACTTATTCGGAACAAAACAGCTGGGGGCTATTCACGGATATATCTTAACCGCGTGGGCAGCGGCCGGACTCATCGGTCCGATGTTTGCCTCCTGGATAAGGGAAGCAACCGGAAGCTATTCACAAAGTCTTATGGTTTTCACAGGCCTATTTGTAATAGCTTTAATCGTATCCTTGTTCATCAGGCTGGATATAAAAAAGATAAGGGCAACTCAAGTTAAAGCAAAAGTAAAAGCGGGCTGAAAATCAGGTTAAGCGCCAGGCGCATCCAAGAAAATGGATCGCGACTGGCGCCTTTTTTATCATTGTTTATTGCTGAATTTTATCCTTGGAAACTTATCACTTCTAGCTTTGAAGCAATGGCTTTCTTTAACAAAGATTCTATTTACTCAGGTCGTTAGAATTGCAAAAAAGGATAACTAAAATATTTTTATTCTTTTTGGATATTTACTTGACTAAGCGGGTGCATGATATAATGAAGGAGCAATAGAATAGCTTTTCTCAAAGGTGGTCGGTACCGTCCCGAAAGGGGGTGGTGCTGTATGACAGTTTTTGAAGCGTTGACGCTTGTATGTGCATTTGCAGGCTTAGTCGTGGCTGTACTGTCATTTAACCAAAAAAAATAATCCACCTTTGAGTTAACAGGCTCGGTGGATTATTTCTGCTTGTTGCCGATCCCCTTTACAGGAACTTTCTGTTGTAAGACCGTTTGGTGTAACTAGCACCAGCGGTCTTTTTTTAATATATGCAATTTTATAATTTTATTATACCCGACATTTTAGAAAATGCAAACAAGCTATGATAGTGCTTGGCATCTATTTTGTCTTAATCTCCTGTACCCTGCCTACCTGGCCGTCCGTAAGTCTTACTTTAATGCCATGGGGGTGGAAGCTGGAGTTAGTCAAAATATCTTTAACGACTCCACTTGTTAATTTTCCGCTTCTTTGATCAGCCTTTAGGACAATATCAACGGCGATACCAGGGATAATATCCTTTCGATTTTGTCCGTTCATTATACACCTGTCCTTCTTCGTCGATTATTCACTTTTTTGGTTTGCTGGCTTTTCATTTTTTTAGTTGTTTGTGAATTTGAGCTTGATTGACCATCCGAAGACTGGCTTTTTTTACTTTCGAGCTGCTTTTGGATAGCTTCTTGCAGGCTCATTTTCTTTTTCGGTGTTTCCGCCTTGTCCGGATTGTTGGATTCAGTCATATGGTATTCCTCCAGTTCTTGTATTGTGATATGTATAGTGTAATCTATTGTACCAAACCTTACAAATAATGAATGGACGTGGCACTAAGACAAAACATAAAAAAAATCATAGTCACGATTTTACACTTTGTTCAATGATTGGGTTTGTATAATATATATAATTATATATAAGGCTAGTATTCATAGCATTTAGATAAAATCAACCAATCCGTATACATATACACTTCAATTTTTCGGAATATTCCGACTTAATTTCTACAGCAGGAAGCGGATAATTTATTAAATCATCACAGCTGAACTTACAAGATCATTTAAAAAGGGGGGTTTTAATGAAAACGCAAATTGAACAGAATGGGATTGTTACTCTGACAGAAGAAGTGGCGCAAAATTTGAGTGACAGTGAGTTGTGGAATGATGATTTGCGCCCAACCACACTTAAAGAACATTCATGGAAAGGTATAAACTTCGCTACTTTATGGATCGGGATGTGTTTATGTATCCCGGCGTATACGATGGCCAGTGGTTTGATCACATTGGGAATGAACTGGTGGCAGGCAGTCGGAACGATATTTCTTGGCAATGCGATCGTGCTTATCCCTATTTTATTAAATTCACATGCTGGAACAAAGTTCGGAATTCCGTATCCTGTCTTTGCGCGGCTTTGGTTCGGGGATAAAGGGGCGCATATACCGGCGCTCGCCCGGGCCATTGTTGCGGCTGGATGGTTCGGGATCAATACTTGGATCGGGACGGGTGCTATCGATACTTTGCTGGTGGCTACTTTCCCTGCCTGGGGCGACTTAACCGGACATACGGCGATCATTTTTGCCTTGTTTTGGGCCTTGAATGTCGGAGTGGCTTTTAAAGGTCCGCAGAGTATGAAGTTGCTGGGTTCAATCGCTGCTCCTGTAGTCGGTGTCTCGGCCATCATTCTCCTTTTTTGGGCATTTACGAATGCTGGGGGTTGGGGACCTATTTTGGAGCAACCATCGAAATTCAGCACAACCGGCGAGTTTCTAAAGGTGTTTTTTCCGGCCTTAACAGGGGTTATCGCTTTCTGGGCTACGCTTGCGTTGAATATCCCTGATTTTTGCCGATATGCTAAAAGCCAGAAATCGCAAATGGTTGCCCAAAGCTTTTCACTGCCGATCACAATGAGCATCTTTGCTTTTATTGGGATTGCCGTTACATCAGCGACGATCGTCATCTTCGGCCAGGCGATTTGGGATCCGGTCCAGCTGATAGCCAATTTCCCTCCATTTGTTATCTTGTTGGGAACGATTGTCATAGTCCTCTCTTCTTTAACGATCAACGTGGGCGCCAACATTGTAGCGCCAGCCCGCGCCGTAGAGAATTTAAACCCGAAACGAATCACGTTTGCGCTTGGCGCTCTTATTACCGGGATCGCAGCGATCTTGATGCAGCCTTGGTACATCATGTCCAACTTCGGTAACTATATTTTTGGCTGGCTCGGGGCTTATGCAGCTTTGCTCGGCCCGATTGATGGCATCGCGATCGCAGATTACTGGCTTGTCCGCAAAAGGCAAATGGCCCTTAAAGAGCTATATGAACCTAACGGAAGATACAATTACAGCAGTGGGGTTAATAAAAACGGAGTCTATGCTCTTTTGATAGGCGTAGCCATTCCCGTCCTCGGCCTATTCATACCAAGCCTCAGATTCCTCTGGGATAATGCCTGGACTTTCGGCTTGTTTATTTCGATTATTGTCTATACCTATTTAATGAAAGGTGATAAAAGTATTTTAAAACCGGGAGAGTACGAGAAAATTACTATAATAGACAACCAGACGCAGGATGCACACACCAATCCGATCGACGCAGCACTCACAAAATAATAGGTCTGAGCAGTATTTTCTTAGGCCTTTTTTAGATAAAATTCGGAAAGTGGTGAAATCATGATTAAAACAACTTCGATTAATCCAAAAAGATTACAGGAACGCATCCATCAATTAGCTTTAATCGGCAAAATCGGTGATACAGGCATATGCCGTTTAGCTTTATCAAAGGAAGATCGAGAAGCAGTTGAAGTGGTACAGGGATGGATGGAGGAAGCGGGAATGGCAACCCGAATCGATAATTTTGGAAACTTAATCGGAAGATTGGAAGGAGAAAATCCAGAAAAGCCCATTTTAATGCTCGGTTCACATATTGATTCACAGCCCTACGGGGGACGCTTTGACGGGACAATTGGGGTTTTAGGGGCCATTGAAGTCGTCCAGTCGATTACCGAAAAAAAGATTATTCCTGATAGTCCGATGGAAGTGGTAGCCTTTTGTGATGAAGAAGGCTGCCGGTTCAATAAAGGAATTTTTGGGGTGCGTGGAATTTGGGGAGACCTTGAACCCGGGGAATTGGAAAGAACGGATAAAGACGGGATTACGAGGAAACAAGCGCTGCTAGATTTTGGCTGCGATATTACGAAATTTGAAGAATCACAATATAAGAGAGGAAGCATTGCCGCATTTTTGGAAATGCATATCGAGCAGGGGCCGGTGCTGGATACATTAAACGAACCGATTGGAATTGTAACAGGCATTTCAGGCCCTCTCTGGCTTACCGTTGAAATGACTGGTTTTGCAGGACATGCGGGAAGCGTTCCGATGGCGATGCGCCAGGATGCCTTATTAGGGTCGGCAAAAGTAATTGTTGCCTTAAATGAAATTGCCACGCAAGAACCAGGGAGCCCTACGGTAGCAACGGTAGGAAATATTGAGGTATTTCCAAACTCGCGCAACATCATTCCGGAAAAGGTTACATTTACAGTTGATTTAAGGGATATCGAACTCGAACGGCGAAATCAATATGAAAGGGAAATACGAATAGCGATTGATACGATCGCAAAAGCACATGGTCTTACGTATACGATTTCAGAAGACACCAATACAGAGCCTCGGTATTGCGCGAACTGGATAAAAGATATTATTCGGGAAGCGAGCGAAAAAATGGGCTACAAACCGACTGAATTAATGAGCGGTCCGTTTCATGATTCATTGGTGATGTCGAATTACTGTGATTATGGAATGATTTTTGTCCGCTGTAAAGACGGCATTAGCCATAACCCGCTTGAATATTCCACGGATGATGACATAGCGATAGCCACGGAGCTGTTATATCAAACAGCACTGGGCATCCTGAACCAGAAAAATTAAATGGATATAACAGCCAGAGAGTGAGCTCTGTTCCTGCATGAGCTCACTTTTTTTGCGTGCTTTTATAGGACAGGCTATTCATAAACAATATTTTTACACAATGTATGATATGGGCCGTTCAATACTTACAGATTGTGTAATGCTTCTGTATGGCAAGTCATAATAAAATAAATGAAACAAACCTATCTTTTATAAAGGTTATTTGGTTTAGGGGAGAGGTTATACCATGTCAGACAAAGTAAAGATTGGCCTTATTCAAGCTGCAAATGATGTACACGGTGATGAACCGGTAGAGTTACACAAGCAGAAAGCGATTGAAAAGCACATAAAGTTAGTCAGGGAAGCCAAAGAAAAATCAGCGCAAATTATTTGTCTTCAGGAAATTTTCTATGGCCCTTATTTTTGTGCCGAACAAACTCCCAAATGGTATGAAGCTGCCGAAGAAATACCAAATGGCCCAACTGTAAAATTATTTCAGGAATTGGCGCATAAATTACAAGTCGTTATTATCCTGCCAATCTATGAACGGGAAGGAATTGCGACTTATTACAATACGGCCGCTGTCATTGACGCAGATGGATCCTATCTAGGTAAGTACCGGAAAAATCATATTCCCCATGTTCAGGCCGGCGAAAAGGGATACGGTTTTTGGGAGAAGTATTACTTTAAACCTGGTAATCTTGGGTATCAAGTTTTTGAAACGGCCTATGCGAATATAGGAGTCTATATTTGCTATGATCGCCATTTTCCTGAAGGAGCACGGTTGCTCGGGTTAAAGGGTGCTGAAATCGTGTTTAATCCATCCGCCACAGTGGCAGGCACCTCCGAGTATTTGTGGAAGCTGGAACAGCCGGCACACGCCGTTGCCAATGGCTATTATATTGCTGCGATTAATCGGGTCGGTGTCGAAGCGCCATGGAACATGGGTGAATTTTACGGGCAATCTTATCTGGCTGATCCGCGGGGCAATTTTGTCGCCATGGCTAGCCGTGATAAGGACGAGGTGATTATCGGGGAAATGGATAAGAAACTGATTCGCGAAGTAAGGGATGTCTGGCAGTTTTATCGTGACCGCAGACCTGAAACCTATCAAGAAATGACTGCTCTACTTCCTTAAGGTTTAGAATGAACAATTTGAACTGGAAAGGAGAAATGTTGATTGAGAAAAATAGAAAGAATTTCGCTGCAAAACCTAGAAGGGAATTTTGAAGAAATGGAGCCAGGCTTATCGGATCGTCAGGCAATCGAAGAAGCAAACCGCTGTTTGTACTGTTATGATGCTCCCTGTATTAAAGCCTGTCCTACTGAAATCGATATCCCCACTTTTATAAAAAAAATTGCTTCAGGTAATTTAAAGGGTTCCGCGAAAACGATTATGACAGCCAATCCGGTTGGAGCAAGCTGTGCAAGAGTTTGTCCGACAGAAGAGTTATGTGAGGGAGCCTGTGTGTTAAACCATTCTACAGCACCGATTATGATCGGTAATCTTCAGCGTTACGCCACAGACTGGGCGATTCAAAACCAGCAAGTTCTGTTCAAGGCAGGGAATAAGAACGGCAAATCCGTCGCCGTTGTTGGAGGCGGTCCTGCCGGCTTGTCAGCTGCCCGGGAACTGGCTCTGCTTGGTTATACGGTCACCGTCTTTGAAGCGGAAGAAAAGGCAGGCGGGTTAAATACGTATGGAATTGTTTCTTTCCGCCTGCCGCAAACCATCTCCTTTTGGGAAGTAGAACAGGTTAAAAGCCTTGACGTAGAGATACGGACAAACACAAGAATCGGCAAGGATATTCAGGCACAGGAACTGCTCGAAAAATATGACGCAGTGGTTTTGGCGGTAGGGATGTCGGAAGTCCCGCAGCTTGGCATCGAAGGAGAAGACCTGCCAGGTGTTTTTGATGCAATTCAGTTTGTAAAAGCAACTAAAACAGGTGAACTTTCAAAAGAATTCATTGGAAAGCGAGTCGCTGTCATCGGCGCAGGCAACACAGCGATCGATGCCGCGACCTGTTCGGTTCGTCTCGGAGCGGAGATTGTGAAAATCCTATACCGGAGAACGATTGAGGAAATGACAGCCTATGAATTTGAATATGAATTTGCCAAACAGGACAATGTAGAGTTTCATTGGTTGACTGCGCCGAACCGGATCATCGCTGATGAAGGGGGAATGGTTACGGGAATCGAGTGCAAGCGAATGGTATTAAGCGAGCCTGGTGAAGATGGTCGCCGCAGGCCTCTGCCGGTGGAAGGTTCAGAATTCATCATTGCTGTGGATGCGGTTATTAGGGCAATTGGACAATCCAGATATGTCCAGTTAATCGAAGAGTTCGGCATCGAGCATGATGATGGGGTCGTTAAAATTGCACCGAAATCATTCCAAACATCGAAAGAACAGGTTTATGCCTGTGGAGATGCTATTTTTGGCAAGGGTCAGGGAGAAGCGATGGTCGTTTCTGCTGCCCAGCAGGGGAAGATGGTAGCACTTGAGGTTCATAGAAAGCTAGGCAGTGAGATTAGCGCAACCGCTTAATAAATAGATATTGGGAGGTAGGACGATGGCTGATTTGCATATTAATCTTGCGGGAATTAAGTCTCCAAACCCATTTTGGCTGGCCTCTGCTCCCCCGACAAATTCTGGATATCAAGTGCAAAGAGCATTTGAAGCAGGATGGGGAGGAGCCGTCTGGAAGACATTGGGCGATCCAATATTGAATGTCTCTTCCCGGTTCGGGGCTATCCATTTTAATGGCCAGAGAGTAGCTGGCTTCAACAATATTGAATTGATTACCGACCGGCCCCTTGAGGTGAATTTGAAAGAAATTTATGAAACGAAAAAGAGATTTCCGGACCGCGCGATCATTGCCTCATTAATGGTTGAGCCGAAGCAGGAAAAGTGGCATGAAATTGTAAAGCGTGTGGAGGATGTAGGAGTAGACGGCCTTGAGCTCAATTTCGGATGCCCACACGGAATGGCGGAAAGAGGAATGGGCTCTGCTTCCGGACAGGTACCGGAATTGGTGGAGAAACAAACATTTTGGACGAAGGAAGCAGCCCGCACCCCTGTCATAGTAAAATTAACGCCAAACATTACAGACATCACCGTTACTGCAGAAGCTGCGGTCCAGGGCGGTGCGGATGCGGTAAGCATGATCAACACGATAAACAGCCTTGCTGGTGTCGATATCCATACGTGGAATACGATTCCGCATGTTGCCGGGAAAGGAGCACATGGCGGCTATTGCGGGCCTGCTGTGAAGCCAATTGCTTTAAATATGGTCGCTGAGTGTGCGAGAAATCCGTTAGTGAATGTGCCGATTTCAGGCATAGGCGGTATCTCGAACTGGCAGGATGCCGTTGAATATTTACTGATGGGCGCAACAGGTGTCCAGATTTGCACGGCCGCTATGCACCATGGCTTTCGCATCGTAGAAGATATGATTGAAGGCTTATCTATCTATTTAGACGAAAAAGGCCTCTCTTCAGTCATGGATCTCGTTGGGAAGTCCGTTGCGAGATACTCCGACTGGGGTGAACTTGATTTAAACTATAAAACCGTTGCCAGGATAAATAACGATGTCTGCATTAACTGCAACAAATGCCATATCGCTTGTGAGGATACGGCGCATCAATGCATCGATATGCTCCAAGATGCTAACGGTCCTTTTTTACGAGTTCGTGAAGAGGACTGTGTTGGCTGCAATTTATGTTCGATTGTCTGTCCTGTCGAAGGCGCCATCGATATGGTCGAATTGAAAAATGAACTGCCGCCATTGACCTGGAACGAGCGCCAGTCAGTCATTGGGTCACTTGGTGAAAGGGATCTGGTCAAATAGGAGGAATTTGATGAAGAAACTAATCAAAAACGGAACAATTGTGACCGCTGCTGATACTTATGCAGCAGACATATTAATAGAAAATGAGAAAATTACTGCGATTGGAAAAAACCTGAACGCAGCCGGTGCCGAGATAATCGACGCAGCCGGTGCTTATGTATTTCCGGGCGGAATTGACCCGCATACCCATCTTGAAATGCCATTTGGCGGAACCGTGACGAAGGATGACTTCGAAACAGGTACGATAGCAGCTGCTTATGGCGGAACCACGACAGTGATTGATTTCTGCTTAACCGATAAAGGCAAGCCATTAAAGAATGCGATTCAAACATGGCATAATAAATCAAAGGATAAGGCCGTAATCGACTACGGCTTTCATCTGATGATTTCCGAAATTAACGAGCGGGTTTTAGAAGAGATTCCTAGTGTGATAGAAGAGGAAGGCATTACATCTTTTAAAGTATTCATGGCTTATAAACATGTGTTTCAGGCAGACGATGAAACCCTGTTCCGGACGTTGATTACCGCCAAAGAACATGGTGCACTCGTCATGGTCCATGCTGAAAACGGGGATGTCATTGATTACTTAACGAAAAAAGCATTGGAAGAAGGAAACACGAAACCGATCTATCACGCATTGACACGACCTCCTGAAATTGAAGGTGAAGCGACGGGAAGGGCTGCCCAATTGGCGGGTCTCGCTAATTCTCAACTTTATGTTGTCCATGTATCCTGCCAGGACGCGGTTGAAAGAATCATAGAAGCGAGAAATAAAGGGTTTGATATTTGGGGTGAAACCTGTCCGCAATATCTGGTGCTTGACCAATCCTATTTGGAAAAGCCGAACTTCGAAGGTGCGAAATACGTCTGGTCGCCTCCTCTCCGAGAAAAACGGCACCAAGAAGTGCTTTGGAACGCGTTGAAAAACGGCCAACTGCAAACAATCGGCTCGGACCAATGTTCTTTTGACTTTAAAGGACAAAAGGATCTTGGAAAGGATGACTTCACTAAAATTCCAAACGGCGGACCTATTATCGAAGACCGCATGAGTATTTTATTTTCGGAAGGCGTCAAAAAGGGCCGCATTTCGCTAAATCAATTCGTCGACATCACCTCAACCAGATCGGCGAAGTTGTTCGGTTTATTCCCGCAAAAAGGGACAATAGCGATAGGCTCGGATGCGGACATTGTCATCTTCGATCCAGCAATAGAAAGAACGATTTCGGCAGAGACGCACCATATGGCCGTCGATTACAATGCCTTTGAAGGAATGAAGGTCACCGGTGAGCCTGTTTCCGTTTTATCGAAAGGTAAATTTGTTATCCGCGAAAAGCAGTTTGTCGGTGAACCAGGCAGCGGACAATTCCTGAAGCGCTCTAAATATGGCAGTGCGGCAACGCTTGGAAAAAAAGAAGAATTGTCCGTATAACTGCATTATAAGAGAATATTCGGATGGGGGATGTCCATGTCAGAGTATCAGGAGTACCGGGCGGAAAGGGAAAAAATCGATTTTTTAATCAATCAAGGCTATCAAATCGAGCATGTCACCGAAAACCTTAGCGGCGCCTTTGTTGATTTCAGATCATTAAAGGCAAATGATTTCAAGCAGCTGCATATCAAAACAGCGGATGCGCGAAAATACTTTTCCACCAAGCTCTTAAAATCAAAGACGGGCAGTTAGATAGGTGTTTCCGGTCAACTTAGTCGTGAATTAACTTTTTCTTAAATGCAGAGTCTCACGTTGGAAAATTGTTACATAACACATTTTAAGCGTGGCCTGTTTTTTTGCGGAAAAGATTTTTACGAACAACTCAATGTGACTAAATTTTATTGGTGAAGATTGTAAACTGTTCTTTATATAATCCAAATCAATATGTTATAAAATCCCAAAGAGAAAGGCCAACTGAGGGCCTTTCGATGCTCAGAAGTGAAAGAAAAGAACTCAACTTGCGATCATAAAAAACGGAACCGATCAATCGAATTCTGGCACTATCAAAATAAAGTTCTTTTTTTTAGGTTTGATGACAATTCCATAGAGTCTGTATGAGGAGCGATGCTAATCGGGCAATGCTCTTTTTTTTACATAAATGTGCAGATTCTTAGGAGTTTTAAATATCCTGTTATTTTAAATTTTGAGTGGGTAGAATGAAATTGAACCTAATTTCAGAGGAGGATGTATATGACTCAGCAACAATATGAGGAATGTATTAAAGCATGCTTAGAATGTATGGATGCTTGTAACACTTGTTTTGAAGCTTGCTTGGGAGAAGCTCATGTACAAGCGATGGTCGAGTGCATTCGGTTGGATAGAGAATGCGCGGATATGTGTAGCTTTGCAGCTAAAGCTATGCAAACGAATAGTCCATTTGCCAAACAAATCTGTGCTCTATGTGCAGACATCTGTGAAGCATGCGGGAACGAATGCAAGAAGCACGACCACGATCACTGCCAAAAATGTGCAGAGTCATGTTTTAGATGTGCGGAAATGTGCCGTAAAATGGCAGCCTAATTTCATGAGAAAACACGCTAAAAATTAACAACAGCGTGTTTTCTTTTTGCTGTTATGCAAATAAGATTTCTTTATCGACCCTCTTTAAAAACTTAAAAAATGGTTCCCGCTTTTTGCCTATTTGGGAATATACGTCGATCATATTTTCAACTGCTGCATATAATTCTTCAGGAGTCAGGTTTTCCAATAATAACGTTCCTACTTCTGCATCTTTTCCTTTCGCTTTCCCGCCTGCATATAAGTTATAATGCTCCCTTATTTTCATTACCCCGATATCACTTAACATCGGCTCACCGCAGCCAACGGGACATCCCGTATATGCAACCTTGAGAGTGAATGGAACAGGTATGCCCGCAATTCTGCGATTTAACTCTTTAGCAACTGGCATCCCTTCCTCTTCTTCCCCTTTACAAAAATTACAGGTCCTTAGGCTTTTTACGTAGTTTCCAACAGGATAACACTGAAGCCCTACCCGGGTGAATTCATCGATGATTTCGAATTGTTGTGCTTCAGGGATTTCAATATATATTTGCTGAAAAGTGGTTAATTCCAGTTCCTCATCTTCGTTCATATATTTAGCGATTGTCAGTAATTGTTTCGAGTTTAGCCTTGAGCCGAAACCTATCCCGCCATTGATTGCTATCTTCATTTTTTTAATATCTTCGTTCGTCATTCAATTTCTCTCCCTTGCATCCATATGTGACTTCAGATTATGGTTATCTAAGATAAAATATATCTTAAAAATATAATAATTTACTAGTTATCTGCTGTTTTAAGAGAAACTGCATACTTTCTCCACAAATATTCGTTACACTTATATCGTAAACAAGAAGGTGACCAATTTTGAAAATATCCTTGAAATTAGGTTTGTGGATTTTTATTTGCATTTTATTGATCGAGTCCATTTCCATGGTTTTTTTACACAGCAATGTGGTCCATTCCCGTATTGACCAGGAATTAGAATTTCTAAAGACAAGAGGGAATAGTCACCGTGACGTCCTAGAAATCTCTTTTGATCCTGCCACCCTTCATCATATTGGTTTAATGGAATCTCACACCGATACGGATGTGGTGATTACAAATTCAACTGGAAAAGTCCTCTTAACATCTGAAGCGGTCAATAGCGGGATGAAAAAGATACTAAACAAACCAATCTCTCAGGTACCAAGGAAAGGTCGTATCATTCAATCCGACTGGAAGAAGGAAAGGTATATAGCAACCGTTACACCGTTTAAAACAAATGGAAGGAATACGGGCTATGTCTATATGTTTAAGAACACAGAAAACGTGGAAGAATTTGTTTCGCAATTAAACAGGCATTTTTTGTTGGCATCCATTCTCATTATGTTCTTTATGTTCATCACAATATTCCTTTTATCAAAAGCTCTGACAAGACCGCTCATTCTCATGAAGGAAGCAACCACTAAATTAAGCAACGGGGATTTTTCAGTATCTGTTCCTGTTCGGTCGAATGATGAATTAGGGGAACTTGCCCAATCAATTCAGACATTAGCTAATGAATTAAATTATGTGAAACAGCAACGAAATGAATTTCTTGCCAGTATTTCTCATGAACTTCGTACTCCTTTAACCTATATAAAAGGCTATGCCAATATTGCTAAAAGAACAGATTTGGGAGTTCAAGGACGGACACAATACTTGGACATCATACATGAAGAGTCCGAACGACTAAATAGGTTACTTGAGGAATTGTTCGATCTTGCAAGAATGGATCAAAACACTTTTACCATTACTAAGAAAAGGGTTCACCTTTACCCATTCCTACATTCTGTTTATGAAAAAGTATTACCTGCATTTAAAAATAAGGGGATACAATTGATGCTAGATTGTGACAATGACTTATTCATTGATTTGGACCCTGCCCGTTTTGAACAAGTTCTTCTAAATATACTGGACAACGCGCTAAAATATTCGAAGGAAGGTACGGTTACCACTATCCAAGCTTTTACAAAGGATGGAAACGTTCAAATTGCCATAACTGATCAGGGAATGGGCATTCCATATGATGACATACCGTATGTATTTGACCGCTTATACCGTGTGGAAAAATCACGTTCTAGAGAAACTGGGGGGTATGGTTTGGGACTTGCCATCGCAAAGCAGTTAGTGGCAGTTCACGGAGGCACCATTTCCGTTGAAAGCAGTGTTGGACGGGGGACACGTTTTAGGATTACGTTTAAGGAGAACTAAAAATGAAGACAGTGCTGTTAGTTGATGACGAAAAAAGAATGCTAGATTTGTTACAGTTATATATATCACCCCACGGCTACAAGTGTATTAAAAAGAATTCAGGTTTTGATGCCCTTACGTTCTTGAGAAAGGAACAGGTTGACTTAGTCATCCTAGATGTGATGATGCCTAAAATGGATGGTTGGGAAACATGTGAAAAAATCCGCCAATTCTCTAACGTTCCTATTATCATGTTAACCGCTCGGAACGCAGATGAAGAAATGGTGAAGGGTTTAAAAAAAGGGGCAGACGATTATGTGACTAAGCCCTTTAACGAAGAAGTGTTACTTGCAAGGATGGAAGCAGTAATGCGTCGAACCAAAACCAACCCGGAAGACTGTTTGTCATATAACGGTTTAACCTTGGATGAATCTGCTTTTGAAGCCTATTATCAAGTTGAGCCGATTTCCTTAACACCAAAGGAGTTCTCCATCTTGGGGCTATTTTTAAAATCCCCTAACAAAGTGTTCTCTAGAGATTATTTGCTTTCAACCCTATGGAGTTTTAAAACAGAAACGGAGGATCGAACAATCGATTCCCATATGAGAAACATCAGGGAAAAACTTCGACACGTTGGGTTTCCGGTGGAGCATCATTTGAAAACCGTTTGGGGACTTGGCTATAAATGGACTATTGAAGAGGAACAATGAAGTTGGGTTGTTACTTACAAAAATATGCCACTTGGAAAAATTTAAAGTAAATTACAGTGATTGCACATTAAAGAGCATCGAATATCGATGCTCTTTAATCATTTATACACTACCAGCTTAAGAAACCTCTTATAAGGAGTAACCTACTCCTATTTAGATGGCATTTGTCAGCCACCTTCAATACAAGTAACACTTGAACTACCCACATTAGTATTTAATTCCATTAGCAGGGTAGGAAGAATATCCTGTTGTACCAGTACCTCTAATGTCTTTTCAGAAATCGGAACATTGTATGTATTTAGAATTTCAATTGTGTTCTCCCAAACTTCGACGATAGCTTTTGAAGACATATTTGGTTGAATAACCATTCACTGAACCTCCTATCATATAATCATTTTACCATTCAGTATGGTAGTAAAAAGAAAAAGCCTAATTTTCTTTTTACTTTTTTTCATCTCGAACTTTTTAAATGCCAGCACTGCACCAAAGAAAAATACGGAGGCTATTAGTGCTGCTATCGGCAGCATCGGCACCACATTGGCAGGGAAGACAAACGGGAGTAATGGGAATGCGTACACAGCTGGGATACGGATTCCTGCAACCCGTAGCAGAATAAGCATCAAAATCATATCCAACAGCAAGACCAGTATCCAAGAATCAATAGCAAAATACAACAACGTTCCAACAGTAGCGGATACTGTCAATACAAGCACTTGTTTCATTGCCATCTTTTTATTATACATCGGTTTTTGAAGCGATTCATAAACCACTACAACAATTGGCGGGATTACTGACAGTTGCGGATAATCAAAGACCCAACATAGACCAATCCAAATGAAGTGTAAGGCTAAGAACACCAGCATGTACTTGTATTGGATCGCCACTTTTTTCTCCAGCCCTTTATTTAACTTAAACAAGAGGACTCCAAGCATTAAGATAAGGGTAAAAATAAAAACGGAAATAATAAAAGACCAATGATTGGCGTTGATCACTAAAGGCAATAAGCCTGTTGCGAGAGAAGCGGCTAAATTTGATTGAATGATACGCAAAAAGAGCATCATCAATACCAATGTGAGGACAACCTTCCCTATATAATGGATGGGCAATTGATTAACAAAAAAACCGATTGCGGCCGTGATAGTGGGAGCAATAAAAACCTTGGATGGCTGTCTGATCCATCCTGCTTCTCGGTACACCCACATGGCAATCGCCATTGCCGCGATTTCCGGCAAAATAATTTCGTGATCTTCCAGCACCATCGACATCCCAACCATCGTAAATATCAACAAAAAGGCTATTATATATGAGATAAACGTTACATTTTTTGATACAGGTGAATCCATATTATCATTCCTTTGTTATAATAATTGACATTATGATTTCATAAAAAGATTTAACTAGTTCCTCTATTGAGACGATGATATTCCAGAATTTTTAGTTTGCCCATGTTCATATCACCGAATTCACTACTTTCTTGAGATAATCTAAAGAAGGACATCTGAAATGATGCCCTTCCTTTCTTACCGTTTTTAATTACCAGAATGCTCTCCGCCATTACCTTCCTGTGCTGAAAGTTCGCTTCCTGTGACCCATTTGTGGTTTTTCAATTTTTCTCCACCTGTTGTTGGCGTGTAATCAATCATATAAACAGTCGTTTGTTCAGCTGAATCAATAGTAGCTTTTGCACCATTCATACCTTCCATATGGTCTGCCTCAAGGGTGACTTCATCTCCTGCTTCATAAGGTTTATCACCAGCATCTTTCAATTCCTCGTGAATAACCCATTTATGATTAGTCACTTTTTCTCCTCCAGTTGTTGGCGTGTAAGTTACAGCATAGGCTGTCGTATCATAAGCACCAACAATTTCAGCCTCAGCACCATTCATACCTTCCATATGATCAGTTTCTAAAATTGCCGTACTTCCAACTGTATAGGTTGGATTCGTTGCTTCCTTCAACCCTTTAGGAGCTTCTACTGAACTGGAATGATTCATCTCTGAATGGTTGTTGCCAGGATCGTTATTTTCTTGTTTGGTTTCATTACCTCCATCTGAACAAGCAGCTAATCCTAATGCCGTTATTAAAGACATAAGAAAAAGTGTAACCTTTTTACCTTTCATTAATATCTCCTCCTATAATGTGAATAATTAAATCCTACTACAATAATTTGCAGAAATTATGCATTTATACATTGTAATCTCCAACAGCAAGCCTCTTAATGAAAATGGCTGTCGATTCGGCTTACAGTTAACTCGTTGTAGCCTCAAAGCATTGAAGGCAACTGATACAGAGCTGAGTGCCATTGCTGCACGAGCTAAATATGGTGCAAGTAGTCCCATTGTGGCAATCGATATGCTTAAGACGTTCAGGAGCCTGTTCCCAATTAGTTTTTCATGGAACAACGGGGAATCTGTAAAAAAGAAACCTAATTAGTAAATTCACTAACCAGGTTTAGTTCACGACTGAGTTGCCCCAGAACAATAGGCGAAGCAGAAAGAGACAAGATGCAGAAAATCTTGTCTTTTTTTGATGTAAGAAACTCTTCCAAAGATGTAGAGCTTCTCCAGTCTATCCCTTATAATGAAACTGTTACATATAACCGTCAGACGAAGCGGGGTGGCTGGATGAAATCCTTTATGACAATTGAAGAAATCCTAAGGCGAAAATATTTCGATAAAAGCGAACTCGCAGCAGGAGCGGAGGGGGCGGGTCGTCTCGTAAAATGGGTACATGTCGTTGAATCTACACAAATTACTCATTTGTTAAATGGAAACGAATTGATCCTTACCACTGGATTAGGCTGGAGGGATGACGAAGCCCTTGTACTCCCCTTTTTAACACAATTGATTGAAGCAGGCGCAGTCGGCCTTTGTATCGAAATAGGAACCCATATCTCAAACCTTCCACAAGAAGCACTCCAGATCGCAAATGATCATAAATTTCCCATCATTCTTTTCCATGAAGAAGTGCCATTTGTTGAAATAACCCACGATTTACATTCCATGATCATTAATAAACAATACCTGCTTATTTCCAACATCGAAAACTATTCACAGCAACTCAATAAGAAACTTCTCGACGTCGATGATTACGAACAAATCCTAAAATTCATGCAAAGCTATTTAGATTTACAGGTACTGGCGATTTTTAATGATAACAGGCTAAAGACCGTCCCTAATGTCAGGGAACAGGCTTTAGAAGAGCTTGTTGAAAAGGCCATGAATGCAAACACGTCCATGAATCCTTCCATTCTTAAACAACCGATTACAATCCTTGGGGAAAAATATGCCGAACTGGTGATATATTCAGGACAACGCGAATTAAATGAGTTTGATTTAATCATTTTAGATCGCACGGCCATCGCTCTTGCCCAGCATTTTTTGCGGGAGTTATATGTGGAAGAGAAAAAAGAAGCGGAAGAGAGCAAATGGATCAGGAGCTGGCTTGATGGCCAGTATAGCGACGAAGTGATCCGCAATCAGCTTTCGTATACTCATCCCCGGTTGAAATTGAATGGAGGTACTGTGTGCATATGCACGCTGCAGCCACTTTCCGGAAAGAGCGCTGCGGTAGATCGAACCTATTTTAAACTATTGTTTAGGACAGTATTTGAACAGGCTGGCTTTCAATTGTTCTCAACAGAAATGAGCCATTATCTCATTTTTATTTTGGGAGATAAACGATCCCCGGAAAATTGGAAAGAACGAATGAGTGATGCCTTCCTTCGAATTAACAATTCTGAAAGAAACGGGAAGAAGCGAGTGTGGGGGATAACGATTGGCGTTGGACAATACTTTATAAAGTTGGGAGATATGTATAAAAGCTATAAAACAGCAAAAGAGGCGCTAATCTTGCAAAATTCGTTATCAGAAGAGAATAAGAGCTACTTCTATCAAGATCTCCATATGCACAGGATATTATCTCTGATTAAGGAACATAGTAACCTCGAAGAAACCGTCAATGAGTATCTGGAACCTGTCATCGAATATGATAAAAAGTATAATGGTGAATTAATGATCACGCTAAAAACCTACTTAACCTGTAATGGATCAAAGCAGGAAACTTCCAAAAAGCTATTTATCGTCAGGCAAACTCTTTATCATCGATTGGAGAAGCTGGAAAAGCTGCTGGGAAAAGACTTTATGAAGTCTGAAAGGCGTCTCGCCATAGAGTTTATGATGTTTGCCTATGATTATTTAAAGAGCGCGAAAAAGAATTATCCATTACAATATGAAATCGAGCAATGATTGTTGAAGAAGTGTTCCACCTGGAAAGCTTCTTTTTTTATGGCTTTTTTTGAATGTATGGATAGGCTTCCATCCGGCCATAATGTGAACAAATCGTATTTTTATAGAGAGGAAAAATACTGTGGATGAGATCAGCATCGGGTTACTATCGATTAAGGTAATTATAGGATTTGTTACATTATTTTTTATTATTAACCTCACAGGCAGGACCTCGATTTATCAATTAACTCCGTTTCATTTTGTTTTCGTGTTGCTGCTGGGTGATTTTCTAGGAGATACCATTTATGAAGATCGAATCAGTGTTTTTTATTTTTTATATGCAGTCGGTTTGTGGACTCTTCTCATGCTTGGTGTAGAATTTTTGACTTTAAAAACAAAATCGACACGTTCTGGTTTGGAAGGGAATCCTTCGATTATCATTCGGGATGGAATTATTGACCGAACCATGCTGAAAAAGAGCAAGTTGGATATCAATCAGGTATCCAGTTTGCTGAGGCAAAATAGTGTTTTTTCAGTGCGTGAGGTGAAATATGGCATTCTGGAACCAAATGGTCAAATAAGCACATTGCTTCAATCCAAGTATCAGAAACCGGACAAGCAGGATCTGCATATTCCAGAAACCCAGGTGGATCTTCCCACCGCTCTTATCATTGACGGCGAAGTTTTATGGGACAATCTAAAAGAGTGCGGTTTTGACCAAAAATGGTTGGATCATCAATTAACGACTAACGGATATGACAATGAAAAGAGTGTTTTTTTCGCTGATTGGGCAGCCAGTGGGGGGATTCACATAAGTCCTAAATAGGAATGATAAAAAAAATCTCCTGTCAACCACATGAGCAAAGCAGATTCCCCTTTTTCACCGGCATCCTTTTGGTGCGAGCCCAATCATGTTATATATTCTCATTACTTAACCCGCAAAACTTACCCCATACATTCTGTATTCTCTAGATAGATGGCTGACTTACAATTTGTCGGAAAATCAGAACGTTTTCTATACATTATGTCTAATGAACCCTCCACCTAATCCTTATATAATGAGGACAATATCAGGCAGAATATTCTGACCCTATGGAGGTTTTGTTTAATGGCTATTACTGAACCAGCTATAAAAATAGTAAAAAATTTTGTGGGCGGGATCTGGGTTGATTCCTCCAGTGAGAAATATGAAGCTGTCCCGAATCCGGCCACAGGTGAACTACTGGCACGAGTTCCGCTTTCGACCCGTGAGGATTTAGAGCATGCCGTAGCTGTTGCAAAGGAAGCGTTTCAAACATGGAAGAAAGTAGCTGTTCCGCAGAGGGCGCGAATATTGTTCCGCTATCATCAGCTTTTGACAGAACACTGGGAAGAGCTTGCGAAGCTGGTTACCCGGGAGAATGGCAAAAGCTATGAAGAAGCTTATGGTGAAGTGCTGCGCGGGATAGAGTGTGTAGAATTTGCCTCTGGTATTCCGACATTGATGCAAGGATATCAGCTTCCTGATATTGCAAGTGGGATCGAATCGGGAATGTATCGCTATCCGATCGGGGTAATCGCCGGGATTACACCGTTTAATTTTCCAATGATGGTGCCGTGTTGGATGTTTCCGTTAGCGATTGCCTGCGGAAATACGTTTGTTTTAAAACCATCCGAACGGACACCATTACTCGCAAACCGGTTGGCAGAGCTGCTGAAGGATGCCGGTTTGCCTGATGGGGTTCTAAATATAGTCCACGGTGCACATGATGTAGTGAATGGATTATTAACCCACGATGATGTGAAGGCTATCTCCTTTGTCGGTTCCCAGCCGGTTGCCGAATATATTTATAAAACGGCTGCTGCTAATGGTAAGCGTGTTCAGGCGCTGGCCGGGGCGAAAAACCATTCGATCGTTTTGCCTGACGCGGATTTGGAAAATGCCGTTCGCAATATTACGATGGCGGCCTTTGGTTCTGCGGGGGAACGTTGTATGGCCGCTTCTGTTGTTGTTGCTGTGGGCGAGATTGCGGATCAACTCGTCAGCAAGCTCAAACAAACAGCTGATAAAATCATTATCGGTAATGGCTTGGACAAAGATGTATTCCTTGGACCGGTCATTCGCGAATCCCATAAAGAACGGACACTGAAATATATCGAATCCGGAGAAGAACAGGGAGCGAGATTGGTCAGGGATGGACGAAACGACAAGGTCGATGATAAAGGATATTTTCTCGGTCCTACCATTTTTGACGGAGTGAAAACGAGCATGAAGATTTGGAGCGACGAAATTTTTGCCCCCGTTTTATCAATCGTGCGGGCGGAGAGCCTTGACGAAGCGATTGAACTTACCAATCAGTCGGAATTTGCGAATGGAGCCTGCCTCTATACAGACAGCGCGAAAGCCATCCGTCAATTTCGTGATGAAATCGATGCAGGGATGCTTGGCGTCAATTTAGGTGTTCCGGCACCAATGGCATTCTTCCCGTTTTCAGGATACAAGAAATCGTTCTATGGTGACCTTCACGCCAATGGCAAAGACGGCGTCGAGTTTTATACACGGAAAAAAATGCTTACTGCCCGGTATTAAATTTCAGATTTGGAGTTGATGTCATGCACAACCTGGAAAATACGCTCTCGCTGCAAGAAGCGGATGAAAAGTATCTCTGGCATTCCATGAAAGGTTCTGCACCCGGACAAACAAATATGGTGATTACCAAGGGGGACGGCGCCTGGGTTACTGACAGTGACGGGAACCGTTACCTGGATGGAATGTCCGGGTTATGGTGCGTCAACGTCGGATATGGGAGGCAGGAGCTTGCTGAGGCTGCATTTAAGCAACTACAGGAGCTCGCCTATGTACCATTGACCCAAAGCCATATTCCGGCGATAAAGCTAGCTGAAAAATTAAATGAGTGGCTGGGCGATGAATATGTCATCTTTTTTTCGAATAGCGGTTCGGAGGCGAATGAAGCCGCATTTAAAATAGCCCGACAATACCATCAACAAACAGGTGAAGTTAATCGTTATAAGTTCATCTCAAGATATCGTTCTTATCACGGAAATACTATGGGGGCACTGGCTGCAACCGGCCAGGCGCAGCGAAAATTCAAGTACGAGCCGCTTGGCCAGGGATTTCTGCACGTGGCTCCGCCTGATACGTACCGCAATCCATCATTATCATCTGCGGAGGAAATCGACCGGGTGATGACCTGGGAATTGAGTGAGACGATTGCAGGTGTCATTATGGAACCGATCATCACCGGCGGCGGCATCTTAGTGCCCCCGGAAGGATACATGGCAAGGGTGAAAGAGATTTGTGAAAAGCACGGCGCTCTGTTAATCAGTGATGAAGTCATCTGTGGCTTCGGCAGGACCGGAAAGCCGTTTGGATTCATGAATTATGATGTGAAGCCCGATATTATTACGATGGCTAAGGGAATTACCAGCGCCTATCTGCCATTATCGGCTACAGCTGTCAAAAGAGAAATCTATCAAGCCTATGCTGGGGATGATGCGTATGACCGTTTCCGCCATGTTAATACATTCGGGGGAAACCCGGCTGCCTGCGCTCTAGCTTTAAAGAATCTGGAAATCTATGAAAAAGAGAATCTCTTTGAACGCTCAAGGGAGCTTGGGGAAAAGCTGCTGGCCGAATTGCAAGAATTAAAGGATCATTCCATGGTAGGAGATGTCCGTGGTAAAGGGCTATTAGTAGGAATTGAATTAGTAAAAGATAAGGTTTCAAAAGAACCCCTGCAAATCGAAAAGGTAAATTCGATTATCAATTCCTGTAAAGAAAAAGGGCTGATCATCGGGAAGAACGGGGACACTGTGGCCGGCTATAATAATGTTTTGACGCTCGCACCGCCGTTAAGCCTTACCGATGATGACCTGGCGTTTATAGTGAAAACGGTCAAGGAAAGTTTTTCAAGAATATAAAACGGAGGAAGATGGGGAATGGTTTCCCCATCTTTTTTTAGGCTTTGTTATAAAATTCTGTTGATTTTTGGCTCGTTTTTGCTCTGGCTCCGTGAATCGAGACAGAAAGTGAACGTTCTGCAAACGATTAACGGAGCCAGAACAGCCTTTCAGCTTTGCTGAAAAACGGGTTTCATCCAAACTTCCAAAAATCATTTATCACGATATTCTGCATCATAGACTTTATTAAAATGGTTCCGCACTTTTCGTTCTTTCTGTTTGGAGGCAGAAAGCGAATAGAAATTGCAGAATGTTTAATAGGAACATGAAAAGATTAAAAAGGTAGATACTGAAACTAAATAACCTACACTATAGTATAATCGAATTATTTTTTTGAATATTCAGTGTTATTGCTAGATTAATCTCTTCAAATTAATTAACTTTAAGAAGAAAGAAACAGATATAGGAGGGAAAACATGAAGAAAAATTTCAGGATTTTCGTAATGTTCCTATTTAGCGCCTTATTAATTTTGAGCAATGTGCCGATCCACGGACAAGCTAAGAAACCAACGTTTGATTATGGCAAGTACAGCCAGGTCGATATGGGAAGAGATGGCATGGTTGCTACAGCCCATCCGATCGCTTCAGAAATTGGTGCTGAAGTGCTGAAAAAGGGAGGAAATGCAGTAGATGCCTCGGTGGCGATTCAATTCGCACTGAATGTAGTTGAGCCGATGATGTCAGGAATCGGCGGCGGCGGATTCATGATGGTGTATGATGCGAAGACAAAGAAAACAAGCATCATCAACAGCCGCGAACGGGCACCCCAAGGAGCAACACCGGACATGTTTCTCGATGAAAACGGCAAGCCGATTCCATTTAATGTACGTTCATCAGGCGGGACTGCGGTTGGGGTACCAGGAACGTTGAAAGGTCTGGAAAAAGCACTTGATAAGTGGGGAACACAGCCAATGAAAAAGCTGATTGATCCGGCTATTAGTCTTGCCGACAAGGGATTCCCGATTGACTCAGTCCTCGCGAAAGCGATTGCTGATAATCAAACAGAACTGTCACGGACAGCGGCCAGGAACATTTTTTTAAAAAATGGGGAACCGCTGAAGGAAGGAGAAATCCTTGAACAGGATGATCTTGCTAGATCCTTTAAAAAAATTCGTTCAGGCGGGACAGATGCTTTTTATGAAGGCGAGATCGGTGAGGCAATCGCCAGGACAGTCCAGAGCTATGGCGGTTCCATGACGAAAAAAGACCTCCGTAAATATAATGTGTCAATCGACGAACCCATCTGGGGCGAGTATAAGGGCTATAAAATTGCCAGCATGCCGCCGCCAAGTTCAGGCGGAGTGTTTCTATTGCAAATGCTTAAATTATTAGACGATTATCATGTATCTCAGTATGACGTTAAGTCGGCAGAAAAATATCATTTACTTGCGGAAACGATGCACCTTGCTTACGCGGACAGGGCGGCTTATGCCGGAGATCCAGAATTCGTTAAAGTTCCATTGAATGGCTTGCTGCATCCCTCTTATATAAAGGAGCGCCAGCAGCTTATCAATATGGAAAAAGCGAATCAAAACCCCCAAGCGGGAGATCCGTGGAAATATGAGAAATCTAAGCCGAATTACAAGGTGACAAAGCAAAATGATGCCAAGAAGAACGGCGAAACAACACATTTCACAGTAGCTGATAAATGGGGCAATGTCGTATCATACACGACAACCATCGAGCAGGTATTCGGTACAGGAATTGTCGTGCCTGGATATGGGATTGTATTGAATAATGAACTGACCGACTTTGATGCGGTTCCGGGCGGGGTGAACGAAGTACAGCCGAATAAACGTCCGTTAAGCAGCATGACGCCGACGATTGTATTTGAAGGAAACAAACCGGTATTGACTGTAGGTTCACCAGGCGGCCCGACCATCATTGCCTCGGTGCTGCAAACAATACTTCATCGCGTCGAATATGATATGGAGCTCAAGGCAGCAGTAGAAGAGCCACGAATATACAGCAACAATATCAACTCCTATCAGTTCGAACAGGGAATACCGGCCACCGTGCTCAGCAGACTGAACAGCATGGGTCATAAATTTGGCACAACCCCAGGAACAATCGGTAATGTCCAGAGCATCGAGATCAATAAAAACGGCACTTACAAAGGAGTTGCCGATTCAAGCAGAAACGGCGCATCGATCGGAGTAGAGGTAAAAAAGAAGAAAAAAAGATGACAAAACAGGCAGCGCCCGCGATAATGGGCGCTGCCTGTTTTTAATGATGGTGCCGTATCCTTACTTCCTGTTGACTCTTGTACGGTCTCCGGCGATCTTTTTCCAGCGGGCTTTTTCCGCAAGGGCCGCGCGCTGGTCTTCTTTCCGGGCGAGAAAGGCGAGTTCCCGCTGAAGTTTCACGTAATTGCTATAGCGCTCGTTATCCAATGTGCCATCGTTCAGGGCAAGTTGTACGGCACAGCCCGGTTCAGTCGTGTGCTGGCAGTCCCTGAATCTGCATTGTGCCGCCAGCACTTCAATGTCGGAAAAGCTGTGGCTCAGGCTTTCGTCTGCATCCCAGAGTTGAAGCTCGCGCATCCCCGGCGTATCAATGACGATTCCGCCGTTCTTTAACAGAATAAGTTCCCTGTGCGTCGTTGCGTGGCGACCTTTGTCATCGTCTTCCCTAATCGTTTTGACTGCCTGTTTATCTTCCCCGTACAAGGCATTGGTCAGGGTTGATTTGCCGACTCCTGAAGAACCAAGGAGGGCGACGGTTTTGCCCTCGGTTAAATAAGGAGCCAGCTGGTCTAAGCCGTTATTTTTTTCAGCGCTGATCGCATGGATGGGTACACCGATTGCAATTCTTTCCACGTCACTAATTCTTTCAGCTATATTCTCGCAAAGATCGGCCTTGCTTAAGACGATGACCGGATTCGCGCCACTTTCCCACGCCATGAGCAAGTAACGTTCAATCCGGCGCAGGTTAAAGTCTGCATTAAGGGCATTGACGAGAAATACCGTGTCCACATTGGCGGCAACTATTTGTTCTTCTGTCGTGTTGCCTGCTTGTTTCCGCGAAAATTTACTCTTCCGCGGCAGAATCGAATGGATTGTGGCCTTTTGTTCCTCCGGCCTTGCGGTAATCACAACCCAATCGCCTACCGCTGGGAAGTCCTGGCGTTCGGATGCTTGATATCGGAGTTTTCCTGTGACCTCCGCTAGCAATTCCCCTTCTTCAGTAAAAAGACGGTACATTCTTTTATGCTCAAGCGCTACCCGTCCTACTGAATAATTCCCCTCAGCAACTGAAGCGAAATGTTCTTCAAAAAATTTATCATAGCCTAATTGTTTTAAATTCAATGTTAATTCCTCCAATGATTGAATGTTTTTTAAATGCAAAAAAGACCGGCGCACCGGTCTCTCAAGTTGAAATCTGCCAAAAGACAGATTCCTCCTATAAATAGAAAACCATGAGCCATGATCACAGCCCATGGTAAAAGTACACATTCAATCATTGAAAAGCAAACGTCAAATGTCTTTTTTTCCGGAGGGCTGTGGTATGAAATTGACACTTCTTCTAGCGTTAAAAGTATTTACATTCATAAAACATTCCTCCTTAGACGATTAATTAATATAACTATATTAAAGTAAGCACGAATTGTAAACAGGTTAATCAAAAATTCAGACGGTTTTCGTTAAATCGATTGTTGAAGGAAGATTTGCTGGGATACAGTAAAGTTTCTTTTAATTATGCTTAAAATGCCTATTGTTGATTAAACTCTACAATTCCCAAAAGTTAACCTCACTTAGCCTTTGTTTTACCCTCAATTGTTAAACTTTTTTTACTTTGGTTTCCAAAAGCATCGAGTGCCATGACCTCGAAAACATAGGTGGTATCAGCTTTTAAGCCTTCAACCGGCAGTGTCAATTGATTTGGGATAGGATCGTTATAGTATTCAGAGAAGGCTTTAAATTCTTTCGCTATTTTGCCGGTTTCTTTTTCTTTGGCTGTTACTTTGTAAGAATGCAATAGTAAATTATCCGTGGCTTGAGTAAACTTAATGGCAGTACTCGTTGATGTTGTTTTGTTCTCTACTATCGAGATATCAGCTTTTTTGGGGAAAGAAGGTTTAATTTGGTCTCTTGTATCCGTAAATTTAAACGTATTTGTTTTGAACGGATATTTGATCTCCCAAGGTTTGCCTGTCCAATCGTTATTGTGGAAATCACGGCGCTTAATCACAACTTTGTTTTTATACGCTTCCACGACTAGCCCTTGACTAATGCTTTCATGGCCAGGCGGCAATTCGCCTTGAAGGTAGCCAGCCTCAGTCCACATGTAACTTACAGAAGAAGTTCCAACCGATGTGAAATCTTTTTGATGAATCGTTCTTGGATCATCTAATGGATAATGTGTATGCCCTGAAAAATTAATGCTCTGAGGATAATTTTTCAGAGTATTATATAGAAGGTCACGATTCGTTACGGTGCCCCATTCACTGCCAAAAACAGTATCTTTCATTGGCTGGTGCAGAAACACGAAGATTGGCTTCTTAGGATCATCGTTTTCAGCTTGCTTCAATTGCTTATCCAGCCAAGCAATTTGTTCTTTGGAATAATATCCTTCCGTTACACCGTTTTCAGGAGCAAGGATAATAAAATGATAGCCTTTGATTTTCTTGTGGTAATGAATAGATTCCATTTCTGTTTCGGTAAGGAATCGTTTTTGGGCATTTTCTTCAGATAGGCCATTCCAATAGTCGTGATTACCGATAGTAAAAAGGGAAGAGGCTTTAGGCTGTTTTTTTGCATTGTACAATGAAAAGAAACGATCATATTCTTCCTGAAACCCATTATTTGTTAAGTCACCCACTACGACAAATGCATCTTGGTTTGGGGCCTGTTCGTTCAACTGGTTTAAAGCAGCCTCAAATTTTTGTAAGTCCATCGTTCCGCTTTTTTCAATATGTACATCACTAATAACAGGAAACACAAGTTCGGGTTTCTTTCCATCGGCGGTTTTGTCGGGATTAGAATCTGCTTTTGCACTCCAAGGCAAGGCCGAAACGATCAAGCAAAAAATGATAATTGCCAGACTAATTTCTTTCTTTTTATCTAAGAAAAAGCCTCTCATAATGTAACCTCCTATATAGTAAATTCTCTATTATCGTAACGGAACATGTTTAATTAGCTATGAATTTTTTGTAAACTTTATATTTCTAGAATGTCTCAATCAGATAGGTAATATCCAGATTTAAAAGTTTCTACATAGGGGCAGACAAACGAGTGGAACTGGAGCTAAGATAAGATTCCATTTTATGGATGATGTCTGTCATCATTCCAGTAGAAGGGCGAATTCAGGGTTTCTTCAATATATTCAGTATCATAGATTCCAAGGATGATATTAAAGAAGTATATGATTTAATTGGTTCGTTTCTTAAAACCGTAACACAAGAGAATGTTAACGCGTAATACGCCCAGTTTATTGTGTAAGCGGACCGATACTTTGAAAAAGGTAAGGAGGCTTTGCTCGGTGTCAATTTAAGCTTTTTTTTACAGTTAGATTGACATTTACATGTAGTTTATAGACGATTTATCTGTCTCCACGTACATACCAGCCCATCTACAATTGGTTCAATCACATCTTTATCCGTAAGATAACGAAAGTGGGATAGTGGATTCCAGCTTGTGAATACATTACCAATATTGACTTCTCTATCTTCATTGACAGTTTTATGATAACTCTCACTGGCTGTTCTTAAGGGATAGCCTAAAATATCATCTTTGTCATAAAAGTTGATCCATTCCCCTGTTAAACCAGGGTGAAAATCTTCAAGTTTAGATGATGGAATATTTATCGGCCGGTCAAAGTCGTGGTAACGTAAACTCCAAAGAGGAAGGGATGACCCAAGAGTATAAAATAGGGTTAACGTATCCCCTTTTTCCAAAGGTGAGGCCTCATTCACTACCGAAGTTACCTCTTGCTCTTTAAACTGCAAATCGTAGAAATAATTGCTTGCAATAACAGAACCGAGACTGTGGGAGATGACGCATAAAGGTGCTTCGTTGCCGGCTGTTTCGGCGAGGATGTTGAGGTGGGCGCCTATTTGATCATGGACTCGCTGATAATTATGCTTCGCCGTCTCTACCGGTTGATAGGCAATCGCATCACCTAAATAATGAATGATAAAACGTCGTAGCGTTTGAAAATCCAAACCGCTTTTCACAACGATATCTTCTAGCAATTGTTCTTCCCGGTCGGCAAATACCTTTGCCCAATGAACGGGCTGAATGATCAGATAGGAGGATGGATTTTGAACTAGATGGTGTAATCTTTTATCGAATTCTTGATTGATCATTGAAATCATATCCACTGCAAATTCCTGCGTAGTATTGCCAATCCCGTGAATAATCGCCACAGCTAGTTTTTTATACATCTTTCCACTCCTTTATAAAATAATCTCACTTTAGGTTCAGGTTACATGTAAGCAGATACATTCCATTCAATATAATAGTAAAATTTATGAATGAAATAGGGAAGTGCAAATCTAATTATTTAAAAAGATTAATAGCTCTCCATACAATCACCAACAGCATTATTCTAATTGAAAACTGCTATACTAAACAAAGGATCATTTTCAAAAGATCGATTATACAAAAGATTGTCATAATAGAATTATGTAAATCCGACTGAAGAAAAAAGAGAGGCCCAAATTTTTATGAAAAATTATAAACAAATAGAGCAAGTTTTCGGCGGTTCAGATCCATTCCAGGTTGGGGATTTTACTGTGAGAAATTACCTTCCAAAGTATGAAAATCTCCAAAGGATGAGCCCTTTCTTTTTCATGGATCACGGTCCTTCAATGACATTTCCTCCGATTTCCGGCAAAGGCCGAACCGACGGATTACACCCGCATCGAGGAATCGAAACGGTTTCGATCGTATTTGAAGGCAGCATCACCCACTTTGATACAAAAGGAAATGGCGGCACGATTCACCAGAATGAGGTTCAGTGGATGACAGCCGGTTCCGGGATTCAACATATGGAGTTTCCGGAGCTTCCTGAAGGAGGAGCGGTTGATTTCGTTCAACTATGGGTCAATCTCCCTAAAGCACACAAACTGACTGAACCAAAATACCAATCGCTTAACGTGGATAAAATTCCAAATGTTCCGCTAGAAGAAACGGGAGGAACCGTGCGAGTCATCGCAGGTGAATACAATGGCATAAAAGGCCCTGCATCCACTTTTGCGCCAATGAATATATTTGATGTCCGGCTTAATCGCAGTGGAAAAGCAAATTTGTCGTTCCCGAGCGACTACAATACAGGCATTTTCATAGTCAAGGGCTCTGCAGCAATCAATGAGGAAGTAGATGTGTCTTCGCAGCAATTTGTCCTTTTTAAAAACGAGGGCGAAAAAATTTTACTTGAAGCTACGAGTGAAAATACAATCGTATTGGTTCTCAGTGGCGAACCGCTTAACGAGCCGATTGCACATCGCGGACCGTTTGTGATGAACACGGAGGAAGAAATCGTCCAGGCCTTCAGGGATTATCAGAACGGGATGTTTGACTAAGAAGGGAGAACATTTCTGGTTAGGCAACCATTATTAAGTAAGAGGTAAACGCTATTCTTTCATGGCAACTGAAAGAATAGCGTTTTTTTGTTTTCTCATGTAATTATGTCCGACAGCAGTAGAAGGTAACTGGCTACATATCTCTTAACGCGTATGGTGCTTAAAACATCTCATTAATTTCCCATGATTCAACGGTTAAATACGCGGTATGCGGATTCATGCCTTTGCCGATTAAATAAGCCATAGCCGCCACTTCCTGCAAAACATGCATATTTGAAGTGTCCTTCGCCTCCTCCAGGCCGTATTTAACAAAAGGAGAAATCTTCTTTATCACTTCTGATTTCAAATGAGGATAAAAAGGTTGTTTGACCATCGGCTTTGCCCACATCTCAGCTTCGGGATATTGCGGGAAATCACCGGCAAATTGCGGATGGTTGTAAGACATTCCATATGGGTACTGTCGGTAAGGGTTCATTTGTAACTTTCTTTCTTAAAATTCATCTCAATCGGTTTTATCATATGCACCGCAAAAGCCGGCCTACTTACAACAAATTTGGAGATGAATGAATTCCATAATGAAAACAAATTTAGAACCTGATTAATCCCATGAGATTAAACACCACTATTTGCCATCGTTAAATACCGATGACAAAAACAAACTAATAAAATCAAATTGATTCCAGGGGTGCCTTCATGGGAAAAATACCTAGGTTCTTACTATTTACTATTTCCTTTGCGATCTTTATAACGGTTGGATCGGTCTTTTTGTCTCATAACGAAAGAAATACTCGAAATCCGGAAATTAATACTGCCAATAACCGATTTAATGTCCCTGTTTCAAGAATCCAGAATGTTAATAACGGCCGGCAGCTCCTGCAGATCAACAGCATTGCTGACGGAGAAAATATCAAGAAGCATTTAAGGACTGATCCTGCCGTGTTTCTTATTAACCAGAATGAAAATAGGGAGAGCCATTATAATAAAAAAGAAGTATCGGTAAAATTCAAACAAAATCCAGACAAACAGATCATGAACAAGATGATGGCGGACATCGACGGCACACTAATGAAAAATCTCGATTCCAGATTCGTCTTCCGCTCCAATAATTTGACAACGCCAAAACTGATTCAATATTTTAACAGCCAAAATGAAGTTGATTATGCAGAACCAAATTATCTTTATCTGCAAAATCAAATCAATTTGCCGAATGATTTGTTGTACCGTGAGCAATACCAATGGAACTTGCCTGTCATCCAAACAGAATCAGGCTGGGATGTTTCAAGAGGTGATGAAGATATTGTGATCGCAGTCATAGATACGGGTGTCGATTTAAATCATCCGGATTTAAGAAGGCGGGTAACGGAGGGATACAATGTGCTGGCAGATAATAACATTCCTCAAGATGATAATGGCCATGGCACCCACGTATCCGGTATTATTGCCTCTGAAACAAATAACCGTGAAGGAGTCGCCGGGCTTACATGGTTTAATAAGATTATGCCGATTAAAGCAATGAGCGCAGCAGGGTATGGCACTACTTTTGATATAGCAAAGGGGATTATCTGGGCGGTTGATCACGGGGCAGATGTCATCAATTTGAGCTTAGGGAATTATCATCCATCTTCCTTGATGAAAGAAGCTGTCGAATATGCCTATGCTAACAACGTGGTCCTAGTGTCCGCAGCAGGGAACGAAAATACGAGCGATGCGAGCTATCCTGCTATTTATCCGGAAGTTCTTAGTGTCTCTGCCGTAAGCTACACGGGGGAACGCGCTTCTTTTTCGAATTATGGAGACTATATCGATGTTGCAGCTCCTGGCGTCCAAATTCCAAGTACGTATGTAAATCGGCAATATGCGGCGATGTCGGGAACATCCATGGCTTCGCCTCATGTAGCAGGACTGGCAGGCCTCGTGCTTTCTGAAAACCCTGATTTAACAAATAGAGAGGTCATGGACATTATTAAAGATACCGCGTATGACATCGGCGCACGCGGCAATGACGAAGACTTTGGCAGCGGGTTGATCGATGTCAGTAATGCGTTGGAAGCTGCCCGGAATCATGATGAGGGAAGAAACTTCATTGATGATTTATTTGAATAATTGATTTGTAAAAGAACAGGGACCAAAAACAAAAACAACTCGTGAGGTTCCTCAGTTTACAACAATCACCAGTGGATTTAGATGTTGCTAAGATCATACTCGAAAATGCGTTTCGTTTGAATGGACGACGTTTTCGTTTAATTGACCGGTAGTTTCATTTAAATCATCATGTTTTTCGTTTAAATCAGATGAATGATCGTTTAAATGATTAAAGCCCCTCTGTAGACATATGATAAAATGTAAATTCTGCAGAAAAAAGGACCTTCGCTTACCTATATTTTTTACATGCAGATGCTAAGTTACAGCTTAGCATCTTTTTTATACGCAGATTTAGACATGAAAAGACGAAGATCTTCATTATTTCTCCCTTTAAGGTTTCGGTACTTCCTTCTGAAAACCCTGATTTTTTCGCAATATGGTTTTGAAATCCTCGGAAGGTATTATCTACATGGTGTTACTCATATTTGAACGGCACGTCCAATTGAAATATATCAAAGGAAATGTTATTCTAAAATCTTGATTATGATTATTTTAAAAATAAAAAAGTTTAATATCTGATTTAAAGCTGATGATTCACTTACAATATATGAGGTGGATGAACATGGAGAATAAATATCGAGTTTTGCTTTATTATCAATATGTCACGATCGAAGACCCTGAAAGGTTTACAAAGGACCATTTACGGTTTTGTAAAGAAGTGGGATTAAAAGGACGGATTCTGGTTTCAAGTGAAGGGATCAATGGAACGGTTTCGGGGACATTGGAGCAAACTGAGGAATATATGGAGCATATGCAGCGGGATATCCGCTTTAAAGATATGGTGTATAAAATGGATTATGCCGACCAGCATACGTTTAAGAACATGCATGTCCGTCACCGCAGAGAGCTGGTCACCTTAGGTTTGGACGAAGACGTGAACCCTCTGGAGCTAACAGGGACATATCTCGAACCAAAGGAATTCTTTGCACAAATGCAAGAGGAGGATACGGTTGTAATCGACGCTCGGAACGATTATGAATACGAACTGGGGCATTTCCGCAATGCAATCAATCCTGATATAAAAGCGTTTCGTGAATTGCCTGCTTGGATCCGAGAGAATAAAGAAAAATTAGAAGGCAAAAAAATCCTGACTTATTGCACCGGCGGAGTCCGCTGCGAAAAGTTTTCTGGATGGCTGTTGAAAGAGGGATTCGAAGATGTTGCCCAATTACATGGGGGAATCGTTACGTACGGCAATGATCCAGAAGTAAAAGGGCAGCTATGGGACGGCCAGTGTTATGTGTTTGATGACAGAATCGGTGTGCCGATTAATAAGGTGGAAACTGTAGTTGTCGGACGGGACTACTTTACTAACGAACCTTGCGAACGATACGTAAATTGCGCAAATCCCGAATGCGATAAACGCATATTCTGCACGGAGGAAAATGAAAATCGTTATATGCGGAGCTGCAGCCATGAATGTCGGGTTCACCCGGAGAATTTATATGTGAAAGAACACGGATTAAACAAAAGTGAAATTCAATCAAGATTAAATGAGATAGATAGTACAAAGGTTTCTTTATAAACCTATAAAAACAGCCAGTGAATGAACTGCACCCCAATTGTTAGACACAACTAACAATTGGAGGTGCAGTTTTTTGTGACGAAATTTTCCAAGGAACAAAAATTGGATGCTGTGACACGATACCAACTGGGAAACGAAAGTGTGGGAGAAATCGCAAAACAGGTAAAGGCAAACCCTGAAGTGGTTCGTATGTGGATCAAACAATTTGAATATCGCGGAATAAAAGCTTTTGAAAAAAGCTATACAGCCTATTCAATGCGTTATAAACTAGACGTACTCAATTATATGAACGAGAATGGGACGTCTCCAAATGAAACTGCCGTGATCTTTAATATTTCATCACCCAGTCAGATTAGAAAATGGCAAATTCAACTACGTACACATGGAATGGACGCCCTAGACTCGAAAAAGAAGGGGCGTCCATCGATGAAAAAAGAAAACCATAAAAGAACGAAAAATGAAGCGGCGGCTGATGGGCAGGTTGAAGCTCTCCAAGCAGAAGTAGAGCGCCTGCGTATGGAGAATGCCTACTTAAAAAAGTTGAATGCCTTAGTTCAAAACAAGGAAAAATCACCAAACAAGACAAAGCGCAAGTAGTCTATGAATTAAGGCATGAGTTTCCGGTGAGAGCACTTCTCAAGCTCGCAGACATTCCGCGTAGCACCTATTATTATTGGGTGAAAAACCTCGGTCGTCCGGATCCAGATGCAGAGCTAAAAATATGGATTCAAACCATTTATGACGAACATAAAGGTCGTTATGGCTACCGTCGTATTCGTGATGAACTTACAAATCTCGGACATCAAGTAAATCACAAAAAGGTGCAGCGTATCATGAAAGAACTAGGCTTAAAAAGCCTTGTCCGAATGAAAAAATATCGTTCTTACAAAGGAACGGTTGGTAAGATTGCGCCGAATATTTTAGAACGCAATTTTCAAGCTGAGAAACCAAATGAGAAATGGGTTACAGATATTACGGAGTTCAAATTATTTGGAGAGAAGCTATATGTATCCCCAATGTTGGATTTATTTAATGGCGAAATCATCACATATACAATCGGTTCAAGACCGACCTATTCACTTGTTTCAACTATGTTAGACCAAGCCTTTGAACGTATAACAGATGAGGATACACTCCTTATCCATTCTGATCAAGGCTGGCACTACCAAATGACACAATACAGTCATGCCCTAAGTAAACATGGCATTACGCAAAGTATGTCTCGTAAAGGGAACTGTTACGATAACGCTGTTATGGAAAATTTCTTTGGAATTATGAAATCGGAATTTCTTTATTTAGAAGAATTTGAAAGTGTGGAACACTTTAAGCTAGAACTAGCAAAATATATAGATTACTATAATCACAAACGAATCAAGGCAAAGTTAAAAGGCATGAGCCCGGTACAATACCGGACTCATGCCCAACAAGCTGCCTAACGAAATAACCTGTCTAACTTTATGGGGTCACTTCATGAAGTGGCTGTTTTTATTTTTGGGAACTATATTTCAATCATGCTTGTTATTGATTGCGTGTCAAGCATACAACCGTTTGTATGCTTTGCAAAACAGGGGTTCATCTCCTTATTTTTCATCAGTAAGTGAATGCGTAGGGAAATGCGGCAAAATCTCTTCACCAAGTTCAAGGATGACGTCTTCCGGCGGACGCTTAGAGAAATACAAGACAAATGAAAGGTGATTGACGCCGATTGCTTGGAATTGGTGAAGCAGCTCCAATAAATATTTTCGTCCGACATGAAAACCTAATGGAATGGTGACGGGAGGTGCATCGGGATTTTCAGATAAGTCGATAAATAACGACTGAGTAAACGGTTTGAATACACCCGGAGATTTTTCTTCGACCATTGCGCGGTAATCTCTGATTAACATCGTTTGTTGCTGGAGGCTTCTGGGATATTGGAACCAACCATCGCCATGCTCGGCAATCCATTCCATCGACTGGCGGCTGAAGCCCGTTGCCATTAGTGGAACCGGTGAATTAGGTTGGGGGATCAATCTTGTGACTGTTCCATCTATAACACCATGATCGGAATGAATGGTCGGACTTTCTTCCTTCAGCAATCGGTCAATGGTCTCGAAATTCTCTTTAAAAAGGTGTCCACTATCTTCTTTATCAATTCCCAGAGCTGTAAAATCCTTTGCCCGATCACCAGATCCGACACCAAGGATGAGGCGATCCGGAAACAAGCGGTGTATCGAAAGGGCTTCCTTAGCGACGCGAACCGGATGGCGTAAGGGAAGGACGACGCTAGAAGTTCCTAATGCTATTTGCTTAGTGTGAGCCGCAAGATACGTTAAATAGATCCAGACATCATACATTTGGCCATTATCATCAATAGTAAGATCCTGCATCGTAACATCCCGTAGCCAGAGTGCTGCAAAACCAAAATCTTCAATCGTACGGGCGAGCTGCAATTGATTTTCCATTCTTGGCATTTTGGACATTCTTTCAGTCGGGATCGAAAAGCCGAGTGTCATTTTATCTTGTTGATACAGTCTTTGAAATGCTCGGTGTTCTAGCATGCCGGACAAACCCTCCTTCGTCATGAGCCTTATTTATTTTTATCATCTTCAATATTATTGAAAAATAATAATATACCGATGTTATGTTTTAACAGCGATAAAGTCAAAAGATTGATTTCATTAGATACCACAAATGAATGGTGCTTGTGAGCCTTCTTTGTTATAAAAGAAGGAGGGGGGATAATATGGGAATTCAAATTGCAATTGTCACCGGTTCATCAAGCGGTTTTGGGTTTTTGACATCGCTTGAATTAGCTAGACGGGGATTTCAGGTGATCGCTACGATGCGGAATCTTCAAAAAGGAGAGATATTAACGAAGAAAGCAAAGGAATTGGGAATAGAGCGTAACATCGAAATTCATGAGCTTGACGTAACATCAGAAGCGTCCATTCAAAGTTTGAAGAGATTATTAGAATCGCTCGGGCGGTTGGATGTACTTGTTAATAACGCCGGCTATGCCGGTGCTGGTTTTGTCGAGGAAATTCCGGTCGCTGAATATAGACAACAATTCGAAACCAATCTGTTTGGCTTGATAGCCGTTACACAGGCAGTTTTACCGCTGATGCGTGAGCAAGGAAATGGAAACATCATCAATATAAGCAGCATCAGCGGCAGAATCGGTTTTCCAGGGATGTCCCCTTATGTTGCTTCCAAATACGCCCTCGAGGGATGGAGCGAATGTCTTCGGCTTGAAATGAAACCACTTGGAATCAATGTAGCCCTAGTCGAACCAGGTTCTTATCAGACCAACATTTGGTCAACAGGAAAACAAGTAACTGAGAGATCCCTGCAGGTAGATTCGCCCTACTTTGAATGGATGGGAAAATTAGAAGACCACCTGCTGAAAAGCGAGCCTCAATACGGAAATCCACAGGAAGTTGCCAATAAGGTAGCTGATCTCTCACAGCTAAATGATATGACGCTCAGGCACCCAGTCGGGAAAGGAGTGAAACTAAGCATCAGGCTAAAAAACTCACTACCATGGAGATCATGGGAGAAGGCTGTATTAAAAAGGTTGAATTAATTAAGTGATAAGAAACAATCAAAATGGGTGTTGGATGAGTGTGAGATACATATACAGCTTAAAAGGGAAGCCGTGAAAGTCCGGGTCGGTTCCCGCCACTTAAATCGGAGTAGCATTCAGGAGGTCACTGTTTTATGAAACAGGAAGACGAAGGATGCGATGTTGATGAGTCAGGAGACCTGCCTGTTTATACAAGACATGAAGCCTACGGGAATATAGGGTGTGTGCTTTCCGGGGACATATTGAAGAGGAAGTTTATCCGAATCAAGATGAACTTTTTGATGATATCAGCGTTGCTTATCAAAAAACGATCCAGGCATTCTATGATGCAGGCTGCCGCTACTTGCAATTAGACGATACTTCCTGGTCAGTATTCTTCTCGGAAACAGGCAGGGAACAGATCACTTAAAAAGGGCAGGATCCTGACAAACTGGCAAAGCTATTTGTGAGAGGAATCAATGAATCTATTATAAACAAGCCGGAAGATATGATCATTACGATGCACATAAGCAGGGGGAACTTTAAATCTACTTACGTGGCCTCCGGAGGCTATGAAAGTGTGTCCGAAATCATCTTTGGCGGGCTCGATGACGAGCGTTCAGGCGGTTTTGAACCATTGCGGCATGTGAACAGAAGCATCTGCAGCTTGTATAAGGCTTAATCACTTCCAAGTTCGGTGATTTGGAAAAACCGGAGAATGTGAAAGCTAGATTCGAAAAAGCCAGCCAATACGTGAGCATGGACCAGCGGGCTGTTTGGAAGTAAACATCTATTTTTTTATTTATTAAATTTTTATTTATTTCTCATTTTTCCTCAACAACAAATCTGTAAAAAAATAGTTTTCTACTATAAAAAAACACCCCCATAATCGGATTCTATTTTCGATTATAGGGGTGTTTTTTTTTCAATAATAACCTTTACTGTTAGGCCAAAACTTGGCTTATATCTTGATTGAACTATTTTACAGCAAACTCTCTAACATAGTTCTCTATCCTCAATTCTAACAATAATCAACAAGATAAAAGAGAACTTTAAATACGAATTGGGATATCAAAATTCTATTTATTTTGAAGAGGGAAAAATTGATCAATTAGTTTTTATAGGTGAAATTGATGTAAAGGTAGAAATTCACTTAAGAGATTAAAAAAGTATTGTAAAAAAACTAATTTTAATAAAATATTTTGAATAGAATTTATTTTCAGAATTATCATTGACAATTGATTAATATTAAATATAATAATGCTTAGGTTCTTCATTATCAAATCGAGTTTTATAATATAAAACAAGTTTGGTAGTTTCAAGGACTAAAACTACTATAAAACTATCTAAGAGCAAATTTTTTTGCAATCATATGTAATCGCTTTCAAATTTAAGAAGTAATGAAAACAAGGGGGTAATTAATTTGAGGAAAAGAAAGTTCTTGGGGGTTGTATCCAGTATAGCTATCGCAAGTTCATTATTTTTAGCGGGTTGCGGCGGTGGAAGTTCAGAAGAAAGTTCAGGTGGTAAGGCGAAGGCTAAAACCATAAAGGTTGCTCACTATTTTGCTGAGGATCATCCCCAAAATCTAGCATTGAAAGAAAAGTTTAAAAAGATGGTGGAAGAAGAGAGTAATGGGGAGTTAAAAGTAGAAATTTTTGCGAATAGTACTTTAGGTGCTGAAAAAGAGTTTTATGACGGGGTAAGGAACGGCACAATTGAAATGGGGATTCCAGGTTTAATTATGCAATCGGATATACCAAAGATGGGTGTTCCAGAATGGCCGTTTCTTTTCAGAGATTTTGAACACGTAAAGTCTGTACTCAATGGTCCTATCGGCGAAGAACTGACGGAAGATATGGAACCTATGCACGGCGTAAAACCGCTTGCTTGGAGTGCTAATGGCTTCAGGATGATCTCAAGTAATAAAACTATTGAAAATATGAAAGATTTAGAAGGTTTACGACTTAGATTGCCTAATATCCCCAACTATATAAAGCTAGGAGAAGCACTTGGAACAAATGTTTCACCAATGCCGATATCAGAAGTATTTACTGCTCTTGAACAAAAAGTTGTTGACGGTCAGGATAACCCGATTGCCACTCTAAGACAATCAGGATGGTATGAAGTCCAAAGCGATGTACTAGAATCAAAACATATGTTTAGTCCAAATCTTTATATCATAAACAAAAAGTTTTGGGATGGCTTGACAAAGGAACAACAAAAAATCATAGAAACTGCCTCCAAAGAAGCGGCAGCTTATGAATTTGAACTACTGGAAAAAAGCTATGAAGAAGATAAGAAATTTTTACAAGAAAATGGAGTAAAGTTCACTGAACCTAGCGAAAAATTCATGAAAGATATGCAGAAAACATCTGAACCTTTATACCAACAAATTTTCAAAGAGAATGACTGGGCTGAAGAGCTGTATAAAAAAATTAACGAAGAATGACGACTGATTATAAAAGGAGGAAATGTAGTGGCAAAAATATCAGCATTCTTAGAAAATCTATTAAATATTATACTTGCTTCCGCACTAGCTATTATGGTCATTCTCGTTTTTGGAAACGTAGTTCTCCGCTACTTCTTTAATTCTGGTATTACATGGTCTGAGGAAATGTCTCGTTACTTATTTGTTTGGCTCACTTTTTTAGGTGCAATAGGAGCTTATCAAAATAAGGAACATCTAGGTGTTGATATGGTGGTAAAACGCCTATCAAAAAGAATGAAAAAAATTGTACTAGTTATTAGCGACTTATTAATATTATTTGTACTCCTACTAATCCTGGATGGCAGCTGGAAGATGACGATGCTCAACTTACATAGTGTTACACCTGCTGTTGGCATGCCACTATCCTTTGTTTATGGTACTGGAATACTAGTAAGCGTTTCGATGGGGATCATCACAATCAATAATATATACCGAATCATTTTTAACAAAATTTCGGATGACGAGTTGATTATGATTAATGATTCAGAAGAAATGATAACCATGCATGATGGAAACCTAGGGAAGGGGGAAAAACAAGCATGATAGGAGTATTTGTTGGCTCATTACTTGGAGCAATGGCTTTTGGGATGCCGATTGCCTTTGCATTGCTGATTAGCAGCGTTGCTTTAATGTACTTCTTGGGGATTTTCGACAGCCAAATTATCGCACAGAACTTGATTACCGGTGCTGATAATTTTCCTCTCATGGCAATCCCTTTTTTCATGCTGGCAGGAGAGTTAATGAATGCAGGTGGACTGTCCAGGCGTATTGTTGAAATGGCTATGACAATGGTCGGGCATATACGAGGAGGACTTGGATATGTTGCGATTATTGCGAGTGTATTATTTGCAAGTTTGTCAGGTTCTGCAGTTGCAGACACGGCAGCCTTAGGAGCGATATTGATTCCTATGATGGTGAAAAGCGGTTATGAAGTTAATCGTTCCAGCGGATTAATTGCAGCGGGTGGAATTATTGCGCCTATCATTCCGCCAAGTATTGGATTTATTATTTTCGGTGTAGCAAGTGGCGTCTCCATTACTAAGCTTTTTATGGCCGGTATTGTTCCTGGTCTTTTGCTGGCAGTTGGATTAACGGTTACTTGGGCAATTGTGGCAAGGAAGGATAAAGTAAAAGTCCAACCTAGAAAATCATTTAAAGAAATCTTTATATCGATTCGACAAGGCATATGGGCACTTTTTCTTCCTGCCATTATTATCGGAGGATTGAAATTTGGACTTTTCACACCAACCGAGGCTGCTGTAGTAGCTGCCGTTTATGCATTGTTTGTTGGTTTGGTTATATACCGTGAATTGAAAGTTAAAGATTTATTTAGAGTGTTTGTACATGCTGGGAAAATGACAAGTGTGGTTATGTTCCTTGTTGCAGCTGCTCTGGTCTCGTCATGGCTTATTACGGTAGCTAATTTGCCAAATGAAGTGATTGGTTTATTGGAACCATTTATGGAACATCCTTTGCTGCTCCTTATAGCGATCAACTTGTTAGTCATCTTAATAGGGACGGCAATGGATATGACACCGACAATTCTTATTCTTACACCTGTTTTAATGCCGATTGTAGAACATGCAGGCATCGACCCCGTTTACTTTGGAGTTCTGTTTATTCTTAACAATGCAATAGGGTTGCTTACACCGCCTGTTGGAACCGTATTAAATGTAATGTGTGGGATAAGCAAAATTAGTATGGAAGACATAATGAAAGGAATATGGCCGTTTCTCCTGGTTGAAGTGATTGTATTGATTTTATTAATCGTCTTTCCTTCTCTAGTAATGGTACCTCTTGAGTGGTTTACCGCATGATCTTAGAAGTTCAGCAGGAAGAAAATTCATAAACTAAAATAATTTGCAGGAGGAAGAAAAATGAAAAAATGGATGAAACGTATGGCGATAGGAATCATGTTGCCAGGAGTCTTGGTACTAAGCGCGTGTGGAAATGATGGCGATAGCACCACAACTGCCAATTCAGCTGGTGACGGGATAAAGGAAAGGACTATTAAAACAGGCATTGGAAACAGTGAAGCTCATCCGCAAGGCCAGGGGATGAATAAATTCAAAGAACTTGTCGAAGAGAAAAGCGGCGGGAAAATGAAAGTACAAAACTTTTTCGATGCTACTCTTGGAGATGATTTAAAAATGACAGAAGCACTCCAAGCGGGACTTCAGGAAGTTACGACACCTTCCACTTCACCTCTCGTGGGGATGGTTCCGGAATATGGCATGTTAGATTTTCCTTTTATATTTAACACCGAGGAAGAAGCGGATGCCATTCTTGATGGAAAAGTAGGCAAGCAACTCCTTGACAGATTGCCGGAACAGGGGCTAGTAGGACTTGGATACTGGGAGAACGGATTCCGCCAATTAACCAACAGTAAGCATCCAGTCAAAACAGCGGAAGATTTTAAAGGGTTAAAGGTTCGTACTATGCAAAATGAAGTTCATTTAGATGCATTCGAAAAATTAGGAGCAAACCCAACACCAATGGCTTTTTCTGAAGTATTTACGGCGCTAGAGAGTGGAACGGTAGATGGACAAGAAAATCCGCTGCCAACAATCGTAACTCAAAAATATAATGAGGTTCAATCTCATTTAAGCCTTACAAAACACGTATATACGCCATTCGTTTTCCTAGTCAGCAAAAAGTTCTGGGATAGCCTGTCTGAAGAAGAGCAGAAAGTTATGCGGGAAGCAGCTGAAGAAGCAGGAAAGTACCAACGTGATTTAAACCGTAGCGAAAATGAAAAAGCCATTAAAGAACTTGAAAAAGCAGGCATGAAAATAAACGAAGTATCGGATGAAGAACGGAAAAAAATGAATGAAATTATTCAGCCCGTAAATGATAAATTTGCTGAAAAAATTGGCGTAAACCTTGTTGATGAAATGATGACTGAACTGGATAAAGTACGTGAAAAGTAATATAAACCTTTGGTGAGGAGTAATAATGATGGATATCATCTCACAACTACTGCAAGGAGTTAGTTTGCCGGAAATGATAAAGATTAGGCAAAAGTTCAATGCGCCCGAACTGGCTGATACAGCTAGAGAGGTTCACACCGCAATAAAAGAGGGTGACGTGCTCTCCAGGGTTTCTCCTGGAGACCGCGTTGCCATTGCAGTGGGGAGCAGAGGGGTGGCGGATATCGCGATTATAACCCGCGAGACAGTCAACGCGATTAAGAGTGTCGGAGGAGAGCCCTTTATTGTTCCTGCAATGGGAAGTCACGGAGGTGCCACTGCTGAAGGTCAAATTGACGTTCTTTTGCAGCTTGGTGTGACAGAAGAGACAGTTGGGGCTCCAATCTGCTCATCAATGGAAGTAGTCAAATTAGGTGAGTTGCCTAATGGGTTGCCAGTGTACATTGATAAGTTTGCTTACGAGTCAGATAAAATTGTCGTAATCAATAGAATAAAACCTCACACAGCTTTTAGAGGTCCCGTGGAAAGCGGACTGATGAAAATGATTACGATCGGCTTGGGGAAACAAAAGGGTGCAGAAGCCGCTCATGCATTCAGCTTTAAGTATATGGCTGAACATGTTTTGGAAATGACGAAGATCACCATGAAGAAAACGCCAATTATTTTTGGGGTGGCAACTTTGGAAAATGCATATGACCGCCCGGCGAAAATTGTTGCAGTCCCGGCAGAGAAAATCGAAGAGATGGAGCCGGAATTGTTGAGAGAAGCCAAATCTTATATGCCGAAAATCTATTTTGACTCCATTGATGTCCTGATTGTTGATGAGTTGGGAAAAGATATTTCCGGTGATGGGATGGATCCTAATATTACAGGGAGGTACGCCACTCCATATGCCAGTGGAGGACCGGAAATTACCCGAATAGTCGTTCTTGGATTGACTGAAAAAACGCATGGGAATGCTAATGGAATCGGGATGGCGGACATGACCACAAAAGCTGTAATGGATGAAATTTCCTGGGAGAAAGGATATGCAAATGCGCTCACCAGCACTGTTACTGCCGTAGTTAAGCTTCCCATGGTGTTGGATACAGATGAATTGGCTGTAAAAGCAGCGATTAAAACCTGCAATGCCTTTGACCTGGAAAAAGCGAAAATAGTAAGAATAAAAAACACTTTAGAGATTGGAGAGATTTGGATTTCTGAAAGCTTACTGGCTCAGGCGAAGAAGATAGCAGATATTGAGATCTTATCTAATCCGTCTGAACTGATCCTGAATTAGATTTAAGTCTCTTTTTAAAAAGGAAATGGCTAATGTCAGTTATATATACTGGATTTGTAGCTAGTTATCTAATGTCACTATTTTATCCATGCAACTGGCTCATATATTTTTCAGGCTTGCTGGGTATGGTCTCAGTTGCATTATCTTTCTCTAAAGCTTCTAACCTTTTTAAAAGAACCAGCTCCTTATTTATGATAGTTGGCTTTGGATTAATGATGTACTATGATTTATCCCTTGTTGACATCCCTGTTTACTTTAACAGAATGGCAATCATGATCTCCCTATTTGTATTACTGCCTTTTTTGAATAGTATTATTACCGTCGGAAAATACGATAGGAATGTTAACAAATTGTTAAAGTTAAATACTACTGATTTAAGCCAATTGTATTACAGGGGATCATTGGTCAGTTATATTATTGGAATGTTTCTAAATATCGGGGTCGTCCCATTTGTGTATCAAGTAATCGAGAAAAACTTGAAAGATCAGGCAGCTTATATGAAGAAGCGGTATATTGCCAGTCTGATCTTAAGAGGATATGCACTCTGTCTCGTATGGAGTCCCATGGAAATATTAGTGGGATTAACCATCGATATTACTGGGACCTCATATTTACATCTGCTCCCATATTTACTGGCTTTTTCAATAATACTGCTTATGGTTGATTGGTTACTAGCAAAGAAGTACAAAAAGTACGAAATAGATATTTCCGGACAGACAAACACATATGAATTCGGAATCCTGAAGAACATCATTATTTTGCTGCTATATTTGATGTTTTTCATAATAGTAGTTTCTTTATTTAGGTACTTTTTTGATTTTGATTTCTTAACCTCGGTGACGCTTATGATTGTGCCTTACGCTGTTTTTTGGGCCCTTACAATTAAAAAGCTTAGATTTTATTTAAAGTACAGTGTAATGGTTTGGAAAAGAAAAACAGCGACATTACAAAACTACGTCGTCTTGTTTCTTGGTGTAGGATTCTTTATCAGTATTTTAGAAGAAACAGAATTATTAAAATATCTTCAAGAACCGGTTATTGAACTAGGAAAAACGCCTATAGTCCTTTTTTTAGTCATTCAGATCATGTTTCTGTTTCTGGCGAATATAGGTTTTCATCCATTAATCACCATGGCTATAATCGGTGAAGCTATACAGCCTATTATTGGTGTCGTCAATCCGTTATCTTTAGGCATTGTACTAATTACTTCAGGCCTGTCGACAGTAATGGCCGGTCCTTATAATATTACCGTTTCGATAACAAGTATTTTGTTGGATGAAAATCCGTACAAAATTTCTTTATATAATTTAAAGTTCGCATTATTATTCAGCAGCACAGGAACCTTCATTGCACTATTGATCATGTGGATATTTTAACGAAGGGGGATTATGATGAATCGATTATATCCGAATATTGATAGCGATATAAATCCTTATAGAGACAATGTCCAAGGCAAGGCAAATGAACCAATAACAGTGGCTGCCTTGTTGGACAGAGCTAAGCTTACCTTGGGATCGACATATGAAGGTGGAAAGCCGGACTGGACTTTGGAGAGTATTTACCTACGTCTTGAAAATAATGCTCCACGCATCGCAATCATTGGAGGGTCGGCTGACCATCCGGCCCATATTATGGATTTACAAACATGCGCCCGTGCGGCCATTCGAATTTGGCAAAATGGAGGAGTGCCGTTTTATTTCTCTACACCTGTTATGTGTGATGGGACAGCTCAAAGCAATCAGGGAATGAGTTATTCACTTCAAAGCCGGAATGCGGTGGCTCAAATGATTGTTAATCAGCTGGAAGCACATAGTTATCACGGCTCTTTTGTGATTCAGGGATGCGATAAACAACCCCTTGGCGTGGTGAGCGGTCTTGCCCACCTGGACCGTTTACGCCGAAACAGGGGAGAAGCGCCATTCTTTGCTACATTTGCTCCGGCCCATGTTATGGAAGGCGGGTCAATTCCCGAAGATGTTGTAATGGAACTTGAAGGGTTAGCAAGAAAAGCTGAAAAAGAGGGAGCCGCAGACATTGCAATGGACCTGCGAGATACGATGGCATATATCTTACAATGCTCTTCCAATACCGCATTTCAAGGAGTATTCGAAAGAGCGTTTGAAAGAGGACTGCTTACTAAGGCAGAACATAAATATTTTGAAATGCGTTTAGCGGTTGCGACATGTGATGGGCAAGGTGGCGTATGCGCATTTAATGGAACTGGAAACAGTTCCAGGCATTTGGTTGCAGGCTTAGGTCTTGTTCATCCGGCCTTGGAGCTGCTCACTGATCCACCATCCCAGCGTCAGGTCAATGCAGCATTAGACAGCCTTGCTGACATGATTAATAAGGAAGAGTATGGGGTTTCTAATATAGTCGCTACTAATATTAGAAATGGAATTCGAATACATAGTGCCTCTGGAGGCTCTACTAATTTAATGATACACATTGTAGCAGGCATGTTGTATGCCGGATATAAATTCAGTTTATGGGAATTGGATAAAATCCACCATTCCCATCCGATACCGGATCTGTTTGATTATAGTTTAACTGAAGGCAGAGATATTTATGAGCTGGCCATGCAGTGTTGCAGCGGTAATAGCCGCGGAATGGAAACCCTATTTCACGAACTGTTGGCAAACGAAGTGCCAATGGATGTGGACGCTCAGACCGTGGCAGCACAAACATGGAAAGAAAGACTTGAAATTACAAAAAGTTTACAGGCATCAAATGTAAAAGAAAATCAAGTCATTTTGCCTACTCCCCGCCGCCCGTTCAGTGGCGTTGATGTGTTAAAGGGAAACTTTTTCGAAAGTGCAGTTGTTAAAATAAGCGGTATGTCGACGGCACAGCTTAGTCAATTCGATAATAAGCTAGCTTTCGTTCTTTACTATGAAAATGAAGACGATGCGAATAGAAATTTGCTTGATCCTGATTTGCTGACACATATACGTAATCATAAGCTTTTCAAACACAATATTTTGCTGGAAGCTTTAAAGTATAACAGTGCTTCTGCATGGAATAACCTAAAGGACAAAGAATATGATCAATTGTTCGACATCATGACTGAAGAAGGCATATTGAAAATCGCTGTTATCATCGCGGGACAAGGACCGGTCGCTTTTGGAATGCCGGAGATGTTTACGCCTATGCAACATATCAATGCCAGCCGCACAATGAAGAAGCTGGCTACCATTATCAGTGATGGAAGGTATTCAGGTGTTACTTATGGAGCAGCGATCGGTCACATGACTCCGGAAGCTTATGAAGGTGGGGGGATTGGATATTTGCAGACAGGAGATGTATTATACCTCGGTCTAAGTGATCACCGGATTGAATTCGTTAGCGCACTACAATTAGCACAAGGAAAAGTGATTTATGAATTTAATGAGGAATTAAGAAAGGAACGAATAGATTTAAAAGAAGAAAGAAAGCAAAAAATGAATGCGCGTCAGAAATTGGTCGCCGCGAGCAATAGAATGTATGGACATACCGATGCAGCTAACGGCGTTGTCCCACTAGCTGTTTATGAGGACGCTGAACTTGATTATAAGTCTGATGTTATTCAAGGAGTCAAAAGTATCGTAAGTCATTAAAGAGAATAATGGGATAAAAACATTTATAATAGGAAGAAACTGAAACAAAGGAGAATGAAAAATGCCCATTATTCAATCCGTTGAACGTGCATTAAAGATTTTAGATTTGTTTGACGAACGTTCGAGAGAATTAACCATTACAGAAATCAGCAAAAGAATGGATTTGCATAAAAGTACGGTACATTCACTATTAAAAACGCTTCAATCCCACAGATACATTCTTCAAAACGAGGAGAATGGAAAATATATGCTAGGTCTAAAGCTTTTTGAGAGAGGCAACTTCGTTGTCAGCAATCTTGATCTTCGCACGGTAGCAAGGAAGCATCTTGAAATGCTGTCAGACACAACAAATCTTACTGTCCATCTCGTTATACTGGATGGCCAATATGGGGTCTATATCGATAAAGTGGAGGGCAGCGGCGTTACGGTCGTGTATTCCAGAATCGGAAGAAGAGTTCCCATTCATACTAGTGCTGTAGGGAAATCGCTAGTTGTGGATAAAAGCAATGATGAGATTAAGAAACTTATGACTGGTTATCAATTTACAAAGCTTACCGAAAAATCAATTAGTTCACAAGAAGAATTTATGCTTGAAGTAGAAAATGTACGAAGAAGAGGCTATTCTTTGGACAACGAAGAGAATGAACCAGGTATTGTATGCGTAGCAGTACCCGTCAAAGATTACTCTGGTAAAGTTATTGCTGCCGTTAGCATGTCTACACCAGTTGCAAAGGCGACTAGTGAAAAACTCGAGGAATTTGTAAATCTATTAAAGGTATGCACGTTTAATATTTCAGAAGAATTAGGTTTTAACTACCAAAAAGCCAAACTTCTTTAAGAAGTAATCCGGGAGGTAACAATGAGAATTATTAGGTATATAAATGAACAGAATCAAAAGCAGCTGGCAGCCTTATCAATAAGCGATGAAATATACGATTTGCCATTCGAGGATTTCCTTTCTTTTATAAGCCATGTGAAACAGCAGAATCAATCACCAGTAGAGTTTATTAACCGTTTGATCAACGAAAAGAACCATGCCAAGAAGAAGTTGGAAGATGTAATGGTGGCGATCCCGATTGATGCTCCCGAAGTATGGGCGGCAGGTGTCACATATGAAAAAAGCAAAGAAGCCCGTAATTATGAAGCAACACAAGGAAAGTTGGACAGTCAGACTTTCTATGACAAAGTCTATGATGCAGAGCGTCCGGAAATTTTCTTCAAATCTACAGCCGCAAGAACCGTTGGACCGAATGACCCTGTATATTTACGTTCTGATTCTAACTGGCAAATTCCTGAGCCCGAATTAGGTTTGGTTATTGACAAAGAAGGTGAGGTTATCGGTTACACCATTGGTAACGATATGAGTTGCAGAGATATTGAGGGCGAAAATCCTTTATACTTACCGCAAGCAAAAATGTGGAAAAATTCTTGTTCAATTGGGCCAGCAATTTTATTAAAAGAAGCGGTAGCTGATCCTTATGAACTAAAAATCATTTGCCGTATTTATCGAAATGAGCAGATTGTGTTTGAAGGGGAAGCACAGGTAAGCCAGTTAAAGCGTAAACTTGATCAACTAGTAGACTACCTCATTCTAGATAATCAAGTTTTTGACGGCACAGTATTACTTACTGGAACATGTATTGTACCACCTAACGAATTTACGTTAAATGACAATGACAGAGTGGAAATTGAAATTCCGCGAATTGGAGTGTTGAACAATCCTGTCAAACTGCCAAATCCTATTTTGACTAAGGCAAATTAAGGGGTGGGAAAATGGATGAGTATAAGATTCTTTATTTAAGTGAGAAAGATAATGTAGCCGTAGCATTGTCCGAGATTCCCGCCAATGTGTCCGTAATGATACAAAATAATGGCAAAGAAATGTTAGTGCAGGTTTTGGAACCGATTAGGTTTGGGCATAAATTCGCTGTCAGGCCTATCAAGAAAAGCGAAGACATCAAAAAATATGGTGAAGTAATCGGTTCAGCTGTAATGGATATAAAAGCTGGAGCCCACGTCCATGTCCATAATCTAGAAGGTAAAAGAGGAAGAGGTGATAAAATTGTTAACTGAAAATTTGCAATTTTATGGTTATCGTCGTCCAGATGGAAGGGTCGGTGTCCGTAATCATGTGCTCATTTTGCCAACCATTACTTGTGCCACACAGACAGCACAAAGAGTAACGGAACTAGTAAGCGGCACCGTTACGTTCATTCACCAGCATGGGTGCGCCCAAGTAGGTATTGATTATGACCAAACCTTCAGAACGTATGAAGGCATGGGGAAAAACCCTAACGTTTATGGCGTGATTGTACTAGGTTTGGGCTGTGAAACTCACCAGGCTAATGGTGTAGCGAAAGAAATTGCAAAAACTAAAAAGCCTGTTGAGGTTGTTTCAATACAGGATCATGGCGGAACGCTTCAAGCCATTGCCGAAACAGCTAGAATTGCTACGAAAATGGTACAGGATGCTTCTATGGTGCAAAGAGAGCTATGCGATTTTAATGAACTTATTGTAGGTACAGAGTGCGGAGGATCTGATGCTTGTTCAGGGTTATCGGCTAATCCGGCAGTAGGAAAAGCTAGTGACTTACTTGTTGAGCAAGGTGGAACAGCTATTCTGGCTGAAACAACCGAACTAATTGGAGCTGAGCACTTGCTTGCGGGAAGAGCAGCTAATGATCAAATTGCCAATAAAGCATATCAAATTATTGGTGCAATGGAAAATCGCTCGATTCAAATGGGTGTTGACATTCGTACCGGTAATCCGAGTCCGGGAAATTTGGAAGGCGGGATAAGTTCACTTGAGGAGAAATCACTCGGCGCTGCAACTAAATCAGGAACGAGTCGCTTGGAAGAGATTGTGGACTATGCCGCGGTTCCCTCGAAAAAAGGGCTCGTCTGGATGGATACCCCAGGTCATGATATTGAGCAGCTGACGGGCATGGTAGCCGGCGGAGCGCAAATCGTGCTCTTCACTACAGGCAGAGGCACGCCAACCGGTTCCCCTATTGCTCCAGTCATTAAGATATCAACGAATACTCCCATGTTTGAACGCATGAACGAAAATATGGATATGGATGCGGGGACTATTGTCTTTGGAAAAGAATCGGTAGACCAGGTCGGTAATAGAATTATGCAGGAAATTCAGCATGTAGCTAATGGCAAGCTTACGAAAGCAGAGATTTTAAAGCAACATGACTTTGGAATCTGGAGAATAGGACCTACCTTTTAAATAATGAAACGAAGGAGAGATAGGAATGCAAACGATATTTAAAGAAAAAACCTATAAAAATTTTATTAATAATGAATGGGTCGACTCACCTTCACAAGAAACGATTAAAAGTATAAACCCCGCCAATAAAGAAGAGGCAGTGGGATACGTACAAAGCTCCACAAAGCAAGATTTGGATAGAGCGGTGGAAGCAGCCCATCAAGCCAAGAAGTCATGGAGGAAAATCGGGCAGGCGGCCAGAGGTCAGTTTTTGTACAAAGTAGCGAATATTCTAGAAGAAAATCTTGAAGATATCGCAGAGACAATGACAAGGGAAATGGGAAAAACTTTACCGGAGGCGAAAGGCGAAACGGCACGGGGTGTCGCTATTCTCCGCTACTATGCAGCTGAAGGCATGAGGAAAGATGGAGATGTGATTCCTTCTTCTGATAAAGATGCACTTATGTTTACAAAACGGACGCCTCTTGGTGTAGTCGGGGTGATAACTCCTTGGAACTTCCCTGTGGCCATTCCGATTTGGAAACTGGCACCTGCTCTAGTTTATGGAAATACGATTGTTCTTAAACCGGCGACTGAAGGCGCTGTGACAGCGGCGAAAGTAGTGGAGTGTTTTGGGAAAGCCGGACTTCCAGAAGGTGTATTTAACTTCATTACCGGGTCAGGTTCAGTGATCGGCCAGGCGTTAGTTGATCATCCGTTGCTGAATGCAATAACCTTTACTGGTTCTGATAATGTTGGCAAAAATGTCGCAAAATCAGCAGCTGCACGTGGAATTAAATTCCAACTTGAAATGGGCGGTAAAAACCCTGTTATAGTCGCTAATGACGCTAATCTTGACTTAACAGTGGAAGCTGTAATTAATGGAGGACTTCGTTCGTCAGGACAAAAATGCACAGCATCCAGTAGAGTGATTGTCCACGAAGCTATTTACGATGAATTTAAAACCAAATTGATTAATGAAGTGTCTAAAATTACTGTTGGCAATGGATTGAGTGCGGGAACATGGATGGGTCCATGCGCAAGTGAGAGTCAATTTAATACGGTCAAGGAATATATCGAAAAAGGAAAAGAGGAAGGTGCTACCTTAGTTTATGGAGGCGAAGTGCTAACCGGTGAGGAATATGCAAACGGTTACTATATTAAACCAGCAATCTTTGAAGAAGTGAAGTCTGAAATGATTATCGCCCAAGAAGAAATTTTTGGACCTGTAATCGCATTAATTAAAGCTACTTCACTACAAGAAGCCATTGAGATTGCAAATGATACTAAATTTGGCTTAAGTGCTTCAATCTTTACAACTAATATAAGTAACCTATTAGAGTTTGTTGAAGAAATCGAAGCAGGACTTGTTAGAATTAACGCGGAAAGTGCCGGAGTTGAATTGCAAGCTCCGTTCGGCGGGATGAAAGGCTCCAGTTCGGGGTCCCGAGAACAAGGGGAAGCGGCTAAGGAGTTCTTTACAGCCATCAAAACGGTATTCATCAAAGGTTCATAAGATGAAAATCACCAAAATTACGCAATACAAAGTTCCTCCCCGCTGGCTTTTCCTCAAAGTAGAAACGGACGAAGGAATAACGGGCTGGGGAGAGCCGGTTGTCGAAGGCCGTGCGGATACTGTAAAAGCCTGTGTGGAGGAGTTATCAGAGTACTTAATTGGCAGAAATCCCAATGATATAGAAGATATTTGGCAAACTCTATATCGGGGTGGTTTTTATCGAGGCGGTCCTATTTTAATGAGCGCCATTTCGGGAATTGAACAGGCTCTTTGGGATATTAAAGGACGTTATTATCAGGTCCCTGTTTATGAGATGCTTGGGGGTAAAGCACGTCAGAAAATCAAGGTGTATTCCTGGGTTGGCGGCGATAGGCCACAGGATGTCGTAATGGCAGCCAGGGGAAAGCAGAATCAAGGTTTCTTGGCCGTTAAAATGAATGCCAGCGAAGAAATGAACTACATCGACGATCATTCAAAGGTAGAGAAGGTGATTGAAAGAGTGGCATCTATACGGGAAGCACTGGGCAAAGATTTTGGCATTGGCGTCGATTTTCATGGCAGGATTCATAAAACGATGGCGAAAATCATTGTGAAAGAGCTAGAACCTTATCGTCCGATGTTCATTGAAGAACCGGTTTTGCCCGAGAATAACGAAGCGTTGAAAGAGATTGCCAGGCATACGACTTGTCCGATTGCGACGGGAGAAAGAATGTACACTCGCTGGGGTTTCAAACAGTTGCTGGCTGACGGATATGTCGATATTATTCAGCCGGATCTGTCCCATACAGGCGGAATTCTGGAAGGGAAAAAAATAGCAGCCATGGCGGAAGCTTATGATGTTGCTATTGCTCCACATTGCCCATTAGGCCCGATGACTTTGGCTTCTTCCATTCATCTGGATGCAAGCACGCCTAATTTTATTATTCAGGAACAAAGCCTCGGTATTCATTACAATGAGGGAATGGATATTTTAGATTACATGGTTAATCCAGAAATTTTCAATTATGAAAAAGGATATGTCAATATTCCGCATTTACCGGGGCTTGGTGTCGAGATTGATGAAGTAAAAGTGAAAAAAGCGGCAATGATCGGGCATAATTGGAAAAATCCTATTTGGAGACATGAGGATGGAAGTATAGCTGAATGGTAAGGACATCAATTATTTTAGAAGGGAGAAAAAAATGAAGTTTCATGGCATTATCCCACCTGTAGTTACACTTTTTGATGAAGCCGGTAACCTGGATTTGGATCTGAACAGAAAGTACATGGACCGGTTGATCGAACATGGCATCCATGGCGTGCTGTTGATGGGCAGTTCAGGGGAATTCACTTCACTCACGATAGAGGAACGAAAATTATATATTAGGGAAATGATTAAGCATATCAACAAACGTATCCCCGTTTTAGTAGGAGTAGGGCACACTGCCTTAAAAGAAGTGTTGGAATTATGTTCTTATGCAGAAGAACAGGGAGCAGATGGGGTGCTGGCAGTTAATCCATACTACTGGAAACTTTCAGATGAGCAATTATACCGTTTTTATTCAATAATCGCTGAACACACAGATTTGCCTGTTCTTCTGTATAATATTCCATCTTTCACAGGGCAATCTCTATCAGTAGAATTGACAAAAGATCTTGCACTAAATTACCGGAATATTTGTGGAATTAAAGAAACTGTAAGCGAATTCAGCCATATAAGAGAGATTATTACAGAACTAAAAAAAGTACGTGAAGATTTTATGGTATTTTCTGCTTTTGATGAACACCTACTGCCGGCTCAAATGATCGGAGCTGCAGGAAGCATTAATGGAAGTGCCGTTTTTGCTCCGGAGATTTCTGTTAGCTTGTATGAGGCCTACCAGGAGAACAATTTAGGAAAGTCAGAGCAGTATCACAAGCAGCTTTCTCAATTGATGGATTTATATACATACTGTCCTTCTTTCTTTACGACTATGAAAGAAGCGGTCCATCAAAGATGGTTTACTGTTAGGTCTGGTCACCGGGCACCTTTTGATGTGTTTCCGAAAGATTTAAGTGAAAAAGTAGAATCACTTCTGAAAAATATTAACCTGAAAGAAGGTGTAAATAGTGAAAGATTCTCGTGATCTATTAGAAAAGCTCGGCTATCCCTCAACAGATTTGCAAGAACTGCCTACTTCTACAAAGACGTTTCCAGATGGAGCTCAATATCGAATTGAATTGCCGAGTGTGGAAGGACCGGTCGCGTTAAAGGAAACTTTACGTGCAATTGACCGCCATGGCATTACGGTACACCGGATATCACAAGGTAGCGGCATCATGCTGCAAACGGATGATGAAATCTTGGAAATGTGCCAAATGACCGCTGAAAGAGGCATGGAGCTCAGTTTATTTGTCGGTCCTAGAGGGACATGGGATATTAGTGCACAGCCTTTAACAAGCGCAGGCAAGTCAATTGCTTTGCGCCATGAAGGGGTCGACCAATTGGTCTATGCAATGGAAGACCTCAAAAGAGGTGCAAATTTAGGACTGCGCGGAGCTTTAGTTGCCGACGAAGGACTGCTCATGTTGACCAAAGAAATGAAAAAGCATGGACAGCTACCGGAAGATTTTGTGATTAAAGTATCCGTTCAAATGGGATCTGCCAACCCGGTATCCGTGAAGTTAATGGAAGATCTAGGAGCTGGTACTTACAATGTCCCGACTGCCCTTACCCTCGCAAAACTGGCATCCATTCGCCAGGCAATAGATATGCCGATCGATTTATATATTGAAGTTCCTGACAACTTCGGTGGTTTCTTGCGCTACTACGAAATTCCAGAAATAATCCGTGTCCTGGCTCCTGTCTATATAAAATTTGGTTTGCGCAACCATCCCGATGTGTATCCTTCAGGAAAACAGTGGGAAAGCACGAATATTTCTTTAGCACAAGAACGTGTCAGAAGGGCAGCGCTTGGCGTTCAGATGATTGAACGATATTATCCAGAGGCCAAAACTTCCAAACTTGGAGCGGCAGGCTTGGGCATACCCAAAGTTGTCTCATCACCCATTTCGAAATAATTGAATGTGCCCCTGAACTGATCATGAGATGGCTCTGTTTGGCTCAGGGATTCTTAAGGATCAAACAAATCGAAAAGGAGAAAAAATAATGGAATTTAAAGTACTGCTAACAGACTATGAATTTGAAAATTTAACTTATGAAGAGGAAGTATTTGAAGAAGCAGGAATTAAGATTCATTTTGTAAAGGCACAATGTAAAACGGAAGAAGAAGTGATTGATCACGCTAAAGATGCTGATGCCCTATTAAATCAATATGCTCCTGTGAGCAGACGGGTGATTGAATCTCTTAATAAATGCAAAGTCATTTCACGATATGGGGTAGGAGTCAATACAATTGATTTAGAAGCGGCTACCGAAAAAGGTATTATCGTGGCCAATGTACCGGACTATGGCATGGAGGAAGTGTCCAACCATGCGCTTGCGCTTCTTTTATCTTGGGCTCGAAAAGTTACTTTGTTAAATAATCAAGTGAAAAGAGGAAATTGGGATTTTAAAGCTTGTGTGCCCATCCACCGTTTTAATGAGCAAACGGTTGGTGTATTAGGTTTCGGACGAATTCCACGAAGCCTGGTTGAAAAGGTAAAGCCTTTAGGCTTTAAATTAGCAGCTTATGATCCGTTTGTTTCAGCAGAGGATATGGAAAAAGCCGGAGTCCAAAAAATGGAGCTGGACGAAGTAATTCAAGCTGCAGATTTTCTTTCCATTCATGTACCACTCATCAAGGATACCTATCATTTAATTAATGAAGAACGATTAAACCGAATGAAACCGAATGCCGTGATTATCAATACAGCGCGCGGACCAATTATTGATGAAGCAGCGCTAGCTAATGCACTTGCTGATGGAGTGATTGCAGGGGCGGCTCTTGATGTTTTGGAAGATGAACCGGTTAGAATTGATAGTCCATTATTAAATATGGAAAATGTAATTATTACACCCCATAGCGCATGGTATTCGGAGGAAGCCATGGTGGAATTGAGGAAAAAAGCCGCATTGAATATTGTACAGGTACTAAGTGGCAGTGCCACTCCGTATGCCTTGACATAATAAATAGAAAAAAACTTGGGAAAGAAGTGAAACGTTAAATGAAGTTAGTTACCTTTCGTGACGATTCAGGGGTAAACCTTGGAATCATCAAAAATGACCAAATATTTAGCTTATCAGCATTAGATGAATGGGATCGTTCACTTAATCAAGATGATGCAAATTCTGAAAATCCCATACCTTTGAATACCAAGTCATTTATTGAAGAGGGTGAAAACGCTTTAGCTCATGCTGAACGGCTCTTAGCGTCATATGAAGAAATGGGAATTGAGGAAAAACGGAAAGCAGTCCTGTATCTGAATGAAACGGAGCTCCTGGCACCGATATCACAGCCTGAAAAAATTATTTGTGTTGGCTTGAATTATTTGGATCATTGCAAGGAAACAGGAATGGAACCACCAAAATCGCCCGTGGTTTTTTCCAAATATGCAAATGCAATTATAGGGCATCAGCAATCGATTGAACTACCTGTCAATTCCGATCAAGTAGACTTCGAAGCAGAGTTGGCAGTGGTAATCGGAAAAGAAGCAAAACGAGTGTCCGTAGAAGAGGCAAGTGATTATATTTTTGGATACACGATTATGAATGATGTCAGCGCCCGCGATATTCAATTTGCAGACGGGCAGTGGGTACGCGGAAAAACGGCTGATACGTTTGCGCCCCTAGGGCCTTGCATTGTCACGCAAGATGAAATAGAAGACCCCCACAAACTAAACATCTCGTTAACATTAAACGGAGAAGTGATGCAGCAGTCGAATACGAGTAATTTAATATTTACAGTTCCTTATATTATTTCATTCCTGTCTCAGGCGATGACATTAAAGCCGGGCGATATCATTGCTACAGGCACGCCCCCTGGAGTCGGCATGGGCAGGGAACCAAAAATCTGGCTTAAAAAAGGTGATGAACTGTCTATTACCATTGAGAAGCTTGGAACGCTATCTAATAGCGTAAAGTAAGTGCGATAACAAAGGAGGCCTCTAACATGCATGATATCGTCACGATAGGAGATGCGATGATTACATTTAATCCAGTGAATAAAGGACCCATGCGGTTTGTTCATCAGTTTGAACGCAGGGTTGGCGGGGCGGAACTGAACGTAGCAATCGGTTGTGCCCGTCTGGGATTAAATGTAGGATGGATCAGTTGTCTCGGCAATGACGAATTTGGCAAGCATATTTTGCATTTTATTAAAGGAGAAGGGATAGATACAAGCCAAATTCAATTTGCAGAAAATATCCCAACATCTCTCAATTTCAAAGAAATCATGGAAGATGGCAGTGGCCGGACATTTTATTATCGGAAACCTTCCCCTACCTCTTTATTAACAGCGGAAACTTTACCTTATGATTATCTAGGAGCTGCTAAGGTATTCCATATTTCGGGGGTGTTTGCTGCTTTAGATTCGAAAAATGTGGACCTTTTATTACACGCAACACTGGAAGCCAAGAAGCAAGGTGCCCTTATATCATTTGACCCTAATATCAGGCTGAAGCTTTGGGCCTCTAAAGATGAAATGAAAATGCAGTTGCTGAAGTTTTTGCCGCTGACAGATATTTTGTTAATTGGCGAAGAGGAAGCTGATTTATTATTGCACGAAAAGAATCCGGATAGAATATTCCAACTGCTCAGCAATGAGAACATTTCATGGATTGTCATTAAGCAGGCTGAACGTGGATGTGTCTGTTATTGGAACGGTAAGAAATACATTGGGAATCCTGAAAATCCGGGGACCGTCGTAGACACAGTGGGAGCAGGCGACGGCTTTGCTTCTGGGTTTCTTTACGGAATTATTAACAAGCTTTCTATCGATGAGACACTTCGGGTGGCGAACAGTATAGGAGCGATGGTGGTTAGCGTTTCAGGCGACAATGAAGGCTTGCCACTCTTGGAGGATGTCCAAGCGCGTCTAGGGATTGCTGAACGTATCGAAAGGTAAACGGAGGTAACCACATGGATGTTGTCACAATTGGGGAAACAATGGTAGTTTTTTCTCCTGATGAGCAAGGGCCTTTAAGGCATGCCCGGTCTTTTTCGATGAAATTTGCCGGAGCCGAATCGAATGTAGCCATAGGGCTTTCCAGGCTTGGACATCAAGTTCGATGGATTAGTCAGGTAGGAAACGATGAGTTCGGAGATGCCATGACCGCTTTCATTAGAGGGGAAGGCGTTGATGTCCACTATGTGACAAAGGACTCGGCTGCTGCTACTGGTGTATTCTTTAAAGAATTCAGACGAATGAATGACACAAGAGTGTACTATTATCGGGCGAATTCAGCGGCAAGCAGAATGCACACAGAAAACATTCCTGCTGATGCAGTGAAAGAAGCAAAATATTTACATATAACTGGTATTACCCCGGCGTTAAGTACTTCATGTCGACTAGTAATTGAAAAAGCGATTGAGTTTGCAAAAGAAGGCGGGACGAAAATCGTGTTCGACCCTAACATTCGAATGAAGATATGGCAGGATGAAAAGGCGGCCCGGCATTATCTGAAAAAATATGCGGCTTTATCTGATATTGTTCTGCCGGGAATCGCAGAAGCTCGGTTTTTGTTTGGTGAACAGACACCTGAGCAGCTTGCAGATTGTTTTCATGAGCTAGGAATCGGGACGGTTGTTCTAAAATTAGGGAAAGAAGGGGCGCTATGCTCCAGGATTAATCAGGAAAAGACGGAAGTTCAAGGATTTCCGGTAGAACATGTCATTGACCCGATCGGAGCTGGTGATGGCTTTGCCTCTGGATTGATATCCGGTTTGTTGGATGGATTAAGTCTAGAAGAGTCAGCAAATCGTGGAAATGCAATCGGAGCTATGGTGACTATGGTCTACGGGGATATAGAAGGCCTTCCATTAAAAGACGATTTGCTTACATTTTTGGAACAGAGTACAGACGATGTAACAAGATAAAAAAGAAAGGTGGATTCCATGGGTAAACTAGAAGAATTAAAGAACGGTAAATTAGTAGCGGTGATTCGCGGCGCTTCTTCTGAGCAGATTATTCCAATCACTCGGGCGCTAATAGATGGAGGCATCAATGCATTAGAGATTACAGTGGAGACACCGAAAGTATGCTATTTAATTGAGAAGGTGAAAGCAGAATTTGGGGAAGAGATTATAGCGGGTGCAGGTACTGTTTTAGATGCAGAAACAGCCCGAGCAGCAATTATGTCGGGCGCGGAGTTTATCTTTTCCCCAACAGTTCAAGAAGAAACGATAAAGATGACTAAGAGATATGGTGTCATCAGTATACCAGGTGCCTTTACACCGACAGAAATCTTAACGGCATACGAGAGTGGGGCAGATATTATTAAGGTATTTCCAGCAGATTCCCTTGGTCCGAATTACTTTAAGCATCTTAAAGGACCGCTGCGGCAAATTCCGTTGATGCCTACAGGAGGAGTGGGATTCGAGAACCTATTAAATTATTTACAGGCTGGAGCTGTAGCAGTCGGCCTGGGTGGATCACTTGTAAATCCCTCAAAATTGACATCCACTCAGAATTATCAGGAATTAACCGACAGAGCAAAGCAATTTGTAGAAATTGTTAACGGATTTAATAGCGATAAATAGATTAACCATTTAAATGCGTCCATACCGCCTGATACACTTTTTGTAAAGGAACGCCATATTTATCTGCAATTTCCTTACATTGGCTATATTCTGGTGACTGTTGTACCACTTTATTATTCAAAAGTCCTTCTTTAACGGACACAGCTCCCCATGGAGTTTGAATCTCTTTAAACTGTCTGCCAAGTCGCTTGACTGATAGAGGATAGTAACGGACCCCGAGTGTGGTCGTTTCTTGAAAAATAATATTCATAATGGATTCGCTCCGGCTTTCGGAGCATAATACTTGCAGCATAGTACCTGGCCGGTTTTTTTTCATATAAATTGGTACATAAAAAACATCGTTTGCCCCGGCATCAAATAGCAAATCCATGACATGGCCAAGCCATTCACCTGGGATATCGTCTAAATTCACTTCGATTTTGATCATTTCATGATCGGTATGTTCAAATTGATGCTGCATGGCTATCTCCTTCCTGCTACCATCTCTTAAACTATTAGATGAAAGGTAGATTCAAATGGAATCATACACTACACATATTTTATCACAATTAAAAGAAGGCATTCTATCTATTGAAGAAGCAGAGGAAAAATTAAAAGGTTTTACAGACTACGGATTTGCAAAGGTAGATGATGCCAGAGAATTCAGGCAGGGTTTCCCTGAAGTTATCTTTGGAGCTAATAAGACCGAAGCGCAAATAGTAGAGATTTTTAACCATTTAGTCAATCAGAAACAGACTGTACTTGCTACAAGGGTTACCACTGTTGCGGCAGAGGCAGTATGCTCTTTGATTCCAGCAACGAAGTATGATGAGGCTGGCAGAACATTGCTTTACAAGCCGGATACATATTCGATAAGAGATGGTAAGAAAAAAATAGGAGTGATTTGTGCCGGAACTTCCGATATCCCGGTTGCAAGAGAAGCAGAGGTAACGATCGAGGCAATGGGACATCTCTTTCAAGGTTTTTATGATATTGGCGTAGCCGGAATTCACCGGCTTTTTGCCCAGATGGAGGAAATCAACAAATGCCAAATCTTAGTTGTCATTGCTGGGATGGAAGGGGCACTTCCAAGTGTTGTTGGAGGACTAGTGTCTGTTCCTGTCATTGCAGTTCCGACAAGTGTCGGTTATGGTGCCAATCTTAATGGAGTGGCTGCCTTATTAAGCATGCTTAATACTTGTGCTTCCGGTGTAACAGTAGTCAATATCGATAATGGTTTTGGGGCTGGTTATGCCGCATCGTTAATGCTTCGTGTTTAAACAGATTGTTTTAAAAAAGCCGTAGGGAGAGACTGACTATTGAAAACTTTATTTATCGACTGCGGAATCTCTGGAATTGCCGGAGATATGGCACTTGCTGCATTTACTGAAATTGGGGCGGACATAGAGGTTATTTCCGATAAGCTCAAGCCGATTATTAAAGAAGATTTTTCATTGTCTCTTGATAGAGTGGTGAAAAAAGGAATTTCCAGCACAAAGCTGGTTATTGAAACAGAAGAAGAGAAGCACTCCCATAGACATTATTCTACTATTAAGAAAGCCATCGATGAATCGTTTCTATCTGAGTCCGAAAAGGCTACAGCTCTATCTATTTTTGAAGTAATCGCTATTGCAGAAGCTAAAATTCATAACAGTACGCTCGAGAAAGTACACTTTCATGAAGTCGGCGGTGTCGATTCAATGATTGATATTATCGGTACAGCGATTGCTTTTCACCAATTAGGAATAGAAAGAGTAATCAGTTCACAGGTAGCCGTTGGCAATGGTTATCTGAAAATGGCTCATGGTTTATACCCAATACCTGCACCTGCTACGCTTGAAATTCTAAAAAATATCCCTTTGCTCCAGACAGAAATCCAAGGAGAACTTACAACTCCCACGGGAGCAGCGATTATACGGACATTAACTGACGAATTCGCTGTGCTGCCGTCGATGCAAGTGTCGGAAATTGGTTATGGAGCCGGGACAAAAGACTTTAAAGGTCATCCTAATGTAGTGCGTTTTGTTTTAGGAGAATTATAGAAAAGGAGGATCTCTTTATGAACATTGAACAGAGCCTGCATAAGGAATACAAATTAAAAGAAATACTTTTAGAAATGGAAAGTGTCATTATTGCTTTTTCTGGAGGAGTAGACAGCACTTATCTGCTCAAAGTAGCACTTGAAACGCTAGGAAAAGAGAATGTATTAGCAGTAACGGCTGATTCCGAATCATTCCCGGCTTCCGAATTAGAGGAAACGATTCGTTTGGCCAAACAGCTTCAAGCACCTCATCAAATTATTCAAATGTCTGAATTGGCCATCCCAGGTTACAAAGAAAATGATTTGAACAGATGTTATTTTTGCAAAAAAGGATTATTTGAAAAGCTGTACCCTGTATTGATAGAAAAAGGGTTTAATAATTTAATATTCGGCCTGATTAAAGATGATTTGGGCGAACATCGTCCAGGCGTCAAAGCTGCAATAGAAAACAATGTAAGAGGACCGCTTGCGGAAGCAGATATCACCAAAGAAGATATCCGCATTCGTTCAAAAGAGCTCGAGATTGACACTTGGGATAAGCCTTCCCTCGCCTGCCTATCTTCCAGAATTGCCTATGGCGAAAAAATTACTGTTGAAAAACTGAAACGGATAGACCAAGCGGAACAGTATCTGAAAGGATTAGGAATTAAGCAGGTGCGAGTTCGCATGCATGATGAAATAGCCAGGGTAGAAGTGGAGCAGGCCGATATGCAACTGCTGTTGAACCATCATGAGGAAGCCACAAGGCACTTAAAAAGCTTACATTTTAAGTTTGTTACCATGGATTTAGCTGGTTATAAAAGCGGTAGCATGAATAGCATGCTCGAAAAAATCGGAAATAAATAGGGAGGATGGCCAAACATGATTGAGATCCTGGCAGTTGGGGGGTTATTAGGAATTAAGCATGCTTTGGAGCCGGATCATATCATTGCAGTTTCCACAATCGTAGGTAAGAATAAAGGGTTTTGGCGTTCGAGTTTTTTAGGATTGTTTTGGGGTTTAGGGCATACATTAGCACTTCTTTTCATTTTTCTTATTCTGTCACTTACAAAATCTAGTATTCCGGAAGCATGGTCGATGTCCTTTGAAATGGGGGTAGGTGTTATGTTGATCTACCTAGGCGTTGCTTCTTTTTTGAATCCGCAATTTTCCAAAAGAAAAATAAGCCAACAAACAGAGAGCTCGAATAGGGGGTTATTTTTTAAGTCCTTAGTGATCGGTCAGATTCATGGGCTAGCGGGAAGTGCAGCGATGACTATACTGGCTTTATCGATGGTAGATTCAGCTGCAGAAGCGTTTAATTATATCGGAGTGTTCGGTATAGGCACAATCTTAGGAATGTTGCTATTCACGTTACTGCTTAGTATCCCTTTCCAGTTAAGTACCCATAAGTATAAGTTAAACAGAACGTTAATAGGAATGACTTCGGCAGTCAGTGTAATCTATGGACTTTATTATATTTATAAAATTGGATTCGTTGATGGGCTATTCGTCTAACCATAAATAAAAACCACTGAATAAATGTTTGGTGGTTTTGGTTTATAGTCGTCTGAATTTTACTTGTAAGATACATAAAAAAGTAATCACATAGTATTCGGGAGGGTAATGAAAATGCCGGTTATGAAAGCTGGATTGTTTGTTTCTGAAAAGAGTGTAATGGTCGCTGATTTAGAAAAACCAATATTACAGGTTGGGGAGGCACTAATTAAAGTATCCGCTGCGGGAATTTGCGGCACTGACATGATGATCTATTTTGGAAAGCATCCAAGGGCAAAAGCACCATTGGCAATGGGTCATGAATTTAGCGGAGTGATTGAACAAATCAATGGCAGTTCTTCTTTCACGATTGGAGATAGAGTAGTAGTAGAACCAACACTCAGCTGCGGCAAGTGTGAAGCTTGTGCCACAGGACAATTTCACGTATGTAAAACATTAAAGCTTATTGGTATTGATATGCATGGTGGATTTGCAGAATACACGGCCGTTCCGTTAAACCGGCTTCATCGAATTCCTGATCAATTATCAGATCAACATGCAGCTTTAACAGAGCCAGTGGCAGTTGCTGTCCATACAGTTCGCCGCTCTAACTTAAAAATAGGCGACAATGTTGTCATACTAGGGGGTGGCCCTATCGGGTTGCTGGTAGGGATAATGGCTAAAAAAGCAGGAGCCGCTCAAATTATAGTTTCTGATATTAGCCCGTATCGTTTAAATAAAGCTAAGGAGCTTGGCCTTACCGTGCTGGATGCCAAAAAAGTGAATATTGCTGACGAAGTCTATTCCCTGACGAACGGTGTAGGTGCTGATATCACCTTTGAAGTTGCCGGAACGGCTGTTACGGCTATACAGATGGTTGAGGTGACTAAGATCCAGGGTCAAATTGTTGTAGTCAGTGTATATAAACAACCGCCAACCATCGATTTAGCAGCGATGCATTTTAGAGAAACTTCCTTAACAACGACAAGATGTTACAGCAGAAATGACTTCGAAAAGGCGATTCAACTTATGGGTAGTGGAATGATTGATGTCTCTTTCATTATTTCGCATCAGCTGCCTCTTGAGAAAATTAAAGAAGGATTTGAATTAATGGAAAATCCAGATTTATCTTTGAAAATTATTTTACAGCCTAATTAGGAGAGGGGGTTGAGTACATGGGAATTAATTTGTTTAGTTTGGATGGAAAAGTTGCGGCTATCACAGGTGCAACTAGGGGAATAGGGCGGTCTATGGCAATCGCCTTAGCTGAAGCAGGTGCAGATATAGCGCTGCTTCAGCGTTTACCGGAACAAAACGATGTGAAAAAAGAAATTGAGAGGCTTGGGCGATCATGTATAATCCTTCCTTGCGATTTAGGAAATGCTGAACAAGTGAAAGAGGTTATACCTAACGTCATTTCTCATTTTGGGAAAATTGATATTTTAGTTAACAATGCAGGCATCCAGCATCGATCACCTTCCGTTGATTTTAAAGAATCGGATTGGGATGAAGTCATAAATGTAAATTTGAAAACGGTTTGGCTTTTATGCCAGCAGGCTGGCCGTTTTATGATCTCTGAAGGCAAAGGGAAAATCATTAACATGGCATCATTGCTTTCCTACCAGGGCGGCCTCACCGTTCCAGCTTATGCTGCAGCAAAGGGGGGAGTGGCACAGCTAACAAAAGCTCTGTCTAATGAATGGGCACAGCATAATATCAATGTAAACGCAATTGTGCCTGGATATATCGCAACAGACATGAATACTGCACTTATAAATGATCAAACAAGAAATAGACAAATACTCGAACGAATTCCCGCAGGAAGATGGGGGAACTCAGAAGATTTTAAAGGAGCAGTCATGTTCCTGGCTTCTGACGCATCTAATTACGTTCATGGACATTTATTAGCGGTTGATGGGGGCTGGTTAGGTCGTTGATTTTCTCTGGAATTCCGGAATCTGAATAATGCCGTACCGTTTTAATAAGAGGGCAACCAATGATTGATTAGGCATTTTTCTTTTCAGAAAATCTACTAATAGAATAAGGCAGGTTCTCCTGAGCGGAGAATGCTGCCTATATCAATGTTTCGATATTTAATCAATTACGCAATTCCTGCCGCTTCAGCTAAATATTCGATTAAATGAAGGGCGCGAACTGATTCAGATAACTTTTCGCGTTCAATGCCAAGTTTCATCTGTAGCAAACATCCAGGATTAGTTGTAATAATGACAGATGCTTTTGTCGCTTTTGTTTCTTTCATCTTTTCATCGAGGATATCCATGGATGCATCAAAATTAATCATATTATAAATTCCTGCTGACCCGCAGCACATATTTGCTTGTGCCATCTCTATAAAATGAATACCTGTCACGCTTTTAAGAAGGTCTAATGGTTCATTATTCACTTTTTGAACATTGGTCATATGGCATGAAGGTTGATACGTAACTCGTTCTTTATGATGAGACTGCAAATTAGGCAGACCACCACAAGAGACAAGTACCTGGCTGATATCTTTCGACTTCGCGGAGAAGTTAGCTGCTCTAGCTGCCCAATCATTATCATCCGCAAGCAGTTGGCTATATTCATAGAGCATAGCGCCACATCCGCCTGCATTATTAACAACAAAGTCTATGTCTTCCTGCTCAAAGGCAGCGATGTTTTGTTTAGCAAGACGCTTAGCTTCATCCAATTCTCCGGAATGTGAATGCAGGGCGCCGCAACATGTCTGTTTAGGTACTACAAAAACGTCACATCCCGCTTCAGCAAGCAGTTGTACAGACAAAGTATTGATCTGTTGAAACATCGCATCCATAATGCATCCGGTAAAAAAGGCAACTGTATACTTTTTTTCTCCTTTAGCTTTTATTCTGACAGGGGCTTGTTTGCGTTTTGCCGGTGAAACTGGCTTTGGTATGATTGCTTCAAATGTCCCTAAATGATTAGGTAGTTTCTTCAAGGCACCGGACGCGCGCCCGGCTTTTTGAAGTCCGCTTTTTTCATAGAGCCAAAACGCATTGCCCGCCAATTTCATGAATGTTTTACTGGGGAATACATTCTTGAACACTGTTTTACGAAGAAAACGAACAGGAACGGGAAATTTCTTGCGTCTGATTAGCGCTGCTTTAGCTGCTTCAAGAATAGAACCGTATTCCACTCCGGTTGGACAGGCAGTTTCGCAAGCACGGCATCCAAGGCATAAATTGATTGGATCTTCTAGTACTGATAAATCGGTGATTTTTCCTTCGCCAACCATTTTCACAAGGTTAATCCGGCCACGTGGAGAGTGGGTTTCTTTTCCCATTGTAATATATGTTGGACACACAGGGAGACAGTATCCGCATTGGACGCAGCTGCTTGTCTTTTCATATCGAAATTCTTTCTTTAATTGGTCAAGGGATTGCTCCATGTTAAGTCAACTCCAATTTTTGACTCGGTTCAGGAAAGATTTTACCTGGATTCATAATGTTATTCGGATCCCAAACTTCTTTAATGCGCTTCATCATATCCAAGCCGATTGCTCCCAGTTCCATTTCCATAAATGGCGCCTTCATGATTCCGATGCCATGTTCACCGGAGAGTGTGCCTCCAAGTTCAATAGCTGCCGTAAAGATTTCAGCAACCGCCTGTTCAACTCGGATCATTTCTTCCTTGTCATTTTTGTCACAAATGATATTCGGATGGAGGTTGCCATCACCTGCATGGCCAAATACAACAAGGTGAACATTATATTTGTCACGGATTTCTTGTAATCTGAGGCACATTTGCGGAATTTTGCTTCTTGGGACAGTAGCATCTTCCGAAATTTTGGTTGGTTTGATACGTGCTATTGCAGGAGAAACCAGTTTGCGGGCTTTCCAAATTTCCTCTCTCTCAGCAGCGTTCCGGGGAATGCGAATTTCACTAGCCCCGACAGCATCGCATAGTTCAGCTGCTTGCTTTACTTCATCCTTCAAGGCTAAATGGTGACCATCCAGTTCAATAAGTATGATTGCTTCGGCATCTACGGGCAGTCCTAATGGTTCGTAATTTTCAACGGCTATGATAGAGGACTGATCCATTAGTTCCATTTTGGCTGGTATAATGCCTGAAGACAATATCTTTGAAATCGCACTGCCTGCGTCAATTAAACTATTAAAAACCGCCATAATCGTTTCAGAAGCGGGCGGTTTAGGAATTAGTCGCAAAACTGCTTTTGTAATAATGCCCAGTGTACCTTCTGATCCGACAACAAGTTTTGTTAAATCGTAACCCGTTACATTTTTAACTGTACTACCACCGGTTTTTATAATTTCACCCTCAGGTGTAATCAACTCCAAACCAATGACATAATCCTTTGTCACTCCGTATTTTAATCCTCGCGGTCCTCCCGAATTTTCCGCCATATTACCGCCAATCGTAGAGACATGTGAACTGCTTGGATCCGGGGGATACATTAGGCCTTTACGTTCAGCTGCTTTATGGATGTTAGCCGTTAATACACCTGGAGAAACAACCGCAATTAAATCTTCTTCATGAATTTCAAGCAAACCATCCATAACAGACAAATCGAATACCATGCCACCTTTTACAGGAAGGGGACCACCGCTTAATGAAGTAGACTGCCCACGAGGGTAGACCGGAATCTGTTCCCGGTTGGCAAGTTTCACAAGTGCCGATAATTCGTCAACGCTTTTTGTCTGTATAACCACATCCGGTAAAAAAGTGCCGAATGACGCATCAAATGAATAGCTGAAACGATCATTTTCATCTGATAACACTCTTCCGATTTTTACGATTTGTTTGATTTCTTCAATATGATGCGCTTTTATCACCTTCATTGGACTCACTCCCTTTTTTGTACCCTATATGGTGTAGCCTTTTAAGAAAAGGCTTAACTTCTTTTCAGCATTCTTTAAATGAATAAGACATTGGATTTTAGCCAGTTCCGGTTCTTCTGCTTCAATTGCCAACAAGATATTATAATGCTCCTTGAATACAGCTTCCCGTTTCTGTTTTAACTCTATATTTGGACGAAGGGTGATATTCAAGGTTCTTTCATATAGTGATGATAAGCTTTCTAGTGTTTGAATCAGAATAGGATTCTGTGTTGCTATAATAATAGAACGGTGAAAATCCAAATCCGCTTCCATGGCACTCGAGCCTTTTTCAATAGATTCACTTTCCATTCGCTTCATAATGTGCCTCATTTGTTCAAGTTGTTCAGATGTACGTCTAGAAGCTGCTAGATATGCCGCCTCTGGCTCCAAAATCTTTCTCATTTCAAATAAATACTTAATACTTTCCACATCGTCCGTTTCAATCCTGGTACGCTGTAATAATTTTGAACTCGTATCTTCTTCTACGTAGCTTCCTCCGCCTTGGCGAGAAGAGATGATACCGGAAGCTCTTAGCATGCTTAACGCCTCGCGAACAGGTACCCTGCTTACACCGTAGTACGCCGTTAATTCCATTTCTGTCGGCAGCTTCGACCCTGGAGGGTATTTTCCCGTTTCAATTTGATGCAGTAATTCGCGAGATATGAATTGAGAAGCTTTTTCTTTTTTAGTCATGTATATCTTTCCTTTCACTATATTTCTAGGTTAATGAATTGATTTGAAAGAAGAACTTTTCCATAATTATAAATTTGTCTAACAAAAACAAAATTTATATAACAAATTTACTACAAATAAACAAAATTTTCAAAAAAATTAATTTACAACACGTTGATTTACCTTTATAATAAACAAAAACAGCCCAATTAACAATATTTTCTTTCAAATTTGTATTACAAATTTGTAATACAAAAAAATATACTTCCTCTAAGAATAAATTAAATGATGGATTCAAATAGGACTTAAACAAAGTGTCATAGGAATTTAGATTCTTAAAAATGAAAACCCTTTCATTTTTAAAATAAACATTCCTAAGTAATCATTTTATTAGGTTCTGGTATTAAATAAATTAGCTATTTGTTTAACATGATCGTTAGTTTACTTTTCACTGTTCTATTTGCTTTCATTATTAAAACTTAGGGGGAAATGAAATGAGCAATGCTTATGCATCATTGGAGAAAAAAACGATAAAAAAAGTTACCAGGAGAATTGTACCTTTTATCATCTTGTTATATATTATTGCATTTTTAGACAGAGCGAATTTAGGTTACGCCGCACTGGATATGAACGATGCGCTTGGATTAACCAGCCAAATGTTCGGGCTTGCTTCCGGAATTTTCTTCATTGGTTATTTTCTTTTTGAAGTACCGAGTAATGTGCTTTTAGAACGATTCGGGGCAAGAAAATGGATTGCGCGAATTCTTGTAACCTGGGGAATAGTCGTGATCTTGACTGGATTTGTTGAAAGCGCTGTACATCTTTACTTTCTACGATTTCTATTAGGAGCATTAGAAGCAGGATTTTTCCCAGGCATCATATTGTATCTTACGTATTGGTTTAGGGTTAAAGAGCGGGCAAAAACAATCGCAATGTTTATGACAGCAATCGCCATTTCCTTTATTATCGGAGCACCATTTTCTACTTGGGTTATGGACAATATCAGTTGGATGGGAATGGACGGTTGGCGTTGGATGTTCATCTTGGAAGGGTTACCCGCTGTTATTTTAGGTGTTATAACGTTTTTCTATTTAACAGACCGCCCGCAACAAGCCAAGTGGCTTACAAGCGAAGAAAAAGATTGGTTAACCCGGGAATTGGAAAGAGAAAAAGAAGCCAAGGCAGAGAAGGATGGTAAACAATACGGAATTAAGCAAACACTGAGCAATCCGAGAGTATGGTTTCTGGCTCTCATATACTTTACTTTTAATATCGGTATATATGGAATCGCGTTCTGGCTGCCGCAAATAATCCAGTCATTTTCAGATGTATTATCGAACACTCAAGTTGGATTAATGACGATGATTCCTTATATAGCCGGTGCGATTGCAATGAACATCTGGTCTCGACGTTCTGACCGATTAGGTGAAAGGCGGCTTCATGCCGCGATTCCATTAGTGGTTGGATGTTTAGGAATGTTTGCTTCGGGAATGACTTCAAATCCTGTTGCATCAATTGCAATGATGGCGATAGCAGTGGCAGGCATGTACAGTTTCTACGGTCCATTTTGGTCTTTAGCGACCCAATTCCTAAGTACTTCAGCAGCAGCTGTAGGAATTGCGGTTATTAACTCGATTGGGAATCTGAGCGGTTTTGTCGGACCGTATGGAATCGGCATGATTCAAGAGGCTACCGGAAATGTAAATATTGCATTGTACTTCTTGAGTATTTCTCTTTTGGTGCCTAGCATCCTGCTATTTACAATGCGGAAGGATCTGATAACGCGTCCGCCTCTGTCAACAGACAGGCCTAGTGATATCAGTGTGAAATAGGGGTACACGCATTTCTGGGAAGAGAAGCTCGGGTAATAATTAATAAGGGAGGCCCAATAAGTATGATATACGAGATGAGGACCTATTCTATCAAAGTTGGAAAAACCCAGGAATACTTGAAGCTGTTCGAAGAAATTGGGCTACCGCTTATTACAAAATATGCCAAACTGGTCGGCTATTGGTATACCGAAATTGGAGAGCTAAACCAGGTCATACACGTATGGGAATATGAAAGTTTAGATACGCGGGCTGAAAGACGAAGAGCCTTATATAATGACCAAGATTGGCTGGAAAACTTCATTTCAATTGCGCTTCCGTTACTTGAAAAACAGGAATCTAAGATTTTACATGCAACTAATTTCTCACCTATTAGGTGAAGTGAAAGCTCTATCAAGCTTGTAATTCTATTATGTTTAAGGGGGCGTTTTTTGTGAAGAAATCTATATTTTTAGTACTATTCGCTTTTATATTCCTTACAGGATGCAGCGCAAGCAATAAAGATGCAAGTTCGTCTGGCAGTGGAGGAAAAAATGGAAAAACGATTACTATTAAAATAGCCAATTTTTATGCGGAAGACCATCCAGTCAATAAAGCAATAAAAGAAAAGTTCAAGCCGATGGTTGAGGAAAATTCAAATGGCTCGGTAAAAGTAGATCTATTTCCAAACAGCACCATTGGGGGCGAAGAGTTTATGTATGATGGGACCCGAAATGGAACGATTGAAATGGCAGTTCTCAGTCAAATCATGGAACCGGATGTACCAAAAGTCGGCCTGTTCTCTTTACCTTTCTTGTTTAAAGATTATGATCATGCCAAAGGTGTACTCGACAGCCCGATTGGAGGAGACATCAAAACTGAATTTGAAACTAAAACAGGTTTAAAGCATCTTGGATACGGAATTAATGGTTTCCGTGTAGTATCAAGCAACAGACCTGTGAAAAAAATGGAAGATTTCAAGGGACTAAAATTAAGAATGCCTAATGTGCCTCAAATGATTGCTACAGGTCAAGCTCTGGGAACGACTGTTTCTCCGATGCCTATACCAGAGATTTTTCCAGCCCTTGAACAGAAAGTAATAGATGGACAGGACAATCCTTATTCAACATTGCGTTCTAATGCTTGGTACGAAGTACAAACTCATGTTTTAGAAACGCGCCATCTATTTTTACCAAACAATTATGTTGCTAATGAAAAATTCTGGAATAGTTTAACCCCTGAACAGCAAAAAGTTGTGGAAGAGGCTGTACAAGAAACAGTAAAACGGGAGTGGGAGCTAACTGAACAGGGTGAAGAAGAAGATAAAAAATTCCTTAAAGAAAACGGGTTAAAGATCACAGTGCCGGATGAAGGATTTAACTCAGAAATGATTCAGGCAACCGAGGGAGTTTATAAAGAGTTTTATAAGAAATACTCTTGGGCAGAAGAAATTGTTGAACAGATTAAGTCACAGTCGAAATAACATACGCTTCTCTTGTGTATTTAAATAATATTATTTTATTAGAACCGAATGAAGATCCATCCATATTAATTGTTTGCTCACAATGAGGAGGAACTGGCAATGAGTACCATGACAGATAAAAAAAGAATAGAGTACGGACATTTTATTAATGGACAATGGATCACTGACCAACATACAATCCCAGTTTTAAACAAATATAACAGCGAAGAAATTGCCCAGATTGGAAGAGCTTCGAGAGAGGTAGTAACAGAGGCGGTAACGAATGCGTTGGAAACTTTTCAGACAAAAAGTCTGGATCCTAATCAACGCTATGAAATCTTAATGCATGCCGCTGAAATTGTAAAAAAAAGAAAAGAACAGTTAGCTATGATACTTGTACAAGAAGTAGGCAAAGTGTTAAAGGATGCAAGGGGAGAAATCGACAGAGGAATACAAACTTTAATTGCTTCCGCTGAAGAAGCTAAACGGATTGCAGGTACAGGTATTCCTTTAGGTCAACCTGGTAATGAAAATAAAATGGCTTTTACCATTCGGGTTCCCCTCGGAGTTATTGGTGCAATTACACCATTCAATTTCCCGTTCAATCTTACTCTTCATAAGGTAGCACCAGCGATAGCGGCAGGAAACACAATCGTGCTGAAGCCGGCTGAAGCAACACCGTTGATTGCTTGCAAGATCGCGGAAATCTTTTTGGAGGCCGGATTGCCAGCGGGGTTTCTAAATGTGATTAACGGAATAGGCCAAGAAACGGGTCAATATTTATTGGAAGATGAACGGGTAGCGATGTATACGTTTACGGGAAGCCCAAGCGTTGGGCGCCATATAAAGAGTCAAACAGGAATACGCAAGGTGACTTTGGAGCTTGGGAATAACTCGCCCAATATCATTCACAAGGATGTGCCGGATTTAGATAAGGCGGTCGAATTATGTGTGACTCGCGGATATACAAATGCCGGGCAAGCGTGCATTTCAGTACAACGTATTTACGTCCACCACGAAATCTATGATTCATTTGTAGAGAAGGCAATAAAGGTTGCAGGGTCGTTGAAGGTTGGCAATCCTGAAGATGCAGCCACAGACATCGGACCGATGATCTCTGAAAAGGAAGCGAAAAGAGCAGAAGGATGGATTCAGGAAGCTGTTAAACAAGGAGCCAAAGTAGTGACAGGAGGGAAAAGACATGGGGCTATTCTGGAACCGACCATTTTAGTAAACGTAACGGCGGTGATGAAAGTAGTCTGTCAGGAGGTTTTTGCTCCAGTCATTAGCATCATTCCTTTTGATGCTATAGAAAAAGCTTTCGAGCAAGCGAATGATTCGGCTTTTGGTTTGCAAGTCGGACTATTTACGTCCGATCTCAATTTGGCGATGCGTGCCACAAAGGAGCTTCATTTTGGCGGTGTGATCATTAATGATGTTTCTACTTATCGTGCGGATGTAATGCCGTATGGAGGCGTGAAGGATAGTGGATTTGGAAAAGAGGGCCCGCACTATGCTATTCAAGAAATGACCGATGAGAAACTTGTTGTCATCAATCTTTAAATTGCGGAGGTGAGGTACAAATGAGAACAACATGGGATTTTTTTTCTACGGAAAGAATCGTATTTGGAAACGGGGCAATTCAACAGCTCGATTCCGTTCTTGCAAGGTTAAACGCGAAAAACATATTACTCATTACCGATCCTGGAATCAAGCAGGCAGGCATTGTTGACAGAGTTTTGAATTTGTTGAAACAATCCGGCTACCAAACGATTCTTTACGATAAGGTGGTACCCGAACCACCGGTAGATTCTGCGATGGAATGCTATGAATTTGCGAAATCCCAAATGGATACGGATGCAGTCATCGGGCTTGGCGGGGGAAGCAGCATCGATATGGCAAAAATTGTCGCCTTATTGGTAGCTCATGGAGGACATCCTCTTGATTATTATGGCGGGGAAAATCAAGTGCCCGGGCCTATTGCACCCTTGGTTGCCATTCCCACAACAGCGGGAACTGGATCTGAAGTTACATCGGTCGCCGTATTGACAGATGTTAAAAACAATCTAAAAGTGGGAATCTCGGATAATTACCTTCGACCAACTGTTGCTCTTCTTGATCCAGAATTAACATTAGGCCTTCCTGCATACGTGACAGCCTGTTCTGGAATTGATGCCTTATCCCATGCGATAGAGGCTTATACTGCAAAACCTTCCACATACATCCAGACAGAGGGCAATCTTTTATTCCAAGGCTCCATCCCTATAAGCGATACACTTGCATTCAGGGCAATTGAATTGATTGCTAAAAACCTAGTGGTTGCAGTTCAACAAGGAAGTAATCTTGAGGCGCGATCGAATATGATGATGGGCAGCCTGCTTGCCGGGATGGCTTTTTCAAATGCCGGTACAGCTGCTGCTCATGCGCTAGCATATCCAATTGGAGGCCTTATTAAATCACCACATGGGGAAGTGACAGGTCTTTTACTTCCGTATGTAATGGAGTTCAACGCAGCTGTAGAAACGGATAAAATGGTGAAAATTTCTGAGGCATTTGATGTGAAGTCGGAAGGGTTATCAAAGAAAGATACAGCATTAGCTGCTTCAACAGCGGTGTTGAAATTGCTTGAGGAAATTGGCTTGCCTACTCGTCTTTCAGAGATTGGAATTAAAGAAGAGAATATTCCGGAGATTGCTGACAAGACCATGAAGATTGATCGATTGGTTAGAAACAATCCAAGAGTACCTAACCAACAAGGACTTGAAGAATTACTGCGGAAGGCTTTTTAACAAAAGTGAGATGTATTGATTTCCTAGTATGAGATTGATAGATAAATAATGAAGTTGGATTCTGAAATCGAGAATGTTCGTTAGGAAGGATGTTAATAAAATGTCTTTATTGCATTATAAGTATTTTATGCCTACACATGTAGAATGCGGGAATGGAGTATCTGAAAGAACGGGAGAAATGGTAAAAGATCTAGGCGCAACAAGAGTGCTTATCGTAACAGATAAAGGAATACGAGAAAGCAAGCTTTTAGAAGGAATAGAACAATCTCTATTAAGGGTGCACCTGGAATACGAAATTTATGATGAGGTAGAACCGAACCCTTCGGATGATACGATTGAAAAAGGCCTAGAATACCTAAGGCAACATCAAAGTGATGCAGTACTGGCAGTTGGCGGCGGCAGCAGTATTGACACAGCTAAGGGCATAGCTATCATGGCTACTAATCCCGGACATATCTTTGATTATGAAGGGGTAGGAAAGATTAAAACTACTCCCCTTAAAATCATAGCGATCCCAACTACTGCTGGGACTGGGAGTGAAGTTACGGCTTCAACAGTCATTACCAATAAAGAAACATTATTTAAATTAGCGGTGATTAGTCCTTATCTATATCCTAGCCTGGCAATACTCGATCCAGCTCTTATTCTGAATTTACCTCAGGGACTTACAGCAGCAACAGGAATGGATGCATTAACACACGCTATTGAATCTTATACATCAAAGACGGCCAATCCCGTTAGCCAAGCCTTAGCTATCCATGCCATTAAAATGATTGGCGAAAATTTGACGAAAACCTATTTTGTGGGAACGGATATCGAAAGCCGGGAAAAAATGCTAGTAGCTTCCATGATTGCAGGAATTGCATTTGCTCAATCCCGGTTGGGAAATGTCCACGCTATATCTCATACCTTTGGAGGAGTCCTCAATATTCCTCATGGAATTGCGAACGCGACTTTGCTGCCATTTGTTATGAAATTCAATCTGCCGGCCTGCGTTGAAGAGTTCAAGGATATAGCGATCGCTTTAGGTAAGGATGTTACCGGATTATCTGTAAAGCAAGCTGCAGAGGAAGCAATAAATGCTGTCATCGAAATGAATCAAACGATGAAAATCCCTCTCAATATAAAAGACTTGGGAGTTTCGGAAGAGTTCTTTCCTAAACTAGTCGAGGATTCTATGAGAAGTGGAAATGTTCTCGTAAATCCCAGGCTGACAAAGGCAGCTGATATTCAACTGATAATTGAAAAAGCGTATCAAGGGAGTTTAGAAGAGTTCTAGTTCTAAAATGATAAGCAGCAATCATTTCAAAAAAGCAAAAATGTAAGATAACATCTATTTCTAGCTTAGAGACCTATTAGCACAGATATTGCTTTTGAAGCATGGGGGAACGATGTATTGGAGATTAAAATTGTTTTGTCATCTATTAGTATTATGGCAATCATTATTTTGATTGGTATAATAATAGCTCGAAATTACATAATAACCGATCAGGCAAAACAATTGTTAGTCATCATTATCATCAACGTTGCTGTGCCTTCTATTATATTAAATGGAATTTTCAATACTAATATTAGTGAAGTATTACTTTCAAAAATGCTGATTATATTTCTGCTTTCCATTTGCTTCAATATTTTGGGGGTCGGATTGGGATGGTTAAGTGCAATAGTTTTTGGATATCGCACGATAAAAGCAAGATATATTTCCATCCTGGCAGGAATAGGTAATACCGGTTTTATTGGCATTCCGGTTTGTGCCGCACTTTTTGGCCCAACAGGTGGTTTATTAGCGGCCATATATGATGCCGGACTTGATGTTATTGTATTTACAGTTGTTCTGATGCTTCTGCAAAAAAATGAGCAGTTTTCATTAGGAAATTTAAAAGCATTCATCAATATACCGTTTATTGCAGTTATTGTTGGGATATTAATAGCGATATTTGGATATGAGCCGCCAATTGTGTTGAGAAAACTAACTGCCACATTATCGAGTTTAGCAGCCCCATTGGCGATGCTCTATATAGGTTTTTTAATAAATTCATTTTTGAAAGAAAAAAGGAAAATACCAATTGGTTTTGTAAGTATTTCATTATTAATAAAACTAGTAATTTTTCCATTAATAATCATAGCTATTTTAAAAACTATACCTGTCATCATTGACGTTAAACTAATTACTGTAATTCAGGTATCGATGCCAACGTTTACGCTGGCAACTGTCTTGTTTGCACGATATGCCCAAGATGAAGAAAAAGCGGTAGTTACCACAGTTTTGTCAACTATTTTTTCAATAATAACAGTTCCGATTATTGTTTACACAGCCGGTTTATTTTTATAAAATAGTAGTTTGGTAATAATGGAACGTTAGACTCGGTTTCACTATCGAGTCTTTTATCATTAGCAACTTTAAAAAAACTTGTAAATAGCCCTCTAACTATCAAATCCCATGTAACGAAAAGAAACCCTCGCTTAAACAATTCTAACAATCTATCACTTTCATTATGAAATAATACAAATCCAGTGAATTGCATTTTCAAACCTTTAAGGATATGGTTTGTTATAAAGGATAATTTGATGAAGGTAAAGGATGAAATGAATTGAATAATCACAGCCGTACACCGGAGTTCATATACACATATGCATGCAGTCCAGAGGAACTCTCTTTATGCCGCATGGAAATGCGTTCATTTTTTGGAATCGAGTCACCGTTCAATATTATCAAAAGCTCCACCAGAATTGATCCCAGCAGGAGTCCGTTCATTAAGGAGCGGATTGAAGTGATGCATGAAGGGGATAGCGTGCAGGAGATTGTCGAGCAAGTCAAGCATATCCAATTGGATGAATCAACATTCAAAGTCATTTTCGTGAAAATAAACGATTTGCAAGAAAAAGTAGAATACTGGGAGCAACGTGCAATCGAGCGGGAAATTGGCTGGCCCATCCAGGGCGAAGCCGATATGCACGAGCCTGACCATATATTCGGCATAGTTCCTCTTGGCGGGAAATGGTATTTCGGGAAATATCTCAAAAGCGAAGCAATCTGGCTTCATCATCTTAAAAAACCCCGCGAATATTCCACTGCACTCAGCACACGTGTAGCCAGGGCTGTGGCGAATATCGCTGTCCCGAAACCGGAAGGAGTCAAAGCGATTGACCCTTGCTGCGGGATTGGCACGGTATTGGTAGAGGCGCTTTCGATGGGAATTGACATCGTCGGACGCGATATAAACCCTCTTGTCACAGACGGATCCAGGGAGAATATTGCCTACTTCGGGCATGTAGGCGAGGTAACAACGGGACCCATATCAGAGGTTTCTGAAAAATATGACGTGGCAATTATCGATATGCCCTATAATTTATATACCCATGCCTCACCGGAAGACCAGCTCTCCATTCTTCAACACGCTCGAAGGTTTGCTGGCAAAGTGGTCGTTATCACGATAGAAACGATGGACGAAATGATCAAAGAAGCGGGGTTTGAAATTGCAGATCGCTGCGTCGCCAATAAAGGCTCATTTTCCAGGCAAATTATTGTATGTGAGTAGCAAAGCTAGATTAATATGGAATAAACGCTCAGCATTAAGACATTATAGACATCCAGAAAGAAGTTGATGGTTTGGCAAAAATGTATATACTTTTAGTGGTCATCATGGTGGCATGGGGATTCAACGTGTCTGCAACAAAGATCCTTGTGGACCAGTTCATGCCTGTTTCCATCACGGCACTTAGAATTCTTACAGCGGGCATTTCCGTTTTTGTAATTCTTTATTTTTTAAAGCAGCTCCGGTTGCCCTCGAAAAAAGAAATTCCAGCCATTATCCTTGGGGCTTTATTGAATGTTACAGCCCATCATTATTATTTATCGGTAGGCCTTAAAGACACGACGGCTGTGCATGGTGGGATCATTATCGGGACGGGACCCTTGCTTACGGCCATCTTATCCATCATACTGCTCGGCAGCCGCTTCACCCTCTTTAAAGGATTAGGGTTCATACTTGGCTTTGCCGGGATCATCGTCACCGTTATGTCGGGAAATACCGAAGCTAACGGAATTAACCCCGGTGATATTGATGTCTTCTTATCTATAATTTCACAAGCTCTTAGCTTTATTTTGATTAAGAAAGTATCGAAGACAATGGACCCGCGCTTGATGACGGGGTATATGCTTGTAATCGGGTCTATGTTCCTCTTTATCCTTAGTCCAATCGTTGAACCGGGTGGATTCTCAGGAATAACCGATGGCTCCGTTTATGATTATGTAATCTTTTTTGCTTCGGCGATCATCGCTACGGCTGTAGGCCATATGGGTTATAATTATGCGATTGGAAAAATCGGTGCTGCCGAATCAGCTGTTTTCATGAATTTATCTCCATTCTTTGCTGTGATTGGCGCCGCCCTGTTTCTTAACGAAAGAATTTATTCAACGCATTTAATCGGCTTATTATTGATTATTATAGGTGTTCTCATCGGCTCAGGAGCTTATAATCATTTAAGAAGGTCAAAGAGTTCCAGTCTTTCCACCTAAATATTGAAGGGAAAATTCAGTCTATAAATGGGCTGGATTTTTTATTTTGGGAGGCCGTATTGTTACTTACTTTCGCTTAAATCAATTGGATTATCGCTTAAATGGCCGCCAGTTCACGCAAATCACCAAATTACCCGCTTAAATCAAAACAAGGAAATAGAAGACACATAAGGTTTCCCTTTCATATAGTAAACTATTGAATGCATTATCCGAGGGTGAGATGGGATGATAACAGTAAGGATCGGTGATAATCGAGGGGAATTTTTTGGAGAACTTGAGACTTATTTCGAACGATTCCGAAAACATATTATTGGAAACGGTTATCAAATAACCACCCCGTTTGGAAAGAGAAATATTGTTTACGCCGATTGGACGGCGAGCGGGAGACTTTATCGGCCAATTGAGTTCCACATTAGCGAAATCTTCGGGCCTTATATGGCTAATACACATACTGAATCTAATTCCACGAGTTCTATCATGACTCTCGCCTATAAAGAGGCTCAGAGCATTATTAAGAAACATGTCAATGCGGATGATCATGATGTAATTATTTCAAGCGGTTCCGGTACGACTGATGTGATAAATAAACTGCAGAGAATCCTTGGCTTAAAGATCCCGGGGAAATTTGGCGATCAAATCCATATACCTTTTGAGGAAAGGCCAATCATATTCGTAACGCATATGGAGCATCATTCGAACCATACTTCTTGGCTTGAGACGATTGGGGACGTTGAAATTGTGCAGTCTGCTGCCGATGGCAATGTGGATATGGAACATTTGGAGAAATTGTTAAAACGCTTTAGCAGTAGGAAGATGAAAATTGGGTCATTTACAGCCTGTTCTAATGTGACAGGTGTCCAAACACCATACCATCGATTGGCCGCACTCATGCATGAACATAACGGCATTTGTTTTATCGATTTTGCAGCTTCAGCACCTTATATTGATATTGACATGCATCCTGCTAATCATAAGGAAAAACTGGATGGCCTCTTTTTCTCTCCGCATAAGTTTCTCGGCGGACCCGGAAGCAGCGGTGTATTAATATTCGATTCAAGGCTTTATAAAAGTAAAGTGCCCGATCACCCTGGAGGAGGAACAGTTACTTGGACCAATCCATGGGAAAAACATCAATATTTTTCAGACATCGAATTGCGGGAAGATGGCGGAACACCGGGAATCCTTCAAACGATTAAGGCAGCACTTTGCATAAAACTGAAGGAACAAATGAAAACCGAAAAAATGTTGAATCGAGAAAAAGAACTGATGGAACTGTTGCTCCCAGGTCTAATGAATATTCGAGGACTACATGTGTTGGAAGGAAATAAAACAGAACGCCTTGGGATCATTTCTTTTTTCGTCGAAAACATCCACTATAACTTACTCGTCAAGCTTTTAAATGACCGATTCGGATATCAGGTAAGGGGCGGGTGTTCCTGTGCTGGAACATATGGGCATTATTTATTGAATATTAGTAAGCAGTCATCCAAGTCGATTACAGACAAGATTGATAAAGGGGATATGTCTGCAAAACCTGGCTGGGTCCGGATTTCGATCCATCCAACGATGACCAATGAAGAAGTTTACGGGTTTGTGAGGTCAGTCAAACTCATCATCGAGAATATGAAAGATTGGGAAAAAGATTACCGATACGATCCAAGAACCAATGATTATTTCTACATCCATAAGGAACGGGATGTAACAGGGGAAATGTTTCGGTTGCGGATTCCTTAGTTTTTGTATTCAGGTTTCTTCAAAAACCCCTCTAAGATCAGAAAGAATGGACTTAGAGGGGTTTAAATGCAATTAGACAGTAAGCAAATTACTTAGATGATTCGAATTGTTTTTGTTTAGGCTTTACCCACCTGAAAAACAATATTCCACTCGCCAGCAATGCCATCCCCAGCGTAAATGTTTTCAAATCCGCTGTCCCCGCGTAAATCACCCAGATCGAATAGACCGTTGAAAAAACAGCAATGACTCCATCAAAAATGCTGCTTCTCCGATTCGTATATGTCTCACCTGTAAGGACCAGTTTTAGCTGGAAGACCGATGAGATCAAATAAGGGACAAGGTAGGCAAGCGTTGCAATCACAATCGTAAAATTAAAGGCCGCAGAGATTGTGCTTGAAATGGTAGAAAAAATAAATAGCTGGCCAAGGATGTTGGTAACTACCATGGAAAAGACAGGGATGCCTTTTTCATTTACTTTCGCGAAGGCTGGCAAGAATAATCCTTGCTTCGCCGCCTGATAGGGAACTTCCGCACTCAACATAACCCAGCCGATCGTGGAACCGAACAAACTGATTAAGCCAACGGCCGCAAGCATCTTCCCGCCAATCGGACCCAGCACCGTTGAAATCGCATCAATGAGCGGCTTGTCAGACGCCGCAAGAACTTCTTGGCTCAGCATCCCCATGACGAGCGTGCTGATTCCTATATAGATGGCCAGTGCGATCAGTAATCCCAGCATGGTCGCGCGTTTCACGTCGACTTGCTTTTTGGCCCGGGAGGCAAACACTACGGCGGATTCGACACCGATAAACGCCCACAGCGTCGTCACGGCTGCACTATTGATTTGCCCTAGCAAACCGATAGCTTGTCCAGCGTCATCGAATCGTGGGGCAACAAATGGAAGCATGTTCGCTTTTTGAAAGGCAAACAATCCGACCAGGATAAATAAGAAAAACCCGATTACCTTCGCCGCCGTCGCCAAGAAATTCAGCTTACCGGCCGTGTCATGGCCTTTCAAGATAATAAAATGTGTTCCCCATAGCAGGATTGTACAGACGACAAATGTCAATGCATTTCCGACTTTTAACGTAAAACTGCCGATTGCAAACAGTTCAGCCTGGTTTAATAAAACAGGGAAGAAGGTCGACAAGTAACCGGCAAAAGTCGTAATGAGCGCGACATTACCTGTCAAATTCCCAAGCCAATACCCCCATGAAGTCATAAACCCTGTTAAAGTGGAAGCGTTGCTGCCAGGCTTAAATAACTCCTTCGCGTAAATTTGCGGTCCGCCTGTAAGCTTTGGCTTTCTTAAAGCCAGGTTCCCAAATACGAGTGCGATCATCAGCACCCCAAAGCCGGTAACAAGCCATGCTGAAATCACGCCGGCAGGGCTGGCAACTTCACTTAAAGAAGCAGGCAGCATAAAAATGCCGGTCCCGACCATATTCCCGACTACCAAGGCCGTCAAAATCCACAGGCCAAGTTTTTTGTTGTTATTCATGATGTGATTTCCTCTCTAGGTGTCTTTTTCTTTGATTTATCAAACAATTAAGTAACCATTTATCACGATTAAGTGAATACATATACACTCACTTGTAATAATATACGGTCATTTGAAAGACAAGTCAATGGAGAATTTTTACTTAAAAGAGGGGAAAAACGGCATGAAAAAGGAGCGGGAATCAATCCGCTCCTTCTGTATCGTTTCAAGACTTAGTGGAATGTGACAATTTTATTCGTGTCAAATCGATGATGAGGATACCCCTCACTATCAGGTTTGCCAAAAGGAAGGATCCCAGCGAATTTCACATGTTCAGGTAAGCCTAATATCTCTCTGACTTTATTTTGGTCGAAGCCAAGCATCGGATTGCTGGCATAGCCATGTCCCTGAATGGCTACCATCAGGATGCCGAATGCAATATTTGTTTGCGTTAATCCCCATTGGCCGCGTTCTTCTACGCTCATTCCATTGAATAATGCGGATAAATTAGCTATTTCATCTTGTTTCTGTTCGGGAGAGAGTCCCGGGTGAACAGTGTCTGCAAGATTTTCGAGTACTTCTTCCATATCACTGGTCACAACGACTACGGCCGGTGCTGAAGTTACCTGCTTTTGGCCGTAAGCTGCCTCTTCTAATTTTTCTGTCAGAATTTCATCGGTTACCACATGGAAACGCCACGGCTGGAGATTCCAGGCGCTAGGAGATAGGCGTACAAGTTCAAAAATGCTATGAAGATCTTGTTCATCGATCGGCTGCTGGTCATATTTTCGGATACTGTGCCGTGATTCAATGGCTTCTTTTACGGATAGAGTTTGTTCGGTTGTTTTGCGCGTCATGTTGACCATCCTTTTTACTCGTATTTACCGGATTTATTTTACCCATAAAATACAAATAAACCAAAGTTTCTGCCTAGAATCAACTTTAACTCAATCCATTACCAGACCGCCGTCAACGACAAGGTTTTGTCCTGTAACCGCTCTGGCCCAGGGCGAAGCAAAGAAACAGCTTGCATCCGCAACATCTGCAGGCTCAGTTACTTTCCTAAGAGGGGTGGAGGATTCAATGTGAGCAAACACTTCCTCGGAGGTAGCGGAGCTTGCATCCGTTTGCTTTAACAGACCGCCGGAGACCATATTGACAGTGATTCCGTATTGGCCCAACTCATTGGCCATATTCCTCGTAAAGCCTAATAAAGCAGCCTTACTCGTTGTGTAATCATGATAAGCTACGACTGGATTTTGAAATAAATTGGTGCCGATATTGATCACCCGTCCAAATCTGTTGTCTTTCATATCTGGAAGTCCAGCTTGAATGGTGTTTAACGAACCTTTCACTGCACTTTCCAGCTGGGCTTGGAAGTCTTCCCACAACACGTTAGAGGCATCCTTTTTATTGACCGGGTCGAAACGGAAGTTAACAAGCGCGTTATTCACAATGGTAGTTACAGCTTTGCCAAAATGTTTCTTAGCTTGATCAAACATCGCCTGCACCTGTTGCTGGTCTCGGACATCTGCTCTAATCGCAATCGCATTGTCTCCTAGTTGTTCCTTTAGAGCATATGCTTTTTCTTCACTGGAATAATAATTTATCACGATCTTTGACCCTTCCCTCGCAAAAGCTTGAGCTATTGCGCTTCCAAGTCCGCGACTTCCGCCAGTAACAAGCACTACCTGATCGTTCATTTTCATAAGTTTCATCCTCCTAAAATGTAAAAAAGCCAGATCCTATAGAAGGACCCTGGCTTAGTAGCATGGCAAATGTTTCGCGCCGACTACTTTCCTACGCTGGCATAATCCAGATCAGGTCCAAAGGGTTAAAAAATTACTTTTTCTCTCAGCCTCACGAATAAGGCACCCCTAGTAGTTAAAAATACATATTCTATTATTCTTTCATCATAGCTTTTTGGAATAAATAAGTAAAGTTGAAGATTACGATGATTCAAAATAAAAATTGTTTCTCCAATGAGAACATGGGTGATATTTTTAACAAAATACTATTGACATGACAGGATTGTTCACATAAACTTTTAAGTGAAAGTGATAATCATTATCAGTTAAAGAAGCGGTTGAAAGTTGATGTAGGGTGCAGGCAAAGATAAATTGTTATTAGTGATACTGAATGGTAAAGCATGATGAAGTTCTGCTTTGATAAAGGAGGTACATACATGTCGCGGCTTTTTACTGAGAATTTAAGAATCTCGTACGGGGATTATGATATCGTAAAAAATTTAAACATGGATATTCCTGATGGAAAAATAACGACGATTATCGGACCAAATGGATGTGGTAAATCTACAGTTTTGAAGACGCTATCACGTATATTAACGGCAAAATCCGGTACTGTGTACTTGGATGGAAAACAAATCACGAAAGAATCAACAAAAAGAATTGCACAAAAAATGGCGATTCTGCCCCAATCTCCAGATGCACCAGAGGGACTTACAGTTGCCGAATTAGTTTCTTACGGAAGGTATCCATATCAAAAAGGAATCGGAACCTTGAAGGACAGAGACCGGGAAGTGATAGAATGGGCACTTCGGGTTACTGGCATTTCCGCTTTCAAGCACAGAGCGGTCGATTCCCTTTCCGGTGGACAAAGGCAAAGAGTCTGGATTGCTATGGCGCTGGCACAGGAAACGGATATCATTCTTCTGGATGAGCCGACTACATATCTCGATTTATCACATCAGCTGGAGGTTCTCGAGCTTCTGAAATACCTGAACGATATGGAAAAACGGACGATTGTAATGGTGATCCACGATCTAAACCATGCGGCCCGATTTGCTGATCATATGGTGGCTATGAAGTATGGTGACATTATTAAAGAAGGAAATGCAGAGGAAGTCATGACTTCAGAGGTACTTAGAAATGTTTTTAACATCGATGCCGAGATTGGCATTGACCCCAGGACAGGTAAGCCGATCTGCCTTACCTATGATTTACTAAAGCGGGAACAGAAGACGGCCGGATTGGAAGCGAAAAAAGAGGAAGTTTATTTTTTTTAAGACTAATTGAGAATAATTCTTATTATCAAATGAAAAATGGAGATGAGAAAAGTGAAAAAACATTTATTTCTAAGCATCATTGCGGTTCTTATAATAGGCTTATTGGCAGCATGCGGCAGCGAGAAAGATCCAAAAGCAGATACGGCGGCAAAAACGGATTCTTCTCCGAAAACACGAATCTACCATTCAGAAAATGGCGATGTCAAAGTGCCTGACAAGCCAAAAAGAATTGCGATGCTTGCAGCGACATATGCCGGGAATCTACTGGCGCTTGGAAATACACCAATAGCGGTCAATGAGTATCCAAAGAACAATAAATTCTATGAAGGCAAACTGGATAAGGCTGAAGTCATAACGGCTGACTCCTTAGAAAAACTGCTCGCTCTGGAACCTGACTTAATCATTACATATTCAGATGATAAAAACCTAAAAAAGTACGCTGAAATTGCCCCAACCGTCTCGCTGACCTATGACAAATACAGCTACCTGGAACAGCATGTTGAAATAGGAAAGATCATCGGTAAAGAAAAGGAAGCAAAAGCATGGGTAGCGGAATGGAAAGAGAAAGCAAAGGCAGAAAAAGAAAAGGTCCAAAAAGCAATTGGCAAGGACGCCACCGCCATGGTGTTTGAACCATTTGGAAAAGACCTATACGTATATGGAAAGAACTGGGGAAGAGGTACCGAGGTCATTTATCAGGACCTGGGGCTAAAAGCGCCCGAAAAAGTGGAAAAGGAAGTGTTTGGCCCCGGTTATAAGGCAATCTCAGCAGAAGTGATCCCTGAGTACGCTGGCGATTATATCTTTGTCGGTGATGGAGGGGCTAAAGCGGAAAATTCTTTCATGAAAACAGATGTATGGAAAGGGATTCCTGCCGTACAAAAGAATAATGTCATCACGTTTGATTCGGAATCCTTCTATTTCAATGATCCTATCTCACTGGAAAAAGAAATGGAGTTTATCGTTAATGCGCTGACTAAAGGCAAATAGTAAATGAGGACCGTATTCCATGAAGATTACAAAAACCAACTCTCTTCAGAAAAATGATATTTATTCGAGGCCGGCCATCGGCACCGCGATATTGGCCATTGGAATCATCCTGCTAATCGGCAGTATCGTTCTATCCATCTCAGTAGGAGCCGCCAATATTGATTTTGTTACCGTTTGGAGATCTATATTTACCTATGACTCCGCAAGGGAAGCAGATCAAATCATTGTCAGTATCAGGCTGCCGAGAGAGCTTGGGGCAGCGATTGTCGGCGCAGCATTTGCAGTAAGCGGTGCGATTATGCAGGGGATGACAAGGAATCCGCTGGCAGAACCAGGCTTGCTTGGGTTAAATGCGGGAGCGAGCCTTGCTTTGGCCGTTGTTTTTGCTTTCTATAGCGGCGCTTCTTTTATTTCGCTCATGTTCATTTCTTTTATTGGTGCCGGCATTGGTGCTGTTATGGTATTTGGCCTCGGTTCGTTAAGCAGAGCAGGGATGTCGCCGCTGCGTATCACCTTGGCGGGTGCGGCGGTCTCAAGCTTATTATTAGCTTTAGGGGAAGGGATCGCTCTCTATTTTAACCTTTCACAGGATCTCGCGTTTTGGACAGCGGGCGGGGTTTCAGGAACAAGCTGGCTTCAGTTAAAGATCGTTTTTCCGGTAGTGGCGGTTGGAATCCTGGCAGCGATTATGCTTTCGAAAGGGTTGACGATTCTCAGCTTCGGAGAGGAAGTGGCGAAAGGGCTGGGACAACGGACTTTATTGACGAAAGCGGTATTAATGATCGTGGTATTGATTCTTGCCGGAGCGGCCGTTTCCCTGGTCGGGCCTATCGCTTTCGTAGGGTTAATGGTGCCTCACATTGTCCGCTTCTTGGTTGGCACGGATTATCGCTGGATTATCCCGTGTTCAGCAATCTTTGGTAGCATTTTAATGGTTCTCGCGGATACTGTCGCAAGAACGGTTAACGCCCCTTTTGAGACTCCTTTGGGTGCAATCGTTTCCTTGGTCGGCTTTCCGTTCTTCCTTTATCTTGCTCGAAAGCGGGGGAGAAAACCAGCATGATACATTCAGGACAGCTTAAGAAAATCCGGATCACTTTTATAGCAGCTTTCGTGTTGCTGCTGGCCGTTTTTGTGATAAGTGTGGCAACCGGTTATATTTCATTAACTCCTGCCCAACTGGTACGAACGATTATCGGGCAGGGGACCAATAAGGAAAATTTAATCTTATTCGGCTTCCGCCTGCCGAGGATCCTGATTACGATGCTTGCGGGGATGGGGCTTGCTGTTTCCGGAGCCCTTCTACAGAGCATCACCAGGAATCCCCTCTCAGATCCCGGCATTTTAGGAATTAATGCGGGAGCAGGCTTGATGGTCGTGTTTTACGTCATGTTTTTTTCAGCAGAATCCACCGTGTATTTATACTTATTGCCACTCTTTGCTTTAGTAGGAGGATTGTTAGCTGCCGCGTTCATTTACCTTATGTCATATGAAAAAGGCGAAGGAATTGACCCGACAAGACTCGTTTTAATTGGGGTTGGATTGGCAGCAGCTCTTTATGGCGCCATCTTAACCTTATCGGCGAGGCTGGAACGAGAACAGTATGATTTCTTTGCCAACTGGATGGCCGGCAGGATCTGGGGAGACGATTGGATATTTGTGCTTGCTTTGCTGCCATGGATTCTAATACTCCTGCCCATTGTATATATCAAATCGAATGTACTAAATACCTTACAAATGCATGAGCATGTCAGTGTGGGATTGGGCGTTCATGTAGAAAGGGAGCGGTTGGTGCTTATGTCTATCGCCGTTGCCCTGGCATCTGTCTCGGTATCCGTGAGCGGCGGCATAACGTTTGTCGGGCTTATGGCGCCGCATATCGCAAGAGGCCTGGTGGGGCCTCGTCATCAAAGCTTTCTACCTGTGGCCGCATTGATTGGCGCGAACTTACTTCTGGGAGCAGATACAATTGGAAGAGTGGTGTTAGACCCGAGCGGCATTCCTGCCGGTGTAGTCGTCACGATTATCGGTGCCCCCTATTTCATGTATTTAATGGCTAAGAATAAATAGATAAGGAGAGATATTCCATGGATCATGAGGGCCTGTACGATGTGACAGTCATAGGCGGAGGACCGATCGGACTTTTCACGACGTTTTATAGCGGAATGAGGAATCTAAAGACAAAGCTGATCGAAGCAGGTCCATGCCTGGGCGGAAAAATTACGATGTTTTATCCGGAAAAAATCCTGCGCGATATTGGTGGGATTCCGGGAATTGCAGGCAGCGCTTTAGTTAAACAGCTCATCCAGCAAGCCATTACCTTCCAACCGACAGTCGTATTCGGCCAAAGGATTTCCGGCCTCAAACTTCTTGAAGACGGAACCTTTCTGCTTACCTCTGTTACAGGTGAAATCCATCATACCAGGACCATCATTCTTACCATTGGCGCTGGAATCTTCAAACCAATCAAGCTCGAAGTCAGCGGCGCTGAACAATATGAAGCTGGTAACCTTCATTATTCGGTAGATAAAATAAGCTCGTTTCAAAATAAGGATGTACTTATTTCTGGAGGAGGCAATTCTGCGGTCGATTGGGCCCATGAATTGCTTCCGGTGGCAAGAAGCGTTACCGTAGTTCATCGCCGGGATGATTTTATAGGCCATGAACGTAATGTTTCAGAGATGAAGGCGCATGCTGATATACTGACTCCATTTGCCATCAAAGAATTGATCGGCAAAGACAGCCAAATTGAAGCCGTGCTTCTTGAGCATGTCGAAACAGGTGAAACAAAGAGGATAAAAGCTGATGAAGTGGTTGTCAATCATGGCATCAGGGGCGATTACGGGGGCATCGCAAACTGGGGACTCACGATGAATGAGGAGCGTGTTGCCGTGAACGGAGCGATGGAAACGAATATCCCGGGGATTTTTGCTGCCGGAGATGCTGTAACATACCCAAACAAATTAAAACTGATTACCGGCGGCCTTGCCGAGGGACCGATTGCTTTGAACAGTGCCAAGAAATACATGGATCCCGCTGCCGAATCGATGGCGATGTACTCTACCCATCATGAGAGGTTGTTAGAGACACAAAATGATTAATATTGAACATTGAATTGATGAACTGTTTACTGAAAGTGAAATCCTTGGATGGAAGCCAAGGATTTTTTGATAATTGATCTATTTGATTGTGAAGTGAGGTATAATTTGGTAATAAGAATTTTTCCCGTTATAGAAGGGGGACGGATATGTCCGTTATTTGTGCCTGTTTTCGGGGAATGGAATGGATTTGATGGTGTAGCAAGTTTAATGTTTTTTTATTTCATTTTACTGCTAGGCGGCATCATTACCTTAATTGCAAGTTTATTTATGCCCAAGGAGTCAATGAACAATAATGAACAACTTTAAGTTAACTCCTTAAATCTGAAGGACTTTCAATTATGGAAATCTATATTAGAACAAATTCCTACATGAAAATTATGGGGCTAAGGAATTGTCCTTCCCAGCCTGCCTATGCTAGAGGAATGGTTAGGACTGACTCCCTTTCAAATGGGCAGCCTTAGGTTAAAACTCTTTTTTCTTTGCGTGATGTACTAGTTTTTGCCAAAGTTGAACATGGGAATGGACGTTTGGTATAATACACTAATAACTTTTGGGAGCGTGTCTTATGAAAGAGGATATGTTTCAACAAATTCAAGATTTCCTAGTAAACAAACTAAATCCCGCTTTTATTATTGTATTTGGTTCATATGCAAAAAACTCTACACATAAAGACAGTGACATTGATGTGGCATTCTATAGTGAAGAACGTTCACTTACTACATACGAAATTTTTCAACTTGCACAAGAACTAGCAGATATATTGAAAGTTGAGGTTGATTTGATAGATCTTCGTACGGCATCTACGGTATTTCAGGCCCAAATTTACACAACTGGTACCATTATTTATTCAGCAAACGACTTGCTCCTAAAAAATCTGCAAATGACTGCACTTAGCATGTACGCTAAATTAAATGAAGAACGGGAGACTATCCTAAAAAAAATAACTGAAAGCGGGTCTATCTATGAAAAATGATGTGATTTTAAATAAAATCAGCATTATTGAACGTAGCATTAGCCGGATTCAAGAGGTTTATGCAAACGATCCTGGAAATCTAAGAGACTTTACTAAACAGGATTCAATCATTCTCAATATTCAACGTGCTTGTGAAGCATCTATCGATTTGGCGATGCACATAGTAGTTGATCAGAGACTTGGATTGCCTCAAACCAGCAGAGATGCATTTGATATGCTGCACAATCATTTAATCATTGATGAAAATACAGCGAAGCGCTTAAAATCAATGGTTGGCTTTAGAAACATAGCCGTGCATAATTACCAAGTTGTTAATATAGACATTTTACAACAAATTGTTGAAAAGCATCTTGGAGATTCACTGACTATACAAAACAGATTCTTAAATTCTGATGAATTGTTTGATCGAACGGCTGCCAGGTGGCAGCCGTTTTTTTAAGTAAGGTGAAATTTAATGATACAATTGGTCGCTTTCATCGTAATTGGGTTGCCTTTTATAATTAGTTAGTGACTGCCCGTTTTAACATTAACAGAAGCAGTAACTTTCACGATCGTTCAAAGAGTCAACTGTTATGCACGGCAGGACAGGTTGATATTGATTTATATTTTATTAAATTCTCAAGTTGGTTAAATAATGTCGAATCTTATAAAAAAATTAAAAAAATATTGCAAAAATATATGAAAGCGAATACAATAATAATATACTAAATTTAGTATATTGATTCTATTATAGGAAGTTGATTATGTGGGATAAATTTTATTCTAAAAATGGACTAGCGGCTAAAAATATTGCCAAGGAGTTGATAGAATTAGAGGTTGGCAAAAAAATTCCTCGGGTTTCGGATTTTTGTGAATCGCTTTCTTTCGGGCGCGGAACCGTTCAAAGTGCTCTTAATTTATTAGAAGAAATGAAAGCGATTAAGCTGGAAGCCCGAGGTCATCTAGGAACTTTTTTACTAAAAAAAGATGATGAGTTGTTGCTGGAAATTGCCGGGATTGCTCCTTTGGTTGGTTCCATGCCGCTTCCTTACTCTCGTAAATATGAGGGATTAGCAACAGGATTGGTTGAGGCTTTCGAATCAAATGGCAAAAGAGTCAATTTAACCTTCATACGCGGTGGCATCAATCGTATTGAAGCCATTCGTATGAAAAGATGCGATTTCGCAGTTGTTTCTAAAATGACTGCAGAAGAGCAATTACTGCAATTTCCCAATCTAACAATCTTGGAAGAGTTTGGACACAATAGTTATGTTTCTGCTCATAAGGTGTTTTTGGCTGATTCGAATGAAACTGAAATTAGACAGGGAATGAAAATCGGTTTAGACATGGAATCTCTGGATCAAAGCAGATTAACATTAGCAGAGGTCGAAGGCATAGATGTTGAGCTGGTTCATGTGAACTATATGCAATTGTTTGATATGTTGCATGCCAAACAGATAGATGCAACGATATGGAATGTAGATGAAAAAAAAATGATCGAAACCTTCAAAGCTGTTGAATTTGTCTCACCTAAAGCACAGCAACTGTCATTGAACACCTCTGAAGCTGTCATCATAATTGATGGGAATAGGGAAGATGAAGTGAAAGAAAAGTGGAATTATGTATCGAAAAAAACGATACTTAATATTCAAACTTCAGTTGAAAATGGAGAAAAGATTCCTCGTTATTAATAAATAGCGAGGAAATCATTAATTATTTTTAATATCAATATACTGAATACAGTAGATTGGAGTATAAAGAAAGTGAAAAAAAATGAATTGAATCAAAAATTAGATATTTTAAAAGAAAACAAGATTATTACCGATTCAGCCTACGCTATTACAAACGACACATTTGATTTATTGTCGGAGAAGTACAAAAAGGAAGATTTGTCTGATTCTGATATGTTTTGGACGCATATGTGTATGGCATTAACAAGGATTGAGCAGGGTGAATCAATTGAAGGACCAATGGAAGTCATTGTGATGGAAATCAGGCAAACTCCTTATAGGAATGAAATAGAGGAAATTATCACATTTGTAAAAAGGCGATTTCACCATGAATTTCCTAAAGAAGAGCAGGATTTCTTCTATCTTCATCTACATCAAGTGCTTGATAAAAATAAATAGGAGGTTTTAATCATGAAAAAAATCGTTGTCGGTGGACAGTTAAACAAGCAGGCAATCGAAAAGCTTATTAAAGAGTTAGGAGGTAATAATGTTGAAGTAAGTGTAAAGAGTGATTTAGAAGCCGTTATGGCTCTAAAAAATAATCAAGCTGACTATTATGTTGGAGCTTGTGAAACAGGTTCTGGCGGGGCGCTTGCGATGGCATTAGCACTCTTGGGACGCGATAAATGTGTACCACTTGCTTCTCCAAGTAAAGTGATGAGTTCAGAAGAAATCGTGGCAGAAGTTAATTCTGGGAAAATCGCTTTTGGTTTTACTTCACCTTCGTCTGCTAATGTATTAAAAGTTTTAGTTCCAGCATTACTTAATAAATAAAAAAAGAAAAATAGGGGGAGTTTTTGTGGACTTTTCTATTATTGAACTAATTGTCATAGCCGCTCTTGGTGCTATGGGTTCCATTCTTGTTAATCGTGGTGTAGCTGTATTTAATGACGGATTACGTCCAATTATGCCAGAGTTTTTAGAAGGACGAATCACTAGAAGTGAATTGGCCGCCACAAGCTTTGCGCTAAGCTTTGGATTAATAGTCGGGTTTGGTATTCCGCTGTCCATAGGTGCAACAATTATTATTGCACATAGTATTCTTCTCGCATGTGACATTATTGGAATATGGACTCCTGACAACAAGAAGGGCATAATTATTTCCGGAGTCTTGGGTGCTGTCTATAGTATAGGTGTCTGTCTTGGATTACAAATTGTCGTTGATCTATTTAATCAACTTCCTGTTAACTTCCTTGACTCTTTAAGTCTGGTAGGTGCACCAATTATTATTGCGTTTACAGTATTCCCGGCTGTCGCTGTTGGGTATCAGCATGGTTTCAAGAAGGCTGTTGCCACTGCTGGGATTACATTAATCTCTTATTTGCTGTTCGCCCGCTTTGGCACTTTTACAGTTTCTAGTTACAAAATTGCTCTAAATCCAGAAGGAATGTCCTTATTATTTGGGATGTTTATGATGGTTTACTTTGCAGCAAGAGTAAAAGGCGGTCAAGAAACAATGAACGCAGATCTTGTAAATATATTTGCAGAACGTGTGAATAGAATAAAAAGAAATCGTTGGTTGCTTGCTATTATGGGTGGTTTGGTCTCGTTAGTTTCAGCAATGATGATTCTTGCGGTTGATGCGATGCCTCAAGCGTTAATTAATGACGGAAAATACACGGAAGCTGCAATAACAACTTTGGCAAGAGCTATTGGATTTATACCTTTAGTATTTTCTACAGCAATTGTAACAGGTGTATATGGATTGGCGGGCACAACTTTGGTGTTTGCCGCAGGGATTTTTTTGAGGGATATACCGATTCTTGCTTTCTTCGTCGGGGCAGCTATTATGTATGCGGAAGTAATGTTATTGTCGGTTGTTACAAAAGGCATGGATAAATTGCCTGGTGTTCGCGAAATGGGAGAACACATCCGTACATCTTTAGCAGATGTACTCGGTATGGCGATCTTAATCGGCAGTGCGATGGCTGCGGAAAAAATCACACCAGGAATAGGTTTTTTCTGGGTAATGGGATTCTATCTAATTAATCGTATTGCGAAAAAACCACTGGTAGAACTTGCAGTTGGTCCGGTAGCGGTAATTGCGTTAGGTATTTTAGTGAATATTCTTCATTTACTTGGTCTATGGTCAAAATAATGTAAAAAAATGAATACCTCTTCCATAATGAATGGGGGAGGTATTCATTAGTTGAAATCGATTTATGAATCTATCAATTAACAAGTCTAAAATTTTACGAAAGAATGTGATTCTAGTGTTAGTGAATGGAATTACCTACATGCACGAACATACCACGATTGATTTATCAGAGGTTAAAAATACGGAGGATTGTCAGCTTGATGTTTTTAATGAAACGGTAAGAGAATACAAAAAATTATATAACAAAGGCGTTCGAAATATTGTTGATGTGACTGTTTTTGGAATGGGTAGGAATATCCCGTTTGTCCAAAAAGTAGCAGAAGAAAGCGGGATTAATATTATACATTCGACCGGCTTTTATCAAGAAGAATTCTATCCAATACAGGTATTTCGTGAAACACGTGAACAACTAGCAGAAAGAATGGTTAAAGAAATCAAGGAAGGAATTAAAGGCACTGAAGTAAAAGCAGAAATCATTGGTGAAATCGGAACAAGTTACAAGCAATGGACAGAGACAGAGAAAAAAGTCTTTGAAGCGGTTGTCATTGCCCACAAAGAAACGAATAAACCGATAACTACTCATACCTCAATCGGTACGTTAGGGCATGAACAGGTTGAATTCTTTAAAAGTCAAAATGTCGACTTAAGCCGGGTTGTTATAGGTCATGTTGATTTAACTGGTGATGCTGATTATATATTAAAAATGTTAAGAGATGGCGTGTATGTTGAATTTGATACAGTAGGAAAAGAGAATTATATGCCTGACCAAACCCGTGCAGAAATCTTGAAAAAAATCCAGGATGCAGGATATATCGATCATGTATTCCTTTCAATGGATATAACAAGAAAATCGCATTTAGAGTATAAAGGCGGACTTGGTTACAACTATTTATTAGACTCCTTTATTCCTCTACTTTATAGGCATGGTCTGACAGATGAATCCATTGAAAAAATGTTAGTGATCAATCCTTCCGTGTTTATGAATTAATGAGGTGAAAAAATGCAAACCTTCCCTTTAAAAAGTCTTTCTATGAAAGAAGCTAAACAAAGACAGTTTCAATTAATTGACGTAATTACGCATTATTTTCGCGGTGATGAAATACTTTCGCTAGGGGACATTGGTGTTGTGAGAGGATTAAATAAACCTCAATATACAAAAAAAGTAGAAGAAGTCCTTGCAGAATTCTTTGGTGTTGAAAGAGCCATGCTTGTACGCGGCGCAGGAACGGGAGCATTGCGATATGGTTTTATAAGTTTTTTGAAACCGGGGGACCAAATTCTTGTCCATGATGCACCCATTTATCCAACAAGCAAAACAACCCTTGATAGCATGGGAATAGAAGCGATATTTGTTGACTTTCACCAAGAAGAAAAGATAAAAAAAGCGATTCAACTTCATCCCCATTTAAAAGGTGCACTGGTTCAACATACACGTCAAAAAATGGATGATCATTACGATATAGGCAAAGTAATTCACTCCATTCGTTCAATAAATCCATCTATTTACATCATTACAGATGATAATTATGCAGCAATGAAAGTAGAACAAGTGGGTGTGCAGGTTGGCGCCGATTTGACAACCTTCTCGTTATTTAAACTGTTAGGCCCTGAAGGAATTGGCCTCATTATAGGTAAGGAAGATCTGATACAAAAAATCGAAAAATTGAACTACTCCGGTGGTAGCCAGGTACAAGGTTATGAAGCAATGGAAGCATTGCGTGGTCTTGTCTATGCTCCAGTGATGTTAGCCATTCAAGCTGAAGTAAACGAAGAGTTAGTAACCATGCTTAATCGAGGGACAGTAGCGGGCGTAAAGCGTGCTTTCCTGGCAAATGCCCAATCAAAGGTATTATTGGTAGAACTAACAGAGCCAATCGCTGAAGAGGTTCTTAATTATGCAAATGAATTCGGGGCAGCTCCGCATCCGGTAGGTGCTGAATCCAAATATGAATTTGTTCCTATGTTCTATCGCGTTTCAAATACTTTTCTTACTTCTGATCCTGCCTTAGCTAAAAAGATGATTCGAATCAATCCACTAAGAAGTGGTCCAGATACGATTATTAGGATATTAACCTTATCCATACAAAAGGCTCTCGCTAATAGTCAATGACTATTTAGGCTAGAAATAATAGGGAGGATAATGACAATGAAGAAGCGAGTAATAGTATTAATCTTGGACAGTTTAGGTGTTGGTTTTATGGATGATACAGTAAATTATCATCCTCAGGATGTTGGTGCCAACACCTTTTATCATATTCTAGATGCCGTACCGTCACTTCGGATTCCTACTTTTGAAAAGTTAGGGATTAACAAAATCTTGAATCATCCAAGATTGGAAGAGATAGAAAATATGGCCAGCTATGGTGTGTTAAATCTTATGCATCATGGGGCTGATAGTTTTGAAGGTCATAATGAAATAATGGGGTCAAAACCTAAAAAAGCCTATCTTGCTCCTTTTATCGATAATATGGATGAAGTAAGAAATGCCCTTGAACTAGAAGGTTATAAAGTGGAGATTCCTAATCCGGATTTACCTTATTTATTGGTAGATGGTCTGGTTATTGTCGCGGATAATATTGAAACGGATTATGGACAAATTTATAATGTAAGTGCGCCACTGGACAATATATCCTTTGAGGAAGTATTAAGAATAGGAGAATGTGTGCGCAGAAATGTGAAGGTAAACAGGGTAATTGCGCTTGGCGGTGAGAACGTAACACCTGAACACTTACAAAGTTCGGTTGAGCGGCGTGAAGATGGATTGGTCGGGGTTAATTCGCCAAAGTCGAACGTATATAAAAAGGGCTATCAAGTCCGGCACCTGGGGTATGGCATTTTACCTGATCATCAATTGCCAACATTGGCTATTAAAGATGGATTAGAGGTTTCTCTCATAGGTAAAATGCAGGATGTGATTCATTGTCAAGGGGCAAGTAAGTTCCCAGGTGTTGATACAGATCAGGTGATGAAAGATATATCAAATCAAATGGATGTTGTTCAAAATGGATTAATTGCTGCAACTGTACAAGAAACAGATTTAGCTGGACACGCTCAAGATCCAGAGCGCTATGCTAACCGAATTTCGTTAGTAGATCAGTATTTAACAACAATCTTAAATAAGATGACAGACCAGGACTTATTAATGATAAGTGCGGATCATGGAAACGATCCTACAATCGGTCATAGTCAACATACAAGAGAAAAAACCTTTATTTTAGTATATAACAAACTGTCTACGCCAATTAATCTTGGAGAAAGAGAGACACTATCTGATATAGCTGCCACAGCGGCTGATTATTTAAGGCTGGATTCTACTGAAAATGGAACCAGTGTTTACCAGAATCGATAAAGAAACAAAGGAAAATGATTGGAGAGATTTCAATGTTCTTAGAAGTGACTCAACAGCGCAATCCAAGATTGATAGATGTTTCCTTAGAATTACATCAACAAGGAGCGATTTCTCCGAATACGTATGTACTTGATTTGGATACTGTAAAGTCAAATGCTTCTCTTATAGCAGGAGAAGCCAAAAAACTGGATATTGAATTATTATATATGACCAAACAATTTGGTCGAAATCCGTTAGTGGCGCAGGCTATTGTAGAGGCGGGTATCGCAAAAGCAGTAGCTGTGGATCCATGGGAAGCGCTCACTCTCAGCAAAAACGGACTTAAAATTGGGCATGTGGGACATCTTGTGCAAATACCCAAAAGAATGATCCCGGAAATCTTAAGTATCCAGCCCGATTATATTACCGTTTTTAGTTATGAAAATGCTAAGAATGTGAGTGAAGCAGCAAAACAAATGGGAAGAATACAAAAAATTTTCTTGCGAATTGCGGAAGATGGTGACTTCATATATAACGGTCAAGAAGGTGGTTTTACTCTTGATCAGCTTCAGGAAGAAGTGAAAAAACTTGAAGAGTTGGATGGAATAGTTATAGCAGGGTTAACTAGTTTTCCTTGCATATTAATTCAGAACGATACTCCTACTATTACTCCAAATGCCAAGTCGATGCAAAGAGCAAAAGAATTCCTTGAGCAAAGAGGCCATCAGAATTTGCAGATGAATATGCCAAGTGCAACCTCAGTGGCAACGATGGAATTATTAAAAGAAAACGGAGCAACACAGGCAGAGCCAGGACACGCACTAACTGGTACGACTCCCTTACACGCAACTCAACAGTTAGCAGAAAGACCAGCTATGACATACGTTTCAGAAGTCTCACATCTGTATCAAGATCGAGCTTATGTTTTTGGAGGCGGTTTTTATCCACGTTCCCATATGGAAAAGGCTCTTGTTGGTACAAAAATAAATAATTTGAAAAAAGTGCCTATCATTAAAAATGACCCTACCAATATCGATTACTACGGAACATTAAATACAGTTGATGTCAAAATCGGTGACACAGCCATATTTGCCTTTCGGACTCAAATATTTGTCACCCATGCCCAAATAGCAATCGTAAAAAACCTGTCAACTACTCCAGAACTTCTAGGAATTTACGATGCAACTGGTAATTTAGTAAATAAATAGGACAAGATAAATCATTTTATTAAATGGACGGATTAATCAAAAACATGCAAGACATGTTATCGGATAGCGGAATTTTTTCTCCCTTTTTTCTACTCGTCCGTATTTCAAATAGTATAAGTGTAGGCCAAAATTAGGATGTGAATATTATGTATCGAATTGTTTTTCTTGATATCGATGGAACGATTTTAAACTCTAATGAACAACTTGAAGAAAGACTTGTTGAAGCGATCATTCAGGTACAACAAAGAGGTGTACTAGTTGCCTTGGCTTCTGGAAGATCTCTGGTTGCCTCAGAAATATATGGAGAAAAATTTGGTTGTTCTATATACGTTACCTACAATGGCAGCTTAGTCTTTTCGAATAATGAGGTAATTTATGATGTCAAAATCCCATCAGAGTTAGCTTTTCAGTTATGCAGCAAAACGAAAGAATACAATGGGACTTATTTTCACTTTTTAAACAAAACTTCTCGTTCGAATCATCCCCGGCCTGGTATAGAGCATTTGCTACCTCAAGCCACACAATCAAATTTAACTGACACAAAGAGCGACGCTCATCGCTTAGCCCTTTATATTGATGATGATAAAGACCGTGCATCTCTTAGTGCTAAAATAACGGATGAATATGTTTTTGAAGAAGGCAATCGATTGGAAGTATATCCGGTTGGATCTAAATGGGCTGGGATTATACCTATCTTAAAGCAGTTAGAAATATCTACAGAAGAAGTAATCGCAATTGGTAATGGTATAAATGATATAGAAATGCTAGAAGCAGCCGGATTAGGGATAGCGATGGGAAATGCACCTGATTACGTTAAAAAGAGAGCAAATTTTATTACTGAAGATAATGATCATCATGGTGTTGTATTGGCATTAGAGAAAATATTTAATTTATAAGCCGTTTATTATAAAAGAAAGTAGTGTACTAAAAGTATACAGCCTCTAATTTAGGAGTGTTAAGATGAAACTTGTAAAAGTTAGAAATTCAGAAGAAATGAGCATTTTTGCAGCAAGCCGAATCATTGAAAAAGTACGGTCTTCCTCTTCATGTTCACTTGGTCTTGCTACTGGAGGTACACCAGTCGGTACTTATGAATATTTAATTGATGACTTTAAGAAAAAACAAACTACCTACAAGCATGTTTATACGTATAATCTGGATGAGTATGTAGGATTAGAATCCGGCGATCCAAACAGCTATCATTATTTCATGTATAATCATTTATTTAATTATATTGATATACCAACCGGAAATGTAAACATACCTAACGGAATGGCATGCAATCTGAAAGAAGAAGCTATAAGTTATGAAGAAAAAATAGAACAAATCCGTGGTGTGGACTTACAACTGTTAGGAATCGGTGAAAACGGACATATTGGTTTCAATGAACCAGGAACAGCGTTTAATAGGCCAACACACGTGTTAGCTCTCACAGAATCCACCCGGCAAGTGAATGCACGTTATTTTTCTAACTACGAAGAAGTACCAACTCATGCAATCACAATGGGGATTTCAACCATTTTAAAAAGTAAAGAAATATTGCTTCTCGCGTCCGGAGAGAGTAAGGCAGAAGCAGTATATCGAATGTTTTCAGAACCTATAAGTAGTGACTATCCAGCTACTGCCCTAAGAACTCATTCAAATGTAGTTGTAGTTGCAGATGAGAAGGCCGTCTCCAAATTAGAAGAATTTAATACCAATTATTCATAAACATAATGTTGATGAAAGTTATTTACTAGATTCTTGTATTTTTTCTTGTAGCCCCCAAAAATAACGACATATTGCCATAATGTCAGTAATAATTGCAAGTTTATTTATTCCAAAGGAGTCAATGAACAATAACAAACAACTATAAATTACCACGATCCAATCAAAAGGACTTTCAATTATGAAGGTCTTTATTTTTTATACAATCCTTTTTAAAAAATAAGGGCTTTCTTTAATAGATGACCCTCAATGACATATTTGAACAAATTCCTACATGACTATTATGGTACAGTCAACTTGAGTGATAGGCATTGATACAAGAAGATGAAATGGAGAAGAGAACCATGGATCGAAAAGCTTTTATCATATTGTCATTTATCATGTTTTTAACGATGACGGGTTATGGAATTGTCCTCCCCAGCTTGCCATATGTAGCCGAACGGTTAGGTCTGTCTTCTTTTCAAATGGGTAGCTTGATCACCGGCTGGGCCCTTGCGCAATTTATATCAACACCAGTATGGGGCAGATTAATCGATCGCTTTGGCCGAAAACCGATCCTGTTTATCGGTCTATTTGGCTTCGGAATTGCCTTCATTCTGATTATCTTTGCGCAAACCTACGGACAATTGTTAGTCGCGCGAATCATTGGCGCCACCCTGTCTGCAGGATCGCTTCCAGCTGCCCTCACCATTGTTGCAGATTCTTCGGATGACGAAAACCGGGGAAACGCAATGGCAAAGATAGGGGCTGTCAACGGCCTGGGTTTTCTATGCGGTCCTGCTTTAGGCGGCGTTTTTGCTCCTTTGGGTGTGAATGCACCATTTATTGCTGCAGGCTCATTGGCGTTTCTCGCTTTACCATTTGTATGGCTATCGATAAAAGAACCGCCCAAGCAGGTGTTAAAGATGGCTGAGCCTTCTTTCATAAGATCGCTTGTACTCGTTACAAAATCCGGTTACCGTGAGCTCTACATACTAACCCTCGGAATATCACTTGCTGCATCCAGTTTATTCGGAATGCTTGGCTACTTCATGATTGACGGTTTTTCAGCAACCCCCGGGGAAGTCAGCATGGCCTTCAGCATATTTGCCGGCGGCTCCGCGTTCGTCCAATTCTTTCTATTAAAATACCTTTATCAAATAAGAACGGAAAACTGGATTGCCAAATTTGGCTTTGTCATCTGTGCGATTGGTTATCTATTAATTGCTGCTTCCATTAATGTCTGGATGGCGGTTCTCGGATGCGGTTTAGTCGGGGTGGGGTCCGCCTGCACTCGCCCGACAATCATTTCGCTGCTTTCCAAACAAGAAAGGATGGGAAGAGGGATCACGATGGGACTGGACCAGGCCATCGACAGCTTCGGAAGAATCCTGGGACCATTAATCGGTGGAGTGTTTTTTGCGCTTCACAGCACTGTCCCTTTCCTCGGGTCTTCCCTGATTTGCGGACTATTATTTTTGGTGGTGTTGATAAATGGCCGGGATTCATTTGGGGTTTGGAGGATGGAGAAAGAAATAAAGGAAAGTAAATCTCAATAAAATAGCCTTTTTAAAAAAATAGCGTGGAATCTGATGAGCATCCTTTAACAGGTTTGGTCATATGTTGTGCTACTATGGTAGGGAATAATGAAGGAAAAGAAAGAGGTGCCGTTATGAAAATCGAGGTATGGTCGGATTTTGTCTGTCCGTTTTGTTATATTGGGAAACGCCGGTTAGAAGAAGCCCTTGGCCAATTCGCTCATAAAGACCAAGTGGAAGTTGAATATAAAAGCTTTGAGCTTGACCCGGATGCGCAGAAGGACACGGATAAGAGTATCCACGAACTACTCGCATCCAAGTATGGGATGAGTGTTGAACAGGCCAAACAATCAAACGAAGGGGTCGGGCAGCAGGCAGCCGCTATGGGACTGACTTACAACTTTGATACGATGAAGTCAACCAATACCTTTGATGCCCATCGCCTTGCAAAGTTTGCTAAGTCGCATGGAAAAGAAGCAGAAATCACGGAAAAATTGCTTTACGCTTATTTTACTGAATCAAAGCATATCGGGGATCATGAAACACTGGCAGAAATCGCGGAAACAGTCGGATTGGACCGTCAAGAAGCATTGAACGTTCTAACTGATGAGGCAGCTTATGAGGCTGATGTGCGTAATGACCAAGCTGTCGCCAGACAATATGGCATCAGTGGGGTCCCGTATTTTGTCATTAACCAAAAATACGCCATCTCAGGTGCTCAGCCGACAGAATCATTCGTGGGCGCGCTCGAGCAAATATGGCAGGAAGAATCTGCTGCACCCAAATTGCAGGATCTTTCCGCAGACGGAGCAGACGACGCAAGCTGTGCGGATGGCAGCTGTGCGGTGCCGAATAAGCAGTAGTAAATGATTGCAATATGAACTTATTTATAAAAGTCTTCTGGTTCGTTGAATTCACATACGAACTAGGAGGCTTTTTCAAAGGGATTCAATCTATAGATAGTTATACCAACGAGGAAAGTAGCAAAAGCAGCTTATCCTTTATAAAATTCCAGAATAATTACAAAAAAGTAAAGAGGAAATGCACACAGCATGATCCTCTTTTTCATTCTGTACCAACGATCCCGTAAGTACTTACTTCATAATCATTATTAGTTTCAACAGTGACAAAAATCTCTTCCTCTTTATTGCCTTTATAATAACCATAAACAATCAGGGAATCTACTCCGCCAACAGAGGGTAAAACTTCTGTACTTTTAGGAATGAATTCCTTTCCTTCTTCAAGCAAGAGAAATTCTGAAGCGACCTTTTTAGATAACGCAGTGGTTTCATCTTCTTTCATTTCATCTCCTCCTTGGCATCCAGACAGGATAAGACATACAGCTGTTATAAAAATCAAACAAAATCGTTGCATCTGTATCGCCTCTTTTTGGAATATTTTATATAATTACAGTATAACGTGAGCGGGGAGGTGTATCAATCATGGAAAACAGGATTGGGGACAAAGAATTTTTGAAATTAAGTCAGCATGCGTATGCTAAAAAGCCTTTAGAGGAGATAAATATTGTCTTAAAGAATGGAACTCAAAAGTGGACATTGGAAAAAATCAAAGGAGTAAAAACACACGATAAACAGACAGGGTTCGATGCGGTGGTATATAAGAAAGGCAATAATGTAGTCATAGCATTCCGCGGCACCCAAGGGGATGATCTGCTCGGAGAAGGATTTGCAGATCTTAAAACGGATATTAAATATATTGCCAATCAAAATGCGGATGTAAAACAGGTAGTTCCAAAAAAATTGAGGTATTATTTTAGTGATTCTGAAATCACGAAAGGAGGATATATAAAAAACCAGTTTACACAAGCGGACGCTCTCGTGAAAAAGGTGAAGGAAAAATACCCGAATGCGCATATTGCCAGCACAGGGCACTCCCTGGGCGGGGGTCAAGCATCCTATGCAGGTGCCATCCATTCGGTAGAAGCAGTCACATTCAGCTCCCCTACCGTTTTACACCTACTTCCGGAAAAGCTGCAGAAGAAAGTCAATAAAGGACATTATGATCAAACCATCGTAAATTTTATACACCCAAGAGATTCGATAGGGGCCGGCGGTATTGCTCCCTATAAACGTCATATTGGTTCCAGTTACTATATTGGGTTAGATTATGAACTTGAAAACAGTGAATGGTTAGACAAACCACTTAAACGGTTATATTTTTCGTTAGCAAAAGATAACTACCATAACATGAAACATTTTGAATTTGATAAATTCGGAAACATAAATAATCCCAATCTAACAAATGCCTTAACAGGGGATGCACTATGGAAATCGCCCAGGCACTTCTCAACTGGAGGGACCTCAGTTGATGTCACACCTTTGGATCTTTTGGATGTCGCAGCAGATTTCAAACAACTTGAATCACGAGTCGATAGCGCATTTGATGAAGCCAAGAGCTATATTAACAGATTGAATGATATTCAGAAAAACGGTCATCTTCAGGATGAAGTATTACGCTCGATAAAAGATTTTCAATCTTGGTTTACGGAAACCACTCACGAGTTGTATAAGAACTTAGAAACAGCTTCAGATTCTTATGTAAGGGCGGATGAGTTGCCATGAATAAATTAGATAAGCTACTGGTCGAATCAGAAGATCTAGAGTTCATGGATAAAAAATTCACAATCCTTATTGATCAGTTGGAAGCGGATTGTGCGTTGATAAAGCAGACCATGGAAAAAGCAGCATCATGGAAGTCTGGACAAGGGAAAGAATCGTTCCTGGATGCTATGGAAAAATACTTCCATACATATTCTCTTAAACTTTCAAAAATGAGAGACCTCAGCAATGATATTAATCGCGCTAGGAAAAATATTAAAGCGGATATACACGATGAATTGATTCTGCCGAAGTGGTAATAATATGTTTACGGAGAACATTTAGAAGCCAAGAGCAAGGATTATTTTCCGTCTTTAATTATAAAGTATGGATGGTAGTTGCGCTCATCTAATATTACAGTTGAAATTGGAAGCGTTTTCATTTATTATAATAATTAACTAATTACATTTTAATTGGTGCATGAATTATTTATTAGATTCAATGATTAAAAGGATAATAGCTTGGGTATTAATTATAAAAAGGGAGGGGAAACCATGAGAGAAAATAAATTAACTGATTTCGCGCAGGAAGATCGCTTTGAATTACATTCATACCTTACATACTTGTTTGAACAACTTGTAGCTAGTGTTCCTAAACAGGAGCAAACGGAGATCAATGAGTGAGGGAAAATAGAATTCCGAAACCAAATTTTAATAAGCAATTAATCTAAACGGTCTTGTTTATTCTGGAGAGAATAGCAAGATCGTTTATTTATGTATATATTTATTGATTAGTCTAGCATGAGATACAAAAACTAAAATGCTTGTTGTGAATCAAATTATTAAGAGTTTTGCGAATCCATAAAGAATCCACCAGCAAATCCCCTGATTGAAGCCTCTATAAAAGGGTATTTAGTAAGTAAGTCATGAAAGGAGCCAATCATCATGGAAAAACGAGTCATAGGTGTTTATGAAAATGAAGAACAGGCACATGCGGCCGTGGAGGATTTAAAAGAGAAAGGTTACAGCATGGACGAAATTTCTCTTGTCGCAAAAAATACCGAAAAATTGGGACCAGAAGCTGAGCAAGTGGAATCGAAGGATATGGATGGATTGATAGCCGGGGCAACAACAGGTGGAGCGATTGGCTTAGCCGGTCTTTTTGTCGGGTTGAGCGCCATTGCCATTCCGGGAATTGGCCCGATTTTAGCAGCAGGGCCGATATTTACCACACTAGGTGGAGCCGCCGCAGGCCTGGCTACCAAATCCGGCAGTTTAACGGAGGCTTTAAAGGATACGGGGCTGACGGAGGAAGAGGCTCGACAATACGAAGACGAAGTGAAACAAGGGAAAATTCTTGTAATGGTAACGGAGTAATTCCGTAATATAGTAACCTTTGCAATCCTTTTTTTGAGCAATAAAATAATAACAACTACTTAAGCAATTAAATGGTCTATTGTTCCATTCGAGTGGAATAATAGGCCATTTTTGAGTACTAGGTGTAGAAAAGGTCCCCAGCAATAACCCGAAAAACGGGGTCGCTTCAATCTTTATTTTCTATATTAATATCAAGACAATGCGGGTTCATAGTGATTAAGTCCCTACTTCCCTGGATATAAACAGTGATACCCTCGAAAAGCCGAACTCCTTTTATTCGCGTATAAGGATATTCATTTAAAAAAACCTATACACCCAAGAAAATTATAAATAATGGTGTTTTTTTGTAAATACTTTTTTCCTATTTCTTTGTAGTGTTAAGGTAATAAACCAAAGGGGGAACATTGTATGCAAAGAGCAAAAAAGGCATCCATGTTTATGCTTGCTTTATTGATGGCCATGCTTATGCTTGCGGGTTGTAATCAAGAATCCAGCAGCGGCAAGACTGAAGAATCCGGCGGAGGAAAAAAGGACGGGAACGGGAAGATCGTAGTCGGATTTTCACAGATTGGAGCAGAGAGCGGCTGGAGAACGGCCGAAACAAAGTCCATTAAAGAAACACTTGGGAATAGTCCGGATTTTGAATTGAAGTTTTCAGATGCACAGCAGAAACAAGAAAATCAAATTAAAGCGATCAGAAACTTTATTGCCCAGAAAGTGGATGTTATTGCCTTGGCTCCTGTTGTAGAAACGGGATGGGAGAGCGTCTTGAAGAAAGCGAAGGATGCCGATATTCCGGTTATCCTGCTCGACAGAGGCATTAAGGTTAATGATGAATCCTTGTATACAAGCTTCATAGGTTCTGATTTCATACTCGAGGGTGAAAACGCTGCTAAAGAACTGATTAAGTTAATCGGCGAAGATAAAGAGGCAAATATTGTTGAACTTCAAGGGACGGTTGGAGCAAGCGCGGCCAATGATCGTAAAAAAGGTTTTGAAAATGGATTAAAGGCTAATCCGAATTTCAAGATAACCAAATCACAGACAGGGGATTTCACAAGGGCAAAAGGCAAGGAAGTAATGGAAGCATTCTTGAAGTCTGACGGTAAAAATATTGATGCCGTTTATGCCCATAATGATGACATGGCGATGGGAGCGATCCAGGCGATAGAAGAGTATGGTTTAAAGCCGGGTGAAGATATTAAGGTCGTTTCCATTGATGGAATTAAAGATGCTTTTGAAGCTGCTGCACAGGGGAAAACGAATATTATCGTAGAATGTAACCCATTGCTCGGGCCGCAACTCGCGCAGGCTGTTAAAGATTTAAAGGCAGGCAAAGAAATAGAAAGGTGGATCAAGACTGACGAATCGGTGTTTGTTGGAAAAGAAGCCGCTGAAGAAGCTTTGCCTACTAGAAAATATTAACGGAAAATAAAAGTTAATAACCAAATGTATACGGGCTGTCTGATAAGTCACTAAAATGACGCAAGTTGAGAAAACGAGCAGTTTTTCTCCACTTGCTTTTTATTTTTCGATTTTTCTCTGAAAGTAGCTGAGGATACCTGCTACTTACAGAAGGAGGTTCCTAGGTAACCTCAAATAATGGCTTTATGTATAGAGAAATTTTCAAAAAAATACTTTTTTATTTAAGATATTGCACAGGTATAATTTATAATAGTTTTGAAGCTTCGAAAATAAGAAAGGATGTGAGCTATGCCTTACAAATGTCGTACTGAATCTGCTGAATTACTCATTCTGGAATTCTTAAATACTCGAATGAGTTTGTCTGATAAAGACAAGCAGCGCTATTTCAATTTAAAAAAAGGTTACGAAGGCGAGAAAAAATTTGATTCATTGTTAGAAAAGCTTCAGTGCGAATGCATGATATTAAATGATTTGCTGCTCAAACTAAATAGCACCTTGTTCCAAATCGACTCACTGATTATTACTTCCGAAACCATTTACTTTTTCGAAGTGAAGAACTATGAAGGGGATTATTATTATGAATCGGATAGATTATACATGGTCTCCGAAACTGAAATTAATAATCCACTAAACCAATTGAAGAGAAGCGAATCTTTATTGCGCCAGCTGCTCCAAAAACATGGATTAAACATGCCCATTCATGGTTCAGTCGTTTTTATCAACCCCGAATTTACTTTATACCAAACCCCTCGCAACAAATCATTTATTTTCCCAACTCAGGTTAATAGATACTTAAAGAACCTGGATAAAATATCTACAAAATTAAATAAAAATCATAAGATGTTAGCTGATAAATTGACTTCACTTCATATTAAAGACTCTCCTTTTAAGTTAATACCGTCATATAATTTTGACCAACTGCGAAAAGGAATTTCTTGTTTCAAGTGCACCTCTTTTTCAATTTCGGTCGAGGAAAGGAAATGTGTTTGTAAAGAATGCGGGCATGAAGAAGTAGTTGCAACTGCGGTAATGCGGAATGTGAATGAGTTTAAGCTTCTTTTTCCAGATCGAAGGATTAATACAAATGTTATTCATCAGTGGTGTAAAGTGGTGACATCTAAAAAGAGGATAAGAAGGATTCTTGAAAAAAATTTAAAAGTAGAAGGGGTTCATCGATGGGCCTTCTACGAATAAAACTTCATAGATCAATCACTGTTTATTTCTTAACTCTATAAAGAGCAGAATTGTCCTTCAACACCTGTCATGAAGGACAATTCCCTGGCCCGCAAGCCCCGTTTTGTCCTTGATGACCTGTATGAAGGACAATTCTCTGACCCGCAAGCCGTCTTTTGTCCTTGATGACCTGTATGAAGGACAATTCCTGCCTCACAAGCCCAGTTTTGTCCTTGATGACCTGTATGAAAGACAATTCCCTGGCCCGCAAGCCCGGTTTTGTCCTTGATGACCTGTATGAAGGACAATTCCCCGGCCCGCAAGCCCCGTTTTGTCCTTGCTGACCTGTATGAAGGACAATTCCCTGGCCCGCAAGCCCCGTTTTGTCCTTGATGACCTGTATGAAGGACAATTCCCTGGCCCGCAAGCCCAGTTTTGTCCTTGATGACCTGTATGAAGGACAATTCCCTGACCCGCAAGCCCGGTTTTGTCCTTGATGACCTTTATGAAGGACAATTCCCTGGCCCGCAAGCCCCGTTTTGTCCTTCAACACCCTAATAAGGGTCTTATCTCTAGCCCACTATTAATATATTATTTCATTTGCTTACGGTGCGGTTCTCCCCGCATATCCCGATAGCGTTTGTGCTTATAAAAAAGAGATGAAAAAAATGTTTACCCAAAAGCCTCTTGATTTATTTGAATTTTCGAAAAATAATTAAGCTATACAACCTAATCTGGAGAAAAAAGACATGAGTGTATTGTCATATTTTAATAATAAAAGTATTGGGTTTAAGCTCTTATTTTATTTTTTTGTCATTATCATTCTCTGCATTTCAACACTGACTTTATTAGGTAGCAGCATTTATAAGAAATCTCTTCAAGAGGAAGCCAATTCATATACTGTGCAAATGATGGAACAGGTCTGGAGTAATATTAAGTCGCTTCTTGATGAAAATGATAATATAATTCACTATCTCTCCATGGAAGAAAACATCCAACAATTTTGGAATGAGGAAAAACCTTCGGCAGAATTGATGGGAAAGATCAATCGGCAGATCGATGTCTATAAAAGCCGTCATACTGAAATGGCAGGAGTCTTACTGGTAAATGAGCACAATCAATTTGCCAGTAATGATATGTTTCCGGTCTCGAGGGATTCCCTTACTAAAGAGTATTGGTATCAGCAGGCTGCCCAGTCCCCGGAAAAGATCCAATTAATAAGTAATCCTGTTGGTAGAAATATCAGGGGAAAGTCGAATTATCAGGTAAACAACCTCTTGTCCGTTGTAAAAGCCATCAAGGACCCTGAAACAGATAAGGTAATTGGTGTTATCCTAATCGATCTAAAGCTGGACTTTATTAAAGAAATCATCGAATCGATAAAGTTAGGGGAAACCGGTTTTATATTTATCCTTAATAAAGCCGGGAATGTTGTTTACTCCCCTGTGAATCCTGTTGTATATAGAATCAACCCTGAATGGTTCTTGAAAAGCAATAATGGCACTATCCATCAAGTGATTGACGAAAATAAGTATCATATTATTTACAATACATACCCATCGATTAATTGGAAAGTGGTCGGCGTCTTTTCTTTAGATGAAACCACGGCTGTTGTGTCCCGCGTACAGCTTTATACCGTTTTCATTGCCGTACTGACTTTGCTTCTAGCTGCTATCGTCTCCTGGTTCTTTACCAGGTCCATCATAAAACCCGTTAATAAACTTAGAAAGCTGATGAAAAATGTGGAAGAGGGCAGATTTGACCTTCAGTTTCATTCTAAGTATGACGACGAAATCGGCCAGCTTGGCAGAAGTTACAACAGGATGATCGAGGAAATTGGCAGACTCATTCAGCTCGTTTACACGGAACAAAAGAATAAGCGTGAAGCCGAATTGAAAATATTGCAGGCACAAATCAAACCGCATTTTCTCTATAACACACTCGATACCATCCAATGGATGGCTTATGAATACAAAGCCAATCGAATAGTGGATATGGTTAAAGCGCTTACAACTCTATTTAGGATTGGTTTGAATAAAGGTAATGAAATCATTTCGGTGCATGAAGAAATACAACATGTCGAAAGTTATTTGATTATCCAAATGACAAGGTATGAATCCAAACTGGAATACGAGATTAACGTGGATGAACACGTAAAAAGCTATAAAGTTCTGAAACTTCTTTTGCAGCCGCTTGTAGAGAACGCGATATATCATGGAATCCGAAATAAGCGCGGGAAAGGAAAAATCTATATTAGTGTGAAACAAGAAGGAGAATCTTTGTTTCTAAGAGTTAAAGATACAGGGATTGGTATTCCAGAAGAACGAGTGCAAGAGCTGAACGCTTTTTTGGATGTTAACCATTTAACCAAGGATCAGCACAATGGATATGGACTTTTCAATGTAAATGAACGGATTCAGCTCGTGTATGGTTCCTATTACGGCCTCTCCATTGAAAGTTTGTATCAAGAATGGACCGTTGTTAGCATACATATTCCTGTTCAGTCATGATCAGGTTCAATTCATTTAATCGGAGGTATCATATGTGGAATTTATTAATTGCAGATGATGAAACCATTATACGAAGAGGATTAAAAGGAGCTGTTGACTGGGAGAAGTTTTCAATCGACATTGTCGGGGAAGCGGAGGATGGCGAGCTTGCCCTGGACATGGCCAAACAATTAAAGCCCGATTTGCTTTTAATTGATATTTGTATGCCTTTTCTAAATGGAATTGATTTAATAAAACAATTGGAAAACAACCTTCCCGACTCTCTTTTCATAATCATCACAGGACACGATGAATTTACGTATGCCAAGCAGGCCGTCAGAATGAAAGTCTTTGATTACTTGCTAAAACCTGTAAATGTTACCGAACTCGAGAGCGTTGTGGAAAGAGCCGTTTCTACTTTGCAAATCAATAGCCAGAACATCAACCGTAATAAGCAACTTGAGAGCAATAAAGATCTGTTGAAAAGTGATTTTCTGCAAAAATGGGTGACAGGATTTATTCCAATTGAAGAGGATGCAGAAGAGTTTCATATATTCGATATTAAATTCGTTGGAGCAGTCGGGGTTTCAGTCATTAAAATCAGGGATGTCGTCGATATTCATGCCGTTGATAAGTTCTGGAGTGATGAATTGCTGCTGTTTTCCTTGAAAAATATCATAAAAGATATTTTGACAGACATACCTTATGCTCAGTTTTTCGATGACCAGCGCGGAAATGTCGTCATTATTGTGCCTGAGGAACAAGCAACAAAGCTTGCGGAAATCAATCTTGCCATTAAGGAAAAAACGGAAACGTTTATAGGCAAGGTGATCATTTACTGTGAAAAGGTTACAGATCACGCAGCGCACATTCCTCTTGTTTATAAAGAACTATACCAGCAACTAAATACTGTTCATCAGATGTCACCGATTGTGATTCTAGCAAAAAATTATATCGATCAACATTATGCGGATACGAGTTTATCGCTGAACGAATTGGCGAATTATGCCCAGGTCAGCCCTACCTATTTGAGCAAGCAATTTAAGACGGAATTAGGCGCATCCTTTATCCAGTACCTAACGAAGGTAAGGATAGACAAAGCACTCTTACTGATGAAAGATCCCTACTTGAAGGTTTATGAAATTTCAGAGAGGGTGGGTTACAGCACACAGCATTATTTCTGCAATGCGTTTAAGAAAGTTGTAGGTAAGTCTCCGAGCTCCTACAGGAGAGGATATATGCAGTGAGAACGAATAAGGTATTCGCCACACTTACAATTCTCTTCTTGGGGTCAGCGCTAGTGGTTGCAGCAGTATTACAAAATGATGCTAAAAATGAAGGTGTCCATTCAAATGGACAGATTAAATACTTGATCGGCGTGTCTCACCCGAATTTGAACGGTTCCTGGCAAATCCAAATGAACAAGGAGATCAAAAAAGAAATTGCACAACATGGGGACGCGAGGGTCATTTTTACAGATGCGGCACAGAATGCCGATCAGCAGGTGGAAGATATCGAGACGATGATTAAATACGGAATCGATCTATTAATCGTGTCGGTTGATGATTCATCCGCATTAACTCCGGTGATAACAGAAGTTTATACAAAAATCCCGGTCATTGTTTTGGGGAGAGGTGTTAAAGGTTATGATTATACGCTATATATCGGATCTGACAACCACTTTAATGGGAAAATGGCGGCAAAGGAGGCAATCAAACTATTAGGGAATAAGCAGGGAGAAATCGTTGAAGTGCGAGGTATGAAGGGTTCCCTTCAAGCCGAGGAACGAAGTAAAGGTTTTAACGAAATGATCGGCAAGGAAACAAATTATACGATAACCGAGACGATATATGCTGACTGGTTAAAGGATAAAGCTGAAGACCAAATGAAAGGGCTGTTAATTTCAGGAATAAAACCAGATTTGATTTATGCTCATAATGATGCCATGGCTTATGGAGCATACAAAGCCCTTAAGGAAGAAAAGCTTAATGGGGTCCGGATCATAGGCAGTGATGGCATAAATGAAGAAAATGGCGGCCTTCAATTGGTCAAAGAAGGGATCATTGACACTACTTTTGTCACACCGACCGGCGGAAGTAAGGCAGCACAGTATGCCATCGACATCTTACATAACGTTCCAGGTTTGCCCAAAAAAATTATTGTCAGAGACCATGAAGTCACCGCAGACAACGTGGACCATTACTTAAATGAAGGTAACGATCAGACTGATCAACTGGTCCTGGAAAAGAAACGAAACATAAAGCTGGGCTTCGCGCAATTGGGCACTGAAAGCGAGTGGCGCCTCGCAAATACCCAATCAGTGATCTCAGCAGCAAAAGAAGCCGGTATCGAGCTTAAGGTAAAAAATGCGGAAAATGATCAAAGCAAACAGATTGATATCATTCGTGAGTTTATAAAACAAGAGGTAGATATAATCGTATTTTCACCAAAAGTGGAGCAAGGATGGGACGCGGTTCTGACTGAAGCAAAGAAGGCGGGGATTCCGGTTATCCTGATGGACCGTGAAATAAATGTCGATGACCAGTCCCTTTGGACATCGTTTATCGGCTCGGATTTTGAGGAGGAAGGAAAACGGGCGGCCAAATGGCTGGTATCAGATTCTAAATCGGCGAAATCCCCGGTACATATTATCGAACTTGAAGGCACCAAAGGTTCAGCGCCAGCAAAAGACCGAAAGAAGGGATTTCAAGAAACAATAAAAGGCAATTTGAAATTTCAGCTTTTAAAGGCATATTCTGGTGACTTTACGATGCTAAAAGGAAGAAAAATGATGGAAAAGGCCTTGAAAGCATATGGGAAAAAGATTGACGTGGTATACGCCCATAATGACGACATGGCTTTGGGTGCGATTCAAGCAATAGAAGAATATAGGCTAAAACCGGGGGAAGATATCAAAATCATTTCTATAGATGCTACCGATAAAGCTTTCCGCGCATTAAGCGTAGGCAAGATGAATTTTACGGTAGAATGTAATCCGTTGCTTGGACCTCAGCTTATGAAGGCGATCAAAGACCTGGCAAGCGGCATTGAAATCCCTAAAAAAATCATCACTTCAGAAGAAACATTTACCCAGAATCAGGCAAAAAAAGAATTGTACCGCAGAGATTATTAATCGTCTTTAATACCATAAAGATAATATTGTTCATCATGACCTTCGCACTGTGCCGAGGGTTATTTTTTAGCAGGAAGGAAAGTATATTTTCCTTCCTGCATAAGTGCAACTACGTCTAATCTCTGCCTTACGGCTCGTCAATCGACGAGTTTTCTTTATAAATTTAATTGAAAATCACAAAAAATGCTATTTTTTTTTAAATACTTCTCCCGACTTATTTCCTATACTTTTACATAACCTCAGCTCTTAAGAGACCAATACGGTACGTTAAATAAACAAAGTAGGTGCTTTTTATGGAGTCTAATATTCTACTGGAGGCTGAAAATATCTCCAAGACCTTTCCTGGGGTCAAAGCTTTAACGCATGTCAATTTCACTCTGCGAAAGGGGGAAATTCATTCGTTAATGGGAGAAAATGGGGCGGGTAAGTCCACCCTGATCAAAGTGCTGACAGGGGTGCATGAAAAGGATGAGGGGCAAATTTTTCTGGCGGGCCAGCCGATAAATCCCGGTTCTACAGAAGAGGCACAGGCACTCGGGATTAGCACGGTATATCAGGAAGTTAATCTTTGTGAAAATTTATCGGTCGCGGAAAATATTTATATTGGCAGAGAGCCGAAGCGATGTGGAAGAATTGACTGGAATGAAATGTACCGGAGAGCTGAAAAACTGCTGGAAGAGAAATTACAGTTAAACATTGATGTCAGGAGAACGTTACTTTCTTATTCAACTGCAATTCAGCAGATGGTTGCCATCGCGAGGGCAGTCGATATTTCAAGCGGGGTTTTAATTTTGGATGAACCTACCTCAAGTTTAGATACAAATGAAGTCGAACAGCTATTTGCGGTTATGAGGAATTTGAAAAGTGAGGGCATGGGGATTGTCTTTGTCAGCCATTTTCTTGACCAGGTTTTTGAAATTACCGACCGGGTAACGGTGCTCCGGAACGGCCAGTGGATTGGGGAATACGAAACGAAACAGCTCACGAAAACGGAGCTTGTCTCGAAAATGATCGGCAAAGAATGGGGGGAAACAGTAGTCAATGAAAAGGTAAGGGCACCGAAAACGGGAGCAGACGAATTCATTCACACCTATGATCTCGAAAAGAAAGGAAGCATCAATCCGATGACGCTTTCATTAAGAAAGGGAGAGGTTTTAGGTCTTGCAGGACTGTTGGGATCGGGACGGACGGAGCTTGCTAAACTGTTATTTGGCATCGACAAATCCGATGATGGCGTTCTTGAGATCGAGAACCAGGAAATTAAATCGATGAATCCAAAGCTTGCGATTGCAAAGGGGATGGGCTTTTGTCCGGAAGATCGCAAGGTTGAAGGAGTCATCGGTGAGTTGACGATTCGCGAGAATATCATCCTCGGACTGCAAGCAAAGCGTGGAGTTTTTCGGTATATTCCCCAAAAAGAACAAAGAGAAATAGCCACTAAATATATCAATCTCCTGCAAATCAAAACGCCGAGCATGGAACAAAGAATCGATAACTTAAGTGGGGGAAACCAGCAAAAAGTAATCCTGGCAAGATGGCTAGCCACGAACCCGAGATTATTGATTTTGGATGAGCCCACAAGGGGGATTGATGTAGGTACGAAGGCGGCAATCCGAAACTTAATTTTGGAGCTTGCAGCGGAAGGAATGACGATTTTGTTCATCTCTGCGGAGCTTGAAGAAATGGTCGGCTGCTGTGATCGGATCCTTGTGTTAAGGGACCGTTATTTAATTGGAGAATTAGAGGGTGCGAGTATGACTGTCTCAAACATTATGGAGATGATTGCGGAAGGAGCTGATTTAGTTGAAGCAAGCCATGGATAGCTTTTTACGGGCAAAGATTTTTTGGCCGCTGGCAGCTCTTGTTCTCCTGCTTTTAATCAATGCAATCATGATTCCTGGCTTCTTCACGATCGAAGTGAAAGATGGCCATTTATTTGGAAGCACCATCGATATTCTCAACCGTGTCACACCGCTGCTTGTCATCGCAATTGGCATGACCCTTGTCATCGCTAAAGAAGGGATCGATATATCTGTCGGCTCGGTCTTGGCGATAGCAGCTGCTGCGTCCGCTGATTTGTTAAACAATAACGCTTCTGTTTCAACGGCAATTATCGCGGCCCTATTGATTGGGGTGGTTTGCGGATTATGGAATGGTGTGTTGGTGGCTTATTTCGAAATCCAGCCGATGATCGCGACACTGATATTAATGACAGTCGGCAGGGGAATCGCACAGTTAATCACAGATGGGCAGATTCTCACCGTTCATAACGAAGCCTTCCAGTATATCGGCAAGGGATTCTTGTTAGGTCTGCCGTTTTCGATCTTTATCGGGTTGACCGTTTTATTTATCATCCTATTTTTGAAGAAGAAAACAGCCTTAGGTTTATTTCTTGAATCCATCGGTGCCAATATGACCGGAAGCATTTATACAGGCATCCAGCCAAAACGGATTATTCTCATCGTCTACATGATTTCCGGAGTTTGCGCGGCCATTGCCGGGCTGATCGTCTGTGCGAATGTCAGTAGTGCCGATGCCAATAATGCCGGGCTTTGGATTGAACTGGATGCAATACTCGCGGTTGTCATCGGTGGGACATCAATGCGTGGAGGAAGATATTATCTGGGTGGAACGCTCGTTGGCGCTTTATTTATCCAGACGCTATCGACGACGATTTATTCGATGGGAATCCGGCCAGAAATCACGATGGTTGTTAAGGCAATAGTGGTTATCATTGTTTGTCTATTGCAATCGCCGGAATTCAGGCAGATGTTCAAACAACCAACAATGAAGAAGAAGGTGAATGCGGCATGAAGCGGCTTGGTCTCCGAATCAATGAAAAAAATATCATCGTGTTTGCAACTCTCTTGCTGATTGCCTTGCTCTATGCCTATGGGACGTTTTCTTTCACTGGGTTCTTTAGCATGCAGGTATTCCTTAATTTGTTCATTGATAACGCATATCTGATCATCGTCGCGACAGGGATGGCTTTTGTTATCATAACCGGCGGCATTGATCTATCTGTTGCATCCCTTGTCGCGTTTATTAGCATGGTTACGGCTTACCTTTTGCAGCAAGGCGTCAACGCATTTTTGGTTATCGGCCTTATATTGTTGATCGGGCTCATCTTTGGAGCGGCCCAGGGATACCTCATCTACAGATTTAATCTCCACCCCTGGATTGTTACGCTTGCGGGAATGTTTTTTGCCAGGGGACTAAGCTATCTGATCGATACAGAAAGCATAGAGATCACGGATCCAATCTTTACAACGCTTTCGGATTTTAAGGTGTATGTATATGGCGAGAATTATCTTTCCCTGGGTGCCTGCATTTCGCTTCTAGTCGTGATTTTCGCGATGTATGCATCGAAATATACAAGGTTTGCCCGCAATGTTTATGCGATTGGCGGAAACGCCGGTTCAGCGACTCTTATGGGGCTTCCGGTCAAGAGGACGACGGTGATCGTTTATACGGTTTCAGGACTTTGCTCCGCACTTGGAGGTTTGGTATTCACGATTTACATGCAATCCGGCTACGCCCTGCATGTAATGGGCATGGAAATGGACGCGATTGCTGCGTGTGTAATCGGAGGTATCCTATTAACTGGCGGCGTAGGGTATTTAATCGGACCTACTTTGGGAGTCATCAGCATGGGGATCATCCAAACGATCATTATGTTCCAGGGCACCTTAAGCTCATGGTGGACGAAAATTGCTGTCGGATTTCTGCTGTTTTTATTTATTATTTTGCAAAGAGTCATCGTCATCCGCAGGGCAAAGAAAAAAGTTATTTCCGCAACCGAACACAGCATCAAGAAGGAAGCCTCACAGCAGCACGCGATATGAATCAATGCAACAGCAAGGAATTAACAGGGAAGTATATCTATCAAAATACAAGAATAGCCAAAAAATTATAAAATGTTGCCGCATATTGTAAATCTTTTTTACGGTCATCTTGTTAAAGTTGGTATTGAATCGAAAAGGATTATACGGAGGTGAGCAGTAAAACTAGTTTTAAAGATTGGGTTTATATTTGCATAGCAGAATAGTAGCTTTGTGTCGAATTGGCAGGACCATTCTATTAGGGGAGGCAAGACAGAACTATGAAAAAATCACTCGTGATCTGTTTTTTAACCTTAACCGTTGCATTCGTACTGGCAATCGGACTTAATGCTGGACCACACACCCTAGCAAAAGCGGAAAATGACGTGCGGCCTCATGGGCTTAAAGGAGAATATTATAAATCAAGCGGACCGGGAAAATTTGATTTTCATGAATTAAAAACAACCATTGTGGATTATGATCTTAATTTTACTGATTTAAATCCAGTGTTTGATCTGTTTACTGGTCAAAATGACAATACGGCTGCTAGATGGACGGGAAAGATCGTTCCTGAACATTCAGAGGATTATACTTTTTACATGATTGGAGACAACGGCTTTAGAGTATGGATCGACGGAAAACTGGCGATAGATTTTTGGCAGGATAAATGGGACATCGAGCAAAAAAGCGCACCGATCTCATTAGAAGCAGGGAAAGAATACGATATCAAAGTTGAGTATTTTGAACACTTTGGAGGCGCTAACCTGAAATTGTTCTGGTCAAGCGATAGTGTGAAGAAACAAATCGTCCCTAGTAGCGCCTTTTACTTACCTGACGGTTATGGAGCGAACGAAACCGTAAAAACCGCACAAGTGTTGAAAGATGGGAAACATGTAGAATTGAAATTCAATCATCCTTTGGCGAAATTGCCTGCTAATCTAAAGGAACACTTAACGATCAATCTCAATGGGAACAGTTGGGAAATCAAAAGCTTCTCGCTAAAGAAAAATGACCCTTCCACTCTCATAATTGAAACGGCTCATCCTATATACGAACGAACAGGCAACCAGGTACTCGTAAAGTATGACGGAAAAGGGGGGATTTTCACTGAGGAAGGTAGCGAAATACCGAATTTCCTTAACCGCGTACAGAATTTTTCCCAGTTTAATATAAAGTCCCCTTGGGCAGATAAAGTGAAAGAAAACAATGTCCTCCCTGAATATCCACGACCACAGATGAAAAGGGACAAATGGCTTAACCTGAATGGAAAATGGGAGTTCCAAGCTGCAACAGAAGGAGAATCAGTCCCGAACGGCAAAAAGTTAAACGAATCGATTCTTGTTCCATTTGCGGTAGAAACCGCCTTGTCCGGGGTGGAAAGATCGGAAAGCCATATGTGGTATAAACGGAATTTTACGATTCCAAAGGACTGGAAAAAAGAAAGAATCAAATTGAACTTCGGAGCCGTCGATTGGAAAACGAATGTATATGTGAACGGGAAAAAAGTAGGGGAGCACATCGGCGGATATGATACATTCAGCTTTGATATTACCGACCATCTGGTTAAGGGCAATAACGAATTGATCGTAGAAGTCTATGACCCGACCAGCGGAGGCCAGGCTAGAGGTAAGCAAACCACGAACCCGGAAGGAATCTGGTATACGCCAACTTCAGGAATCTGGCAAACGGTTTGGCTGGAGCCGGTTTCAGAAGCAAGTATTGAATCCGTTAAAACGGTAACGGATATTCACGAAAACAAAGTGAACCTGACTGTTAAAGGAATAAATGCCGATGGAAAGACAGTTGAGGCTATCGTTTATCAAAAGGGTAAAAAAGTGGGCACACAAACTGGGAAGGCAGGAGAAACATTCGTCGTGTCTGTGCCGAAGCCGCGTCTGTGGACAACGGAGGATCCCTTCTTATATGATGTGAAAATTAATTTGAAGGATGGCAATAACGTAGTTGATACGGTGGAGAGTTACTTTGGTATGAGGGAAATATCGCTCGGAAAAGTAGGTGACAAGCTGCGCCCATTATTGAACGGAGAATTCGTCTTCCAGATCGGACCGCTCGACCAAGGCTACTGGCCGGATGGCGGCTTAACGGCGCCGACGGACGAAGCTCTGAAATTCGATATTGAAAAAACAAAGGATCTAGGGTTCAACATGATCCGCAAGCATATCAAAGTCGAGCCTGAGCGCTGGTATTATTGGGCCGACAAAATGGGGATGATCGTCTGGCAGGATATGCCGAGCATGGAAGGCTCTGGTGCCGGCGCAAGAAAAACTCCAGAGGACCTGAAACAGTTTGAACACGAATTCAAAGAGATGATTCAGGAAAGATACAATCATCCTTCCATTGTGTTATGGACCGTCTTTAATGAAGGTTGGGGCCAGTATGACACAGTCAGAATGACAAACTGGGTCAAGAGTCTGGATCCGACACGCCTCGTTTCAAATGCGAGTGGCTGGACCGATGAAAGAGTAGGGGACGTCCTCGACTGGCACACGTATCCTAACCCAAGATCACCAAGGGTGGAAGAGAACCGGATTGCCGTCATCGGCGAGTACGGCGGCCTAGGTTTGTCGACCCCGGGCCATGAATGGGGCACAAGCGGCTGGAGCTATGCAAACAAGACCAGCAAAGAAGAAGTCACAGATACGTATATCGATTACACGAAATCATTGAAAAGCTTCATCCATAACGAAGGATTGAGCGCAGCGGTCTATACCCAAACGACAGATGTAGAAGGTGAGCTAAATGGATTGCTCACATATGATAGAAAAGTTACTAAAGTATTGACAGATAGAATCAGGGAAGCCAATCAATCGTTAATTAAATCAGCTTCATCCCGTTATGTGTTACTTGAAAAAATACAGGATGCCTCGACTATCGCAAAAAAAGCTAAAGAAGGTACGGATCCAGGAGAATATCCTGAGGCTGCGATTAAGTCCTTTAAGAGAACAATTGGAGAAGCATACTCCGTTTACTCCAATAAGGAATCAACTATAGAGCAGCATTTCAATACCATCGATAAGCTAAATAAAGCGATTGCGGATTTAAAGTACGAAATGAATCCGCCAATTGAAAAAGGTGCGAGCATCGATCATTTTGAGCAAAAGGAATTAGGCAACGGCTGGTCCATTTTCCATGACAATCCTGATAAGTGGAATTTGACGGAAAACCCTGACAGCTTAACCATTACGGCGCAACAAGGGGACTCTCATGAAGGAAACAATTCCATTAAAAATGTATTTTTGCAGGATGCTCCTGCCGGCGACTTTGAAATTACCACGAAGCTGAATGCTTCTGTCGGTGCTAACCATGAACAGACCGGTTTGTATGTGTGGCAGGACGAGGATAATTATATCCGTTTTGGCCATGTATGGGACAATGGTCTAAAACTTGAAACAGCAAAGGAAGAGGGAACTAGGTACAGTAAGGCTCAGAATATAGTCGCTCATCCAGGCGGGGACACTGTCTATCTAAAAATCAAGAAAACTGGTAATGTCTATTCCACTTTCTTCTGGAATGACGGAAATTGGCATAAAGCGAGTGACCCGATCACCTCAGACATATCAAGCAGCAAAATCGGGCTTTATGCCGCCAGCCCGGGCAGTGGAAAAGAGTTTAAAGCAAAATTTGATTATTTTACTTGGCAGGAATAAAACTAATACAATAGTCTATAAGCGACGTCAAATACAGAAAGATATAAGGATATAGACCATATCCTTATATCTTTTATGAATAGGGTAAATAAGTGGCTTATGCTTTTCTACTACCATTCTATAAACATTTATAATTAAATCTTTTAGAGGTTCTTTTCTATGAATAGCAATCCAGAGATGTGGAGTATTATTCACTACTTGTAAGAGAAGATAAATTTATAATGCAACTGTGAGTAAAGAGGCTGTAACATCAAAAGGTCGTTGATCCAAAACTAGTTCGTTTCGGCCTCCTCTTTTTATGCTATTTAGGTGAATCTCCAGTTAAGTTAGAAACTATTCGCATTTTCACTTTAGTTTTGCTTTTTAAAAAAACAAAGTACGTGTAAAACAAAGAGGCTGTCCAAAAAGTAATACTTTTTGGGTCAGCCTCTTTAATATTGTAAATGTGTAGAAGGGAGAGTAATAGTCTTCCATACTCAGCTATTAAAGCAGGGTGTACCAAAAGTAGGTAATCATACTTTTGGTACACCCCTTTTGACATACTTGTCCTTATTTTACATTGAGTATTTAAAAATTACTTATGAGAGAGAAAACATAAATTGAACAGCAATGGGCTATTACTTGGAATTTATATTGATACCCAAGAGTAAAGGTACCTGTTATTATAAGCAATGAAAAGGGATAGTTAGTGAAGGAACTTCCGGAACTGTATTTGCCTCACTTGAATGTGTACCAGAAGTGGACGGGGGCAATTTAAGCATTTTGCATGTGTTCTGTCATCGCCTTTCTAATGAGTGGCATGCAATGGGAGTTACGCGTTCAGCCTAGATGTCGCTTCGCTGGTGTAAGGACACTTTCTCAAATCTTCATACGAAGAGTTTCTTTCCAATGCTCAGACAATGGGAAGTACATTTGAACACCGAAATAAAAAATTAAAGGCGGGTTACAAATTTGGCTACTTTCTTTTTAGTAATCATCTATCTGGCTTTCATCAGCTTAGGTTTACCTGATTCATTGTTGGGAGTGGCATGGCCTGTGATGCAATTGGAATATGGAGCATCCCTTGACACTGCCGGCTTGCTTTTTATGACGATAGCCGGCGGTACAATTATTTCCAGTTTAGCAAGCGGGACTGTACTTAAACGGTTCGGAACAGGCAATGTCACATTTGTCAGTTGCTTAATGACTGCTGGAGCTCTGCTAGGTTTTACTTTTGCCCCATCACTTGTTTGGTTAATTATATGTGCCATACCACTTGGATTAGGTGCAGGATCTATTGATGCAGGATTAAACAGTTATGTTGCAACACATTACAAAGCACATCACATGAGTTGGTTGCATTGTTTCTGGGGAGTTGGGGCTACACTTGGTCCCATCATTATGGCTCCATTTATTTCAGAGCAAAATGCTTGGAGACAGGGTTATCTTGCTATTGCTGGCATTCAGTTTGCATTAGTTGTAATCCTCTTCTTCACGCTTCCTTTATGGAATAGGGTCGCAAGAAACACCCATGTCAATATAAGTGAAGTGCGGGAAGATTCAAAAAGTGCATTTGATGATGAAGATACTGAAAATGTAAAGCCTTTGCGGATGAGCGGAGTTAAGCTAGCTCTGACATCTTTCTTTTTTTATTGTGGTGTTGAAGCAACAATGGGCCTATGGGGGAGTAGCTTTCTGGTAAATGTTAAGGAGTTACCAGTAGCGGTTGCTGCACAATGGGTTTCCCTATATTACGCAGGAATAACAATCGGCAGGTTTATCACAGGCTTTATTACTTTTAAGGTCAGTAACCGTACGCTCATTCGGGTAGGGCAAATAACTGCATTGGCTGGTGCGGCACTTCTATTCTTACCATTGCCGTCCATTTTCTCACTTGCAGGCTTTATCATGATTGGCTTAGGATTAGCACCGATATTTCCATGCATGTTGCAGGAAACACCAGCACGTTTTGGGAAGAAGCATTCCCAGACAATTATGGGCTATCAAATCGCTGTTGCCTATACAGGTATTACGCTTATGCCGCCTCTTCTTGGTTTTATTGCATCTCATTCAACAATAGCAATTTTCCCGTTTTTTATTGTTATTTTTGCTGCAGCAATGCTCATGGGTTCTGAAAGATTAAATGTATTATTGAAAAGGAAGAATCATTCAAAGGGGAAAAATACAAATTCTACAGTACTTTAATCAAATAGAGTTTGAATTGATAACTAAGCTGCTAATTTTTACAATAACGAAAATAAATATAGGAGTTATTTCTGCAGCGACAGTCCGGCAAAAAAGTGGTGGAGGAAGTCTATATACTGACACCTGGAAAAGCTGAGATGAGCTCGGAAAAGAATTTTAACAGCAGTGATTTTCAAAGCACTTATAAAATGGGCGCGTTTTGTTTCGAGCCGGGTGAGAGTTTATCTGACTTTAAGGATTGGCTGAGAAGGATATTTAGTAAGAGTATCAGGTAACTTTCATAGTACTGGGGTTCCTGGTACTTTTTCCTTTTTCTTAAACATCATGTGGGACCTTCGAAGCTCATGCATGATCAGGTCTTCTTCAGCATTATCTTAACTTATAGTATCTAATATTATCTGGTATTCTGGCATTACAGATAATTTTTTAATAGAGCCGAATTACAAGGCGTTATGTATAATCCAGTTATGACTTGTTTGAAAAATTTATCCAGCGGAAAGGAACTTCAATGAGATTAGATACGATAATAACGTTTATTGTAGTTTTTTTGTTTGTATCTATTGGCAGTTCATGGATAAAAGATACAGCAATAGCGACTTATTACCAGCTATAATTGTTGGGATTATAGCTGGTGGATTATTTTATTTCATAGATAAAATTAAAATTTTGAAAGAAATTAAATTCTTCGTGTTTGGCTAACGGGCGCGAGTGTTGAAGAACATTTCATTTTAAACGACTTTCTTGTTATTTTTTTGAGAGAAATGAATTTTAAGATGAAGAAATATAGTAACCATAGCAGTATAAACCAGTAAAATGGTAGATGCTGCTATTTTTTGTGAATAAAAGGTGCCTACAGGCTCTCCAATTCGCATACAAGTTTGACTCTTAATTAAATAACTTTTTCTACACCGCAAAAAAAGGAGAAGCATTGCTAAAAAGCGTATAAAACATTAGATAATATAAAATCCAATAGGGCTAATTTCGCAGATGATATAATTGTCTCGAATTTCTTCGTAATTTTTCAATATATTAATTCCGCATCATATACATAGAGAAAAAGACTTCCAGATTAGTAGTTCCACAGTTAACGGGAAATGGGGATTATTTATGCTGAATACGCGCTTAAAGGCGATTCTCCGGGAACTGATGGCAGCAAAGTCTTACATAACCGGTGAGGATCTGGCAAAGATCATTGATGTGACTTCAAGGACGGTCAGAAACGATATGAAGGAGCTTGAAGAAGTCGTCTCCCGCCATGGGGGAACTATTAAATCGGTCAGGGGCACAGGCTATCAGCTACACATCGGGGACGATCAGCTTTTCCGGCAGTTCCTTCAGGAATTCGTTCAAAAAGGTTCTTCTCAAAACAGTGCGATTCCAGACCTACCGGAAGAACGGGTCCAATATTTGATCACAAGGCTCCTTCTTTCCGATAGGTATCTGAAGCTGGACGATTTAGCGGATGAGTTGTATATCAGCAAATCTACCACACAAAATGATCTGCGGGATGTTCGGAAGATTTTCGGTTTATATGGTATCACGATGGAGAAAAGGCCGAATTATGGCATAAAGTTAAAAGGCGATGAGGTCAAGCTTCGTTACTGCATGTCAGAGTATATCTTTAACCGGAACGAAACACATCCGGATATTCTTAATTTTGGTGTATCGGTTCTTTCAAAGGATGAAATGGATACGATCCGGGCTATCATTGTTGCCCAGATAAAAAGGCATGATATTTGTTTGTCTGATATCGGGTTAAACAATCTAGTCAACCACATTGCTATTTCGTTTAAAAGGATTCAGAACGGCAATTTTGTCACGCTTGGCTCCAAAGAACTGCAGGATTTAATGAAGGAAAAAGAGTATGGGGTTGCCAGTATCATCGTCAGCAAAATAGCGGAACAGTTAGGTGTGATATTTCCGGAGGAAGAAATCGCCTATATATCGATTCATCTTTTAGGGACAAGAATGAAGGCAAATCTTCAACAAACAGGCTCGGATGTTCTTGATATCGAACCAGACATGCATCAGCTGACGCTCAAAATATTGGAGTCGATTGAGAATAAGCTTCTCCTGGGGATTCAAAACGACCAGGATTTGATTGTGGCGCTGGGTTTCCATTTAAAGCCTGCGATCAACCGCTTTAAGTACAACATGAACCTGCGGAATCCGATGCTTTCTGAAATTAAATCCAATTACCCGATTGCTTTTGAGGCAGGAATCATTGCCGGTGTGGTAATTAAGCAGGAAGAAGACATCGAGATTAATGAGCATGAAATGGGTTATCTTGCCCTGCATATCGGCGCAGCCATAGAGCGTCGGAAAATGTCCAATATGCCTAAGAAATGCTTAATTGTCTGCGCCTCCGGAATGGGAAGTGCCAGTTTGTTATCTTATAAGCTTCAATCATACTTTGGGTCCCGAATCGAGATTGTCGGCACCACTGAATATTATAATCTTGTCGACCTACCTATGCAGTCCCTTGACTTTATCATCAGCACGATCCCGATTGCCCGGTCAATGCCTGTTCCAGTAATTGTAGTGAACACCTTTCTCGGCAATCATGATTTTCAAGAAATAAATCAGGTGCTCAACATCAATAAAGGACGGACGCTTGAATACACCAATGAGAATCTGGTATTTTTGCAGCGGAAGTTTGAAACAAGGGAAGAGGTGCTGCAATTTTTTGGAGACGCACTTCTCAGGCAGGGGTATGTGGGAGAGTCTTTCCTCGCTTCGGTATATGATCGGGAAGCATTATCGCCTACCTCGTTTGGCAATCTTGTCGCGATTCCCCATCCGGCAGTTCCGCAGACTGAAACGACATTCTGGGCCGTTTGCACGCTGCAAAAGCCAATCAAATGGGGAGACAAACGGGTTCAGTTGATATGGCAGACTTTTCACTGCTGGACTTCTATGGCGACACAGTAACTCCGGAATATTTTACGAATCTTGACAAACGGATTGAGGATGGCAAGACCGTGGAGATCATGTGCCACCCTGCTTATTTAGATACCCCGGTGTTAACGGGTTCATCATACACCCAGACTCGGTTAACTGAGCTTGATATCTTGACGACATTTCAATTGCCTGCAAACATGACTCTTTTGTAAATATTAGCATTGCAGCGGATCATGTTATCTATCTCTTTTGCAGAGATGTACCATGGCATGTATTTTGGTATGCAGCCTAAAAAAGTGACAGTAGCCTAACCGACTGGAAACACTGTCATGAGTCTGGACAACGCACGAATTCACCATGCAAAAATGCTTGAACCCTTCCTCAAAGAGTTGGGAGGCAGATTGAAAATGATCTTCCTGCCTCCTTACAGCCCTGAGCTCAAGGTGGGAGAGGGGCTTTGCAAATGGTTGAAATCCGAGATCATCAATAACGTTTTCTACCATACCGCAGCTGAAATTCGCAAGAACGTCCAGACTTTTATGAAGAATATAAATCATATGACAGTCATTGACTGGCTGTGTATAAGGATGGAATCAAGTGCAATTCAGGAAAATCTTCACTTCAACTTATATAGATTAAAGGCTGCCCTGAGGTAATGTCTATTATTACCCGAATAATCGAGGTTGAAAAAAGTCCTTTATGCGAGTGTTTTATTGTCCATATCCCGGAATCTGTTTTTATAATCGTTTCAGAAGTTACATTAAAAACGATTCCTTTTGTCAAAACCTCTCGTAGACTCGGGAGGTTTTTACTATGAAAAAATTCAATTTAACACCTGTAAGAAAATTTAAAAAGGAATTTAGATAACATTAGAAGAAATATTTAAAAGATAAAAAGCAAAAATTTAAAACCTGTTAGAAGATGTATCAAATAGTATTAGAATAATTAGAAAATTAAAAAAATGAGAAGAATTTAAAATGAGCATAACAAGATAATGAAACTGCTTCGACATTATTTTTATTAAGATTCAGATAGGAGGAGAATATTTGGCTGAGTTGCTTATTGTCGATAACGATCAACTGGCAAGAAAAGAGATATGTACGATAGTGAACGAAAGTAAATACAATTTTCTATCTGTTTATGAATCTAGTACTGTTCAAAGAGGATTGTTACTTCTTAAGCAAAGTCAGCCAAGCGCACTGATAATCGATTTATCATTGCCAGATATGGATGGTTTTCAGTTCGGCAGGACGGCCCTGCAATTATATCCAACTTTGCCCATTATCATTGTCACCCAGTTGAAGATGTTTGAATTAGTACAAAAAGCTATGAATGCCGGTTTTGCTTCCTTTTTATTGAAACCGCTTTCAAAAAATGAACTGTTGGAAACGTTCGACAGGGTGCTCGCTCCTGAAATCAGCTCCCAGGTTCATTATGGAATCAATAATGTGTCGGGGGAGTTTATTACAGACTTAAAAAACCCGATTGAAAGTGCCATCCAATATATTCAACTAAACTATGGGGAAGCTTTGACTTTGAAGAGTATATCAAACAAGGTTTATCTCAGTCCATCTTATTTCAGCCGTTTATTTAAGGAAGAGACAGGGATGACTTTTGTTGAATATGTAACGTTTGTGAGAGTTCAAAAAGCGAAAGGCATGCTTCGCTTATCGTCCTTGCCGATTGAAGTGATTGCGAATAATACAGGTTTTGCAAATTCAAGCTATTTTGCAACCGCATTCAAAAAATTAGTCGGAAAAACGCCTACAGAGTACCGGGAACAATTTCATTGGGACTCTGGAATAACCGTCACAATCTAACCGGGAGGTGAACGGATGTACGTAATTTTCAAGGAATTGCAAAGATGTCGAGATAATGGTTTAAAAGGCGTGCTTGGAACGATTATCTCTACGGAAGGATCAACCTATCAAAAAACCGGGGCCAAATGCTTTATTACTGAAGATGGAATCTTAACCGGACTGTTAAGCGGCGGATGTGTCGAAGGCGATTTAAAGGAATATGTCCAAGAGATTTTAGCTACTGGTCTTTCAAGGATCGTCCATTATGATTTTCAAGACGATGGTGATATCGTCTGGGGGCTAGGTTTGGGTTGTAACGGCAAGATGAATGTTTATTTGGAGCCATATCTTCCTGGTGATCGCAACAGAAACGCAGCAATCATCGATACCTTTTTTTCAGCAGCTCAGTCGAAACCCATCCACAGAATCACTATCGTAGCTACAAAAGATGAATCGTTACTGGGAACAACCTGGCTGGTCGAGCCTTCATCAAGAGAAACTCCCAATATTCCGTTTCAAGAAATCTTACAAGATTATAACAGAAAAAATGATTTACAAAAGAATGGCCTTTCCTCTATCGGGGGACAATCCGACCTTCTAGTCTTCTATGAATTTACTGAACCACCCCCTGAACTCATCATTTTTGGTGCCGGACCTGACGCCATTCCATTAGTACAAATCGCGAAAATGTTAAATTGGCATACTACCGTATTGGATTATCGAACTGCTTTTGTTACTCAGGAAAATTTTCCAAACGCTGACCAGTTAATTGTCTATCCCGCCGGAACGGTTCCGGATATAGCCATTCATCACAATTCATATGTGATTTTAATGACACACAACTTTATCCAAGACCAAATCATTCTCGAGAACGTTCTAAAAATGTCACCATCCTACTTAGGTGTACTGGGGCCAAGAAAAAGAACGGATCAATTAATAGGAACAAGTGAAGTTCTTTGTGCTAACCCAATGCTACATCATATCCATAGCCCAATCGGATTAGATCTCGGTTCGAAAACTCCTGAAGAAATCGCGTTGAGTATCGTGGCCGAGATCATGCTTGCTTATCGTGGTGGAACTGGCTCCAGATTAAGCGAGGGAGAAGGGAAACCAACTATAAGAATAGAGAAGGAGCGTGAGGTTGTATTGAAACCATGAACAACAAGGTCTGGGGAATTATTCTGGCTGCAGGCTTTTCAAGAAGAATGGGAACTGCCAAGTTATTGTTGCCCTTTAAAGGAAAATCGATATTGCACCATGTGATCGAACAGAGCTTACGCTCCAATTTATCAGGGATTACCGTAGTGGTTAATCCTGAAGTTCCAGACCTTTTCACGCAGGCTTCTGTACCGGGAATAGATAAATTGATCTTAAATGAAAAGGCCGCTCAAGGCATGTCTACTTCCATTAAGTCAGGGTTAGTTTCTGTGCCAGCAGATACATCGGCGGCGGTGTTTTTGCTCGGCGATATGCCGTTAATAACCCATCGGGAAATCAATAGAGTAATCCAGGATTACCTTACACAGGACGAATCACCGTTGATTGTTCAATCAAACTATAAAAATCAAAATGGGCATCCTGTTTTATTTGATCGACGCTTGTTTTCTGAATTGTACCAAGTATGCGGCGATGAAGGCGGCAGGTCGGTCATTAAAAAGTATAAACACCATATTTATCATTCAAGTATGGGAACAAATATGGCTTTTGATATAGATACAAAAAAGGATTACCAAAAATTACTTCGGGAGGAGGTCTGTTAGATGACTGATGTTATTGGCAGCTCGTTGACACGCGTTGAAGATGCTAGATTGCTGACCGGACAAGGGAAGTATATCGATGATATCGGCATCCCCCCAAATACAGCCCATGCGGCGATTGTCCGAAGCTCCTATCCACATGCCATCATAAAGTCAATCGATGTTACAGAGGCGTTATTAGTGCCGGGTGTAAAAGGTATTATTACAGGTAAAGAAGTAGCGGCTTATTTAAATCCTTTTAGTGTCGGGGTGAGTGCACCTGTCCATTATTATCCGATTGCTATAGATAAAGTAAGGTATGTCGGGGAGCCTGTCGCAGTCGTGATTGCAAAAAACAGGTATGTCGCTGAAGATGCCGCTGAACTCGTAAAGGTAAAATACGAAAGTCTGAAAGCAATCGTCGATATTGAAAAGTCCATGGTAGCAGATGCCCCATTGCTTCACGAAAATGTAGGGTCAAACATAGCAAACCATCGAACGTTTCATTATGGAGATGTGGACGAGGCGTTCAATGAGGCAGACCGCATCATTAAGCATAAGTTCCATTTTCCAAAGTATTCAGCTACGCCTGTCGAAACCTATGGAATCATTGCACAATACGAAAACAGCTCAGACCAATATACGATTCATGCTAACTTTCACGGGCCATTCATCATTCAAGCGGTCATGGCAGGAGCGTTAAAAATTCCGAGTAACAGACTTAGAATCATCGTTCCAAAAGATATCGGCGGAAGCTATGGAATCAAGGCGGGCACTTTTCCGTACATGGTGCTTCTCGCCGTCGCGAGTCGGATCGTTGGCTGCCCGGTGAAGTGGATCGAAGACAGGCAGGAACATCTGTCCGCAAGCTCCAGTGGAACGGATAGGGTAACCTATATCGAAGCTGCCGTGAAAGAAGATGGAAAGGTACTTGGCCTGAAAATGAAAATGATGGATAATGTCGGCGCCTATATCCGTGCACCAGAACCAGCTTGTCTCTACCGTACCCATGCTAATACCACGGGGGCATATGATGTCCCAAACCTGCAGATTGATGGGTATGTTGTGATGACAAACAAATTACCAACAGGGTTAATAAGGGGATACGGCGGCCAGGAACTTTATTTTCCCTTGGAACGGGTCATGCAAATGATTGCCTTCAAACTGGATTTAGATCCTGCAGAGGTCATCCAAAGGAATTTAATTAAATCCGATCAATTTCCTTACCAGACTGCATCCGGGGGAATCTATGACAGCGGGGATTACGAAAGGGCGTTTCAACTTGCGTTAGATACCGGACAGTACAAGGAGTTCAGGCAGAAGCAGTCTGAAGCCAGAAGAAAGGGGAAGGTTTTTGGTGTTGGACTCGCTTGTATCGTAGAACCTTCAGGATCGAATATGGGGTACATCACCATTGCCCTGACCCCTGAAGAAAGAGCCGCTTCCTTACCAAAATCCGGGTGTACAGAAGCAGCGACCGTTTCAATGGATCCAATGGGCTTTGTAAATGTCAGAATCAGTACTGCACCGACAGGCCAGGGCCATGAGACGGTTTCCGCTCAAATAGTGGCGGATGTGCTCCAGATCCCGGTAAATCAAATTAACGTGGTGGCGGAACTGGATACTGCAACGAGCCCATGGTCAATAGCTTCCGGAAGTTATTCCAGCCGGTTTGCATCTTTAGGTTCAAGTGCCGTGTATCTTGCCGCCCAGAAAGTAAAGAAAAAATTATTGCAGATCGGCGCCAACCATCTCCAGGTGCCTGAAGAAGATCTGATAATAGAGAACTCCACCATTCTATCCAAAAATGATTCCTCTGTAAGATGGTCAGTAAAGCGGGCAGCGGGATCGGCGCATTGGAACCCATTGTCACTTCCGGAAGGCATGGAGCCTGGAATCTATGAAACTTATTTTTATACAGCTAAAATCGCTGAACCACCGGATGAAAATGATTTAATCAATTCCTCGATCACATATGGATTTGTAGCGGATCTGGTTACAGTTGAAATCGATCCGGAGACCGGTGAAGTTAACATTCTCGACTATATTACGATACATGATGCCGGTAAACTGTTAAATCCGTTGATCGTCGATGGGCAGATATACGGGGGGCTGGTCCATGGACTGGGCGGGGCGTTATATGAGGAACTTGCCTATGATGATAAAGGCCAATTCCTGACAGGTTCCTTCATGGATTATCTCTGTCCGACTGCACCGGAAGTACCAAATATAACGATTAAGCATATTGAAACTCCATCACCGGTCACTCCGCTTGGAGCGAAAGGGCTCGGAGAAGGAAATACAATGAGTGCCCCGGTAGCGATTGCGAATGCGGTAAGCGACGCATTGAAACCATTTGGGGTCGCAATTGATTCTCTACCTTTAAGTCCAAATAAAATTTGGAAATTATTTTCTGAACAAAAGGTTACCAACAAGTAAAAGAGGTGGCAGGAAATGAATGGACAAGGAACTTTAAAATTGGAAGCGGGCATCGATCAGTCATGGGAAGTGCTATTGGATCCTAATGTCTTGGAAAAATGCATCATGGGCTGCGAAAAACTGGAACAGGAAGCTGAAAATAAATACAATGCCGAACTTTCGGTCGGGATTGCAGCGGTGAAAGGAAAATATGAATCTACCATCGAGATTGCTGATATAGAAAGGCCGACACATTACAAGATTATTGTCAAAGGTGAAGGCGGTCCGGGCAATGTCGAAGCTACTGGAATCATCGATCTAAGCCCAATTGATGAGAACACCACTGAACTCGCCTATAAATATGAGGCGGAAGTGGGAGGAAAGGTGGCGATGATTGGCCAACGGATGTTGGGTGGAGTGGCCAAATTGATCATCCAGGATTTTTTCAAAAAGCTTGCCAAAGAACTAAAGAGAATTGAGTCGAATGCGTAGGTATGAAGGGAGGTTAAAAGCTTGAAACCGGCAAAGTTTGACTATTATTGTCCCAAATCAGTGGAAACTACTCTCACATTGCTTGATGAATCCGGGTATGATGGAAAAATCATCGCTGGAGGGCAAAGCCTGGTCCCAATCATGAATATGAGGTTATCTGCCCCCGAATGTCTGATTGATATCAATCATTTAACTGACCTCGATTTTATCGAATTTGATGATGATAGAGTCAAGATAGGTACATTAACGCGGCAAAGTAGGGTGGAATCCTCTTCAATGATAAAGGAAAAAAGCGGCTTGTTGAGTGAGGCAGTTCCGTTTATTGGCCATGTTCAAACAAGGAATAGAGGCACCTTTGGTGGCAGCCTGGTCCATGCCGATCCGAGTGCAGAAATTCCGCTTTCCCTAATGGCTTCTGGAGGTTCCGTGTTTATCGCTTCCAGCGAGGGGACAAGGGAAGTGGAAGTAGAGGATTTTTTCGTTACCTACTTAACGACAGATCTTTCGCCCACTGAACTTTTAACGGAGGTCCACATACCGATTTGGGAAGGCAGGATCGGTTATTCCTTTCATGAAATATCGCGCAGGCATGGTGATTTTGCTTTGGTAGCTTCAGCTTGCCAGTTGACCTTGGATGACCAGGATAGAATATCAAAAGTCAGGCTTGCCCTTGGCGGGGTCGAAGCTGTACCGCTATTAGTGGAAGACATCAATCAAATTATGATAGGGGAGAAGCTCTCTGAATCGTTGTTGGGCAAGGTTGCGGACATTGTTGCAACATCGGTCGATCCTGAGTCGGATCTGCATGCTTCAGCGGATTACCGGAGACATCTGGCGACAGTGCTCGCCAAACGAACCCTGCAATCAGCATACACGAGGGCTAGGAGGTGAACAGATTGGGACTACATCAAGTAAGGCTTACGATCAATGGAAAAACGGTCGTGGAAGAAGTTGAACCAAGAATGCTATTAAGTGATTTCATTCGTGAAAATTGTGGACTTACAGGAACACATGTAGGGTGTGAACATGGCGTATGCGGTTCATGTACTGTCATCGTGAATGGGTCAGCCGTCCGAAGCTGTTTAATGTTTGCCGTACAGGCAAAAGGTCTCGAGATTCAAACGGTAGAAGGACTTAGCCAAAATGGAGAGCTGAACAGTTTGCAACAAAATTTCAAAGAATGCCATGGACTTCAATGTGGTTTTTGTACGCCGGGCATCTTAATGTCAACCAGCGACTACTTATCGAAAAATCCGAAGCCTTCCACCAAAGAAATTAAAGAAATGCTTTCTGGACATCTTTGCAGGTGCACGGGTTATGACGGAATTCTGAAGGCTATTCAAAAAACAGTTGAAGAAAACAAAGAGACAGTCTCGTAGAAGGGAGTTGAACCTATGGATCTATCAATCATGTTTGAATTTGCGGTGGAACGATTTCCAAGCCGGTTGGCTCTGGTAGAAGGCGAAAAAAGATACACATATAACCACTTAAATAAGGAAATTACCAAGGTGGCCGCATCCCTACAACGAATGGGAATCAAACAGCATGACCGTGTTGTCATTGTCTTGAAAAATAGACTTGAAAACATCGTAATCTACTGGGCGATTCAAAAGCTTGGCGCTGTGTACACCCCAATAAATCATAGGCTGTCCGCTAAAGAAGTCGAGTATTGTGTAAATGATGCAGAATCAAAAGCAGTCGTCTATGAAGGATCGAGCCAGGATGCAGTGCTTAAAGCAACCTTTGAAGGAAATCCGATCCTAATCGGGCTTGGCGATGTCGAAGGTGCGGATATTTATTACGAAGAACTTGTTGATAGAAGTCCAGAAAGCTTTAATAAACCTGTGATCCATGAAGATGATATTGCATTGATGCTGTACACATCTGGAACAACAGGCCTCCCAAAAGGAGTGCCAAGGAGCCATAAAAATGAGTACTCAGCAGCTATTGCCCATATCATCCAAAATCAATATACAGACGGGGAAAGTACATTGGGTACCATGCCTTTATACCATACGATGGGGATGCGTTCCTTGCTATCCATTGCTTTCCTGAACGGAAAGTATGTGGTTCTTCCGGATTTTGATGCAAAGGATGCTCTTGAATTATTAAGCAGCGAAGAAATCACATCCCTCTATTTAGTTCCCACACTTTACCACGATATTTTAAGCTATGAGACTTTTGGTAGCTACCGTTTAGATAAACTGGAAAAAATCGGGTATGCAGGAGCATCGATGACAACAGCTCTTACGGAAAAGTGTGTGGATTTATTAAAGCCTAAAGTCTTTGTGAATCATTATGGAAGCACTGAAATATACACCTTTACAATATGTCCCAATGTCCAGCAAAAACCAGGGTGTGCCGGTAAACCTGGTCTCCATCAAAATGTCCGCCTTGTTAAGGCCGATGCCGAAGGAAATTCACTGCCACACGACTTAATCGGAAAAGGAGAAGTTGGCGAAATCATCATTAATCTTAATTCGAATGAGGCATTTAAGGGCTATTGGAATAAACCGGCGGCAACCCAAAAGGCAATACGGGAAGGCTGGTACTTTACAGGTGATCTAGGGATTATCGATGATGATAGTGATTTATTTGTGGTCGGAAGGGTTGATGACATGATCATCTCAGGAGGAGAGAATATCCATCCGCTTGAGGTGGAAGATGTTATTTCCAAACATCCAAAGGTTTCAGAGGTTGCCGTAGTTGGTGAAGATGATGATCGATGGGGGCAAATCGTATCTGCATTTATCGTCCCGTTGAACTCAACCATCACTGTGCAGGAACTTGATGAATTTTGTAAAAGCGATCCAAAGCTATCCAATTTTAAACGGCCGCGTAATTATGTGTTCTTAAAACAGATTCCGAAAAGCCCGGTAGGCAAAATTCTTCGTCGTAAGATAAGGGATGGAGAAGTCGAGTTATATTTTGATGACAATAAAGTAGTAGGGTAAACGAAAGGGGAAATTTAAATGGAAACGACAACAAAATATGATCATATTAGAGTTGAAAAAAACAATGAAAAGCAAATCGCTACTATTATTTTTGACCGTCCGGAAAAAATGAACTATATCAGTATGACTGCGCGCGGACAATTCTCAGAGATTTTCGATCAGTTAAATAAGGATGAAAATGTAAGGGTTATCATAATCAAAGGGGAAGGGGATAAAGCTTTCAGCGCAGGTGGAAGTATCCCGCAATTCATGGAAACTCATCCGGAGGAGCTTTCACGCTTAAGAATCAATGTTGCCGCACCGGAACGTTCACCTAAACCTGTGATTGCACAGCTTCAGGGTTTTACCTTTGGAGTTGGTTTTGAGATCGCCATGGCCTGTGATTTCCGAATCGCTGCGGACGATACACTTCTGGGCCTCCCGGAAATGAATCTGGGAATGATACCTGGAAGCGGCGGTACCCAACGTGTAGTGAAAGCAGTCGGTCTGACAAGGGCTAAAGATATGATCATGAGGGCAAGAAGAATTCCCGCAGAGGAAGGATATCAATGGGGACTGCTGACAAAAGTCGTTGCCAAGGATGAATTGGAAACAGAAGTTCTCCAATTAGCCGAAGAATTGACAAGATTTTCACCGCTAGCCCAACGTGTATGTAAAGAGGTATTAAACGCAGCGGAAGAAGGCCCCCTCAGCACTGGTTTGGAAATCGAGGGCCGGGCTTATGGAATGCTGAGATGCACCGATGATTTTAAAGAGGGTGTAGATGCCTTTGTAGAAAAGCGGAAACCTAATTTTACAGGGAAATAAAAAACTTAATTCATGTGATCCTCACAGAAAGACTGTGGGGATTATCTCCTCAAATTAACGCTAATGTCGCATTTTTAAAAAACAGAAAATTATGAAAATAATAGATTAATTTTAGTTTAAGTCAGGTTAGATATAAAAAAATAATTAATAGGGGGGCATATTTTATGTCAAATTCAACACAAAAGGTTGTTTCAAACCCGCCTGAAAAGCAGGGCAATAATCGTCAATTAGTCTCGGCGACTATGGCATCACTTTTAGGATGGTCTTTCGATCTTTATGATCTGTTTATTCTTCTGTATGTGACACCTACAATTGGAGCATTATTTTTTCCAAGCAGCAACCCGACCCTATCCCTGGCTGCCGTTTACGCTTCATTTGCTGTAACATTGCTTATGCGTCCGCTCGGATCAGCCATCTTTGGATCCTATGCCGATAAAAACGGCAGAAAGAAAGCGATGACGGTTGCTATAGTTGGAGTTGGATTGAGTACAGCTGTCTTTGGGCTTTTGCCGACGGTACCGCAAATAGGTATATTTGCCACAGTAATCTTCTTGCTGCTGCGCCTAGTACAAGGGATATTTGTTGGTGGTGTTGTGGCCTCCACACATACGATCGGAACTGAATCTGCGCCACCTAAATTAAGAGGGTTAATGTCCGGCCTTATTGGCGGAGGTGGAGCAGGTCTAGGAGCTCTATTTGCTTCAATCGCATTCACAATTGTATCCGCTTTATTTCCAGGTGAAGCATTCAGTGAATGGGGATGGAGAGTCATGTTTTTCACGGGTCTTATCGGATCCGTCGCTGGTCTCTTTGTTTTCCGGACCCTTGATGAGTCACCATTATGGAAAGAGCTTCAAAAAGAGAAAAAAGAAAAGAAGCAGCCCCAAACGATTGAGCAAAAGCCGGTTAAGACCGTATTTACCACCTATTTACGAGTATTGCTGGTCAATCTCATGATCGTTATTGGCGGTGGTTCCGGTTATTATCTCACTGCAGGCTTTATCCCTACCTTCTTGGATATCATTAACGGCGTATCACCGGCGACTAAATCAGGAATTCTCATCGCTTCAAGTTTCGTAACGATTATTTCGGCACTCATTGTGGGCCATTTAAGTGAAATAATCGGAAGAAAAAAGACTTTCCTTGGTGTCGGCTTGATAAATATCATCGGCCTTCCATTCTTCTACCTTTCATTAGCTGATGCAACAACCACTTCTTCGATTTATTTCTATACCATCTGCGTAGTGTTTCTCGGGAATGCTGCCTATGCTCCTGTATTGATATTTCTAAATGAACGTTTTCCAACTTCAATCCGCTCTACCGGCACCGGGCTTTCCTGGAACATGGGATTTGCCGTGGGAGGCATGATGCCAACGTTTGTGACATTAGCTAGCGGCTCAGTGCAAAACATTCCACATACTCTGATGTTTTTCTTCATCGGTATTTATCTGGTTTACATTCTTGGAAGCCTGATTATACCGGAGACCAGAGGAAATTTGAAATAGAAATTCTATCTTAGGAAGGGGGAAAACTCTTTCCCCTTCCTCTACTAGTTTGGGAGGAAAAAAATGACAACAGCAGTAGATAAGAAAACACCGGTCTATTACAACTATATTGGTGGAGAATGGACTGAATCTGCGTCAAAAGAAATGATTGAATCGTACAATCCTGCAACGGGTGAATTGGTTAGCTATTCTCAAAAGTCCAATTTGGACGATGTGAAGGCAACTATCGATTCAGTGGAGCAAACGTATCTGCAGAGTGATTGGTCAGTAAATCCAAAGCGCCGTTATGAAGCACTGCTTGGTTTAGCGCAGAAAATGACAGGTAAAATGGAAGATTTGTCTCGGATCTTGACATTGGAACAAGGTAAAACCATTCGCGAATCAAGGATAGAGATTTCCGGCTGTATCGATACGCTTAAATATTTTGCTGGTGCCGCCCGCACAATTCTTGGACGTTCCATTCAACTGGAACCAAATAATCTTGGAGTAATCGTAAAGGAACCGATTGGTGTTGTGGGCATCATTTCGCCTTGGAACTGGCCGGCTCTTCTGATGGTACGTGAACTGGCTCCTGCTCTTGCCGCCGGCAATGGCGTCATCGTAAAGCCTGCCAGTTTGACCCCATCCATTTCTGTGGAGATCTTTAAATTGATAGACGAGGTACCTGAGTTTCCCAAAGGGATTGTCAGCATCATTACCGGACCTGGAAGCTCAATCGGAGCCTATATGGCAACAAGCAACAAGATTGATATGATCAGCTTCACTGGTGATACTTCAACTGGAAAAGCAATTATGGAAATGGGTGCAAGCAATATTAAAAAGCTGGCGTTGGAGCTGGGAGGAAAATCACCAAATGTTGTGTTTGCTGATGCGAACCTGGATAAAGCGATTCCTATCATTGGGAAGTCGATTTTCATCTCGGCAGGACAAATCTGTATGGCAGGATCAAGATTACTAATACATGATTCGATAAAAGATGAAGTCGTAGCCCGATTAAAGAATTATGCAGAAGGGCTGCGGGTCGAAAACGGGTTATCTGAAAATGCGGATATGGGTCCGCTCGTGTCGCAGAGCCAGCTTGATATCGTCCAGAAGTATTGTGAAATCGGCAAACAAGAAGGCAAGATCATTACCGGCGGTTATCCATTGACTGGTGGCGATTATGATAAAGGATATTATTTCAGCCCGACTATTATCGATGAACTTCCAGCCAAATGCCGGGTTGTCCAAGAAGAGATTTTTGGCCCTGTTCTTGCTGTGCAATCCTTCTCCAACGATGAAGAAGCACTTGAAATAGCGAATGACAGCGACTTCGGTTTGTCCGCCGGCGTATGGACTACGGACCTAAACCGGGCCGTGAAGATGTCAAAGGGTATCAAAGCGGGAACCGTCTGGATTAATTCGTACAACAAGAATTTCCCGGAAGCGGAATTTGGGGGCTACAAGCAAAGTGGTTTAGGACGCACCAGAGGAATAGACGGATTGATGGAGTACTGCGAAACAAAACACATTCATATTGAAACTGATTAAGAAGGGAGGCTATTGAATGAGTAAGGTCGGTATGTTTAAAGGAATTGATTTTGAATTTTCGTTTCATCTCCCTACCTTGATTGAATTTGGGTTCGGCAAAGCTGCGCTTCTTGGAGAGAAGCTTGAACAATTGGGCGTGAAGAATGTTTTTTTCGTTAGCGATAAAGGAGTGGAAGCTGCCGGGCTGCTTCAGAATTTGGAAAAATCCTTGCAGACCTCAAATATACAATATGAAACATATTTGGAGGTTGAACCTGATCCCGGGCTTGAGACTATAAATAAAGGTGCTGAAGCATTCACATCTCTTTCCTTTGATTGTATTGTGGCTGTCGGGGGAGGTAGTGCCATTGATACGGCAAAAGGAATCAGGGTGATAGCGAGCAATGGCGGAAGCATAGAAGACTATGCAGGTGTTAATAAAATAGGCATCGCTCCAACTATTCCTTTGGTTGCCATACCTACCACTTCCGGGACCGGCAGTGAAGTAACCATTTTTGGTGTGTACTCTGATTGGGTGAAAAATGTCAAGGTGACAGTTACCAGTCAGTATATGGCGCCAACCATTGCTCTTGTCGACCCGCAGCTAACGATGAATTTACCGAAAACAATGACAGCCGCCTCAGGTATAGATGCCCTGGCTCACGGGATTGAATCTTATTTCTCACTGAGATCCAGCCCTTCATCTGCAGCTCTGGCTTTGGAAGCAATTGATATAGTCGGTTCCCACCTTCGCCAATCGGTAAGCAATGGAGAAGATGAACAGGCAAGGAATGGAATGTCCCATGGAAGTCTGCTTGCTGGAATGGCTTTTAACAATAGTTTTCTTGGCCTAACCCATGCAATTGGAAGTGCTCTTTCAGGACATTGCCACATTCCACATGGGGTAGCCATAGGATTATTGCTGCCGAAAGTAGTGGAATTTAATTCATTTGCCCGTCCTGATAAAGCTGCCAAAATAGCAGAGCTTTTAGGCGAAAAGGCAGATAATGAAGATCAGCTGGCGAAGCTGGCAACACATGCTGTCGCAAATTTTGTAAAAGAAATTGGACTTCCAACTCGACTAAGGGACGTGAATGTGCTAGAAGCAAAGCTAACTGACGTTGCAAGGGATTCTTTTAAAAGCGGGATGATGAAGTTTAATCCGCGCCAGCCGAATGAATCAGAAGTGCTAGAGCTATTAAAAAGTATATATTAATTTCTAAATTTGGAGGGATTGAATATGACTGAAGAATTAATTCCCGGTCTCGATAAAAGTACGAGCGAAGTTGCATGGAATCTATATCGAAAGGCAATCCGATTTGGGACATGGGACCCTGAGGCTATTGATCTAAGCCAGGATAAAAAGGATTTCGAATCCCTTGATCAGGACTTGCGAGATTATCTCATCCATTTTTGTACAGGGTTTCTCGACGCTGAAGAAAATGTTGCATTAAAGTTCTGTCCCTGGATTATGCTAGGATCCACTACGGAAGAGCAGGCATTTCTAAGCACACAATTATTGGAGGAATTTAAACATACGCAGTTTTTTATGCGCTATTTCAGTGAAGTTCTGGGGCGCGAACGTATCTCAGGAGTAAAAAATCTCGTCCAGCAGAAGCTGGACGACCGTGCAAGGCAAATGCTTGACGCCCTGGAAGCAGGTCCCGAAGAGCGTGAAGCAGCCCTTGTTGAAGGATTGACCCATTATCAAGGCATCATCGAAGGGGTTCAGGCGATGTCTGGATATGATGTATATGAAGCTGTATACGGAAGCAAAGGATTGTTCCCGGGGCTTAAAGAAGGGTTTGCAAGAATTAAAGAAGATGAAGGCCGGCATGTTGGGTTCGGCCTGCGCATGCTCAAGCTTTTAGCACGAAATCCAAAGCATGCAGAGCGAATCCGGGCCATTTATGATGAATATCTTCCGTATATTCTTATCCGTTATGACCAGCAAGTAATCGTCGAAGGACGTGAAGTGCCAACACCGCCTGAAGTACAAGGCCGCGAGCGGTTGACGAAATTATTTGACAGACGGTTGAAAGATATATTCGGCAACTTGGTGAACAATTAGGAGGTCCCTTTATGAGAGCAAAGTCGCTTCGCACCTGGCTAGAGTACCTGCAAAGCACCGACAGGGTAGCAGTCATAGATAGAGAAGTCAGCCTGCAGTTCGAAGTCGCAGCACTTACGAAAAAGCTGGATGGCAAAAAAGCAACCTATTTCACTAATGTAGAAGACTTTGAGATTCCGATCGTTTCTGGCATTTGTGCAACACGGGAACAATTTGCGGAAGCACTGGAAACCGACCAGTATCAATTATTATCAAAATTTACTGAAGCGGTCACTTCTCCGGTTGAATGCCGACATGTAAAAAAAGTGGATGCTCCGGTTAAAGAAAACATCATTTTGGATAATATTGATTTAGATGCATTTCCGATACCGGTCCACCATGAGAAGGATTCAGGCAAGTATATTACAGCCGGGCTCTTTATCGTACGTGATCCGGTTACGAGAAAACAAAATGTTTCGATACACCGCCTGCAGATCTCGGGGAAGGACAGACTGGGTGTACTTCTCTTGCCCCGACATACTTATCATTTATTTAAACAGGCTGAAGATGCAGGAAGGCCGCTTGAATGTGCCATTGCCATTGGCGTGGATCCTGTCACTCTTCTTGCTTCCCAAGCCAGTACTCCTTTCGGTGTTGATGAACTTGAAATTGCAAGTGCGCTGTTAAGGGAACCACTTGAAGTGGTCCGATGTGAAACGGTGGACATTGATGTGCCGGCTTATGCCGAGATTGTGCTAGAGGGCAAAATTCTGCCTAAAGTACGGGAACCGGAAGGACCATTTGGTGAATTTCCAAAATATTATGGTCCGAAAGGTGATAAGGAAGTTGTCCAACTAACCGGGATTACGCACCGCAACAATCCCATTTTTTATACGATTGTACCCGCTGGTTACGAACATTTACTATTAGGGGGTATACCAAGAGAAGCTAGCCTGATTCAAAGTATACGGCAAACTGTTCCTTCAGTGAAGGCGGTACATATGAGCCCTGGAGGAACATGCCGGTATCATGCAGTCATTTCCATCAAAAAGCGAAATGAAGGCGAGGGAAAAAATGCAATTATTGCAGCTTTTGCCAATAGCTTTGACATTAAGCACGTAGTCGTAGTCGATGAAGAGGTCGACGTATTTAATATGGAAGAAGTCGAGTGGGCCATTGCCACACGTTTTCAAGCAGAAAAAGATTTAGTGGTAATAAAAGGTACACAAGGGTCAAAATTGGATCCGTCTACTGACGAGGGCTTTGGATCCAAAATGGGGTTTGATTGCACGATTCCTTTAGGAAGCGAACCTATGAGATATAAACGAATTCATATTCCGGGTTATGAAGCAATGGACATTAATGACTATATCAACGAAAATTCGTCGGGATTACGTGCACAACATCTTGAAAAGAAATTATAGGATTGCATGTTATTTCATTAATGATTGGGGGATATGAATGAAAGTCGTTGTAGGTATATCTGGAGCGAGCGGAGCTATTTATGGGATTCGTATACTGGAAGCATTAAAGGCAGTAAAAGTAGAAAGTCATCTCATCCTTAGCGAAACAGCAAGAACCACCATTGAATACGAGACAGAATACAAGGTAGAGGATGTAAAACAGTTAGCCACTAAAGTTTACGATAATAAGAATCTCGGTGCCGCTATATCCAGCGGATCATTCAAGGTTGATGGAATGGTTATTGCACCTTGCTCGATTAAAACTCTTTCCGGAATCGCAAACAGTTTAATGTTGACCTCATGACCAGGGCAGCCGATGTCAGTTTAAAAGAAAGAAGAAAATTAGTATTAATGGTCCGGGAGACCCCGCTTCACCTTGGTCATCTAAACCATATGACGACGGTCACGCAAATAGGCGGGATTATTCTCCCACCTGTACCATCTTTTTATCACCTTCCAAAAACAGTTGATGACATCATAGACCAAAGTGTACAAAAAGCTTTGGATCAATTTGGCATAGAGGCAAATCTTTTTAATAGATGGGTAGGAATTTAGTATTAAGTTTGAGTTATTAACCGTGATATGGACCTGTTTTAGCAGAAGGGCCGATAGCAATGGGCTGATTCGTAATAGGATAAGAAGAATTCCGATTAAGATACGAGTGGGAGTGTACCAATAAATAAGGAAAACCCTTTTTATTATTACAGGAATTTATGAAGAAGTGGACCGTCAACAGACGGTCTATTTCGCATTCTACATCTTAGATAAATCACCAAAGTAACATGACGATTATGACCGCATAAGATAAAGGCATTAAATGATATGTTTCTTGGGCAGAAGCTTTAATGCGTTAGAGAGATTCAAAAATACATCACGTTCATCTGTGGCTGAAACTTTATTCTCATCTGGAACCTGATTATAAAACTGTTGGGCTCCCATTTCTAACAAATTACCGTATTCCTTAGCGAAATGTGCAAAAGTCTTGTCATATTCATCCGAATTAGGAAGTAATTCGATAATGGCCATAAGGTGCAGAGAACAGGCCATTGCGATCGGACCTAACACCTGGGGAATATCAAATTGATTCACTGTTTCTTTTACAGTAGTGCCTGCCGCTTTTTCAAGTTCTAATAATTTGTTATGTTGTGTTTTAATCACTCCGGGGTCGCCTTCTTTTTTAGTTTGTGAATATGCTACATACTGGCGCCTAATATCCACGCACCTGTCAATAAGCTCCTCGATTACCCCGTGATCAATGTCTGTATTGAGCAGTTTTCCTATTTCGTCGACTGAGCTTTTAATAAGCTTTTTATAATCAATGTCCATTCCAAAATGTCTTTTCATGAAATGAGCATATTCCAAGCCAGGACTGCTTGCCGTTAGGCCTTCTGCTTCTTTCGCAAAGAACCATTTCCACGTATAGTCTTCAAATACTTCCTTTTGGATCTCGCTGGTCTGGTGCTGGTTTGTATTTGAGCGATTTTCCATGTTGTCATCCTCCTTGGATTGGTAGCAGATAAGTGATTATTCGATTTAAAAAAGCAGTATTATTAGATCTAATGAACGAACAACGGTATAGGATCAATTGAAAACGATGTTCTTATATTAACCAAAAAACAGAAATTAATTTTAACATTTCAGGTATTCATGGCAATTATGGCCGGCTTTAGCATGAAGAACGATTCATCAAGTTAAACCGCAATACTGAAATTTGTACTTAATGAACATTGCCTTTTTGTTGGGTTAAGTGCTGAAGGCATTCTGGCATTAGGTACTGTATGTGCAAGGGTATTCGCCTAAGGGATGCTCTAATTAATAACGTGCATTACAAACTTGAGTTATTCAGAAGCCCTGATGATAAAAGTATAAGAACTTTTTACCCTGTTTATTTACTTTCTTAAGCTTTTTAAGTATAAGTCCATTATCATCAGAAAATAATAATATTCTGTCTGGTCTTTACCTAATAATTAAGCATTCATTATTGAAACAGTTTGATTTCATAACCTATAAAAGATTGAGGTGTTTTTATGACTTATCCCTTTAGGAATCTTGTATTTGAAGGCGGGGGAGTTAAAGGAATTGGATTTGTTGGGGCATTAAAAGTATTAGAAAAGAAGCACACACTCGAGAATGTTAAAAGATTCGGAGGTACTTCTGCGGGTGCAATTACGGCACTTATTCTAGGATTAGGCTATTCAATCTCCGAATTGGAAAACATATTAAGCGTCTTAGACTTTAGGAAGTTTAAGGATGATACTATAGGTCCTGTTAGAGATGCTATTCGATTATCTCATGGTTATGGATGGTTTAAAGGTGACCATTTTGAAAATTGGATAGAAGCTATCGTTGAGGAAAAGACAGGAGACAAAGCTACTACTTTTAAAGACATCCATGATCGAATGGAAAGCGATCATTTTAAGGAGATTTATTTTCAAGGGACAAATATCTCGACACATCTTGTTGAGACATTCTCATTTGAAAAGAGCCCAGACATGCCTGTTGCTAAGGCTGTCCGAATTTCAATGTCCATTCCATTCTTTTTTGAGGCAGTGAAATGGAATGATGACATTTATGTAGATGGGGGAATTCTAGATAATTACCCTATCAGATCATTCGATTGGGAAAGGTACGTTAAAAAGGAAGAGCATTATTCGATACCGAATTATTATGCAGCTACCAATAATGCTTTGTCAGGAGACGGGCCACATGATACACGTGTTTATAATAAAGAAACACTGGGAATTCGTTTAGAATCTAAAGATGATATAAATGCTTATATGCATAATACTTCACCAAAGAGACACGAAATAAAGGACTTATCTGATTTTACATGGCACTTAATGAGGTCTATCATGAGGAGTCAAAGAAATATGCATTTGAACGAAAATGATTCAGCACGTACCATTTATATCGATTCACTTGATGTTTCGGCAGTTGATTTTGATATTCTTCCTGAAACAAAGCTAAAACTGATTGAGTCAGGAAGAATTTGTGCAGAGAATTACTTTACAAGTTATAGTAACCCCGAATAACCAGAAAACAAATCGTCCTTTATACGATTTGTGCGAAAAGTTCCATCCTAAAAATGGAGTATTTTAAAGTAAATTTGTATGGGTCATAAATAAAATCCCCCATCATTCTATCTATCATCCCCATACAGAATATCCGATGTCAAAAAGGCGCCAACAGGAGGCAAAGCATCACTGCTAATAGGAGCTCCTGTTAAAGGTCTATCGGTTGTAGCAACCCAGGTGCCATATTCGCCTGCCTGTAAGGAGGGTGGTTTCATTATAAGCCGTCCACTTAACATATAATGTCGAACTCTAATCGCAGGATCATCAAATATTGACAAGTTTCCGGAATACGTGGCATAAGGTGAATCGAAACTTATTTGCCTGGTGTTTTCATTCCAATTTCCGTTGATAGGAATAGCTGTACCGCGAAAATTAATCGTACCAATTACCCTGTTATCCGTAATAGAATTAATGATCATTGTACCCCAAACAATCGGTCTGCCAGCTATATCAGCGTGGATACCCCATTGTGATGGGGATGGAATACTAACCATGGTTTGCTGACGAGTTTGCAAAGTGGATCTCTCCTTACTAAAATACATGAATTTCGAATTGAATAATTTATAGTCAAAAGTCACTCACTACGATATTTTTGTTTACTACCCTGTTGAAGGGAACAATAAAGTATATGCTCAGAATTCATATTGGGAACAAAAGGCCTCGATGATTTAGGGAGAGAATAATGGGGGTTTTGTTATTATATTATTAACCAGATGAAGGTTTACTTTTTATAAATGAAAAAAACGCAGATTTTACTCTGCGTTTCATCTTCTAATGGCGTTATTCCGATACCACCGATTGTATAACATAAGAAAAACTGATGTGAAATCATTTCATAACAGATTAATAAATGCCTTCCTGCTCCAAAATAGAAAGTGCGATCTTGGCAGCGGAGCTTCCGCCAGCCTGCTCTTCACCTTGAATATGGACGGCAAAGAAAAACGTATTATCTACAGTTTCTACATATCCCACAAACCAACCAGCCACATTTTCCTCGTTTATAACTGCAGTTCCCGTTTTTCCTGATAATAGATTACCATTGGATTCTTCTAAAAGTAACGAGTCTTTCACAGTTTCAATATGGGATTGTTCAAAAGCGAATTCATTATTATAAAACTTCTTCATTAAATCTACCTGTTCAACAGGAGAAATTTTTAGAGAGTCTTCATCTAGCCAATAATTAGTTAGATTGCCCGATAAATCAACATTCCCATAATTTATCTGTTTAAAGTAATTCAGCAATTTCTTTTTACCCATCTGTTGATCAAGATTTTGGAAATACCATGTGGTGGAGTTTTCCATGGCAGAGAATAAATCTTGATCTTGATTCCATTCCTCATACGGATGCAAGGTACCATCCCAAGTCATTTGAGAATTTCCCCTTGTAATAATCCCGGATTCCAGCCCAAACAATCCACTGAATATCTTATATGTGGAAGCAGGCGGGAATCTCGTAGTGCTTTCATCCTTATTGTATATCGTATACTGTTGCATTTTAGAATCATACAGTACAGCACTCCCTGAAAGTTCATCAAAAAAGCTGCTGTAATCTTTGTAGGCAACATTGGCATGAGACAAGGGATGTGTTTCTATGACACTTACATTGGTATCGGAAAAAGGATGTGTTTCTTTGTTCACAGCCAATGCGGATATAGAAGGAATACTAGTCAAAATGATCGCAAGAAGAATGATGAAGGCCAGAGCACTTTTCATCTTTAACCGATATGATTCTTCTTGAAAATTTCCGATTGTCACAATACGCCTTTTTACTTGTTTAAATGAGCTGCTGATTTCCGAGACAGCTAACAAAGGTGATGTTCTCTGCGAAAGAGAAGCAAATTTCAGAATAACCTCGCCATATTTAAGGTGTGACTCCTTATCCAGCGTTTTTAAAACTGCATAATCGCAAGAAATCTCCATCTCTGTTTTCATTTCCCGTAAGAAATACCATATGAGAGGATTAAACCAATAAACCGTTCTGGACAGACACATGAAATAGTTTACGAGCATATCTCTGCGTTTACAGTGGTACAACTCGTGAAGTAATACATATTTCATCTCGTCGTTAGAAAGCATGGAAATATCTTTTGGTATAACGATATATGGCTTGATAATCCCAAAGGTAATGGGTGATTTTATCAATGAGGAATATCCTAAAACAACCTTTTTATTAAGATGTATTTCCTCTTTACTTTTATAGAAAAGTGTTGATAACTCCGTGTTTTCAACTATTTGCAGGGTTTTTTTAATTTTGTCGATTTTTAGATTGCTATATAAAGTAGCAATAAGCATAACAATCATTCCTGATATCCACACTATGAAAAAGACATAATCCATCATTCCAAGAGACGATTGCTCAATTGACATAGAAAAATCTTGCAGCCAATTTCCATTTTGAGAAATTGTTTCTGTCGTTTTACCTGCAGAATCAATCTCAGATAATTTTGTGTGACCTGGTCCCAAGTTGATCATCCAGTCAAAAACAGAGTTTAGTTTTAGTAAATGTAAGGGGAGAAAAGGAGCAATCAATGTCAAAAGAGAAATCACACTCACATAGTATTGGGTGTTTGCAGTTATTTGGATCTTTATTAGTTTTTTTATAAAAATAATGATGCAAAAAATCACGGACAATATGATATTACTGACAATAAAGAGACTAAAGAAAGAGCTGTCCATATTATTCCTTCTTTCTGTTCTTACGTTCTTCTAAAATTTGATACAACTCATTAATTTCATCATCGGACAGCTGATCTTTTTCCAAAAAATTTAATACCATCGAATTAAGAGCCCCATTATAAAAACGATTTAAAAAACTGCGACTCTCAATTTCTACATAGTCACTTTCAGCTACATTCGGTGTATAAACAAATACACGACCTTCCTTATAATGGCTCAGTGCATCTTTTTTGATTAGCCGCAACAACATGGTTTGAATGGTCTTAGGGCTCCATGTACTACTTTTGGATAACTTCTCAATAACCTGATTTGTATTGATATTAGGGTGTTTCCAGATTATTTTCATCACTTCTAATTCAGCTTCTGATATTTGAGGTAATTTTTTCATAAGAACCATCCTTAAACTTACGTTTGTAATATTTTAATTATATTGTTCGTATTTTAAGAAGTCAATAAAACAAAACATTGATCACAAATATTACGTATGTAAGATTTAAGGTGATACATTTCTGTAAATTGAATGAAAAAGAGTAGGAGAAACAAAAAAGTATTTGGAAAGAGATTCTGCTAGTATACTACTCTTTCGTCCATAAAACCTACAATCGTAATAGTTAAATTATAAGCTATTACTTTACGACTAAAAGTATTGACTTGAAATCTTACATATGTAATACTTACAAAAATTACAGATGTAAGATTTATGGTTTGAAAATCAAAATTGCAATTCAGGAAGAGGGATAACAATGAAGAAAGTAACCATATTGCTGCTGGTTGTGGCATTGACAGCTGGAAGCCTGCTTCTGTGGCGTTACGTTAATGCGAATCAGGCAACCCCGGAAGAAGTTTTTAATGAATATGTCAGCCAATTTTCTGAACAGAACTATCAGGAAATGCTGAAGCATATTTCAGAGGGGGAATTGGAAACCTTCGATTATACGAAACAGAGTTTGACAGATAAATATGGGGCGATTTTTTCAGGCATTGAGTCTTCTTCAATCGACGTTTTATCCAAGGAGCTGCTTTACGACGAGGATAATGAAACGTATGAGGGACGCTTCAAGGTAAAAATACATACTTTTCTTGGAGAGATAACAGCGTTCTATCAAACTTCTTTTATAGAAGAAGAGTCGTCTGACGGGAAGGTATGGAAGGTGAAATGGAATCCGTCTTTGATCTTCGCCGGGATGGAAAAAGGAGATAAAGTCAGCGCGCAGTCCTTTTTGCCGGAGCGGGGTGCGATCCTTGACCGTAACGGAAACCCGCTCGCATTGGATATGGATGTGTATGAAATAGGGATCATCCCAGGGAAGCTTGGAGAGTCCAAGGAAGCTGGTATAAAAATACTGAGCACTTATTTCAAGATTCCGGAAGAAACCTTTCAAAAGGCACTTGATCAGAAATGGGTGACCGATGATATCTTCGTTCCGATTGCTGCTATGCCTGCAGATTTTCATCCGGAAAGTATCGTTGAGGCTCTGCCCGGAGTCGCTTTCCAGACAAAAAGAATGAGGTATTATCCTGAAAAAGAAAGCAGTGCCCATCTGGTTGGCTATGTGAAGCAAGTAACGCGTGAAGACCTCGAAAAGGGCGCCGACCATGAATACACGTCAGATGATTATATCGGAAAGTCTGGACTAGAACAAGTGTATGAAAAGCAATTGAGAGGAAAGAAGGGCGGCATCATTCAAATAAAGAACGAGGAGGGCGAACAGAAAAGCATTCTTAAAAAAGTGGATACCATTGATGGTAAAGATATAAACCTGAGGATTGATGCTGCACTGCAGAGTCATATATATGAAGCGATGAAGCAAGATGCCGGCGCGGTGTCGGCGATACATCCGGTGACCGGGGAAATGTTGGCGCTCGTCAGCTATCCGTCCTTTGATCCGAATCTAATGGTGAGCGGGATGACGGAGAAGCAGTGGAAAGCATTCAGTGAAAATCCAAAACTTCCATTCTTGAACCGTTTCTCCAGCCTGTATGCACCAGGGTCAACCTTCAAGGCAATTACTGCCGCTTCCGGACTCACCGCTGGGACGACATTCCCGGAGAAGAAACGGGACATATCCGGCTTGCAGTGGAAGAAGGACAAAAGCTGGGGAGGCTATTATGTCACCCGCGTTAAGGCAGCAAATCCGGTGGACATGGTGGATGCGCTGGCCTATTCCGATAATATCTATTTCGCCCAGGAAGCCCTTGAAATGGGAGCTGTTCAGTTTGAGAAGAATGCATCGTCATTTGGGTTCCAGGAGGATTTTCAGCTACCAATTCATTTGAAAAAGAGCCAGCTGTCCAATGATGGAATCGACAATGAAGTATTGCTCGCTGATTCTGCTTATGGACAGGGTGAAGTTCTGATGTCAACGGTCCATTTAGGGACTGCGTTCACACCGTTTGTAAATGACGGAAATATGGTGATGCCTGTTTTGGTTGCGGATGAAAAGGAGTCTGTCCGCAAATCGGTCATTTCCAGTGACGTTGCCTCAGCTGTCCAAAAGGCTTTGATTCAGGTAGTGGAGCGTGAAGACGGGACTGCCCATAATCTTAAGACGGCAAAAGAGGTTCTTGCGGCAAAGACGGGGACCGCAGAGCTGAAGAGCAAGAAGGGCGAAGACGGGACGGAGAATGGTTTTGTTGTCGTGTTTGATACAAAGAGTCCATCCATCTTGCTGACAGCCGTTGTGGAGGATGTAAAAAATCGCGGTGGAAGCCATTATGTGACAGCGAAAGTAAAACCTGTGCTGGATCAGTATTTCGCTGAGAATGAATAATCGGAACTTCCGTCAGTGGGATTTATCTTCATCCGCTGATTGTAGAAATACTAAAAGAAAAGGGGTTGTGTAAGGTGAGTAAGCGGAGAGACAGAATGAGCGCCATCCGTGTTGTGCCGGTGATTATTAGCACGATGATCTACACTATTTTCCCACAACCTCTTACACTCGGATTGTTCTGCATCGTCGGCATTGCTTGTGTCAGCCTGACGACGAGAAAAGAAAAAATCTGAAAAAGAACGGGGGGACAGGAAGTGGAGGAGGAGCAGAAGGCTAAAAAGAAAAAGCGGGCGGCATCGGCCCGTCTGAAATTTATCCCGGCATTTGTGTTTGTGTTGTTTACCGTTCTGATCTTCAGACTGGCCTATGTGCAGCTCTACGAAGGAGAAATGTACGAGCAGAAAGTGAATGCCACCAATGTGAAGGAAGTGAGATATCCCCTTCCGCGAGGAAAAATATTCGACAGGAACAATCAAGTGATCGTCGATAATGAAGCGTCAAACATCATTGTTTATATAAAAAGGGAAGATGAAACGGATCAGGACCTGTTGGAAGTGGCTAAGAAACTCTCAACATATATATCGATCAAAACAGATAAGATTACAAAACGGGACATGAAGGATTACTGGATTGAGACCCGTCCAAATAAAGCGTTGAAGAAGCTGACAGACCAGGAACTGCAGAGCCAAGAACTGACAGATAAGGAACGTTATCAAATGCAACTGGACCGGATTGGAGAATCCGATTTAAAAGAAATCAAAAATAACGAAAAGAAGGTTCTCGCCATTTTTAGAGAAATGAAGAAAGGTTATGCCTTTAACCCTAAGCCTATCAAGGATGAACATGTGACAAATCAGGAAGTGGCACGAGTGAGTGAGGCACTGGATGAAATGCCTGGAGTGGATATTATAACCGATTGGGAAAGGACATATCGGTATGGGGAATTATTCCGTTCCGTATTGGGAAGCACGACATCCCGGGAGGAAGGAATTCCGAAGGAAAAGCTGGACAATTACTTATCAAAAGATTACAGCAGGAATGACCGGGTTGGAAAAAGCCAACTGGAATTTCAATATGAAGATGTCCTCAGGGGCATGAAATCCGTGACGGAAATTGAAACCAACAGAAAAGGAGACATTGTGAAAACTCACAAAGTCTCTGCGGGTGAATCGGGTAAGAATCTTATGCTGACGATTGATATAGATCTACAGAAGAAGGTGGAAGAGATACTTACCGCTGAACTGATTGATGCAAGGAGGAACGGCGGGGGAGCATTTCTGGATAAGGCCTTTGTAGTGATGATGAATCCGGTAACGGGAGAAGTGCTGGCGATGGCCGGGAAACAGATTGAAGCAATCAACGGAAAGTGGGAGGCGGTCGATTATGCCCTCGGCAGCGTCAACTCATCGTTTGAAATGGGATCATCCGTTAAGGGGGCGACGGTACTTTCCGGCTATGAGAGCGGAGCCATCCAGCCGGGCCAGTCTTTCCTGGATGAGCCGATCTATCTGTTGGGTACCCCGGTCAAGAAGTCGGTATGGACGATGGGGATGGTCACTGACCAGACTGCATTGAAGCAATCCTCCAATGTCTATATGTTCAAGACGGCTATGAGCATGCTTGGGAAGACCTATCATCGAAACATGAAACTTCCGCTTGATTCGAAAGCATTTGAAACATTTCGCTATTATTTCCAACAATTCGGATTAGGGGTAAAGACGGGAATCGACCTACCGAATGAAGCGAACGGATATCGCGGCCAAGGAGAATCACCTGGCTTTTTGCTCGATTTCACAATCGGCCAATATGATACGTACACGCCGATGCAATTGACACAATACATATCAACCCTTGCTAATGGAGGGTATCGGGTGCAGCCTCACTTGCTTAAGGAGATCCGCGAACCGGAAATGGAAGGCCAGGATCCTGTCGTTTTCCGAAGTGTTCCTCCGGTTTATCTGAATCGGATCGACATGGATAAACATGAGGTTGAACGTGTGCAGGAAGGATTTCGCAAGGTATTTCACGAACAAGGCGGAACGGCTGCCTCCTATTTCAATAAACCGCCATACAAAAGCTACAAAATAGCCGGTAAAACGGGAACAGCAGAATCCTTTTACTATGACCCCGAATTACGGAAGACGTATACAGATAAACCGACGAACAACCTGACACTGGTAGGATATGCTCCCTACGACTATCCTGAAGTCGCTTTTTCAGTCGTCGTTCCAAATGCCAGAACAAACTCCCATCCAATCAGCCAGAAGATTGGACAGGGAATTATGAAAGCATACTTCGAAGATAAAGACCAGCACGAATGATGAGTATATGGAAAAGCGGGCTGCGGATGGCAGCCCCTTTTGTGTTTTTTATTCGTTGTAATTCGAAAAATCTTTCAACGTTTTCGAAATTATGGGCACTAATTTACTACTAATTATGGCTAATAGCCATGAGTAAACATTGTGGATTTTATATGGTGTTTGATTAATAGTTTAGAAATAATGGTAGAATATAGATGGACAAATGTATTTAAGTGGAGCCTTTTCTGATTTGATTAGGGGGAGAATGATGGGTTTTATTATTAGCTTTTTAAGTATATGGTTATGCAGTTTTTTGATAGCAAGGATTTTAAGTCCTTTTTCAAAGACATACTGGAAAAATGATTTTATGATCACATCAGCCCAATCATTAATCATCACGCTTATGCTTGTATATTTCTTTTGAAGGTAGACATCGTTCATAAGGTATAATGCTAACCCATGTGAATCAATAATTTTTCTAATCTATTAATACATTTCTCTTTTACTACTCTATTCTTTTTGCTAAAATAGAATAGTTGAATTGATTTTTGTATTTTTAATAACTTAATAGCTTTTCCCGTAAAGGGGAGTAGCGTCAGGTATAACCTGAAATAAAGTCGTCATTACGTGGGATTTCTCCACCGGCTTTATTGGCCTAAGCTTTTGTTTAGTGCTCAGCGAGACCTTTGCCGTCAAAGGCAAGGGTCTCTTTATTTTTGGGATGAAAGGGAGGAATTAGATTGGAAATATTATCAGGTGAATTTCTAGCGGCGCTCTTGTCTATCATAATGATAGATCTGGTACTTGCCGGAGATAACGCTATACTTATAGGGCTTGCAGCACGGAAGCTTCCTAAAGAGAAGCAAAAGAAAGTAATTCTATGGGGGTCTATAGGCGCCATTGTCATAAGGAGTATTTTGACGCTGCTGGTTGTATACTTATTGGATGTACCTGGCTTGCATTTAGTAGGCGGCGTACTGCTCGTATGGATCGCTTATAAGCTGTTGCTGGAGGAAGAAGAACATGAGGTGAAAGCGGCTGATTCCATGTGGGCAGCCATCCGCACCATCATTATTGCGGACGCCTTAATGGGATTGGACAATGTTTTGGCTGTAGCCGGAGCTTCACACGGAAACATGCTGCTCGTTGTTATTGGACTGTTGGTTTCGATTCCGGTCGTCATGTTCGGCAGCACATTAATCCTTAAGCTAATCGAACGTTTTCCGTTTATTATTACAATCGGTGCTGCGATCCTTGGATGGACCGCTGCCAAGATGATTGTCGCTGAACCGTTCATGCATGATTACTTTACGAATTCATTTGTAAAATACGGATTCGAAGCAGTCGTCGTGCTCGGTATTATCCTAGCAGGAAATTACAAGCAACAAAAAGTAGAACACGAAGACGATGATAAAGAAAAAATGCAACTAAAAGAAAAAATGCATTAATATAATGAAACTCGCCAATCGGCGGGTTTTTTTCTTTGTTTTCCTTTTCTTACTTCATAAAGCTGTTAGTGGAAGTTCGTACTATATCATTAATATTTAAGAAATAAATTCCATGAAATGATAATATTAATGGAAGAATGAGTAATCGTAGGAGGGATATAGTGAGTTCAATCCAAACAAATCAGGCTCATGGCCAGGGTCTGGTTATTTTTCAACCTTTTAAAAAATCGCGCTATTTCACTGCCTTATTTTTTGGCCAGCTCTTTTCCATACTGGGAAGTTCGATCACGATGGTCATCTTGCCGATCGTGGTATTTGAACTGACGAATTCGACAGCGATGATGGGAACCGTGATGGCTTTATATATGCTTCCTAATGTGGTCATGCTTCCGATTGCAGGCATACTAGTCGATAAGCTGAACAGAGTACATATCATGTTAACCGTTGATATCATTCGGTTTATTATTATGGGTGTCCTTTCTATATTAGCGTTCACGGACCAGCTCAATATGACCTATCTTTTTATCTTGATTTTCCTTATGGGCTTGATGGATGGGTTTTTCCTTCCGGCGTATTCGTCTGTTCGGGCAAAGGTATTCACTAAAGATATTCGTAACGCGGCCAATTCTTTAACACAGGTAAGCCAGCAAGGAATCAGATTATTTGGTCCAGTGCTAGGTGGAGTGATCGTAACTTCTTTTTCGGCAGGCTGGGGCTTTGGGTTAGATGCGCTTACATATATTGTGTCTTTGTTCTTTATAATCAGTCTTCGTTCTTTATCTTTTCAGCAAACTACGGTAAATCCACAAGAGAAAAATTCAATAAAACAAGATTTCATAGAAGGGATTGATGTCATCAAACAACAATCCTGGCTCTGGATCACAATTCTCGCATTTTCATTTATTAATATTTGTGCAGGAGGGGTCACCCAGGTATTGCTGCCGTGGATGATTAATATCCATCATGAATTCGAACCTGTAGTGTACGGACTTGTTCTGTCTTCTGCAGGGGCGGGAGCCATCGTTTCGGGGATTATTTTTGGACTAAGGAAAGAATGGAGAAAGAGGGGAATACTGGCCTATGCCGGCGTGGCCGCAAGCGGGCTGGCACTGCTTCTGACGCCATTCGTATCGAGCGTTCCATTATTAATGCTGTTGATGTTTATTGATGGAGCGGGGATCATGCTGTTTGGACTGATCTGGGAAACAAGTTTGCAGGAAATCGTCCCGGAAGAGAAATTCGGAAGAGTTGCGAGCCTTGATTATTTAGGTTCGTTTGCCTTGCTACCAGTGGGTTATCTGCTGACGGGCTGGTTAGCAGAAGGGGTAGGGGAAATAGAAACATTGGTAAGCTTATGCGCTATTATATTATTAATCTCGGTGGGGTTATTGTTTCATAAGGGGATTAGAGGTTTTAATTAATTAGGAATCCTTTAAAAAGATATCAAAAATGGATAGAGCAACAGCGTGAATCTATAAGCTGTTGCTCTATCCATAAAAAAGCCCTACTTTCCTTTCTTCACTTCATGAAGCCTGTCCGGGAAGTTCGTGAACATTCCGGTGACACCCCAGTCAATAAGCTTCTTCATCGTTTCCTTATCATTGACGGTGTATGGATGGATGGCTAGTCCGTTATTGACTACTTTTTGTACATATTCCTGGTTCAGATACGTATAGTTCGGGCCAACGCCGATTGCATATTGCTTAATGGCAGCAATTTCAGCATCGGTAATCACGGCATTGCTTCTGTAAGAAAGCAATTGAACGAGCTTTATGGATGGATCCAGTTCTTTCGTTTTTAGCAAACTGGCTGAACTGAAAGACTGAACTAACAGCGTCTTTTTATTGACTTTGTATTCATTTACGAGACGTAATAGTTCTTTTTCCATTCCGGGATACACTTCTGGTGACTTCGTTTCGATATAATAATTAGCATTCTTTCCAAACTTCTGAAACACTTCTTCCAGCGTTGGCACTTGTAATCCCACATAGGCTGGATTTGCGTATTGCGGATACTTCTCGTTAAACCAGCTGCCTGCATCCATCTGCTTAATTTGTTGTAAAGTGAAATCTTTTACCCGGCCAGTACCATCTGTTGTCCGATCTACCGTTTCGTCGTGCATGGCAATTAATTTGCCATCCTTCGTCATCTGTAAGTCTACTTCAATATAGTCCCCGTGCATTTTCTCGCCCATTTCATAGGCTGTAATCGTATGTTCCGGAGCATAGCCGGAAGCACCACGATGGGATACATTTACGATATCCTTATGTTTTTGCTTTGCCATTCCAGTTTCCCCACCTGACATCACACCAATTCCGATTACCAGCGCCCCAAGCGCCGACATCCATCTTCTTTTCAATTTACACATCTCCCATCTCTATTAAACTACTTTTCAAGCGTAGCAACGGAATATTAATTTTTATCCCTTCAAAGGTAAAAGTTTAATAGCAAGAATATTACGAGATGGTGAAATAGTTAGTTAGTACTCTAATTTAGTAGGGGCTTTGTACCTGTTTTCTATTCATTTACAGTCTATTTACATTTCTTTCGTTTTTCCTTCATATACCATTATTAGACTTATTTTGATAAAACTATTATTTGGGGAAAGAGGATGAAGATGAAAAGGGTAGGATTAAGAAAACCTCTGGTAATGTTTCTTGCTTTTATTTTAAGTTTTACAGGAATTTTCACACCTGTTGCCTTCCAAAAAAGCGTGTCGGCCGCGGAAAAACAGGGACTGGTGATTACCGAGATTATGCCGAATAATAAGGGGGCAGATGATTACGAGTTTTTTGAAGTACATAACAACAGCGGGCAGCCGCTGAATCTAGCAGATTATAAATACTTTTATACATACAGCGATGGATCGGGATCGAACGTACCGCTTTCCGTCGGGGAACACACCATCGACCAGGGGCAGACTCTTGTATTCTGGTATAACAAAAGCGGTAAAAATAAAGCGGATTTTCTTACTCACTATGGTGCAGATATAAATGCGGAGTCTATTTTAGAATTCAAAGGTACGGGTTTCTCCGGTTTTTATAATGGAGGAAACCGGTCGATTGTCGTTCAGGATAACAGCGGAAACGCGATCAGTGCATCAACCTATCTGGCAGACGATATCGGTGATGGGTTGTCCGCGCATTTTAAGCTGCCTTCATCGGGCCATGACATGGAAACATTCCTGAAGAAATCTGAGCCGACTGTTGGCAAGGTTGATCCGTTACAACTCGTCCAACCAGAACAACCTGCTGATAAAGAAGCACCCGTAATCACACACGAGCCGGTAACGGGAGGGAGTTCTGCAAATGATCTGACGATAACTGCAAAAGTTACCGATAACAATAAAGTGGATAGAGGGACACTCTTTTATAAGCAGGATGAAGAAGGTCCTTACCTGCAAGCACCAATGGCACTTTCTGCTGATGAACAGATATATAAGGCAGTCATCCCTAAAAACGAGCTTTGGTCTGAAACATTTTCCTATTATATAGAAGCAACAGATGGAATCAATACAAGCAAAACCGAAACCTATACCGCTGCAATCGAACAACCGCCTTACGATACACAAAAAGTTCCTCCATTACTTGTCACGGAAGTCGTTCCGGATTCAACCAATGTCGGTAAGCTTGATGGCTATGAGTTTATTGAGGTTTACAATAATAGTGATCAACCTGTAAATTTCAAGGATTACAAGATTCAGTACCGTTACCCGGCAGAGGGTTCGGAGGCAGATTTAGTGTGGCCTTCTGATAAAGAGGATGTCTTGATTCCTTCAAAGAAATCGCTTGTCTTTTGGATCATTAACGCTGATAACGGTTCGAAAACAGTCGCTGATTTTAACAAGCATTTCGGAAGCCAATTGATAGAAAATGAGAATATCGTCCGTATCCACTCCGGAGGCATGGCGAACGGCAGCCACCGTGGGATTGTCATTGCCACAAACACGGGCAAGGAAATATCGAGAGCTTTTTACAATGACCAGCCGAATGTGAACGACTCCGCCGCAAACAAAGGAATCCTTTACCGGTTCCCGACAGAAGGCTCCATCGATATGACCAAAATCAGCAGCGCAAAAGAACAAGCGACACCTGGTAAAGTGGCAGGTATTCAAATACCCAAAGCGCCTGTAAATACAGCTGCAGATTCAGAAAACCCGACGCTTCAACTGATCTCGCCAACACAAGCAGTGAAGGAAGAAAACAATTTGAAAATCAGCTTTGATGCGAAGGATAACCGAGGTGTTAAGACGCTGGCGTTCTATTACCGGACAAATGGTGCTGATGATTATAAGAAAATCTATCTTCGAGAAAATTATGATGATGGGCTTTACCATCATACCGTTTATTCGCCTGAACTGATCGGGAAGGACTGGATTGAATATTATGCAACCGCCTCCGATGGAGCCAACACTGTCTCTACTGAAAAACAAAAAGTAACGATTACAAGAGAAGTGTCATCGACAGGATTGCGGTTAAACGTAAAAGATCATGACCTTTTATCCGGCGAAAAGACAATAAAAGCAACCGATGACAGTGAACAGCCGAAGCTCTTAATCGACAACAAAGAAATCAATCATACCTTCAAATCGATGGAGAACAGGGCGTATTTTGCTTTTGATGTAAAGAAGACGAATCTTTATTTCCAAAATGGTGTGACCATGGGAGATGAGACATTAAAAATCTTTGATGATACCATAAACAGCTTTGAAACGATGTCGGTTCCAATCCCGCCAGATAAAATGCAAATCAATGAAGATACAGTCATCACCGTAAGGTCCGGGACAAAGGTTTCTCCTTTTGATCCGGTTTCAGAAGAGAACCGGGACGATTTTTATATTAAGAATGTCCGCCTTGTTTTGTCCGATGGCACAACGATTTATGATCCGAATTTTAAAGATGCCGACAAAGAACTTCCGATAGGAGACAGCGCCGGTTCGCATGTGTTTCTCGATTTCAGCTTCAACATACCTTCTGACAAATTCAATGCTGTTGCACATAAATGGGATACGAAGCTTGAAAAAGAAGGGGAACATGAAGTAAAGGCGGTTAACAGCGAAGGGAAAGAAACCAAAGCGAAGGTCCTCGTTGATAATACAGCCCCTGAGATTGAAACGAGCGTCTTGGAGGGACAGGAATATAAGGGAGACTTTGAAATAAACGCGACGATCAATGATGCGATCAGCAGCGTTGAAAGCTTTGAAGCCAATCTTGACGGGAAGAAAATCGAACTTCCCTTTAAGACTTCCTCCGCAGATCTGACTGCGGGCAACCATGTCTTTACGGTTACTGCGATTGATAAAGCAGGGAACAAATCCGAAAAGAAAGTAACCTTCTCGGTCGTAGAGGAAATGCCGCGCCAGCCTGAGGTTATTACTCCAAAGGACGGGGAAACAAATGTGAACCCTAACCCGAAGATGTCTGTTCGAGTAACGGATCCGACCAACGACAATATGGATGTTTCCTTTTATCAAGGGTTTAAGTACAATGCCGCAAACAAAGCAAATATGAAAGTCTCGCAGCATGCCTCTGATACAGAACCGCCGAAGGTTATGAAACTGGACGGGGAAAAAGCACTTTCCGAGATAGAGTTGGAGGCCATTAAAAAGCTGGACGGAACATACACGACAACCAGTTCCACCGAACAATTTCCATATCAGCGTTTCGAGATAAAGCTTGATGCCGCTGTGATGGATACAGACCAAATCGAGTTAAAGTGGAACGGGAAATCCCTTTCCGGCCGAAAAGTAACGATGTATGCCTGGAACCATTCTGAAGGAAAATGGATTGCCGTCGATTCAAAAGTAGCCGCTAAGGAAGATTTCCAATTAAAAGGAACCGTCTCAGGACCGGCATTTGTTAAAGACCGTGCTGTCCAGGTGATCGTTCAGGATGAAATAGCCGTTTCAAACAATTACGATTATTCATTCATTTGGATGTCCGACACCCAGTACTATTCTGAAAGCTATCCGCATATTTTTCAGAAAATGACAGACTGGGTCAGTGCGAACAAAACTAAAATGAATATTAAGTATGTGTTCCATACAGGCGACCTTGTTAATATAGCCGAAGATCCGAAGCAATGGAGCTACGCCGACCAATATATGAAGACACTTGAAAACGCAAAGGTCCCTTACGGAGTGCTTGCGGGAAATCATGATGTCGGTCATAAAACCGGAGACTATACGGAATATTATAAATATTTCGGTGAGAATCGCTTTAAAGATCAAGACCATTATGGCGAATCCTACAAGAATAACCGCGGACATTACGATTTGGTTTCTGCTAATGGAAATGATTACATCATGCTCTATATGGGCTGGGGCGTAAATGATGAGGACATCGCATGGATGAATGAAGTTCTCGCCAAGCATCCGGATCGAATGGCAATCCTTGCGTTCCACGAGTATATGCTTGTGTCCGGTAACCGCAGCCCGGTCGGAAATAAGGTTTTTGAAGAAGTGGTGGTTCCAAATAAAAATGTAATCGCAACACTGAGCGGACATTATCATGACAGCGAAACCTTAATCAGTAATCTTGATGATAACGGTGACGGAACACCTGACAGAAAAGTATACCAAATGCTTGCCGATTATCAGGGCGGACCTGAAGGTGGGCAAGGATTTATGAGATTGCTGCAAGTAAATCCAGCAGAAAACAGGATTTATGTGAAAACATATTCACCATATCTGGATAAGTATAATTTCTATGACCCAACCGTATACCCGGGGAAAGATGAATTTGTAATCGAACTTGGAGATCTGCAGCCAAAACAAAAACAAGTAGCCACTGATTATTTCGAAGCAGCCGTGTTCACAGAAAAAGAAATCGGCACAGTGAAAAATGTCGATAGCGGCAAGATTGCCACTCTTAAATGGAAGCAACTCGATAAAGCCAATAGCTACGCTTGGTATGTCAAAGCAACTGATTCCTATAAAGGAAAAGCGGTGTCAGATATTTGGCAGTTTACAATGAAAGGTAAGGCGAAAGAAGAAAGAGAAGAGGAAGGAGAACAAGAAACAGAAGAAAAGAGGGATAGTGAAAAAGAAAAAGATAGAGAAAGAGAAGCCGAGAAAAAAGAAAAAGATAGAGGAAAAGGAACGGAAGCAAGTGATAAAGAGGCAGAGATAGATAAGGAAAAGGCAGCTAAATAATAATGAATAAGACACCTTCCAAATAACCGGAAGGTGTCTTATTTTATATGCTTAGTATAATCTTGTCTAAAGCTGTTGCCTTTTATTTTTCTGAACAGTTGTACTCCTAACAAAACAGTCGTACATGATGCCCCGATGATTAAAAGGCCAACATAAAAGAGCAATAAAAAAGTGGCTAGATAAGAGAAGATGAATACTTCCATTGAATTCACACCTTTTAGTTTAGGGTATGTACAACAGATGAAAGATGGAAGCCTTTTAGGTAAAATTGGATACGAATTTGTCAAAATGTGCGCGGAAGATAGGGAAAGTGATTAAATTTGAAAATGAATTTTTCTTTCGTATCTGATTTGAACATCCGTTTTGTTCGGCTATCATTATCTTTAAAATGTTGATAAACTATGGTTAGTAAGGAGAGGTTTGTAATGAGTTCCATTAAACCTAATCCTAAGAAAATAACATATGCTGAATATTTAACATGGCCAGACGAACCGCGTTATGATAAAGGTTGCAACGGCGCACCGGATCTGATTATTGAAGTTTTATCTCCATCTACGTGGCAAAAAGACCGCATTGAAAAACTGAACATTTACCAAAAACATGGAGTAAAAGAGTATTTATTAATGTACCCCAATGAAAGAGTAGTGGAGCAATATATCCTCACAGAAGAGGACGTATATGGGACACCCTTTATATACAAAGAAGATGTTCTTCGTTCACTTATTCTTCGAGGATTTGAAGTGGACATGATTGATATATTTTCATAAGGGCCACATTTGCATGGGTGAATTTCTTGTGGTTGTATTCTAGTGTGAGTGACATGAAAGAGGATACACTCTTCGGAAATTGTGGAACGAATGCTACTTAGAGGAGAACTATGCCAATCCTAAGATCTTAGTCTGTTAATAAGGTGAATGAACTGTCATAGCCATTTGGTTATAACACGGATTTTTATTCAAAACTGTCAGCTTCTGCTTTTGACTCAAAAAGGATGATTTTACTTGATAACAAAAAATAAAATAACTCATACCCATGTTTCTTCCAATCTTACAGTCTCGGTGTTGGTCCTGGGAATCATATTCGCAGCAGCCAACCTTAGAGCCCCGCTAACAAGTGTTGGACCGATTGTCGATTTGATTAAGACGGAATTGAACATGTCCAATGCATCAGCAGGCATGTTAACAACCATCCCGCTGCTGGCATTTGCGGCCGTTTCCCCACTCGCTCCTAAATTCGCCCGCCGTTTTGGAACAGAGTACACGCTCTTTGGAGCAATGATTTTCTTGGCGGCAGGGATTGCTCTCCGCTATGTTCCCTCTATGGAAACATTATTTTTAGGTACAGCGTTGCTCGGTATAGCTATTGCCGTCTGCAATGTGCTACTGCCCGGTTTAGTTAAACGGGAATTTCCGAATAAAGTCGGTCTTATGACGGGTACATACTCACTTTCTATGAATCTATGGGCGGCGATAGCCTCAGGGATTAGTATTCCCATCTCTCAGGGATTCGGCCAAGGCTGGCGTTTTTCGCTTGTTTGCTGGATTCTTCTTTCCCTGGTTTCCCTTGTATTATGGCTGCCTCAGCTACGTTCAGCAAATATGCCAACGAGTTCTCATGAAAAGGGCGGTTCTGTATGGCAATCCGGCCTTGCCTGGAAAGTTGCTTTGTTTATGGGGTTGCAATCCACAGTCTTTTATACGGTAATAACCTGGTTCCCTTCCATGCTTCATGAACAAGGATTAAGCCATTCAGCAGCTGGCTGGCTTTTGTCATTGGCCCAGTTTGTAAGCCTTCCAGCTTCTTTCTTAATCCCAATTTGGGCAGGGCGTCTTGCTAACCAACGACGTCTGGTAGGTTTCATCGTCCTTTGTTTGCTTCTTACCTATGCAGGGCTGTTGAGCGGAAATCCAACATTTGCCCCATTATGCGCAGTGCTCGTTGGAATTGCCTTAGGAGCAGCATTCAGTTTGGCCACGATGTTTTTTGTTTTGCGGACACAAAACGCTCATCAAGCAGCTGAGTTATCCGGTATGGCCCAATCGATTGGCTATTTATTGGCCGCGATTGGACCGGCGCTTTTTGGGCTTATTCACGATTTCACTCATAGTTGGACGATTCCTATCATTATTCTTTGCGTAGCAGCGATTTTACTATTTATCGTTGGAATGGAAGCCGGCAGCAGTAGATATATAACCATTTCGGAGAATAGAAAAAAGGGAATATAAATGTAAATGAAGACTCTTTTTTGGTATATCATTTCCAAATAAAAAAAGTGCATCAACCCGATACTTGAGCCTCCCGACTTCCCTTATATTCCTTTAACTACGGGAATATAGCTTGAGGCACGTACATAAAATGAAAGGGAAAGGGAGGGGAAGCTCATGATTATTAAGGTCAGCGTTGCCAGTGCTTCAGTTGCCTTTGTTTGTTTGGCCGCTAAATTGATTCAGACACTCGGTGAAACCCAACGCACAATCGCTGAGGTGAGAAACAGCGTCTCTGGCCTGACAGAGGAATCCCAACGGTTGATCCATTCCGCCAACCAGGTCACTGACGATATCAAAGATAAGATCAAATCATTCGACCCCTTGTTAGAATCGGCCCAGGATGTAGGTGAAGTGATCCACAGTGTAACAGATACGGTTAAGCGGTCTGGTATCATTCCAAATAACGAAGCTCCGCCAAGCGAAACCGGTACCACTCATCATCATCCACAAGATGCAGCGAGTACTGTGTCCAGTAAGGACCATCCAGCAAGAACATCCAACTTTAAATCCAGTGAAGATGCCCCTGTAAACACAATCAGGTCCAAACAAAATGGAGGAGTAAAGATTAGGTTAAATTAACGGCTGATCACCACTTCATTGGCAGTATTGATGAGTTACCGGAATTTATCTTTTAGATACATACGAATGCTGCTTCCCGAGCGCAAGGGGATAAGCATTTGTATTTTTTTGTCTTTGGGTGAAAATTGGAATGAAAATCTATAAGGAATATCTTTAGCGCTTGTACATAAATTGGTTAAAAAGGAGGAATTGCTTCTATGCTTATTGAATTCAGTGTTGCTGCCATCGCTATTGCATTCATCTGGCTGGTCGTATTTCTAATCGGGTTGCTTCAAAAAGGAATGGTGACACTGGGAGAAACCAACAAGACCCTTAATGAGGTGAGGAACGCGGTTCAGGACCTGACACAGGAATCCAGGGAGCTGATCCATACAGCCAATCAAATCACGGTTGATGTGAAGCATAAAATGCGGACAGTGGATCCATTGCTGGAATCGGCCCAGGATGTTGGAGAAGTGATCCATAATGTCACAAACTCGGTCAAACAGGCAGCCAACTTCCGCGGAAACGCCATCCCGCCAGATGCCAATACAACTTCATCCAATCCTAAGAGAAATATACGATAACATTTTAAATAATCTCTTGAAAGATTATGACTCTATTTAAAGCCTTATCGCTGGGTTAGTTTTAACCTTGCGATAAGGTTTTTATTTTGCCCGCAAGTGAATTTACATACACGGATGAAAGAGGTATGTTAATATTTGTTTAAAATCCATTCTAGACTATTAAGTAAAGGTACATGACGGGGAGCGGAATATGAATCGATATTATTACATACTGCTAGTTATCTTGACTACTTCGCTTATGGGCTCGTCGTTCGCGGTCGGAAAAATAGGGTTAAATTATGTTTCTCCTATGCTGCTTGTCGGCTTGCGGTTTACGATTGCAGGTTTGATCATGGCAATGCTGGTCATTAAAAAACCACATCCTAAGTTGTCGTCCGATTGGGGAAGAATCCTTCTTATCGGACTCTTCCAGACAGCTGGAGTAATGGCGTGCATTTTTCTGAGTTTAAAAACGATACCGGCTGGAGAATCTTCCATTCTGACTTTCAGCAACCCTCTTATTGTTGTTATCCTGGCCAGTCTTTTCCTTGGCTCTAAATATCACTTTTCCCATTGGACGGGTGTTATCATTGGATTTGTAGGGGTATTTATTACTCTCGGCTTTCATTTACAGCTGAAGGAAGGAACAATGCTTGGAGTGGGCTCCGCTATTTCGTGGTCGATTGCCACAATCCTGATTAAAAAGTGGGGCAGCCGATTTAATATATGGGTGCTGACTGCTTATCAGATGCTGTTCGGTGGATTGGTTTTATTAGTGTTGGGGCTAACCGTTGAAACCCCTAAGCTGATCCTAAACCCGACTTCCGTTTTTATTATTTTTTGGCTTGCGATCATGGCTTCGATTGTCCAGTTTGCGATCTGGTTCTACTTGCTGAATGAAGGCGATGCAGGCAAAACGAGTGCATTTATCTTTCTAGCTCCATTTTTTGGAGTTCTAGCAGGGTGGGTATTATTAGGCGAAGTAATACAGTGGTATGTTTATCTGGGAGGCTTCCTGATTTTCCTTGGAATCTTTCTTGTGAACTGGACTTTTTCAAAAAAAGAGCAAGGCAGGAACCTCACATAAGTCTTTTAGTAGCAGATAAGAAATTATTTGAAAGTTTTCAAAAATGGGAAGGAATGGAATGGGCATATAGAGAAAGTATGATTAAGGAAATTTAAAGTAATAATAAGGAAATTCTTATTTACAAGATACATACGGATAATGTACTATAAATGAACAAACATAAATCTCCAACTTAATGATGGGTGGAAACAAGCTAGGCAATAGAACTAGATGTAAGCCAAAAAGCATGGTCAAAGACCTTCTTTTTGGCTTGTTTTAGTGAATAAAAGAACAGAAAATATTTAGGGTTTTATTCTTTATAAGCATTAAGTAATCATCTTATACTAATCTTAAAGAACTAGAAAATGGATAAAATTATCGAAAAGTAGACATATGCCAAAGGACGAATTATATGAATGTATGGGAAAAAGATCGTGAAAAAGAATTGGGCAGTTATATTGGAAGGCTGCTTCGGGAGAATTTCGGAAGGGGCCCGGAATCGGTTTTTGCAAGTATAAATAAGCCATTTATCACCGTTTATATTACAAACTTCTTATCCCCGATGGAAAAAGCTTTAGTCAATCAGGAACAGAGCATCTATGTTGAAAAAACAAGGGATATGTTAATGGAGACATTAATTGAAGAGATTAAAGCATACATAAAAATACATATAGGAATGGATATTGAGGAATTTTATTACGATTGGAATTTGGATTCGCCTTCTGGCATGTTTGTGGCCATAAGTGCGAAAAACAATCAATCTATTATAGATTCCTACGAGAATCAAGATGAAATTCATAATGAGATTGCTATAGTAAGTAAAGAGGCTGAAAAACAGCCCGATACTATTTATTCGTATTTCATTAATTCCCGTACATTACTTATAATCAGGACCGGCTTCCTTGTTAACATTGAGAAGGAATTAATTAAACTCGGTTTTCAGGATACCTTGAGAGTCACAAAACGAAACCTTGAGAAAAGACTTATCCACGAACATCGCCACAATTTTGAAGCATATTTGGATGCACAGTTAACGGATTTTTTTGTTGACTGGGACTTTGAAAGAGATCGAAGCAGCATCATCTTTATTTTAAAGCCAAATAAAAATATAGGGCGGTAATAAGCTAGGCAAAAGAACTAGATATAAGCCAAAAAGAAGAGTAATCCAGCTTCTTTTTGGCTTTTTTATTGGTAGGGATTAAGATTCGGTAGATTAACCTAAACCGAAAGACTATGAAAATCGACAGTGTTGCGACTGTAAATATGAGCGCGAGAAATAAAAAAAATGGCCTGAATAGTACTGGTCAATTACTAAGGAGTATTTGAATGGCGCATAGAATAATAGTCGATATCCATAAAAATGAGGATATAGCCAGAGGCAAGACGAAAAGGCAGAGAATTATCAAAATCACTTCGTTTTGGAAATGTAAATCAGGTTAGAATCATTACTGCCATTTCTGAACTGGCGCGAAATATAGTTTTGTATGCAGATTATGGACAGATTTCTATAGAACAAATGTTAGTAGAGCATGCGGTGGGCATAAAGGTAATCGCCAAAGATAGTGGCTGGGGAATAGAGGATGTAGCTAAAGTGATGAAGGATGGATATTCAACCTCTAGCGGTCTCGGTTTCGGTCTTCCCGGTGTTAGAAAGTTAATGGATGAATTCAAAATCGAGTCCAGAGTTGGAAAAGGAACAGAAGTTACCGTAATTAAATGGAGGGAAGAATGATGAATTTAAAAGCGAAGTATCGGTTATTGTAGCCCTTTAAACGAGTGAAAAGTTCTTAAACTACCGATAGTGAAATTTTTATAATGATTTGGTTTGGGCATCCATCAGTTATGAAATGAGTAAAGGGACCACTGGAGGAATTACCCACTTTGGCGTGCAGTTGATTGAAGAGGCAGAGAAACTTGGAATGATAATTGATGTTTCCCATTTAAACGATGAAGGATTTTGGAATGTTGTGGAGATTGCAAAGAAACCTATTATCGCTTCACATTCAAACTCTCGGTTATTAGCGGATACAATGCGCAATTTAACGGATGAACAGATAAAAGCTATTGCATCAAAAGGCGGAGTAGTAGGGATTAATGCGGTAAGTATAATCGTTGCCATGGAAGATGAAAACAGTGATTTGGAACATTATTTAAATCATATCGATCATATGGTTGATCTCGTAGGAATTGATCATGTTGGCATTGGATTGGATTTATGCAATGATTTTTTCAAATATATGTCTCCAGATGATTTAGTAAGCATGCCCCGTAAACCTTTTGATGTGATTGATGGACATCAAAACCTTCCGAGATTAATAGAGGGCTTGATTAAAAGAGGCTACAAAGATCAAGAGTTGGAAAAAATATTAGGTGGAAATTTACTCCGGATATTTTAATTTAGCGCGACAGACATCTTCCAGTAATGGGAAGGTGTCTGTCGCCTTTTTAAGTTGAAGGCGATGTTAATTAACTCTGTTGAAATTTGATGGAACGAACAATTCTCAATAGAAGCAGAGTATGACAAATTGAGATTATCAGGATTTACCAATTGAGGAATTGTGGTTTATTCCTTTATAGGAGAAAAAGTTTAGTTAGGGAAATTCAATTAGGGGGATTATATTGAGAAATCATTTAGGAAAAGTTTCGTTAGTCTTACTTATTCTAACGTTCATTTTTATAGCTACAATATATGGTGCTTTGATTAATCATACTCTCATTTATTTAACGGTTTTATTTTTATTTATTCTATCGGTTGTTTCTGCATTATTAAGTCCTAAAGGAATTTGGAAGACTATTTCATTGACAATTTTAACGATTTTATTCGTTTTATTTCTACTATTTTTTTTTAGTGGTTTCTTTCTTTTTTAGATAGAATTTTATCTAACGTGAGCTTTAATAGAATAAGAATGGGAACTTCTATAATCGAATGAAGTTCCCTTATTTGTATATATGAAAATCAACAATAATCTTTAGCAAAGCCCCTTTAAAATACAGAATGAAGACGCCCAGCTAGACACCTTTCAGTTAACCAAAAGGTATCTTTTTATAGTAAATAAATTACTAAATTATAATATTTAATTTTCTTAATAAATCCAAATAAATAGTAAAAAGTGTTAGAAAATTCAAATTATTTATTGAAAGCCCTTTCACTATCTGTTATTATACAAATAATCAAGTAAATAATTTAGTAAATAAAACGAAAATGATGAGAACTGGAAAGTAAAGATTAGTAAAGAGGGTTTTGTGATGGCGACTATCAAAGAAATTGCAGATTTGTCAAATGTGTCTGCTTCCACGGTTTCAAGGGTTTTGAACAATGATGAAACAATCTCCGTACAGACAGAAACACGACAGCGGATATTCCAAGCTGCCAAAGAACTGGGCTATAAGACGATTCAGGAGAGACGGACTGAACAAAGAGATGCACATAAAGAAGATTTACATATAGGAATTGTCCTTTGCCAATCAGTAGAGGAAGAATTAAATGATCCTTATTTCTTATCCATCCGTCAAGGTGTTGAGGCAGAATTATCCAACTTGGGGATTAACACAACAATGTTTCGTATAAATGAGACTGGTACAAACCAACTTATCGATGGACTGAATGGTTTGATTGTCATAGGAAGGCTTAGTCAAGAGGGATTAAAAACGGTAAGCAGTCAAATCGAAAACGTTGTCTATATCAATCATTCTCCAGATGAAGAGAAGTTTGATGCTGTCATCATAGATTTTGAAAAAGCGACAGAGAAGGCGTTAAAACACTTTCTGGAGCTTGGCTATAAACGGATTGGCTATATTGGGGGAATTGAGAAGGAACATTGTAAAAACGTAGTAGTTGAGATTGAGGATCAACGGCTGACAACCTTTGAGAAGTTCATGAAGAAGGAAGGGCTATACCATACTGACTACGTATACGTCGGGGAATACACGATGGCCCAGGGATATGAATTGATGAAAAAGGCGATACAACAGGATGGATATCCTGAAGCCTTCTTCTTGGCGAGTGATCCGATGGCGATTGGTGCATTAAGGGCTTTGCAGGAAGTACAGCTTTCCGTTCCAAATGATATTGCGATCATCAGCTTTGATGACATCGAGGTGGCGAAATTTGCCAGCACTCCTTTATCAACGATAAAGATTCATACTACGGAAATGGGAAGAACAGGGGTGAAGTTGTTGCTTGATCGTATGAGTGGAAGGAAGCTTCCGTTAACGGTAATCGTTCCGACTGAATTGGTGATAAGAGAAAGTTGTAGAGCTGGTAAGTAGCCCATTATCTCAATATTTTAAGGAGGTGATTGACGAAAGAAATTTATCAATTTAATCGTGTAGTCTTCTGGGGTCATTCAAACATAAAGTCTAAAGGTTTAAACGCCTACACCAACCATGTTGGTTAGAGCAGTGACTGGCATCACATAACTCTTTGGGCGAATAAACCTCCAATTCCATCATCGATATAGGAGCTACCACTCATTATATAGTAGCCTCCTAAAACTCTCAACAACGATATTTTTCTCGCTTGGCTTGATATGTAAAAGTCGTTTAATATTGTCCAAAAACAGGAGGCTAAAATATGAGAGGATTATTTAAAGCACTACTACTTGCTGCGGCAGTATCGACTTTCGGGTCAGGATGTTCAAACGATGAGACATCCGGCGGTGGCTCCAACGGAGATAAAGTAACCCTTACCTTATTTTCAACGGTCACAAATGAAAAAGATCAGGAAACACTTAAGAATGTAATAAAGAAATTCGAGCAAGAAAATCCGAATATTGACATTAAAGAAAATTTACCTGCTAACGAATACGAAGGAATGCTCCGAGTAAAAATGGCAGCCAATGATATGCCTGACTTGTTTGATACACACGGATGGGCGATCAATCGCTACGGAGAATACGTGGAAGATTTAAGTGATATGAATTGGGTGAAAGATCTTGATCCGGCATTGAATCAGATTCTAAAAGATGAATCCGGTAAATTATACGCATATCCCCTCAATCAGGCGAAAGATGGTCTTACATACAATGAGACTTTACTTGAAGAATACGGAATTGAGCCGCCAAAAACTTTCGATGAGTTTATGACTGCACTGGAAACGATCAAAAAGAAAGGAAAGGGCAAAGTCACGCCGCTTTGGTTTGCTGGATCGGATAAAGGAGCTTTTGGCCAATACTTCGATCAGTTCGCCACCCCATTGTTAATTACTGATGATAAAAATAATTTTCAAAAGGAACTGTTAGATGGATCGTTCGATTGGTCCAATTATACTTATCTTCCTGAGAAGCTGCTTGAAATGCAGGACAAAGGCTTGCTTAATGAAGACGTATTGACAGCTCAGAATCAACAAATAACCGATTTAATGGCACAGAATAAGATTGGATTCATTGTTGGCGGAGGTATGCTTGGTCCTTCCGTTGAGGAATTAAATCCTAAGGTTAAATTAGGGGTTATTCCAATGCCGGTCATTCATGAAGGGGATGAACCAAGCTGGATCGGCGGAGAACGTCATACGCTAGCAGTGTGGAAGGATTCTAAAATGAAGGAAGAAGCGAAAAAATTCATTGAATTTATCTCTCACCCGGATCTTGTAAAGGAAATCGCCGAAGGAACCTCTTTACCTGCAGGTTTGACGAACACAGAAGCAGAAAACTATTATTCTGATTTCTATGAAAAATATAAGGATGTTAAGGTAGAGCCTTACTTTGATCGTATTTATTTGCCGAGCGGTATGTGGGACCCAATGGGAGCGAGCGGACAGGAATTATTGTCAGGAACCATGTCACCGAAACAGGTTTCGAAAAAAATGGGCGAGGAGTATAAGCGCTTATTAGAGCAGAAGTAAGTATGGTGGATTTAACATTTTGAAGAGGCAGAACCATGTCGTCTGCCTCCTCTCAAAGTAGCCTTTTCATGGGAGGTTTAATGATGTGATTCAAGTTGAAGCTCAAAAACATACCATTCAAAGTGCCAAGAAGACAAAGCGCATAAAGAGAAGAGAATCCTCGCTGTGGTGGATGTACCTTCCAGCTCTATTCATGGTTTCTTTCTTCATCCTTTATCCCTTTGTGAACGGGTTAAAGATCTCTTTCACCAATTGGAACGGGTTTTCTCAGACCTATGATTATGTTGGACTTGATCAATATACCCGAATGCTGAAAGACGCAAATACATGGTTGGTTGTAAAAAACACTTTGTTATACGGACTCGGAAGTACCATCCTCCAAAATGCGATTGGCCTTTTGTATGCTCTATTGTTAAACCAGAACATTAAAATCAGGTCATTTACGAGGACGATCGTTTATCTGCCAGTCATTATAAGTCCTTTAATTATGGGGTATATATGGTACTTTTTCTTTGCCTTCCAAGGCGGTGCATTAAATGATGTCCTCATCTTTTTCGGTCTGGAAAAGATCAATGCGTTAGGCGATCCTTCCATCAACACCTGGATCATCACTTTTGTGAATACATTCCAATTCGTCGGAATTGCGATGATCATTTATTTGGCAGGTTTGCAAAGTATTTCAAAAGACTACTATGAAGCTGCTGAAATTGATGGCGCTTCCTCATTTCAACAATTTAAAAATATCACCTTGCCACTATTGATGCCTTCTATAACTATTAACATGGTCATTAATATCATCGGCGGCTTGAAATTATTTGATGTAATTATCGCACTTACTGGCGGAGGGCCTGGATATTCCTCACAATCTATGTCCACTTTCATGTATGACTTGTATTTTAATAGACAAGATGCCGGTTATGCCGCGACCCAGGGGATTTTAATGGCGCTTATCATTTTAATCTTAAGTCTTTCAGCGTTGATTTACTTTAAACGCAAGGAGGTTGAAGCTTAATGGATTATATGAAAAAGAGTAAAAAGGTGCTCCTGACGATTTTTGCTTTGTTGGTCGCGTTATTTCATTTAATTCCTTTTTATATTTTGATTACGACCGCACTGAAAGAAAGGGGGGATTTTAGTTCAAAATGGATTTTTCCGAAGAAGTGGTCTTTTGAGAATTTTTTGGAAGCCTGGGAAACGGCCAATCTGGGGAATGCGTTTTTCAATACTTCTTTTATTACACTTTTTTCAGCCTTGTTGTTAATTCTGATAGGGTCCATGGCTGCCTATCCGCTTGCAAGACGTCAAACCAGGCTGAACAAGTTTGTGTTCATGTTAATAATCGCGATCATGGTGATTCCACCTTTAGCTGCTTTGGTACCTCTTTATCAGCTGGTGGTGGATATTGGGATGATGAACACCCGTCTAATTGCAATCTTTAATAACGTGGCTGCTTATTTGCCGCTAACGATCTTTTTATACGCAGGCTTCATTCGTTCCACCATCCCGAAAGAACTCGAAGAAGCAGCGCGAATCGATGGGGCAAGTACATTAGGCATCTTTTTCAAGATTGTATTCCCGCTTTTAAAGCCAGTGACTGCATCCATCTTAATCATTTCATGTGTTTATATATGGAATGATTATCAATTCGCGATTTTCTTCCTCCAGTCCGAGGAAGTAAAGACCATTACGGTTGCCCTTTCAGGCTTCTTTGGCGAAAATGCAAACAAGATGAATCTTGTTGCCGCTGCAGCGATCATGGCCGTGCTGCCAATGGTCATCCTGTTTTTACTCTTGCAAAAACACTTTGTCAAAGGATTATCATCCGGTTCTGTAAAAGGCTGATGGTAAACTGTCAAGATAGGTGCACAATTATGAATAACGTACAACCATCTGGATGAGAATCACCGGCTAGTTGACATCATTCATCATATTTCGGGATACATGGCAAAAGAAATCAGCCAGTTGCTGGATCTTTCAATGAGTGCCGTCGAAAGCAGGCTGCGCAGGGCAAAGGAGAAGCTAAAAGAGGAGTTGTTTGCTCAAATGAATGAAGTGACTGGTGAAGAGAAATTAGGAAAAGGTGACGCAAATTAACTTTATAGAAGGTATGCCAGGATCCGGGAATTTGGTTTTAAAGACCCGGATGGGAATTCGCTCTCTATTTGTTATGTGACTTTTTCGGGGTAGGAGTAATAACGGATCCTTACGATTAGCTTGCAGTTGTTGCAGGTAAGGATAACTAAACGAGACATTGGAGGTATAAGCGATGAAAGTTACGATTATTGGAGCGGGCAGTGTGGTTTTCGCAAAAAGACTCATATCAGATATCTTGAGCTTCCCCGAGTTGAAAGAAACAACGTTTGCACTAACCGATATTAACCCTGAACGGTTGCAAACATCGGAGAAGATGGCAAAATCATTAATTGAAAGCAACGGCAACCTAGCCCATGTGAAGGCTTTCCTGGACAGGAAATCAGCTTTAGAAAACGCTGATTATGTAATAAATCTAATACAGGTCGGCATGCATGAAGCAACATTACTAGACTTCGAGATTCCTAAAAGATATGGTTTAAAACAAACCATCGCTGATACGCTTGGAGTCGGAGGCGTGTTTAGAGCACTGCGAACGATCCCGGTTTTATTGGATATATGCAGGGATATGGAGGAGGTTTGTCCAGATGCATGGCTGCTAAACTATACGAATCCGATGGCCATGCTTATTCTGGCCATTCAAAAAGAGACTTCTATCAAATCGGTCGGCCTTTGCCACAGTGTCCAAAATACGGCGGAGGAACTAGCTTCGTATTTGAAGATCCCAGTTCAAGAGCTTGAGTACAAAGTTGCCGGGATTAATCATATGGCCTGGTTTCTGGAACTTAAACGAAATGGAATTGACCTTTACCCGGATTTGTTTTTGGCGATGGAAGATGAAGAAATCTACGCGAAAGATAAAGTTCGCTTCGAAATGATGCGCCGTCTTAATTATTTTATAACCGAATCAAGTGAACATATGTCTGAATATACTCCATATTTCATTAAGCGTGACAGATTGATCAAAGAATTCGACATTCCAATCGACGAATATATAAAAAGAAGTGAGGATAATTTGAATCACTTCAGCGAAACGAAAAGAATGATAGAACGCGGCCAGCCTTTCGAGGTCCAGAAAAGCCATGAATACGGCGCGCCCATTATCCATTCCATCGAAACCGGCGTCAACCGGGAGATATGGGGGAATGTGTTGAATACGAATCTAATTACGAATTTACCCGAAAATGCATGCGTGGAAGTACCTTGCTTAGTCAATAAACAGGGAATTCAACCGATCCATGTCGGAGATCTTCCTCCGCACCTGGCTGCGATGAACATGACAAACATCAATGTACAACAGCTTGTTGTGGAAGCGGCTCTTACAGGTAATATCGATTATGTGTACCAGGCGGTCATGCTTGATCCTCATACAGCATCGGTATTATCACTGGACGAAATCTGGAACATGACCAAAGAGCTGATTGATGCCCACGGAAGCAGCCTGCAGACATTTACTAAAGGACGAAATCTTAGCTTTAAAGGCAAAGTTGCAGCACGTTAATTTGTAACTTTATAGAGTGCTGAGGTAAAAAAAAATTAGGCGGCCCTTAAAAAGTTGTCGCCTATTTTAACTAGCCTTTTTGAGGGAATGTTCTGTTGCTGTCAGAAGAGTCTATTGATCTTTGTAAAATGAACAAGGTGTACACCAAACATCATGGATACATGCTGTCCCATGTTTAAAAGGAAGACACTATAAAATGGTAATAATGCGGCGGAGAAACAGCAAAAATAATGAACTTGCCAGTGGAAAGCTCCGTCTTTGCTGGGCAATGAACGTGAAGTAATAGAAAGACGGAAATCATTTATACTTATTTAATAGAAAGCAAGCCTCCGCTTCAAAGTTTAAGCGTGGGCTTACTGACGATTCAAAGAACGGAGACTATATTCCTCTACATGATTTCAAACCGCGTGTACCTCACATACTTCAAAGCAAAGGCGAACAATCATTAGAGAATGAAGAAATCCTCACTGTTGGAATGAGCGACAAATAGGTTTATTTCCATCCGGCCTATTTTTAATTTGGCTTCAAGCAATGCCTTGTCTTCAATGACTTTTAGAAAAAAATCAAAAGGCTTTTTATTCATCTTCAATAAATTGTTGTTTCAAACAGAAATTCTAGGTATATGTTCTCCTGAGAAGGTAATTTTATGGTGAAAACCAAAACTGAGAAATTCGTTTGTGAAATTAGCATAAAGAGGTTAACGAACTTTTGTTTATTTGCATTTTGCTAAAATAGCACATTTATCTGTGTGCTGACTTCGAAGATAATGAACGATAAGGATAAATTAAAAAGCAAGATTTCACATGCAATCCATTTCAAACTTTGCCATAATAGGGACTAGAAAGAGGGGAGTAATTCATGATTCGACTGTATGGGGCCTTAGTCGGGCTTAGTTTGATTTGGGGATTATCGTTTGTTTTTATGAAGTGGCTGTTGGAGCCTGCGGGGGTATGGGGTATCGTTTTTCTACGCTGCTTGGCCGGGGCCATCATCCTGCTTCCTGTTTTATGGTGGAAGCGAAAGGAGATAAACTGGAAATTACCGTGGAAAGCCTTAGTCCTTGTAGGGGTTTTCAACTGCGGTTTGGCCTGGGGATTGATTCCCCTCAGTGAGACAGTGATCAACAGCACGACCGCTTCCATTATTAACGCAACTACGCCGATTTGGACGGGACTTATTGGATTTATTCTATTTTCATATGTTCTTAGCGGCCGTCAGTGGGGTGGAATTCTTATCGGATTTTTCGGGATACTCGTGCTAATGGATTTTCAATTCGGACAGCTTTTCGGGCAGGATTTCATCGGGATTGGAACGATGTTGTTAGCCGCGATTTGCTATGGGTTTGCCGGTCAATTTACAAAACGTTTCTTAACCGGTACTGGTGTATTAGTCATTACAACATTTACTTTACTGACAGGTGCGGTTATTGGTTTCATCGGTATGTTGCTAACGGAGCCGATAAAGACAGACTTGTTGCTGGAGCCTTTGCCGATTTTGGCTATCATCGGGCTCGGATGCTTTGGGTCAGGACTGGGACAGCTTATTTACTTTTACATTAATACAAAGGGAAGTCCAGAGCTGGCAGCGACCGTTACCTATCTGATTCCTGCGACCGCCATGATTTGGGGCTATGTCCTGCTTGATGAGGCAATCACACCGAATTTAATCATCGGACTGCTTATTATTTTCCTTGGGGTTTATCTTTCTTCGAGGAAGCCGGGGAAAAGCAGGGGAGAAGATGCTTCAAAAAATGGAGACCAGGAAGCGGCTTTGCAGGCAAAATAATTAAGGCAGTCCCCATTTACAACACGGGGACTGTTCTTTTTTCTAGTTACCGTTTGACCGGGTTAGCCTGATACGGATTACAGCCGATGGATTTTCTAATTTCGTTCGTAATTTGAGGTAGTTTGGTAACGCTTTCATTTATCTGTGATAATTGAAACTTAACACTGCCGTCGTAATAAACCGGTTTCTTTTCCACAGGACCCTCTCCTTAGTTTTAATTATACAATTTAATTATAAGTCTTTTGAACTATAAAACAACATAATTCCAAAATTTATAATATTTTTAAATTAAATAGTAATGAAGGGTGTTTGAATGAGAAGATTAGCAAAACGGCTAAGGTATTAATAATAGTGTGGGTTATCATTAAATGATATTTCCTTGAAAATCCATTTTTCTGTGAGTAAGATGGATATAGCAATGGTATTTGGTAAATAAAAAACGAAATAGAAAGACAAAAACTATCTGTTCAACAGGAGTGGAGGATGTTTATGAAGATCGTCATAGCCCCGGATTCTTTTAAAGAAAGCTTGACGTCCATGGAAGTGTGCCATGCTGTCGAGAATGGCTTCCGAAAAATTTTTCCTTCTTCTGACTATGTGAAGATCCCGATTGGTGACGGTGGTGAGGGTACCGTCCAATCCCTTGTTGATGGAACGGACGGCAGACTAGTGAGCTTGTCTGTTACAGGGCCGCTTGGAAATAAAGTAGATGGCTTCTATGGAATTTCAGGAGACGGTCAAACGGCCTTCATTGAAATGGCGGCCGCCTCAGGTCTTCATTTGGTGCCAAAGGAGCAAAGAAATCCGCTGCTTACAACGACGAGGGGGACAGGAGAGTTAATTTTTGATGCTTTAAATCGCGATGTTAAGCAAATTATTTTAGGGCTCGGCGGATCAGCTACAAACGATGGCGGTGTTGGTATGGCAGCCGCTTTAGGAGTGAAGTTTTTCAATAAGGCGGACGAAGAAATCCCGCCACAAGCTGATCATCTAAATGATTTATACCGTATAGATATTTCTAAATTGGATGTACGCTTAAAAGACATAAAAGTTGAAGCCGCCTGTGACGTCACGAATCCGCTTGTAGGTGAAAAGGGAGCTTCTGCCGTTTTTGGTCCCCAAAAAGGGGCAACGGAAAAAATGATAAAAATGCTAGACAAAAATCTACACAACTATGCCGAAGTAGTAGAGAACTGCTTACACGTGTCCATAAAAGATCTACCTGGCGCTGGAGCAGCAGGCGGTTTAGGAGCGGGAGTGCTAGCTTTTCTAAACGGAGAATTGAAAAAGGGAATTGATATTGTATTAGATTTTACGAATTTTGAACAGCTGGTAAACGATGCGGATCTGGTCATAACAGGAGAAGGTCAGATTGATTCGCAAACGATTTATGGCAAAGCTCCTATTGGGGTAGCTAAAAGAGCAAAAAAATATGATATTCCGGTTATCGCGATTGCGGGATCTATCGGTTCCAATTATGAAGCGGTGTATGATCATGGAATTGATGCTGTTTTCAGCATTGTGAATGAGATTACAACGTTGGAGGCTGCACTTGAAAATGGAAAGTTGAATATGGAAAAAACAGCAGAAAACGTGGCAAGGCTGCTTCGCATTAAATGAAGTAATCAACTTGATTATTTGAAATTGTCCAACATAAGATGCCTAAAATAAATGGGTACTGAAGATATCAGCGATTATTATTTTTTTAGCGCTGTTATTTAAATTTAAGAGATATTACAAAAATCTAGCAGTCCAAAATATGTTCTTGAGCGAAAAGGGTTGTGAAGTCTTAAGAAATTCAACGTCTTTCATAAAAAGTGGAGGAAGCAAATGAAACCAAAAGTTTATATTACAAGAAAAATTCCTGAACAGTTCGTAAAGCAAATCACTGAGATCTGTGACGTCCGAATGTGGCAAGAAGAAGAAACGCCCGTACCGTATGAAATCTTGGAAGAAGAAATAAAGGATATGGATGGTTTGCTCTGCCTGATAACCGAAACGATTGATGATTCTTTGATTAAGAAAGCCAAAAATCTTAAGATTATCGCTAATATGGCTGTAGGCTACAATAATATAGATGTAAAAAGCGCGACAGATCATGGCATCATGGTCACGAATACTCCAGGTGTATTAACCGAGACGACAGCTGATCTGACCTTCGCCCTCTTAATGGCAACCGCCCGCCGCCTGGTAGAGGCTTCCGATTATTTAAGAAAAGGGGAATGGAAAACTTGGTCGCCCATGCAGCTGACCGGCCAAGACATTTATGGAGCCACTTTAGGCATTATCGGATTAGGCAGGATTGGAGAGGCATTGGTAAAAAGGGCTAAGGGCTTTGATATGGACGTTCTTTACTTTAACCGAAGCAGAAAATATGAACAAGAGAATGAATTAGGCATAATATATAGCTCGCTTGAAAACCTGTTAAAAGTCTCCGATTTTGTATGTATTATGGTTCCGTATAGTCCGGAGACTCAAAATTTAATTGACGCTGAACAGCTTTCTTTGATGAAGGAGACGGCTGTGCTGATTAATACGGCAAGGGGCGGGATTGTTAATGAAATTGCATTATATGAAGCCTTAAAAAACAAGAAAATTTGGGGAGCGGGTTTAGATGTCTTTGAAAATGAGCCTGTCTCTTTAGATCATCCTCTTCTGACCTTGCCGAATGTCGTTACTCTTCCGCATATCGGGAGCGCTAGTATAGCAACAAGATTGAAAATGGCGGACCTTGCCGTAACGAATTTAATTGCTGGTTTGCAGAATAGGAAGTCTAAAAACCTGGTAAATGATATAGGGGTTAAGAACTAGATATACTATTTCTTTTAATAAATGTATTTAAACAACCGCTGAGCACTATTGTAGCGGTTTTTTGTTTACAGCTTTAGAATCTATCAACTCCTTTAATTATTAGAAAAATTGAGATATCTCTCATATATTTGGAAGTTATGCTAACATATTTATATGGATATGTTACTATCCAATTCAGTCGTAAAGAGGGGGAATCAAAGTGCCTGAACTTCAAGTTGATAAAAATATAAAGGAAACAGCAGTTCGAATCGGTTTTTCAGGTGTGGTTGCTGTAAAAGTCAAAAATGAAATAATCTTCAATTCAGCTTATGGCTATTCCAACAGAGCAGAAGAAATATGGAATACAACTTATACTCGTTTCGGCATTGCGTCGGGTTGTAAGCTGTTCACAGCCATAGCCATTTGCCAATTGGTTGAAAAAGGAACGATTTCTTTTGAGACTAAAATTAAGGACTGTCTAGAGATTGATTTTCCTCATTTTGATGAAGATATAACGGTACATCATCTATTGACACATACTTCTGGAATTGCAGACTATTTTGATGAAGACGTAATGGATGATTTTGAAGAACTATGGAAGGAAAGACCGATGTATTTATTAAAGAATCCATCTGATTTTCTGCCAATGATTCAAGATAACAAGATGAAATTCTCACCCGGGAAAAAATTCCATTATAATAATGCAGGGTTCATTTTATTAGGGTTAATCATCGAACAGGCAACGGGCGAAAGTTTTACTGCTTATGTTGAACATAATATTTTCAGACCTTGCAATATGAAGGAGTCCGGTTATTTTTCATCGGATAACCTTCCAAAGAATACGGCTTATGGCTATATCGAGAATGAACATGAAGGAACGTGGCGAACGAATGTTTATAGCATTCCGATTAAAGGCGGAGCGGATGGCGGGGCATACATAACAGCATCAGATATGCTGAAACTATGGGAAGGGTTACTTTCCAATAAGTTATTAAATTTTGAGTATACACAAATACTTTTGAAACCTCATATTTGTGTAAAAGATGAGCAGTTCTATGGGTACGGCATATGGGTCAAGAAACGAAACAATGATATTTTCAAGTACCATGTGATGGGATATGATCCAGGTGTTAGTTTTAATTCATCTTTCTACCCTGGTTCTGAAAGTGTTCTCGTAGTAACGTCAAATAAAGGGGAAGGCCCTTTCGAAATGATGAGTGCGATAGAAAACAGTCTGATCACAGATTAATTATATTTGGACTTGAGATTTATAACTGGATTATGAGATATATGATCGAGTTTTGATATTTGCTCGAAATCTGAGATATATGATCGAAATCTAAAATATATGACCGATACTGGATATATCACCAAAAGTCGAGAAATATCAACGAAATCGGTGATATATCATCGGAATCTCAGATATATCACCGAGATCTAAGCTGACAAATGAATTCTACCAGAAACGATGCTGTCTTAATCCAGCCGCTGATGATTCAGCGGTTGTTTTCTTTATCCCGCACGTCCTGATCTTCAGCAAATTCTGTCCCATAAGCCAGTTTACGGTTAAGGCTGCCTTGCTTTCTTTCGTTCGCTGTAATTTCCGGTGAACTGCTGAGCAAATAACGATGCACAAGAACTTCCACAGCCGTAATCAAGGTTGCTGATATAATGCTTCCCCAGGCAATTTGCAAATAGTTATCGAGAAGGATAGCGCCGAAGATCCACACGCTCACATAAATTAAAAGAAAATCAATTGCAGTCGCTGCTCTCTGTCCGAAATGAGGCAATACGATCCGGTCTCCAACCATATAAGAAACAATGGTGGCAAAAAGACTAAAGGAAAGAATATCTACAATTGTCGCATCAAAGAATAGATCCAATCCAATCGCGAAAGCAATTACACAGGTAATAAATTTTATAAACAATACGGTTACATATTTCAAGATCAGAACCTCCGTTTTTCTATGTAGTTTGTATCAAAACATTGATTTATAAACTTTAATTGCCCAAATATCTTGATAAAGAAATATGAAACTTTTCTAAAGTATTAGCAGTCCCATTATTTTTTCTACCATTATTTCTCGCTTTAAAAATTTTTATAAATGTTTATAAAAGGAAATGGAGCAATTTTGTCGAAATTCTTAAAGACAATATAATAAGGGGCTAATGCGTATGCGATCCATAAATATTATTGATGAAATGGACCTGTTATTGTTAGAGCATATCCCTGCAGTAACAGCTGTTATAAATGAATTCGGTGAAATTATCTACCTAAATAAAAAGGCTGTTGACTTCTTTGCTATAAAAAATATGGATTATCAAGGGTTTCCTTTTGTAAATGAAGCGGACGAGGAATATTTGCTCGCAACCATTCGAACTGAAAAAGAGACAGAAAGTAACTCAAAAGGAATTCAAATCAAAGTAAACGGCGAAATGAAATGGGTAACTTTTCAACATTCTTCTCTTAAACTAAAGCAACATGACAATTGCCATATACTTACTTTCTTTGACATTACGGCTTATAAAAAAACTGATTCGTTCTTGAACATAAAGAAAAAAATAACAAAAATGATTTTAAAGGGTGCGTCATTGCCCTACGTTTTAAACAAGCTGTCGCTCTTCGTTGAAGAACTGCTGCATAAGGAGTTCCATACCGGGGTTTTATTCCTGGATGAGTCGAAAGAGCATTTGCATGTTGCCGCTTCTCCGACACTCCCGCAGGCATTTATTAATCGTATTAATGGAATTAAGGTGTCACCCACTCTCGGTTCATGCGGACCCGCGATTATTAAGAAAAAGATGTTTGTTTGTTCAGACGTTGCAACCGATCCAAATTGGGAAGAGTTTAAGGATGTAGCACTTGAACTTGGTATCCGCTCCTCCTGGTCTTTTCCAATCATATTGGATAATGAGGTGATTGGGGCATTTACCATGTATCATTCTAAATCATATTCTCCAACAGAGTTTGAGGAGAAAGTGTTAGAAATGTGCTCCTATTTAATTGGACTTGCGGTGGAAAGGGATAAAGGCAGAAAGGCTATCGAATCCTTTGCTGAACAATCGCTGCTGACCCTGGCTAATTCGATACAGGATATTGTAATTTTCAAGGATCGAAAAGGAAATTGGGTTGAAACAAACGATTCACTCAAAGAAATTTTGAAGGTCGATAAAAATTGTCATGCCGGTAAAAACGATGAAGAAATCATGAATGTTTTTCCTGAAAATGAGTCATTTTTCCATGAAATTAAAACATTAACCGAGAACACGCTTGAATATAATCAACCGTGCCAAAAAGAGGTTACGATTAGGGATCATGGAAGTATGCGAATTTATGACATTAAGACAGCCATATTACAAGATACAAAAGGTGTTTTGCTTATCGGCAGGGACGTTACCGAAAAGGCAAGAATCAACGATGAGTTAATGATTACTAAAATGGAGCTGGAAAACACATTAAAACTCCAAAAAGCAATCATTTGCAAGTTCGTAAAAAGTGGAAACACGTTTAAAATTACAATGGCAAAAGGAGACGGGTTGCGTAGCATTGACTTGGATGAAAGCAAAATACTGGGCAGCACGCTTGAAGAGTTTTATCCTCCGGAACAGCTTGCACGAAAAATGGAGTATCTTGAAAGGGCATGGAGCGGTGAAGAAGTTTTATACGAGGATCAATTATTTGGCAATTATTTTCTTTCATCCCTTAAACCAATTTACAAGAATATGAAGACTAAAGAAATCATCATGACAGCGATGGATATCACCGGCTTCAAAGCCATGGAACAAAAGCTTAAAGAGAGTGAAAGGCGCTACCATTCGCTTGTGAAAAACAGTCCGGATGCGATTTACTATCAAAATACGGACGGTGTAATAGTAGAAGCCAACAAGGCCGTAGAAAATATAACCGGTTACAAAGTAAAGGAAATCATGAACCGGCCCTATCAGGATATTATCGATGCGGATTATTACGACCATACCACTTTTTATTTCAGACAAGTGCTTGATGGAGTTCCACAGCGCTATGAATCCTCTCTTATAACTAAAACCGGTGAGAAATCTTACGTTTCCGTGACATCGATTCCTGTTTTTGAAAACAAAAATGTAGTCGGTGTATTTGGTATGGCAAAGGATATCACTCACGAAAAAAAGATCGTCGAAGAACTGAGAAATACGAAAGAACAATTAGAATCATTCATCGAGAACACATCTGATTCGATTATTATTATGGATTTAAACGGGATTATCCTAAGCGTAAACAAGGCATTTGAAAGAATGTTGGGATGGAGTAAATCAGAAGTCAAAGGCAAAGATATTGTAATCATTCAGCGCGAACGAAAGCATGAATTTTATAAGTATGTTAAGGATATGAAAGAAGGAATCAGTATAAGTGATTTCGAAACTATACGGTACCATAAAGACGGACATGCCCTTGACATAAGTTTGACAGTTGGTGCGATTCGAGACAAGAAGGGTAATCTTATTGCTGTCTCCTCAATAATCAGGGACATTACTGACCGAAAGAAAACGGAAGATTTATTGCGGACAGCTGAACAACTCGCAGTGATCGGCCAGCTTGCTGCGGGGGTTGCACACGAAATCCGGAATCCATTGACATCTCTCAACGGGTTTCTCCAGCTTATCAGTGAAATGATCGATAAAAAAGAGTACATTCACGTCATGCGAGACGAATTGAAACGAATTGAATTCATTACGAGTGAATTCCTATCCCTTGCGAAGCCACATGTAAAGGTATTTCGGAAAAAAGACATCTCACAAATCGTGGATGGAGTCGTTAAAATCGCAGAGATACAAGGGGTGTTAAAAAATGTCGTCATCTTTGCCGAACTTGATGCGAACTTACCTCTCATTGAATGCGACGAAAACCAGCTTAAACAAGTATTCCTGAATATCTTAAAAAATGCGATTGAATCGATGGATGATGGTGGAGAGATATCCATTACTGCAAGAGAAATAAATGGGTTTGTTCATATTGATTTCACAGATACCGGCTGCGGGATTCCTAAGGAAAGAATCAAGCGTATAGGAGAACCCTTTTACAGTACCAAGGAAAAAGGAACGGGACTCGGACTAATGATCAGCAAAAAAATCATCAACGAACATAAGGGGCAATTATTGATAGATAGCAGGGAAGGTGCAGGGACAACAATTTCTATTCTGTTGCCGATCATTTCATAGTCGAAGTATAAAGTCGATTCTTTTAGGATCGGCTTTATACATTTATTAGATATATTATTACAAGTTTTATGTTAAATATGTCACAAAGTATTTACATTTATTCAATAATTAAGATAATTATTCATATATAATAAAAGTGTGAGATATTCCAGTATTTTCTGAAAGGATGAGAACAAATGGCAAAAGTATTATATGTCAAAGCAAATCCAAAGGCAGATGAATATTCTTTTTCTTCAAGATTGGCGAATGCCTTCTTAGAGGAATATCAAAAACACCATCCAGAAGATGAAATTGAAAAGTTGGATCTTTATAAAGCGGCAATCCCGTTCCTCGATGTGGATGTCTTCAGTGCGTGGGGTAAATTTGCTTCCCATGATGAACTTTCAGAGATAGAGAAAGAGAAAGCTGAGCATATGGACAAGTTGACAACTCAATTTTTGGAAGCTGACAGAGTCATATTTTCAGCACCATTTTGGAATCTTAGCTATCCTCCCATGCTGAAGGCTTATATAGATACGATTTGCATTGCAGGTAAAACCTTCGAATACACTGAAAAAGGGCCGGTCGGACTCGTACCGGACAAGCCGGTACTTTTAATAGAAGCTAGGGGCGGTATTTATTCGAAAGGCCCTGGCGCAGAAATGGAATATTCCCAAAGGTACTTGAAGACGATCATGAACTTCATGGGAATACAGAACTTCACACCATTCATTATTGAAGGGTTGCATCTTGATCCGAGCAAGGCTGAAGATATTTATCAGGAAGCTGAGCAAAGAGTGAAAAAATTAGCGCTCAATTAAAGTGTGGGATAGAAGAATTCTTTAAGTTGAATCAAATAATAATATTATGTTAACTAATAAGTGAAGAATCATTTAAAACTCACTATTCAGCCCAACTGCCAACTTAAATGGAAGTAGAAATTAATGATAGTATCCCAGTAAAATCTAAACACCAAAACCGATTTTCCTTTTGAAAAGGGAAATCGGTTTTTTATTAATTTAGCTGGATTTTAGGGGTGGATCCGTATTTGGAGCGGATTTATCAAGTCGTGTCATTTGACTAATAAACAGGGAAGGGTGTAATAATGTGTATATCCCTTTTCTAAGTCGTGAATTACAGGGAACCACAAATAGAAAGGAAGTTATCAATGCCTACATTATTAGATTCATTTGAAATCAAAGGACTGCAATTAAAAAACCGAATTGTTATGCCTCCAATGTGTCAGTATTCGGTTGAGGCGAAGGATGGGATACCAAATGATTGGCACTATACACATTATACGAGCCGGGCTGTCGGAGGTACCGGTTTAATCATTATCGAGATGACAGATGTAGAGCCTGATGGCAGAATTACTGACAATGATCTTGGGCTCTGGTCAGACGATCATATTCCGGCTTTCAAAAGAATTATTCAATCATGCCAAAGCTATGGAGCGAAGGTTGGCATTCAAATTGCCCATGCCGGCCGGAAAGCGGAAGATGCTGAAGTACCAGTATCTTCGTCTGCCATTCAATTCTCCGATCAATACAAAAAACCGCGGGAGTTGACTACTGAAGAAGTCAAGGAGATGGTGGGCAAGTACGAAGCAACTTTTAAACGGGCGATTCAAGCGGGAGTTGACACGCTTGAAATCCATGGAGCCCATGGTTATTTAATTCAACAATTCCAATCTCCTTTAACCAATAAGCGCAACGATATCTATGGTGAAGATAAAAGCCGCTTCGGTGTTGAAATTATCGAAGCTGCACGTCGCGTCATGCCAGAATCAATGCCGTTGATCATGAGAATTTCCGCAGTAGAATACGCGGAAGGAGGCTATGATTTGGATTACTCGATTGACCTTGCAAAACGCTACAAAAAAGCGGGCGTTGACATGTTCCACGTTTCTTCCGGCGGGGAAGGAACGAAAGGCCCGGCGTCTGCAGGCCCGGCTTATCAACTCGACTTTGCCAAGGCCATTAGAGAATCAGTTAACATCCCGACAATTGCCGTCGGCCGGATGGAAGATTATCATTTGAGTGATGAAGCCATTCGCGAAGGAAAAGCAGACCTTGTTGCGGTAGGAAGAGGAATGTTGCGCAACCCATTCTGGGCAAATGAAGCTTCGGTAGCACTTGGCGGAGAACCTCTTACACCAAAGCAATATGAGAGAGGCTATGGGCTTAGATAATCAAATGGGAAAGTTTATACTTTTTTACCTCCCCAAAAAAGACTATGATAAAATGTAATTAATACGGTAAAAAGCTAGCATTTATATGCTGGCTTTTTATTAGGGAAGGTTTTCATTGAAGAGTTACTGGTTAAATAATATCCATTAAAGCTTTGTACCTAAATTTGAGGTGAGACACATGGAGTTAACAAATATTTTACATAAATTAAAAAGCCATACACCTACTATATTGGGAAGCAGAAGCTTTTCAAAGTACGCTGTCTTATTGCCGCTCATCCAAAAAGAAAATGGCATTCATGTCTTATTTGAAGTCCGTTCGCTTGAACTAAGGAGACAGCCTGGAGAAATCTGTTTTCCGGGAGGAAGAATTGATTCAGTGGACAGCGACGAAAAAGAAGCTGCCATTCGGGAGACAATCGAAGAATTAGGAATAAAAAGAGACAATATTACCGGTGTGCTTCCTATTGATTATCTGATTTCCCCGTTTGGAATGATCGTTTATCCGTATGTAGGATATATTGACTGTCCTGACAGCATCCAACCGAATCCTGCGGAAGTCGGGGAAACTTTCACGGTACCGCTCTCGTATTTTTTAACCAATGAACCGGAAGTACATCATGTCAAATTTAACGCGGAACCTGCGGAAAACTTTCCATTTGAATTATTGGTTGGCGGAGAGAATTATAATTGGCAAGCCCGGCAAATGGATGAGTTTTTTTATGTATATGAGAACAGGGTAATTTGGGGATTAACGGCAAGAATCCTTAGCCACTTTATTGAAATTCTGAAGGATTGATGAATTTTATATATCATTTTCATTATCGGGAAAGTTCTATTATAAAAAAGCGGTAACCTTGCCCCGGTTTTTTTATCAACCAGAAACAAGATATATATTTTATTTTGGAACGGGTAACCATGTCACATAGGGCTAGAGACTTTATATGAGCCTGTTATTCCTCTTAGATTGTATGAAGTTATACAGATGACCTTACAATGTCTGATCCCGTCAGTCCTTAAATATTTTTTCTAATATAGGAATCCAAGTTACGTATGAAGGTCGCGGGTCTTCAATAAGAAGGATCGTCTTTTTCTCTTTTTTGGGAATTGTACAATTATTCGTGTGCAATTAAAGCGGGTATTGTGATGGGTTGTCCTAAATGGTTGTATTACCTAAAAAGGTATATGGGGGAGGAATATAGTTGCAGTCTGCACAAACTTTAGGCAAGCAAATTGTAGAGCAACAGTTGGAGTTATCGCAGAAAATTAGTGTTCGCTTGAGTGAAAAGTATAATAATTTCCTTCAGGAAAGCAACTTAGAGGACGAGGCTATTGTTCATTGGCGGGCGAAATTAATCGGCTATATTGGAAGTGCATTAATTTATTTCCATACAGATGATGTTTGGAGTGATGTGACAGACTGGGCAGCGCAAACGGGGAGAGGAGCCGTTCAGTATGGTGTGGCGATCGATGAATTGCTAAACACCAATAAAGTATATCGCAGTATCATTTGGGAATTCCTTCAAGAAAAGATAGACAGAGAAAACACAACCATTGAATCGATTTTGAAGATTAACAATATCATTGATACGATCATGGACCAGACCGCCTACATTTTCAGTGTTTCTTTTGTGGAGTACCACAAAAAAACACTAGGAATAGCCAGGAAAGCATTTATGGAGGTTTCTACTCCGGTTGTAGCTTTATCGGATGAAATCGCCATCCTACCATTGATCGGTGAATTAGATACAGACCGGGTAACCATCTTAATAGAAACTTCATTAGAAAGATGCGCAGCGCTCGGAAATACGGAGTTAATCATTGACTTATCGGGTGTGCCCATGATTGATACAATGGTAGCATTTGAATTATTCCGGGTCGCCAATGCTCTTACCTTGCTTGGAGTGAGACCAACTTTCACAGGGCTGCGACCTGAAATCGCCCAAGCCGTCGTGAACCTTGGCATTGACTTTAAAAAGATTCAAATCATGAGCAGCTTAAAACAGGCTATCGCGACAATTAATAAGATGTAACGAACAAACAGTCAGCACCTTAGCTGGCTGTTTTATTATGAAGGCTTAATTTTGTGGTAAATCCAAAACAAAAGCGCCTATGAGGAAAGACGCTTCTCCATCATTTATAAAAAGTTTCAAAAGGTTGCGAAACAAATGATTCCAATAATAATTAGTAAAATGAATAAAACAATAATCAATAAAAAACCGGAGTCAATCCCGCCTTCGCCCATGCAGCAATACACCTCCTTGAAACAGGGGTAATGTAGTGTATGATTATTAGAAGGACTTGTATAGGTTGAATTCTCCAGATAGTATAAAAAAACATTAACCTTCAGAGCCCAAAATCATAGTTGTCAGACTAGGAATGATCACAGGTTCTGACGGCGGCCGGGTCGAAGTTACCCATACATTCCTTACAGTGAATTCTGTACAGTTTGGTGGTGGCACCGTCATTGTGACTGACAGATTGAATATAATTATTTATTAGTTTGATAAAATGTTGACCCTGTCTCTAGCGAGATTTGTGAGGTTACTTCTGTAATGTGATTATGAAATCCAACCATCTTCTCAAACATATAGATGGCGATGTTAGGAAAAGGATACTATACAAAAGTATGCATAAGTTGAAATATTTTCTGCTAGATACAATGCTCGAAAGAAGGGAAATAATCATGATCGAGTTAATTCTGCAATATAAATGGACATTTTTTATTATCGGTGAAATCGTCTTTTGGGGAAGTATAACGGGCTTTGTATTGTTGAGATATCTTTTTGGCCTAGATAAGTTAAGTAAGTATTTTATCTACATTTGGTTGCTTAGCGATTTATGGCTTTTATTCATCGGTATTTTAGATTACACTCACACAGGTAAATTTGATACATTTCAAATGATCATTATCGTGTTTCTTATTTATGCACTTACGTTTGGCAAAAAAGACTTTAAAAGATTGGATCGGTTTATCAAGAGAAACGTAAGGAAATGGAAGGGAGAAGAGCCAGAGGCAGAAGAACAAGCTGAAAAAATATACGGTATGCCATTTTTTATAAATGAGCTAAAAGGCTTAGCTATCCATGTCGGAGTTTACGGAGTGGTTCTTATTACACTAGCTTTTTTATTAGACCTTCAAGATTATGTAGATATTGTTATATTAGGAGATTTGAATAATACAATCAAAAATATAACGGAGAAAGGTCTTTTTATGGATCCTGCTGTGGGAAAGGCAACCGGGATATGGACCCTTGTTCTCATCATCGACGCAATCATTACTTTTTCCTATTTAATTTTTCCTAAAAAGAAATAGCAAAATTGCAGTGAAATTTAAGCAAATCAGATAGCAATCCACAAAAGATGACAGGTTCTCTATATATATTAACTATTCATCAAGACCTCTTTTAGTTGACCGTACTTCTTTGGATTGTTATAATCGTTTTATTATTTTCTTATAGCAAGCGATGAACGTTATGGGTAACACTATAACGGGAGCAGCTTCTGGAGAGACCGCGGAATGCGGCGCCGAAGGATTCACAATCTCAGGCAAAAGGACAGAAGAGTAACTTATGGAGCATATTATAGGTTATTCTATTTCCTTTCGAGATTGGAGCTATTCCAATCTTTTTTTTATTTTCCAAAAACATATGAGGAGATGGATTGATGAGACGAGCAGTCGTGAGTGTTGTCGGCAAAGATCAAGTGGGAATTATCGCTAAGGTGACCACTGTTTTATCAGATAACGAAATCAATATATTGGATATCAGCCAGACAATTTTACAAGACTTTTTTACCATGATGATGATTGTCGATGTAACAGAGGTTGAAAATCTAGATAACTTGCAAGAAAGGTTAGGAAATACAGGGGAAGAACTCTCTTTAAAAATAAACATCCAGCTTGAAGAAATTTTTCAGGCGATGCATCGCGTCTGAACAGGAGGATGAAACATGACAATCGCACTTGATGAAATGATGGAAACGATACGGATGATCCAGATGGAGAACTTGGACATCCGCACGGTAACCATGGGGATTAGCCTGCATGACTGCGCTGATTCAGATTTCGAAAAACTGAATACGAAGGTATATGACAAAATCGTAAGCTATGCCGGCCGGTTAAAGGAAGTCGCGGAAGATGTTGAAAAAGAATACGGCATTCCAATCATAAATAAACGGATTTCGATTACACCTGTCGCTGACATACTCGGGAATGCAACGAAAGAGCAGGCAATCGAACTGGCTAAAACGTTGGATAGAGCAGCCATTGACCTTGGCATCGATTTTATCGGCGGATATTCCGCTCTCGTACATAAAGGAATCACCAAAGGAGAGCAGACCTTGCTTGACGCTTTACCGGAAGCGTTGAGTGTTACGGAAAGAGTATGTGCATCCGTTTCTGTCGCTACGACAAGAAGCGGTATTAATATGGATGCTGTCCGCCAAATGGGCTTGATCATCAAAGAAGCGGCTGAAAGGACAAAAGACCAAAATGGAATGGCGTGCGCCAAGCTTGTTGTCTTTTGTAATCCTGTAGAAGACAATCCCTTTATGGCGGGTGCTTTTCATGGAGCCGGTGAAGGAGAGGTTGTCCTGAATGTCGGAGTAAGCGGGCCAGGTGTTGTCTTAAGCGCCCTTAAGCGCCATCCCGAGGCTGATCTTGGGGAAGTGTCAGATGTTATTAAAAAAACGGCTTTTAAAATCACTCGTGCAGGTGAATTAATTGGACGGATTGTAGCAGAGCGCCTTGATGTTCCATTCGGAATTATGGACTTATCACTGGCCCCGACGAATGCAATGAATGACAGTGTTGCTGAAATCCTCGAGGAAATCGGGCTCGAACGGGTTGGAACACATGGCACGATTGCCGCTCTTGCTCTTATGAATGATGCCGTGAAAAAAGGTGGAGCGATGGCAAGTTCATATGTGGGCGGATTAAGCGGTGCGTTTATCCCTGTCAGTGAAGACAATGGAATGATTCGTGGCATTATGGATAATTCCCTGACCTTGCCTAAACTAGAAGCTATGACGTGCGTCTGCTCAGTCGGACTTGACATGATTGCACTGACAGGAGACGTTACACCAGCGACGCTGTCAGCCCTTATTGCCGATGAAGCAGCGATCGGGATGATTAACAAGAAGACCACAGCTGTCCGTGTTATTCCTGTGCCGGGGAAGGAAGAAGGAGAGATGGTTGAGTTTGGAGGCTTGCTTGGACGTGCGCCGGTAATGGGTGTAAATCCGTATAGCTCGGAAAAAATGATCCGACGCGGCGGGAGGATTCCTGCTCCTCTTCAGGCGTTGATAAATTAATAACAGAATTTGCTTTGACGAACAGACTTACCTATTGAGGTAGGTCTGTTTTTGTTTACAGGCTAATGCTTTGAAAAAAAGAATAAACCGAACTGAGTATTAAGGCGTTTTTTAGGATAAGAAGAAAAGCGGCCGGTTAAGTAGACCTATTTTAAAATTAAAGGGCTTTTTCAAATTTAATAGAATATTTTTAAATAGAGAGGATAATATCAAAACGATTTAAGTTCATTTTTACGTTGTTCCTTCGTAACAGGCTCTTATGTTAAACATCTCATCGAGCAGAAATTCGGATAATCGAGCAGAAATCTGCATAATCGAGCACAAATCCTGATAATCGAGCACAAATTGGAATAATCGAGCACAAATTCAGATAATCGAGCAGAAATCGAAATAACGTGGATGAATATAAACTGGAAGTATTAAGGATAGATTTGCTTTCACTCATATTACGGAAAAGCCTGGTTGCTAATTGTAAAATCATAATGATTATTAACCACAACAGCAATATAGAAGTGAAATAATAAGTTGTTGTCTAACAATTATTGAAACTTGTCTCTTATTACGAACGTATCAGTATTAAGGAAAGGAGAGATTTTATGGCACACTGTAATAATTGTAACTATAAATGAAAAGCCAAAGAAATTTGGTCACTCGGATTTTCAAAAAATGGGAAAGAATGTCCCCGCTGTGAAAAGAAACAATATATCTCTTCTGATACACAGAGAATATTCCTTTTAGGGAATATAAGTCTTGTTTTTATTATTATTTTCCCTTTCATTATCAAGTTGAGCGATAACGAAGAATCATTATGGTGACTATAGAACGGAACACCGAAAGAGATTACTTATCTAAGTAGTCTCTTTTATTTTATTTATTAACCTTAAACAAGTTCATTCGATAAATGCAGTACAATAAGTTCTAAAAATATTGAACTTAAATTCCGAAAGGTTTAAACTAATAATAAATAATCTATTAATAAACAGGAGGACAGTCTCACTTTGAATCTACTCAATACGTCTTACACACCTAACTCATATGACCTTGAAATAAAACATTCAATATTATTCGAATGCGCCTTAGGGATTGCCATGATTACTTACCCAAAGCTTCACGAAAAATTGGAAAAGCCTAAACAAAGTCTTGATGCTCTTAGAAATAGCGTCTCAGAAAAACTGGAGGCAGACTTACAATATTGCCAGGAGCATAATACATGGAAGATGCTGCTTCAATTGCTTCATGTCCAAGACTTTGAAAACACACATAGCTTTGTGGACTATATCAACGGTCTTGAAGACCAAACGTTAATCTACCTTGTCCTCCCCTTTTTAGATGAATCTCAGCAGCAAAACCGTATGTTAGCTTCAAAAGGGGACAAGCGTGCAGCAGAAGAAATGATTCTAGCTTCAAAAGGACATCAATACTTCCCGCAAATGATTCACTTTATCTCTGAAATCGAACCAGCCATATTAAAGAAGCATCTTGTCCATTTAATGACAGGCTGGTATAACGAGATTTTGCTAGAGGAAAAGCAAGAAACGGAAGAGATATTAAAGCGTGATTACGAAAAAAAAATAAATAAAAGGGCTACCATTAGCAACCAAGAATTAGTTCAACTTGCAACAGGGATTGAATACAAACCCGAATCCAATATCGCCAAAGTTATTTTGGTACCTCATATCAGCTACCGCCCATGGACGATCGAGGCTAACTTAGAAGGCACAAAGATTTTTTATTATCCAGTAAGCAACGAAAGCTTAATCGAACATGTTGATATAAATCAGCCTCCGCCAGACTTAGTACAGCTTTTTAAGGCATTGGGCGACGAAAAGAGATTAACAATCATGAGATATTTGTCGCAAAAAGAAAGATCTTTAAAAGAGCTTACTGAACTATTGGACATCGGAAAGACTACCGTTCATCATCACTTAACGATTTTACGGACCGCCCATATCGTCGGTGTGAAGGGCTCGGTTTATTCAATAAAAATGGAATCAATACTTAAACATGAACAAGAATTAATTGAATACTTGGAGCGGAGGGAGGACTAAGTGAATTCGAAGAAAGTGATGGATAATGATAGTCATTTATTGTTACTAAATCAGTTGATTTCTACATTCGCAAGCACAACTGGAACATTCATTCTATCTTGGATGGTCTATGATCTTACCGGTTCCAAAATGGCAATGGGCGGGCTTTGGTTAGTAAATATTTTCGGCCAGATGATCGTTCAATTTCTGGCTGGCCCCGTTATTGATCGCTGGAAAAGAACAACGATGATGCAGTTTTCTGAGATGTTCCGCTTTTTTTCTTATTCTATTGTTTTACTATTAATTTTTCTCGGCGAGACAAGGGTAGAAATCTTGTATGCAGCATCATTTTTAACTTCTATCGTTGTCTATGATTCTGCAGCAAATGCATTAATTCCAAAAATAGTAGACAAAGATAAGTTAGTAAAAGTGAATGCAAGGATTTCGGGGCTTGTTCAACTGATCAGATTACTCGCATTGCCAATCGCGGGCATTATGATCTCTACATGGGGACAGCGAGCTTCATTGATGATGGTTGTCGGTTTATTCTTCATGTCGATCCTGATGATTAGGTATATAAATGAACCAGCAATTAACGCAGTGAAAAAACAAACGTGGTCCTCACAATTTAAAAAAGGGTTCCAAATATACAAGCAGCATCCCATTCTTTTATATCTCGGATTATTTATCGCAACGACGAGCTTTGGTGTTTTTGCGACACAGGCCATGTACATCCCATATGTAAAAGAAATTTTAGGTGGTTCTTCTTTTGAATTCGGTCTGTTTTCCGCTGCTTTTCCATTTGGTTATATCATTGGTACATATATTGTAGGAAAACTGAAAGAACCCAAAAAACATTTATATCATACGATGGTTGCCGCATTATTTGCTGGAGGTTTGACATACATTTCTCTTGGATTCACAAAGAACATAGGAATTGCTTTGTTCATAGAGACAATGGCAGGTATCACGATGCCCTTTTGGAATGTTTATAGCACGACATTATATCAGCGTTTAGTTCCGGAGTCTTTGTTGGGACAAGTGTTTTCTGTTCGTTTTCTATTGACGAAAATTGTTACACCACTGGGCATTCTTTACGGCACTTTTTGTGCGACCGTCTTTAGCATACCGACGTTATTCTTCTCCGTTGGCATAATCATTTGCTTAGTGTCAGGAATCGGACTTATGTTTATGTCGGCATTTATAGCTAAATCAAACGTTATTTCTGTTGAGCGTAACGCAAATGCCAAAAAAGTGTGATAACATCACAGTTAATAAAATCTAGTTACCGAAATGAGAGGATCTCCATGAATATTAGCCAGACCACAGACCATGAATTGATTGCTAAATTAAATAAACCGGTTCAAGATTTGCACGCAAAATGGTATCCTCACACATTTAAGGAATATAATTTTGAAGCAATCAAGGACACCTTTAAAAACCTGATAAACAATGAAGCTCTTATTTTTCTGCTTTTAGAAGATAATCAACAAGCCATTGGATATGCATGGATAGAGATTAGGAACTATCCGGAAAACGCCTTTCGAAAACCATATAAGTCGGTTTTTGTCCATCAGATTAGTTTAGTAGAAACGGAAAGGAAAAAAGGGTATGGCACAAAATTAATGGATCACATTTATGAAATCGCCAGAAACAAAGAAATCGATTTAGTAGAATTAGACTATTGGTTTCATAATGATAGTGCAAAAGGTTTCTATGAAAAACACGGCTATACCAAAAATAGAGAGTTTGTCTATAAAAATTTATAAACAAAGGTTTGTATGGTGACACTTTGTATTTATTGTCCATATAGGAATCATTCTAAATAACTAATAGAATAGATTGGTTCATTAATCTATTTTTTCAACTTCATACTTTGCTCTTAATTCCTTCAAATCCTCAACGATTTGCTCGCCAATCTTAGGGGCAAGCTCCTCATAAACCGGGTCCATTTCCTGCTTCCATTGTTGTTCTTGTGCTTCGGTTAGTTCATGGATCTCAATTGAGGAGTTTTGTTTAATTAGCTTGAGCTGGTCATCATTCATTTTGATGGCGTGACTGTTGTTCCACTCCGTCGTTTCCGCCATTGCTTGCTGGATAATTTTTTTCGTTTTATCACTTTGCTTATCCCAGGTTTTCTGATCCATCATCACGGCATAGCCTAGATAGCCGTGATTGGTCATTGTCAAATGCTTTTGTACGTTATAAAATCTTTTAGAGTAGATATTGGAAATCGTGTTTTCTTCACCAACCACTTTGCCTTCTTCGAGCAATTGATAGGTTGAGTTGAATGATTCCTGAAGGGCCTTCACATGCAATTTTTCGAATTGAGCTTGGATGATATCGCTTTGCATAATACGGAAAGATTGACCTTTGATGTCTTCAGGTTCATAAATGGGTCCTTTGTTTGAAGTGATTTGCTTAAATCCATTTGACCAATGGGCGAGCCCTATTATTCCATCCTTTTGTAAAGAGTTGAGCAATTGTTGACCGATTTTCCCGTTGAGGCCTTCTTGGACAGCTTCGTGATTTGGAAAAGCATATGGCAGATCCAGCACGCCCCACTCTGATGAAAGCATCCCCAGTTTTGAAGTAGAAGGGGCGATAAAATGAACTTGTCCTTCCTGCAATGCATTGATTTCTTCTATATCCGAATAGAGGCTGCCATTCGGAAAGACCTCTATCTTTATAGTTCCATTTGATTTTTCATAGACCAGTTCAGCAAATTTGTTCGCTGCCAGCCCTTTCGGTGTATTTTCAGCTACCACATGACTAAATTTAAAAACAATCTGGTCTCCCAGGCCTTCCTGATCGTCGTCATATGTAAGTTCCGTTTTCGGTAATAGATAGTGGTAGCCAACAAATATAGCGATAGAAAGCCCAACGCCTAAAAGGAGCATAAAAGTGTGTTTGCTTTTCATACGTTGCCTCCTCTTGAATGGTTATAGTAAGCATACTCAGAAGGATTCTGTTCGTAAAGATGATTTTCTAAAAAAGAGGAGACAACAATGAAACAATTGCCTATCAGATGGAAAATTATGGTCTTGTCTTATGTGGTAGTCGTTTTTTCTTTATTAATCGGCGGAATCGTGATTATCGCGAATATTCAAGATAAAGAGGAAAGAGAATTAAGAATCCGTTCGATGAATACGGCAAGAACTGTAGCAGAACTATCGGATGTGAAGAAGGCTGTAGAGGAGCGAAACGGCTGGAATACTGTCAATCCAATCGTCGAAGAAATAAGGATTATTAATGAAGCAGATTATATTGTTGTGATGAACATGGAGCGCATTCGCTATTCACATCCAGTAAAAGAACTGCTTGGAAAACCTTCACAAGGAGACGATGAAGAACCTGCATTCGCGGAGCATATTTATTTTTCTAACGCTCAAGGAGAGATTGGTACCGTTATCCGAGCATTTATTCCGATTAAAGATCAAGATTTAAATCAAATCGGTGTTGTTGTCGTCGGTAACAAAGTGCCAACGTTTCTGGAAATTATGGATGAACTAAAGGGCGAGATTCTTCTTATTGTTATTTTAACATTGATATTTGGTTTAGTAGGTTCATTGATGCTTGCCAATCATATTAAAAAACAGATGTTTCACCTCGAGCCCTATGAAATAAAGAGAATGTTTGAAGAAAGGACAGCAACCTTTCATTCGATTAATGAGGGTGTTATCGCGATCGATAATCATGATATCATTACGATATTCAATGAGAAAGCGAAGAAGATTTTTAATGTAAACGGAGATTTTGTTGGACAACCGATTCGCTCTGTCCTTAAGGATACAAGGCTTCCGGAAATAGTTGAAAAAAATCAGGCAGTATATAATGAAGAAATAAAAGTGAGCGGCAAAGTGATTTTAAGTAACCGTATTCCAATTCAGAAAGATAATGAACTAATCGGCGCTGTGGCAATCTTTCAGGATCGTACAGAGTTTGCAAAGCTTGCAGAAGAGTTAACAGGGGTCAAAAACTTTGTAGAAGCACTCAGGGTCCAAAACCATGAACATATGAATAAGCTTCATACAATTGCCGGTTTAATTCAATTGGGCAAATCAGAAAAAGCACTGCAGCTTGCTTTTAATGTGTCAGAAGAGCAGGAAAGTCTAACAAACTCGTTAAATAAAAAAATTAAAAATGATGCTGTTGCCGGTCTTCTTTTAAGCAAAGTAAGACGGGGAAAAGAATTGGGTATTCAGGTAGTACTTGATGAAAATAGCCATCTTGCGGCCTTTCCTAATCAATTGGACCAACATGATTTTGTCGTATTACTAGGCAATCTCATTGAAAATGCTTTTGGATCGTATGAACAAACAGATATTGAGAATAGAAGAATTGATATCAGTATTGAACAGTCTGAGGACTTATGTGCGATATTGATAGAAGATAACGGCAGTGGTATTAAAGAAGAATATCTCCCAAGATTATATGATAAAGGGTTTACAGTGAACAAATCTGATGGGACAGGTTACGGGTTATTTTTAGTCAAACAAATTGTCGAAAAAGGCAGGGGTGAAATCCAGGTCTCGTCAGAACAAGGGAAAGGGACTTCTTTTATCATTACTTTACCGATGGAAGCGGAGGAGAGATTGAATGGCAGCTAAAGAGGAAATCAAGGTATTGCTGATCGAAGATGATCCAATGGTCCAGGAAGTTAATAAAGAATTTATTACCAGCGTAGAAGGATTTCAGGTAGTGGCGATTGCCAGTAACGGTGAAGAAGGAATTGCTCTTGTTCGACAACTGAATCCGGATTTGGTGGTTTTAGATATTTTTATGCCTAAGAAGGATGGTATTAAGACACTACAGGAGTTGAGAAAGCAAAAACTCGAATCGGATGTGATTGTGGTATCCGCTGCTAAAGACACGGAAACGATTAAGCTTATGCTTCAAAATGGAGCTGTGGATTATATCATCAAACCTTTTAAACTGGAAAGGATCCAACAGGCTTTGGAGAAATATCGCCAATACAGAAAAAAATTGCAGGAATCTGCGGTGCTTTCACAAGAACAGCTTGATTTATTGCTCTATACGGAACAATCACAGAAAACAACAGATAGCCTTCCGAAAGGGTTAAATGAATTCACTCTGAACGAAATTATCGGCTATTTAAAAAAAGAACGCAAGCCTTATTCCGCAGAAGAAGTAGCGGCTGCAATCGGCATTGCGAGAGTGACTGCGCGGCGTTATTTGGATTTTCTCGAAAAGGCAGGCGTTATCAGCCTTGCTGTTCAATATGGAGGGGTAGGAAGACCGATAAATCGGTACGTATACACTGACATAAAAAAATAAAGACCAAAATGAACAAAATATCCGATATGACCATAAACTTCTCACTTTTATTTGAAAGCGTTATCATTTCTATAAATAATAGAATGGCTTCAATTAGAAGGAGGAGAACATATGAAGGCAAAAAAGTTACTTACAAATTTAACTTTTCAGGTATTAATGGCGATTTTGATCGGTGTGTTGGTTGGACTTATTTGGCCAAATATCGGTAAAGAAATGAAGCCGATCGGCGATACGTTTATAAACGCTGTAAAAATGGTTATTGCTCCGATTATTTTTTTAACGATTGTACTTGGCATCGCCAAAATGGGTGATATGAAAAAAGTTGGCAAAGTGGGCGGCAAAGCTTTCATTTATTTTGAAGTTGTCACAACGTTGGCACTCGTTATCGGTTTAATCGTTGTGAATATTATCAAGCCAGGTGCCGGGCTTAACTACGACGAACTGGAAAAAGGCGACGTGTCGCAATATACGCAAAATGGCGGAGAGGGAATTAATTGGGTCGAGTTTATCACTCATATCGTTCCTTCCAATATGGTTGATGCATTTGCCAAAGGTGATATTTTACAAGTATTGTTCTTCTCGATTCTATTTGGTGTCGGGCTTGCAGCTCTTGGTGAAAAAGGAAAATCGGTTATCGACTTCCTGGATAAATTGTCCCTTGTATTCTTTAAAATCATCGGATATGTTATGAAGGCTGCACCAATTGGCGCATTCGCGGCGATGGCGTATACAATAGGTCATTTCGGGCTTTCTTCATTAGTACCGCTAGGGAAATTGATGATATCCGTGTATGTAACCATGTTTTTATTCATCTTTGTCGTATTGAATATCATTTGTAAAATGTATGGCTTTAGCTTATGGAATTATTTAAAGTTCATCAAGGACGAAATACTTATCGTACTTGGAACGAGTTCTTCAGAGTCTGTTCTACCTAGAATGATGGACAAGATGGAACGTTATGGCGCTTCAAAATCTGTTGTCGGACTTGTCATCCCAACTGGTTACTCTTTTAACCTGGATGGTACATCCATCTATCTTTCCATGGCCGTTGTATTCCTTGCACAGGTATTTGGTGTCGATCTTTCAATCGGACAGCAAATTACAATCATTCTTGTGCTGATGCTCACTTCCAAAGGGGCGGCAGGTGTTACAGGTAGTGGATTTATTGTTCTTGCTTCAACGTTGGCTGCCTTGCAGGTTATTCCGCTGGAAGGATTAGCGTTACTTCTCGGTGTGGATCGCTTCATGAGTGAAGGCAGGGCCATCGTGAATCTGATCGGAAACGGAATCGCTACAATCGTAGTAGCAAAGAGTGAAAACGAATTTGATGAAACAAAAAGTACGGAAGCCATTTCGGAAATGAAGATCAGGAAGAAATCGGCTCAAGCCGTAATGAATACGACCCTGAAATAGAATCGTGGGTATGAAAAAGAAGGTGCGGAAATTATCGCACCTTCTTTTCATTTTAAACGTTTTTAAATGACCCCTTGTGCCATCATTGCATCCGCAACTTTAATGAATCCTGCGATGTTAGCCCCAACTACGAGATTGCCGGGATATCCATACTCGTCTGCAGCCTTCACACTATTACGATAAATGTTTTTCATAATTTCGTGCAGATTGGCATCCACTTCTTCAAATGTCCAAGGCAATCTCATGCTATTTTGCGCCATTTCCAACGCAGAAACAGCTACTCCGCCTGCATTAGCAGCTTTCGCCGGACCGAAGAGAATATTGTTTTTTAGGAATATATCAATGGCTCCTAATGTGGATGGCATGTTTGCGCCTTCACCTATCGCCTTAACCCCATTGTTAACTAGCATCTCCGCTGATTCCGCATCAATTTCATTCTGGGTGGCACACGGGAGAGCGATATCACAAGGAATCGACCAAATTCCGGAAAACCCTTCATAATATTCTGCTTCAGGATGTTCATTGACATAATCCGCAATTCTTACTCTCTCGACTTCTTTTATTCTTTTTACCGTGTCAAGGTTAATCCCGTTTTTGTCATAAATATAGCCGTTAGAATCACTGCAGGCGACAACTGTCGCTCCTAATTGAGTCGCTTTTTCAATAGCGTAAATGGAAACATTACCAGAACCGGATACTACTACCGTGCTGCCATTAAAGCTGAGTCCTTTGTCTTGTAGCATTTCTTCTACAAAGTAGACAGTTCCATAACCGGTAGCCTCTGTTCTGGCCAAACTGCCGCCGTATCCAGGGCCTTTTCCAGTTAATACGCCTGCCTCATAGCCGCCGCGAATTCGTTTATATTGTCCGAACATGAATCCGATTTCCCTTGCACCAACACCGATATCACCAGCTGGCACATCAACGTCAGGCCCGATGTATTTGCAAAGTTCGGTCATGAAGCTTTGCGTAAATCTCATAATCTCACCATCGGATTTGCCTTTAGGATCAAAATCGGAGCCGCCTTTGCCTCCGCCGATAGGTTGTCCTGTTAAAGAGTTCTTAAAGATTTGTTCAAAACCTAAGAATTTAATGATGCTGGCGTTCACGGAAGGGTGGAATCTTAAACCGCCTTTGTATGGTCCGATACTGCTATTAAATTGTACTCTGAAGCCTCGGTTCACTCTAACTTTCCCTTGATCATCAACCCAGGGTACTCTAAATGTAATGATTCTTTCCGGTTCAGAAATCCTTTCAAGTATACCTTGTTCCATGTATTTAGGGTGCGTTGCAAATACGGGAATCAGGGACTCAAATATCTCTTTAACGGCTTGATGAAACTCGCTTTCATGAGGATTGCGCTGTTCTACCGCTTCATACACTTCTGTAACATAATTTTTCGCAATTTGCAGTGATTCTTGTTGTACTTCATTTAATGTAGCCATTCTGCTGTTTATCTCTCCTCGTTGTAAGATTCACCTTTTGGTAGCCATTGAAATTCATGACCTAAATGATAACCATTGTTAATGTATTCACAGGTGTAAGATGTATTTTATAGTTTATAACAAATCAACGCAAAGAATAAATATTTTGATAAACTTTAATTCACTAGAAAAATTTTCGGACCACTTCAAAGGAGACTTTTATGCAAATAAGAAAACTAAATGTTAATGAGAAACCGCCTATGAACTTGTTATTGTTGGCTGATCCCTCTCAAGAGCTTGTTGAAGAATATATAAGGCGGGGAGAGTGTTTTGTAGCTGAAGTTCGAGATCAAGTGATTGGTGTTTATGTATTACTGCCTACAAGACCTTATACAGTGGAATTAGTGAATATTGCGGTTGCGGAGAGCCAACATGGAAAAGGAATCGGGAAGCAGTTAGTAACAGATGCTGTTCAAACGGCCAAGTCAAAGGGCTATAAGACAATTGAGGTTGGGACTGGCAATTCGAGTATTGGGCAGTTAGCTCTCTATCAAAAATGCGGCTTTCGAATGGTGGGAATTGATTCTGATTTCTTCGTAAGGCACTACGATGAAGAAATCTATGAGAATGGAATACAGTGCCGGGATATGGTGCGTTTGGCACTGGATTTAGAATCTTAATTTTGACAAAGGGGAAAGACAATGAATCAAACCACAATAGCATACATAAAGATAGGGTTAGCTATGGCGATAGTTGGAAGCTCCATAGTAGCTGGTAAACTTATTATTTCAATTTTTCCTGTTTTCTTAGCATCTGAGTTAAGATTTCTCGTTGCCACGATTATTCTGATTCCAATGCTGTTATTGAAAGAAAAGCGTTTTCCTTCAATAACAGCAAAACAGCTAATTGTTCTGTTTCTTCAAGCATTTACAGGGGTATTTTTATTTAATATTTTTATGCTTTACGGCTTAAAGTTGACTACAGCTATTGAAGCTGGAATCATTACGAGCACTCTCCCAGCGGTGGTAGGTTTCATTTCATTTTTATTCCTAAAAGAAAAATTGTCAGTATCTTCAAAGCCGTCAGAGTCAATTATATGATTAAAAATCAAGAGGCTCTAGGAAGGTTTTTATTTTTTCTTAATAAGCAACTAAATTAATCCATCCCTCTGAAAGGATGTATAGTTGTTTGGAAAGTGTGTGTAAATCATGAATACATTTTTAATTTGTATGGCGTAAATGAAATCACCTCATAATATAATGGAATGAGGTGATTGGCGTGTTTTTTTGGAAACGTAAAGAACGAGGGCCAACGTTTAAGTTGCTTGATAAGAGAGTATTATATGCAGATGACAAAGAGGTTTTGGAAATATCACTAGTTAAGTCTAATCAACGTATTCCCCCTGCAACATATGGCGTGTCCATTTTCGATGGCCACAAATTTAGAGATGTCCCTTAAGAAGGGGCATTTTTTTATTGCCAACTGAAAATATATCATGCAAAATTAAAAAGTAATAAGATTACTGTTATGAGCAGAGGGGTAATTATAATAATGAAACTAAGAGCTTGGATATTAGCGGGAATACTATTTTTTGTTTCTCAAATGGCAGCTATTACAATACAAGAATCATATGTTTTGGCTAATATACTTTGGGCTCCATTTTCCGCAATTACTAATTGGTCCCTTCCTGCTGAGACAGACCCGTACTATAAATTTATTTCACTTATACGTTTCGATATCATCCTGTTTGTGTATGCTGTCCTGATTACTTCTATTGTGATTGTGTTTAAGGCATTATTTATAAATAAGAAAAGTCAGCCATACGAATTTGAACAGGAACTGGCTACAGCGTTAGAAGCAGCTTATGATGATTCATTGCCGACGGATACAGTTAGACGAGAGGTTCGTCACTTGTTCGATCAAATTAAGAAACAGATTACGAACTTCGTAGGTGTTAATGAAAACAATGTTCGGGCTGTGATGGTGTATCAGACTCCTGGTATGGCAAGTCCAATGTTTTCAAAAATGACCTGGGGATCGCCAATTACGCAAGAACAGAAGCAATTGGATGATTTGGCCTTCAAATTGTTACTTCAAGGAGGCAGATCGCATACCCTTTGGCCTGATGCTAAACCACAACTACCCAACGGAGATGCCGAATCCTATCTTTTAGTTCGAAATGTTGGGGATTATCGCTTAGGATTTCTGTTTGCCTTTAAGGCTAAGTTAAGTCTTTCTGAGGAGAAATTGGATAAGCTGAAAGTAGAGGTAGCACCTATAACTTTATTAGGGCATATAGACAAAATCCTTAATGTCATAGTAAACTATCGGTAGGGAGGGATATCCTATGTTTACTAAAAAGAGGAAGAAAAGCTCACCAGTCGTAATACGTAAGATTGTGTTATCGGATAGTCCTAGACGACAAACCGCTACATTTGGTTCAGCTGTAATCGATAGCTCGGTTGAAATCACTGCGGTAAGCCCTGAAATCAAAAGAACACTTGAAGCTGCAAAAATTAAAAAATTAAACATTTAATATTATATTATTAGTGAATCCGCTCGAAACTGGAGCGGATTTTGTGTTCTACTGTTAATTGTATAACGAAGAAGATATAATTTCTAAAGAAGTAAAATTTAATGTTAATAATATGTATGGAATTGGAAATTAGATTTACAATCAGAAAGGGGCTAAGCAATGGATTTACGTTACCCAATCGGAGAATTTAACCACGAGGGTACCATCACCCTTGAGTCAATAAACGAATGGATTAAAGAAATCGAAAACGCTCCCGGAGAATTAAAGGAAGCCGTTAAAGGCCTGGAAGACGAACAGCTTGATACACCATACCGGCCGGATGGATGGACAGTTCGGCAAGTGGTTCATCACCTTGCCGATAGCCATATGAATGCCTATGTTCGTTTCAAGTTAGCTTTGACCGAAAATAATCCGACGATTAAACCTTATCAGGAATCGGAATGGGCCGAACTTCCTGATTCCAGGATGTCTGTAGAGGTTTCACTTACTTTGCTGGAAGCCTTGCATGCCAGATGGGTAACTCTATTGCGTTCATTAAATTCAACTCAACTTGAACAGACTTTTCAGCATCCAGATTCAGGAATAGTGCAAGTCGGTTATAATATAGGACTCTATGCATGGCATGGCCGTCATCATATTGCTCACATTACAATATTACGAAAAAGGTTAGGGTGGTAAGATACTCTATTGAACTTTCGGATTATTGAAATATTTTCCTCAAATACCTCAATTCATTTATGGTAAAAAGGAAACAGAAACAAGTAATCTGTAATTTCAAATAGAAGGTTGGGAATTAAATCTATGTCATTTTTGGATTTTATATTCGGTTTTTTCACTGGAGGATTTGGACTTAGCAATACTTTAAACACAGAAAAGATAGATAATCATATACAGCAACTTAACCAATACGATTGGTTTAAGGTCATATATGAAGATGAAAAATATCATAGGCTGTTTTTTGTGAATAAACACGTTAGAAAGTATCTGCAAAGCCGAATCAGGGTGAATAATATGATCAGAAGCAAGGAGGCCCAGAGAAAGTTTTTCATATTCCTTACTAAGCAACTATATAAGTTGAATTAATGATTTAATTTTGGCTCAATCATGTGAAACCAGAGTTTCACATGCCTTTCAGCAAAGCTGAAAGGTTGCTCCGACAGGATAGGCCGGGGAGAAAGCTCGCTTTCTCCCCGGCCTATCCTGTTGGAGCTTAAATGAGCCAAAAATTTATTAATGCGTAATCTTTAGTTCAACTTATATAGATTCATAAATTCTGTTGAATCTATGAATCTTTACTCTCTGAAAAGGTCTAAAAATAGCCTTACAAATATACTTGGACGTCATATTTTCTGCCTTAGTATTTGTCAAAGTTTCAAAGCGAAGCATACAACTCTATATCACTTATGAGGCGATCTAAAGATTTTTGCCAGAACGATGGCTTCGATAGATTAATACCAAAGTGCTTCAGCACTAATTTTTCTACTGATGAAGTACCGGTTTCCCTAAGGAAGTTTTGAAACGCAATTGAAAAATGCGCTTGCTCTTTTGCGAGTTCTAACAGTCCCAGACTCAATAAAAAGCCGAACGTATACGGGTAATTATAAAAAGGTATGTCTGTTTGATAAAACTGGTCGTATTTCAACCAAACATAAGGTTCATAGGAGCTTAAGCTTTCACCGTAAGCCTCTTTTTTGGATTGCAGAGATAACGCTTCAATCTCATCTGCATTTAATGGGCCAACCTTTCTTGCTTCATTGAAACGTTTTTCAAATAAATAAGCTCCCCTAATAGACATGACATAATTAAGGCTGCGTTCTATTTTCCAACCAACCAGTGATTTTTTTAAAGCCAAGTCATTAGTTCTCTGGATCATGAAATCAATATATACCGTTTCAAAGAAAATCGAAGAAGTCTCTGCAACAGTCATTTCGAATCTGTCCTCTAAGAACGAGAGTGAAGGCTTATTGTTTAATTGTAGATAATGCCATGCATGTCCTAGTTCATGGGCAAGTATTCTGGCACTATCGAAACTTTCATCGTAATATAGTGTTATCCGTGATTGTTTATCGGTAAGAAAAGGGATACACATACCTCCTCGTGGCTTTGATTCACGAGGTAGTGCATCAACCCAGCCATTGCTAATTGCTTTAATGATAAACTTTGAAATCTCTGGATCGATTTTTTCAAGCGCATCGATTATTCCAACTGCGGCTTCGGAAAAGCCAATATTGTGAGAAATGTCTTGAGATGGTGACATTAATTCATGCCAAGTTAACCGGTCTTTATTTGATTCTTGCACTTTCTTTTCAAGGAACTTTGTCAAAAGCGGAAGGTTCTCGTCAACGACGCTCCACATTGTATGAAATGATTCAAGGGAAAGGCCATTATTTTTTATGGATTCTTCTAAACAATCTCCCAATCCGGTTAATTCCATCGATTTTTGTCTTAGTCCGATCATTTGATTATAAACGGAGGCAAACAGATTAGATTGTTTTTTTAACGTTTCATTTAATGAATGAAATACCTTATTTCTAATTTCAGAGTCAGAATGTTTCATAGCGATATGATTCGCTTCACTAAAAGAAAGTTCTTTTTCTTCTACTTTAATTTGTAGTTGGCTGTGCAGTTGAAGATAAATATCTTCGTAACCTCTTAGTGCTTCCATAGTCAAACTCGAAATTTGGATCTCGTTGGAGTTTTGAAGCGAGTTTTTCTCTTTTGATATGTATGTAATTATAATTCTTACATCTGCTTTAAGCGAAGTAATATCTAAAAGGATGGTCGTTAAAAAAGAGGGGTCCATGCTTTCGGCAGATAGACAATAGTAAAAAGATTCCGCTTTTTCAATTCTTGTTACTAGCCCGGAGAGTATCGTAATCTCTTTATCGCTAAAGTTAATTGGTTCAACTTTTTTCAATTTAGCCAAGTTTACTTTTATATTTTCCAATTCGATAAGAAGCGATTCTTTACCGGATCCCTCATAAAAATCATTTAAATCCCAACGAGGTGGTGTATTCATAGACTCTATAATAGTAAGCGCCTCCAATTCTATAAATGTAATATAATCCTTTGTATATATTATCTTCTCAATTTCCTGAAATTTCAATCGCTGAGGTGTTCTGAATGTTTTTAGACTTAAAGGGAGAACCAAACATGAAGCCCATAATTGGTATGCTTTACTCTATGGTCGCATCTAATTATGAGCGGCTTAAGACAATTGTCGCTGATATAACACAAGAAGAATTGGATTATAAAGGTCCAAATCAGAAATATAACAGCATTGCACAATTAATTAGACATTTAGCATATGTAGATTTAAATTGGGTGTTTAGAATAAAAGGGGATTCAATGCCAAAGTCTCTCGAAGAGAAATATGGACCGATGTTGGATGAAAAAAATGAACTGCCTTTTGTTGCTGGCATCACCTCGGAGACACTCTTAACCGAATATGATAAAGTGTTCCGGATGCTCACGGCTGTCTGCTTTCAGTTAACTGACAATCATCTGAATAACAAAGTTGAGTACGAAGACGGGAAAGAAGCAACGGTCAGATGGGGCATATGGCATATGGCGGATCATAATAGATACCATCAAGCCCATATTAATCAGCTTCGCAAGTTGTATAAGGAAGAGACGTAAAGGAATTTTTAGCTTTGAGTTTTTTAAAAAAAGAAAATAACATTCGTCTTATTCAAACCAAATTAACAGAGAAGGAAGTGTGTGTTATCAAAGCTATTATTTTTGATTTCGATGGAACCATCGCCGATACGTTGCCAATTTGTTATTATGCTTTTCAAAGTGTTTTCAAAGAGTTTGACAATAAAGAGTTGTCCTCTGATGAAATCAAAGAGATGTTCGGGCCTTCCGAGACAGGAATTATTAGAGAGAATCTTGCCAATGAAAACAAGGATGAGGCGATTGAACTCTTTTATAAGAAGTATTTAGAGAGTCATAGCTTAGTTAAACAGAATGAAGAAATGGATGAGTTGCTGCAGCTTTTAAAAGACGAGGGGATAAAATTAGGGATTGTTACAGGAAAATCAAGGAGGAGTTTGGATATTTCGTTACAGGCTCTAAAGCTGGAAGGATTTTTTGATGTAATGATAACGGGAGACGATGTCGTTAGCCCAAAACCAGACCCGGAGGGCGTGAACAAAGCACTAACCCGATTAGGTATTCAAAAAGACGAAGCGATATTTATTGGCGATAGCGATGCGGATATACATGCTGGTCTTCAAGCGAACGTTTATACAATCGGTGTACAATGGTTGCCTGAATATCAAACTGCAGAATTTACAGTTCAACCGAATTTTACTTTTACATCTATTGCTGATTTTATTAAGTACCTTAAAGCGAATGCTCTCCGTTAAGTTATAAGAGGATGGAGCGGGCCGGGGCAACCAAGCATAGTCTCATATAGGATTAGATTCTTTAATCGAAGTTTATGATTATTGGAGTAAGTACCAACAATTAATGAAGAGGTGACATATGAACTCAATTGAACTGATTTTATTAAATTTTGAAGAAAATAGAAGGCGCAGCATAAAGGTCTGGAATCAGATTCCGACTGATAAATGGAGCTGGAAACCAGATCAAGAAGCGATGACCTGTTATGAAATGATCATTCATTTATTATCTGGAGAATATGCATACTGCCATATTGTTAACAACGGAGGCAGCTTAGAAAACTTTCTAGACCCGTATGAAACAAGAGAATTTAGCAATATGGAGGAGCTTTTCGCATTTTCGGTGCCATACAGACAAGAATTCATAAATACGATAAAATCATTTTCAGAAGAGGATCTCCAAAATATCAAAATTGATCGCTCTTACTTAGAATCAGGTTATATTCGGCAGTTAGGGGACATGTTGCTAAGGATAGCCTATCATGAATCCGTACATACAGGGCAACTACTGGATTATATGAGAACAATGGGTGTTGAGCGGCCTCATATTTGGGACTAAATAAAAATACATGATGGTAAGTGATAATTATTGCGGTGACTACTCTGGGAAGATAGCGAAGTAAAAGGAGTACACCTTTACAAAGGTCACCACAGAGAATCGCGCCGGGAATATGAGTGCAGTTGCAAGAGTAATCGTGAAAAAAACGAAATAAAAAATTAAAGACTGAAAAATATATGAAGAAGGAAGATGCCGTTTTATTTTCAATGCATCTTCTTTCTTTTTTTCATCCGCATACTGGGTCCTTATTACTGCAACTTGTTTAAATTTTTTTCGTCCAGGGTAATACCTATACATCTAAAGGATGAGGTGAAAATAATGACGGTGACGAATAGTTATTTGTTTACAAAGGAAGACATGGTCAACCCGGATTTAGTACCTGAGTGGGTATTAAAGGAGTATGAAAATTATCGTAAAGTCGTGACAGATCGGACATTCCCTTGTTATTTTGGGATGTCAGCGGAGAAGAAGGGAGAGCTTCGTTATTCCTATATCAGCCATGATGACTGGACTCAGCTTCCGCAAACGATTGAAGAGTTTATTTCACTGTTTGACGAATCGAAACCTCTTGTGCGACACGGGTTCTTTCTTTTCGTGCAACCGGAGAAAGAAGAAAAATCCGTGGAATATTACAGGGAGTATTTCTGGAATATTCTTCAGTATTTGCATGAAAAGGATGCTAAGGCTTGGCCAGCGGATTATCCGCAAGATCCCGACCATCACCTGTGGGCATTTTCCTTTGCCGGGGAGCCATTCTTCACTTTTGGAAACGCTCCGGCTTATAAGCAGCGGAAAACGAGGGATTTAGGGAACAGTCTGGTGTTAGGATTCCAACCAAGAAGAATCTTTGAGGGCCTGGAAGGAACATCCAAAGGCGGCTTTATGTCGCGTGAAAAGGTCAGGGAGCGTGTGGAAAAATGGGATGGCCTTCCGAAGCATCCGAATATCAGCCATTACGGAGATCCTGAGCACCGGGAATGGAAGCAATACTTTATTGGGGATGACATAAAACCGATCGAAGGAAAATGTCCGTTTCATCATAAATAAGTGATATGTAAAGGGAGCATTGCATCGATAGTGATGATGCTCCTTTTGTCGTTCCGTTAAATTTTGTATAATAAAATGAGAACTGATGATTTTGGTAGATAAATAGGCAAGATTACAAACGCAATTCCTTTATAATCGAGGTTGTACAACAGTTTCAAAAGAGGAGTTTTATTATGGTACATAATTCAGTAAGTCAAATGTGGGAAAATTATTTAATAACACTGGAAAACAAATTAAAAAATGCTGAGTATTCATCCTGGCATTTTTCAGCCAATAAAGAAGATGCGAACGAGTTAGCCGCTTTAGTCAGAAATAACGTTAAAACGGCCACATCGTCTTTACATATGTTATATGAGATGGAAGGCGTAAAACGTCCTCAAAAAGGTGAACTCAATATTATTACAGACTGGGATGGAGTCGCTCAAGCTATAACGGAAACCGTAAATGTATCGATCATTCCTTTTAAAGAAGTGAGTGAAGATTTCGCTCGAAAAGAAGGAGAGGGAGATAGAACTTTGCACTATTGGAGAACGGTGCATATAGATTTCTTTACGAAAGAACTTATGAATATGAATATAGCATTTTCCGAGGATATGTTGGTTGTTTGTGAGGAGTTGAGACTCATTTATAAATAAAAAATCTAGAGCTTGATTTTAAGGGTCGAGGGAAAATAAAAAGCACTCGTTTAAAACAAGCGCTAGTTTAGGTTCCCGAATTTATAACTATGAATCTACCTGGTATCTATTCAACTGGTGTAAGTTCTGAAAGATTAACTAATTTAATAACATTATCTTTCTTGATTTCGCAATACCCGCTATCATAAATCCAATGAATGGTATAAATTTCTGACTCATACAAAACTTTGCTACCTTTGGTTAACAGAAAAACGCCCCCTGATTTAGAAGGAAACCTAATTTACAGTATAAGCATAAAGCCCTATATGGTTCAACGGTAATAAAAGCCCTGTAGACCATAAATTGTTAACGTCTCATTTTTTATATTGCTAATTCCGTGAACTTAATAGATAATTCCGTAAAAATCACACTTAATTCCGTAAACTTAGTTGGTATTACCATAAAAGTCACCCTTAATTCCGCAAAACGGATCCCGAACAGCCTAGATTTGACAAATATGTGAAACGATTCACAACTCGATGAGAATTGTGACGTACATCACACTCGTTATTAAGCTTAACTTTTAAAATTAGGACATAAACAAGAAATCCTTAATTTCATATTTTTTGTGAAATATCGAGCAAAGTGGAGGGATCTATATGAAAAAGCAAAAGCTAGTTATGATTGGAAATGGCATGGCCGGGGTACGTGCGATTGAGGAAATCCTCAAAATAAATCGGGCAGCCTACGAAATAACGATCTTCGGAAAAGAACCGCATCCCAATTATAATCGCATTCAATTGTCAAACGTCTTGCAAGGAGACACAACGATTGATGAGATTATTATGAATGATTGGGACTGGTATCGCGCCAACCATATTCAATTGCATACAGGTGAAGCCGTCACGAAAATCGATACAGCAACAAAAACGTTGTTGACTGAAAAGGGACTCTCCGTGGAATATGATAAATTGATTATTGCAACAGGGTCACTTCCGTTTATCCTTCCTATTCCGGGAGTTGATAAAGAAGGTGTCGTCGGTTTTCGTGATATCCAAGATTGTGAAATGATGATCAAGATGTCAAAAAAATATAAGAAAGCTGTTGTTATTGGCGGTGGCTTGCTTGGATTAGAGGCAGCAAAAGGTTTATTGAATCTCGGCATGCAAGTTGATGTTATCCACCTTATGGAACACCTGATGGAAAAACAACTCGATCCGACTGCTTCTGAAATGCTGCAAAAAGAATTGGCAGCGCAAGGCATGAACTTCCTGATGCAGAAACAAACGACTGAAATTTTTGGCCGGGAACGCGTTGAAGGGCTTCGTTTTAAAGACGGTACGGAAATTAAAGCAGATTTGGTCGTTATGTCAGCTGGAATCATTCCTAATATCAAGCTTGCCAGAGAAAGCGATATTTACGTGAACCGCGGCATCGTCGTCGATGATTATATGGAAACAAGTGTACCGGATGTATATGCGGTCGGCGAATGTGCCGAGCATCGGGAAATCGTCTACGGAATGGTTGCTCCTCTTTATGAACAGGGGAAAATTCTTTCAGAAAACCTTTGCGGTAAAAAAGAAAAGCCATATGAAGGCTCCGTAACAGGCACACAGCTGAAGGTATCCGAAATAGACCTTTACTCTGCGGGAGAAATTTATGATGATCCTGCTACGAAGGCAATCAAGGTTCATAACGAATTTGAAGGCATCTACAAGAAAGTTTTAATACGCGGCAACACGATTGCAGGGATCGTTTTATACGGAGACACGAAAGACAGCTCACGACTATTTCGCATGATGAACCAGAAAGAGAATATAACCGATCTGACAAATATCGCTTTCTTGCAGGCAGTGAACGCCGGAGAGCAGGCAAATGATGTGGCTTCCATGCCTGATGATGAGCTAATTTGTGGCTGTAATGGCGTAACGAAAGGGACAATCGTAAATGCCATTCAAACTCAAGGCCTTTCAACAGTTGAACAGGTTGGCGGCTGCACAAACGCAGGCAGGTCATGTGGCCGATGCAAGCCGCAAATCTCGCAAATCCTGGAATATACGTTAGGCGATAGCTTTGATCAATCTGCTCAAAAACAGACCCTTTGCGGCTGTACCACTTATAGCCGGGATGAGGTTGTCGCGGAAATTCGTGAAAAAGGGCTCACTTCTATTAAAGAAGTCATGATGGTCCTTGAATGGAAGAATGAAGAAGGCTGTACAAAATGCCGGCCTGCTCTGAACTATTATCTCGGTATGATCTATCCAGAGTATCACGATGACCGTAATTCCCGTCTCGTTAACGAAAAAATGCATGCCAATATCCAAAAGGACGGCAAGTATTCTGTTATTCCAAGAATGTATGGCGGGGTGACATCCGCAGAAGATTTACGGAAAATTGCAGAAGTCGCCGATAAATATGAAGTACCTCTCGTCAAATTAACGGGAGGGCAGCGGATTGGATTATTCGGCTTGAAGAAAGAAGACCTCCCAGATGTTTGGGAAGAGCTTGGGATGCCATCAGGCTACGCTTACGGAAAAACCCTTCGCACCGTAAAAACCTGCGTTGGCTCACAATTCTGCCGGTTTGGGACACAAGATTCCATGAGCCTCGGCATTGAGCTGGAAAAGCGTTTTGAGCGTGTAGATACACCTCATAAATGGAAAATGGGCGTTTCCGCTTGCCCGCGAAACTGTGCGGAAGCTGGAGTCAAAGATGTCGGCATCGTCGGCGTGGACGGCGGCTGGGAAATCTATGTTGGTGGTAATGGAGGAACGGACCTGCGCGCCGCGGATCTACTATGCGTGGTGAAAACGGAAGAAGAAGTGTATGAGATGGTCGGTGCCTATATGCAATACTATCGTGAAACGGCCGTCTATTTAGAACGTACAGCCAAGTGGCTGGAGCGCGTAAGTTTGTCACATGTTAAAGAAGTGCTGGCCGATGAAAACAATCGCCGTGAATTAAACGAACGCTTGAACAAAACAACAGAGCGTTATGAAGAACCATGGAAGAAAGCGATCGATGAACAACCGATCCAGAACCATTACTATACAAGACGTTCTGTGCCTGTCATAACAAAATAATTTAAGTAATGCCGGACGGATCAAACACCGTCCGGCTGCTTAATAAAAGAATCTGAAAGGAGAATGATTATGATTCCAACATTAACCCGCCACGAGATTGCAAAATACTCAGAGCTTCCTGCACTAGTAGGGCAACCTATTAAGATAGGCGACGAAGAGATCGCCTTGTTCCGCTTATCGAACGGGGAGGTTAAAGCGGTAGAAAATAAGAGTCCCCATCCTAAAGGAGGAATCCTTTCTGACGGCCTTGTCAGCGGACATTATGTGTACTGCCCGCTGTACGATTGGAAAATCTCGTTGACAGACGGAAACGTACAAGCGCCGGACGAAGGGCATGTAAAAACATATGATATACAAGTGGAAGAAGATAAAGTATTTTTTTTAAATAAGGAAGGATGATAAGAAGTTCGGTATAATCAAGGTGCCTGCACTTTTCTTAAGATAATATGAAAACATCAGGATAATGTTAAACGTGGAAGGAAGTCGTTAAGATGAAGCATGGAAAGGTATATCTAGTGGGGGCAGGCCCTGGCGATATCGGATTGATCACTGTAAAAGGTCTCGAGGCTATCCGCCGCGCGGAAGTCATCCTTTACGATAGATTAGTAAACCCAAAGCTATTGGAATTTGCGAATAACGACTGTGAACTTATCTATGGCGGTAAGCTTCCCGACCGTCATATTCTCCGACAAGAGACAATCAACGAACTTCTGATTTCCAAGGCATTGGAAGGGAAAATAGTGGTTCGTTTAAAAGGAGGCGATCCAGGTGTATTCGGGCGTGTTGGCGAAGAGGCTGCGGGCTTGGCCGAAAACGGGATTCCTTTTGAAATGGTTCCCGGTATCACATCAGGAATCGCAGCCCCGATGTATGCGGGAATCCCGGTCACTCACAGGGAATATGGCGGATCGTTTGCAATTGTGACGGCTCATGATAAATCCAAAGATGGAAAGCCAAATTTAGACTGGACTTCTTTGGCAAAAGGAATCGATACAATTGCCTTCTATATGGGTGTTGCCAACCTTCCGCATATTTGTGAAAATCTCGTAAAGCATGGGAAATCGCTTGACACACCCGTAATCCTTATCCAATGGGGAACATTGGGCAGACAAAAAACGTTGGAGGGGACACTCTCAACGATTGCTCAAAAAGTGAAAGATGCCAAGTTCAGCAATCCCGCCATCACACTTGTTGGTGATGTCGTATCGATTCGCGGGAAAATCAACTGGTTTGAGAAAAAACCGTTGTTTGGACGTCAAATTTTACTGGCACGGACAGGTACGGAAAAAAGTGCACTTGCAGCTGAACTGCGGGAACAAGGCGCTGATGTGATGGAGTATCCGAAATGGAAACGCGAGGCAGCTCCTGTAAAAGAACAGATCTTGGATCGCATAGACAGCTATGAGAAAATCCTGTTCGGTTCACCTGAAAGTGTAAAGGAATTCTTCGAGCTCTTGATTGGTCGCAGCATGGATATCCGCAAAATTAAAGCCGAATTATTTGCCAGTTCCATTAAATCAAAGAAAGCCTTGAATGAACGGGGGTTTTCAGCGGAAATCGTAGATAAAATGAATAGTACCGGTAACTTACTGATTATTGGCGATAACACCGTGGAAAGTAATGAGCAATATTTAATGAGCCAATATGGAGAATTTGATATGTTTCAGACCTCGCAAAAGCAGCTTGATGAACAGTTCATCCCTATATTCTTACGCACGCTGGAAGAAGTAAAATTAGATACAATAGTGTTCCCTAGCAGTGCATCTGTACAGCAGTTTATCGAAGGCTTGAAAACAACCAGGCTTAGTGAACAAGAGGTTATAAAGGATCTCAAAGTGATCTGTATGGGAAATCACACATATGAAGCCGCAATCGTAAATGGATTAAAGCCCAACGGCATGCCATCTTCCCCAACCTACGAAGCTCTCGTCGATTTTTTAGTTAACCAGGAATAGGGTTGCCACCCAAAAATCGAAAATATCCAAGTATGATTGATGTTTCAAACACCCCACAATCGTCTGCTACGAAACCAGAATAAAGAAAACTTTTTTCTGGCTCTCACAATGTGAGAGCTTTCTTTATGTAAACACCTTTTTTAGAGTTTGTTAACGTTCTGTTAATAGGGTTGTTTTATCATATTTATAAGTTAGGATAAAAATAGTTAATTCGACAGGAGGTAAAAACGATGAAGAAGTTGTGGTTGATAATGTCTCTTACTGTTGCCGTGTTTGCAATCCAATTTTCATCAACGGTAGCCTCAGCCGTCCAGCCTATGAAAGAATCGACAGTTGTACCACTCGCAAAAGCACACGCTCACAACGATTATGAACATGAGCGCCCGCTCTATGACGCATTGGAACATGGTTTTACAAGCGTGGAGGCTGATGTTTGGCTGGAAGACGGGGAATTGCTCGTTGCCCACGATCAAATAAACGTGAACCCGGAGCGCACCTTAAAGTCGCTTTACTTGGATCCATTAAAAGAAAGAGTTCATGAAAACCGAGGTTCCGTATACAAAGGGACTAATCAGGACTTTTTGCTTTGGATTGACATTAAATCAGAAGACGTGGCTACGTATAACGAAATTCACAAACAGCTAGCCGAATACAAAAAGATGCTGACAAAGTTTTCAAAATCAGGCGTAAAGCAAAGCGCGATTACGGTCATTATATCTGGAAACCGTCCGCGTGATCTGATGGAAGACCAGTCCATCCGATACTCCACATTCGATGGACGCATGAGCGATCTTGGAACTAATGTGCCAAATGAATTTATGCCAGTCATCAGTGATAATTGGACGAAGCACTTTACATGGCAAGGCATTGGAGAGATGCCTGAACATGAACGTGAAAAGCTAAATAATATCGTCGAGGAAGCGCATAATCAAGGTCAGATTGTCCGTTTCTGGGCCACTCCAGATAAGGCGCTTTCGAACCGCGAAGCTGTCTGGAATGAATTGCTGAAAGCTGGAGTGGACATCATTAACACCGACGACCTTCCCGGCCTCAAGCAATACCTTCTGGAACATGACCAGAATCCGACGAAACAACATATTGAATGGTAAATTTGAATTTGGATCAGACACCATCCATACCTTAGAAGTAGTCAACTGAAAGCAGTTGGCTGCTTTTCTTTTATTTTAGGAACCCTACTGACACATTTTTCTAAAAAGCTAAATATTCATTGAAGAGGAAACCGTATTAAAGTAAGCTAATATTAAATGGATATAGGTGGAAAACAAGAAGGAGTGATATTATGGATTGGTTACATTGGTATGACTGGATAACTCCTACAAATCCATTTGCTTCTATATTCTTCGGCATCTTACTCTCTGTCATAGTGGCGTTCAGTTTATGGTTTGAAACCAGAGAAAAGAAAACACTTTTGATCGCATTGTTTTCCGGTACTTTAGCTTCAGTAATTTTTGTGGTGATTTTAAGCTCCGTTGGCTTTTATCAGTAGAAAAACTTGAAGCCGGAAAAGTTAGTTTGTATTTTTATTAATTAAGTGTAGTGGTGATGCTTGCCTTATCCAGCTTGATTGCTTACCGAAATAGGATGCCAATTTTTAAAGAAATATAATGATGAAGGATAAGGGCTGTTAATCGGCAGCTCTTATTCTTTGATATTAAAGGGGGATTTTATGGAAGTCGCACAAGCTTCAAAAACTGATTTAAAACAAGTATATCAGCATACGGAAATAGCGCTTACAGAAGGAACGCTGGGCTATTTTAAGGGCGGAGAAGAAAAGGCGATAGCCATGATGGAGAAAGTGTTAAGCAATAATGGGAAACTCCTAGTCTCGAAGGAATCGGGTCAACTGGCGGGATGGATTCTGTATGGAACTCAAGCAGACAGCATGGCCGATATCGAATCAGGTTTTATCTATGAACTTTACATACTTAAGGATTATAGAAAAAAAGGCTACGGAAAGAGATTGATGGAAGAGTGTATCCAAGATCTTAAAGCGCAAGATCTTCAAGAAATCAGGCTCGCCGTTTATCAGGGGAATGGAGCAATGGAGCTGTACCGCCAGCTTGGATTTAGCGAAACTAGGATTATTATGAGCAAAAAGATAAGCGGATAGGCACCAGCCTTGTTTTAAATAAAATGGTGTATCCCCGGTCAATCCCAGGAATACACCATTTCTAAAAATTTTACATGGATGAAGCTTGTTTATTTAATCGGATTAGTAAACGTAAGCTGCTCCAACGATTATGAGAAGGATAAACAATACAACGATTAACGCGAAAGCACTTCCGCCGCCTTTGTAATCAGACATTCAATCCACCCCTTTCTAGCTTGCTAATACAGAATATGAACAACCTTGAAAATTGTCCGGGCTAATGCAAAAAATAGAACGATCTCCTAATGAAAGTGGAAAGGCGGATGAACGAGGATGCCCCGGGACCGATAATATTCTTATGGTGTGGGATCTCTTACTTAATAAACCTTGTGATGAGCGGAATCACATAGGGTCCGACAAAAGGTTTTACTTGATCATACATTCTTTTGGCGTTTTGAGCGGTCCCTGCTATTTTCATATAATCGATATTACCATCCTCATTGCGGAAATTAGACATAATCCCTGATTTCTCTTGTTTAACCGGTGCGCGACGTGAAGGCCCTAGTGAGAAAAAAGCGGGCCTGGGTCGTTGTGGTGGCGGCTGCGGTCTTCTGGAAAACAAATCAAAAACCTCCTTTGCTTTAAAACTCCTCTCACTAATTACTATATGAAAAAATAAACCCTTAAGGTCAGGTACCTGTCCATGGTGCACACATAATTGGGTGGTCAATTCCCATGTTTTTAAAAGCGAAAGAAGGAAAGAACGATAATGGTGTCAAAATAGATAAAAAAGAGCGTTTCTTCGAGGATGAAAATCATTCAATGAAAGGGGATAGGAGAATGAAGGTGCTTGTACTTGGCGGTACACGTTTTTTTGGTAAAAGACTTGTTGAATTATTGATTGAGAAGGGTGCTGATGTCACCATCGGTACGAGAGGGAAAACAGCTGACCCGTTTGGGATTCGTGTTAAACGGCTAGAGCTTGACCGGTTCAACCCGGACTCTCTTAAAGCGACAGCGGGCAGCGACGAGTGGGACATCGTGTATGATCAAATAGGCTATTCGCCAGATGATGCTAAATACGCTTGTGAGGTTTTTAAGGATAGAGTCGGCCATTATGTTTTCACTTCCTCACAATCGGTCTATAAAATGTCTGAAACAATCCTTGATGAAGAGGATTTCAATCCATACTCGTATCCTGTGCGTAAGGGAGACCGGAATCAATTCCCCTATGATGAAGGCAAACGGCTTGCGGAAGCCTTTTTTTATCAACGATCGCCTTTTCCGGTTACAGCAGTCCGGTTTCCTATTGTAATGGGAGTGGATGATTATACAGAACGGCTGCTGTTTCATGTGAGAAAAGTAAAGGAGGGACAAGAGATTGGCCTAAGCAATTGGAAATCATCTCTGTCGTTCATTTCCTCTGAAGAGGCAGCGGCATTTTTAGCTTTTACCGGAGAGAACCCGTTTAATTCTCCGGTAAACGCATGTTCAAATGGTTCTATTGCATTGAAGGAGCTCATGGCTCTTATTGAAGAGAAAACGGGAAAAACAACAATCGTAACCGAGAATATAACCGAGACCAACGAATCACCATATAATCTGCCGATTTCATGGGTTATCGCTAACGATAAAGCCCAAAAAGCCGGATTTCAGTTTAAGAATTTAAAAGAATGGCTTCCTGTGTTGATTTCAGAACTCGCAGGTGAGGTACCAACCATTTAAGTGAAAAAGGAAGAGAGGGAAAGCGATGGGTTTTTATTGGGTCGGTTTAATCTTTTGGCTTTTGATCGCAGTTTCTTGTTTCCTATTTTTATACGGGCTTGTTAAAAAGTCCTGGAAATCCCTTATTATAAGCGGCATAGCGTTCTCACCGATTGCCTTGTATTTCAGTGGTTCAGAAAACAGCTATAGATTACTAGGGATTCTGCCTTTGGTTCTTTTTATCCTAGCAATATATATCAGAAAGAGAGTCAAACACTCATGAAGACTAGTTCTCCCAAACTTCCTTTAACAGCTGAAGAAAAGTCAAAATTAAGAACATCTAAAATAAAATTGAATCAAATAGTGAATATGGACTTATCTGAACTATCCCGATGCTTGCAATCCACAGAACGAGCCAGGTACCTTCAAGCTCTCGCACAATTTCAAGCAATCCCTTCAATCGGTCCAAAGTTAGCTCAAATGGTTATCGAACTTGGTTATTATTCTCTTGAGGAGATCAAGGCGAGGAAGGTGCGGAACTACTCAATCGGTTGGAAGCGATAGTCGGTCACTGGGAAGATCCCTGCGTAGAAGACTCATTGCGTTGTGTTGTTCATCACGCTAACCATCCAGGCAGTGATAGAAGTTGGTGGCATTTTACAGCGGAAAGGAAAGAGTACCGGGAACAATATGGGTACCCAGCGACTAGACCGAGTATCCCTTGGTATGAAGCCAAAGACAAATAATGGGCCAGGTACCATCCAGAGTAAGCAAGCTTTTTTCAATAAAATATAACTTATTTAACTATGCACGAAACGTTTTTTCCAATTCTTGTCCTAATCCAAAATAATAATGGCGGAAATTGTAGATAAGAGGATTCCACTTATTCGGATCAATATGTTTGTCATCCATAAGAATATTTTCATGGGCATGTACGAGTAGAGTCTTGGTTTCCACAATGGCAAAATAAGGCGAGTGCTCTGGAACAGTTAGATTTTTAACAGTTGCTTCAATTTGAATCGGGCATTCGTCGATTCGGCTCGGTGTTACTTTTTCTGCAGACAGGGGAGTTAGTTCGCTCACAGTGTACTTTTCCCGTTGGAAGGTAAAGCCCAAATCTTTTTTATAATTAGGCACGTCTTCTTTTCCGGTGTAATGAGCAATTTTTTCTACGTTTTCCCACAAGTCTTTATTAGGGATATTAATGACACATTCAGAAGTTCGTTTTAAATTGTCAAATGCCTTCCCGCCACTTCCTATTCCTAAATTAATACAATCACCCAAAGCCCAGGACGACGATATAGGGCTAATATTTGTAGAACCATCTTCATTAAGGGTAGTAAGTAAGACCACCGGTGTTCCATAATATAAAATCTTAGGTTCGATAATCCTTGAATTTCGATTTAACGTCTTTCTATTCACTACAATCTCTCCTCGTGATAAATTCTTTAAAAACTTTGTACTTCCAATTTTTTCAACTATCATCGAAATATGGAATACAAATGGAGGAATTCAATTTGAGCATCAATCAAAATGTAGCAAACATAGCTGCCCTTATAAACGAGCACTCACGCTCCGCTATCTTAACTGTGTTAATGGATGGAAGATTTCATACAGCGAGTGAATTGTCTTTCATGATCGGTATCACACCTCAAACCATTAGTTATCATCTTTCTAAATTAGTCGAGGGGAACTTAAAAGCAGTGGAAGGTCAGGGAAGACATCGCTATTTTGGAATTCAGAATCAAGAAGTGCCCAGACCATGGAACATCTGCTTGCTATCGCACCTCCTGTCGAAATCAAATCACTTAGACATTCTAGAGAAGATAACGCCATACGAATCGCAAGAACCTGCTATGATCATATCGCCGGCAATTTAGGTGTAAAAATAACAGATTCATTGATTGAAATGAGCGTGATAAAACAAAGTGAAAATGATTTTGTGCTTTCACACGAAGGGGAGCATTTCTTTAATGATTTTCAAATTAAAGTCGAAGATGTTAAAAAGAAGAGGATATCTTTTTGCCATAAATGCCTGGACTGCAGTGAAAGGCGTCATCATTTAGCGGGAGCACTTGGGAATGCTCTACTAGAGAGGTTCCTGGAACTTCGATGGATTTCACGTTCGGTTAATTCAAGAGCCTTAATCATCACTCCTCATGGAAAAAAAGCATTCAGGACAAGTTTTCAATTGAAATTTGATCGGATGAAGGCTCCCTTGAATAACGGTATGTCCTTGCGCCAACTATTTTTAATCGATATCATGGAGGCATACTAAATTTATGTTTTGAAAGGGTGAGTCACCATGGGAAAACAACTGCCTCCTGGTCAATTCGAAACGGAAAAATGGCCGATCCTGCATCAGGGTGATGTTTATGAATTCGACGAAGAAACATGGAATTTCAGATTGTTCGGAGCTGTGAAAAATGAGGTCACCTTATCGTTTGCTGAGGTGATGAACCTGCCGAAGACGATCTCGACAGTCGATATGCATTGCGTTACGGCCTGGTCAAAGTTTGATACGACATTTGAAGGGATCGCGCTAAGGGAGCTGTTGAAGCTAGTTGAACTGAATGAGGATGTTACCCATGTCCAAATTTATGGATACTATGACGGAGACCGGTTTGGATATAATGCCAACATGCCGCTTAAAGACCTGTTAGGTGATGACGCTTTGTTTGTTTACCGCTGGAAGGACCAAACCCATGACTGGCAGGATCTATCGCCAAAGCATGGTTATCCTCTACGATTTATCCCGCCGGCTTCTTTTTATTTATGGAAAGGGACCAAGTGGGTGTCGGGCATTCGATTTATGAACGTTAATGTAGCCGGTTTCTGGGAACAGCTTGGTTATTCAATGTCAGCGAATCCTTTTAAAGAGGAAAGATATAGCTAAGTTTATTGAAGTTGGCCAATAATAAGAAGAGGGCGGATTCAGCAGAGAATCTGCCCTCTTCCTGGACAACTCTACCCTAGTATCCCTTTGTATAATCGACCAGGTTAACGGTAGGTTTGTTTCCTTTAAGATAGTCTTTCAGGTTTGGTATGAATATGTTTTCGAGTACCCTTTGGTCATAATACTCGGTGGAACCGGCGGTATGAGGGGTGATGATCACATTATCTAGCTCCCATAACGGGCTTTCTTCCGTCAATGGCTCTTTTTCAAAGACATCAAGGCCTGCCCCGGCGATCTCCCCATTCTTTAATGCATCAATGAGCTCTTGTTCCACAACTGTTTCTCCACGGCCAATATTGATAAAAAATGCTGTTTTTTTCATTTTTTTAAATTCTTCCGAGCCGAATAAATGATGGGTTTGTTTTGTATGTGGGAGAGTTAGCACGACATAATCACACCGGGGAAGTATGGAATGAAGTTCTTCCCCGGTGAACATTTCATCGACGAATTCTTCAGACATGCCAGAATTCCTGATGCCTAATACAGTCATCCCAAAGGCTTTTGCGATTTTGGCCGTTTCCTTGCCTATCACTCCGACACCAATGATCCCAATTGTCTTCCCATGAATCTCAAGCTTCATGTTAGCATGATCCCAGGTTTTTGAGCTTTGGTTTCTAACATATGTATGGATCTTCCTCGTCCATGCAAGCATTAACCCAAAGATTGTTTCTGAGATGGGGAAGGCATGGACTCCGTTTGCACTGGTTAGTATCACATTCTTGGACTCTAATGTTTTCAATGGCAAAGAGTCGATCCCGGCACTCCATGTTTGCAGCCAGCGAAGCGAGGATTGATTATCCAGCTTGTCTTTCATTCCTTTTTTCCAGCCCGCGATGATTTCGGCATCTTGAACATGGTCGTTCCAAATTTCAGAATCTCTTCCTGTTATAATCGTCCATTCGGGAATGATTTCTTTTATTTGGTTGATAAAGTTTTGGTCAATATTATGGGTGATGACCAGCTTCCTATTCTTCATAAACAGTCTCCTAATGTAAGATTTATAATAAATATACGTCAATTTAATGGAAATTTCTACGAATTTGATGCTCTTGAATTTTTATGTAATTGGAAAGAGCACACCTACATAACAATGGGTGGCCCCTTCAAAAAAATTAATAGAAAGGTGAGTCATGAGGAGTGTGGTGAGGATAATGCGAATGTGCGAGTCCGTAGAGATTCTCAAACATTTGCACTGCGGCCATTGCGACCTCTAAGTCGTTGGCAACCGTGCTGCCGCTGACGCCGACTCCGCCGACAATCTTTCCATCCTTCATTAGGGGAATTCCTCCACCAATCACAACCAAACGTCCATGGTTCGTAGTGTTGATTCCATACAATTCCGCGTTCGGGACTGACATTTTAGCCAATTTTAAAGTTGGCATTTTCATCGAAACGGCTGTCCATGCCTTATTTTTTGAGATATTGATACTGGCGATCGCCGCATCATCCATCCGGTGAGTGGCGATCAAGTTTCCGCCTTCATCAACAATGGAAATCACTTCAGAAATGCCAAGCTCCTGTGCTCGCCTTTCCGCGGCTTTCAAAAGTTTTTTTGCAACGTCCAGCGTTATTTTTAACATTAAAATCCGCCCCTTAAAACTGAATCTTCCATAGTTCTATCCATGAACCCATCTTATGTACCTCTGCGTTTGTCTGTGTTTGGTCATCTATAATTTAAAGCAAAACAGAAAGGAGGGAACACTTGTATATAAAGAAAAGCCCATACCATTTAGGTATGAGCTTTCCATTTTCATTTAAAAATACATTTCTGATGAATAACCATCGGAACTTCGTCCTGTTCTCCAAATATAACGGTTATCTACCAGGCTTCCTTTTGTGATCCAAACATATTTCTTTTTCGAATGAGATGTGCTCAATACACGTTTTGAAGTCGCTGTTAAACTCATGTTTTCCAGTCCCTCCTCATTGGTATTGACTTTAGCTGATATTTAGATGTCTGAATTCAGGCCCTAACGCTACGTCCATCGGTTTTTCACCAATGTCCCTTTCGTCAGTCTGACAAATCTTGAATGTACCTTAGTCAATACGGATCTTGAAGTCGCTGTTAGATCTTCCAATTTAACCAGTCCCTTCATATTGTATTGCCTTACATTCTTAGTATTCCCGCTTTTTAACAATAAAAACTATTTATTCGTTATTAAAAAGTGGATGTTTAACCATGATTATCCAGAAGAAGAAAGGGTTTGTATGTTAAATCAACTATCATTCTTATTCGTTACTTAGAAGAGACTGTTTTCATTCCAGTAATTTCTGAAATGATTTCGAAGGATCGCAAGCGATCAAAATGGTCAAAGATCGAAGCGTTAATGATCATTTCATCAGCTTGTGTTTCATCTAAAAATGCTTGTAATTTTTCTTTTACCGTTTCTGGACCACCGATAATAGACGAACCCAGCTGTTGTTCGAGGGCAGCTTCCTCGTAAGGTGTCCAAAGTTCATCCATGCTGTCAACCGGCGGTTTGATTTGTCCTGGAGTATTGCGGATCAGGTCCAAGAATTGTTGTTGCATAGAAGTAGCAAGGCGTTTTGCTTTTTCTTCACTATCCGCTGCAATTACGTTCACCCCAACCATCGCGTATGGCTTGTCAAGAAATTCAGAAGGCCGGAAATTGTTACGGTACAATTTCAACGCACCTAACGTATTTTTGGGAGAAAAATGGCTCGCAAAAGAAAACGGAAGGCCAAGTTGCCCAGCTAATTGTGCGCTAAAACCGCTTGAACCAAGTAGCCAGATCGGAATATTCAGACCTTCACCAGGAACCGCCCTGACATGTCTATTCGAAGCTAGGGCAGGTTTGAAGTAGGAGCGTAATTCTTCTAATTGTTCAGGGAAATCCTCACCATTACTCGTTTTATCACGGCGAAGGGCATAGGCTGTCAGTTGATCGGTACCCGGTGCGCGACCGAGGCCCAGATCGACACGCCCAGGAAATAGCGACTCCAATGTACCGAATTGCTCGGCAATTACCAGCGGAGCATGATTTGGTAACATAATACCTCCGGAGCCTATACGAATTTTCGAGGTGCCTGCGCCCACATGGCCAATCACTACGGAAGTGGCAGAGCTTGCAATCCCGGTCATGTTGTGATGTTCAGCGAGCCAAAAACGGGTATAGCCCCATTTTTCAACATGCTGTGCAAGATCGAGTGTATTCTGCAAAGACTCAGAAACACTGCCGCCGACTACAACCGGAGCGAGATCGAGCACAGAAAATTTGATATCAGTTAATTGCTTTGTATTTTCACTAGACATACTTTCAACTTCTTTCTGTTGGATTATCTTTTTAATGGAGAAGGAAAGAGATCAATGTAGATTTCTTAATTACTTTTGGAATTAAAATAAACTTAACTTTTTTAACCTTGACAGATGTCTAGCTACGACGTACAGGACGTACAAGTGCCGACGTCGCCACACGATGTGGCGATCTTAGTCGGCCAGCGCCCAACCCCTCGGGTCATAAGCCAAACCACTGTGGTGGCTGGAGAACTGCCTCCTCGCGGTTCGTCTTATGCCTGTCGGTCTTGCCCAGGATGGGCTGGCATCGACGTTTGCCACATGATGTGGCAGATTTTAGTCGATGTTCCACACTTGCAAGGCGCTTCCGCTTTTCAAGTAAGTTGACCAAATTATATCGGTTAAAAAAAAGATGAGCAAAGAAACTGCTCATCCTTGATATGATTATTTTATGGAAATCATGAAAAATTAAACATTCAAAAACTTGACGCACACTGGATAAGGCACGTGTACATCTGACTGAAGCAAGGTGAGTTTTCCTGTTGCTTCATCTCTTGAGTATAGAACGAGGTTATGTGATTCCTGGTTGGATGCTACAACAAATTTCCCGGATGGATCCAACACAAAATCACGCGGCCAATTTCCTTCGGTAGAAGTGTGTTCAACAAAAGACAGTTCACCAGTCTTCTCATTTACCGAAAATAGAGCAATGCTGTCATGGCCACGGTTACCGGCGTAGACAAATTTCCCGTCCAAAGAAATGTGAATGGCGCTGCCCTGGGTATTCTCTGTAAAATCTTCAGGAATGGTGGAGATATATTGAAATTCAGTAAAGCTGCCATCTTCTGAATTGTAAGTTAAACCAATTACTTCGTTGCTAAGCTCTGTCATGATATAGGCATATTTTCCGTTTGGATGGAAGACGAGATGCCTCGGTCCACTTCCAGCTTCGACGTCGAGTGAATGCACTTCGGTTAATTGGCCGTTATCATGTTTATATGTAGACAGCTTGTCGATGCCTAAATCGACAACCGCGACAAATCTTTCATCAGGGGTAAAGCCAGCATAATGTACATGGGGCTTTTCTTGCCTTTCTTTATTCGGTCCTGTGCCCTCATGCTGGATAACAGACACAACAGGACTGAGCGATCCTTCCTTATCCTCAACGCGATAAGATTCAACTGTTCCCTTATGATAGTTCGAGGTTACAACCGTATGCATTTCGCTATCAACGCTCACATGGCAAGGGGAAGCCCCGGCCGACACTTGGGTGTTTTTCAGAGATAGCTCTCCAGTTGTACGATCGATTGAATAAGCTGCCGCACCGCCAAATTCTCCTTGTTTGGTTACTGCAAACAAGTTTTCATTGTCGTTGCTGATTGTTACGTATGTAGGGTTTTCCAGTTCCGCGGCCAGTGTTGTCTCGCTTAACTTTTCGTTATCTGTATCGAGGGTGAAGGTATAAATGCCTTTGCTGTCGCCTTTGGTATACGTTCCAACGTAGCCAATGAATTTTGTCATGATCTCTCCTCCTGTACATTTCTAGTGTTAGTTTATCATAAGTCGAATGCATTCAAGCATTTCAGGCATTGAACATTCAACCTAACCATCTAAGCACAGTATTCACCACTATCCGAAAATATAAAGGATAATCCTGATAAATGTAGAAAGTGAATGATGATAGAAAGCAGACATAATCATAAAAAGGGAGGGAGGACCATTTCATAACATGCCTTTGCGATACTCCAAGATTTAATTCGCCACATTTGAATTTTTGTAACCACTTTCAAAAATACTTCTCTTCAAGAAATTCCACCATAAAAGCTAAATGAAAAACTGGGAGGATGAAAAATGGCTGAAGTCTTAACTATCGAATCTCAAAAAAACTCACGCCCTTTTTTAAATGAGGATCATCTCTTATTTCAGCAATCTTTACGTAAATTTCTCGAAAAGGAAGCTGTTCCTTTTTTCGACCAATGGGAGAAAGATGGGCTGGTACCACGATCGTTTTGGAAAAAGGTAGGAGGCAATGGATTCTTATGTCCATGGATTGATGAACAGTATGGAGGGCTAGGAGCCGATTTTGGTTTTTCCGTCATACTTGCGGAGGAACTTGGCCGGGTTGGTGCAGGCTTGGGGGGAATCTCCCTGCATTGCGACATTGTTGCTCCCTATATCGCTTCATTTGGGACAGTGGCGCAAAAAGAAAAATATCTTCCATTATTTTTAACCGGAGAAATGATTTCTGCTATCGCCATGACCGAACCCGGGGCCGGATCTGACCTGGCGAATATTCAAGCGACAGCAGAAAAAAAAGATGACCACTATATTATTAATGGTACCAAAACGTTTATTACAAACGGCTACCAGGCCGACTTTATCATCGTTGCCGTGAAGACAGACCTACATGCAAAACCTGCCCATAAAGGGATCAGCTTATTTATTATTGAAAAGGATACGCCTGGTTTTTCACGTGGAAAAAAACTTGAAAAAATTGGCCAACATGCATCCGATACAGCAGAATTGTTTTTCGAAAATGCGATCGTCTCGACGGAAAATTTAATCGGAGAAGAAGGAATGGGATTTTTTTATCTCATGCAGAAGCTGCAGCAGGAGCGTCTTCTTTGTGCCATCGGTGCCCAATTGTCCGCCGAAGATATGCTATTTTTAACGCTTGCCTACATAAAAGAACGGGAGGCGTTTGGAAGAAAAATCAGTCAATTTCAAAACACTCAGTTTACGATTGCGGAAATGGCAACGGAAATCCAGCTTGGGCGGACTTTCGTAGATGACCTTATCGTAAAACATATACAAGGAAAAGATATCGTCACTGAAGTATCGATGGCGAAATATTGGATCACTGAAATGGCTAAAAGAGCGTCTGGAAAATGCATGCAGCTTCATGGAGGATACGGGTATATGGAAGAGTATAAGATTGCCCGCCGGTACCGGGATATTCCGGTCACGACCATCTTCGCAGGTTCGAACGAAATCATGAAGATAATCATTGCGAAGAATCTCGGGCTATAAATCATTAAAGCAATCGGTTAAAACAGGTTCTTATAAAATCGTGGAGGTTATGAATTATGAATATTGTTGAATTGCTGTCATCAACAGTTGAACGTTTACCAGATAACCCAGCCATACATTTTAAGAATGAGATTTTAACATATAAGGAATTACAGCATAAGGTTTTTCAAGCAGCAGCAGGTTTGCGGAGTCTCGGCGTAAATGAGAATACAAATGTCGCTCTCATGATGACCAACCGACCAGAGTATATCATTACCTATTTTGCACTTCTGGCAAACGGAGCGACGGTTGTTCCAATCAATCCATTATTTAAAGAACAAGAAGTAACGTATATCCTAAATGACTCGGAATCTGAATTCCTGATTATCGAAGAATTGTCACGCCAGGTTATCGAAAATGCAAGACCTCAGTTTCAAAGTATAAAAGAGATTATATATTATGGAGACCAAGCACTTTCAGGATATTTGAACTGGAAAGAGTTGCTGCTGCATTCCCCGATCACGGAGATTGTACAGCGAAAATCAATCGACACGGCCCAGATTATTTATACTTCTGGAACAACAGGCAATCCGAAAGGCGCCATGATCAGCCACTCTAACTTAAATTGGATGGCGATTACGTCCGCGGTTTTTAGTGAGATAAAACCGGGGGATCGGATTATGTGTGTGTTGCCATTATTCCATGCCTATGCAAAGCTTCAAGGGTTCCTTTCACCGATCTCACATGGGGCGACGATTTATTTGGAGGAGCGGTTTGAACCTGTTTCGATTTTGGACTCAATCGCTAGTCAAAAGATTACTGTGTTTTTAGGAGTCCCAACCATGTATGCGATGTTCGTTCAATCTCCCAATATCACAGAATTGGATTTTTCAAATCTTCGGATCGCCGGGTCGGGAGGAGCGAGTATCCCAGTCGAAATTATTGAGAAGGCAAACCGTTTAATGGGCGTGGAGATAGCAGAAGGGTATGGGATGACTGAGAGCACGGTCATGTTAACCGCAACCCCTGCCAGCGCGGAGAAAAAACATGGTTCCGTCGGTTTGCCCCTTCCAGGTGTTGACTTAAAGATCATTGACCCGGAAGGAAGCACGTTACCGCCAAAAGCGGTGGGCGAAATTGTTTTTAGAGGGCCAAATGCCATGAAAAGCTATTATAAAAAACCACAGGAAACGGAAAATTCGATTAAGGACGGTTGGCTGTATACCGGAGATCTCGCGTACCAAGATGAAGACGGATATATTTTTATTGTCGACCGTAAAAAAGACTTAATCATACGTGGTGGCTATAACGTCTATCCAAGAGAGATTGAGGAAATTCTGTATGCCCATCGTGAGGTAGTTGAATGTGCAGTAATTGGCAGGCCTGACCCGATTTTAGGGGAAAAAATCGTCGCTTATATCGTTATAAAGACGAGCCAAAGCGAAAAAGATCTTCAGGATTTCTGTAAAGAAAAGCTGGTTCATTATAAAGTCCCTGACCATATTTGCTTTATCGATCAGCTGCCAAAATCGGGAACCGGTAAGATTTTAAAAACCGCTTTAAAAAAACAAGATAAAAATTTTGTGTGAAATAACTCAGGTTCATAGCTCATCAATCCAAATCAGCTAATCATTTATCCAACTCAATCAACGATAAATCCAATTTAATTAAATGAACGGTCTCTAAAAAAGACCGTTTTTTCATGCACTAGATGAGTAAGCTGCGTTCTTTTTCAATTGGAATACGGCTGAATGTTGGGACATGAAAGAGCCCCTGGTCTGTCAGTTTCAATTCAGGTATGACCGGTAAAGCCAAGAAAGACAGTGTAACTATCTGCTGACTAAGGTTAGAAAAAATGAAAAAGGGGGAATAAAGAGGGGAAATCGAATTTACTTGACCAGGGAGAGATCACTATGAGCACAACTACAGAAATCAGCCAGTCTGAACGGTTCGAGACAGCATTTAACAGAATTCATAAAGCGTTAATGAAAACAGTAAAGTATGCAAAAACAGATAAATTTTCTGATTTGGTGTACAAAGGAAAAAGTCATACGTTCATACGATACTACGAAAACGATCTTTTTCAATTTGCTAAGCTTCGGAATGCGATCGTACATGAAAAGATAGAGGAGGGCTATTATATTGCGGAGCCCCATTTAGATATTATCGAGAAAATTGAAAGGATGGCAGAGGAATTCGAAAAGCCTGAGTCCGCTTTGTCGGTCGCAAGCAAGCCGGTTGATTACTTCCATGAAGAGGACAAGCTGGCGGATGTGTTGGCTATCATCAAAAAGCATTCCCATTCGCGATTTCCTGTCTATGACAAAAACGGGGAATACGCCTGGTTGTTAACGTCCGCTGAAATTGTAAAATATCTTGCGGAACACTTTGATGATGAGAAAATGAATTTGAATAATGTGAAAGTAAGCGAGCTCTACAATGAAAATATTAACCACAATATCGTGTTTGTATCCCAAAATTGCGGCATTTTTGAAGTAGAAGACATTTTTGAGGAATACCAATCCAAAAATAAAAAAATAGAAGGAGTCATCATAACGAAAACCGGCTCCCAACAAGAAACGCCGAATGGGATCATCACATCATGGGACTTGCTGGAAGTGGAAATCAGCGAATGAGTCTGGTTTCTCATGGCCGGCCACCCAGGAGAGACCATCAATCAAGCAACCCCAGTGACTTTAAACCGTTATATATGCCGGAGTCCATGACATCTGTTGTTTTATGTTTAGCAAAGGGAAACAGTTCCGGCATGCTGTTGCCCATGGCGAAGCCTTCTCCTACGGCAGCAATCATTTCTTTGTCGTTCATCCCGTCGCCGAAGGCAATGGATGCTTCGCGCGGTATATGGAGTTCTTGGAGTAGAGCATTGACGCCTGTTCCTTTATGAACATTTTCACGAATTACATCAAAACAATGCCGAAAGCCTTCCACATTTACTTGGGAAAGATTGATATCCTTTTCACCAGTATAAAGATCAGCGTCAGCATTAGTAGTTGCAATAATGGTCATGCCGAGTATATCATCTGACACGGACTCGGTGTATGGTTCATTTTGCTTTAAGTGAAATTGCTTCTTGAAGGCATCAACAGAAGGGCTGTGCATATTCGTAAAATGATTTTTAGAACTTGAATAAAGGACTAGTTCATGCTGATGATGTTCAGCTGTTTCAAGAAAATATTTCACAGATTCACCGCTCATTGGTTTTTTGAAAATATCCTTACCTTTGTAAATCGCGTACGCGCCGTTATACCCGATGAATGAATCAATATGTAATAATTGTGCAATTTCCGCTATTTCATGAATCGGCCTTCCGGTGGCCAGGACCGTTTCGATTCCTTTTTGCTTCAACGTGGATACCGCTGTTTTAGTGGATTCCTCAATCGTATGGTCAGGACGCATAACCGTCCCGTCGATATCTAAAAATAAAATTTTATATGAATTCATGATCGTGCTCCTCTCGTCCTTTTTACAATCCCCGTTCTCGGAAACACGATACCATATTTTAAGACATTCAGCCATCCATCTACTTATCTCGGTTGATTTTTTGGTTCATTTTCCTCGCCATCCAATCATTTCATGGATGGCGAGCTATCTTTCAGCAGAGCTGAAAGGTGTAAGAAACCATTGTTTTCTCACGAATGAAGCAAAAATATAGTATCTTATAACAGAGCCATCTAAAAAAAGATTTCTACTCTCCTTAAATTATGCTACTATATCTACTGTGAAAACAGCTGAATAAAAACCCGAATATTCGGTAGAGGTTCTAGCTACCCTCTCAAAAAAACTAAGGAAAACAGGACTGCTTTCTTAGCGGTGCTGTTTTTTCGTTGGAAAGGAAGTTGTAAGGAACATGAAAACAGAAAAAGCTGTTGTTGTATTTAGCGGAGGTCAGGATAGTACGACCTGTTTATTTTGGGCTAAAGAACGGTTTGCAGAAATCGAGACGGTGACCTTTGACTATGATCAAAGACACAGCCAGGAAATTGAATGCGCTCAAAATATTGCAAAGGAACTTGGGGTTAAACACCATATCCTTGACATGTCTTTATTAAATCAATTGGCGCCCAATGCTTTGACTAGAGCGGAGATTGAAGTGAAAGAGGGCATAGAGGGCGAGCTTCCTTCGACGTTTGTACCCGGCCGCAATTTACTTTTTCTTTCATTCGCCGGAGTACTGGCGCGGCAAATAAACGCAAAACATATAATTACAGGCGTCTGTGAAACGGATTTCAGCGGTTATCCTGATTGCAGGGACATTTTCATCAAATCGTTGAACGTCACGCTGAATTTATCCATGGATTATCCTTTTGTCATTCACACGCCACTAATGTGGCTTAATAAAGCGGAGACATGGGGATTAGCAGATAATTTAGGGGCTTTTGATTTTATCCGGGAGAAAACATTGACGTGCTATAACGGCATCATTGCAGATGGTTGCGGCGAATGTCCGGCTTGCAGACTAAGGAAAAACGGCCTGGATGAGTACATGGTTAAGCGAAAGGAGTTATTAAGATGATGTATGGTTTTAGAATTGTCGACAAACTCCAAAAAATAGATGAAGATATCAAGCGTACTCAATTGAGATACCATTCAAAACGGGTCCTGGTCAGCAAGGAGTTTACCTTTGACGCGGCGCACCACCTTCACTGTTACGAAGGAAAATGCAAAAATCTCCATGGCCATACATACAGGGTTATATTCGGGATCAGTGGCTTTGTCGATGAGCGCGGTCTTATGATGGATTTCGGGGATATCAAAGAGATCTGGAAAAATGAGATTGAAATTTTTCTTGATCATAAATATTTAAATGAAACATTGCCGGCGATGAATACGACTGCTGAAAACATGGTCGTCTGGATTTATGAAAAAATGTCAGGAGCGCTGGCCAACAGAATCGGCAATTATGACGGGGCAAGAGTGGAATTTGTAAGGCTGTTTGAAACACCGACAAGCTATGCGGAAGCAAGACGGGAGTGGATGGAGGATGAGTAAGCTGCCAGTTATGGAAATCTTCGGCCCGACGATCCAAGGAGAAGGGATGGTGATCGGTCAAAAGACGATGTTTGTCAGAACAGCGGGCTGTGACTATTCCTGCGCCTGGTGCGATTCTTCCTTCACTTGGGATGGTACCGGAAAACAAGATATCGTCCAAATGGAGCCGGAAGAGATATGGTCAGAACTCAAAAAGCTCGGAGGAAACGGATTTTCTTTCGTGACAATCTCAGGAGGGAATCCTGCACTTTTAAAAAATCTAGACGGTCTTATCGATACCCTCCGGAAAAATGACATAAAAATTTGCTTGGAAACCCAAGGTAGCAAGTGGCAGGACTGGTTTCTGAAAATCAGTGAGCTGACAATTTCTCCAAAGCCGCCAAGCTCGAATATGAAGACGGATTTTGTCATGCTTGACACCATCCTAAAAAAGCTGGAAAACAGGGATCTTGGCAATGCGGTGAGTTTGAAGATTGTCATTTTCGATGACAGGGATTATGAGTATGCTAAAGACGTGTATCACCGCTACCCAGGTATTCCTTTCTATTTACAGGTCGGAAATGATGATATCACGACATCGAACGATCAGGAGCTGGTGGGTCGGCTTCTGCATAAGTATGAGGAACTCATCGAGAAAGTAATCACCGATGAGAAACTGACGGATGTGAAGGTACTGCCTCAACTCCATACTTATATTTGGGGAAACAAAAGGGGAGTATAGTAAACGTTATTCAATGTTTCGATTGTATTGTAGATTTTTAAGAGCATTCAGACCCATGGAGAACACTTAAAGCTTCTTTCAAGACTTTTTCCACTGGAAGTTATACAATAATGTTATACACACATCACGTACTGCTTTAACTACCAGTATATCCTGGGAGGAGATACAATGCTTACATCCAAGATAACATTAGTGAATCAGCAAAAAATCGAAGACATATTAAAAGAAATCGTCCGGTCTGCCTATGAAGAAGTGAGAGAAGAAGGAATGATGCTCTGTATGGAATGCGGAGACGTTGATTTATATATAGCTACTACTAATCATGAGGAATTTCAGGAAGCCGTTAAGGAAAATTTTGAACTCGATGAATTCGGGGAAATTATGGACCATGACAAATTTATGGGGCTCATGGAAGACCTGCATGAATGCTACGTCGAACTTTTTCAAACATCAGGACTCTTCGATTATTTTCCATCGGGGTTTTATCAAGTGAATGGGGAAAAGGTCTTTTCCGAAACGGATATGCTCGCACCGAAGGGGATTTTCTTCGCCCCATTTGACGAAGCGAAAGTTAACCTGTAAGCGATCCATAAGAAAAGAGTATATGTTGAATAAAACACATTTATCAAAACGAGATAAATGTGTTTTTTTATGGATACATTTATTTTAAAATTCAGAATTCGATTCCGTTCTGATAAAATAGTAAAAAACAGGAAAATAGGAGGCCAATCAATGACACTATTGCATGGATTAAAAGTACTGGATTTTTCGACCTTGCTGCCGGGACCGTATGCCACAATGATGCTCGCTGATTTAGGGGCAGAAGTGCTTCGGGTGGAATCACATGTCAGGGCAGATGATACGAGAAGCTTTCCTCCACTTATAGACGGGGTATCTGCAGCCCATTCCAATTTGAACCGGTCGAAGCAATCCATCGCTCTTGATTTAAAAAAGCCGGAAGCCATTGAAATTGTAAAAGAATTAGTGATGGAATATGACATAATTTTAGAACAATTCCGGCCTGGCGTGATGGAAAGGCTTGGGATAGGGTATGAATCGTTGAAAGAAGCCAATCCTAGAATTATTTTTTGTTCGCTGACCGGCTATGGACAATCAGGCCCTTATCGCAATAAGCCTGGACATGATATTAATTATTTATCACTATCCGGAATTATGGGCTACTCCGGGAAGCGGGATACAGGGCCGTCATTGCTTGGTACCCAGGTAGCCGACATTGCGGGAGGTTCCCTGCATGCCATTATCGGTATTTTATCCTCGGTTATCTATAGAGAGCGGACGGGAGAAGGACAGTGGGTTGATATATCGATGACGGACAGCTGTTTTGCGCTGAATACTATGCTAGGAGCGGGTTTTGTCGCGAGTGGCGAAGCTCATCCCGAAAGAGAAAGCATGCTTTTAAATGGAGGCGCCTACTATGACTTTTACGAAACGAGTGATGGACGTTATTTTTCCGTAGGCAGTCTGGAGCCGAAGTTTCTTATTGCACTGTGCGAAGCAATCGGACTTCCTGAATTGGCACATGGCGCAGATTCGGACTTTAAAGTGACGCTTAAAGAAGTATTTCTCCAAAGATCGTTTGCTGAATGGAACAGTATTTTCGTGAATATTGACGCATGTGTTGAGCCGGTATTGGATTTTGCAGAAGCATGCAATCACCCGCAGATCCAGGCGAGAGAAATGATAGTGGAAGTTCCTGATAAGAACGGAAATAGTCGAAGACAAATTGCCAATCCTATTAAATCAACAGCTTTTAAACCGGTTTATTCCCATATCGGTTCAGATATAGGGGAGCATACGGACAGGATTTTAGAAAAGATAGGAAGGAATTCCGAAGAAAAAGAAGTACTACGGCGGAGCGGCGTTATTTCATAAGATAACTATTCAGCAGAATGCGGCTTTTGTAGCCAATTTTATATCATTTTGTAGCTAGAATGCGTACTTTTGTAGCTGGAATTTCATGTTTGTAGCCAGAATGGATTTTTGTAGCTGAAATTTTTGATCGAACCCGAACATAAATGTTTCGGTGGTATTTATTAATAACGCAATTATAAGAAAAAGGACCCTGCCATCCCAAATGACTGGGTCCCGATTCCGTGCATGCTAGATATACCGAACTACATCCTCTACAGGGAGACGGCTCGATTGAAAGGCAGGACCGGCTGCCTTTCCTAACGCGATTAATACGATAGGGATATAGCGGTCGGAAACGTCGAATCTTTCAGCGAACTTTTCTTTATCAAAGCCGCCCATTGGTACCGTGTCATAGCCTCTTGCTTTTGCGATCAGCATAAGCTGCATCGCAACGAGTCCGGCATCAAAGGAAGCGATATTTTTCCTCGCCTCAACAGTAGCATGCGGGTACGTACTATTGGTGCTGTCGATCAGGCGGCGCATGTTTTCTTCATCCATATAACCCGCTTCATAATTTGCCCGGTAGATTTTTTCAACACTTTTATACATTTCAGTATCGCCCAAAACCGCAATGACCGCAGACGCAGTTTCGATCTGTTCTTGATTGTTGGCAATTTCTCTTAATTCTTTTTTTGCCTGCTCATCTTGAAAAACGATGAATCTCCATGACTGAAGATTGCTTGATGAAGGAGCAAGTGTTGCCTCCTTGAGCATTTCTTCAATTTCTTCCCTTGCAATTTTATGATTTGGATCATAATTTCTAACAGAATGACGTTCTCTGATAATGTTTGACAAACTTGTATCCGTTAAAGACATGATGAATATCCTCCATATTTCAATTTTACTTACTAATAGTAAGTGGGGTAATGAGCTTACTATTAGTATGTGTTTTAAGTCAAACAGAATGCTTAAAGAACCCTGCTTAATTTTCCAAAATATTTCATTATCTGAAAACCATCATAAATAAAAAAATACGACATACATCTTCAATATGTACAAGGTTTTATTTGAAAGAGACAAAATATAAAAATAGTATTATTGAATAATAAAGGGACCAATGTCATAGACATAGATTGACTTTATTCTGTCTATCAGAATATAATTCTAATATATCCAAAATAAGTTCAGAATTTTCATAAGCTTAAAATTGCTCTGAACTACTTAATTTTTTACATATATACCAAGTGAATGGAGGGTAAGATTTGATCGAATTCAAGGAAGTAAATAAATACTATGGTGATTTTCAAGTATTGAAAGACATTAATCTTTCGATCAAAAAAGGCGAGGTTGTCGTAATCATCGGGCCTTCTGGTTCCGGAAAAAGTACAATGCTTCGCTGCATCAATCATCTTGAAACAATCACGAATGGTGAATTAACCGTTAATGATATCTCAGTTGCAGATAAAAAGGCGGATATCAATAAGCTAAGACAAAATATCGGGATGGTGTTTCAGCATTTTCATCTGTACCCGCACAAAACGGTGCTGGAGAACATCACGCTTGCACCTATGAAAGTTCTCGGGAAATCGGATAAGGAAGCGAAAGAAACAGCCAGGTTTTATCTTGAGAAAGTTGGGATTGCTGAAAAGGCGGATGCCTATCCATCTCAGCTTTCCGGTGGTCAGCAGCAGCGTGTTGCGATTGCCCGGGGGCTTGCGATGAACCCGGAAGTTATGCTGTTTGATGAACCAACATCTGCGCTTGATCCTGAAATGATCGGCGAAGTGCTTGATGTTATGAAGGCTTTGGCTAAAGAAGGGATGACCATGGTGGTCGTCACTCATGAAATGGGCTTTGCCAGAGAAGTCGCAGACCGGATTGTCTTCATTGATGAAGGTAGAATCCTGGAGGAAGCAACACCGGCTGAATTTTATGCCAATCCCCGTGAAGAGCGGGCAAAGCTATTTCTCAGCCGTATTTTAAACCATTAAACAACAGGGGGTAATGTATGTTGAAGAAAAAGAACTTTTTTAAACTGGCACTTATTTCGCTGATGGCTGTCTTGATTTTGGCTGCCTGCGGCGGCGGAGATGATGAAGCTACAAGCGGTGGGGGCAATGAAGAAAAGGATGCTCTAGCACAGATTAAGGATCGCGACAAAATCGTTATCGGTGTAAAACACGATACTCGATTGTTCGGATTGAAAAACCCGAGCACTGGTGAAGTCGAAGGATTTGATATTGATATCGCAAAAGAAATTGCGAAGGAAATCCTAGGGGATGAAAGCAAAGTTGAGTTCAAGGAAGTAACGTCCAAAACAAGAATTCCACTCCTCAACAATGGAGATATCGATGCGATTGTGGCAACAATGACGATTTCGGAAGAACGTAAGAAAGAAGTAGACTTCACAGATGTTTACTTTGAAGCAGGGCAGTCTCTTCTTGTAAAAAAGGGCAGCAAAATCCAAGGAATTGAAGATTTGAAAAAAGGAACAAAGGTTTTAGCCGTTAAAGGTTCCACATCTGCCATCAATATTCGTGAAAAAGCTCCTGAAGCAGAAGTATTGGAATTCGAAAACTATGCAGAAGCGTTTACTGCATTGAAAACTAAAAAAGGTGATGCGTTAACTACAGACGATGCAATCCTTTATGGTATGGCCGAGGAAGATCCGTCTTATGAACTTGTGGGGGGTACTTTCACTGAAGAGCCATACGGAATTGCCGTGAAAAAAGGGAACACAGAGTTGGTTGATGAAATTAACGATGCTTTGAAAGCCATTAAAGATTCAGGTAAGTACGAAGAAATCCAAAATAAATGGATTAAAAAATAAGAAATACTATCTTTATTAATCAGGATGGGCGCATCGCTCATCCTGATTAATTAGGAGGCGATAATACATTGCTTGATTTTACCATTCTTACTGGAAATTTAGATCAATATTTAGAAGGTTTTAGAGTTACAGTCATTGCCAGTCTTATTGCCCTTGTGGCGAGCTTTCTGCTTGGAATACTCATTGCTGTTTTTCGCATAGCACCATTTAAGCCTCTAAACTGGCTCGGCACCATGTATGTAGAGTTTATCCGAAATATACCACTGTTGATCATTGTATTTTTCTTTTTCTTCGGTCTAGGTTTCTCTGGATTGACTGCAGGGACGGTTGGATTGACGATTTACACCTCTTCATTCATTGCGGAAGCAATCCGTGCGGGAATACTTGCGGTACCTAAAGGGCAGATGGAAGCTGCCCGTTCATCAGGATTATCTTATGGACAAACAATGCGGCTCATCATCTTGCCTCAAGCTATCAAAATAGTTATTCCACCACTTGGCAACCAATTTATTAATCTCGTTAAAAACTCTTCTATATTAGGAATCGTCGCCGGACTGGATTTAATGTACCAGGGCGATTTGATCTCTTCACGAACGTTTGTAGTCTTTGACGTGTATATTTTTGTTGCCTTATTCTATCTGATTCTTACCATACCATTAAGCCTTGGCGTAGGTTACTTGGAAAAACGCCTGGCTAAGAGTAATTGAAGGAGGTGCCACGATGGATTTCATTGGTGCTTATTCTCCCGACCATTTAACATTTTTGCTTGAAGGCTTCTGGGTTACGCTTAAGGTGGCATTCATTTCAATCATTTTAAGTTTCATAATCGGAGGGGCAATTGGTACGTTGCGTTATGCGAATATCCCGGTAGTTTCACAGATTCTCGCAGTCGTTGTGGAGACGATTCGTAACCTGCCGTTGTTATTGATCATATTCTTTACATATTTTGCTCTTCCGGAAATCGGCATTAAATTGGAAGTCACCTATGCCGCCATTGCCGCTTTAACGGTATTCGAATCTGCGATGTTATCGGAAGTCATCCGAAGCGGATTGAATTCCGTTGAGAAAGGGCAGATGGAAGCAGCGCGGTCATCCGGACTTTCTTATATACAAACGCTCCAGCATATCATTATGCCACAGGCCCTAAGAAGAATGGTACCGCCAATCGTCAGCCAGTTTATCTCCTTACTGAAGGATACTTCATTGGCTGTTGTAATAGCATTGCCGGAACTTATGCATCATGGCCAGGTTATTTATGCCCAGAAAGATTCTTATATCATTCCGATTTTTGTCATTGTGGCGATCATGTACTTTGTCGTGAATTTCGCACTGTCCCAGATTGCCCGAAGATTGGAAGTTAAGAGAGCATAACAAAGATCTGACTCGAACCTGAGTCAGGTCTTCTTTTGTGATAAATACCTCATTATTAAAATTAGTAACAATAATTAAGCGATGATGGAAAGTAGTAAACATAATAAACATGTCAGAGAGCTGATGGATGGTGTAAATCAGCATGGGTCTTTTGTTGAATGGGCTTTTGGGACTGACTTTTAGTAAGTCCCGGCGGAGAGTCTTACCGTCACAAGAGTCATCGAATTGAAAGCCAAGAGGTTTCTGTACGTTTTTTGAAGTTCGTTATGTTTTCATAAACAAATGCAGGTGGCAGCATGGGTCTTCCGTCCTTTTTATAGGGATGGAAGGCCTTTTTTGCTTTCTGAATTCCATTAATATCTGTAGGCAAATTAGAAAGGGATGATGGAGGGCATCCGCTGGGGAGAAGCAAAGAAGGAGTTGCTTAAGGTGATCGATCCTTTTGTTTCCAAACCTAGGGAGCAATATAATAATCTTATGTAAACTGGATAAAGGCTTAATGAAATCCTGATGCCGAAGCTAAAAAAGCGCGAATAGGAAACAAACCATTTTTACCTGAAATCAAAAATAATTGGAATCCGTTACTGACATTTACGCTCCTGCCTAAAATGGTTCACCTCCCAAGCCTATCAGTGCATATGCTTATAGAGGAAGGTAGGGAGATCTCGAATGAAAATCTTTAATAAATATAATAACCAAAGTGCATTATCATCTTGGCAGCTGGCTGCCCTTGATTCATTCTCTGAAAAAATGAGTGATTCAACTAAAATGTTTCCCTGCATTCCGGCAACGCAGGGTTTTGCCCTTAATCAGTTACGCTATGGCTTTGCCGGAAAACCGGGTGAAGAAACGACATCAGCGGAAGTGGCCGCCCTATTAAAAGAATTTACGATACAATCAAGGGAATTCGGCAATTATACATCGTTGATCGTCTTTTTAGATACTCCTGACGAAATGGTAGAGGATGGCTCTGTTGATTATTTTGAAGAATTATTCTGGAAGCTTTTAAACCAAATGGCTTCCATCGATGAAAAGGAATGGGTGGTTCCCATTCCTTTGGATCCTGAAAATTCCTTATGGGAATATTGCTTTCATGGTGAGCGCTATTTCATATATTGTGCAACACCTGCGCATGTGAACAGGAAAAGCAGGCACTTTCCCTGTTTTATGCTAGCCATCACACCAAGATGGGCTCTCACTAATTTTGATCTTAATAGTAAATATGCTAATAAAATCAGAGACAACATTAAAGCCAGATTAATAGAATATGATTCCATTCCGCCTCATAGCAGTCTAAATAATTACGGTTCAGCTAATAACTTCGAGTGGAAACAATACTTTCTGAGAGATGATGCAACCTTACTCGGTTCCTGCCCATTTTCACGGAAAAATTAACTTTGTACAGAAGGGGAAAGCTTTCATTGAAATTGTTAAATTGTATAAAAATTACACTTACCAACAGAAATATAACAAAGAAAATGTTTAAATATTTTGTTTATTGCACGGTCTCTTTCATGTATGATAAAGGTTAAAAGAACATTTATTGACGTTAGCAGGTGGAAAATAAAGTGATTCACAGTGTCAAAAATACTAAATTAAAAATTGCCTTATTGGCATCTTCCTATCTTTTATTTTCCATTTTTCTTTTGATTTACTTATTATTTTTTGGTTTTTACCGGCAATCGGTAACCGTACAAGATTATAATCTAGTGCCTTTTAAAACAATCATGATGTATATCTCTCATTCCTCACAGTTTAATACAGGCATTATGTTCAATAACCTTGCAGGAAACGAATTGGCATTCATGCCGCTCGGATTTTTTTTTCCATCATTACTTAATCGTGAATTCACGGTATTAAAAATTATGATTCTGTCATTTACTGTTTCGCTTTCTGTAGAGTGCATCCAGTATTATTATCAAATTGGCGGCTTTGATGTCGATGATATCATCCTCAATACAGTTGGGGAATGGCCGGTTTTTGGCTGGCCAAGCTAGTTATTTATGTGAAACAAAGAGTGTTTTATAACTAGCAATGATCTTACAGTTAGTATCTATAAAATGATCGTAGAGGTGATTTGCAGTTGGTTACCATTCAAAAAGCTGAACCCGAGCATGTAGAAGGAATAGCAAAGGTTTGCTCCGATGGGTACCGAGCTACCTATCAGGAAACCCATACCCAAGAATATATTGAAAGAATCATATCCGAATTTTATAATCACGAACGGATTTTGAAGGAAATCTTCGAGCGACAGCCTGGGTGGAATGGCTGGTTTGTTGCTTTGGAAGAAGGAATCGTAGTAGGGGCAGGGGGCGGAGGAATGACTGGCCCGGCAACAGGTGAAGTGTTTGTGCTCTACCTAGACACGCAAAGAAGGAACGAAGGCATCGGCTCAAAATTATTAGCCACCATCACAGAGGAACAAATTAGACAGGGTGCGAACGAGCAATGGGTTTCCGTTAGCAAAGGGAATGATAAGGGCATCCCATTTTATGAGGCTCGTGGTTTTGTAAAAGATTCCGAGAAAAGTTCATACGGTAATAGCAAAGGTGAAGATTATGCTTCGCTGCGATATCGCAAGGTTCTTTAAGAGATGAAAACCGGCTAAAAGCCGGATTCCATCTAACTAATAAAACGAAATGAGCCATCCGCAGATTGCCCCGGCAACTACAACAAGCCACACAGGAATTTTCCAGAAGGCAAGCATCGAAAATAATAATGCGGAAAGTGCAAAGTCTTGCGGTTTTACTATCGCGCTGGTCCATATAGGATGATAGAAAGCGGCTATTAAAAGACCAACAACTCCAGCGTTAACTCCCATAAGTGCACCGGTGATACTAGGATTGCGGCGGATGCTGTTCCAAAATGGCAGGGTGCCGATAACCAGCAGATATGCAGGCAGAAAAATCGCTACGGTCGCAAGCAAGCCACTAGACCATCCGCCGATCACTGTGCCAATATAAGAGGCAAATGTAAACAAAGGACCAGGAACTGCTTGAGCAGCTCCATAGCCTGTCAAAAACGCATCTTCGGTTAACAAACCTTCCGCGACAAATTCGCCTTCCAATAACGGAAGCACAACATGACCGCCTCCAAATACTAGCGAACCGGCTCTATAAAAGCTATCAAACATGGCGAGCCACCGGATATCGAAAAAAGCACGGACAATCGGAAGTGTAATCAATAAAATAACAAAAATGGATAGACAAATAGCTCCGGCTTTATATGAGACTGGACACTTTAACTCCGTTTCAGCAGTATTGTCTTGATTTCTATAAAGCAAAAACCCAGTTATGCCGGCCAAGATAATGAAAACAATCTGAGTTATAGTCGATGGCCATATCAAAATACCAATCATGACAAATAAGGCAATCGATTTTCTTGGGGCATCAGGTGTCAGTGTTTTCGACATTCCCACTATCGCATGGGCTACAATAGCAACGGCCACAAGCTTTAGGCCATGAATAAAACCACTCTCGTTAAATGCGAAACGATCAATGAACAACGCGAAGATTATTAGAGCAAGCATGGAAGGTAGCGTGAATCCGATAAAAGAAATCAAGCCACCGAGCATGCCTCCACGTATTGTACCTATTCCAATGCCGACCTGGCTGCTGGCAGGGCCGGGAAGAAACTGGCACAGAGCTACCAGGTCCGCATAAGTCTTTTCATCCAGCCATCTTCTTCGTTTAATATATTCCTCATGAAAATAACCCAAGTGTGCGATTGGACCACCAAACGAAGTGAATCCCAGTTTTAAAGAAACGAAAAAGATATCTATTAATTTTTTTAATTTCATGTATGTATTCTCCCAAGATTTTAATATGAATTCATTTAAACTGTAGCAGAAAAGCGAAGTGAAGGGTAAAAGATTAAAAAAAGTTTACAAATCATTTACATGGAAAATCCTGCTTTTTCATTACAAGATATACTCCAATATTACGGTACATAACAATAAAATTACATATATTAAAACGAACTTTATACCCACTTATTTATTCATTCATAGAACGAAAGGTTTAGCAAGCAAGGTGAGAGGGTAATAAACAAATAAATACATATAACCAGTAATTTAGGGAGGTTTTTTACATGTTGAATATTGATATTGATCAATTATTGGAAGCTACAGCCGAAATTGCTGACGATGGTTATTCTTTAGAATTAAGCAAAGTGGACATTGATAAACTGCTCGATAATACAATGGATTGGTAACGAAGCCGGGATAAAGCCCCTGGCTTTTTTTATTTCTTATATTCTTAATTAAGTAGTAATATAAAAGTATCGAAACGAAAAGCTTAGGTGAATACAATGCGTGAACAGGACCATTTATCGGAATTGACGATATTAAAAGAAATAGCGGAGACATTGAATGAAGGGACAGACCTGACGCTTGTGCTGAACGATGTTTTAACCAAGCTCCTTGAAGTCACCGGCTTCGAAACAGGATGGCTTTTTCTTTTTGACGAAAAAGGTGAAGTTAGGATGGTCACCTCGAGAAATCTACCCCCAGCGCTTCTGAATGAAACAGAACAGCCGATGTGCGGCAATGATTGTTGGTGTGTGGGACAATATGAGGACGGGCGGCTTCAAAAGGCCACAAATATTATTGAATGCAAACGTCTGGAGGAGGCCATAAAGCATAATTGGGGGGAAACAAGAGGTCTGACCCATCATGCCACAGTGCCTTTGCGGTCCGGGAATGAACGTTTCGGAATCCTGAATGTCGCTTCTGCGGGAAAAGACCGTTTTAAAGGAGAAGAACTGGCTTTGTTAGAAGCTATAGCATTCCAGATCGGGAATACAATCAAACGGATACGGTTAACTGAACAAGCAAAAGAAGTTGCGTTATTAGAAGAGCGGAATAGACTGGCCCAGGATTTGCATGATTCAGTCAGCCAACTATTGTATTCCATCAATCTGATGGCAAAAGCCGGAACTGCTGCAGAAGAAAAAGAAGAGAACAGTGAAATCTTTAAAAATATCCAAAGCATAACCCGACATGCTCAGGCAGAAATGAAAGCGCTCATTTGGCAGCTGCGGCCAAAAGGGCTTGAGAAAGGAATCATAAGTGCTTTGACCGGTTACAGTGAAATGTTAGGTTTGCATATGACCAGCACAGCAAACGGGGTCGTAGTATTGCCAGCACAAATTGAGGAGGCGCTTTGGCGGATTGGGCAGGAAGCAATAAATAACTGCCATAAGCATTCCGGCGAGCGAGTAATCTCTTTTGACTTCACTTTTAAGTCCAATCTTGTTGAATTGGTCATCAAGGATAGAGGCTGCGGTTTTTCTTACGACTCCCAGGTTGACCTGCCATCGATGGGCTTAAGGAATATGAAAGACCGAGCTGAAGCTCTGAATGGACAATTCAGTTTATTGACAAGCCATGGGGAAGGAACGGTTATCTTTGTTTCGATTCCCTTTTAGGAGGTAGCAGCTTTCATGACAATTACAATTTTAATTGCTGATGACCATCATATCGTCAGAAAAGGTTTAGTTTTGTTCTTACAAACCCAAACAGGGGTTGAGGTGATCGGGGAAGCGGAAAACGGATTGATCGCAGTCGAGAAAGCACTGGAGTTGAAGCCTGATATCATTTTGATGGATTTATCCATGCCTGTCATGGATGGGGTAGAGGCAACTCGAAGAATTCTTGGAGAAAATCCAGCCGCAAAAGTCATGATCCTTACAAGCTTCTCCGACAAGAATCATGTACTTCCGGCGTTAGAAGCGGGAGCAAGCGGCTACCAGCTGAAAGATAGCGATCCTGACAAGCTTGTGGAAGGGATACATAAGATAATCAACGGGGAAAACGAACTGGATCCAAAAATAACATCACACCTTTTGTCCCACTTGCAAGGAAAACATGAAAAAGCGTCACATGTCGATGAGCTGACCAATCGCGAAAAAGAGGTATTAAATGAAATCGCAAAAGGAAGGAGCAACAAAGAAATTGCTTCAGCCTTGTTCATTACTGAAAAAACGGTAAAAACCCATGTTTCTAATATCCTCTCGAAATTGAATTTACAGGACCGTACGCAGGCTGCTTTGTATGCGGTACGGAACGGGCTTGATGGCTAACCAGATTGGCAGGCCTTTTAAGACGATGACAGATGCGTAGCTGCTTTCAAGAGAAGAAGTTATTTATCCAGTCTAATAAAGCCCAGTATAATAAACATACCAATCCAACCAACCACACACACTGTTTGAAGAACAGTTTCAATCAGCACATCATTCATGGAATTTCACTCCGTTCATTCATTTCTAATAGTGTTGGCAAACGTCTTTTTAATTATTTGTCGGGATTTAATCTGTTTTTATAAAAGCCAGGCTATGGCGTCCTGCTCTCATGGATCCGTGAATCTTGATTAAGTCTTTGCGAGAGAACCAGAATATTAAACGTCTAATAGGAGGTTTCATTCTTGAATAAAAAGATTACAGTAATAGAACAGCTGTTGCCTATCTTACAAAGAGCTTGGTCTTTATATTCCAGTTCAAAATGGACTCAAAATAATCCGGCAAAAGGGCAATGTGGTGTAACGGCCTTAATCATTAATGATATATTTGGAGGAGAAATTTTTAAGACACCAGAAGGTTGGCACTTTTATAATAAAATAAATCAAAACTACCATGACCTAACTGCATCTCAATTTTCTACTCAAATTCAATACTTAAATGTTCCTTCAAACCGAGTAGAAGCTTTCAATGACACTAATGAAAAACAGTATGGCTATCTAAAAGAAAAAATCTATAGGTATCTTAAAGAGGATAGATAACATACAGGGGTTTTCTCGAGTACAGAGGATTGTGTCATACTGTAGCGAAATATTTTTGCTCTTTGATCTGTCAAAAATTAAAAGTGGTTAACCCCCAAAACTTGGAGTTAACCACTTTTCTCACTTCATTCCTAGCGCTTTTTTAGTTGCAGGTCCAACAATTCCGTCTGCTTTCAGTTTATTTGCTTTCTGGAACTTGCGTACAGCGATATCTGTATTTTGGCCAAAGACTCCATCGATGCCTTTTGTGCTGTAGCCGCGTTTTGTAAGAGCTTGCTGCAGTTCTTTTACTTCAGCTCCGCGGCTTCCTTTTTTTAAGATTCCTGCAGATGAGGATGGTCCCTTTACATTTGATGGTTTCACCTTATACCCATTTGCCGTTGCAATTGCATCGAATGATTTTCCAGATGTCGTAATAATGACGGGAGTATTCACTTTTACTTTGGAGAAAAGCCATTGCACTTCAGTGTTATGCATACGAATGCAGCCGTTGCTTACATATGTGCCAATCGAGCTTGGGTTATTATTGCCATGGATCGCATAAGTTGTTCCCCAGGTTCCCCTTGCATTCAGGCCAAGCCACCTGTTCCCTAGAGGATTGTTCGGGCTTCCTCCGGGGATTTTTTTCTTGTAGTAAGGACGATTGACGATCTTGTTAACAATCTTGAATTTTCCTTCAGGCGTATACGAAGCTTTTTTCCCGGTGGCAACCCTAAAGACTTTTGAAAGCTGGCTATTTTCATAATAAGCAAGCTGGTTGTTTGATTTGTTTATAATGATGAACTGGGTTCCTGCAGCAAAAGCAGGTTTTACACCGACAAACATAAAGCAAATCAAAACGAAACACAAAAATATTTTTCTCATTTTTCCCCTTCCTTTTGGCTATCTCTGTTTAATAGCAAATCTGACCATTCTATCCTATGCGGAAGGGTTCTCATTTGATTACAGAAATGTTAATTTTTTTACAAATAGATTTCATGCTAAAGTAAAATCAATCTATTTGCACTTGTTGGATGAAGACGTATTTTTCAGAAAGTAGATGTAGAATTATAAATGAATGGGGAGGTCATTTTCTGCGTTCTTTACGCGTATTAATAGCAGTCCTTTTTATATCCTAAATAGGACTATCACGATATTTATTTCTTCTCATTACATATTAAAGAGGTGACTCATATGACCAGAGTGTCTGTAGATGATTATCTGCAAGAAGGAATTCATGGCAAGAAAGAAATAAAACCCGAGGAGCGAAGAAAGTACCTGGGAACATTGCGGGAAAGGGTTGTTGCCGTGTTAACCCAGGCCCAGGTGAGGGAGAAGACCATTTATCCGGAAATAGACCGGTTATTAAAAGAAAACCCTCAAGCCACTTTATTGATGAATGGCTCCCTAAATTACTCAGATATTGCAAAATATATTGCATTGGCCAAAGATAATAAAACAGCCTATAAAATTGTCGCCAACAGTACTCATGTTACAGAATTAGGACTAGTACTGGCGTGTGACACAGCTATTGATAAAGCAACAATTTCAATCGATTCCCGACCAAAAAAAGCAGTTGAAAAAAAGAAGAAACCGAGTTTGTTTTCGAAAATAATACGTAGGATTAAGAAGAAAAGATAATGTTGAAAGCGGGGACACACAATCATTCTGAATTATTATATATCTTGACAATCCCACAGCTGAAGCAGTGGGATTCTTTTTTCCCACATGCCATACGTCGCCATATCTCTCGATAGGGTTTCTTGCCATGAGTTTTCCTATGTCTTTTGAACCTTTGGCTCAAAAAAGACAGCGGTGTTACTTACTTGCTATCCATTAGGCTATCCCCGCTTGTCCAGCGGTTAGGAGTCATATCCCTTCTTTCAGAATGTTCTTGGCTGCGTTGTGATCTCGATCATGATGCGCTCGACATTCACATGTCCATATTCTAATCGAAAGGTTTTTAACGGGCTTGTTTTTCTTTTCACAACTGGAACATCGTTGCGAACTGGGAAAATGAGAACCTACTACCACTAGATGTTTCCCGTACCATTTACACTTATATGCTAGCATTCTACGGAACTCAGACCAGGACACTTCTGAAATGGCTTTGGCTAACTTTCTGTTTTTTAACATATTTTTCACACGCAAATCATAATCGCCATCACTTGGTTTTCGCGAACCAGCGAAGAAGAGAGTTTATGCAAAAAGTCTTGTCGGCCATTCGTGATGTCTTCGTGGATTTTTGCCACTTTCCGTTTTTGTTTATGCCAATTGGAACTGCTGACTTTCCTTCTGGAGAGAATTCTTTGGGTTTTTGCCAGCTTTTCTTCCAGTGAACGAAACCATTTAGGATTGGAAATCGTGGTCCCATCCGAAAATGTGGCAAATTCTTTCAAACCAACATCTATTCCTATTTCAAACAAGGAATATTGTATCGTTTCTATTTCTTGTTCGGTTAGAATAGATACAAATTATTTGCCTGTAGCCTCCTTTCGAACCGTGGCAGAAAGAATTTTTCCTCTCACTTCACGGGGCTTCGCAATCTTCACTAATCCAATTTTCGGCAAAAGGAGAAAATCCTTATTTCCAATGCGGTCAATACGAACGCTTCCTACGCCTTTATTATAGTTGCATTTCGCTTTATAGGATTGAATGTTGTTCTTTTTGCTTTTAAAACGAGGTTTTCCTTTTGATTTATGATAAAACTCTTTGAATGCTTTCCCTAAGTCTTGAAGCGTGCTTTGAAGAGCCGCCCGATCCACTTCGTTTAACCATAGCATTTCTTTCTTCATGTAGGTTAATTACTTTTGAGCGTTGGAAGCATTAAAAAATTCGGATTTCCATCTATTCTCGGTCAGCTGTCCGTTTTGAACCATCTCGTTTACGATATGCCAATAAACGTTCTTTTTTTCTTGTTTGGCTAAAGCTTCAAAGAAAAATCGAACCACGTATCTATAGATACGCCTGGTTCGACCTCACTTTCATCCATCCCCTGAAGGAGTGGGCTTTCGCGTTTTTCGAGGTATCTGTAATTTCACTTATGCAGATAGGTAATTCTATAGTTTCGTACCTGCTAAAAAGTGCCAGATTCATCGACGGTTTCCAGGATATTTTTTCTTTTTCGCAAATGGTAGAACAATCGAAAGTTTTTGAACAAGGTCTTAATCACGGAATACAAAGGTATCGCAATTAAGATTCCGATGAAACCGTATATAGAGCCTGCGACCAGAAGCAGCAAGATAATCGTCAGAGGGTGAATATCAAGCTGCCTTCCCATGATATGAGGAGTGATTAAATTCCCTTCCAGCTGTTGAACAATCACCAATACAATCAACACTTTGATAGCCAGAATTGGTTCCTGTTGCAGTGCTACAAACAAAGCTGGAATAATGCCGATTGCAGGCCCTAAAAAAGGAACAACCGTTAAAAACATCGCAAACAACGCAAGAATAAGCGCATAATCGAGCCCGATAATTAAATAACCGATATACATTAATACTCCATCGGCGACGGCCACTGTAAACTGGCCGATAATATAGGCAGACAGCGTCTTATCCACATCCTTTATGATAATATCTCCTTCATTCTCCACTTCTTCGGGAATCGTCTTCAAGAGATAGGGCCTGAGTCTGTGATCATCCTTTAGAAAATAGAAAAGGATAAACGGCACAATAATCAATACGGTCGCAATGCTTGCAATCGTTGAAAAAATATTCATTAGATTGCCACTTAGTTTGGAAGCCAGCTCTTCGATGTATCCTCTCGCTCTTTCTTCAACATTCTCCAAATTTCCGATCATCCCAAAATCATTTTCTTCAATAACCTTCTCGGATTTAGATGACAATTCCTCGACTTTGTCAGGTAGCTGATCGGAAAGTTGTTGGACTTGTTTGACAATCGCCGGGCCTGAAAAGTGAACCACAAGGAATATTAACCCGAAAATTGACGCAAAAACTACCACTATACTAACTGTCTTCGGCATAAATTTTGAAAGCATTCCCACGATAGGTCTTATAAGATAATAAAGAAGACCGGCAATCAGGATAGGAAAGAAAATGGTTGCAATCATTTTCTGGAAAGGCCAAAAAAAATAATCGATCTTTCCGAAGAAGAATATGATTAAGATTGTAAGTAAAACACCTGTCGCATATTTAAAAAATGGCTTGTTAATCCACAAAAATGAATGCCTCCTCGGTAACTCTCTTTGTTACTACTTTTCCTTCTTCTTCACCGATTAAACAATTTTATGAAATAATAAGAAAAGGATGATTTTCATGACCTGGTTCTTTATTATAATTGCCATCATTTTACTTTTTGCTTTATTTATTGATTGGAGACGTAAAATCATTAAAAATAATCATCAAACCCCGACCAACCCCCATTCTAGAAAAGGAGAAGATGCCAACCATACAATGGGGGACAATCGTTATACCGGCGGGGGGCCTGACTTACTTTAATCTTAAAAAACAATGCTATAATTAAAAATGGTAAAAGCGATCATTCTTTAGATCCCAGGTAGAAGTGGAAGCTTTTTCGTTTGAAACCCTTCATAATTTTTGACTTCCATGGGTATCCTTTTCATCATATAACATTCTCACTGGAAGGAGTTTTGTTATTGATGAGCATTTCCCGGATCGTCTCCCTGGCTGTTATTCTGCTTTTTGCTACAGGTCCTGTTTCGTCTTCCTCCAACGTCAATGAACCATTCGAAAAAGATGTTCCTGTTTTGCAGTTTCCTGTGATCAGTGACGTTCATATATGCGGACAGCCAAGAACGATTGAAGGGGTTCGGATTTGCGAAGCAGAAACCGATGGGAAATTCCTCGAAGCCTTGGAGGATATAGAGCGGATCGCCCCCGGATATAAAGCGATTGCCATTGTCGGGGATTTCACAAATCAAGGGCTTGACGAGCAATATGACCGGTTTATGGACCTTTTATTTACCGGTACCAATCCTGGGGCAGAAAAAATTATCGCAATCGGCAACCATGAATTTTTTGAGAATAAGCATTGGAAACGGCCAATGCTTACTAATCAGATGCTTGTAAAAAGATATTCCACAAAAACCGGCATGGGAAATGTATATTATGATAGATGGATTGAAGGCTACCACTTTATTACACTCGGAAGTGAAAGTATGTTCCGCGGCAATCCTAACAAACCGTTTATATCTGACGCACAATATAAGTGGTTGGAGCAAACGCTCAGCGATAATGCCGCAACGGGAAAGCCTATTTTTGTCTTTTTACACCAGCCAATCAAGCATACCGTCTATGGAACAGAAGGAAACTATGCTGATTTCGAAGGAACACGATTAAAGAAAATTCTCAGTAAATATCCGCAGACGGTCCTCTTTAGCGGACATTCCCACTACGATTTGAACCACCCGAAAACTGTATATCGACAGGGGTTTACAATGGTGAACACCTCCTCAATAAGCTACGTCATGGATAAAAAGGGCCGGAAAAAACATTTATCCCAAGGTATACTTGTAGAAGTTTATAAGGACCGGCTGGAAATCAAAGCAAGGGAATTCAGTAACTCCTCATGGATTAGAGCATACTCAATACCGCTAAAAAAAAAGTCTAAATAAAAAACGCATCACTATTATAGTAATGGTGCGTTTTTTGTACCTATTTTTTAAAAAATATGAAAAATATCAGAATTTTTAATAATTTAGGCTTGAAGTTCATACTGATTAAGGAGTAAAATGGCAGTTATAGATTTCATATATTTTTTATCTTACCAATGAGGAGTTTGCGGAATGAATACACAAAAGATCACCATCACCATTAGCGAAAATAAGAAAGAGAAACCTCAATCCGATCAGCTTGAGTTTGGAAAAGTATTTACGGACCATATGTTCGTCATGGATTTTTCCTCAGAACTAGGCTGGCATGACCCTCGAATTACTCCATATCAGCCGATCACTTTGGATCCGGCAGCAATGATATTCCATTATGGCCAATCGGTTTTTGAAGGATTGAAAGCATATGTCACCGGAGATGAAAGAGTCTTGCTTTTCCGTCCAGAAAAAAACTTCGAGCGCCTGAATAAATCCAATGACAGGCTTTGCATTCCCGAAATTGATGAAGACCTGGCGCTTGAAGCACTAAAGCAACTGATTGAAACCGATCGGGAATGGATTCCAACGGCAGAGGGGACTTCTCTTTATATCCGTCCCTTCATTATCTCAACAGAGCCTTATCTGGGAGTTGCTCCTTCAGGTCGTTATAAATTCATTATTATCATGTCTCCTGTCGGTTCGTACTATAAAGAAGGAATTCAACCTGTCAAGATTGCTGTAGAAAAACAGTTTGTCCGTGCTGTAAACGGAGGAACAGGTACTGCAAAAACAGGTGGAAACTATGCATCCAGTTTAAAGGCCCAGGAAGTATCAACTAAAATGGGATATTCTCAAGTATTATGGCTCGACGGTGTCGAGAAAAAATACATTGAAGAAGTTGGAAGCATGAATGTGTTCTTTAAAATCAATGGCGAAGTAGTCACACCTGCGTTAAACGGAAGCATCCTGGATGGAGTGACCCGGTCATCCATTATCGAATTGCTGAAATTTTGGAATGTTCCTGTAACCGAACGTAGAATTTCCATGGGAGAAATTCGGGAGGCACACCAAAACGGAACGCTTGAAGAAGCATTCGGGACAGGTACAGCAGCTGTTATTTCACCGATTGGAGAGTTCTTCTGGGAGGATGAAAAATTAATCATCAATGACGAAAAAACCGGGGAGTTGTCCAAAAAATTATACGACACATTGACCGGAATTCAACGCGGCGAACTCAAAGATCCGTTCGGTTGGGTTGTGGAAGCTACGAAAATAAGCAAGCTCTCAAGCGTCCGTTAATCCGCAATAAATGGGGCTCAATCTATTGAAGATTGAGCTTTTTCTATTCAGATAAATAATTTTTAAAATCTTCTGACTTCTCAGTTGATATCTATTAAAGAATGTAATAATATAAGGGTAATACGTATTCGTACTCACAAGAATGGATTGGTGTAAGAATGTTATTCGTCACGGAAATGCCTAAAGAAGCGAGAGAGAAAGTATATTATGCAAGTCTTATCCTTTTCACCGAAAAAGGGTTTAAAAACACATCTGTACTCGACATAGTTGAAAAGGCAAGGGTATCAAAGACAACCTTTTATCAAAATTTCACAAGCAAGGAAGACCTAATGGCCCGCCTGTTTGATCAACTTGCAAAAGAAATGATAGAAGAGGTGAAAATCGCTTTTCAACAAGAAGAACGCTTTACTTATAAAGCCTATACGGGAATTCGGCGCTATGTAGAAATTTGTTTCATTGATGCTAAGGCATCCAATTTGATTCTGCTCGAGTCTGTCGGCATCTCTCAGGAAGTAGAGGAAATCAGAAGGGCGGCCTATCGTCAACTAGCCGATTTAGTTTATCAGACGGTTCGTAATGAGCTGCCTGATTCTGTTTCAGCAAAAGATATCCGCATCGTTTCACAGGCCATGGTTGGTGCGATAAATGAAGTGATCATTCAAAATTTCAACCAATCTGAGCTTGATAATGAAGACTTTGACTACTTGGCCAGATTGTTAAATCGAATCATCATTGGTGCTTTTGTTAATTTAGCATGACAGTAAGTAAAATCTGTGGCTTGCAAGGAAAGACATTATACAGCTAAACGACAACAAGAGAAGGATTTTGATAGTAGCCAAAAGATTTCTCTTTTTGTTTGTCCAGAAAGATACGAATACGTACTGGTATTATTTTTAACAAACAGCATTTTATTTTACATTTAAATGAAGAGCTAAATGAAGGAGGGACTAGAGGCATGGTATCTTTTATGCCCACTGATGAGGAAACTGCATTTGCCAAGATGGCAAGAGAGTTCGCAATAAAACAAATCCGGCCCAACGCCAGGAAAAGCGAAGAGAACAAACTCGTGGGGAACGACATCATTAATAAGGCGAAGGAATTGGGATTTCTTTCTCTTGAATTACCTGAAAGCTGGGATGGCTTAGAACTGCCCCTGATTTCGCAAGTGCAAATTTTCGAATCACTAGCTTCCGGTGATTTAGGTGTCGTTCAGGGATTTGGAGGACCAGGCGAGACTGCTTCATTCATAAGGGTGGATTCGGAAAACAGCGTGTTTGCAGATTATAAAAGCGCAGTTAAGTCAGGAATGGACGGGACGGTTGCTTTCCTGCATGCCGACGATCCCAAGAAACACCATGTTACAGCTGAAAAGATTGGCGAAGAATACGTGCTTAACGGCCGCTCAGCACCGGTGAGAATGGCCGGTAAAGCAGATTACCTCCTTATTTCGGCCTTGGATACAGCAGGAGATGATATTGTTTTATTTATCCGCCATGATCCAGACGACCATCATCTTCAAAAGGAACTGAATGGAGATTATCGTCTTGGCTTGCTCTCATCACACTTTGCCTGCTATCATTTTGACCATTTTTCAGTGAAGCAGGAAGCGGTGATGAAAAGAGGAGAAGAAGCCCGCAAGCTGAAAGACGATGCTCTCGGAAGAATCAGCGTTCTTGAAGCAGCTAAAGAGGTCGGCTTAATGTCTGCTGCATTATCCTATGCTACTGAATATACTTCACAGCGGAAGGCCTTTGGTCAGGAAATTGCCAAATTCCAGGGAGTGTCCTTCAATATCGCGCAAATGGCTATCCAGACACAGGCTTCGCGGAATCTTGTATGGTACGCCGCGATGAAATTGGACCAGAAGGAAGAAGACGGGCTTGCATTCAGTCTGGCTACCTTAAATACTACGCATGAAGCAGTTCGCTTCGTGACCGATTCTGCCGTACAGCTTTTGGGAGGTCACGGTTATGTACAGGAACATCCAGTAGAAAAATGGATGCGTGATGCACAGGCTCAAGTGAATGCCCTTGAATCAGAAAGTGAACTGTTAGTCAAAAGCGGGGATTATTTACTAAAAGGAAATGAAAGGGGGTCAGGAAATGATATCTTACGAGCTGTCACCTCATCAGAGCCAAGTTAAAGAAATTGTCCATTGGTTTGCAGAAAATGAAATCCGGCCTATATCCATGGTTGCCGATAAATTGAAAAAGGTGCCTGATGATTGGCTAGTCAAAGTCAACAGTATGGGCATAACACTCAGCACATCTTCCTTCGGGGATTCTGATGAAAACAAAAGCTCTAAGAAAAATTCATCAAAGGGCGAGCGCCAGGGAAATCGACTAGGTGTGATTGCCTCTGAAGAAATGGGCTGGGGCGACCCTGCTGTCGCGTTGACTTTGCCAGGACCAGGCCTCGGCGGTCCACCTGTACAGCACAGTGGAACGCCAGAACAAAAAAAGCGGTTTCTATCGATTTTTTCGAGGGAGGAAGAGCCTCGTTGGGGAGCCTATGCATTGACGGAACCGGATGCAGGCTCAGACGTATCCGGCCTGCAGACAACCGCTATCAAAACAAAGGGAGGCTATATACTTAACGGCCAGAAAATCTTTATCACGAACGGGAAACGTGCTTCTTGGGTCGTTGTTTTTGCGACTGTAGACAGAAGCAAAGGAAGGGCCGGGCATCGGGCATTTGTTGTTGAAAAAGGAACGCCGGGGTTCAGCTGTTCCCGATTGGCTGAAAAGATGGGAATAAGAGCTTCCGAGACTGCCGAACTGCTTCTCGAAGATTGTTTCGTTCCTGATGAAAACCTGCTTGGCGGCGAAGAATATTACGAGAATAATAGTGAAGGACGTCCCTCTGGATTCCGTGTAGCGATGCAGACCTTTGACAGCACACGTCCGATCGTCGCATCGATGGCAACCGGGATTGCCCGTGGCGCCTATGAATATACTTTGGAATTTATTAAGCAAGAATACCCAAGGCATGGACATTCCTATCAAATTGCCGCAGCAACTCTGGCGAAGTTAAATCAGCAGATAACAGCTGCGAGATTGTTGACATGGGAGGCAGCATGGAAGGCTGATATGGGACTGCCAAATGCAAAGGAAGCCGCGATGTGCAAGGCCTATTCGGGAAAAATAGCCCTTGAAACTACCTCGAAATGCCTCGAGTTGCTGGGACCCGCAGGCTTGGAAAACACTATTGTTGAGAAAATGTACCGCGATGCGAAAATATTTGATATTTTCGAAGGCACTAACCAAATCCAACAGTTAATCGTAGCCAGACATTTATACGAGCCGCACGGTGTAAGAGTATAAGGAATAAGCATTTAAGGAGGTGATTGTGACTGGACTAGCACAATTTCTATTAAGATTAAGAATAAATTCGCAGATAAATGACTGAATACTACAAAATCAGGAGGTTATGATCTATGGCAAATACCATTGAAGATTATTCTTTAAAAGAAGCCATGCAAAAAATTGAAGAGGTGTTGAATCAAAATCCTAAGCCGATCGAAGGTTTGAATACAATCTATCAATATGACATTGCAGGTGAAGCAGGAGGCACGTTCCAGTTACATCTGGCGGACGGCACAGCAAAAGTAGCGGAAGGAGAACAGGAACAGGCAAATTGTATTTTACAAATGTCCATGGAAGACTTCAGGCTGTTTTTGCTAGGCAAGCTTAACGGGACAGCTGCTTTCATGTCGGGGAAACTTAAGCTTAAAGGAGATATTGGGAAAGCGATTAAACTAGAGGGAATTCTTCGTCAGTATAATGTAAAAGAATATCTCTAGCATGCAGTCAAGCGGTCCGGGATTTTTCCGGATCGCTAAAACAAGCTAACTATCAATCTACAGGAGGTGTCTAATGAAGGCTCGTAACTTAGTTGATGCTGTAAACCGCACCGTCTGCCTTTACCCTGAAAAAGACGCACTGTTATCAAAAGTGAATGGTTCGTACAGCAGCATATCCTATCAGGCTTTTTGGGAAAAAGTAAGAAGCGCAGCTGCCGGATTGGCCAGTCTAGGTATATCAGAGAATAACAAAGTAGCGATTATATCCGAAAACAACCCAAATTGGCCCATATGCGATCTGGCGATCATGAGCATAAAAGCCGTCAGTGTCCCTATCCATTCCACTTTGCCTCCGGACCAAATATCATATATCCTGCAAAATTCCGATTGCACGTTTGTTTTTGTCGAGAATGAAAAGATACTGCAAAAGGTTCTTCATACAAACCAAATATCACAGAAAATAACTATTTTCTACCCGGATGAAAACTTTGTTGAAAGCGATAGTATTTTTTCTTTCCAACATTTATGCCGCAATGGTGAAGAAAAGCCACTGGAAAACTGGGAAGAAGTATGGAAGAGCATCGAACGGGACGATCTTGCCACGATCATTCATACTTCAGGCACTACAGGGTTACCTAAAGGAGCCATGCTTAGCCATGGAAATATCCTTTCGAATCTGGAAGGAGTCCAATTTTGGATGATCGAGGCCAGGCCGACAGACATCTTTTTATCCCATCTTCCGTTATCACATGTATTTGAAAGAATGGCCGGTCAATTTATGCCGCTGTCCATCGGGTCAACGATCGCATATGCCGAGAATATCGACACCGTTCCGGAAAATTTATTGGAAGTCAGACCAACTGTCCTGGTCAGCGTCCCTTTATTGTTTGAACGGGTATATTCCCGCGCCCAGAAAACGATAGACGCTGGCACTCCACTTCGGAGGAAAATCTTTGATTGGGCCGTTTCTGTCGGAATCAAGAGGTATCATTACTACCTTGAAAACACCTTTGATCAAATATTCCGCAACAGTGAACTTCCCAAGGATTTCAGACGGCAGTGGAAGTTGGCCAATATGCTTGTCTATAACAAAATTAAAAGCCAGATGGGTGGTAGGCTAAGAGGGTTGATCTCCGGTGGGGGCGCGCTTAATCCGAAGATTACCGAATTCTTTTGGGCCATCGATCTCCCAGTCTTGGAAGGCTATGGACTTACGGAGACATCTCCAGTTGTCTGTGTAAATCCGATGGCTAGAACTAAGGTGGGTACTGTAGGAAAGCCGCTCCCTAACCTGGACATAAGAATCGGTGAAGATGGGGAAGTGATGGTCAAAGGGCCCAGCGTCATGAAGGGCTATTATAAAAATGAAGAGGCAACATCCAATCAATTTAAGGAGGGTTGGTTCTTAACAGGAGACATCGGTCAATTGGACGCGGACGGTTTTCTAAAAATCATTGACCGTAAAAAACGGATTATCGTCCTCACATCCGGAAAAAATGTCGCTCCCCAGCCAGTCGAGAATGCGATCAATCAGAGCATCTACGTGCAAAATAGTGTATTGGTCGGCCAAAACAGAAAGTTTGTAAGCGCTTTAATCACGCTGGATTTTGAAAACATCGTATCCTGGTCGAAAAAGAATGGAATCAAGGGAGACAAAGAACGATTGATAAGAAATGAAGCGGTCCAAAGTCTGCTCAAGTCTGAAACAGAACGGTTTACAAAGGATTTCCCTAGCTACGAACAGCCGAAAAAGCTTTTAATTTCCTGCGAGGAATGGACAGTTGAATCCGGCGAATTGACACCATCTTTAAAAGTCCGGCTTCCTGAAATTGAAAGAAAGTATCAGGAAACCATTGAGAGGGCATATTCGGATCAGAAATTGAACGGCATGCGGATGGCTGCGGATGAAACGGCCGTCAGTCTCTCATTAAGCAAACCGAGGAGGGAAAAGGAAAATGAATTTACCGCTTGAGGGTAAAACGGCGATTGTAACGGGAGCGTCAAGGGGGTTAGGCAGGGCAGATGCACTGATGCTCGCAAAGGCAGGAGCGGATGTAATCGTTACCGATATTCTGATTGAAGACGATGAGCACCTCGAGGCGACATCAGAGAGTCTTGGACCAATAGCCCAGGTCATGACTCAGTCGAAAAAGATTTATACCAAATCGACGACCAATGAAATCAAAAACTTCGGACGCAAATCTGCCGCTTTCAAAATGGATGTGACGAACCAAAGTGAAGTTGAATCGGTAATGCAACAAGTAAAGGAAGAATTCGGAAGCATCGATATCCTCATTAATAATGCAGGGACACTCGATCATACTGCCAAGCTTGAATATCAGAGTAATGAATATTGGGAGCGTGATTTGCGTGTGAATCTTACCGGTGCATACAATTGCTGTAAAACGGTTTGGCCATATATGAAGGAGAAGAAATGGGGGCGTATTATCAATATGGCGTCTGTAGCGGGGACACTTGGCGGGTACGGTCAGGCCAGTTATTCCACTACGAAGGCAGGCATTCTAGGGTTAACGAAATCCCTCGCTTTGGAAGGAGCAAAATACAATATAACCGTCAATGCAATCATTCCCGGCATCATCAATACTGAAGCGTTTCAAATGACCAACCTGTCGATGCGGGAACGGATGATTGAAAGAACAGCTTTTAAAAGGCCGGGAGAGCCGGAAGACATCGCGGGCGCCATTGCTTTTCTATCTTCCGAACAAGCGAGTTATATTACCGGTGTCGGGCTGCCTGTAGCGGGAGGAATTGATTTATTTACATTCTAGAAAGAAGGTGAAAACGATGAACGATCGTGATGCAGTTATCATAGATGCAGTCAGAACGCCAATCGGAAGAAAAAAAGGCTCGCTGGCTTCGATAAGACCAGATGAAATGGCGGCATTTTTGCTAAAAGAACTGATAAAGCGAAATCAACTTGACCCATCTGTTATAGAAGATATAAAAATGGGCTGTGTGACCCAGATCGGCGAACAGGGATACAATATTGGCAGAATGGCGTCATTAATTGCCGGTTTTCCACCTGAAGTTTGTGGGGTAACCAGCAATCGAATGTGCGGCTCGAGTCTTGAAACCTTGGCCCAAGGGGCACATACCATCATGGCTGGTATGGCTGATTGCGTTGTCGCAGCAGGAGTGGAAAGTATGAATCGTGTCCCGATGGGCAGTGACGGCGGAGATTTCAGCAATCAGTTGCTGGAACAATACAATATCATTCCCCAAGGCTTTTCAGCTGAACTAATCGCAGAAAGATGGGAGCTTACAAGGGAAGAACTAGACTGCTTTGCACTTACAAGTCATGATAGAGCTGTGCACGCTCAAAAAGAAGGCAGGTTTGATCATGAAATCATCTCGATTGAGGCAGTGAACAAAGAAGGCGAAGTATTTACGATGAATGCGGATGAGACGCCCAGGCCGTCCACAAACCTTGAATCTCTTGCCGGTCTAAATCCTTCTTTTAACCCGGAAGGAAGCATAACGGCCGGTAACTCAAGCCAAATTAGCGATGGGGCATCTGCCATGTTGGTTACATCCAGATCAAAGGCAAAATCACTTAATTTGAAATCCCGTGCCAGGGTCGTTGCGACAGCTTTGGCAGGCGTTGAACCGGAAATCATGCTGACCGGGATCATACCGGCGACAGAAAAAGTCCTTAAAAAAGCCAAGCTTGCTATGGATGATATCGATATATTTGAAGTGAACGAAGCCTTCGCTTCTGTTGTATTGGCATGGGAAAAAGAAATCCGCCCAGATATGAACAAGGTAAACCCAAATGGGGGAGCAATCGCGCTCGGCCACCCGCTTGGAGCGAGTGGAGGCCGAATCATCGCAACCATGCTGAACGAACTTGAACGCACAGGGGGTCGCTATGGATTGGCGACAATGTGTATCGGTTTTGGAATGGCAAATGCCGTGATTATAGAAAGAGAGGGCTAGCGATGGAAAAACAATGTTTACTGGAAACCACCGGCAAAACAGCTGTGATTACAATTAACCGTCCGCCAATGAATACATTAAGCAGAGATACAATACAAGAGCTTGATGCCATTTTAACAGAAATAGAAGCGATTGATTCAATCGGTGCGGTCATCTTAACAGGGACAGGGGATAAAATGTTCTCTGCAGGAGCAGATGTAAGTGAATTCGGTGATTTTTCCGATCGCGAGAAAGCAAAGCAAGCCGTTCAAGGCATTCACGAAATCTTCAATAGGATCGAATCCTTTCCAAAGCCAATCATCGCGAGTGTGAATGGCAAGGCATTGGGCGGTGGGAATGAACTGCAAATGGCCTGTCATCTTACGATTGCTTCCGAAGCCGCCGAATTTGGTCTACCTGAGGTTCGTCTCGGAATCATTCCCGGATATGGCGGGACGCAAAGGCTGCCGCGGTTAATTGGCAGACGCCGCGCCCTTGAACTAGCCTTAAGCGGAGAAAGGATATCTGCAGAGAAAGCGCTGAAGTATGGTCTTATCAATAAAGTAGCCCCACAAAACGAACTTCGGAATGAAACGCTAAATTGGGCAAAGCAACTTGCAGACGGACCACCGCTAGCAGTAAAGGGCATTATCGAATCAGTCGTGAAAGGCTTAGAACAACCCCTCCAAGACGGGTTATCCATCGAGCTTGAACACATGCTTAACGTGTCCCGTTCTGAAGATGCGATCGAAGGAGTTTCCGCATTCTTCGCGAAGAGAAAGCCCGAATTTAAAGGAAGGTAGTTGCAGTATTTTCGCATCAGGATTATGATGAATATAAAATGCGGCTAGCTTCCGGAGATGATAGAAGGATATGTCAGAATCACTATACACCAAAATATTCAAATTAGGCTTTAATCTTTTCCCGGCATTTCGAGGGACAGGCGGCCGGATCACCTATATTGCCAGTGATTTCTCGGAAATTCGCCTAAAGCTGCCGTTGAATTGGCGCACGAAAAACTATGTCAGGACAATCTATGGCGGCAGCATGTACGGAGCAATCGACCCGGTTTATATGCTCATGCTTTTAAAAACGCTGGGGACAGATTATATCGTTTGGGACAAGGCAGCGTCCATCCGTTTTAAAAAGCCAGGGAGAACGACCTTGTTTGCCACATTCACCTTGACTGCAGATGAATTGCAGACGATTAAGCGTGAGCTTGAAGAGCAACTGAAGATTGATCGAATCTATACGGTTCATTTGGTAGACAAAGAGGGCAATATATATGCAACCGCAGAAAAAACGATGCATATAAGGAAAAAACAGAGGGCTTAATATATGACATGCTCCCCCATGTACAGCCGACTTAAAAAGCTTGCCAACCGGCGAGTTTTTTTAATTTAGGTTGTTTTCGCCTATTTCCTAATTTTTCTGTTAAAATTATAAAAAAATGGTAATCGTTAGAGGTATTTATGAAAAAAATAAGCTTGTTTTTCGTATTATTTACATTTATGATTTCTTCATCTGTTCAAGCTTTATCTTGGGCGTATCTTTTTGTTGTTTGGGAAGGGAAAGTTTATGAAGTCAAACAAGAAGAAATAGTCGCAAATAGTGAAATTGGCAAGAGTATAGGTGAAGTAAGGACAATACCTGATGATATGACTGGAGACTATTATGGAAATGCATCAAATTATTATCCAAAAGGAACAAAGTATTACGAAATAATGGGTACATCAACTTCTTCAGCCATTGCAGTGAAAGAAGATAATCAGTGGGTCAAGGCTGTTTTTGTTCACAAAGCACCCTTTCACATCATGAATATCTTTTCAAACGTTTTCTCATTAGTTGTGATTGGAGTAATTCTGTTTATTGTAATTGGAGCAATCATTCGAACAAAAAAGTCTAAAAATCTATGACAAAATGAATCAAACTCATATTTTGACTTCATATTTGAGGTCTCTTATCATGCACTTCTCAATATCTCAACAATTGTGTAATTAAATTTTTGACAGGCTGAAATAAGCATTTGTTCTACACTTTTTTCATTCAAGCCAACGTAAGATTAAAAAAAATTAATTCAAGATTTCAGAACTTTAAAACATCTTATTGCTATTATGTGATGACAGAGTAAAATTAAAAGCGTCGATTCGTTTTAAGAATGGGGTGGACATATTGCGTCCGATTGCATTGGGGATTTGCTCAGCTTTGTTTTTTGCTTTTACGTTTATTATTAACCGAATGATGGAGCTATCCGGAGGTAGCTGGATTTGGAGCGCTTCCTTGCGATATTTCTTTATGGTACCGATGTTGCTTATTATTGTCATGTTCCGCAAAAATCTGCTTCCGCTATTCAAAGAAATGAAGAAACAGCCATTATCCTGGCTGTTATGGAGTTTTGTCGGTTTCTGCTTGTTTTACGCGCCGATTTGTTTTGCCGCAGCTTACGGACCCGGTTGGCTGATAGCCGCAACCTGGCAAATCACGATTATTTCCGGTTCTCTTTTGGTTCCTTTGTTTTATGAAACGATTCGTACTGCTAACGGACCAATGCGGCTGAAAGGGAAAATCCCATTTAGAGGACTGATGATGTCACTTATCATCCTTTTTGGCGTTGCTCTCATGCAAATCGACCACGCTACTGAATTATCGATCAAGGACACCCTCTTATGCGTGATCCCGATTATCATCGCCTCTTTTGCATACCCGCTCGGAAACCGCAAGATGATGGAGATATGTTCCGGCCGGCTTGATGCCTGGCAGCGTGTTTTAGGGATGACGATTGCAAGTTTGCCCTTTTGGGTGATTTTAGCTTGCTACGGTTTAGTCACCGAAGGAATCCCTAGTGGATCGCAAGTATGGCAGTCCGCCGCCGTTGCCCTTTTTTCTGGCGTTTTTGCCACCGTCCTCTTTTTTGCAGCAACCGATCTTGTAACAGGAAACATGCAGAAACTGGGAGCCGTCGAAGCTACCCAATCACTGGAAGTGTTATTTGCTGTTGCAGGAGAGATTATTTTGCTCTCGGGTGCATGGCCTTCAAATATATCCTGGATAGGAATGGGACTTGTCATCGTCGGCATGGTTCTTCATAGTTATGTTTCTTCAAGGACAGGAAAGACATTTGTCCCGACAGCCAGTAAAGAAAAAATCACAGGATAATGCCTTTTCTCATTCCAACCGCTACTGCCTCGGCTCGGTGATTTACACCGAGCTTCCTTACGACTGAGCTCATATAGTCTCTGACCGTAAATTCACTTACTGACATCATCCCAGCCATTTCTTTATTCGAATATCCGTTGGCAAGATGTTGAAGAACCTCGGTTTCCCGCTTGCTTAGAAGATTTTTTTCAGAAGATAGGGGAAAGTAGGGAGAGGTGGTCTGTTTAAAATAATACGCAAGAAGTGATAAATAATTCTTTGTGAACGGATATTCTCCGCCATATCTGTCTACTAAAACAAAACCGACAACTATATTTAATAGACTGATTGGAACGATGGCAAGCGTTGACAGCTCAAAGTGCCGAATGTACTTGTCCGGGAAGGAGATAAGAATATCCTCTCTGTTAATGAAGACAGGCTTATTTCTTGCTAACGCTTGATAAAGAGGAAAGATCGACCGAACGTCATCCTTAATTTCTTCCAAAGAGATCAGTCTATCGTTTTCGATTAGAAATATTCCTTCACCTCGATGGCTTAATGGGGAATAGGTAAATAACGATGCACGCTCGAACGGAAAAAAATGAACACAGCCACGCAGCATCCATTCCGCTTTTTCTCTCACGTCAGATACTTCGGCGATTTTCTTCATATAATCATAGACGGCTCCATCCATCATTCGACATTTATCCCCCCTACATTTTCAGTAATGTTCATCTCATTCTCTTCATCTTACAATATAATGAAAGCCCTTACAATTTTTTGTTAACTTAGAAGGTTGCAGGCTTTATATGTTCAGGAGGAGGTTGTTTAAATGGAGCAGAGAACGATTTTAACAACGAGTAAAAGAGGACTCTTGGAAGATTCCCTGCCGTTTCGGCTTTTTCAAAAAGCAAAACGGTTTGGTGTATGGAACCCAACCGACATTGATTTAACCCAAGATGCCAAGGATTGGAGCACGTTCAGTGCCGAACAGAAAGAAGGAATCTTAAAGCTAATCTCGCAATTTCAGGCTGGAGAGGAAGCAGTAACAAGAGATTTGCTGCCTTTAATGATGGTGATCGCAAAAGAAGGCCGTCTTGAAGAGGAAATGTTTTTAACCACATTTTTGTTCGAGGAAGCTAAGCATACTGAATTTTTCAGGCTCGTATTGAATGCGATTGGGGAAAAGGGCGATCTTTCCGTCTATCATACCGACACCTATAACACGATTTTCAATGAAATACTGCCTACCGCAATGGAACGCCTTGTCGACGACCACTCACCCGAGGCATTAGCTGAAGCGTCGACTGTCTATAATATGTTTGTCGAGGGTGTCCTTGCTGAAACAGGCTATTATTCTTTCTATCAATCCTTGGAGGAAATCGGTGCTATGCCAGGGCTATTGAAAGGGATTGGTTACCTAAAAAAAGATGAATCCCGGCATATCGCTTACGGAACATTTTTGTTACAGCGTTTGATTAGTGAACATCCGCATATCTTTGACATTGTTACAAACAGAATGGAGCAATTAACGCCACTTGCCATCCTACTTAACCAGGAGGGAATGGTGGAAGATTCGCCATTTGGCAATGACTTCGAGGAAACGATGAATTTTACGATGAAACAGCTATCGGTCCGGATGGAGATTCTTGCAAGATCAAGAGGACGGAAGATAGAAGAGATCTATAAGCAAAAGGAAAGCGAATTTGGGATCGTATAACCCGGTAAAAAGGAGGATGGAGCAATGACTGTAGAAGTAGATATTCAAACGTTTCCGTTGTTTATCAATGGGAAATGGGAACCGGCAAGCACTGGTGAAACCTTTGACGTTTTCAATCCAGCAACGGGTGAATTAACAGCCAGAGTTGCAAAGGCAGGTGTTCAGGACGTCGAAAACGCAGTACAAGCAGCGAGGGATGCATTTGATAAAACTGAATGGAAGGAGATGGCGCCGAAAGAACGTGCCCAGGTATTGAATGCCATAGGTCACGGGATTGCCACAAACGCCGAAGAATTGGTATATCTCGAATCCATTTCAAGCGGCGGCACAGTTCGCAGAATCGGGAGCATTGATATTCTCCAAATGGTCGATTTATTCAATACAATGGCCAAATTTGTGCAAGAATACCCTTTTTCAGAAACGCTGCCGAATCCGCCGTTTCCGGGACCGGCACATAATTTTGTCTGGCGGGAGCCCATTGGTGTCTGCGCAGCGATTACACCATGGAATATGCCGATGCTGATCGCCACGTGGAAAATCGCGCCAGCGCTTGCCATGGGGAATACAGTTGTCATTAAGCCGGCAAGCTATACACCGTTATCCACCCTTAAACTTGCGGAAATCATTTCGCAGTTTGTTCCTCCAGGTGTAATCAATGTTGTAACAGGTGCTGGAGCGGAAATCGGTGAAGCACTTGTGCGCCATCCTAAGGTTGATAAAGTTGCGTTTACGGGTTCAACTGAGGTCGGCCGAAGCATCATGGCGCTTGCTTCGGGAACGATCAAGAATACGACCCTTGAGTTAGGCGGGAAGTCGCCAAACATCATCCTGGAAGATGCCGATCTTGATATCGCGGTTCCAGGCAGTTTATTCGGCGTGTTTTTGCATTCCGGTCAGCTGTGTGAATCAGGCACCCGATTATTTGTGCCTGACAAGCTACATGATGAAGTCGTCGAAAGACTCGTTGCCTTGACAAAAACCCTGAAACCCGGCCATCCATTGGATCAAGCAACTGAAATCGGCCCGGTTATTTCCAAGAAACAGAAAGAAACCATCCTCGCCTATATTGAAGCAGGTAAGCAGGAAGGGGCTACTATAGTATGCGGCGGGAAGGAGCTGACAGTTCCCGGATGTGAAGGCGGACATTATATTGAACCAACCATCTTCACCAATGTGACCAATGATATGAAAATCGCTAGAGAAGAAATTTTTGGACCTGTGTTGTCGGTCATTCGCTATTCTGATGTTGAGGAAGCCATCACAATGGCTAATGATTCTATTTATGGGCTTGCGGCGGGAATTTGGACACGCGATGTCAATAAAGCATATGCTGCCGCGAGAAAACTGCAGGCAGGGATTATCTGGATCAACGATTGGCATATGCTCAGGAACGATGCTCCATTCGGCGGGTATAAGCAAAGCGGCATCGGCAGGGAAATGGGTAAGCATTCATTGGATGCCTACACACAGCTTAAACATGTCCACACTTCGATGGTTCCTGAAGTGCATAAGCGGAGCTGGTACCAAATTTTATTCTCGAATTCTAATCAATCTTAAAAGGGGTGATTGCTTTGCTTACAACTACATTATCGAGCTACTGGCTCCGTTCAGCCATTCATAGCGGTTCAAATACACGTGCACTTGTACCTGATTTGTTCAGGGGAATGGGGGCAAAAAGGGTCGTACTGTTCAGTGATAGAGGGCTGGAAAAAGCAGGAATTGTTGATAGAGTAGCTGAAATCTTCAAACTGACGCCACATGGGACAGGACCAGAGCTTGCCGGAATATTTCTCGACATTAAACAGGATGCGGAAAGTGAATGTGTAAATGCCGCCGCCCGTTATGCGAGGGAAGTAGGGGCAGACGCTTTATTGGCTGTCGGGGGAGGCAGTGTCCTTGATACCGTAAAAGGGGTAAAATACTCCTTGTTCAAAGGGTTGACCGATATAAAAGAAGCGATTCCGGGTGGATTTGTATCAGAGTCGTTCCCGCAAGCACAACACATCCCAATCCCGCATATCGCGATTCCAACGACAGCGGGGACAGGGTCGGAAGTTTCACCGATTGCCGTTATTTACAATGAAGAAATAAAAATGAAAACAAATATCATCAATCCGTTTTTGAGCGCGGATATGGCCATACTCGATCCGGACCTAACGACCGGCCTTCCACCACTGATTACCGCTTTTACCGGAATGGATGCTCTAACCCATGCAATAGAAGCGCTCGCGTCACCAAATGCAACATCACTAACAGATTCATATGCAATACAAGCTATCCGCCTAATTGAAAAAAATCTTCCGGTAGCTGTCAGCGATGGCGCAAATGTGGAAGCAAGAATGGAAATGCTCCAGGCCAGTTTAATGGGGATTACCGCGTTTAGTTTTGCATTGAACGCAATTCCTGTCCATAACCTGGCACATGCATACGGAGCTTTGTTCCGGATCCCTCACGGACTAGCGAACGCCGTATTCTTGCCGATTGTCATGGAGTATATTCCAGATTTATACTTGCCGAAAGCGAAAGAGTTGGCACAAGCATTGGATATAAAAGCGGACAATGAAGAACCAAGGGCTTTGCTCGAAAAGTCTATTGAAAAGATCAGGTCTATCCAAGTGAAAACCGGGCTTCCTGCTGATTTTTCACAGTATAATATCTCAGATGAAAACTTGCAAAAGGCCATTCCTGCAGTCATGTCCGACCCAGCCGCAATCAACTTCCCTTTACCGAAAGAATTAATTGCAGCAATTGGGCAAAGAGTAATGCCCCTGCCAGTTAACTAACTTAACAGACAGCTTTACTTTTTAGTAGAGCTGTTTTTTTGCGGTCCAATTTCATAATGAAGAGCTGCTATTTTGATTTAAGATTGATTAACCATATTTATGAGTGACAAACTAAAAATAGGAATGATAATTTAAGGTGAACTGAACCGGCTTTATTGTGTCTCCATATTGATTGGGTATAGACTGCCATTCAGGCCAAAAGACACTTTACCCGTTTCTTCAGATACAACCAACACCATGGCATCTGTTTGTTCGGATAAGCCAAGTGCGGCCCGATGTCTCGTTCCAAGCTTTTTACCGGTTATCGTCTGAGCCGTCAGCGGGAGAACATTGGCTGCCGAATCGATAATACTGCCACGTACCAAAACCGCTCCATCATGAAGCGGATTCCCTGGATAAAAAATCGATTCAAGTAAGGATGGACTTAATTGGGCGCCAATTGGCACCCCTTTCTGAATATAGTCATCAACCGGAGTACCTCGTTCAATGACAATTAGCCCACCATGTTGTTTTTCGCTAAGCTGCTGTGCGCTTTCTGATATTTCTTGATACTTATCCGTAAAGGCAGACAAATAGCATGTCAGATAAAAAGAGGAGGCGAGGGATTCCATCTCCACACATTGTTTTCTTATGTCCTCCAACTTGCATAACAAACAATTTGTTTCATCGTTTACCGCTTCAATGCTTTCATTTAGCTCATTTCTTATATTAACCATCGTCTCTTTTAAGCGATGTTTAATCGGTGAGTAATCGCAATTGTAATCTTCCATGAACCGATTCTTCCTTCCCTAAACACATAACAGTTTATACTATCTTTCCCTCGGTAAAAACGCCTATTCCATTTTAGGGTAAAGAAGAAAAACAGGTAGTTATCAACGATAGACAAACAAACCGGACACATTAAAACCCCTTTGCTAGAAGGAAGGGGATCCTTCTAGCAAAGGGGTTTTGCCTTACACCTTACATACTGTTTAATGCTGTTCCATTTAAATCGAATTCAGGTGTGTCATCTCTTAATTGAGCCAAATCAAATGTATTGGTACCTAAAAGATTCTTCGATAAATCATGATGGTCTTGATCACCCGGACTCTTAACGGCTGCATCATTCTCTTTATTCCAGAGACTGAGGATAGTACTCATTGTAAAACCAGCTCCTTTTCCCGAGAATAGCCATTGACTTGGCAATCCAAACCGTCAAAGGCAAATAGATATTCATATTTAACATTCATTACCTCTAACGCTGATCACCCGGACTGTAAATCGCTTCGTCATTCTCTTTATTCCATTGGCAAAAGATCATACACATAGTAGAATCATCTCCTTTGAACTGAGAATGTCTTACATTATAGATATACCCTGACTGATAGATTCTAAACATAATTATATATATAGCATCAAAAAACTTTCTATCAGATTTAAAGAAATAAAACTTGTCTTTTCCGAACATTCTAAATAAACTAATAGATACATACTAACTGGTTGGTATATACTCTTATCAACACATACTTAAATTTTTCGAAATGTCATTAAATGAGGGATGGAGATGGTTGCATGCATTTACGCCTAACTGATGAACAGAGAATGGTACAAAAGACGATTCGCAGATTTGTAGAAAAAGAGTTAATACCACTTGAAAATGATGTATTAAGAAATGAGAGGGAAGGGAAACCGAGCCTCCCACCTGGAAAGTTAACAGAACTTCAGCTTAAGGCAAAAGAAGCTGGCTTTTGGGGCATTAATACACCTGAAGAGTATGGAGGGGCAGACCTTGGGCAAATGATGATGGCTATCGTGTATATGGAGGTTTCGAAAACATTCGTGCCGTTCCAATTCGGTGGATCGGCAGATAATATTCTTTATTATGGAAACGAAGAACAAAAGAAAAAATATCTAATTCCGACGATCAATGGAGAAAAGAAGTCCTGCTTTGCAATGACCGAACCTGGAGCGGGATCTGATACAAGAAATATTAAAATGACGGCCGTAAAAGACGGCAATGAATGGGTACTAAACGGAGAAAAAACATTTATTACCGGTGGAAACGAAGCAGATTTTGTCATGGTTATCGCTATTACTGACAAAGAAAAACACCAGGCAACGGGGATTGATGGGGTTACCTGCTTCATTGTAGACCGGGATTTGGGCTGGAAATCAGAATATATCGATACGATGGGCGAATGGGGCCCGGCTGGCCTAGTTTTTGATAATGTCAGAGTACCTGAGGAGAATATCTTAGGTGAGGTAAACGGCGGATACAAACTTGGACTAGAGTGGATTGGTTTTGCAAGGTGGATCGTCGGGGCCCGCGCAGTCGGTTCCGCAGAAAGATTGCTGCAAATGGCGATTGATTATGCGAAAGAACGTGTAACGTTTGGCAAGCCCATTGCAGAGAGACAGGCCATCCAATGGCAGATTGCTGATTCGGCAGTTGAAATTGAGGCTGCAAGATGGCTTGTTTTGAATGCTGCTTTTACGCTTGATCAAGGAGAGGACAATCGCCATTTAGCTTCCATCGCCAAATTATATGGGGCAATCATGGGGAATAACGTAGTGGACCGTGTTTTGCAAATCCACGGCGGAATGGGCTATACAAGGGAATTGCCAATCGAAAGATGGTACCGTGAAGCGAGGCTTTGGAGAATTTATGATGGTACCGATGAAATCCAACGCATGATAATATCCAGGAATTTGCTCAAGGGACATGTTAAGGTAGGGCAATTCGGTTAATAATATCCTCCTTCATTTGAAGATATCTATGCAATTAAAATAGTAAAACTTAGAAAAAGTCGGGAGGAATTGAGATGGCAGGCAGGTTTGAAGGCAAGGTGGCATTTGTAACAGGAGGAAGTCGCGGTATCGGCAAAGGAATTGTCCAACTCTTTGCGGAGGAAGGAGCTAAAGTCGCTTTCATTGATCTGAATGAAGAAGCCTTGAGTGAAACAACAAGCGAATTAAAGGACAAAGGTTATGAAGTATATTCGAAGGTTGCCAATGTTGTAGAAGCAGATCAAGTTGAAGATGCAATGAAGGAAGCATATGAAATGTTTGGATCGATTGATATCCTCGTTAACAACGCAGGGGTCATTCGTGATAATTTATTGTTCAAAATGACAGATTCAGACTGGCAGACAGTCATGGACGTGCATCTAAAAGGTTCTTTTAACGTTGCCCGCGCTGCTCAAAAGTATATGGTAGAGAAGAAGTACGGCCGTATCATCAACATTTCTTCTACTTCTGCTCTTGGAAACCGCGGCCAGGCTAACTACGCAACTGCCAAAGCAGGCCTTCAGGGATTCACCAAGACGCTCGCTATTGAACTTGGTAGATATGGCATTACGGTAAACGCGGTTGCTCCCGGTTTTATCGAAACAGAAATGACAAAGGAAACGGCAAGCAGAATCGGGATTTCTTTTGACGATTTAGTAAACGCCAGCGTCAGCCAAATTCCGGTCGGCAGAAGCGGGAAACCTGCTGATATTGCTCATACAGTTGCCTTCTTTGCCGATGAAAAGTCATCCTTTGTGAACGGTCAGGTAATCTATGTAGCTGGTGGACCAAAAGCATAAAAGGGGTGAAATATCGATGTTCAAGGAAGCAATAGGAAAGAAATCCAATAAAATAAAAAATAACGTCGAAAAAGGCGCAGTCAAAAAGTTCGCGGAATCGATTGGAGATGAGCATCCAATTTATTTGGATGAGGAAACAGGAAAACAATCTCGCTATAAACAAAATATTGCCCCGCCCACCTTTCCAAGGGTCTTCGACTACGGGAAAATTGATGATTTAAAGCTGCCAAATAAAGGGCTGATTCACGGAGAACAGATCTACCATTATGAACGTCCGCTGCTAGTCGGAGAGGAAATCTTATGCTATACCGAAGTAAAAGATTATTATGAAAAGACCGGTAGTAACGGAACGATGGGATTTTTAGTAATCGAAAATGGCGGGGAAGACTTTGATGGAAACATCATCTTTACCTCGAGCTCGATCGTGATCATAACGGAAGCTGTCCGAAAGGTGATGATGGTATGAGAAGTTTGCCTGAGTTGCAAGTCGGAGATTCACTTTCTGACATCAACCTAAATCCAGTATCAAGGTTAGATTTAATTAAATATGCCGGTGCATCAGGAGATTATAATCCAATCCATACAATCGACGAAGAAGCGACCAAAGCCGGCCTACCTGGTATAATCGCCCATGGAATGTGGACGATGGGCAATCTGGCAAAGTTATTCACTTCTTATTATGAAGAAGGCTTTATTCAAGATTACTCGATTCGATTCAGAAACATGGTATTTTTAAATGATGTTATCACATTGAAAGCAACATTAAGTGAACGAACAGAGCAAACCCTGAGTTTTGAAGTGGCAGCAGTTAATCAGGTGGGGAAGGAAGTCATAAAAGGAGACGTTGTTTACAGACAATTTTAAGCTTTTCTGCAAACGCTTTCTATTTTCTTCCTTTGCTTGAAGGTGGTGAAAGGGACCCGGGTGGCAAACGAGAATTTCTTTTGTCGCTTGGGTTTTATTGCATTTACACCAAGTTAAAAGAACTCATTGACAAAGTGCCCAAGCAATTTGCAATCATTAAAGAGCTTTTCGGAAACACGGTTGGAAACGATTAACAAAGCAGCTCATTAACAAGAAGTGGAAAAGAGAAGCTTTTAAATGGAGGTGAAAGCATGAATTTTGAATTTAGCGAGGATATCCAGTTTTTAAAAAGACATGTACGAGAGTTTATTCAAAACGAAGTAGAAGCAGTGGCGATGCAGATTGAAAATGATGATAGAATTCCGAAAAAAATCATCGAAATGTCTAAGGAAATGGGTCTTTTTGGATTAAGCATTCCCGAGGAATACGGCGGGCTCGGAATCGGTATGGTCGGTAAATGTGCGCTTTATGAGGAAATCGGGGCAACCCATAACGGTTATACAACCTTAATCGGTGCTCATACAGGAATCGGTACAGTCGGGATTGTAGAAATGGGAAGCGAGGCGCAAAAACGACAATACCTTCCTGCGATGGCGAGCGGCGAAAAGATTGGGGCATTTGCCCTGACTGAACCGGAAGCTGGCTCAAATGCCGTCAACATGAAAACATCCGCTGTAAAAAAGGGAGATAAATATATTGTTAACGGCCTGAAGCATTATATTACGAATGCAACGGAAGCGGATGTTTTCACCGTTATGGCTGTTACAGATTCAGAAAAGGGATCAAAAGGAATCACATCCTTTATCGTAGAAAAAGGCTTTCCGGGATTTCAAATTGGGGCAGTTGAGAAAAAAATGGGCTTAAAAGGTTCACATTCTGCGGAATTAGTTTTCGAAGATTGTGAGATTCCGGTTGAAAATGTACTGGGTGATGAAGGACAAGGATATGTAAATGCCTTAAAAATCTTAGCAAACGGCAGGGCAGGTTTGGCGGCAAGGAACCTGGGCTCATGCCAAAAGCTCCTCGACATGTCTGTAAAACATGCAAAAGAGCGTGTTCAATTCGGGACGCCGATTATTAAACACCAGGCAGTCGGGCATATGCTAGCTGAAATGGCTGTAGAAATAGAAGCCCTGCGTTCTTTTACCTTCCGGGTTGCATGGATGGTCGACCAGGGAATGAAGGTCATCAAAGAGGCTGCGATGCTGAAGTTGTACGGGTCTGAAGTGTATAACCGGGTTGCGGATAAAGCTGTTCAGGTTCATGGCGGTCTTGGATATATAGCTGATTTTCCGGTTGAGCGTTTTTACAGAGATGCCAGGATTACGAGAATTTATGAAGGCACATCTGAAATTCAAAAAAATATCATAGCCGCTCAACTGGAAAAAGAATTCTAAATGTAAAAGAAAGAGAGGGAGACGAATGGATGAAATCGTCATTGTGAGTGCCGTCCGTACACCCGTCGGTCGTTATGGAGGCACTTTAAAAAATATTACTTCGGGACACCTGGCTGCCATTGCGATCAAAGAAGCTGTAACGAGGGCTGGCATCTCAGAGGAACAAGTGGACGAAGTCATTTTAGGAGAAGTAAGACAATCTACGGAATCCTCTAACGTAGCAAGGGTTGCCGCATTAAGGGCAGGGATTCCCGTTACTTCTACGGCGTATACAATTAACCGTCTCTGCGCCTCGGGCATGCAGGCTGTCGCTTCAGCAGCCCAGCAAATCGCTACAGGTCATGCTGGAATTGTTGTTGCAGGGGGAACGGAGAGCATGAGCAGGGCACCGGTTTATTTAAGAAACTCACGGTTCGGAGGAGACCAGGCAATCCTGGTCGACTCAAACACCGAGCCTGGACAACAGCCAAGAGAAATATATGGAGATCAGTTAGGAATGGGCATAACAGCAGAAAATGTAGCGGAAAGATACAATATTTCCCGTGAAGACCAGGATGCTTTCGCCCTAGAAAGCCAGCTTCGGGCGGCCAAGGCCATCTCCATGAATATTTTCCATGAAGAAGTCGTTCCGGTAGAAATCAAGGAAAGAAAACATACCTTTTTGTTTCAACAAGATGAACATCCAAGACCGGAAACAACCATTGAGAAATTAAGCAGCTTAAAACCCGTATTTAAAGAAAATGGTACAGTTACAGCAGGGAATGCTTGTGGAAGAAATGATGGAGCGGCAGCCATGGTAGTAACATCTGCGACAAAAGCCAGAGAGCTTGGATTGATGCCTGTTGCAAAAATCGTCGACTGGGTGGCTACTGGTGTATCACCTGACGTGATGGGTATTGGCCCTGTGCCGGCTGTAACGAAACTATTAAAACGCACAAATAAATCACTCGCTGATATTGGGCTGATTGAGCTTAACGAGGCGTTTGCTTCTCAAGCCTTAGCAGTCATACGCGAGCTTAAATTAGTCCCTGAAAGAGTCAATGTTAATGGAGGAGCGATTGCCCTAGGACATCCGCTCGGGGCAACTGGGGCCAAAATCTTGACCACACTACTCCACGAGATGGTACGCAGACAAGAAAAATTGGGCATAGCTACTCTTTGTGTAGGAGGCGGCCAAGGAATGGCGATTATGGTCGAGCTTGTTTAGTAAAGGAAAAAAATAAAATATCAGGTTGAATATTCTGAATTTATCGTATATTATCAAAATATACTTACATACCAACTAGTTAGTATGCGGTAATAAAACCATTGCTCAAGTCTTAAAACATATATATCGAAGGAGTGAAGAACAATGAATCGAGAAGCTGTGATTGTTTCCGCCGTTAGAACGGCAATCGGCAGGCAAGGGAGCGCTCTTGCCGCGATTCCAGCCCATGTTTTTGGGGCGGAGGTTATAAAAGAAGCGATAAAACGGGCGAACATCGATCCTGAAACAGTCGATGACGTCATCTTCGGAAATGTGCTTAGCGGAGGCGGAAATATTGCAAGGTTAACAGTCCTTCAAACCGGATTATCCATCAATTTACCAGGACTGACTGTTGACCGTCAATGCGGTTCTGGTCTGAATGCAATCAACCTTGCTGCACAGGCAATAAAGGCTGGCGAAGGGGATATTTATATTGCTGGTGGAACCGAAAGCATGAGCCGCGCTCCATACTTGCAGGAACGAGCCGAAAAACCGTTTAGTCCGGTACCGCCCCAATACAAAAAATCTCAGCTCTCACCGAAGGAAATTGGAGACCCGCCAATGGGGATAACGGCAGAGAACTTAGTTAAAAAATACGGAATTACCAGAGAAGAACAGGATGAATTTGCTCTTCGCAGCCAGCAAAGAATGGCAACAGCCATGAAAGAAGGACGCTTCGATGAACAAATTGTATCTTTGAGCATTCCAGTAAGAAAGGGTGATCCTGTCCAATTTAAGACTGATGAACACCCTCGTTCCCAAACCACGATGGATGCTCTGTCTAAGCTTTCACCGGCATTCCTTAAAGATGGAACTGTAACGGCCGGCAATAGTTCCGGATTAAATGACGCAGCTTCTGCCGTTGTCGTCATGTCAAGGGGAAAAGCTGAAGAGCTTGGTCTTACACCGTTGGCAACCATCCGAGCTTATGCAGTGGCAGGAGTAGACCCGAATATTATGGGGATTGGGCCGGTGCCTGCCACAAAAAAAGTCCTCGAGAAAGCAGGCCTCTCATTAAATGAAATGGATATTATCGAAATCAACGAAGCATTCGCGGCACAAGTGCTTGCCTGTAATCGGGAGCTTGAGATGGTTCTGGAGAAAGTGAATGTCAACGGAGGGGCCATCGCCCACGGACATCCACTTGGAGCAACCGGTGCGATACTGGCGACAAAAGCGATTTACGAACTTAAACGTTCAAAAGGCAGGTATGCGCTCATAACCGCCTGTATAGGCGGAGGCCAAGGAATCGCGTCCATCCTGGAACGAGGGTAAGACCGCCCTCAGAAGTGCGGAAGTGTTCGGTCTTCATCCTTCTTCACCATGCAGGTAAGAGCTAATAGGCAATATGCTATAATAATACTCACTTAAAAACATAATTCCGTGAATGGTTCTCCACTTATGCACGGAATCAAATGAGAGGAACGTAGCATATGAAGGAAAAAATTATGGAAGCAAGCATTCATTTATTTGACGAAAAAGGGTTTATGGAAACATCCGTACAAGAAATCGTTGAGTACATCGGCGTAACAAAAGGAACGTTTTATTATTATTACAAAAGCAAGGAAGAATTGCTAAGAGACATTAATCACAACTATATTGATAACTTAGTAAAAAAACAGGAAGCTATTCTGAAAGATGAGAATAAAGACTGCAAGAGCAAACTCCAGGGAATTATTTACATGGTTATTGCGAATATTAAACCTTATAAAAAAAACGCCCGGATTTTCTTTAGAGAAATGAGACATTTAAGTGAAAGCCATCTGGAAGAGATTAAAGCAAAGCGAAACCTTTTTCGAAAAAATTATCAGAAGCTAATAGAAGAAGGAGCAACGCTTGGAGTATTCAATCAAAATTTCTCTCCTGATATTCTTACATTTGGAATTTTAGGCATAACGAATTGGAGTTATTACTGGTATAACCCTGAGGGAGAGGTATCTGAGAAAGAGCTTTCCGAAATCTTTGTAGATCTCATTTTAAATGGAATTAAAAAATGAGATCAAGAAGATCTCATTGCTATAAAAATATACTAACTAGACAGTATTAAAAAGGAGGCCATTATTTATGAGTCTGCATTCCCAAGCAAAAGCATTACTTGAAGTGATGCAATCGGGAACGCCCATCGAACAGCAATCGGTTTCAGAAGCCAGGGAAGCATATGCAAAAATGTGCAGCTATTTTAATAAACGCGAAGAAATTTATAGAGTAGAAGACAGGCAAATAAAAGGATTCCAGCAAAATATTTCGATAAGGATCTATAAACCAACCGAAAAGGCCATTCATCCCGTGCTCGTTTATTTTCATGGCGGCGGCTGGGTTATCGGAGATTTGGAAACCCATGATGCACTCTGCCGTTCATTGGCAAACGAATCTGAAACGATTGTTGTTTCAGTAGATTACAGTCTATCTCCAGAATATAGATTTCCAGTCGCCATCGAGGATTCTTATTTGGCGGTTAAATGGACAGCAGATCATGCCGAAGAGCTGGGAATCGACAAAACATCACTTGCTGTTGGGGGTGATAGTGCAGGCGGTAATCTCGCAACTGTCGTTTGCCATTTAGTCAATCAAAGAAAAGGTCCTTCAATCAGCTATCAAATGCTGTTCTATCCTTCATCTGGATATGGGCGAACAGCGTCAATCGATAAATATGGTGAAGGCTATCATTTAACGAATTCAACAATGAAGTGGTTTCAACAACAATACTTATCCCAACCTGATGATCTGCTTAACCCCCTAGCTGCCCCTATGTTAATTTCAGAATCTGAAACCGCTTTATTGCCACCAGCTTATGTCTTAACTGCCGAATATGACCCCCTTTGCGATGGTGGAGAAATGTACGCCAATAAACTAGAAGATGCAGGAGTAGAAGTGACATACGTCTGCTACCCGGGAATGATCCATGGCTTCTTGACGATGTCGGAACCGTTAGACGATTGCAAACTAGCGATTAAAGAAGCTGCACAAAAGTTAAAAACTCGTTTTACAGAAACAATTGTTCCGAACAATTGAAAACGGAGGTTTATAACGAGATTCTGATTTATGTAGCGAGTTTCTCAATATTGTAGCAACGACGAGTTCATCAGCAATATTTATTTTTGCGACGAATCATGTGACAAATAACATTAAAAGGAGGGAAAAAGTTGGAGATTCTTATACAACAGTTATTTAATGGGTTAACGATTGGAAGCGTTTACAGTTTGGTGGCTTTAGGATTAACACTGGTATATGGCATCCTGCATATTCCTAATTTTGCCCATGGCGCTCTATATATGTTAGGCGGTTATATAACATTGACGATGATGGCTTCACTTGGACTTCACTACTGGCTGGCCATTTTCGTATCGATCATTGTTGTTGGACTCGCTGGGGTGTTCATGGAAAGATTCGTTTTTCATCCTTTAAGAGATGCACCGCCGATACATGACAAAATTGCTGCTATTGGGATTCTATTATTCCTAGAAGCTTTCGCACAATTTGTCTGGGGAGCGGATTATCGTTCAATGCCCACACCTTATGACCAAGTCATCAACTTGTTTGGCATAACCTTTACGTTGCAGAGGATGCTGATAATTGTTGCAGCAATCGCCGTGATGATTTTGCTCTATCTCTTCCTGAAAAAAACATTCATTGGTTCTACCATTATTGCGATGTCACAAAACCGGGAGGGTGCAAGCTTAGTCGGGATTAATACAAATCGAGTCGCGATGCTGACATTCATGATTTCCGGCGGCCTTGCAGCGATTGCCTGTTCTCTTGCGGCTCCTATTAATCTTGTGTTTCCCGGAATGGGACATCTGGTTATTTTAAAAGCATTTGTCATCATTATTTTAGGAGGAATGGGGAGCATTCCTGGAGCGATCCTTGGAGGATATATCCTTGGATTCAGCGAAAGCTTGGGAGCTACCTATATATCCAATGACTACAAAGACATCATTGCGTTTGTTTTATTAGTCATCATTCTTTCCGTACGTCCTAAAGGGTTATTTGCCAAGGAGGTACATTAATGGCGGCGATATTTAAGCAAAGAAATGTAATAGCAGCGCTGATTCTGTTTTCTCTTATTTTTCCTTTCATCACGCAAAATGATTATTTTATCCATGTGATGACTCTTTCATTTATTTGGATTATCGGTGTTTATGGCTTGAATTTGCTTGCAGGATATACAGGCTACTTATCTCTTGCCCATGCTGGTTTCTTTGCGATTGGAGCCTATTCGCTTGGAATACTGACGGTTAAGGCGGAGCTTAACTTCTGGCTGGCGTTCATTCTCTCTTGTCTGATTACAAGTGTCGCAGGTTTATTGATCGGCTTAATTGCATTACGGACTAAAGAGCACTTTTTTGCGATTTATACGTTATGCGTCGGCTACATCATATATCTGGTTATCGACAAATGGGAAAGCTTGACGGAAGGAGTAAGAGGCTTAATCGGAATTCCCGCCCCGGCGGATATCGGTCCCATTTCTTTTCAGACACCACTCTCACAATATTACTTTGTCCTGTTCATCCTGTTATTGGTTATTCTTGTCGTTTACCGTATTGTACACTCTCTGACAGGAAGAACGTACATAGCGATACGAAATAGTGAAGATCTCGCTCAAACGATCGGAATTTCCACGATGAAGCACAAATTGACTGTTTTTGTGCTATCCACATTTTTCGCCGGTTTAGCGGGTGCCCTATACGCATCGTTTGTACGTTTCATCGGTCCGGAAATCGCCGCCACGGCAATAACCTTTGATTTGCTGACGTATTTGCTTGTTGGCGGCATTGGAACACTATCAGGGCCGATTATCGGAACGATACTGATCGTCTGGATTTCCCAGCAGCTGCAATTCCTTCAAGATTATCGAATGTTAATCTTTGGCCCGGTGTTAACCTTGTTGGTTATTTTCTATCCGCGGGGTATTGTTGGGGCTGTACTTGGCTGGAAAATCAAATACCAAGATCGAAAGAAAAGAAAAATAACTGTTAATTCGATCGTAAAACTGAAGAAACATGTGAAGGAGGGGTAGCGGATGTTTTTGGAAACAAAAAATCTTACCAAAAAATTTGGAGGTTTATCTGCGGTTAACTCCGTTGACTTTTCCGTTGAAAAAGGAAAGATTAATGCAATTATCGGTCCGAATGGGGCAGGGAAATCTACTTTTTTTAACTTAATCAGCGGTTTTCATCGTCCTACTTCGGGAGCAGTGATCTTTAAGGGGATGGATATCACCACCCTTCCTTCCAACAAAATAGCAGAATTAGGAATTGCGCGAACCTTTCAAACAACCAATCTTTTTGAACAATCTACCGTTCTTGACAATGTTATCGTTGGCCATCGCTTGCGGACAAAATCTAATCTGATTGATGCGGTTCTAAGAACGAAACGCCTTAAGGATGAGGAGGAAAAATGCAAAGAAAAGGCGATGGAGGTCCTAGACTTCGTCGGTTTAACCGGGTCGGCACATAAATTGGTCGCCGGCAGTTCCCAGGAAGAGAAAAAACGTGTCGCCTTTGCCCTTGCGCTCGCCACCGATCCGGAAATCGTTTTTCTGGATGAGCCTGCAGCAGGAGTCAATCCGGATGAAACGGAAGGCCTAGCATTGTTGATGGAAAAAATGATTCGTAAGGGAATCACGGTGTGCCTGATTGAACACAAAATGCAAATGATCATGAAGCTTGCGGATAAGATCATGGTCTTAAACTATGGTGAAAAAATTGCCGAAGGAACACCAGATGAAATTAAAAACAATGAAACGGTTATTAAGGCATATCTAGGAGGGAGTGCCATTGCTTAAGCTAAAAGGGGTTTCCGTGAAGTATGGAAGCTTTACCGCCATCCAAAAAGTGAATATTGAAGTAAGTGCAGGGGATATTGTTGTTTTACTCGGTTCGAACGGTGCAGGAAAAAGCACAACGTTCAGAACGATAAGCGGCCTAAACAAGCCTTTTGAAGGGGACATCTCCTTAGAAGGGACATCCATAAAGGGTCGGACTCCTGATCGAATCGTCCAATCGGGTGTCGTACAATGCGCGGAAGGCAGAAAGCTTTTCTCAGATATGACCGTTCAGGAAAATTTACGAATGGGCGCGTACGTCCATCGAAGGAAAAAAAACGAGATTAAACAATCACTTGAAACCGTATATGATTTATTTCCAATCTTGAAGGATAAGCAAAATGACGCTGCTGGATCCTTAAGCGGAGGGCAGCAACAGATGCTTGCGATAGCTCGTGCGTTGATGTCAAAACCGAAGCTTATGCTCCTTGATGAACCTTCTGTCGGCCTTGCGCCTCTAATTGTAGAGCAGATGTTTAATATAATCCAGCAAATCAACAAGGACGGCACAACGATTTTATTGGCCGAACAAAATGCAAATGCCGCTCTCCGAATTGCCAGTAAAGGCTATGTATTTGAAAATGGTTCCATTGTGTTAGAGGGTACTTCAGAAGAGCTGTTTGCCAATGATGAAGTGCGGAAGGCATATATTGGAGCTTAAATATTGTTTCAAATTTATCTGGTCCTTTAAATGGAGGTGGTTTAACATACCATCTTGTTTCTGAATGGCAAGAACCAATTTTAGATAATATCCGAGGGGGATGAATATGAAAAAAGCAAAGCGACTTTCAATGGTCAGTGTATTTTTTTCTTTGATTCTTATTTTAGCAGCATGCGGCGGTTCAGAATCGAGCAGTTCTTCAGCAGGAGGCGGAGACAGCAAGGGAGATACGGTAAATATAGGATATAGCGGACCACTAAGCGGTCCGGCTGCTTTCTATGGAGAGCGCACCTTAAATGGATTGAAAATGGCAGCAGAAGAAATAAACGAAAGCGGTGGGTTCGAGGTAAAAGGGAAAAAGTACAAGATCAATCTCGAATCACTGGATGATAAATATTTGCCAAATGAGACGGGTGCCAATGCCAAGCGATTAGTTCAGGAGCATAAAACGCCGATCATTTTCACCCCGCATAGCGGTGGCGTAGCAGCTTTGCAGGTGTTCAACCAGCAAGACAAATTCATTATTGGCGCTTATACGAGCGAACCGAAAATCACCGAATCAGAGAACAAGCTAACCGTACGAATCCCGCCTCGCTACGATGGTTATATTGAGCCTTTCACAGAATATACAATGGAGAGGTTCGGCAAGAAAATCGCCGCTCTGCCAACAGCATCCCAATACGGGAAGGATTGGACGGAAAAGCTTCTGCCCCATTGGGAAAAGAGCGGTGGCGAGGTGGTTTATAACTCGTCGATCGATTTCACAAAGGACACGGACTTCTTTACGATTGTCACCAATGCCTTAAAAAAGAAGCCGGATGTATTATTCATCGGCGGTGCATCAGAACCAACGGCGAAAGTTGCAAAACAAGCAAGAGAGCTAGGGTTTAAAGGTGGCTTTATTATCATGGATCAGGCAAAGCTTGATGAAATGAACAAAGTAACTGGTTCATATGAAGCCCTGGAGGGATCAATTGGTGTGTTGCCATTAGTCGATAATAATAATTCAGGTACCGATGAGTTCGTTAAAAAGTATAACGAAAAATACAAGGAAGATCCCGGATCAGAAGCAGGCTTAAATTACATCGCGATGAATATATTTGTCGAGGCAATGAAGGCAGCCGGCACGGTTGACGATTCTGAAGCGATTCGTGAGCATATGCAAGAGGGATTGGACAATTTGCCGGAGGAGAAGAAGGTGTACAACATTCCTTCTATTGATAAGGATGGCGGATTTGAATCAGAGTTAGTCGTCGGAGCTGTTGAAGAAGGAAAGATTGTACCGATTGAAGTGAAGTGATTTTTCATAATTAGCTAGTAACCTTGAAAAAACATGTCAACAATGAAGGTTTGTTATTCAAATTAAGTGTAACGTACACTATTTAATGAAAACTCGCCAACCAGCGAGTTTTCCTTCGTTATTCCGTCTTTACCTTGCTTACTTTTTATTCAAACTTTATAATAAATTAATGAGTAGTTTGAGTAGAATTTTTTAGGAGTGATTTAGTGAGAATACCAATATTAAAGATGTATGATCTTCTTCTTGTTTCGATACAAGTAGAACTTGATGATAACAGCGCCTTGACGCTTCAGGAAGATTTATTGCAGAAGATCCATGAAACGGCGGCAAAGGGAGTCGTTCTTGATTTGACTTCACTAGAGGTTATTGATTCGTACATAGCGAGAATTCTCGGCGAAATCGTCAGCATGGCAGAATTAATGGGTGCAAAGGTCATTTTGACAGGAATTCAGCCTGCGGTTGCGATTACACTGGTCGAGCTGGGGATACACCTGAATGGAGCGAATACTGCCCTTGATTTAGAAAAAGGTATAGAAATTTTTAATGTCATTATATAAGGGGATCCATGAGAATAATTATTGAAGTACCTATACAAAATGAGTGGGATATCGTGGCAGCACGCCAATCAGGGCGGGAGGCTGCAAAAAAGTTGAAATTCGGAGTTGTGGACCAGTCCAGAATCACGACAGCTATATCCGAATTAGCCAGAAATATATTTAAATACGCACTTCCTGGAAAAATTGTGATCGAGGAAATTAACGAAAACAATCGCTCCGGGTTAAAGATTGTAGCTAAAGACGAAGGGCCGGGAATCAAAGATATTCGAAAAGCACTTGAAGATGGATATACAACCTCAGGTGGTTTGGGAGCCGGCGTACCTGGAGTAAAACGCCTAATGGATCATTTCGAGATAGATTCCGAGGTCGGCACAGGTACGGAAATAACTACAATTAAATGGAATAAATAATAGGTAAAGATGGCTGAGAAACTATGAATTTCTCAGTTTTTTTAACATATAGAAAGTATAACTCTTTCAACCAGGATTTCTAGCTAGACGTACCGGAGATACTAGTGCCGTCGTGACAGATTAGAATCCTTACGCTTTTCTTGAAAAATCGTTGATGAAGGAGTAGTGTGAATGAATCCGATCAATGACCGTATTAAAGATGATTTAGATATTTTATTTGTCGGTTTTAATCCAAGTATCCGCTCAGGTGAGACCGGTCACAATTACGCCAACCCCAACAACCGGTTTTGGAGGATTTTGCATGAATCGGGGCTTACTGAAAGAAAGTACAAGCCAGAAGAAGACGATCAGCTACTGGAGCTAGGTTTCGGCTTTACGAATATCGTTTCGAGACCCACCAAAGCTGCCGATGAAATAACGAAGGATGAATATAGAGAGGGAAGAGCGGAACTTAGAAGGAAGATCAGTATATTTAAACCAAGGGTCGTTTGTTTTGTCGGAAAGGGAGTGTATCAACATTACAGTGGAATCAAAGAACTCCCCTGGGGAGTCCAGGAACAGTCTGTCATTCCGGGAACGGTTGATTTTGTCGCTCCTTCTTCAAGCGGGTTGGTACGGATGAAGATAGAAGAGGTTTTAAAAATTTATAGTGAACTGCCCAGATTGGTTTCTTCACTTAAAACAGAAACTAGCAAATAAAAGTCAAGGAGTAGAATCAAAATATATGAAACTTGCATCATGGAATGTTAACGGCATTAGAGCCTGCGTAGGTAAAGGATTTATCGATTATTTCAATAAAATCGATGCTGATATATTCTGTATTCAGGAATCCAAACTGCAGGCAGGGCAAATTAATCTGGAGCTCGAAGGCTATTATCAATTTTGGAACTATGCAGAGCGGAAAGGATATTCCGGCACCGCAATATTCACAAAAAAAGAACCTCTATCAGTGAGCTACGGGTTCGGGTCGGCTGAAAAAGATGAGGAAGGTAGGATCATAACCCTCGAATTTGAGGATTTCTTTATGGTTACTGTTTATACACCAAATTCCAAAAGGGATCTTTCGAGGTTAGGTTACAGATTGACGTGGGAAGATCAAATTAGATCCTATCTGAAAGAATTGGATTCTAGTAAACCCGTAATCCTTTGCGGCGACCTGAATGTCGCTCACAATGAGATAGATTTAAAGAACCCAAAATCAAACAGAATGAACTCCGGGTTTACGGCGGAAGAACGCGAAAAAATGACATCATTACTGAGCACCGGGTTTGTTGATTCATTCAGATATTATATCCCGAAAAAGAAGGAGCATACACCTGGTGGTCTTACATGAGCAAGGTACGGGAAAGAAATATAGGATGGCGCATTGATTATTTCATCGTATCGGAACGTTTAGCTCCTTCTATCAAAGATGCACAAATTGATTCTCATATTATGGGAAGTGACCATTGTCCGGTCGTTCTTGATATCGATCTTGATTAATCTTGGGAAAAGAGGATATATAATAGAGGAACAGCCATATTTTTAAGGCGATGGGGAATAATAAACCTAACCATTCATTAAAAAACAGGAGGTTAAATCATGAACTCATTTATAGTCAGCTTTCACCAGGAAGATAATGTGGACACGATGCAGGTTCAGAAATTAAACCAAGAAGAATTTCAAAAGTCAACGAGTGGAGGAACGAGACGTTTATTCGAATTAGATACAAACTTCGGATTTTTTATTTTTTTCGATGCTGAAGATGAAGACAGTGATCTGTCCTACCTTGCCCTGCACTATGAAGAGGATAGTGAAGAACCGAGCGGGTGCTACTCTTTCGAGATGAAGGACTTTTATGAGTTTATGGCCCTCTTCATGCAGGATGCTTATTTTCAAGAAGAAAATGAAAATGATGAAGAAGAGGGAGAAGAGGAAGAGGATGAGTACGGACCACTTCATCACCTTGCCCATCTACTGCACCATATTGTTGAAGAAGGAAAACACTTGGAAGTGTGATATAAGCCCCATGCCTCTCTGCAAAGAAGGGGCATTTTTTTATGATTAGCAAAAATGGCAAAAGAATGTTTTAATGGTTTTCTAAGGATTATAGAAAAGACACATGTAAGGGGACTAAAAATGATTACTTTTGATAACGTATCAAAGTTATACCCTGACGGTACAAAAGCGGTAAATTCCTTAAGCTTGGATATAAGAAAAGGGGAATTCTTTGTCATTATCGGACCAAGTGGATGCGGGAAAACGACGATGTTAAAGATGATCAACCGTTTGATAGCGTTATCGTCGGGAACGATTTTGATTGATGGGAAAAAAATCAGTGAGTATGATATCCATGAACTCAGATGGAATATCGGATATGTCCTTCAGCAGATTGCGCTATTTCCCCATTTGACGATTGAAGAAAACATCTCGATCGTGCCTGAATTAAAGAAATGGGCAAAAGAGGAGGTCGGGCAGCGGGTGGACGAACTCATGAAAATGGTAAATCTGGAACCTGAAAAATACAGAACTAGAAAACCCAAGGAGCTTTCAGGAGGACAACAGCAACGAATCGGTGTCATTAGAGCCCTAGCGGCAGATCCGCAAATTATCCTTATGGACGAGCCATTTAGTGCTCTCGATCCGATAAGCCGCGAAAAGCTTCAGGATGAGATGCTGGAATTGCAAAAAAGCATTCAGAAAACCATTGTGTTTGTCACGCATGATATCCAGGAGGCCTTAAAGATAGGCGATCGTATTTGCGTTATGCAAGCAGGCGAAATCGTTCAGGTCGGTACACCTAAAGAAATTCTTGAAAACCCTGCCACCGATTTTGTAAGAGAGTTTGTTGGTATCGAGAAGTCGATCCCAACTGAAGAAATAACCATTGAAAAAGCAGTGCGCCGAATAACTTCAGAGGAAGCTATGAACAATCCCTCTGTTACGATTCCTGTAACCTCATCATTAAAAGAGGCCCTGGGGCTTCTCGCTGAACACGAGAGTATCGCCGTGGAACAAGACGGAGATATTATCGGCATGGTTAACAGGCAGTTGGTCATTCAGTTTATGGCTGAAAGATGGGGAGAAAGAGGGAAAGGACATGAATAACTTCTCTAAGGTTTTAGTAGAAAGACAGGATGAACTTATAAGCGCACTGCTTGAGCATATTCAAATTTCTTTTATCGCACTCTTTTTCGCGATTATTATTGCGATCCCTCTTGGCATCTACTTAACAAGGTATAAAAAAGTAGCCGAAGGAATTATAGGTGTTACGGCGGTCCTGCAGACAATCCCGTCATTGGCTCTTCTTGGACTGCTCATCCCGCTTTTTGGCATTGGTACGATTCCTGCCATTATTGCGTTAGTTATTTATGCTTTACTGCCTATTTTGAGAAATACCTATACAGGGATTAATGAAGTTGATTCTTCGTTAATAGAAGCAGGCAGGGCAATGGGGATGAATCGCCGAAAACTGCTAACGAAGGTAGAACTGCCACTGGCTTTGCCGGTTATTATGGCGGGGATAAGGACAGCGATGGTGCTGATTGTCGGGACTGCAACATTAGCTGCTCTCATTGGAGCAGGAGGGTTAGGGGATCTAATCCTGCTCGGGATTGACCGGAATAACACCTCACTTATTGTTCTTGGTGCTATACCGGCCGCGCTTTTGGCGATCCTTTTCGACTTTCTGCTCCGACAATTCGAACGGATCTCCTTTAAAAAATCGCTCATTATATTAAGCATAGCTGCCATGGCCGCATTGCTTGCCATTGTGTTACCAAATGTAATGGGAGAGGAGAAGGAAGATATTGTGATTGCCGGCAAGCTCGGCGCAGAACCTGAAGTTTTAATTAATATGTATAAGCTCCTCATTGAGGAAGAAACTGATTTACATGTGGAGCTTGAGCCTGGCCTGGGGAAAACCTCATTCGTATTCAATGCCTTGAGATCAGGCGATATTGATATCTATCCTGAATTCACAGGAACCGCCATTTCCGAGTTTTTGAAGGAAACGGCTGAAAGTACAGATAGAGAACAAGTATATAATCAAGCGCGGAAAGGGATGTCCGATAAGTTTGATCTTGAGATGCTAGAACCAATGGATTTCAACAATACGTATGCGCTCGCGGTACCAAAATCAACAGCTGATAGGTACCAGCTGGAAAACATATCAGATTTAAAAAATATACAGCAACAAATAAATGCCGGTTTTACGCTGGAGTTTTCCGACAGGGAAGATGGATACCGGGGCATCCAAAAGCTTTATGATATTAAATTCGCGAACGTAAAGACGATGGAACCTAAACTGCGATATGGCGCAATAAAAACCGGCGATATCAATCTTGTGGATGCCTATTCTACCGATAGCGAGTTAAGGCAGTATAAACTTACAGTACTGGAAGATGATAAAGGGTTATTTCCTCCTTATCAAGGAGCCCCTTTGTTAAGAAAGGAAACACTTGATAAATACCCAGAAATAGAGGAAGCATTGAACAAACTCGCAGGAAAAATTACTGACGATCAAATGCGTGAAATGAATTACCAGGTGAATGTGGAAGGAAAGAAGGCAGTTGAAGTAGCCAAAGAATTTTTGGATACAGAAGGTCTGCTAAACTAGACATGCTATAAAGAGAGGGGCCCCAGGGCCCCTCTCTCTTTACTATGTTAGGGATCTTACATAATCATCCGATAATTGAAGATTTCCTAGAATTTGTTCTGATTGAATAATCGATTCTCTATTAGCAGTCGAAACTGTCCTGCTTACAAGTGAACCAGTGGTAAACATAACTGACAATCTGGATATAAGATACTACAACCTGAGCTTTAACTCGTTCAGACAAGACAATCGTAAACCTTTTTTTGCTTAAGAAGCTCGTACGGAAAATGTCCGTACAACGAGGCAACTATTCTAGGTATTCATGTGTAGATAACTGGTAATAGTAATATATGATCGATTTAAGCTTAGGAGAAATTTGCACAACTATAATAACCCGAACTAAAAACCATACGGCAGATGCAATTAGGAGAATAAGAACTACGCAACGGAACGGAACTACCAGTAAGAAGGGGAAATGCTTTGATGTGGAATGGATGTTCGAAAATCTTCCCCGAGGTGGGGTCCCCCCCCACTTTTTTTATCTTTACAAAGGAGTAGACGGCATGCCAGAGCTTCCCGAAATGGAAAATTACAGAATATTGCTCAATCAAAAGATAGCAGGCCAAACGATTACGGATGTACAGATTAATCGTGCAAAATCGGTAAATGTGGAGCCAGATGAGTTTATTAATAATGTTTCCCGGCAAAAGGTTGTGACGGTGGAAAGAAGAGCGAAACAACTATTGTTTCACCTTGAAAACGGCTATTTGCTCTTATTGCACTTAATGCTCGGCGGAAGGATGTTTTTTGGAACGACTGAGGAAAAGCCCGACCGGACGATCCAAATTCAATTTTCATTTGGCGAGCAGAATCTTTACTTTATCGGTTTACGTCTCGGTTATTTGCATCTCTATGATAAAACATGTATACAAAAGGAATTATCTGACTTAGGTCCTGAACCTTTGGGACAGGAATTTACAGAGGATGTATTCATTAAATTAATGGAGAAGAGACGAGGCCGTTTAAAATCGAAATTAGTGGACCAACAGTTTTTATCAGGGATTGGCAATTGTTACAGCGATGAAATCTGCTTTCACGCAAGAATCCTGCCCATGCGGGAAATGAATGAGCTTAATCAGCATGAAGTCATCCAGCTTTATCAATCGATTCGGTTTGTCCTGCAGGATGCTTTAAAGCACGGCGGGTATATGGAACCCTTTTTTCAAGGCGACACGTTAACAGGAGGATACGATTCGTTATGCAAGGTGTATGATCGGGAAGGTGAAACGTGTGTAAGATGCGGAGTTGCGATTATTAAAGAGATCATTTCTTCTCGAAAGACGTTTTATTGTACAGGTTGTCAATCTTAAAAGGGATCCTCAGAAGAAACGGAAGGGATTTTAATGAAATTTGGTTGCCATGTGAGTATTAGAGAGGGATATTTTGGGGCGGCTAAACATGCAGCAGCACTGAATGCGTCTGCTTTTCAATATTTTCCTAAAAACCCAAGAAGTCTAATCGTGAAAAAGTTTGATAAGATCGATGCTGCGTCTTGTAAAAAGTATTGTCAGCAACACAGGCTGACGTCTATCGCGCATACCCCATACCCGACAAGCCTTACTCCATCGCATGATAAAAGAGAGGCTGTAATCCATTCGTTAATTAATGACTTGGAGATTGCTGAAGCTTGTGGATCTGTAGGGATTGTTGTCCACTTCGGAAGCCAAATCAGCAGCCACGATCTTTTGGCGAGCTATCAATTGATGATTGAGATGCTGAACGATGTTACAAAGGAATGGGGAGGGGTTTGCAAAATACTGCTTGAAAACAACGCTGGAAAACCTGGCAGTATCGGTACGACTTTTGAAGAACTAGTACAGGTGAGGAACCTCTGTGAGAAACCCGAAAAAATCGGATTTTGTTTGGATACTTGCCATGCCTTCGCAAGCGGACTTTGGGATGGGGATAATTGGAAGGCTCTTACCGTTAAAGGGCAGGAGTTATCGTATTTTAAGGAGTTATACGCGATACATTTCAATAACTCGAAATTTCAGTCCAGCCTTGGTAAAGATCGTCACGCCAATATCTTCAAAGGCGGACATATAAAGAAAAATCAATTTGATGAACTTATAAGCTCACCAGTTTTAAAAGAGATTCCTTTTATCCTGGAAACGCCTTCTAAGGAAGGAATTACGCATAAAGATGAAATTCTACAATTACAACATACTTGGGGAAAGAGATGAGGGTCTCTTCTGATAAAAATAGACCCCGGAATCAAAGTCCGGAGTCCGCTTATTATTTCTTATTCCCCAACCGTTCCAGGCGTTGTCGTAACTGCGCGACCGCCTTTCCAGGATAGAACCAGCGCGAAGCTTATCATAAGAATGAAAGCCCCCAAGATATAGGGGAAATTGATATTAACATCAAAGAGGATTCCTGCTAAAGCAGGCCCGATCATGTTGCCGATACTCATATACATATTATTCATCCCGGCCACAAATCCTTGTTCATTTCCTGCCATTTTTGACAATAATGTATTCAATGCCGGTCGCACCAGAGAGGTGGCCGTAAAGAACACAACGGTGATTGCCAGGATGGACCAGAAGTTTACGGCCGCTAACAGCACGATCATGGATGCTGCGGAAATCAGGAACGTCCAGTACATCACCTTTTTTTCACCGAAGCGAGTCAGCATTTTATCAACGATAACCGACTGAATGAACACTCCGATCAAGGCGCCAATCGTAATGATGATCGAAATGTCCTTAGGTGTAAAACCGAATTTTTCATCAACATAAAGTCCGAAAATTGCTTCAAAGTTTGACAAGCCGAAGGTCATCGTAAACACAAGAACAAGAAGCATGAAGTAAGGGGCCTTGAAAGATTTTTGCAATTGTCTAATCATGCTTTCTTTTTTACGTTTATCGGATCGAGCTCGTTGCCTTGCTTCAACAGAAAGTGTTTCCGGCAACAAAAGCAATGACAAAACGGTTGCGATTGCTGCAATGACAGTTGAAGTATAAAACGGTACCCTTATTCCGATTTCAGCAAGAAATCCGCCGATCCCAGGTCCGATAACAAAACCGAGCGACATCGATGCACCGAGAAGGCCCATTCCTTTCCCGCGTTCTTCTTCTGTTGTAATATCGGCAACGTATGCCATCATAGGCGGTATCATGAACGCTGCCCCAACTCCTCCAAGAAGCCGGGAAACATACATCATCCAAATCTCCGTCCCCACGGCAAAAATGAGCTGAGACAAAGCAAAACCAAATAAACCGACAATGAGAGGGATTTTTCTCCCATATTTATCTGAAATTTCCCCGGCGATGGGAGAAAAAATAAATTGGGTTAACGCAAAAACAGCGACAAGATAGCCCATTGCCTGGCCGCCGACCCCGAATTCTTTTAGGAACACCGGCAAAACGGGGATAATCAAGCCAATCCCAACCATCGCAATGAACATATTGACCATTAAAAGGACTAATGGCGTCCGGTTTTCTTTAAGTGATGACATACTTTTCCCCTCTTTCATCGAAAACTTATATACGAATTATTTGAAAAGTACCCTCTACAATAATTGAGAGGCTATTAATCTAACACAATCACATCAACCAATCTTACTACATTGAATGACCTATCAGCAATATGTATTTTTACTAATATTTGAAAAGTAACATTTCTGAATTCTTATGTCACGTTATAAAGCAGAATAGTAGAAGTTTAATGAAATCATTTAATACTGAGCCGATTTTTCATTTTCATGCGTTGATTTATTATTGCAGATAGAGATGAGTTAAGGAATATATTTCAGATGCAAAGCTAACGTTAATAACATGGTGATATTTATCTATATAATGATTACATTTTAAAATTCGAAAAGTGTTTAGTTATGATGTGCAGGACGTGACTTGCGCCGATGCAACCACACGAAGTGACGATCTTATTCGGCCGATGTCTTGCTCGGCGCGTCTTATGTCAGTCGCATAAGCATGGAACGGAGTGGCATCGACGTAAGACATAACGATGCAATTTAGTTGAAGGTCGTACTTGCAAGGCACTTCCGCTTTTATTAATGAGGTGTATCAATTGTTTTTAAATGACAAAACAGAGCGGAGACTTATTGGCTACGCGTTGATTTTGATTGCTGTCTATTTAGGCCCATTGTTTATTTTAGGAGAGAACGCACATATTCGGGTTCATGATAATTTAGACTCAAACATTGCCTGGTATAAGGTGTTAACTGAAAGCAGCCAGCTGTTTGGCGGGGTGACAGCGAAAATACCGCAAGTCATCAATGGCTTGCCAAGAAACGCTTTCGGTACGGAGTATAGCGGAATTATCTGGCTGTATGCTCTGTTCCCAACCATGATTGCTTATGGACTAAGCCAGGCAATTACCAGATTTATTGCCTTCCTCGGGATGTATTGGCTGTTGAAGACTCATTTTATCACGCGGGATGAATGGGGAGTAATCCGGGTTGGAACGGCTCTTGCATTCGCTCTTACGCCTTTTTGGCCATCCGGCATGCTAAGTACGCTGGGAATGCCGCTTGCTCTCTGGGCATTCTTAAATATCAGGAAGGGCGACAATTCGTGGATAAACTATCTTGTGCTTACTCTTTTGCCGTTGTATTCAAGCTTTGTGCTCGGCTTTTTCTTTTTCCTGACCGCAATGGCTGTGTTCTGGGTTGTCGAGGTTATTAGAGGGAAGGGATGGAATTTTCGTTTTATATGCTCGATTGCCTATATGACGTTCATCTACTTGTTAGTGGAATACAGACTCGTTCATTCCTTTCTTTTTTCTTCGGAAGGAAGTAGCCGGGATGAGTATTTTCATGCAAGGCTTCCGCTATGGAGATCGGTTCGGCTAGCGTTTAAGAATTTCGTGCTGGGGCATACACATGTGATGACGGTGCATGGTCTTATTGTTCTTCCAATCATTCTATTTGCTCTTTACTTGCTGATAAAACATAAATTATGGAGAAAAGAGAACGTGTTTGTTTTCCTGTTAGGATTAAACTTTGCCCTCTCCACATGGTATGCGTTCTGGTTCTACAAAGGCTGGCTTCCTTTAACGGAAAGATTTCATTTTTTGGATACATTTAATTTTGCCAGATATCATTTTTTGAGACCGCTAGTCATATATCTTGGTTTTGCGCTTGCCTTGAAAATTATCTGGAATTGCACGAAAAATAATCAATCCATCACAGCTATCATCATCGCACAAATTATTGTCCTGTTTGCTTTTAATGATGAAATAATTTATCAAAAGAAACCTACTGTGAGAGAATATTATGCCGAAGAAATATTCGATGAAATACAGGAATATATCGCGATCCCCCAAGAGGATTACCGGGTCGCAAGCATTGGTATACATCCAGCGATCGCCCAGTATAACGGCTTTTACACGCTCGATACATACAATAACTTTTATCCGTTACGCTATAAATACAAGTTTCGCAAAATAATTGAAGAGGAATTGGCCAAAAATAAGACTCTCCGGATTTATTTTGATGAATGGGGAGGAAGATGCTATGTGTTTTCAGATGAACTGGGCAAGCATTACATGTTTAAAAAGGATTCAAAAAAGCGATTAAAGAACCTTGAACTAAACACTCAAGCATTTAAAGATCTTGGAGGAACCTATCTGTTTTCAGCACTACCGATTGAAAACGCAAGCGACATCGAGCTTCATTTGGAACAGGTTTTCACCTCCAAACAAGCAGCATGGAAAATTTACCTATATAAAGCCAAATAGACACCTAGGAGGTTACATGTATGTCTGAACCAATTCTTACGATTGTTGTACCTTGCTTCAATGAGGAGGACGTTCTGCCAGATACAATTAGCCAGCTACATAACTTGTTAGAAAACATGGCCGTCCGCCAACTTGTTTCCGATAAAAGTAAAATCCTATTCGTTGATGATGGAAGCAAGGATCGTACATGGCAGATCATCCTTAAAGAAAGTTTAAAAAATGAATGGGTAACCGGTTTGAAGCTCTCAAGAAACGCTGGGCATCAAAACGCGCTCCTTGCCGGGCTGTTCACAGCAAAGAATATGTCCGACTGCGTAGTCTCCATTGACGCGGACCTGCAGGATGACATCGCGGTTATTGGGGAGTTTGTTGAAAAGTACCGGGAAGGATTTGACGTTGTCTACGGTGTCCGCAGAAAACGTGATAGCGATTCGTTTTTTAAACGAAGCACAGCAGAAGGCTTTTATAAATTCATGAACAAATTAGGCGTGGACCTTATCTATAATCACGCGGACTTTCGGTTAATGAGTAAAAGGGCCCTTCAACAATTGGAGCGATTTGAAGAGGTAAATTTGTTTTTACGCGGAATTGTGCCGCTGATTGGCTTGCGATCCGCAAAAGTCCACTATGACCGAAAGGAACGGATGGCAGGGGAGACCAAATATCCTTTGAAAAAGATGCTTGCCTTCGCGTTCGACGGCATTACTTCCTTTTCCGTTACGCCGATCCGGTTTGTATTGTTCGTTGGCATCTTTTCCTTTGTAATCAGCTTTTTGTTCGGCTGTTACTTTTTCATTCTAAAGTTTTCCGGGAATACGGCCACCGGCTGGACATCGTTAATTACCTCGATTTGGCTTATCGGAGGATTGCAGTTAATTGCCATTGGCTTGATTGGAGAATATATCGGCAAAATTTACAAAGAGTCCAAACGCCGCCCGAAGTATATTATCGATATGGATTCTTATTCTCTGCCGATGTCGCTACATTTAAAAAATACAGAAAGAGCGGAAGATGACGCATATAACCTTGATCTTAGAAACCTGCCTGAAACGAACTAATTCATTTATCCGCTTTTTACTGGTAGGGGTCATCAATACAGGTGTAGGATTGTCAGCCATTTTCATTCTGATGAACGCTTTCCATATAAGTTATTGGTTCTCCACATTTCTCGGAAACGGGGCAGGGGCTGTCATCAGCTTTTTATTAAATAGGGCATTTACGTTCAAAAGCGACGTGTCCTTTAAAAAAAGCGGCCTATTGTTTGTTTCGGTCATTCTCTGCTGCTATTTTGCATCGTATAGCACAAGTAGCTGGGTCAGTGAACGGATCCTCCATAACATTCCAGTCTCACAACAAAATTTATCCGTATTTCTTGGGAGTTGTATGTACACGATTACAAACTACATAGGCCAGAAGTACATCGTATTTAAGGCGTTTTCGAAATGAAATGGAAAAAGGGCCGTTATTACTACTTTATTACGAGATTAATGATGTCAAAACAGGCAGTCGTGAATAAAATAGTAACATACAAACAGCAGGTGTTTACAGAATCAAAGAAATGTAAGCGCTTCATAAATTTATTTTGTCGTTATTTCTGTTTTTTTTGTTTAGAACATGCCAATTTTGAGAAAAATAAGAATAATAATCCAATTTTTAAGGAGTGACGTTCATGAATGCAGAAAAAGCGATTTCTGTTCTTGACACGATGAGGCTTCCTAATGGTGCATATACAGCCAGCGTTTCTCAAGATTACAATTATGTTTGGATCCGGGACGTAGTCTATACCGTACTGTCGTTTTTGCATTCGCCATGTGAAAGGTATGAAAAGGCTTATCATAGCTTGTTCGACTTATTCAGAAATTACGAATGGAAAATCGATATTCACACAAAAAAGAAACCCCAGCATCTTTATGAATTTATCCATTCACGCTACGCAAAGGATTTAACAGAGCTTCATGTGGAATGGGGCCATGCTCAAAATGATGCAATTGGAGCGTTCCTATGGGGCGTTGGAGAAGGAGTCCGGCACGGTAAGAAAGTCATCAGGGATGAGAAAGATCTGCAAATCGTCCAAAAGCTTGTTCAATATCTTGATTGCTTACAATATTGGCAGGCAAAGGATAATGGAATGTGGGAAGAAAATATGGAGGTTCATGCTTCAAGTATCGGGGCATGTGTCGCTGGCCTGCATGCTGTCAAAATGCTGGTTGACGTTGACGACGATAGCATCCACAAAGGCGAAGAGACGCTCCGTTTCATGCTTCCACGCGAAAGTGAGACAAAAGAAACGGATTTGGCTTTACTGTCGCTAATATTCCCTTATAGAATTGTTGATCGCAATACGGCCCTGCTAATCCTGAATAATATCTCAAGCAGGCTGGAGCGAAAGCATGGCTGTATCCGTTATGAAAATGATGTGTATTATAATGAAGGAAGCGAAGCCGAATGGTGCTTCGGGCTGCCATGGATGGGAATGTGTTATAAGGAACTTGGAATGATGGATAAAGTACAGGAATATATCAGCAAAACAAAGCGCATCGTTCCCGAAAACTGGGAGGTACCGGAATTATATATCGGCGGTACAAACAAACCTAATAAGAACACACCGCTGGCATGGGCGGTTGCGTTATCGTATCTGTTTATTGAAGGAAACGAAAAGGACGAACGGAAATATAAAATAGAATAACGAACACTTGCTGATCGGTTCGCCTTATAGGCGGAGATTAAGCGTGGTCTCACTTATGCAGAAAGGGAATGAAACTTTCCTTCTGCATAGTGAAAAAGGGGGCTTCCTGGTAATAGGAAGTCCTTTTTTCGTGTTCGGCTTCAGGGACTAAAGTACTGTTCTTTATAGTTTATTGGATTCCGACAATAATAGACAGCCCTCGTCAAAGGGTTCGCAATTTTCGCATCGAATGTATTCATATCTTTGTTTATTAGCGACTACATAATAAGAAGGGGTGATGCTAACTTGGATATTGCACTCGAAATGAAGGAGAATATTACTCCGAGTGAACACGATTTATATCTTTTTCATGAAGGAACTCTGTACGAAAGTTACAAAACGTTTGGTGCCCATCTGACCACATTACAAGGTGTCGAAGGCGTCCGGTTTGTCGTATGGGCTCCAAATGCGAGAAAGGTTTCTGTCGTAGGTGATTTTAATCATTGGCAGGGCTCCAATCATAGAATGAGCCGTATCCGAAACACCGGTACTTGGGTCATCTTTATCCCGGGACTGAAGGAGGGGAGTTTATATAAATATGAGATTCATACCGCTGAGAATCATGTCGTTCTCAAAGCGGACCCTTACGCATTCTTTTCCGAAGAACGGCCGAATACGGCTTCGATTATCCACTCAGTAGATCAATATGAGTGGAATGACCGAAAATGGATGGCTGCCAGGGGAAAATCGGATTCCTACCATAATCAGATGCTTATTTACGAAGTAAACCTTTTATCGTGGAAAAGAAAGAAAAATGGCGTGGCTTATACCTATCGTGAGCTTGCAGACGAGCTGATTGAACACGTGATCACAAACGGATTTACCCACATTGAACTCATGCCGGTGATGGAACATCCATTTGACGGTTCGTGGGGCTATCAAATTACTGGATTCTTTTCCGCAACCAGCAGGTATGGGAAACCAGAAGATCTCATGTACTTCATTGATCGCTGCCACCAAAGAGGGATAGGTGTGATATTGGATTGGGTTCCGGCCCATTTCTGCAAGGATATCCACGGGCTGGGTCGTTTTGATGGCACGCCTCTTTATGAGCCGATCGACCCTAGACGGGCTGAGCGCCCCTTATGGGGAACGTACAGCTTTGATTTTGAGAAACCGGAAGTGGTCAGCTTCCTCATTTCAAACGTCCTGTTTTGGATGGATGTCTACCATGTTGACGGTTTTCGCGTTGATGCCGTTTCCTCGATGGTTTTGTTGAATCATGACAATCCTTTGCCGGAAAGGCTTCAAAATGAATTTGGCGGAGAAGAAAACGAAGCCGCCATCCGGTTCCTGAAAAAGCTAAATGAAACAGTATTCAAGAAATATCCCGGGGCGCTGATGATGGCTGAGGAAGCAACAGACTGGCCGCTAGTAACAACACCCATCGATAAGGGGGGCTTAGGATTTAACTACAAGTGGAATATGGGCTGGGTGAATGATGTATTAAAATATATGAAACTCGAACCTTCGGAACGGGTACACCATCCCAATCTTTTAACCTTTTCATTTTTCTATGCTTTTTCAGAGAATTTCGTGCTTCCATTTTCACATGATGATGTCGTGCACGGGAAACGTTCTTTATTGGACAAAATGCCCGGAGATTACTGGCAAAAATTCGCCAATTTACGTTTACTATACGGCTACTTCATGACGCACCCAGGGAAAAAGCTATTGTTCATGGGGAGCGAGCTTGGACAGTTTGCAGAGTGGAAAGACAAGGAGGAACTGGATTGGCATCTGCTTGATTACCCGGCACATCAAGAGCTTAACCATTATCTCAAATCTCTGAACCATTTTTATAAAGATACATCTAGTTTATGGCGGCTTGATCATGAACCGGACGGGTTCGGATGGATTGATCATAGCCATCATGAAAATGTCCTGACATTCATGAGAAAGGGAAAACGCAAAGGAGATTACAGCATCGTTGTTTGTAATTTTTCCACGCATGTTTACGATAAGTACCGCATCGGAATTCCAGCGAATGGTAGTTTCATCGAAGTTTTTAACAGTGATGCCAATCACTTCGGGGGCTCTGGAAGAGTTAACAGTGATGCCATCGAAGCTGAAAAAGTGCCCTATCACAACCAAAGGTTCAGCATGGAAATCACCGTTCCTCCATTAGGTATAGCAATATTTATGAAGCAAACAAAAAAACGGCGGGGGAGAGTCGACCAGAATGGCAGATAAAAAGTGGATCGCAATGTTATTGGCAGGCGGGCAAGGATCAAGACTTGGAGAATTGACACATGAATTAGCAAAACCGGCCGTATCTTTTGGCGGGAAATATCGAATTATTGATTTTGCGCTAAGCAATTGCACCCATTCTCACATTGATACAGTCGGTGTGTTAACACAATATCAGCCACATCTACTAAACTCTTATGTAGGAAAAGGCAGCGCGTGGGACCTGGATCGCAATCACGGCGGTGTCTCGGTCCTCCCGCCTTATCAAGGAAAAAATGGCGGACAATGGTATGAAGGAACAGCGAATGCCGTTTATCAAAACATTCATTATGTGGATCAATATGATCCCGAATATGTGGTCATAATCTCTGGTGATCACATTTACAAAATGGATTATAACAAGCTGCTTGAATTCCATATTGAGCATGGTGCTAATGCAACCATCGCCGTCATTCCCGTACCCTGGCTCGAGGCAAGCCGCTTTGGGATCATGAACACCGATGCGACAGATCAAATCATTGAATTTGAGGAAAAGCCCGAGGACCCAAAAAGCAACCTCGCATCGATGGGAGTATATCTTTTTAACTGGAAGCTGTTGAAGGAGTATCTAATTCAGGATGAACAAAATCCGGCTTCTTCGAACGATTTCGGAAAAGACATCATTCCGAAAATACTAAACGACGGAAACTCGATGTATGCTTACCGTTTTGATGGCTATTGGAAAGACGTCGGGACGATTCAAAGCCTTTGGGAAGCGCATATGGATTTGTTGAACGAAGATTCATCCTTCTCTCTCAATGATCAAAATTGGCAGATTTTCGCTGGAAATGCCAATCACCCGCCGCAATACATTGCACCCGAAGCCGAAGTCAAACAATCGCTAGTGAACGAAGGCTGCATGGTGTATGGGCATATACACCGCTCGGTCCTTTCTTATAATGTTCAGGTCGGTTCTGGTTCGAGGATTCATGATTCAGTCATCATGCCGAATGTGATCATTGGCAAAAATGTAACGATTGAAAAAGCGATTATCGCCAATAACGCCGTCATTGAAGATGGAATGGTCATTAAGCCTACAGAAGGATTAGACGAGGTGATTCTGATTGGTGATAAACGGAAAATTTTTTCACATATTTAAGACGAATATCAAAGACAATCTTAGGGGTGATCGATATGGGCAACGTGTTAGGCATTATTAATACGATCAATGAAAAACCATTTCTAAAAGAATTGACACAGCATCGCAGCATGGCATCTGTGCCCTTCGCCGGACGCTATCGCCTGATCGACTTTACTTTGTCGAATTTCATTAATGCCTCCATCACGAAGGTCGGAGTGGCTACAAAAGACAAATATCGTTCCATTATGGATCATTTAGGGTCGGGAAAGGAGTGGGATCTGGACCGGAGAAATGGAGGGTTATTCATATTGCCTCCTGTCCATCCTGACGAAAAATTACAAGGGGACCTCCAGCATTTTTATGACCATCTTGAGTTTTTCCAGCGTTCAGATGAGGACACGGTCATCATTTCCCCTGGCCATCATGTGAATAAGATTGATTTTAATGATGTTGTAGCCAAACATAGAATGGAACGAGCGGATATCACGGTTGTTTACAAAAATTATCACGGTAAACCGGTCGAAAAGCCGATTTATCATACTTGTACATGTGATGCAGAAGGAACCGTTACAGACATCGAGCTATATACCTCTCCCGTGCACGGCGAACATGTATGCTTAGAAACTTTTGTTATCAATAAAAACCTATTAATCGACTTAATTATAAAATGTGTCGAAAATGATGAATATGACTTGATTAAAGATGCGGTGAAGGCAAATCTTCACACATTGCGTGTAAAAGCCTATCATTTCACAGGTGAAATGCCCTTTATCCATTCAGTCGACAGTTTTTATTCAGGCAATATGTCGTTTCTCGATCCGAAGGTTGTCCGTTCATTCTTTTATGATTCATGGGATTTATATACGAAAGTAAAGCACGAGGCTCCGGTAAACTATGGCCTTTTATCAAAGACAAGCAACTCACTTATCGCAAATGGCTGTGAGATAGAAGGAATCGTCGAAGACAGCATTATTTTTCGCGGAGTCAAAATTCATCCTGGTGCCGTTGTGAAAAACAGCATCATTATGCAAAAAGGAGAAATTGGTGCAGGGGCTTACATAGAAAATGTGATTATGGATAAGCAAGCCATTATTACAAAAGAAACGGTTGTGGTTGGGTCGGAATCCCATCCAAAAGTAATTAAAAAAGCGGAAATCATGTGACGGAGGACTTGTGATGAATGTATTGTTTGCTGCATCCGAGTGCGTGCCGTTTATTAAAACAGGCGGTCTCGGAGACGTTATTGGCACCCTGCCCAAAGCATTAAAAAAACAACATATCAATGCAAGTGTTATCTTGCCGAAATACGGGGACCTGCCCTTTCATTTTAAAGAGCAAATGTCTTTTGTAACTAATGTGGAAGTACCGGTTGGCTGGAGAAAGCAATATTGCGGAATTGAAAAATTGATTCATCAGGAAGTAACCTATTATTTTTTAGATAATGAATATTATTTTAAAAGGCATGGCAGCTATGGTTTTATTGATGACGGCGAGCGCTTTGCGTTTTTATCAAGGGCGGTGTTGGAAGCACTGCCCTACCTGGATGATAAACCGGATGTCCTCCATTGCCATGACTGGCAGACAGGACCTGTTAGCGTCTTGCTGAAGGCCCATTATCATAACCATCCTTTTTATCAGGGGATCAAGACCGTTTTCACCATCCATAATCTTCGCTATCAAGGAATATATCCGAAAGCAGTGTTAGCGGAGTTGCTGGATTTAAGCGATCTCTATTTCAACATGGATGCCCTGGAGTTCCATGGGAATGTAAGTTATTTGAAGGCCGGCCTTGCCTTCTCGGATTACTTGACCACCGTGAGTCCGACATATGCAACGGAAATTCAAATGCCGCATTATGGCGAGAACCTCGATGGGTTTTTGCGGAAACGAACGCCGAAATTGGTTGGTATTCTGAATGGAATTGACCATGAAGAATATAACCCCGCATCGGATGAAGCGATATACTTCCCATTTGAGGATGATGAAGGCAAGCCGGAAAACAAACGGATGCTCCAGGAGTCTTTAAATCTCCCACTGCAAGGAGATGTTCCGGTCATATCAATGGTGACAAGGCTTGTTGAACAGAAAGGAATCGATCTGATTTTACGTGTTTTTCATGAAATCATGAACCTCAATGTTCAGCTTGTCGTTCTTGGAACCGGGGATAATCACTATGAGCATGTCTTGAGGGATTTAGCGGCACAGTACTCTGATCGGGTCAGATTCGAAAATTATTTTGATGAAACGCTCGCACGCAAGATTTACGCCGGCTCTGATATGTTTCTGATGCCATCTGAATTTGAACCGTGCGGAATTGGCCAGCTGCTTGCCCTCAGATATGGAACATTGCCTATCGTTAGAGAAACGGGAGGACTTACGGATTCCGTAGTCGCTTATAATGAATTCACCGGCGAAGGCTATGGATTCAGTTTCGCGAATTATAATGCACACGACATGCTATATTCGATTGAAAGAGCCGTTTGGCTATACCGGTTTCAGTCCAACAAATGGCGCAAGCTGGTCAACAGAGCAATGAACAAGGATTACAGCTGGGATGCTTCAGCCGAACAATATCATAAGTTATATGAACAACTAGTCTTTGGCAAAGAACTGACTACTGCCGATGAAGAATAATTTTCAAAATTTTTAAATAGTTTGAATTGACATAGACCCAAATCTCTTGCATAATAAAAAAAATGAATCCATGAACGTTAATGGAGGGTTAATATACGGGTATCTTTCTGTGTCAGAGAGCGAGTTTACAGCTGAAAGACTTCGCCCAGCAAAGCCGTAGAACCTGCCTCCTGAGTCCTGTGCAAAAAACACAGGCGCTAACTTTGAGCGTTATCAAGCAAAGCGGGATGTGTTATGTGCATCCAAGTAAGGTGGTACCACGGAAATTAAGCCCTTTTCGTCCTTTTCACAAGGATGAAAAGGGTTTTTATGTTTAAAGAAAGCAGAGAACTTCATTGGAGGAAGTATGCATGGAGAAGAAACGGATTGTTGTGAAAATCGGAAGCAGTTCTTTGACAAACTCAAAGGGTGAAATAGACCAGGAAAAATTTTCTGACCATATTGAAGCGATCGCCGCCCTCAAGGAAACAGGCCATGAAGTACTTTTGGTATCATCCGGGGCTGTTGCGGCCGGCTTTATTCGTTTAGGCTATCCGTCAAGGCCGGTTACATTAAAGGGAAAACAAGCAGCGGCTGCGGTAGGACAAAGTCTGTTAATTCAATTGTATATGGAAAAGCTCGGCCAGTTTGGGATCATTCCCGCTCAAATTCTCTTAACAAGAAATGATTTTTCCAAACAAGGAAGGTATAGTAATGCCTACGCAACGCTCATGGAACTATTGGAACGGAGTATATTGCCGATCATAAATGAAAATGATACGGTTTCAGTCGAGGAGTTGACCTTCGGCGATAATGATATGTTATCGGCTTTGGTCAGCGGAATGGTCCATGCGGAACAGCTAATTATTCTGACCGATATTAATGGCATTTACGATTCTGATCCAAGGAAAAATCCATCTGCCAAAAGAATCGATTACTTAAAAGAAGTAACAGAGGAAGTACTCCAAGGAGCAGAAGGGGCAGGTTCGAAAGTCGGAACAGGTGGAATGCTTTCAAAGCTATTGGCCGCAAAAAGAGCACTATCACTCGGGGTTCGAGTTTTCATTGGACATGGAACAGGACGCCGCAAATTACTTGAAATATTAGAGGGAAAAGGAGATGGCACATATATTGGGGAGGACCAACTCACCCAAGTTACCGGTAGGAAGCAATGGATTGCCCACCATTCATCAGTGATGGGGCAAATCTTTATAGACAAAGGGGCCGAGAAAGCACTTCTTTTTCACGGAAAAAGCTTGCTCCCGGCGGGAATTCATAAGATTGCAGGTGCATTTAATAGGGGAGATGTCGTCGAAGTTATCGGCCCAACCGGTTTAGTAGGCAAGGGTGAGGTTCTTTATTCCTCAGAAAGTCTAAAAAAAATCATGGGTAAGCGCACGGGTGACATAGAACACGAAACGATTTTGACCATAGAAGTCATTCATCGTGATCAATGGGTAAGAGCTGAGTAGAGGGGGAATAAGCAATGAGCGAGGTTATGAGAAAAGGCCATGAAGCGAAGTTGGCCAGCTATTCCATGATCGGAAAGACGACCGAAGAAAAAAATGAAGCACTGCTTAAAATTGCTGAGCAACTGTTAATCGACCAAAATAGGATACTCGAGGAAAATAGGAAGGATCTCGAAGTGGGGAGCCAGGCAGGGCTTTCAGAATCCATATTAGACCGAATCCTCTTAAATGATAAACGAATCAGTGATATGGCCGATGCGGTCCGGCTTTTGGTTAATCTCGATGACCCGATTGGGGAAATACTCGAAACGATTCAAAAAGAGAACGGCTTGTTGATCGAAAAGAAAAGAGTCCCTATCGGTGTCATCGGTATGATTTACGAAGCAAGGCCGAACGTCACGATCGATGCAGCAACACTAGCACTGAAAACAGGGAACGCGGTTTTATTAAGGGGAAGTTCTTCAGCCATCCATTCTAACCAGGTCCTCGTCCAATCGATTCACCGTGCGCTGGAAAAAACCTCAATCCCGGTGGAAGTCGTACAGCTAATCGAGGATACAAGCAGGGAAACGGCAAAAGAGTTATTTACCTTAAACCAATATCTGGACGTCCTGATTCCAAGAGGAGGAAAAAACCTGATCGATACGGTCGTGAGGGAGTCGACGGTTCCGGTATTGGAAACAGGGGCGGGCAACTGTCATATCTACATCGATGAATCAGCCGAACCAAACATGGCCGAACGTATCGTGATCAATGGCAAGACGCAGCGTCCAAGTGTTTGCAATGCGATAGAAACAATCCTTGTAGACGAAAAGTGGTTTGACCTTCACGGGAAAGATTTGTTAACATCCCTTCATGAACACCATGTTGAATTATATGGCGATGATATCGTGTGCGGGAATTTCCCGCAGGCAAAACAAGCGACAGAAGAGGACTGGTACAAAGAATACTTGGATTTAACCGTCAGCGTAAAAATCGTCCAAAGTATACAGCAAGCAATCAATCATATTAATCAATACGGTACCAAGCATTCCGAAGCGATTATCACGAATAACAAGAGCCATGCGGAAATGTTTTTAACCAATGTAGATGCCGCTGCCGTCTATCATAACGCCTCAACCCGCTTTACGGATGGCTTCGAATTTGGATATGGGGCTGAAATCGGGATTAGTACGCAGAAACTTCATGCCCGCGGGCCAATGGGGCTTCATGCCTTAACCTCGAGCAAATTTTTCATCTATGGACAGGGTCAAATTCGGGCGTAAACGGTTTTAAAATAGGCTGTCCTTTCAAACATGTCGTACATAGGATACACAGTGTTCTCTGTGATAAGGGAAATCATCGACAGTTTAAAAGGAGAGTGACTTATATGGATTACGATAAAAACGATAATGTTGGCTTTGTGTTGCTCGTTATCTTATTCATCTTATTGATCATTGTTGGAGCTGCTTATGTATACTAATAATTAAATGAAATTTAGGAGTCCTGTTATTTGGTGAAATGCCATTAGCAGGCTTTTTTTATTTGGAAAATCCCATCGATTGAATCCGTTTTTCCTGAGCGTTATAATGCAAGGTATGAAGTGTGCCATAAAGAAAGTAGGAACCTATTTTGAAATTAAGTATTTTAGATCAGTCTCCAATTCTTTCGAATGCTACAGCAAGGCGGGCATTACAGGAATCCTTAAAGCTGGCGCAGATCGGGGAGAAATTGGGCTACACCCGCTATTGGATCGCGGAACACCATGACCTGTCGGGGCTTGCCTGTTCAACACCTGAAGTCATGCTTGGGTTTATCGGAGCGAACACAGAAAAGATCCGAATCGGCTCAGGCGCTGTTTTGCTGCCACACTATAAGCCATACAAGGTAGCCGAAACCTTTAATATGCTTGCAACCTTGTTTCCCGGCCGGATTGATTTGGGCATTGGCCGGGCACCGGGAGGATCTGCAGAGGCCACGATGGCTCTTTCCGATAACTTTTTGGAAGGTATCCGAAAAATGCCGGAAACTTTTAAGGAACTGCTGCATTTTTTACATAACGATTTCCCAGCAGACCATATGTTTTCAAAAGTATCCGCTGCACCCCTTCCTCCGGTTACGCCTGTACCTTGGCTTCTCGGAACAAGTGAGAAAAGTGCGATTCTGGCGGCTACTCATGGAGTAGCCTATGCCTTTGGGGAATTTATGAGTGACAAAGATGGAAAAAAGATTGTTGACAGATATAAACATGATTTCCAGCCGACGGCATCGTTAAAAGAACCAAAAACAATCATTACCGCATCGGTTATTTGTGCCGAAACAAGTGAACGAGCGGAGGAACTGGCCTTAACCAACCATTTATGGAAAATACAGCTGGAGAAGCCCGAAGGAAATAAAGGAATTCCTTCTTTGGAGGAGGCAAGACAGTACTCATTTAGCGCTGAAGAGCAAGACATGCTGGTCGAATCGAAAAAGAAAGTGGTAGTCGGCAACCCGGCCGAAGTGAAACAACAGTTGATTGCATTACAGAACCAATATCAGGCCGATGAGATCATGATCGTGACAATCACGCCATCCTATGAGGACCGACTACGTTCCTATCAATTAATCGCGGATGAACTTCTATAGTTGGGCAACCATTTTCATTCGCGCGAAATCATGAGTGATTTAAGCGGAAAGTATCAGCATTTAAGCAAAAATTTGCGGACTTAAGCGAAAAATATCGTCATTTAAGCGAAGCTCAGATAGCAACCGGTTGAAAGTGTTTCACGGATTTTAACGACATACCATCGATAATCCAAGCAGCTTACTATCATAGGTAAGCTGCTTTTTACTGTAAAATCCTAACCTTTTTGAATGCAAAAATTATCTGCGAATAAATATATCAGGAAGCAGTTTTTTATTAAGGGAGTGGATATACATGCTTGAGGTGCAGCAAGACATTGACCGGATTGTCGGCATATTAAAAAAAGAGCAGTCAACGGATGGTTCTTGGAATTATCCTTTTGAAACCGGCGTGATTACCGATGCCTATATGATCATTTTGCTTAAAGTTTTGGAAATAGAAAATGAAGCACTGATTACATCCCTTGTCGAAAGACTTGAAAGCAAGCAAGAAGCGAATGGAGCATGGAAGTCGTTTGCGGATGAGAAGGATGGGAATTTATCACTGACCATTGAGGTTTATTACGCGATTCTCTTTTCCGGTCTGCGAAACAAAAACGATGGAAATCTGAGGAAAGCACGAACATTCATCCGATCTAAAGGAGGGATAAGGAAAGCAAGCATGTATACAAAATTTATGCTTGCGATGACCGGCCAGTATTCTTGGCCTGTTATTTTCCCTATCCCTCTCGAGGTAGTTTTGCTGCCGCCGTCCTCCATCATCAGCATCTATGATTTGTCTGTATTCGGCCGGTCAAACCTGCTCCCGATTCTATTGCTCGGCCATAAAAAGTTTCAAATCAAATTTGCTTCCACTCCTAGTATTGAAGACTTATATACTTCGAAATACAATAGAAACGAAGAACAACCATGGGAGGAATTACGAAGTGATGAAAACCGCCGATTTGCTTCAACAGTCGAAAAAGCGGTCAAATCTTTACTTGGTTTTCCTTGGTACTTACGCTCGATGGCGACAGACGCGGTGAGACGGTATTTGTTTGATAGATTGGAAGCGGACGGCACTTTGTACAATTATTTCAGTTCCACCTTTTATATGATTTTTGCTTTGCTGTCACTTGGCTATTCAAAAAAAGATGCGACCATTACAAAGGCTGTAGAAGGACTTACGACAATGTCTTGCCAGATAAATGGGCACACACATATTCAATACACGACAGCCAATGTTTGGAATACATCCTTAATTAGCTATGCCCTCCAAGAGTCAGGCATCCCAATGGATGATGAGACTGTTTTGGGGGCCAACCGATATTTGCTATCACGCCAGCAATATAAATACGGGGACTGGATCATCCATAATCCTCATACACTTCCAGGCGGATGGGGCTTCTCAGACAAAAACACCATCAATCCGGATGTCGATGACACGACTGCTTCATTACGCGCTTTGTTCCGATATTTACAAACAACTCCTGATAAGCAAGATGCCTGGAACAGAGGGCTTTCATATACGTTTTCCATGCAAAATGATGATGGTGGATATCCCGCTTTTGAAAGAAACGTAGATAACAAGCTGCTGCATCTGCTGCCGGTCGAAGGAGCAGAATACATCCTCACCGACCCGTCAACCCCTGATTTGACCGGAAGAACCATTGAGTTTCTAGGAAATTACGCCAATCTTAAACTGCCGGATAAGAGAATAAAACGTGCTGTGAAGCAACTCCTTAGTAAGCAGAAACAAAACGGTTCCTGGTACGGAAGATGGGGGATCTGTTATCTATACGGGACATGGTCAGCCTTGACCGGACTTATGGCAACAGGTTTTCCTGCCAACGATGATGCTGTAAAAAAAGCTTCAGAATGGCTGAAAAGCATCCAGAACCAAGACGGGGGCTGGGGAGAATCCTGCTACAGCGATATTAAAAAAACATATGTACCATTGGGCACGAGCACCTTAACCCAGACTGCCTGGGCAGTCGATGCGCTAATCGCCATTTCCCCTAAACCCACTTCTGAGATTGAGAAAGGCATTTCATATCTCAAGAAACGATCTGAACAATCGAATTGGACGTCTTCTTACCCGGCAGGTCAAGGGATGGCCGGTTTTTTCTATATTCATTATCATAGTTATGAGTACATCTATCCTTTACTCTGTCTCAGTCATTATAATGCGAAATACGGATGATCTTAAAGGAACGTATCCGAATAGAGCTTACTCACTTAAAAAGTGATTGAAAACATCCGCCACATCAAATGATTAACAAAATTAAATCAATGATGTAGAAACTAGAAAAAGTAGGCTGCCTTAGTGTGGCCTGTTTGTTATTCACTTTAATTAAATAAAGGTTAACTTGAGCAGAATAAAAACAGAATCGATATCTAACACTACTTTCAAATATTACTTTAGGTGGTGGAGATTTTGTTTTGGAAAAAGAAACCGAGGAAAATTCACTCCCTTGAGACGGAGCAATTGGATTTATCAGTAGAATCATTAAAACGGATAACAGCGAATATGGCTGATGCAGAAATAATTGATTTTCAATCGATAAATAATCTACCAGTAACACTTATCTTCATAAGAACCTTAACAGATCTAGAACGTTTAAACGAAACGATTATTGAACCGCTTACACACTGTTCAGATGGCAATGTTCTGAAATGTATTATTTCATCCAAAATAACGAAAATCACTACTTTAGAGGAAGCAAAAAACGCTCTTTTGACTGGCTTTTGTCTTATATACGACTCTGTACAAAAAAAATGGTTGTCTGTGCCACTAGAAAACCCATTAGGCCGATCGATTGAAAGTTCTGAAACAGAAACGATCCTATACGGGCCGAAAGATAGTTTCACTGAACAAATAGAAAGAAATATCAACATGCTTCGAAGGAGACTGCCGATAGCCGAACTAAAAACCGAGACATTTACAGTTGGCTCTCTGACTAAAACAACTGTGATCCTCATGTACATAGAGGGTATAGCCAATCCTGAAATCATTTCGATTGCCAGAAAAAAAATAGCCAAAGTCAATTATGATCTTATTCTTGAATCATCTAATCTTGGAGCGTTCTTGGAAGATCATATTCATAGTGTTTTTCCTCAGTTTCAGCAAACGGACCGGCCTGATCAAACAGCCTATAATTTGGGTTTGGGGAAGATTGTAATCATGGTTAATAATACGCCCTTCGTGTTAATTGCTCCTGTTACTTTTTTTCACTTTTTTCAATCGTCCGAGGATTATATTCATAAATGGGTAGTTGCCAGTTTTCTGCGTTCGCTGCGGATGGCAGGTTTTTGGGTCTCCATCACGCTGATCCCTTTCTATGTTGCATTGACGACTCATCATTATCAAATGATTCCCTTGCAGCTTCTTTTTGTGTTGATGGAATCCAGAAGTAAATTGCCGTTTTCTCCATTTTGGGAAGGCTTTCTCATGTTACTCACTCTGGAGGTTATGAAAGAGGCAAGCTTGCGAATGCCAACCAAAACAAGTCAGACACTCGGAGTCATTGGAGGCATTGTGATCGGACAGGCAGCCGTTGAAGCCGGGTTTGCAAGCAAAATATTAATTGTTTTAGTAGGCATTTCGGCAATTTCCACATTTTTAGTTCCCAATTATTTAATTAGTAAAACAAACACCATTATTCAATTTATCTTTCTCGTTTTGGCTTCTTTCTTAGGAATAGTGGGAATCGTGTTCGGGGAAATATTGTTAATTGCTCATTTGAATGGATTAACATCCTTAAAACAGCCCTTTCTTGCTCCGCTCGCCCCATTGCAAATAAAAGATTGGAAAGATTTTGTCATACGCGCTCCATTACCATGGTTAAAAACTCGGCCTGAATTTTTACGTCCTGTCCAAAAATGGCGATTTAGCCAAAGGAGGAAATAGCATGGCAGCCATATCTTTTTTTGACAAATCCGCTAGCTTCGGTGGCGGCTATGTTTTATCGATGGTCAACCGGATGCAAATGCTTTATTTTATCTTACTTATCCCTAAGCATTTGATGTATCCTTCGATGATAATTGGCATTGTTATTATCGGACTCATCTCGCAAATTAATCTATTCATTTTAGCAAAATGGCTCGCTTCACCCATGGCCGAAAAAGGATACGAAGGTTTTATAGAGCTGTTCGGCAAAAGAGTGGTCCGCATTTTTACATTTTTGGGCCTTTTATTCATTTTGATCAAAGTCACTACGATTACTCTCGGATATGTCGAAATCGTTCATCACTTAATATTTCCTTCAATGAACACCGGATTGTTGATCCTTGTTATTTTATTGGTCAGCTTTTACATTTCTTCACAGGGAATGGAGAAGACGATCCGGTTTGGGATTATTGCGTTTTTCGCTACCATCTGGATCATTATCTGTTACATTCCTTTTTATCTTCCGCCTCATGCTTCACTTCATCATTTATATCCTATTATTCCGACATCAGGATCGATGATTTCCTGGAAGGGGCTTTTGATGGTTTGGTCTTCGCTGGCAGGACCCGAATATTTGATAGGTTTGCTTCCGTGGCTTGGCCAGAAACAGAAATTGTTAAAACCTTTAATGATTGCAAATCTGTTATCAGTCGTTGAATATTTGATCTTGTTTATTGCTACTTTATTATTTTTTGGGCCATCTTACTTAAATAAAGTTCATTTTCCTGTCTTGAATATGACACGGTATTTGCAAACGTCCGCTTTTGAACGAATTGATCTCATCTTGATTTCTATGCATATGTTTCACTTTGTTTTTAGCATTTCGCTTTTGTTGTTACTTTTTTATGGAGGTGTTCGGATTGTTGCAGGCAGAGCGGGTGAACAGACCTCAAGGATTGGTCTGATCAGCAGTTATGCCGTCATCTTTGCATTTATGGTCGTCATTAATTCCTGGTTTTGGCATGAAGAAAAAGAGTGGAATGCTTGGCCCGGCCTTCAGGTGTTGCTGGGGGCATTTACCTACTTAATAATCCCTGCTTTTTTATTGACGGTTACTAAACTTAAAGGAAGGAATGCTTGAAATGCATTTTTATAGAAAAGCAGCATTAGCTATTTCAATCAGCACGCTCTTATTAAATGCCGGATGCTCTCCATTTGTTGAAGATAACACCGTTGAAGAGATCGCTCCTATAACATTCTGGTCATTCAATAAAGGAAATGATGGAAAAATAAAGATGAGTACACTTGTGCCACCCGTAACCGAGGAGAAAAAGAGCTTATTTAACTTTGAAGTTGATTTGTTAAAACAAGGAAGAAAGAACTTTAATTTAAGATATTTCAGGGAATTGAAACTCGGACAGCTCCGCATGATATTTATCAATGAAAGACTGGCAGAAGAGGAGGTAGTATCGTTAATCAGCACGATCATCTCTGATCCGGATGTTTCGCCGCGACTTTATCTTGTAGTAGCGGAAGGCAATTTTGAGGATTATTTGAAAAATCAAGCAAAAAAAGAAAAAAATCTCGATTATAATCTGTACCGGATGCTTAGACACTATGAGCGAAGAAACCAGGGTGAAATGACCATTGTCAATCTGCATCAATTCATGGAAAGGTATTACTCGCCATACTCTGATCCGGTGTTGCCTGTCTTCAAGGCAGACAAAAAGAATTTCACATACACTGGAACAGGTCTTTTCCAGGATGATAAATTAAAGGGAAAGACAAATAAGATGGAAGATCAAATTTTCCAATTGATTGCAAATGATTATTATTTAAGAAACCTGCCTATCCCGTCATTATCCCTTTCTTTAGGTCAAGTGCGTTCAACGGTCCAAAAGAATTTGAATCAAGACAATTCAACCCTTACAATTACGGTCCATATACGTGCAAGGGTTGATGAGTACCGCGGTGATCTAAGCCTAATGGACCAAAATGAATACAACAAGCTGGATCATAGAATTGAAGAGTATTTAAATAAACATATTGTCGATTTAGTACAGAAAATGCAAAGTCTGAAAGTAGATCCGCTTGAAATTGGTACAGAAGCCGGTCATCCCTTTACAGCTCCACTGAGTAAGGATGAATGGTTAAATGACTGGAAAAAAATAAGAATTAAAGCAGAATGCCATCTTGAATTAAAACCTTTTTCTATTTAAATTGGGAGATTCAAACTTTAATAACGAATGAATAACTTGACGGCTATAACTTATAAATATATACTCACTTACATAAAGTAACTATGAAAAGAGGTATTCTTATGAAATTCCATCAAAAACCAATTACTTATGTCGGCTCTGTTCATCTTATCGTTCAAGATTTAAAACGGTCCCTTTCCTTCTATCAAGAAACGATCGGAATGAAAGTCCTTCAGCAGAGCGGGGGAAAAGCAGTGCTCACCACGGATGGCCAAACGCCATTACTCACAATTGAACAGCCTGAAAACGTTGCAGCTAAGGAACGGAATAGAACAGGCTTATACCACTTTGCGATTTTAGTACCAGAGCGTTCTGATTTAGCAAAAGTCCTTCTTCACTTACTGCAAACAGGCTATCCTCCGCAAGGAGCTTCCGACCATCTTGTCAGCGAAGCGATCTATTTAGCCGACCCTGACGGTCATGGAATTGAAATTTACATGGACCGGCCATCTGAATCATGGACATGGGAAGATAAGGAAATTGTTATGACAACAGAAGCACTAGACGGTGAAGGCTTACTAGCAGAAGCGAAAGGAGAAAGCTGGACCGGTCTTCCGAGCGGTACGGTAATGGGGCATATCCATTTGCAGGTATCGGATTTAGACAAAGCGGAGAAATTTTATTGTGAAGGACTAGGTTTTGACCTTGTAAACAGTAAATACGGCCAAAGTGCCCGTTTTGTATCATCGGGCGGCTATCATCACCATATCGGCTTGAATACATGGCATAGTACTGGAGCGCCTGCGCCCACACAAAACACGGTTGGCCTTAAATTGTATACGTTAGTTCTCCCTACAGAAGAGGCAAGACAAAATGCTGTTCAACAGCTTCAGCAAATGGGGGAATGGGTGACGCAAGAAAATGGTACAGCGCTTACAAAAGACCCTTCTGGAAACCATATTCAATTATTGGTTTATGGAGATAAATAAATTTAATTAGTACTGGAGGAGAAATCATGAAAATTGGTGTAATTGGCGCAAGCGGTAAAGCAGGAACCCTAATTATGCAGGAAGCATTGAAGAGAGGACATGAAGTTACCGCTGTTGTGCGAAATGCTTCTAAGATTACTGAGCAAAATGTATCGGTTTTGGAATCGGACATATTTGATCTTAGCTCCAGCGATTTAGCAGATTTTAATGTCGTCGTGAATGCATTCGGTGCTCCTATGGGGCAAGAGCATCTTCATGTGGATTCCGGAAATATATTAATTAATGCTTTAAAGGATGCGCCTGATACGAGATTGATCGTGGTAGGCGGCGCAGGCAGTCTGTATGTGGATGAAGCGAAAACTACACGTTTATTTGAAACACCGGATTTCCCTGATTTCGTGATCCCTACGTCTGAAAACCAGGCAAAAAATCTGGAGATATTACAGGCGACGGACTCCATCAAATGGACTTTTTTAAGCCCATCCGCCGTTTTTGACCCGGATGGAAAAAGAACCGGTTCCTATCAAAAAGGGAATGATCACTTACTCGTAAACGCCAAAGGGGAAAGTTATGTAAGCTATGCTGATTTCGCGATTGCAGTTCTGGATGAAATCGAAAATCCGCAGCATGTAAATGAACGCTTCACCGTTGTTTCTGAACATGAATAACATCCAAGGCTAAGACTTTACATTTTGTCTTAGCCTTTTTGTTTTTCCCCATTTAGTTACTCGTCTCTCGTTCGATAAACATAAGAATATTAAAACTACTATTAGTTCTTAATTTAGGTAACGGACATAGAACTCCCTCTAATTGGAAATAAGCTACATGGTTTTAATCACTCTGGACATACTGAATATGTATCTTTTATAACGATGCAAAATTCAAATCTGGAGGGAAATCATATGCGTAATCAAAATGAATTTAACGATTTTTCAACCGATTCTTCTGTAGTGAATAAAATGGAAGATATTTTGCGGGCAACCTGCGGTACTTGGCAAAACTGTAATCAAACGAACGTTCAGTCCTTTTTAACACGATGCGAGCAGGAGAACATCGATCCGCAATTTTGTATGAATTGGATGCAGGATAATCGTGATAAAATCCCAAACTGGTCGGATGTTTCTGACACCACCCGTGAATGGGTGATCGAACATACATCTACCGGTTCACCTGTTTCGGTTGCAAAAGACAATACTCACTAGATATTTTCATCTTCTGCACAGTCTTTATCCGATTTAGCAGAGGATATGCAGAGCACCATCGCAAGTTCAAAATATAATAATTTGATCATTATCTTTTTTAGAGAAACTCATTTTTTGATGGGTTTCTCTTTTTGTGTAAATATCGCAGGCCTCCGCTAAATTTAATCTGTAAAACACAAAGGAAAAACATCTCTCCGAATCGTATTTAATAAGGAGTAAAGAAAGCTCATGAAATAGAAAAACGAGCACTCACCTTTATAGGAGGTACTCGCTTTCTCTAAGTTTTACTTATCTTTTACAGCCAGTGTGATGATCATCACTATGAGCATGAGAAACTGAATCATAACTTCTGGGTTAATTCTCATTCGCCTCCAGTACGTTAGTGAAGTTCATTCCTCCGGCTTCTCCAAGAAAGTAAAGACTTACGTTTCCCTGTTACATGTATACGGAGGAAAAGTCGTAAATATGCCTAATTAACAGAACCTAAATTCCGTCTGTCATGACTATTTAATAAAAAGTATCTGATATGTAACTTTAAGGAAAAGAAATTGAAAAAATGGCTTGGTAAAATGATGAGAAAAACTTTTTATTTGAGATACATAATGAAATGAAAAGGGAGATGAAACATGGAGGCACATGTTAGAAAGTCGTTAGAAGAGTGGAGAGACGAAATTTGTGACTTATTAAAAGAGATCGATAAAGAATACGAGGAAATAAAATGTGAACTTCAAGTTTATTCCTATAAATTCAGCATTACGAAACAGGTCGTCCAGTCAACCGTAAATGATGAAATTATCCGAAACATTCGTGAACTCTATCATAAGCCGTTTGAACAAAGATTTAACCAGCTGAAAGAAGAAATACGAGATCTCGAAGAAAAGAAGAAGGTTTTCCAAATGTTCGTTGATAAAATTGATAAGGTGAAAGGAAAAGAAGAAGATGCAACACCATATGCATCCGTTCAATAACCTAGATATGTTAATAATATAAGTTCCCATTGAATGGACAGGGCTCCCCTTCTCAGAAACGGCAGAAAAAAAGCCGTTTTTTTTCATGACTTTAATTGGTTTCAAGGAAGGGAAACATCAGACCATTTATTCAATTTTTAAAGATACGCTAGCCTTAATTAATCGGGTTGAATACCATACATTTTGCCTATTTCCACTCTCTATTTGCTGTGAAATAATAATAGAAATGTAAGCAATTTACTTTTTTGTGCAAAAGATTTCACTATAAACAAGGGATGGGAGAATCTAAGTATGAGAGTAAAAAAGGGCGTGGTAATCATCTTTATTATTTCACTATTTTTGCAAACGCTTACTAACAATTCTTTGAACAGTCATTCCAGTACATTAAAAGTTAACGCAGAAGAGAAAACGGTAACATTGGTGGGTGATCTCCAAAGCGAGTTGAGTGCCGTAAAGGACTGGGATCCTGCTGATCCTGGCACACAGATGGTGAAGGAGGAAAACGGCCGTTATAAATTGTCAGGGACAATGCCTGCAGGAACATATGAATATAAAATTGCTATCAACGGTTCATGGGATGAAAACTATGGAGCTGACGGTGAAAGAAACGGAGCGAATTATAAACTAACCATTGAAAAGGAGACGAACTTGACCTTTATTTATGATGATACAACCCATATTGTAACGGTACTAATGCCGCTACCAAAAGATGAACTGCCGCGTATTGTCGGTGATATCCAGCCTTACATCAATGCGGGCCCGGAATGGTCTCCTGAAGAATCGACTGCATTTTTGAGCGATGATGACAATGATAATATTTATACTTATAGGGTGGAAGTGCCAAAAGGGAAACACGAATTTAAAATTGTTCTTGGAAACAGCTGGGAAAAGCCGACCTATCCTCAAGAAAACTTTACATTAAATATCCTAAAAAATACAGAAATCACGTTTTTCTATAATCATGGCACAAAGGCGGTATCCACTGATTATGATGCCGGATTGCCGGATGGTTCGGTGCAAGGTGATAAACTCTATCACAACACATGGGAAAAGCTCTATCGCTATCCGTTCGGTGCCGTAAAGACAGGGGACAAAGTAAAACTGCGGCTTCGAGCGAAAAAGGGTGATTTGTCAGCTGCTAAAGTTCAGCTTAAAAACTATAACACAGGGAACACCAAATCAATTGATATGGATTACAGCGGCTGGGCCAACCTTGATGATTCCGATGTTGAGTTTTGGGAGGCTAATGTGACCCCTGATGAAAAAGGGGTTTATGGGTATAAATTCATTGCTCGTGACGGGGACCATATGAAAGAATATGGCGAAGATCCTCAAGAAGGAAACACAGGAACAGCGGTTGATTCAAACGCCGGCCTCTTCCAGATGACAGTTTATGATCCACAATACAAAACACCAGACTGGATGAAAGAAGCCGTCGTCTATCAAATTTTCCCTGATCGGTTTTTTAACGGAAACAAAAAAAACGACAAAGCGAAAAATACATCCCGCGGGCCTGAACCGATTGAGCAGCAAGACTGGAATGAGCTGCCTGATAATCCCCGCCTAATAGATAGGGAAGGATACGATGGAGACGGCATTTGGAGCAACGACTTTTATGGTGGAGATATTGCCGGCATTCAGAAAAAGCTGGATTATATCGAATCGCTCGGTGTCAATACGCTCTACCTGAACCCTATCAACCATGCAGCTTCTAACCATAAATATGATGCGACCGATTATAAGGCGATGGATCCGATGTTTGGTTCGCCAGAGGAATTTAATGAATTTACTAAGGAACTAAAAAAACGTGGCATGCACTTAATATTGGATGGAGTATTCAATCATGTCGGGGACGATTCGATTTATTTCGACCGCTACGGCAAATATAAAACGGTCGGAGCTTACGAATATTGGTCACGCGTTTATGACCTTGTAAATAAAGGAACGTCCGAGAAAGATGCCAAACTGCAAGTAGAGGAAGATCTCAAGAACCAGGGGCAGCAATTCAGTCCATATGGATTCCATACCTGGTTCAATATCGAAAACGAAAAAGTAAATGGTGTATATAAATATCAAGCCTGGTGGGGATATGATTCCCTGCCGGAGATCAAGTCCATCCCTGGTAAAGCAGTGGATTACAATTCTGAGTTAAATAACCGACCTTTCGCGGATTATATTATGTATGAGGACGATTCGGCAGCAAAAAGCTGGCTAAAGCGTGGTGCGTCCGGCTGGAGATTGGATGTAGCCAACGAAGTCGACCCTGAATTTTGGCGAGAGTTCCGTAAAGAGCTGAAGAAAGGCAAAAAGATTGATCCGTTAATTCTTGGTGAAATTTGGGATGATGCTTCTGAGTATTTTCTTGGTGACCTTTATGACTCGGTAATGAACTACCGATTCCGCGGAGCGATGATCGATTATTTAAAAAACGGCAATGCCCAAGGAGCTTCTGATGCACTTAATGCCGTCCAGGAAGATTACCCGGCAGAATCGTTCCAGGCCCTCATGAACTTAATGGGTTCACATGATACACCGCGTGCCACATTCATATTGGGTAACGGAACCGATTCCTACGAACGGGCAGAGCATGACAGCAAATATGACCACATTCTTGGCATTAAACGTTTGAAGCTAGCGGCCATCCTTCAAATGGGTTATCCTGGTGCGCCAACTATCTATTATGGAGATGAAGCCGGGGCAACGGGCTCCAAAGATCCGGATGACCGTCGCACATACCCGTGGGGCAAGGAAAATCAAGCTTTAATCAAACACTATCAGAGCGTTGGGAAGATCAGAAAGCAGCACAGCGATCTATTTGCCTACGGAGATCTAAAAACCCTTTATAGCAAAGATGACGTGATGGTCTATGCACGCACCGATAAAAAGAACGCTGCCATTATAGCAACCAATCGCGGAAACAACGACCAAATGATTGAGCTGGATACGAAAGATCTTTTAGTGAATGACGTTAACTTTGAGGATCAACTTAACAAAAAATACAAAGTCAAAACAGAAAACGGTAAATTAAAAATCACAGTCCCAGCAATGAGTGGGCGGATGCTCGTTTCGCAAAAAGGGCAAAATCTGAAGCGTCCTTCAGCGGTGAAACAACTTTCAGCCCAAGAAGGAACCCATACCGTCAAACTGCAATGGAAAGGCGATGCCAAATCATATAATGTCTATCAAACCACGATAAGCGGTGCATTGTATAAACAAGTTGCTACCACTACGAAAAACAATGTGACGATCGATGGGTTAGACAATGGCCGTAAATACTATTTTGCGGTAACCGCAGTAGATAAAGGCAATAATGAATCAACAATAACAGAAATAGAAAAAGCGGCGATTCCACATGTTAAACTCACAAACGGCAACTATGATATCGAAAACGTCTCCACCCTTATTAACGGAACAATAGATTTGTCCCAACAACAAAACATAAATGGAGAAATCTTTATCGATGGAGAAACTGATAGCGGCTTGGCGGAAGGCCTTATTGCACAGCTTCATGTTAAAGCACCAGGGGAAACAGATTGGTCCGCTTATCCTGCGCAATATACAGACCAAAAGGCGAAGTATAATGTTTTTACATCAGGTTTCTTGCCGTTAACAGCCGGCGATTATCAATATAAATATATGTTTTCAACTGATCTTGGACGGAACTGGGCAGTAAGCGAAACAAAGACCGTTACTTATTCAAAAGGTGAGGACACAAGCCCGCCTGCAGAAAGTGTAACGCTTAAAGAGCCTCCTCAGGAATCCGGCCAGGTCAACCTATCCTGGAAGATGCAAGAAGCAACCGATCCGTACATGATTGCGATTGTTCGCGATGGGAAAATTATTGAAAGGTTGTTTAACACTACCCAATCAAGCTACAAAGATATGAATGTCACAAATGGACAGACATACGTTTATGAAGTGCTCGTTTATGATCAATTTGGTAATTACGTTACTTCCGATAAGGTGAGTATTATGCCTGATTTGGTAACGGTTGAAGTAACATTCAAGGTACATGCACCAGACTATACACCTCAGGATACAAAGATTACCATACCAGGCAGCAAAAACGGTTGGAATACCGGAGCCTGGGAAATGACAAGAAATGGTGCGGTCACCAATGATTTTGAATATACGATCGAGGCGCAGGAAGGTGAAGTGCTAACCTACAAATATGTAAAAGACGGCTCCTGGGATAAAGAAGGGCTGGCTGACCATACACCAGGCAATCCGAATGATGACGATATCAGCTATTACGGGTATGGTGCACAGGGTACCGATATGAGTATCGTCGTATCTAATCAGGGCGGCAATAAAATGGTCATTCAGGATAACATCCAGCGCTGGATTGATCAGCCTGTGATGATAACCTCACACAATGACGGGCAAACCGTTACAACAGATACGATTTTATTAAAAGGAAATGCGATTAAAGAAGGAGTACTAACCATTAACGGAGAGAGTGTCAAGGTTCATGACGATATGTCCTTCACACATGCCGTAACATTGAAAAATGGCAATAATGAACTAAACATTCATATCGAACCTTCCGAAGAAAATAAAGCAACGATTTTCAAAAATGACGGCGGTGCCATTAGCAAAAATACAAAGGATATAAAGCTGTCGATTATTAAGAAATAAGCAAATTAGTTAGCTATTAATGGACGAAGAAAAACACCTGTATTGGTTCGTTAAAACCGACGAATTCATTGCAGGTGTTTTCTTTATGGAAGAGATACAGTTTGCGCACATTTATCAATGATTGATTTCATAGAGCCTAATTGGTTTGAAAATTGCTTTTTCCGATGACCATTTGCACCGGAAGGGTGGGGAAAACCAAACAGGCAAGTTAGCCCTGAGAGCTTTCTATCATCAATTAGCGTACGGATAACTTGTTCAACCGATTTTCCTAATGGAATGATGAGCGGACTGTGATGAAGCTCTTCGATTTCTTTTGGAAAAACCTCATAGGCATAATGGCGCAAGAGTGAGGATTGGTCTACTTTAGGCTGGTGGCCGGTATAATTTTTATGATGATAAAAGACCGGATATTTTATAATCGATGTAGTATGCAATAGATCCCTTTTTTCATGAAACAATGCTTCAGCGTTTTCAAGCTGTAACGCTCTTGCCACTCCGCATTCAGTTAACATGGAAATTAAGTGGGTTCTCATCGCACCCGAAAAGCTTGCCGCTGTTTTCGCTTCTTTAAATAGCGTTTCCGGAGACTTTCCTCGGCGCATACTTCTAACAGCCTGCTCAAAGGCCGTTTTCATTTGTGTCCATCCTGGTGTGATTCCGACTATTACGATCCGGGCCTCCCGGTTCACATACTCATTATGGGGCGAGAAATACATCGTCAAATCCCCGTGCTGTTCGATTAAAAATTGTTTTGACAGCAATTGTTGCTTAGTTAGGTTTGTATTGTAAGGCAACCCGGCGATTGATGCTAAAAAATCTTCTATCCGTAAGTCTTGGTCTGACATAGCTTTGGCCTCCCAGCCAGTTATACAAAATTAAGAAAAGCTGTGATCTAAAATGCTTCACAGCTTCCATTACATATTTATAATGTCTTTACATAGTCCTCGATCATTTCAGCTGTTACATTTTTACGATCGGGGATAACCCTTAATCTTGGCAGACGGTTGATCATGTCCGTCACTTTATTTATCTTTTCGATCGTAAACGGACGGCTTTGTTTACACAAGGACACTGCTTCCTCGATATAGGATTCACGTTCCTGATCTAAAGCCGAAAATTGATTGTAAATCTCATTCTGTTTCTTCGCATGCATGGCAAGGTCTTTATGTACGCTCATTTTGTCACTCCTAAATTTAAAGCAAATCTTATTAAACATCTTACCAGTTTATCTTCACTTCGTTAAGAGGAAAAGCCTGTGCATGATACATAACTTCAATAATTGAGGTAGAATAATACTAGAATAAATTTAAATGAAAAGTTGTGATAAACCGTGTGTTTAATCCTATTTGCTTATAAAACACATCCAACGTATAAGCTAATCGTTGCCGCCAATCGGGATGAATTTTACGGGCGACCGACAGCTCCGGCCCATTTCTGGGAGGATCAGCCCCATATACTCGCAGGCCGGGATTTAGAAAAAATGGGGACATGGATGGGAGTGACAGCAGCCGGGCAGTTTGCGGCGCTAACGAATTATCGGGATCCAAAGGAGATAACAGAAGGAAAACGTTCACGCGGAGAGTTGGTGGCAGATTACCTGAAAGGAACTATGCAACCTTCAGATTATATGCAAAAAATAGCAGCGCATCGAGAGGTGTACCCAGGCTACAACATGTTAGCCGGGGATGCTAATGAGCTTTATCACTATTCAAATGTTGAGAATACACTTCATAAGTTAGAGCCAGGAATTTATGGGGTTAGCAATCATTTATTAAATACGGACTGGCCAAAGGTAAAGCTTGGTAAAGAAGGCTTAACCACAATCATTAACCAAAATGGCGAGACCATGGATGAGCAGCTTTTTGCACTTCTCCAACAGAATGATCCAGCGCCGAACGAAATTCTCCCAAACACAGGAATTTCCATGGATTGGGAGAGGATTCTCTCACCCTTGTTCATCAAAAGTGAAGACTATGGCACGCGCAGCTCAACTGTTTTGATGATGACTGACGAAGAAATCTTCTATAAGGAACGAGTCTTTAGGAAACATGAGATGAACGACAAGGAATTTATCATGAAGTTATAACATGAGAAAGAGTGAACATATGCGATCTGCATATGTTTTTTTAATGAATGCGATTGGTAGTTACTCCAGGCAGTTGATATATCTCGTTCTCGGGAGGCTCCTGCATTTTCATTCTTAACAAACGCCCTGTATCCACCAATTCCTCTAAGCCTTCTTCAATTTCGCTTGGTCGAACTCCAAAAATATCAGCGATCTTCACTGTTGAAATAGACATATATTTAGGCGACTTTGTTGAAGACATAATCATCGTTGTTATTCTTTGAAACAATGCTTCTTTATCCAACTTTCCAGCTCCCTTCATTTTTCAACCATTTACTTTCAATTCTCCACTGATTAAGTATTTCTATGTCTAATAATTTCTCTCTTAAAAGTAAAAGTTATACCTATGTGTAAATAGGGAAGTATTTTCCGGACTTTTATTAATATTGTTTTTATTGGCAATGCTAGAAAGATAGCGGGAAATTACCTTTCGTACCTTATATGTAAAAGGAGGCAGCACAGTAATGTTTTCGATTGAAATCAACGGAAAAAAATATCAGGCAGAGCATGGCCAGACCATTCTCGATGTAGCCAAATCGGAGGATTTGTTCGTCCCAAGTATTTGTTACCACCCCGATCTCGGTACGATCCAAACCTGTGATACTTGCTTTGTCAATGCGAATGGTCAGATGGTGCGTGCCTGTGCCACAAAGGTTGAGGAAGGGATGATGGTTGACATTGCTTCCCAGACTGTAAAGGACGCACAATACGAAGCGATGTCGCGCATTCTGAAAAACCATGAGCTGTACTGTACGGTCTGTGATAACAATAATGGAGATTGTAAGGTCCATAATACTGTGGAATACATGGAACTTGAACATCAGGCCTATCCATTTGAAGCAAAGCCCTATCCGCCAGATAATTCCCACCCTTTTTACCGTTACGAGCCGGACCAGTGCATCCTTTGTGGCAGATGTGTCGAAGCATGCCAGGATTTGCAGGTGAATGAAACGCTTACGATTGACTGGAATCGAGAGGCGCCGCGGGTTATTTGGGATAATGACGTTCCGATTGATGAGTCATCCTGTGTTTCTTGCGGACATTGTGTGAATGTATGCCCATGCAATGCATTAATGGAAAAATCGATGCTTGGCGAAGCGGGCTTTTTAACAGGCATTCCTCCAAAAATACTCGCTCCGATGATCGATTTAACGAAAGAAGTGGAACCTGGTTACAAGGAAATTTTCGCCATCTCAGAGGTAGAGGCCTCCATGAGAAAGGCAAAAATCAAACGCACCAAAACGGTTTGTACCTACTGCGGGGTCGGTTGCAGCTTTGAAGTGTGGACCAAAGACCGCGATATCCTGAGAATACAGCCAACACATGAAGCTCCGGTCAATGGGATTTCCACCTGTGTAAAAGGAAAATGGGGCTGGGATTTTGTGAACAGCGAGGAGCGGTTGACGAAGCCGTTAATTCGTCAGGGTGATGAATTTGTCGAAGCGACCTGGGACGAAGCGCTTGATTTAATTGCAAGCAAGCTTGGCAAAGTTAAAGAAGAACACGGGCCGCAGTCCATCGGCTACATTGCCTCGTCCAAGTGCTCTAATGAAGAGAACTTTTTATTCCAGAAGTTCGCCAGAAGCATTATGGAATCAAACAATGTAGACAATTGCTCCCGGTATTGCCAATCCCCTGCTACAGCAGCGCTTTTAAGAACGGTTGGGCTCGGAGGAGATTCAGGGACGATGGAGGATATTATGGCAGCAGACCTCGTGATTGTTGTCGGCGCAAATCCTGCGGAGTCTCATCCCGTCTTGGCCACCCGTGTAAAGAGGGCCCATAAATTACATGGTCAAAAGCTTATTGTTGCGGACATTAGGGAGCATGAACTGGCCCAGCGTGCGGATGTACTGATTCATCCGAAACCAAGCACCGACCTTATTTGGCTCAATGCGCTTACAAAGTATATTCTTGACCAGGGCTGGCATGATCAGCAGTTTATTGAGAGCCGCGTCAACGGGTTTGTGGAATTCTCCAAAAGCCTTGAAAAGTTCACCCTCGAATATGCTGAGGAGAAAACTGGGCTCACGAGCGATGAATTAATTACGATCGCAACGATGATTCATGATTCAAAGGGTACGTGCATTTTGTGGGCAATGGGGGTTACCCAGCATACAGGGGCAACAGATACGAGCACTGCCATCTCCAACCTTTTGCTGATTACCGGAAATTATGGCCGCACAGGCACCGGCGCCTATCCATTAAGGGGCCACAATAATGTCCAGGGTGCCTGTGATTTCGGGACAATGCCTGCCTGGTTCCCCGGTTATGAAGCCGTACAGGATCCGCGCGTGCGGGAGCGCTATGAAAAAGCTTGGGGCGTATCCCTTCCAGAAGAACCGGGCTATAACAACCATCAGATGGTCGAAGGCATTCATAAAGGAAATATAAAAGCGATGTACTTATTCGGCGAAGAAATGGCAATCGTAGATTCCAATATCAATCATGTTCATGCTGCATTCGAAATGCTTGATTTCTTTGTGGTCCAGGACATTTTCTTCAGCAGGACCGCCCAGTTTGCCGACGTGGTATTGCCCGCGGCGCCAAGCCTTGAAAAAGATGGAACATTCGTAAACACTGAACGCAGGATCCAACGATTCCATAAAGTGTTTGAACCGCTGGGTGATTCAAAACCAGATTGGGAAATCTTTCAGCTGGTGGCCAATCGCCTTGGAGCGAACTGGAATTATCAGCATCCTTCTGAAATTATGGATGAAGCGGCGAGCCTTGCCCCGCTTTTTGCCGGTGTCAGCTATGATCGTTTGGACGGCTGGAACAGTCTGGTCTGGCCGGTTGAACCAGATGGTCAGGATACACCTCTGCTTTATACGGAAAAATTCGCTTTTGCAGATGGCAAAGCAAAGCTGATCCCGGTCGACTGGACCCCTCCGGTAGAAGTCGGAGAAGAATATGACTTGCATTTGAACAATGGACGCCTGCTTGAGCATTTCCATGAAGGAAATATGACATACAAATCAGAAGGGCTTACCCATAAGGTGCCTAATCCGTGGCTCGAGGTTTCATTACAACTAGCGAAAGAACGGAATCTCGAAGACGGGGCGCTCGTCGGGTTGACGTCCCCATATGGTTACGTCGAGGTTCGCGTGCTTGTGACAGACCGGGTCAAAGGCAATGAGCTTTACCTCCCAATGAATTCGAGAAGGGATATTGAGGCTGTAAACAGCCTGACAAGCAGCTACCACGATCTGATCACCCATACACCGAGCTATAAAGAGATGAGTGTGAAGCTGGAAGTGATTGAAAGTGAAGGGGAACGGCCGCTTCCAAAGGAGAATCACCGCTTTGGAAACCGGATTCCGCAAATCAGTGTCAGGGTCGAAGAAAAATGGAAACGGGAAGATTTTAAACAGATCGATGAACTGTTTGAGATAAGGGGGGATGAGTATGGCGAAAGCGATCAGGCAAATTAATAAAGAAGTACCTAATCAACAGGAAGAACAGGCTGAAGCAGTAGCAGATATCTTAAAGGAATTAGCAGAAAACCGGGAAGCGATTATGAAGAGCCTTTCCATTTTAAAAGGGCTTAATGACATGAGAGTCCTGGAAACGGCCCATGCTCTTTTAGACCAACGCACCGAGGTTGCAGCAATTGCCATTCAACAAATTAACCAGCCTGGCATGCACAATATCATTAAAAATGGAATGGGCGCTGTCGGGTTTCTCGGAACCCTTCAGCCCGACCAGCTGAATACGATTCTAGACGGACTCGGAAATGGTTTAAAACGTCTTTCCAAAACGGGGGAAAAAGGGAAGAAACAAACGATTTGGACAATGAGAAGGCGGCTGCGAAGTCCGGAAATCAGAGCTGCTATGACAACCATGGTTGATTTTCTCGAAGGAATGGGTGAAGTATTCTTAGAGAACAGAGAGAAACAGAAAGGATGAATGGTATTGGAAGAAGCGGTTGTTGTCGTTAAAAATATGCAACACCAGGATGACGCTGATAAAGTGCTGAATGCCCTGCTGGATGTGTGGGGGATTGGAAGGGCAGAAGTGGACCTTAAGCGTAATCAAGCAACCTTTACTTATGATAATCGAATGGCCTCGTTACAAGATTTTGAGCGTGCACTTCTTGATACAGGCTATGAAGTGGGCACCGGATCAAACGAACGATAACCGATCTTGTTTAAGAGGTTTGCCAGCCGCTTTAAGATGATATTTTGAAGATAACTGATATGAAATGAGGTGTCTGCTAATGAGAAAATGTGAAGTATGCGGCAGGGAGGAAGACATGAATGGAACCGAGGAACTGGTGGGGATCTCTCATTTGCATATTTGTGAAACCTGCCAAACTGACAGGTATTTAGAGCCATTAGAATAAGCTTAGGACTGAATTGTTGCAGGAGCCTACTTCTAATCACTAAAAACCGGCAGCACTGTTCGAAACTGAGTAAGTATTGAGGTGAGAAAGCATGCAGAAATGCATGCTTTTATGTTTGAAATAATTCGCTATATACTGGTAGTTCCCTTTTGCTACATATTTAGCGCATTCCACTGAAACTAGAGGAAGGAAGGGGGTGCAAGATGGAAAAATTGATCATTGAAGGAAAAAAGATAAGTATAACCAACCCAGACATAATGATTTGGGAAGAAGCAGGTATTAATAAAATCGACTACATACAATATCTGCTGAATGTTGCTCCTTTTCTCCTCGAGCATGCAAAAAACAGGCTGTTAATGATCTGGATCTATCCCCATGGCATCGATGGGAAGAGAATTGAAAAACGCTCCCTTCCAAGCAGTGCGCCAGATTGGGTTAGCAACTCGTATTATAAAGAGAAGCAGCGGATTTTATTAAATGATAAAGCGACATTGGTATGGGCAGCAAACTATGGTGCTTTGGAATTTCATGTTCCGTTTGATACTTATCAAAAACCTAATTATCCATTGGAAATGGTGTTCGATTTAGATCCTCCTGATGATGAACATTTCGATCTTGTACTAGAGATCGCACTGAAACTGAAGGATGTACTAGGATCCTTGGGGCTCACTTCTGTTCCCAGGACCTCAGGTTCAACCGGTATGCAAATTTTCATTCCTATCGCCTCAGAGTATCCATTTGAAGAAACAAGAAAAATAAATAAATTTATCGCTGAATATTTAGTTGAGAAGATGCCTAGCGCTTTAACGTTAGAAAGAGCTGTTGAAAAAAGAGAAAACAAGGTTTATTTTGACTACTTACAACTGTGGAAAGGCAGAACAATGCCAGCCGTTTATTCGTCCAGAGGAAAACCACAAGCCACAGTCGCCACACCTGTCACATGGGAGGAAGTACAAGTCGGCTTCCATCCGACTGACTTCTCGATAGTAAATATAAGCGAACGAATCCGTGAAAAAGGCGATCTGTTTTCTATGATCACTACAAAAAAGACACCTCAAAACCTTGATGAAATCCTTTTATTTATAAAGAAACATTAAAAACATAATGATAAAGGACTTATTATCTAAGCCTCGGGAATATCTTTTTCATAAGAGGTGATGGAAATGGATAATGAGACAAATGTTTGTTTTCATTGCAAAAGATTAGTGACTTTTATCGATAATACTTGTCCAAAATGTGCTAAACCGAAAAAATTGCTGTTTGAAAAGCAAATTCAGGAGAGAAAGACACAAAGTAAAAAAGAACAAGAGGAATGGAACAAAAATGAACTAATGAGACTGAGAAACCTTAAAATAAGCGAAATTCAATGGGAGTATATCAAATCTATTGCCCCATCCGAGCATGAACTGAATAAATTGGGGGCATACGGCTGGGAACTCGTAACGACCTATTTAATAAAGCACCATGACGACGAACAGACGCAGGAATTTATCTTTAAACGAAAAATTAATAAATAAATGGGCCGGATCCATAAGTTTTTTTCATATGGGTAAAATATGAAAAACCTTTAATAAAGGAGTCGCTGTTAATGGTTGAAGCACAGGTAAATAAGTTTTGTGAAAAATGCAAGAAAGAGACGATTCATTTTGCAAAAGAAGACGCGTTAGAGATCAAATATCGCTGCATGACATGTGATAATTATGAAGAAATAATAAAGACATTTTTTTAAATGCCTAACACCGATTATTCCTTTTCGACCGAATGTTATTACATCCTATACACAAAAAGCGTTTCCACCAAATGGAACGTGAAGTATGCCTCCTGTAGGGTAATAATAAAGGCGATAACCTTGAAAGGATGGGATGTGCGCATGTCTTTAGAATGGTTTGACCGAGTATGCGGGGAATTACAAGATAGCCTTGAATCCATCTGTGATAAATACGACCAAAACGGCGGGATGTTGATTGAACGGGGTGCAAAACATCCGAGAATCGAATTCTTCACAGAAGGGGAAGAGGATGAACGAGAGTATTTTACTACCTTATTCTTTGACCCGCATAATGAAGAATTCTATATGGAATCTTTTGAACCTGATCTTGGTCACGTTAGCAAGGTAGTCCTATCTGATATAGAGGATATCGTTGATGCAGTCCATGAGAGCTTACACGACTATGTGAACGATGAGGGCTTGAACGAAGATGGTTATGTGGATGAAGAGGATTTACATGATCTGGATGAGAGCGGAGACATTCAGCTTCTAGAAGAGATCGATGTAGAATGGGAAACCCCTGAAGTGACAGCTTATTTAGAAGAAAATGAAGTAGAGGTTACTTATCAATTCGGGGTCATCCAGGAAACAGGTGATGGCGTTCTCAAGCGGATCAACCGGATTTGGACGGATGATGAAGACTTGATAAAAGACGAAACCAACTTCATTTTTAGTAAGGAAGAAGCAACCACGATTATCGCGATGATTGCCAGCCACATGGATTCAATGAGTGAAATGGATATTCAATGATTTCAAAAAGCCGCCGAAATTTTGGGCGGTTCTTCTATTCATTCGCTTATTGTTAGAGAAATTATAGATATTGATTACACCTTTATCGATAACTTCGGTAAAATCCAGAATCTTTTCATTAAAAAAGCATAAGCGGACACAATAAATAGCAGGTTCCTAACAATAACCCATAAAGGTGAAAACAATGACAGATTTTTGTCCGGTCATATGGCCGGAAGAACCAACTCCGGAGAAGCATTTATCATGCCGCGAATGTGGACTTTACGAGCATGGATCACGGATGGTCTGGGGCGAAGGAAATCCAGATGCGCCAATCATGATTATTCTTGATAACCCTGGAGCTCGTGAGGACCGAGAGGGAAGCCCCTTTGTTTGCGGCACGAGACAAACTTTACAAAAAGCTGCCAATGAAGTCGGCTTAGACGCGATTGATTTGTATGTTACATCTATATTGGGGTCCTGCCAACAAAACGCGGAAAACATACGCTAAACAAATTTGAACAAGAAGAAAGCCGAAAATTCCTACGCAAAGGAATTTTCGGCTTTATTTTTATTGTACTATTAAAAATTTCCCCCATTAAATTTGGTCGATATTACGATAATTCCTAATCCTTTTACAAGCCTTTTACTGATATTTATTACCTACATTAACAATCTGTGAGCTTTGATTTCCTTTTCGGAATGTAAAAACAGCAAAAATTGTTGAGGTCAAATACAGGAAAAATGCCAAGTAATAGACATAAACTACACCCACATAGTCTGAAATCACACCAGTAATAAATACAGAAAGTGCAAATATTAAATAATAAAGGTTATCTTTCGCTGCATACAATTTGGATAATGTATTATCTAATATGACTTTCTGTATATAAGTCTGCTGGGAAATATCTCTTAATTGGTAAAAGGGACCCATCAAGACTACTAAGGCAAGAGCTACCCAGGCGGTACTGTTAATGGCATAAAAAAGGACCAAGATACTTACCATAAACGAACCTGTTATAATCCCTTTGATTAAATGTTTTTGAAGCTTAATGGAGAATAAAGTGATAAGTATTCCACCTAAAATACTTCCAGCATAATAACTTGAATTTATGAAACCCCACCATTGTTCTCCTTTTTTTAATACTTCATTTACAAATACCAAGGTTATTCCCCCTATCCAAATCCCAGAGGCAATTCCTTCTAATATATCCATAGTTGTAATAGTTCTCATATGATTTTTTTTACTGAAAAGAATAAACCAACCAGCTTTAATAACTTCCCATTTCGGTCGTTTCTTTGCTTCTTTTATCTTTGTGGTTTTTATTTGTAATGATGAAAATAAAGAAAGTGCTAATAGGCCTATGCTCACTATTAAAGCCCAATTGGCTCCATAATAATTAACGGCTATCGGTCCTAAAGACCACCCAAGTAAAGCAAATGTTTGATCAGTTGTACTAACAAGGCTATTTGCTTTTCCTGTCTTCGAGTCTTGCACCAGTTCGGGTATTAGTGACATACGGGATGGGGAGGCAAACCCATCCATAAATCCTGCTAGGCCGATCAATGAAAAAATAAGCGATAATTGCACAACCTGGTTGATTTCCGTTATTAATATACCTAGTATAGATGCAATTATAAGCAATTGAGTAAGTAAAGACATACTTAAGATTTTTTTTAATGGTGTATTTTCTGTAGCCAGAGGGAATACAAAGGAACTCAAGAGTTTACCAATCACATGAATGAACATAACTACAGAAGCAAGAGTAGCGGAATGAGTAATCGAGAAAATAGTTAAGGTTATGGTCATTGTATATAATGATAAGGCAAGCTTTCCAAAAGAGATACTGACCCAAAGATAGTAAAAAGATTTATTCACCTTTCTCTCCCTCGCTTCTTAAACTTCGTAAACACATCTAAATCCAACATCATTATTTCTTTCAATCAATAATCTTTTATCATAAAAAGCAGGATGTAATAATTCTCCTGCACTTGTAAACGATCCACCCTTTACAATGATCCATCCTGACTAATCATCCCAAACTAGAGACTTATCCATACCTCTAAAGGTTGGTTCTTGCTCTTTTTGATCCATATATCTTGTTCTTGTCCACTCCCAAGTGTTTCCTATCATTCCGATAATACCAAAAGGAGATTTGTTAGAATCCTTTTTAAAAACGGAATGAGTTTTTATTATATCACTTCGCTCAATCAAAATTTCTCTCCACTTATTTATTGAAAAATCTTCAATATCAAAAGCGTGGATGAAATCATTAATAAAGTTTTCCTCTGCATGATAATCATAGCCATTTACCCCTCTAGCAGCTTTCTCCCACTGATCAGTTGTAGGTACCTTCTTTCCCTTCCATGCAGCAAATGCATAAGCATCATACCAATCTATTCCGGTAACCGGATGATCGGACTGGGCACTATCATTATTATGCTTAGGCAACGTCGCGGTTCAATCTTTCTTTAAAGACGAGGACGTTGATGTAAAATCCTTACGCGGTTCTTGGCATGATGTTCATGGATTTCCGACTGCAGTAGCTTACCATCCCCTGGCAGTCAGACGTCGCCCAAATTTATGGCCGTTATTTAAGCAAGATTGGTTGCAGGTTGCCGAGCGTTATCACTATTAACATCCCAATAATGAGACTGTCAAAAAAATAAACCCAAAAAGATGGGTTTATTTTTTTTCTTTATCTTGGGGAGTAAAGGGATAAATCTCTTCTGCCGTTTCCGTCTGATACTGAACTCCCTGTAGCCATCGCGGCCTAAACCGTCTCGGAAAAGTGTTCCTTGCAACATACCTGTGATACAAATACTCAAACATCGCTATCAAAGTAGCGGCAATAAAAGTGATATAAATAGGATTTCCGACTGTAGTCATACCCGAAACCAATGACCATATGATTATCAGCGATATACTAAAATCAGCTAGCGTAGCTATATAATTATTAGTTCTTGGTAAGATGACCAAGTCCCCAATAATATATGCGACTACATTCAAAGTAACAGCAATGAGAACAACACTTGTGAATGACATTCCAAATGCAAGGCTTAGAACAATATACAATAGAACCAGAGTAGAAACAAACTTAACCATTATCGTTCGTAAGTGTCGCAATGAAAATCACCTCCTGTCCTATCATTTTTTCCTAGAGCATGGTAGATAATTCACAATATAGATAAAGGAAAACTGGGATTTCATAAATGATAAACGAAAAAAGTTTCAAGACTTATTAAGTTAAAGTAATATCTAAGCCATCTTCACAATATGATTAAATATCTATTTGGGGAATGGGGCGGTATGGTGAAAAAAGATATTGAATTCTTGATTACGAAAGAGATGCTAGCTCAATACGTAGAATTGAATCGCAAGAAAAAGGAAGTTGAAGCTCAATTGGATCAACTGAAGAAAGTGTTTAATAATTACTTTGACGTGTCAGTTGGCCAGAATGTTAAAGGCGAAATTACCATCAGTGATTATAAATTGCAAAGACAAATAAGAACAACTGAAAAATTCGAGCAGGATTTAACAGTAAAAAGGCTGGAAGAGTTAAATATGAATGAGCTTATTCAAAAAAAGCCGGATGAGGTAAAGATCAAATCCGCTTTAAATCTAGGATTATTAAATACAAAGGATTTAGAAGATTGTATCATCACAAATTCCTCGCAGGCCATTTACGTAAAAAATGTAGAATGAAACAATCTTGTTTTTTTGTAAAAATCTATTTATACAGAGCCTAAAAGGGCTCTTTTTTATTGCTGGTTTTATACAGCGGATATATTCATCTTTAGAATAGGAACAAAATTATAGAAATGTCAGTTGCTTTATTTTCAAAGAGCTATCTTCTAGAAGGAGTATTTATTAACATGAAAAAAGCTTCACTCAAAAAAGTTTACAACGTTAACACTTCATTTAAAATTTCCTATATACACTATGGAATAATGTCGAAATGTGTCGATATAAGTAGAATAAAAACGAAACTTCTTCCATCTCTACCATTTAGATAGAATATCACGTTTAAAGAAAGTTCCGTTCAATAAATTGATTCAATGCTACGGTTATTATACTTAATTTTATTAGGAGTGTTAAAGTTGCCTTTTATAAACCAAAAACATCATAAGAGAAACAAAACAGAGGAAGAATTTAGTGCAAACCTCAAAATTGATGCAGATGCAGACCTCTATAGCTATGAGACGTTAACTTCTCTATTCGATTACCATCCAGATATTATATTTACCTTAAATGTAGCAGGGGATATAGAAGCAGTTAATAAGCGAGTGGATCGTTTAGGATATAAACCAGAAGAAATCAATGGATCTTTTACAGAATTTATTGTTAACAAACATTTGATTAAAACCATTGCTAATTTTGAAAAAACATTAAATGGTTCATCTGAGAATTTCGATATTTCTCTTTTACATAAAGACGGAAGTTCGATTGAGGCAAATATAACAAGCATTCCAATCATAACGAATAATAAAGTTATTGGTGTCATTGGTATTGCAAAGGATATCAGCGACATAAAACAAAAGGAAGCTACTTTAAAAAACATCCAAAATGGACTTACTCTTTCCCAAATGAATGCAAACATCGGCAGCTGGGATTCGGACCTTACAACTGGAAAAATCTTTTGGTCCAAACAAATATTCCGTATATTAGGAATTCATCCGGATGAAGAATTTGTACCAACCTATAACAAGCTTATTGAATTCATCCATCCAAAAGATCGTGAGCGATTCGACACAGTCGTTACTTCTTCACTGCAAAATAATGAAAATTATCAAATTGAATATCGGGTTCATAGAGGCGATGGTAAAGAACGAGTTATTTCTGAGAAAGCTGATTTAATCGTCGATGACGATGGTAAAGCGGTCAGATTGATGGGAATCATCCATGATATTACCGAGCGGAAATTGGCAGAGGAAAATGAAGAGCAATTCCAAAATGTTTACTCGAATATTGAAGCCGGCATTTGGTCAAAAGATCTTAATGCTGACAAATTTCGCTTTGTATCTGCAGGAGTGGAACCAATCTGCGGTTTTACACAGGAAGAAATCATGCAAGAGAAGGTGGAATGGGAAAAAATCGTATATCCAGAAGATTTGCCAGGATTCTTATCTTTGCAAAGGGAATTATTCTCAGGCAAAGCCATACAGCATGAATATCGTATTACCCATCAAAATGATGGTATCCGATGGGTTCGGGATCATACAATCCCGCTTTTGAATGACTTCGGAGAGGTGACACGGTTAACAGGAATCATAACGGACATTACAGATCAAAAAATAGCCGTTGCCAGAATGGAGCATTTCGCACATCATGATTATCTTACGGACTTGCCAAATAGAAGATTATTTGACAAGAAATTATCTTCATTAATAGAAGAATCCCAAACAGAAGATAAGCAATTCGCTGTTATCTATCTTGATCTCGATGGGTTTAAGCGTATCAATGACTCTCTGGGTCATCCGGTAGGAGATGATCTGTTAATAAGCCTATCAGAAAGACTATCTAACCTTTTGACGGGCGACAATTTTATTGCACGAATGGGTGGCGATGAGTTTGCCATACTGGTTTCGAAGTATCTTGAGATAGATGAAATCATTAAATTTGCAAAAACGATCATCAATGAAATCAAACATCCTTTTTTTATAAAGGATTATGAGCTTTTTATAACCGCAAGTATCGGAATTAGTATGTATCCACAGGATGGTTTAGACGCAGCAGCGTTAATCAAAAATGCTGATTCAGCTTTATATCGCGCCAAGGAACTTGGTAAAGACAACTACCAAGTCTATATGGCTTCTAAGGATATTCAAGCGTATAAATCTTTTTTGCTAGAAAAAGATTTAAGGTATGCATTGGCTAAAAATGAATTTCATATCCATTACCAGCCGCGCATTGATTTAAGTCAAAACAAAATCGTCAGGGCCGAAGCGCTTATCCGCTGGAAACATCCAGAGTGGGGCCTTGTTTCACCGGATGAATTCATTCCCTTGGCCGAGGAATCGGGGCTTATCATTGAAATAGGGAATTGGGTGGTACGCAACGTTTGCCAACAATTAACTAGTTGGGTGAAAGAGCAGGTACCTGTGGTTCCAATATCAGTAAACATATCGGCTAACAGCTTTCTAAAGACTAATTGGAGCTCTACAATTCTGCAAATTCTAGAAGAAATGAATGTCGACCCCAGCATGTTAGAATTCGAAATAACCGAAAGTACTATCCTGCAAAATGAAGAGGTAGTCCGGAAATCCGTTGAGTTCGTAAAAGAACTTGGCATAAAGCTTTCATTAGATGATTTCGGCACAGGTTTTTCTTCAATCAGTCATTTAAAGAAGTTCCAATTTGATTATTTAAAGATCGATCGTACATTTATCGAAAAAATCGTTGTCAATCGTCAAGACGCGAATATTACTCAATCCATCATACAACTAGCTCACGGATTGGATATGAAAGTAGTTGCAGAGGGTGTTGAAACCGACGAACAGCTGGAATTATTAAAAACATTTGCTTGTGATGAAATACAAGGCTATATATTGAGTAAACCGATTGAGGCAGAGGTTTTTAAAAAATTATTAATGCCCGTTGTTCTTAAACCAAAAGTCAAAAAAAAATCAGATAAACAGGGGGAAAATCGACGTAAATTTTTCCGAATCGACCTTCCGGTGCCATTAAGCTGCAAAATGACGATACTAAATATTAAAGGTAAGAAAATTTCATTGGGCGCCACAGAAATCATAATGGATAATATCGGACCTGGAGGACTTCATTTTTTGTCACATATTAATATGCCCGTAAGACCGGACATCACTTTAAAAATAATGACCGAAATCCTTGGTGAAAAATTTCATATCCTTGGACATATCGTTTGGCAAAATGAAGTAGAATATAAGGTTTATGAATACGGTCTAGAATTCTTCTTGGATGAAAACGAGCGAGAAAGAGTAATCATGTTATTAAACAAATTATCGGTCGAATCTCGAAAGACAACGATTTTTCAAAAAAACCTTTTAGTTACGGAAGATAAAATACAATATATTCATTCTCTCAGGTACAAATAATCATAACAGGGCATATCGGGGCTTATTCAGAAATATATTTTTTGAATAGGCCCTTCCTTATGACGTTTGAAACGCAGTAGAATCAGGGAAAAATCATTAAAAGGAGTCCTTAATATGAAAGGAGATCTTATGTCAAACATTCATCTCTTAACAAACGAGCATAAATTCTCATATTACGAAGAAGATTGGTATCCACCTCTAACAGCTGCCCTTGAAGGCCTGAGTGCCAAAGAGGCTACTTGGAAACCAGCTGGGGAATCGGTCAATAGCATCTGGGAAACGATAAATCATATGCTCTATTTTGAAGAACGGCTTCTTTACCAATTAGAGGGCAGAATGAATCAATTTAACAAAGTGAGTGAGAACGACCTCACATTCAAAGAGGGAAATTCGGATGATGATCAGGCATGGGAACAAATAGTAAAAAAAATAAATGAAATTCATGCGGGTCTAAAACAGGCGATTACCAGCTTGCAAGAAGACGATTTTGAGAGTTTTGCAGAAGCAATTATGGGTGTAATCAGACACGACGCCTACCATACAGGGCAAATCATTCAAATTAGGAAACTCCAAGGATCATGGGCGGCAAAAAGGAGATTTGAATTCTAACAGTTTCATTTAGTTAATAGCAAATAGCATTCCCATGTTCTAAGAATGGAAAACAACCAACTTTATTATTTTTAAAGACCACTTAGTGGTCTTTTTGTAATTTTACTCTTAAACGAAAGGTGTTTATTTGTAGTAGAACATTCCTTATATGCCTCAAGGCTAGAAAATTGTCGAATCTGAAAGAAAGTTATGTAAATATTTCTATTTATTATTTATACTTAAGGAATGTGTAGGATTTTTCTCGTTAACCGAAAAAAAGGAGTTGGCAATATGTCTGATTCATCTAACCAGAATGTAACAATATTCTCAAATGAAACTCTCATAAACGGCTTCATTGAAATTATTGAAGAAATTGCCGATTCACCGGAATCAACATCTATCATGGAGAAACTCGGTTATCGTACTGGAAAATCGGCGGCTGAACAGATAAATATACATGGCAATAAGCCCGAATTTATAAAAACGCTCTCCTCTTTGAAATTAAAGGGAGGGTGGGGGACAGTGGAAGTAACCGACTTATCAGAGGATAGCAAAATCATGTTATTGAAGCTTACAAAAGAAAATGACAGCAATCAAGGTCTTACACCCGCTGAATGCTTTATCTTTAGCTATCTAGCAGGTTTATTTAGCATGCTTTTTGGAGAAGACATGTGGTATGAACATAAGAAAGAAGGAGCAGAGTACTCGCTTATTATGATTACTCCTTCCGCGAACGTTGTAACGAATGACCTGAAAACAATTTTAAAACGGAAAGAACAAGAGCAGATACAGCATTTAGAAAACATGGTCGAACAAAAAAGCTTAGATTTAAAGCACGCAATAAGGGAGCTATCTTCACCAGTTATACCGGTATTAAACAATACGATCGTAATCCCTTTGTTTGGCAAATTTGAAGATCCCCATGCTAGTGAACTGAATGAAAAGATTCTACAAGGTGTTGTCCAATACGGAGCACGCTATTTGCTTCTTGATTTGACCGCTGTTAAAGAGCTTGATGAATTTACACCGTCGGTCATCCACAACATTACAAATTCGGTCAAACTGCTGGGGGCAAAAACATTTCTCATTGGCATCTCACCGGTCATAAGCAGCGGAATAGTCAAGGCCGGCATGGATTTAGGCAATTTTAAATGTTTTAGTACTCTGCAGCATGCTTTACAATACACACTCTTTATTGAAGGTCTTGAAATTACAAAATCCATGAAAAGTTAAGAAGTTAATAGTTATAAGTTAACAATAGGAAGGTGAGGGAGAATGTTTGCAGCCGAATTGAATGGGAAGATTCCTACACTTACAACTATTTTTTCATGTTCTTGATTTCTTCAGTAACGACAAATGCTAAATCATCGTTGCCAAATAGTGATAAGACACCAAGCAATGTTTCGTCAGCAACTTCACCTGCTTCTTCTTTAGGCACCGTCAAATCAAGTACTTCATTTAAAGCCAGGTTAGAGGCCTGATTGGGATAAGCCCTTATATATATTTCTGTTGGATCGAGGTCATGATTAACGCACCATTGAGCAAACACGAGAATCATCATCTTTTCTTCACTTTGATAGTTTTGGATTATTTTTTCTTGTATCTCTTTTTCATTCATTTATTTTCTCCTTTGAAAGCATCTATATAAATTATAATGGAAGCTGATGAGTTTTTCATTAACTTAAACGAACGATACACTACTTTTCCTGGGAAAGCGCAGGATAAGACAATATTTTTACATTTTCAGGTTAAGGGAGTTTATCCGATTTTGATAATCATCGGCTGACTTGCAGTGGTATTTTACACTTTCCTAAAGATATTAAAGCGTTATTTTGATAAGAATTAGGGAAGATTAAGAATAGGATTACTACTTTGCTTTAGAGAGGAGAAATTTACATGGATCGAATTGAAGCGGGCGAAATCTTCACGATCAGCGATGAGGATGAGCAAGAGCATGAAGTTGAGGTAATGGGTACAATCGTTATTGAAGACACAGAATATGCAGCAGTCAGCTTTGTAGAAGACATTCAAGAAGAAAGTGATGATATTGATGTTTTCTTTTTAAAAATCGACAGTGATGGCGACTTTTCAGCCATTGAGAGTGATGAGGAATTTGAAAAAGTATCCGCCGCATTTGAAGAAATCATGGAAGACGAAGAATAATATCAAAACCGAAAAAGGGGGAGGGGACCCCCTCCTTTTTTTTGCAAAATATATCTTACTTAATAGCAATAATTCACACTTAGGATAGATTTACTAGATAGGAGGATTCAAACAATGCTACACAACCAAATAAAAAAATACATATCGGAAATAATGAAATCAGTGGAAGAACAGCAATCTTCACAGAAAGGCGATGCGATAATAGTTCATATATATAAAGAGGAAAAAGAATATGCAGAGAAACATCAGTTGATAGCTGAAGAATTAAGAGGAAACATCACTTTAGCAGAGCCAGTTTCCCGCTTTTCAGACGCGCATATTGAGCGATGTGATAAAGAATCAGAAGAAGTTATTACTATAGAAAAACCGCAGTTTCTAACAGAACCTATTGAGTACTTAAAAAAACATAAAAATGAATTTATTTACCTGGAATCTGATTGGTGGGAACTTGTGGGTGTGGATGCTGTTTCTTTAGAGGCGGACGATGTATTCGGAACATACAACATCATGTTAGGATTGAAGCTGCAGAAGAAATTCGGAACAGCTTTAAAGACTCATCTCAAAAATGAATTACACGGAGACGATGCAAAGTTTTCCTTATTGTTTAATCCTGATGAAGGTTTATGGAATTTAAACTTTGCCTTGGACTATACGGGCGGCTTTAAAGAAGAATTGTCAATTGGAGAAGCGTATAATCTCATTTACCATTTTTTATTTAAGCTAGTTGAAGTGGTAGAACATAAAGAAAACTCGCCGATTAAAGAGCCGTAAAGGCTGACATTAGGCGCAGTTGAATTCATGCAAATAGAAAGTTTTAGAGAAATGCAGGATCGTGGTGTTTCCAAAAAATAAAGGGGTTGATGGTACTTGATTCGTACTTTTGCGGTGATGAACGATTTAAAGGTGATGAATGATTTACCGCTGAATCGATTATCCGATCCAGATGTAAAATGGTATTGGGTGGATTTTGATGCACCTACTGAAGAAGAGGCTATGCTGCTTAAAACTCATTTCGATTTTCATCCGTTGGCCATTGAAGATTGCTTGCAATTTTTACAGCGTCCGAAACTCGATTATTACGATGGATATGATTTTTTTGTGCTGCATACTCTAAATCAAGTCTCGCTGACACCAGAAGAAGTGGATGTATTTGTTGGCGAAAATTTCATCGTCACTTTCCATTTATCGGCATCACCTGAAATGCAAATGGTTCATCAAAGATTAATGGAGGATGATAATTCTCTGGATAAAGGCACATTATACGTTTTTTATTTAATCATGGATAAAATTGTGGACGAATTTTTCCCTAATATTTATAAAATTGAAGATGATTTAAATGAATTTGAAACCAAAGAAGCAAATAAAAACTTTATTGAAGGAGTCTTTGAACTTAGAAGCCAACTGCTCAAAATGCGCCGAACCATTTTTCCAATGCGTGAATTGGTGTATAGAATTCTTAATTCGGAAAGAGTGATCATACCGAAAGAAGAACGGGTGTACTTCATGGATATTCATGACCATTTGCTGAAACTTTCCGAAATGATAGAGTCAAACCGGGAAATGACTACTGATATACGAGACAGTTACATTTCATTAAATTCAAACCGAATGAATGCAATTATGAAGACACTGACCGTTATGACATCCATTTTTATTCCATTAACATTCATTGCCAGTATCTATGGGATGAACTTTGAATATATGCCTGAACTTACATGGCATCGTGGTTATTTCGGGGTACTAGGAGTTATGCTTGTTGTCGGTTTAGGCATGCTCATCTGGTTATGGCGTAAGGGCTGGTTCAAATGATATACCATTGCCAAATGTATACGCCGATGAATTTGAAAAGTGCCCACCGCATTTGATGATTTCATGTAAGATGAAGAATACTATCAAAAAAGGGGGACCTAAAGCCCCTCTTTTTTGGTATCAAGGTTTCATTAAAAGAAGAAAACAGTCGCTCCATATAAAACGGCTGTAATGGCCGCTGCAATCAAAGCCGGCTTTAACTTAAACCTCGCATACTCCAAAACGGATAAGTTCAAAATTCGTGCAATTGTGTTTGTATCATCACTTAATGGCGATGCAAAGGCCCCAAATGTCCCGCTCGCAAAAACAGCTCCGATCACAAGCGGAAGCGAAATATCCGCCGCAACGGACATCGATACTCCTAGCGGCATCAGGATACCCCATGTGCCCCACGCTGACCCAATAAAATACGAGACAGCCGCACCAAAAATAAACAGTAGTGGCACAACTATGGATGCTGGTATCCAACCTGCATTCTCAGTCACAAAGCCAGAAAAACCGAGCTCCTCAGTTACCGAGGAAAGCCCCCAAACAACGGCCAGCAATACAATAACAGACATTAATTCATTTCCGCCGAAAATAAAGCTATTCAGCAAATCAGCCGTTTTCATTTTCTGAAGCTTAAAGAACAAGAAAGTAAATAACGACGTAAAAAGCAGTGCAATGAGCATGGCATCCATAACATCTGCTTTTATGAATGCAGAAAGAAATCCCTTTTCTTTTTTGTAACCGTCCCACCATGTCAGCAAGAGTGTTAAGCTGACGACTAAAAACAACGGAATAAGCAGGTTCAAGGGCTTGTTCGGTAAATCCCTGCCTACTGCCGGATCACAGCTATGCCAGTCATCTTCATCCTCAGCTTGTTCACCAATTTTCTCAGGGTCACTGTCTTCCGTGGATTTAGAATGATGAAAAAAACTTAAATAGATGCCAAGCAAAATCATCACAATCGAGAAGAAATTAAACGGAATGCTTTGGAGAAACAGGTTGTATGGATCCGCGTCTATTTGTTCATTCCTAATGGCGATATCAACGATCGAAGTCATATAACCGACAAATGCCGTCGCAATCGGAATGAGCACTATGATCGGAGTCGCGGTTGTTTCTATCACAAATCCCAATTCTTGCGTGGACATTTTTACCTTCTTTAGAAGGGCGCGCATGATCGGGGCAATCGTCACAAAACGAAAGCTTGGAGCGGCAAAAGTTCCTATCGTGGAAAGGTATGTAAGAATCAGAGCTTCTCTTTTCGTTTGTATTCGTGATGAAGCTTCCTCAACAAAACCGCGAATTCCGCCGGCAATCTTGATCATTCCGACCAATCCGGAAAAAGCGTATAGGAACAAGAGGATTTTTATATTATTTTCATCAATTAGCCCTTTGACTAAAAATTGCACCATCTTCTCCAGGCCGCCAACGAGAGTGGGCTGCAGCAAGTAGGAGCCAACTAACAATCCTGCAAACAAACCAGGCAACACCTGCTTGGTTCTAATAGCAATAGGAATAACGATTAAAAAAGGGATAATGGAAAACCATTCATTCTGCAAACTATTCACCCTAACCAATATGTACTTACGATTAGGGTGCGATAGATCGAAAAACTTATACGGTTAATCAATAGACAGATGGATGAAAAAGCTCCTAAGCTACATTTTTTTAGCGTGAACGCGCTCTATGCATTAAAGCAAGACGCCTTAGTGTGGCGCTTGTAAAATCGGTTGAATTTCGGCTTTTCAATTGATTTCTAATCGGGTTGCCATTTGGTAAACCAGTGTTCTCATCAGTGTCCGTGTGATTGCGCGCCATACAACCGCCTCCCATGTATTATTATTAATAGTTATTCCCTCTGATTAGCTCATTCATGCAAATATGGCTCAGTCTTATTTACTTTTAATGGCTGAATGGAAGGAAAGGTACAACAGATACTATAAAGGATCTTGATAATTTAAGGGGGAGAAGCACTATGCCGGAACGAGATAACATCAGTCCTGAGAGACATTCAAACAGCAATGTCGGGATAATCTGGAATGATTCATTCCATTCGTTGACACAGTTGCACAATACAGATGACAGACCAAATGAAACTGCAGGTGATTCCAACACTAACCTCGGGCGGAAGGGTTCATAGCACATCGTGAAGCTTTAAATAAATTTAATGATTCGAAATAGATGGAAAGGCAGCCAGATTTTGGGCTGCCCTTTTAAGTATTAAGGGTGTTTAATGCTTTTATTGTTATTCAACCGCTTCTAATCCCATAAAGGATGCATGCTACTCCGATAAGAATCCAGAAAAACTTACCGAAGGAGATGCTGCCAGCCATTCCGATCATACCTACTGCCGTGGACACTATTAATATAATTGGTCCAATCATCGCAAGAGAACTATTGATGATAAGCGCTTTTTCAATTTCATTAAAGCGAATCATTAAAAAAGCAGCAAAAATTTCAATACTGCCCGATAAAATTCGCAATAGAGCCATTCCCATGACAGCTTTTTCAAGTAAGATGAACATATTAGTCCCCCCGGCGCAAGATTCATTAGATTATATTCAGGATAGATATCTTAAAGGACAAAGTTATCGGAGAAATTTTTTATAATTTAATTTTCAACTCTATTCCTAAACATCGAAGCCTTGGATTTATACTCATCTCTTTTGCTATACTATTTTTACTAATGATTATTATATTTTTATCCGCACAACTACTTTTAATTGTATAGACATTCTTGATAACCGAAGCGAAATATCCTCAGGAAGGACAAAGCATTTGAATATAAAGTTAAATCAAAAAATCATTAAAGATCAGTGCGGTACAGTTTCCTTCAGAAGAGGAGAGGCTTTTTATCGCGCTAACAAAGTAACATTTAAAAATTACACTCCCGATCATTGTGAAGCAACGGTTACGGGCACAGAAAATTTTCATGTCACCATTGAAAGGGAGGCAGGCGGGGGCCTTCATTCGACATGCAGTTGCCCTGCTCTTGCTTCCTTTCAAAGCGATTGCCAACATATCGCGGCCGTTTTACTGTCGATTTACGAACATCAGCGAAAAGGAACAAATCCTCTTGCTGCAAATGAAGTTCAAATTGAACCTTTAGTAAATCAGGAGCTTACAGTAGGTTTGCTGAATCTTTTCAATGAGCAGCCGATACGATCAAGCGGACAACAGCTGCATTTTGAAAACAGACAAGTCCTTGATGCAGAGTTTACCTGTAAACCTGTCACGATAAGTAAGGGACGGCATATGTTCGGAATAGAAGTTAAGATCGGTCCGACTACTGTGCATAATATCCGGGATTTTTTAGAGCAAGTAAAAGATGGCAATCGAATTAGGCTTTCCAATTCATTCATATACGACGCAAACCTTCATTGCTTTCACAATGAAGCAGATCCTGTTATTCGGCAGCTTATCCAAGTGGTCCAAGATGAAAAAGGGTATGTGGACGCACTGCCGGACAAATCCGACTATCCAATCAGCAATCATCTATTGCCCATTCCACCATCTTCTTGGGAACAGCTTGTACCTTTGCTTACAAGAGCACCATCGGTAAAGCTTGCATATGATGGGGGAATATTTGATGTTCTTCATTTACATGACGGACCGCTTCCTTTACAGTTTGATTTTTCAGAAACTGAGGAAAAAAAGTTTGTCCTGAAGATCAAAGGGTTGAGTGATCTAATTGTAATGGATTCATATCGTTCTGTGTTATTTGACGGGAAACTAGCCCAGTTGAAAAGCGAGGACTGCAAACGTCTAGCAGACTTAAAACAGATGCTGGATATTTCAGGGACAAATCAAATTTCGATTCCTCATGGACAGGTAGGTTTTTTCCTAGAAAAAGTGGTTCCAGGTTTAAAAAAATTAGGCGATCTCCAAATATCGGGAGCAATGACCGGCCAGTTTGCAAAGACACCATTGATTGCCAAGCTATACTTGGATCGTGTGAAGAATCGGCTGCTTGCCGGGGTGGAGTTCCACTATGAAAATATGGTGATCAGTCCTTTGGAAAATCGTGAACTCCCATCAGGTTCCATGCTGTTCCGGGATGTGGAGAAGGAAGACTTGATCCTGGAGCTGATGGAGGATAGTTCGTTTGCCAGGACGGACGGCGGATATGTTTTGCATAATGAAGAATTGGAATATGAGTTTTTATACCATGTCGTTCCGAAACTCCAGAAGCATTTACAAATCTATGCAACTACGGCAGTAAGAAACAGGATTTTCAGGGAGAATGCCCGCCCGCTGGTCAGGGTCAAGGTAAATAAAGAACGGACCAATTGGCTGGAATTCAAATTTGAAATGGATGGCATTCCTCAAAATGATATTCGTGAAATCTTATTGGCTTTGGAGGAAAAACGGAAGTATTATCGTATGCGGGACGGATCGTTATTCTCGTTAGAAACGAGGGAAATCGAAGAAATTAATCGTTTCCTGAAAGCAGTTCCTGTCCAAGATCAGGATCTGGAAAGCGGATTCAACGTTCCAATCGTACGGGGACTTCAGCTTTTGGATTCTGTTGATGATAATAACGCATTTAAGTTAGAGGAATCGTTCCGTCAGTTCCTGGAAAACATCCACAATCCTGAAAGACTGGAGTTCGAGGTGCCGCATAGTTTAGAATCGATATTGCGAGACTATCAAAAACGCGGTTACCACTGGATGAAAACACTCGCAAACTATGGCTTCGGAGGGGTTCTCGCAGATGATATGGGATTGGGTAAAACGCTGCAGAGCATTGCGTTCATTCTATCAGAGCTTCCTAATATCCGTAGAAAGAAATTACCGGCTCTTATTGTTTGTCCATCCTCTTTAACATATAACTGGCTTAGTGAAATGATCAGATTCGCTCCGGATATACGAACCGTTGTCATTGATGGCAGTAAACCAGAGAGGGTTAACATACAGAAGGATGTTTCGGATATGGATGTTGTTATTACCTCCTATCCGCTGTTACGCAAGGATATAGAGTGGTTTGAAAAACAAGTCTTTCATTCTGTGTTTTTTGATGAGGCTCAAGTCTTTAAAAATCCTGCCACTCAAACAGCACGCGCGGTGAAAAGGATAGAGGCAGATCATCGCTTCGCCCTCACTGGTACACCGGTCGAGAATTCACTTGTGGATCTGTGGTCCATTTTTCACGTTGTTTTTCCTGAGCTATTCCTGGGGTTAGAGGAATATAGTAACCTTTCAAGGAAAAGAATTGCCCGAAGAATCCGTCCATTTATGCTTCGCAGGGTAAAAGAGGATGTACTTTCAGAGCTGCCTGAAAAAATAGAGTCCATGGAGTCAGTGGAGTTGCTGCCAGAACAGAAGAAGCTGTACGCCGCCTATTTGGCGAAGCTGCGGCACGATACATTTAAGCATTTGAATAAGGACACATTACGGAAAAATCGTATCAAGATCCTTGCTGGCTTGACTCGTTTGCGGCAGATCTGTTGTCATCCAGCCTTGTTTGTGGATGGGTATAAAGGAAGCTCAGCAAAATTTGAACAGCTGATGCAGATAATAGAGGAAGCAAAGATTTCAGGAAGAAGAGTGTTGATTTTCTCACAATTCACGAAAATGCTACAGCTCATAGGCAAAGATTTAGCGATTCAAGGACTGCCATTTTTCTACCTGGATGGACAAACTCCATCAGAGAAACGATTGGAAATCTGCAATCGATTTAATGCAGGTGAACGGGATTTATTCCTCATTTCCTTAAAAGCCGGAGGTACTGGACTCAATCTGACGGGTGCTGATACCGTCATCCTATATGACACCTGGTGGAACCCTGCAGTCGAGGAGCAAGCAGCCGACCGTGTTCACCGTATCGGCCAGACGAATGCTGTACAAGTCATTAAACTTGTTGCCCGTGGCACCATTGAAGAAAAAATAAATGAATTACAAGAGAAAAAGCGGCATCTGATTGAGGAAATCATCGATCCTGGAGAGAAGGCTTCTTCTAGCTTAACCGAAGATGATATTCGGGAAATATTGATGATATAGCAAGGCTTTAGGAACATTTTAAACTTCCCAATAAAGTCAATGGTTTATTGAATTCCTTCAAAACAGTATGTTGTTTGAATTAATCGTCAAAATTTTTCGGAAAAAAATGGAATAAGTATTGATATTTATCTGTATAATAGGTTAATATGAGAGCATCAATTAGCGGAAGGGTGACCAAAAGGCGATGATTTATTAATCCTATTTCTTAGAAAACATTCGTATAAGTACGATAATTTTTCTGGATAGGATTATATGGCCTTTTGGATAAACGAAAAGAAGTGTGATGGTACCTCAGGTGCGCCCTGTCTTTTTGTCATTACCAAGCCTCCTGTCCAGAAAAAGGGATAAGGAGGCTTTTTTATGACTGAAAATAGCAGTTCAAAATCGAATGTATCAATGGGAGCGCTGTTCCGAAATCGTGTCATTCGGACCATCCTGCTCTCGGTGTTTTTCCTCCAGATCGGCATATGGGTGAGGAACTATTCCATACTTTTGTATGTGATTGAACAGACCAACGCGGATCCGGTAGCTGTTTCATTAATTTCTGTTGCAGAATTTGCACCTATTTTCTTGTTTTCTTTTATCGGAGGAACCTTTGCTGATCGTTGGCGACCAAAGCGGACGATGATTTGGTGCGATCTCTTAAGTGCAGTTTCCATTTTTGTTGTGCTTATGTCTCTCATGTTTGGAAGCTGGAAGGTCATTTTCTTTGCAACACTGGTTTCTTCGATTCTTTCTCAGTTCTCACAGCCGTCCGGCATGAAGCTGTTTAAACTCCATGTTTCTGAAGAACTGGTTCAGCTTGGGATGTCCATGTATCAAACGATGTTCGCACTTTTCATGATATTAGGACCGATCATCGGAACCTTTGTGTTTCAGCATTTTGGAATCAATGCAGCGATTGGAATAATGGGGATCGCATTCTTATTTTCTGCGGCGGTGTTGTTGTTGCTTCCGCCAGACCGTGAGACATCCCGAAATACAGTGAAAACTACCCTCGTTCAGGAAATGAAGGATGGTTTTCGTTATGTGTGGAATAGCAGGTCATTGTCTCTGCTAGGAGGTTGTTTTACAGCAGCCGGCCTTGCCATCGGCCTCACGCAGCCGCTTGGCGTTTTTATAATAACGGAAAGGCTGGGATTACCGAAAGAGAACCTTCAATGGCTGATGGCCGCCTTTGGAATCGGGATGATTCTCGGTGGAGGGCTTACGATGGCGTTGGCGAAAAAAGCACTTCCGCAGGTGCTGCTCGCACTCGGGTTTGGAGCCAGTGTGATAGGCTTTCTGGGGATGGGACTTTCAAGCGTGTTCTGGGTGACGCTAGCGGCTCAATTTTTCTCTGGACTTTTCATGCCATGCATTCATATCGGAATCAATACGATGATTTTGCAAAGTACTGAGGAAGCATTTATAGGCAGGGTAAACGGTATTCTAAATCCGCTCTTTATGGGAGCGATGGTGATTACGATGACCATAACCGGCTGGATGAAGGAAACATTTTCGCTTGTGGCGATCTATGAGACTGCTGCTTTTCTCATGTTGATTAGTATACTAACATTGGTGCCTTTAATAAGAAAAGGAAAGGTGAAGCAGGTGGTAAGAGAGGAAATGTAGAATCAGAACACGCCTGGATATTACCAGGCGTGTTCTTATGTCCATATTTAACTAACGCGACAGGTTGTATGGAGACTTTAATGAGATAGTATATCAACTGAAACAAAGTTGAGATGTCATTTGTTTGTCTAATTGTATGCTGATCAAAGCAATAGAAAAAAAGCCAGGAATTAAATCTCCTGGCTTTCAAAATGGTACTAATTTTACATCTACTGATTAGCTGGTTGAAGGTTTTTTAAATCTGCTTTAACCGTGAAGTCATTACTTGAAGCAACTAATTGAATGTTAGAGAGAGTACCGGTTAACTTGCTGAATTGATCTTGTCCTTGTAGCAGTTGGTTAACATCAGCTTGATTGTTTACGAGAATAGTCTTGCCAAAATGTTTTTGACCATATCGTTTAAAGGAGAATTGGCCCGATTCGGGATCATAGGATCCTTTCACATTCAACTCACCTGAAAATGAAACAGTTGTTGAATCATCACCTTTTTCTACAGATTCGACTGTTAATGAGCCCAGTTTATCACCTTGTTCCAGCCGATTGATAAAGCTGTTCTTGTTGTTCCAATGGTTATAACGTTGATTGTCACTGTAGTCATGTTTCCTAGATTTGTGTTCAGAGTGGTGTTTACCCTCATCCTTAGGAGAGTCCCAATGAGCACCTGCCAAGGTAGGTACAGAGGATCCAATCAAAGTTGCCATGGCGATTCCTGCAGTAAACTTCTTAAGCTTCGTTGCTTTCATTTTCAGCACTCCTTGTTGTCAGATTTGTGCCAAAATACGACACATAATGCAAGTACCCGGTAGGCATGAGAAAAAACGGATTATAAGAGATTGTTAAGAAAATAATCTGTTTGTTAATCTTGTAAATTACGAAATTTAAGAACTCATGATATTAAGATACAAAGGACTAATTTATTAAAATAATAGTGCACGAATTAAGGAGTTGTTTTGTATGGAATTTAGAGGAGCGAGAGCTTACGACCAAACAGATTTTTTATCTAATTACTTGAAGAGAAGGCGCAGACAAGATAGTCCCAACAATGCTATTGAAGGGCCGATTATTTATGAATTAATCGGTGATTTTCACGATAAAAACATTTTAGACTTAGGTTGCGGCGATGCATCATTTGGGAAAGAAATACTAAATCAAGGTGCCAGGCACTACACCGGGGTTGAAGGCTCTAAACAAATGGCAGTCAATGCAGAAACTAATCTATTCGGAAAGAATGGGACGATACATAACGATACAATGGAGTCGTATACTTACCCAACGAACGAATATGAAATTGTAACCTCCCGTTTTGCTAAACATTATGTCTCAGATATCGATCAACTGTTTCTCAACGTGTATAAATCATTAAAAGAAAATGGCAACTTTATCTTCAGTGTCCAGCATCCACTTACGACGTCTTCTTTTGCGAGTAAGCAAACAGGGGATAGGAGAGGGAACTGGATAGTGGATGATTATTTTCTTGAAGGGGAACGAAAGGAACCCTGGATTGATAAAGTAGTAGTGAAGTACCATCGAACCATTGAACAATACTTCACAGCACTGACAAAGGCAGGTTTTTCAATCTTAGCTTTGAGAGAAGGCACGCCAAAGCGTGAGCATTTTAGCAGGGAGGAAGAATTTTTAAGACGGCAGAGAATTCCAGTAGTATTGGTTTTTTCTTGTATGAAATAAATTTAGCGATTAAAACTTAATTTTACGGGAACTTTCTTTATCGAGCATCTGGCAATTGGTATTTGATGAAACAGTCCTTATAAAATAAAAACGCCAAAAAGATGGCGTTCTGTAGATTTATCTGTTTTGATTATTGCTGCCTTGGTTATTCTTTTGGTTATTTTTTTGATTATTGTTTTGATTGTCGCCTGTCAAAGCGTCCATCACGTTTTCCAACCCTTGACCAATAGAACCCATTATGCCATTTTGTTGGTTATTATTTTGTCCATTATTGTTAGGTTTATCTTGATTTTGATTAGCCATATTAATCACCTCCCAAGCTTTATCATGTACAAAGCACAAGAGATTTATTACATGAATGAGTTTCGCATTAAAGGATCATGCTGTTTCTTGTTGAACTACCGGGGGTAGTTAGGCAAATGTCTAATCCCAGGACAATTGAGGAACATAGGATAAACAGAATATAATTAATACTAAGAAAGGGAGTTAAAAATGAATCCTTATCATTATCACATGTCTTATCATCAACCTCAATATTCCAGTCAGTTTCCGCAATATCCTGAGTCTGAGATTTGGGCAGAGCAACTAACCAAACAACCTTTATATCCTTATTTGAAATCACAAGTGTTAAATATTATTGCCCCTTTTGTTAACTATGGCTTGGAAGAGGCAGAAAATACTTCATATGCGCATGCCTTGCAGGAAGTTGCTGCGATGACCTATTTAATAGGCAAAGGGATGGACCCGCAGACCGCCTATTTAATCGTGGAATCATGGGAAATTAATGAAAAGTTTTAAACTGAATGGTCCTAACCTTTGTGAAAAAACTTGTTATAAGCATTATCACAGGTGTCCGCTGTGGATTTGGAAAAACAGCTATGTAGAGTCCTAAGAGGCTGATTTACCAGGCAGGAGATCAAACTGGTGTGACCTCCTAAACTAAAGCAGGCCAGCGGATTAAAGTTACGTTTATGACACTAGAATTTTAAAATGGAAACTTTTTCAAGACTAGGTCAAAATATAGGAGTGAAATTTTAAAAGGAGAGAAATTCATGACACAAAATCAGCAAAACATTGATGTATATCAATTAAACTAAGCTAAAGCAAATGTTACTCTTACACAGAATTCACTAAATCTAAAAAAAGCTTCTTCAGACCCAATTCTGGCTCAAGAAAAAAGCAATCAAACAAGCTGGAACTGAAATAGCACAAGCGCAAACAATTGTTAGTCAAGTGCAAAGCTCGGCTCAAAACCAAAAATCACAATAGAGAAGCACAAAATTCCCCCTACATTTATATATGTGTTGAAGGGGGAATTTTGTATATTTTTTATTCACATCTAGTCATTTACAATTTGCATTATTTGGAGCCCCTTTTTTGGAGGCGGTATTTGGAGTCTTATGCTAGGTTATTGGCTGGTGCAATTTTACATTCGTTATAAAACGACCAATTTTTAAGAAAACTGGTCGCTTTTTTTGTATGGATATTTCTTTCCTATGGCATAAAATCTTCCTTGTTTAAAAAAAGGATAAGAATTAAAAGAATTATTATTATACTTAGTTATTTGAACTTTGTTGAGTGTTTTGCGTATTTTGCTGTTGTTGCATCTGTTGACCTTTGCCACCCATTCCTGTTGCTAATGGTAAAAATTGTTGAAGGGTTTGTCCCATGCCTTGACCTCTGGTCATACTATAAAACGCAGCCGCACCGATACCGGCAGATGCTAGTAATGGAAACCATATTTGCTGTTGTTGTTGCAATATTACTCACCACCTTATATTAACGTTTAATGCCCTTTTAATTTTTGATATAGGAACTAATAATATGTAAGTGAACCATTTCCATAATAATTATGAACACAGGTAATAACAGTCTAAAGGTAATGTTTCAGGACCTAAAGAAATCTTTTGGTAAACAGCATTTTGCCGTATGGTTTTAGCTTACTTCAAACGAATTAACACTAGTTGTGAAAAAATTCCGTTATTGTGTTTTTAAAAAATCTTCAAACGTGCAAACAGATATCGAAGTCAACCAGCACATTAAATTTTCAACATTACGCCAAGAGTGAGTTAAGGCCAGCCTCTTCAGCAATCTATATAAGTTGAACTAAAGATTACGCATTAATAAATTTTTGGCTCATTTAAGCTCCAACAGGATAGGCCGGGGAGAAAGCGAGCTTTCTCTCGGCCTATCCTGTTGGAGCAACCTTTCAGCTTTGCTGAAAGGCATGTGAAACTCTGGTTTCACATGAATGAGCCAAAATTAAATCATTAATTCAACTTATATAGAAACCTTTACCTGGTTTCTTTTTTTACGGAAGTGTAAAAAATCTCTAACAACTTATACTATCTGTTGTGAAAAACTAATGGTCAGATTAAGAAAATTTTTTATTAACCGCTGTATTATACCTTAATTCATGATTTATTTTACCATCATAATATTACGAATAAATATGGAGATATTAAAAAAGTATTTTTTAATCTAAGAAAAGTGGGATAGCTATGAAATCAACTGGATATAGTTTAGAGCAAATTTTAGGCGTGAATATCAGAGCAAGGCATAAAAGAGAAGAAGAACATTTTGATCGATACTTTCAAAATCCCATTGTACATAAGCAAATAAAAGGGGATAAAATATACGTGCCCATAGATTTAAATAGGGTTTGGAAAGGAGAATAAGCACTGATAGTATACTGAAATTATAATGCTCACTTATTTCTTTATTTACGATTTATTAGGATTTTTTTATTCAAGGATTGTGTGAATTGTAAAAAGTTAAAAATTCATCAATGGACGAGATAGACATGATAAGTAGAGTGGTGCAAATCTGCATTTATTAATGATCTGAGACTAACCAGTCTTTGTTTGAGATTTCTGGATTTTTTAATGATTCTATATTTATGTAATTAGAGCTGGAGCCACTATGGTTGGGTAAACTCCCACTTAACACATATACAACAGAAGTGTCTGGTCGCTGCTTCGACATTACCAGATGTGTATGGCAAGTAGAGAAATTGCTAATAAAAAGCTAAAAATAATTTAAAGATCTTATCATTTTTCTTATGTTACCTTCTAGAATGTTATAACACTATTGGCATTTTTATCTTCACTAATGGTCAAAAAGAATACTTTAGCCATCCTTCTATTTATTACATTGTGCCAATTAAACAAATGGATACTAATAGAACATCAAAAAGGGGGAGTGAAGGTTATGGCTATGTGTCCACTATGTAATTCTTTTAAAGAGTTGGAAATATATTGTATAACATGTGGAACCTCTCTAGACGATTCTGGTAAAGTATCCGATTTTTTAGATCCTTACGGTCATTATAATGATGAAGAAACGGTTAAGATGGGCGATGGATATCCAAACACGTCAAGGGACCAAATTTGCCCACATTTAATGTCCTGCAAATCATGTGGACACGATCAGGTGGTATTTATTCAAGAGGAATGATGGGACTGGTTAAATGACTGTCTCACCTTATCCTAATTATATATAAGACGCTTGTAACATCATGCTAACTACAATGTAAGATACTTTTTGATATGCTTTTAATTTATTTGTTGAATAACGTTCATATGATAGTATTTCTTATCTAGTTAATATTTCAAATATTTCTCTAACACTTGTTCCCCAGATGCTAACAAACTTTTGAACCGATTCTCAATTGGTGAGGTGATAACGATATCACCCTTTTTCTTCCATCGAATTTCTGTTTATTTAAACCTCTCCGTTTACCCGCAAAATTCAATCGGGATGATTAGATCAACCCTTTGCAAAAAAAACACCTCCTTTTTTGAAACACATCCAATTCATCCTAACAAATCATTTGTGACATATCATTCCATCTTAGTAAGTTCCTCATCATGATGTTGGTCAAAGAAATGAAGTGATACTGTTCTAGACAAGCTGGTTTATGCGCTTTTCGATTTAGCGATGCTCTACTCTAGGTGCCAACACGGTCCTAGATTTTTTCAGCAATGTCTCGAGGTTTTTCACCTTATTCTTCGCCACCTTTTTAGTAATGTGATTATCCTTTTTCGTATATCGGTTTTACAAAGACTCAATAAAAATAGGCATTTGAATCGGTAACAATACCTAATCATTATTCATATTTTATTGGGGAAAGCATTTGAGTTTTTGGTGGATTCACCTATTGCACAGATGTTATCTGATTTATGTTCATACTGTCCCCCCTTTCTATTTGCTCGCATTTTGTTAAGAAAAATTACGGAGGTAATGAAAATGAATGATTTTCAAAATGAACTCCAAATGTTGAATATTGGAGATTTCCAGACAAGCGAGGCAGTTCCCTGGGATCAAAACCAGTACTATATGGATGATTCGTCACGACAATTCGGTGGTTTCGGTGGTTTTGGTCGTTGCTTTAGTTGCTTTAGTTGTTTTAACTGCTTTCGTTGCTTTAATTGTTTCCGTTGCTCTAGTTGTTTTAGTTGCGGCGGTCGTTGCGGTGGCGGAGGCCGTTGTGGTGGCGGTGGCCGTTGCGGTGGTCGTTGCGGCGGTTATTAGTTTTTATTTTTTAACGAAAACTCTGGAGAAGAAGATGTCCCTGCATGAGTTGTTGCAGGGACCTTTCTCTATAAGATTAGACATAAGAGACAAATTGCAATACATAGTATTATAGAGTAAAAGTGATGATGCAGATTTGTGAACAGCTACAGGTGAGGAGGAGCGGAATGACAAATTTGACCACTTCAATGCGTCTGAAAGTTAAAAGGGATACGTTTTTTCTCCCTGAACCAAACAGCGGTGTGTATTTTCGGAACAACTTAAGTTCGTTCCGTATGGAAGGCAGTTCGATCGATCAGTGGGTTGAAAAACTGATACCTATGTTCAATGGGGAGCATACGTTGGGGGATTTGACAGACGGATTGCCAGGCCCGTTCAGGGATAGGGTTTATGAAATTGCAGAAGTGCTGTATCTAAACGGGTTTGTTCGAGATGTGAGCCAAGACCGTCCGCATCAATTGGCGGATCAGGTTCTTAAAAATCATGCTTCTCAAATTGAATTTTTGGACAGTTTAGGTGACTCAGGTGCGTACCGTTTTCAAGGTTATCGTCATATAAAAGTGTTAGCAGTTGGCTCTGGTCCTTTTTTTGTTTCGTTGGTTTCTGCGTTGATTGAATCCGGATTGCCTAGATTCCATGTACTAATTACGGATTCGGTACCAACCAATAGACATCGGTTGATGGAACTCGTGGCACATGCCCGTAAAACAGATCCCGAGGTGGCTGTAGAGGAGGTCACTCTGCAGAAGGAGGGGGTAAGTTCTTGGCGGGAGATTGTGCAACCGTTTGATTCGATTTTGTATGTGTCGCAAGAGGGCAATGTAGAGGAACTGCGGGTTCTTCATTCGGTGTGTAGAAAAGAGAAGAAGGTGTTCCTCCCCGCTTTATACCTTCATCAGGTGGGAGTGGCAGGTCCGCTGGTGCAACCAGACTCTAATGGGTGTTGGGAGTCTGCTTGGCGCCGCATGCACCAATCTGTGCTTGGCAAAGACCAGCAGTTCTCAACCTACTCTTCGACAGCAGGAGCGATGTTGGCTAATGTGATTGTGTTTGAATTGTTTAAAGAAATTTCAGGAGTGTCCGAATCGGAACGGAATAATCAATTCTTCCTGCTTGAGCTGGATACTTTAGAAGGAAACTGGCATTCGTTCATGCCCCATCCTTTGGTGACCGGACGTGCTGCAGCCGAATGGATTCAAGATATCGATATACGGCTTGAACAGGAATCGAGCAGAGGTGAGTCTAGTGGATTGCTTCTTTACTTCAGCCAGTTGACATCGGCGCAATCAGGTATTTTCCATATTTGGGAGGAGGGGGACTTAAAGCAGCTTCCGTTGGCTCAATGTCGCATTCAGGCAGTCGAACCCTTGTCGGAGGGACCGGCTGCGTTGTTGCCAGACATTATCTGTACAGGTCTGACGCATGAGGAGGCACGCAGGGAAGCCGGTCTGACCGGGATCGAAGTGTATGTGTCGAAAACCGTTGATCTGCTCGTTAAAACTCTGCCTCAACATCAGGAAATAGGTGTTACTAATGTAGAACTTCAGGAATTTGTCGGCGTCGGAACGGGGGAAACGTTTGCCGAAGGTGTTTGCCGTGGGTTGCAGAGGTGTTTGGAGGACGAGTTCCGCAAGCAACAGTTCAATCAAAAGAATTTTGTAACTCAGGTGCAGTTGGGTGCGGTAGAAGATGAACGTTGCCAGTATTATTTGCAGGCATTGACCACGATGCAGAGAGCACCGACAATCGGCTTAGGTAGGGAAGTGTCCGGTTTCCCGGTGGTCTGGGTTGATACAAAAGAAGGCTGGTATGGCGGTGTGGGTTTGAATAAAACAATGGCATTGCGGAAAGCGTTACAACAGGCGGTTATAGAGGCACAAAACCAAACGACTAATCTCACGACACAATCGTTGGAGGTTTCGATCGTGATCCAGGACGAAATGGCACTGCTAAACCTAGTGATCCCCGCGGGAAAAAAGGCGACACAAACCGAGGTTTTGCAGTCCGCTATCCAAGATTTGGAACGGAACCAAAAGAAGCTCTTGGTCTTTGAACTAAAACTGGAACCGTTTTTGAAAGAGGAACTGGCAGGGGTGTTTGGTGTGCTGTTGCGAGAGGAGGAAACAAGGTGAATGCTGTCGTATTGGTAGTCGGAGAAGGGGTGTTGGCGGACCGTGTGTGCGGAGAACTATCCGGCCAATACCAGGTAATTCGCGAGACCGATTTCGAGGCAGGAATACCAGAAACGACTGATCTGGCTCTGGTGCTGCAAGATGCCTGGAATCCCACTGTTCATAAAAAGGCGGAAGAGGTGTTGCCACCAATCGGAATCCCTTGGCTACGTGGTTTCGTTTCATTTGGCGAGGGCGTGGTCGGGCCGCTCGTTCACCCGGGTACGCCGGGGTGCTCCCAGTGTGCGGACCTGCGACGTATTATGGCAGGACGCGACCGTAAAGAGATGTGGGAGATACAACATAAACTGGAGGCTCATCGAGGAACTCAGCGTGACGTGTGGGCATCTCGTACGGGACTTTCACAGATGGCTCACCTGATTGGGGCCGAGGTACAGAGGGTATTGCAAGGTGAAAAGCCCCACTCAGAAGGACGGGTATTACTATTCAATCTAAAAACATTGAATAGTTCTTGGCATACCTATCTTGCCGACCCGTTGTGTACGGTTTGTGGACGATTACCCGACGATTCACCGGCTGCGGCACGAATTACGTTACAACCAAGTCCTAAGATCAGTGCCGACAGTTACCGCTGCCGTTCGATAGATAATCTGAGTAAAGTTCTAGTCAAAGACTATCTGGATCACCGAACTGGCTTTTTGAATGATAAAATGTATGACCTCGTACCGCCATTTGCCGATGTAAGTGTCAATCTGCCTTTGTTCATGGGGGACGAGGGAGCAGCAGGTCGGACTCATTCATACAAGATAAGTGAGTTGACTGCCATTTTGGAGGGTTTGGAGCGGTATTGCGGATTAGAACCCCGTGGCAAACGGACAGTAATTCATGACAGCTTCCGCAATTTGAAAGATCAAGCACTCAATCCTATCAAGGTAGGCGTGCACGCAAAGGGACAGTATGCACAGCCTGGTTTTCCATTCGAACCGTTTAATCCCGATCGCTCAATTAATTGGGTCTGGGGCTATTCGTTTTTGCAAGAGCGTCCAATTCTGGTGCCAGAATTGCTGGCTTATTACAGCTTGGGCTGCGGCGACGGATTTGTCTATGAAACTTCAAACGGATGCGCGTTAGGCGGAAGTTTAGAGGAGGCGATTCTCTACGGAATCTTGGAAGTAGTTGAGCGTGATTCATTTCTGATGACTTGGTACGCGCAGTTGACTCTCCCGCGTCTGGACCCTAAATCCGCAAACGACCAAGAATTGCAGTTGATGATCGAGCGCGTACGGGCGGTGGCGGGATACGATATATATTTATTTAACTCGACAATGGATCACGGTATTCCTAGCGTTTGGGCAATGGCGAAAAACAGGAAGGAAAAGGGGTTGAATATCATTTGTGCGGCCGGAGCTCACCTGGACCCGGTACGAGCGGTTAAAAGTGCGATTCACGAGTTGGCTGGTATGATGCTGACTCTTGACGAGAAATTGGAGGCGAACCAAGAGGAATATGTGAGAATGTTGCAAGATTCTTCACTGGTAAAGAAGATGGATGATCATGGAATGCTGTACGGTTTGCCGCAAGCCGAAGAGCGCCTGCAGTTTTTGCTGGATGATAATCGTCCGTATCGAACGTTTGACGAGGAATTCAAGTGGAAGGCAAGGCATTTAGACCTGACCGAAGATCTGCAGGACATTCTTCACGTGTTTCGTCGAATGAACCTCGATGTGATTGTGGTTGACCAGACGACACCGGAAACCGTACGGAACGGATTGTATTGCGTGAAAGTGCTGATTCCGGGGATGTTGCCGATGACATTCGGACATCATCTTACCCGTGTAACAGGGCTGGAGAGGGTACTTCGGGTACCAAACGAACTCGGGTATACGAAACAACCACTGAAACTTCAACAACTAAATCCACATCCGCACCCGTTTCCATAAGCGGCGACTAGGAGGTAGGAGGATGAGTCTAGAGACTTTTCTATACAATCTACATTTTGACATTGACAAGGTAAGTCCACCGGATTGGGAAGTAGATTGGGAAGATGCACCGCTTGCGTATAAGCTCTACCGTGGCTTGCCTGTTGTTCCTTTTTCTCTGGATGTACCGTTGACGCTTGAGGAATGGGAAACACCCTCAAAGCCTGACCTTCGCAGGATTGGTCATTTCCTTTGGTATGTATTCGGTCTTTCTCAATATAGCCAGACAGTCTTGACCATGGATTCCTCAGAACAAAAAGCGGACCTTATGCAGTCATTTCGGCGTTTTGCTCCTTCTGGAGGAGCGTTGTATCCAAACGAATTGTACGTGTATCTGAAGATGGAGGATTTGCCTGCTGGGATGTACCATTATGATGTGGCACACCACCGCTTGGTGTTGTTACGAGAGGGCAATTTCGATTCATATATAGCCCGGGCTCTTGGTAACCGCTGTGACATGTCTGCTTGTTTTGGTACTGTTTTTGTATCAACAATGTTTTGGAAAAATTTTTATAAATATAATAATTTTTCATACCGTCTGCAAGGGTTGGATGCTGGTGTTCTGATTGGACAGTTACTGGAAGTGGCTAAAAGGTTTGGCTTCGCATCGGGGGTGTACTTCCAATTTCTTGATCGGGCCATTAACCACCTGCTTGGGCTATCCGAACAGGAGGAGAGCGCGTATGCGGTTATCCCACTATCGGTGGAACCTACAATCTGGTTTTTAAATGTAAATGACATTGGCGGGTTTGTCTCTGCAGCCGAATTGTGCCGAGAGTTGACAACGATTCAGTGCAATCACTACGTACGGTCACGGAGAGTAAAAGAGTATTCGATGTTAACCAAAATGAATGAAGCGTCCATGTTGGAATCAACGCGATCGTTTCGACAGATCCATGATAAGGAGAATATGAATTCTGAGGGGCAAGGGATTGACCTGCCTCCCACAAAGCGGTTATCATACGATCTGGCGGCGGTCTGCCGAAAACGACATTCACCGGACAAGGATTTCGTTATGGGAAAGGTAAGTCAACAGCAACTGGCCAATCTACTGCAAGAGGCGACGGCTTCTTTCTCGTATCGAAATGATTTGGATGGAGGAGATAAGCACGAGTCCCGCGTCTCACTATATGGTTGTTTCTATAATACAGAAGGCATTCAGGATGGTGCTTATCATTATGATAGCGTTGCTCATGCATTACGACAGGTACATCTCGGAGATCATCGACTCCAGCTGCAATACGGAATGTCTGCGGATAATGTGAATTTGTTCCAAGTCCCGCTCTGCATACATGTAGCAGGGGACAAGGATCATTTACAGACGGAACTGGGACACAGAGGATATCGCATTCAACAAATGGAAGCAGGAATGCTCGTGCAACGATTGCTTTTAGCAGCGTCAGCCATCGGGATGGGGGGACACCCTCTCCTCGGGTATGATACGAACTTGTGTGATGAGATTTACAAGATGGATTCACAAGGAACAACCAGCCTAATCCAAATCCCAATCGGTCCATATCGACAACGCCCTTGGCTGATGGGAAGTTTGCATAGCTAAGTAAAGACGTTGAAAGCAACGAAAAAGAGGAGAAACAAAAGCAAAGAATATACGTATAAACGAGTTGTATCTAGAGGTAGAGGAACTTATCAAGGATCTTACCCGTAAAGTCCAAGGATTCAGGAATTATTATGTTTTGATAAGGAGGAAAAGGGAGACAAGACAGAATAAAATCTTGGTCAGGTGAAAAGCCCTAAATCACTTAGTATGTTATGGGAAGCAACTCGAAATGAAATTTCTAGTTGAAGGTATAAAAATCAGTACTAATTAAGTAAAAGGGGAGCCCTAAAAATAGAGCAACCCCTTTTTACTATTTTTAAATTAATTTTTAATAACCACCATAGCCGCCGAAACTGGCTCCAATGATTATCAATTTAATATTCGGAAGTTGTATTTTATTAAATTTCCAATTTCATTTCATCTGATAAAAGAGGTAATACAGACAGGATTAACGAACATGGATGTAGTTCACCTACTTATTTTTGACGGCGAACAGTCCATCACCGAATAACAATATACGGTCTCATCATTTCATAATCTTCATGCTCCAAAATATGACAGTGCCATACATACAATCCCGTAAACGGACCAAATTTCATGATAATTCTAGTTACCTGGTTAGGATTAGCTCTTACTGTATCTTTCAATCCTTGTTCTTGTGGTTCCGGAGGCATCGCTGGGCCCGTATAATAGATAACTTTCTCCTTGTTATATTTTTCTAAATCGAAATCTCTCCGGTCTAATATTTGAAAATCAATTAAATGAAGATGGATAGGGTGTGAATCAGTTGTTAAGTTAATTAGATACCAGATTTCGGTTGATCCCAATTTTGGATTTTCTGTTATCGGGGCATCCCACTGTTTATTATCCAATAGCATGAATTCACGACCGTAATTATCCATATTGTCGTTTAATGTTAGATACCGTATCTTTGAAGCTGTCTGTTCGTTTATTTTTGGAAGAGGCATCATATAAGCCGGAATAACACTCGTATCAACACTTGACAGTGGATGTGTCACTCTAAACTGCATCACAGTACCAGTATTTTCATCTACAGGATCTCCGGTCGGAAAAGGAGCGGGGGCATCATTTGTCATGATAATATTCTTGCCCTGAAGATTGGTAAAATCAATGATCACATCAGCTCGTTCTGCAGGTGCCAACATGATTTCTTTGACTCCTATAGGGTATTGCATTAATCCTCCATCGGTAGTGATTTGATAAATAAGTTGTCCTGAATCTAGCTTTAATCTATAGAAACGGGTGTTGGATGCATTTAGCAACCTAAATCGATACTTACGTGGTTCCACATTTAAATAGGGCCATACTTTGCCATTCACCAGGATGGTATCCCCAATAAATTCCGGGACTATCGACGTTTCCAATTCCGGGACTGGTTTTTCTGGTTGTCTCGGGTAAAAAAGAGAACCATCTTTATTGAAAGTCTTGTCCTGTATGATAAGAGGGACCTCATATTTCCCACTTGGCAAATTCAATAAACGTTCCTGATGATCTCTGATAAGATAGAATCCTGCCAAACCAGCATAGACATTGAGCCTCGTGATTCCAAGCGAATGGTCATGATACCAGAGGGTGCAAGCCCGATTGCAATTATCATATCGATATATTTGCTTCCTAAAATATGGACCAACTTGTTTGAATCCCTTTGTAAACCAAGCCTCCGGATAGCCATCGCTTTCCGATTCGACACAAGCGCCATGAACGTGTACCACGGTTCGAACTTCTGGTACATCCTTATGGGCACCATGCACCGTAAAGTCTACCGGCAATAGATGCTTATCCGGAAGATTGTTAATCCATTTAATAAACACTTTTTCTCCGGTCTCTACTTCAATGGTAGGTCCTGGATAGCTGCCTTCATAGCCCCATACCGTTGTATCATTTAACTCACTATGGAGAGATTGTTTAAATTCCGTCATATTCACTTCGTAAAAAGTATGAAATTGATCTTTCACACGAGGTTTTAAAACAGGGAGTATGGGAAGTTCATCTACGAATTTAGAGAGAGTTATACTGGTTGGAGTTGACTCACTACATCCACATTGTTTTTCAGGTGTACATTTACATTGATCCCCACATTTACAATTTGGATTATGACAATACGGGTTAGCACAGGGTTTGGAGAACGCTTCCAGATTTTGCGAAAAACCGTCATTACTATACATTACGATACCCCCATTTTCCTTGTTTTGAAGTATGATAACAAAGCAACCGACTCACACTCGTTATCAGGGATCACTTCATAAAACATCATGGTAACGTACATTTATCCATAATCCAACTTTCTTTGAAACAGGTATCTCCGATCTGCAGCTAAAAAACCTAAACAAAAATACATAACACTTTTTATGAAAAATAAAAACCTTTCACAGTTTAATTCGATAGGAATATCACAATTAAAATCTACTCTTTTCTACCAGTTTTTTGGGTTGGAGGAAAACCGGGATATTTCACAACAGGCCATTTCTCCGTGCGTAGAGACTCGAGCAATTCTGATCCAACATTCAAGTTGCTTGAACTAATTCTTTAGGAGTCAGTGCCATCCATTGATTCAGCGACACGTCTTCAAATCGGTTGCTTTTGAAAATCTCTAAAAACCATAACGTTTCGGAACCGGTGTTCTGAATATAGTGTCCAGTAGCAAAGGGGACATAGCCGACATCACCAGCTCTATAATCAAATGTACGAGCGATACCATTTCCAGCAAATACTGTCATTCGTCCTTGTCCGGTTAGGTAATACTGCCACTCGTCGTTATTGGGATGCCAATGAAGTTCTCTCATTCCACCCGGCTCAATCTCAACGAGTGCTGCTGCGATTGTTTTTGAAATAGGGAAGTTCGAGGAGTCCACAATTCTTACGCTTCCACTAGGCGTGTTGATTGGTGTTTGTTTCAACAGCTCGTGCTTGAAGGTTAACGGAACTTCTCCGTAGGGTGACTGGACTTCCTGACTTTGCAGCGAACCGGGTACCTTTCCCTGATAGATATAAACCTGATCTGAAGGAATGGAGTTAAAGGCACTCTCTGGTACGCCAAAATTGGCCGCCAGAACATCTTTTGGAGTATGTGCAAACCAATCGGAGATGGACAAAGTGGAAAGATCAGAAAAGTTTCCGTCATCGAAGACGAGCAGAAATTCGCAATGTTCCAACCCTTGAATCGAATGTGGGATTCCTGCGGGAAAGTACCACAGATCACCTGGGCCGACGTCGGCAATGAAATTTCGTCCATCTTGGTCAACCGAGGTTAACCGTGCCGGTCCTAACAGCATATAAGACCATTCTGCCTGTTGATGCCAATGGAGTTCACGTACTCCGCCGGCCGTTAAGCTCATATTAACTCCAGAAAGTGTGGTCGCAACCGGAAGTTCCCGAGCGGTGATTTCCCGGGACCATCCCCCGTGATTTAATTTCATAGAAGTGTCTGAGAATGAGAATTTCAAGTTAGGAAGCAAGCCTGCATCTGTAATAGGCGGGACGAGCATATTTGGATTTTGAAGATCCCGGATAATATTACGCGGGCCGGAGTCAATCGCTCCTGCTCCATCACTACGGATCGGTTGTGGCACATTTCCGTCCACTTGATTAATAGTAGTTCGGTTTTCCATTAAGGGGCACCTCATTTGTGGGATTATAAAGGAAAAACCTTTTATCGTACTATTATGAATTGGGCTTCGAATGTGTGCCTATCGATAAAAAACAAAGAAGTATCACTTATTGAAGAATCCCTTTAATTATGGGTTCAAATAAGAATCTCCTTCTAACGTTTTAATATTATTAAATTTGGAACGAATAAATATCAATTTATCGAACTGGATAACTACTTAAAACTTATGACAATATTTTTTGAACAAGACAGTCCATAAAAAACCTCCTTTAAAACAAGCGAGATAGCATAATCGACATTATCGGAGTACCCATATTACCTTGCGCACATCTCTTTCTCATTGTGAATATTATAGAGGACGAGTAGATATTTGTATTTATGAGGGAGAATAGGGTAGATTTCATGAATAATCCATCTAAAGAAATCCTCGGTTCATGGATAGCAGCAATTGGAACAATTAGCTCTGCCATTGGAAGTACACCATCCCATTTTATAGATAGTGATTTGCGAAACAATTTAAATGTATGGGGGAATGTTTTGCAAGCAACCGGAAATGCTCTGGAAGCTGATGGCCAAGGGGGAGTTTCTCTTGAAAAATTTGGAAATGAAATACAATCGGTTGGAAATGTTACTGTAGTTTCTGGGCTGATTAGTAACTTTGAAAAAGAAACGGAACAGAGGTTGATAATTTCTGGAAACTGGATCCAAGCTTTAGGTGGACTTGTTTCACTAGCAGATGAATTAGAGGATCCTACAGCTTCAGGTCAATTATATAACATTATAGGTAATCTATTACAATCTATAGGTAATTCATTGCAGGCTATAGCAGGAATTTATGAATTAGAAAATAATCATGTTGAGAATAAAGGCTATAAAATTCATGAAAATCCTGAATCTTTAGAAGTTAGTGGTAGTTGGATACAAGCAATTGGTTCTGTAATTTCATTGATTGGACAAATAAAAGAAGAGGATAATGAAAATTAACTATCAGAAAAGTAATCATTGCATTTGCTTTGTTTACTTTTACCTCTTGTTGTTTTGCACAAAGAAAAATTAGGGACATTGGATTATCAAAGTTGTCGTCGCTCTACAATTAATCTAAAACAAAAATTACAATCGAGAATGAAAGATTAGTATTCCAGAAAAAAGCTGGCTTAAGGCTTAGGTTATGTCTGTTCCTAGGCATTGTAGACAGACTTCTCACTTTTAAATAATTTAAAATTATCATATAATATAGATATATTAATCTATTAATAATTGTAATACACTATATATGGATATAATTGAGACAGAAAAGTTGTGTGACCAGGTTGCGCCTTAGCTTGTTGTTACGCCTACATCTTTTCTGCAAATTTCAAGGGAAAAGGTTGGTAAAAATGAGCAACAGAGAAACTAAAACAGACGTCATCTTAATTGGTGCCGGAATCATGAGTGCGACTTTAGGGACCCTCCTGAAAGAATTAGTACCGGAATGGAATATAAAAGTGTTTGAGAAGCTTGAAAAAGCAGGCGAGGAAAGCTCTAACGAATGGAATAATGCCGGAACAGGGCATGCGGCACTGTGCGAGCTTAACTACACGGTCGAAAAACCAGACGGATCTATAGATATTAGCAAAGCGATTAAAATTAATGAACAGTTCCAGGATTCAATGCAGTTTTGGTCTTATCTTGTAAACAGCAAGCGGATCAATAATCCTCAGGACTTTATCATGCCATTGCCTCATATGAGTATGGTACAAGGGGAAGAAAATGTAACGTTTTTAAAGAAAAGATTTGAAGCACTGTCAAACAATCCCCTGTTCCAAGGGATGGAATTTTCTGGTGACCCAGCAAAACTGATGGAATGGATTCCACTTATTATGCAAAATCGTCCATCGAATGAAGCGATAGCGGCAACAAAAATAGATACGGGAACGGATGTCAACTTTGGTGCTTTAACACGCATGTTATTTGACCACTTAAAGACTAAAAACGTTGATATCAAATATAAACATAGTGTTGATAATATTAAACGTACTAGCGATGGCTCGTGGGAATTAAAAGTGCGTAATGTCGATAACGGTAGCGTTGAGCGCCATACGGCAAAATTCGTCTTTATCGGAGGCGGGGGAGGAAGCTTGCATTTACTGCAAAAATCCGGTATTCCTGAAGGAAAACATATTGGAGGATTCCCGGTAAGCGGAATATTTATGGCGTGTAATAATCCGGATGTTGTAGCTCAGCATCATGCAAAAGTATACGGCAAAGCGAAGGTTGGAGCACCACCAATGTCTGTTCCGCATCTTGACACACGATATATTGACAACAAAAAATCGTTACTATTTGGACCATTTGCCGGCTTCTCACCAAAGTTCTTAAAAACGGGTTCAATGCTCGATTTAGTTACTTCCGTAAAACCGTATAATGTCTTAACAATGTTAGCGGCAGGCGGAAAAGAGATGTCATTGACAAAATATCTGATCCAGCAAGTTATGTTATCGAAAGAACAGCGTATGGAAGAGTTACGCGAGTTTATCCCGAACGCTAAGCTTGAGGATTGGGATTTAGTAGTAGCGGGCCAACGTGTACAAGTTATCAAAGATACAGAAGCAGGCGGCAAAGGAACGCTTCAATTTGGTACGGAAGTGATTACTGCTGCTGATGGCTCAATTGCAGCATTACTAGGCGCTTCTCCGGGTGCTTCTACAGCCGTTCACGTTATGCTTGAGATAATCAAAAAATGCTTCCCGCAACATATGGAAGAGTGGGAACCGAAAATCAAAGAAATGATTCCTTCTTATGGCGAGTCATTAATGGAAAACCCAGAGCTTCTGCACGAAATTCATACTTCAACAGCAGGGACGCTTGGTCTAAGCGAAAAAGAACCGGCCTTTAGTTAATTCTTTGGATGTAGAAACCAAGGTATTGAACGAAAAAGTTTAAGCAAGATTTTTCATTATTGGACAATCAGAACTATCTATATGAATTTATGTAAAGTAAAGCAGCTATTAAATGTAACAGATGATGCGAGTGGTCTAGCAGGAGCAATCGCAGGAATCAGTGCTGTTATTAAGAGTGCAGCGCCTTCGTCACCGTATATAGGAGCTATAGCAGGATTGCTATGGTTAAGTCGATATGCCATTAAAAAAATCTCTGCAAATGGTACTTATGGTGTCAAATATGAAATATGGGGTGTTTCACCAACTGCATTTGTAATGTATCCTTGGAGACAATAGCAAAGGAGTTTTGCTAATGAAGATCTACAAAATAATGCTTTTTATTGCCAAAGCTGTTTTGATTATCAGCGCAGTAATAATGCCTTTGACTGGTGATGGATTTGACATTAGAGGCATTGGTTTGGCAGGCATATTAATTGCTATATACGCAAATAACAGAAGGCAAAAGCACAACAAAGTTCAATAATATTATCAAGAAAGGGCAGGAAGTGACTATCGACACAAATGTGGTGACCTTCTGAATACTATACTTTCAATAAATTAAAAGCAAGGACAACACTTTTGTGTCGATGAAACCGCCACACAAAAGTGTTGTCCTTGTTAGTTTACGACACAAATGTGTTGACTTTGAGCGAAAAATCCAGCCATGTACTGTTAGGAAAAAGAATCTCATTTTATCTTTACCGGTGATAAAGATTCAGGAAAAACTGCGTTATTTTTCTATTTATAACGGAATGAAAAGTTAGGAGCTGAGTTTGTAATGCATAAAGAGATATATGAACTTGCTAGTGAAGAACAGTTAAAAAAGTATGCAGAACTTGCTGTACGAGCTGGTGTAAATGTGCAAAAGAATCAATTAGTGATTATTCATAGTGATATACAAAATGTTACGTTTGCTCGTCTAATCCAAACGGCAGCCTATGAGGCGGGAGCTTCAAATGTGTTTATAGATTGGACAGATGAACAGTCTACCAAAGAATTTTATTTACGCGCAGCAGATGATGCCATCGATTACTTTCCTGACTGGCAAGCTACGCGCTTTAAGGAGTGGGACGATGCGGGTGCTGCTTACATCCATATTATCTCTGAAAATTTAGATGTCTTTAAGGAGGTTTCGTCAGAACGGATAAGTCGCTTCCAAAAAGTTTCTCGTACCAAGTTGAAGGATTATTACGCAAAGATTAGATCCCACGAGGTACGCTGGTGTCTTCTAGCTGTTCCACACTTAGCATGGGCAACTAAAGTATTTCCGCACTTAAGTCAAGAAGAAGCTTTGCAATCATTATGGAAATCAATCTTACAAGGAGCTCGGGCAGATGGGAAAAATCCTATAAAAGACTGGAAAAATCATGACAGAGCCTTTGAGTCCCGGAAGAAAAGATTAAACGATAGTCAGTTTAAAGCTCTCCATTTTACGAATAGCCGAGGAACTGATATATTAGTCGGTATGCCTAAAAATCATATATATATCGGTGGAGGGGTTATAGATAAAAAGGGAATACCATTTTTTCCGAACATTCCTACGGAAGAAATATTTTCTGCTCCCCATAAAAATAAGGTAAATGGCAAACTAGTGGCTACTAAACCACTTGTCTATAGGGGATGTGTCATCGATGATTTTTATCTAATCTTTAAAGATGGACGGATTACTGACTATTATGCTGGCACTGGGCAAGACACGTTACAAAGTCTTATTGAGACAGACGAAGGTTCACATTATCTAGGTGAAATTGCCTTGGTCTCTATCAATTCTCCTCTTTCTCAGACAGATATTCTCTTTTACAACACCTTGTTTGATGAAAATACAGCCTGCCATATTGGAATTGGAAACGCCTCTCCTTCTAACCTTCAAAATGGTAGCAACCTATCAGAGGAAGAGTTGAAGGAAGCAGGCCTTAATATTTCACTCTTGCTAGTTAACGTGACCTTTGGTACCAAAGATATGAAAGTAGTAGGTATTAAAGAAGATGGGACTGAAATGTTGCTAATGAAGGATGGAGATTTCCAATTCTAACTTGGCTACTCCTTAAAATAGATAAATCGCCAGGAAAATGAGCTTAATGTTTGAAGGAATAGTAATTTTATTGCTGTTCCTTTTCAAATTGATTCTTTTAATTCTGAAAGTATGTTTTTACATAAAAACGTACATTGAAAATCCCGATTTTTCTTTACTCGTCCTCTTTCTCCTTTTACAATGGAGATAGATAGAAAAATAGTACATTCAAAACATTGATTTTATTGGGTTTGGGAGAGGTGATAGTCAACATGAATCCAATCAAAGATGTGCAGCCGATTCGTAGTAAGCAGCAACTTGAAGACATGAAGTGGGCGTTAAAACGTCACTGTTCGGAACGAGATTATATCTTGTTTCTCTTAGGAATTAATACGGGATTGCGTGCGGGGGATCTGTTGGCGTTGAAAGTGAAAGATGTGAAACGGAAGAAACAGCTTCTTATCCACGAAGGCAAGACGAAAAAACCACGCAAAATCAACCTCACCAACATCTACCACGAATTGCAGGACTATGCACAAACGGTGGCTTCCGAGTGGTTGTTTCCTAGTCGAAAAGGCGACCAACCCATCACTGTCACGCAAGCGTATCGTCGGTTAAACCACGCAGCCACCATGGCGGGCATCGATGGTGGCATTGGCACCCACACCATGCGTAAAACCTTTGGTTATTGGTATTATAAACAATATAGAGACGTGGCGAAGCTTCAATACATTTTAAATCATTCTACACCAGCAAACACGTTGCGGTATATCGGCATTACCGAAGAAGAAGTCGAAGAAAGTTTAAACGAATTCGTGTTGTAAGGAGGAAGAGAAGATGGAAGAAGCACCAAAAAAGAATAATATGTTAGTAGGTTTTCATATTAAGAAGCAAGATGAAAGTGGTTTAGTGTTACACACGGCAAACTATGTACAAATGGTTTATCCCGAAAGCTTTACGAGACTTGGATATTCAAAAAGGCGATATTGTGTGGGTACGCAGTGGATTAAGACAAAATAGAAAGAAAAAAGTACGTGTTCCGGTCCTTGTGATGGATGTCTACCGTCAAGAATTAGAAGAACATGAATAGGTCAATAAACCGATACTAGGATTGAAAGAACGAGCTCCACAACCTGTTGAAACGACTTGTTGAATAATACATTTGTGTCGGTAGTCACTTAACCTGCTCTTTTTTATGCGAAAAATATTTAGTTTACATAATATATATTATAGGTAGTTATATAAAATAATGAAGTTTCATCTCAAAACCAAAGATTACTTAAAATAATGAGATATTTTGAAATTTTTGTTCTAAAATCAGTTTTGTCATTAACTCGACTATTAAAATTGTATATTAAGGTCTCATCCATTATTTAACTCAGAATTCGTTTAATAATACATACAAGTTTCTTCATTTAAATATTATTGAATTTAAAAACGAACTTCTAATAATTATTTAAATTTCTCCTCTAGTACGTTTAATTTAGAAAACACCCCCTGAGATATAAAAAGCAAAAAGAGATTACACCTTTGCAGGTCTAATCTCTTTTTATCGAGCCACATGAACCTTTTTCAATTAATTTATGCTTTATGATGATTCTCTTCACCGGCTCTTCAGGATTTTCTATTTTTTGGATAAGGCTTTTCGTTGCATGGTACCCCAAGTCGAATATATTAATATCCACTGTTGTCAATGGCGGTCTTGATAATTCGGAAAGCATTGTGTTGTTAAAGCTGATTACAGATATATCTTCCGGAATGCTGATGTTCATCTCATCAAGAGTGTTTAGCACTCCCAGTGTCATTAGCTCGTCGATAACAACGAGTGCTGTTGGAGGTTTTTTTAGAGAAAACAGTTCTTTGACTGCTTCCCGCCCTCCCTCTTTTAAAAACTCTTCGTGAATCACATATTCATCCTGAAGCATAATTCCGGCATCGCGTAATGCCTTTTCATACCCAAGCAAACGATCTACTGTCATAACAAAGTTGAAACTTCCCCCTATAAAACCAATATGTTCATGGCCAAGCTGGACCAAATACTCTGTTACTTCTTTAGCAGCCCGGAAATTATCATTATCCACATGGGTAATTTCCTCCACATGCTTGAAAGGCTTCCCGATTACGACAAAAGGGAAATTCCGTTTCTGTAAGTAAGTCAGGATTTTATCTTCCACCCGGGAATATAGTAAAATGATGCCGTCGACACGTCCTCCCTGCACCATTTGAACCACGCCCTCGTAAATTTCGCTTTCCGTTTTTCCGGTATTAATTTGAAGCGAATAACTATGTTCATGTGCCCCTTCACTAAGCCCGCGCAATACAGTCGGAAAGAAAGGATTTTGAAAAAATATCTCCGTTGAGTTGGGAAATACTAGTCCAATCACCTGGGTAGATTGGCTCGCAAGACTTCTCGCGATGAAATTAGGATGATAGCCTAATTCATCCATTGCTTCCCGAACACGCTTCTTCGTGTTTTCGCTAATCCGAGGATTGTTGGCAATTACTCTTGAAACTGTAGAAGGAGCAACGTCTGCCAACTTTGCTACATCCTTTATTGTTATAGACATCTTCTTTCTCCCCTCACGCAGCTGTTTATATATAGGAGGGCTGCTAACAAACTGAAATAGCTTATAATAATTTAATAATAATTCTCTTTTAGACAATTGAAAAGGTCTTGGAAGTTAAATAGGTAAATTACCCTTTCGTTCCTCCAGAAGTCAAACCAGAAACGAAGTACCTTTGGAATGCCAGGAATAAAAGCGCAATCGGAATGGCAATTAATACTGCTCCAGCTGCAAACTTTGTAAATTCATTCCCGAACTGTTTCGCTACCATTTCATACAGCCCTACCAGAATGGTGTATTTTTCATCAGAACGAATCAGCATACGGGCAATGATGAAATCTGCAAACGGAGCCGTAAACGAAAATAATGCTACGACAGCTATAATCGGCTTTGCCAAAGGCATAACAATCTGCCAAAAGATACGGAAGTGGCCTGCACCATCCATCTTCGCTGATTCATCAAGCTCTCTAGGGATGGTATCCAGATACCCTTTCATAAGCCACGTATTGATTGGAATTTGGCCTCCAACATAAAATAGGATCAGCCCTAAATGGGTGTCGATTAACCCTGTGCGGGTCGCAAGAACATAGATGGCTATAAGAGCGGCAAAATTAGGGATCATTTGCATGATTAAAAAGGTTACAAGCCCATTTTTTCTACCGACAAAACGGTATCTTGAAAACGCATAGGCTGTGAATGCCACCACAACAATCGTAAGCCCCATCGTTGACAAGGAGATCTTGATAGAATTCCAGAACCAGGTGAAATACAGGCTTTTATCAGTATCAAACAAATAGGCATAGTGCTTGAAAGTGGGATTTTCAGGAAACATGCTTGATCCTGATAAGCTTTGCCCAGGATTGAGTGATGAACCGATGATCCAAAGGATTGGATAAAAAATGAGGACACTCATCACCAGGACGACTAAGTAAGTGAAAGAAAGCCGGATAATTCTGTTTCTTTTTATGCTCATAGTTACATCAAATCCTCTTCCTGGAATGATTTTGTTCGCTTAAATTGCCATAATGCGATACTGATGATAATGAGTGAAAGAATCATCGTGATTGCGGCTGCTTTTCCATATTGTGCTGAAGTCATCGTTAAACGGTATATCCAGGAAATCAATATATCCGTTCCCCATGCATTTTGCTCAGGGATTGCAGGCCCCCCATTATTGAAAAGGAAGATAACATTGAAATTGTTGAAATTAAAGGTATATTGCGTAATTAAAATCGGTGCTGTAGCGAAAAGGACCAACGGCAACGTAATTGTTCTGAACTTTTGCCAAGCGTTTGCGCCATCCACTGTTGCGGCTTCGTACAATTCATCGGGAATTGATTGAAGAATCCCGGTTGTCATAGCAAAGATGAACGGGAATCCTAACCATGTTTGGACCATAATCAAAGCCAGACGCGTCCAATTAGCTTCGGTCATCCAATTAATCGGATCGATTCCTAATATCGGAAGAATTGTGTTATTGATCGCCCCGAAAGATTCATTGAACATTCCAGAAAATATCATTGTAGATACAAAGGCAGGTACGGCCCAGGGCAAAATGAAAATCGTACGGATGATTGCCTTCCCCTTCAAGTCTTTTTGATTAACGAGAACGGCCAGAAAAATCCCAAGGGCAGTCTGAAGGGTAGTGGCGGCCAATGTCCATACAATCGTCCATCCTAAAACCTTGAAGAAAGTGGTTCTCCATATATCGATTTTAAAAATATCAATAAAGTTCTGGATCCCAACCCAGTCCACCAATTTTGCCGGCGGAGAGTGGTATAAGTCATAATTCGTGAAGGCTAAAAGAAAAACAAAGATGATCGGAAAGATAACAACGAATAGTAACAGCAAAAAACCAGGGCTAACCATCAGATATGGGAATCCGTTATCGATAAGATTATGATATTGCTCCCGCACGCTATTAACCTTGAGTCCAATGTCGCGTTTTTTCCCCGTGTTATACGCGTCATACAAATTGAAGATATAAACAGCTAAGCCTAAAGCGGTTACAATCAATGCTAAGATACCGTTTATTAATAGAAATACGGAATGGTCTTCTCCCGGAAGCTCACCTAAAGTAAATAGCCCCCAAAATCCCATATTCATTAAATCACTAAATACAATAAAGAATGATGCTGCTAAAATGAGAAGCACAACACCTTTTAAAATTTGTTTATTATAAAGCTGGCCTATCCCTGGAATAATCGATAATAAGGCAGCATTTCTTCCGTATTTAGAAGTGGGTTTTATTTCATTGATTTGTGGATCAGTCGTTTGTAATTCTGCCATGTGTACCTTTACTCCCCTTCCCTATAGGAGGAAATAGTCTCGCAAATTGTGCAAGTCTCTGATTAGGAATTAAGCATATGTCCACACTGACCAGCTGCTCATTCATTTTTTATTGTGAGCAAGATTAGTCCGCGGTTTAAAAAAGGCAGGTCATACCTCCATTCGGAGGTATCGCCTTTTCCCCTATTTCTTATGGTTTGTTTCAATATTAGTCTTTATCGCTTTAACAGCATCGTCCATCGCTTTTTTCGGTTTCGCTTTTCCGGTGGCAATTGTTTGAAGAGCGGTCGCCATTGGATCCCACACTTCAGCCATTTCCGGAATATTAGGCATTGGAACGGCTACTTCAGATTGCTCTGCAACTGCTTTAGCTGCCTCATTGTCTGCAATAATTGGGTCGTTAATTAATTCCTTAACCGGAGGGATTTCCTGGCTCGCTTCAAAGCGTGCTTTTGCACTGTCTTTATTCGTAATAAACTCTACTAGTTTCGTAGACCAATATGGGTTTTTCGTGAACGCAGTAACATGCCAGCCTTTCACACCCATGAACGTTTTTACCGGTTCTCCGTTTGCTAGCGTCGGCATCGGGGCAACACCATAGTCAATGCCAGCATCTTTCATACTCTGTAATGCCCAAGGCCCGTTCATTACAGAGGCAACTTTACCTTCGTTGAATAGTCCATCCATAGCTGATCCGCCATTTTCGCCAATAATGCCTTTTGGAAATAACTCTTCTTTGTACCATTTTTGGATGTCCTCGGCGCCTTTAACAGCACCCTCGTTATTTAACCCAATATCGTCCCGATTTAAAGCGCCATCCTCGTCAGCGAATACATATCCACCCATGCCGCCAACTAAACCGTGTGCGAAGTAGAAATTATCGAACAAAGCCAAGAAACCGTAGTTTCCGCCTTTCGTGAATTCCTTAGAAAAACTATAAACCTCATCCATAGTAGCGGGTGCACTATCCATTAATTTCTTATTATAAATAAATACAGGTGTTTCCGTTGATTTAGGAAGTCCGTAGAGTTTACCATCATACATTTGTGCTTGTACAGAAGCCTCCGTGAATGTGTCCAGTACAGATTGTTCCACTTTAACTTCTTGGATTAGACCTTCTGTTACGACTTGCCCAATTTGGTCATGTGGAAGAGTGACAACGTCCGGAGCAGTTCCAGCTGGCCCATCCAGGCGCAATTGGTCACGGATTTTATCTGCCATATTTAATTCTTTAAATTCGACTTTAATGCCATATTCTTTTTCGAATTCTTTAATAGCAGGCTCCAAGGCAATCCCTTTGTCTTTATCCTCCCAAACAACCAGTTTTTCAGGCTTCTTTTCTTCTGCGTTTTGGCCATCGTTCTTGTCAGTTTTTGTCCCACTGGTTTCACGATCCGGACCACATGCTGCAAGTACACCCATCATTAAAACAAACATCATTAAAACGGATACTATTTTCTTCATCTTCTTTCCCCCTCCTACAGTGTCAAAATTGATTGGTTTTCAAAAACATACAATCGTTTGCACAAATATTAATAAAGACCCTCATGTAAGCGTTAACATTAAAATCATTAGAAATATAGATAAGAAGATTTAATCATGCATACTTAATAAATATGTATAATACATCTACTTATCATATTGCGAAAACGATTGCACAATTTATAAATTTATTATACAATCTTTTTAATCTTTTACAACCAATTTTTACATAATTACCTTCATATTCCACCCTAATTCCTTCTTAAGTCCTCTAGAATCTACTATTAGTTTCTGTATAAATGCTATCTCTCTATTAAAAAATAATCCAACAAATCAAAATTTCTTTTACAAGGAGTGACGATATGGAAAAGTCCACTATTTATCACCGCCCGGAAGATAGCTATCTTTATCTCTTGGATTCAAGCACGCTATATATTCAAATAAGAACAAAAAGAAACGACATCGAAAGAATTGGAGTCATTTACGGAGATCCTTTTGATTGGCATGAGGGATTATGGGTAACGGAAGAATCATCAATGAGTCTTTCCGGAAGTGATGATTTATTTGATTACTGGAGCGTTGCGATTGAAACTGAAATGCGTCGGTTAAGATATGGATTTAGACTAAAGTCATCTTCAGAAGAAGCAATCCTTACTGAGAAAGGCTATTTTGAGGTTACTCCTGAAGACCCTGGACACTACTTCTGCAAGCCTTATATACATAAGACAGAAGTATTTTCTCCACCTGAATGGGTAAAGGATACAGTTTGGTACCAAATCTTCCCTGAACGATTTTCAAATGGAACTATTGATAATGATCCCCCGCACACGAAAGCTTGGGGCAGTGAAGCACCGGCATGGGATAATTTCTTCGGGGGAGATTTAGATGGGGTTATCCATCACCTTAGCTATTTAGAGGATCTTGGCATAAGCGGAATTTATTTCACGCCTATTTTTAAAGCACACTCAAACCATAAATATGACACGATTGATTATATGGACGTCGATCCCCAGTTTGGGACGAAAGAGACTCTCAAACGATTAGTGGAAGAATGCCATAAGCGAGGGATCAAGGTAATGCTTGATGCCGTTTTTAACCATAGCGGATTCTACTTCCCACCTTTTCAGAATGTATTGAAAAATGGCGAAAATTCACCGTTCAAGGAATGGTTTCATATTCGCAGTTTTCCTGTACAGACTGGGGACCGGCCCAATTATGAAACATTTGCCTTTAGCGACGCAATGCCAAAGCTTAATACTTATCATCCTGATGTGAAGAAGTACTTATTAGATGTTGCAAAATATTGGATAAAGGAATGTAATATTGATGGTTGGAGGCTCGATGTCGCAAATGAAGTGGACCATCAATTCTGGCGGCAATTCAGAGAAGAAGTAAAAGCAATAAAACCTGATGTATATATTTTGGGGGAAATTTGGCATGATTCTACTCCTTGGCTGCGCGGAGACCAATTTGACGCTGTCATGAACTATCCTTTTATGGCAAACATCTTAAACCTCTTTGCCAATGAAACCATTTCTGTAGAACAATTTGTTCATAACATGGGGGCTATCTTACACAGTTATCCGATCAACGTATTGGAAACAACCTTCAATCTGGTAGGAAGCCATGATACACCAAGAATTTTGACAGAATGCAAGGATGACATTAAAAAAACGAAACTGATTTACACAATGCTTTTGACCTTTTTGGGCTCTCCATGTATTTATTACGGCGATGAAATTGGAATGACTGGCGGCGGAGACCCTGATTGCAGAAAATGTATGGAGTGGGATACTACTAAACACAATCAAGAAATTTTTCAACATATTCAAAAGCTGATTGCTTTAAGGAAACAGGAAAAACTCCTCGCAAATAAAGGCCGGCTTCAATTCTTATCAACCGAAAATAATAAGGAAATTGTTGCTTTTAAGAAATATGATGAAGAATCAACTATAATAGTCGCCCTTAATCCATCAACGGAGACAAATAGTTTATCTCTCCCGGCTTATACAAAGGACGTCTCTATACGGGATGTATGGACAGATAAAGAAATCATTTTACATCCAGATAACTTTCACTTAGAACTGGAACCCTATTCTTTCGTTATTCTACTCATTAAAGACAACAGCTAGATTACGTTTAATAAGTAAAAATAGAGCAACTATCATTTAATATTCAATGATAGTTGCTCTATTTTTTATTATATTATTTTCTGTTTGAGATCAATCTAACGCTGACTTTGCCAACATTTGAATCGTTGAATCATCCATCGGAGGATTGTGAAGTCCTGCACGAACATCCCGGTAATAACGTTGCATCGGGTTTGATCGCTGTAAGCTTTTCGCTCCGACTACTCTCATCGCCTTATCGACAATGGAAATCGCATTATTGGTAATACGGAATTTGACGGCAGCTAGATCCTTTGAAAGTTCTTCATGCAGCTGGGGCTTGGTTTCCCACTTTGCGGCTACAGAATAAAGAAAATGCCGTGATTCTCTGATTTCCAGTTCGATTTCACCAATTATCCTCTGGACGTTTGGCAAATCTTTTATCGGCCCTTTGAGGCTGTTAGGTGAATAGGTTTTGGCAAACCCGACGGCATAATCCCTTGCTGCAATCGCAATACCGAGGTAGCATGCCGGAATGTGGAGCAGCCAAGCTGATTTCCCTCTTGGCCTGTCCTCTAGTTTTTCGACGTAGTACTTCTCAGGAACTTCTACATGCTCAAGCACAAGATCATGGCTACCCGTTCCTTGCATCGAAATCATATCCCAGGTTTCTTCAATGTGAACACCTTCGTTATTCCTATGGATCAGGAACGAGCCGATTGTTTCCTCTTCGGGGACCCAAGCACTGATGATAATCATATCCAAAACAGGAGCAAGGGTCGTAAACGTTTTTCGTCCATTGATCACCCATTTGTCCCCTTTTTTCACAGCCGTGGTTTCCGGCCGTCCCCCGCGTGTTGGGCTTCCAGTGCTCGGTTCTGTTGCTGCCCGGTTTACAAGTGCACCGTTCGCCACTTCCTGAAAAAACTCGTCTAAAACCGCTTGATTCCAGTTTTGGTTTTCAGCTAATTCTAATATAACGCCATTATGCCAGCCGATTCCGAGAGCAGTTGGCCCGCATTCCCGGGCGATTCGTTCCTGGGAAAGGAGATAATCGTACAACGACCCGCCTTTGCCGCCATATGCTTTCGGCAGTGTTAAGGTATGATAACCAAATTGCTTTAATTCCTCAATATTCTTAAAAGGAAATCCTCCAGTCTCATCCAGTTCCTGTGCTCGCTTGGAGAAATCCTGTATCGCTTTACCCAATTCATCGATGTATTCTTTCTGCTGATCTGATTGATAAAAAGGCACCCATTTTCATCCTTTCAGGACATAACATTATCCATAAATCATACCACCAACCTATGAAATCTCTAAGTGATATGCTTCCCTTAATTTATCCCTAAAGCCATAATGTTTCCCCGATTTTCAATATTTTCAGCTGTTCATCCGGCATTTCAAGTCGTTTCCACTCTGCCAATAATCGATCGAGGGCTTCGGGCCCTGTATCATCAGCAAGCCGGTATGCCCCATAATGCATCGGAATAAAGAATTCCCCTTTCAGCTCTAAAAAAGCTTTGACGGCATCCTCTGGATTGATATGGGAAACTTCCATGAACCATTCGGGCTCATAAGCCCCGATTGGCATAAGGATATGTCTGGGTTTATATTTTTCTGCGATATCGTTAAATCCCCTGAAATAGCCGGTGTCCCCGACAAAATAAACGGACTGATCTCTTAGTTCTTCTTCCAGCAGCCAGCCGCCCCAATGGGATGTATTGGTATCCAGAAGGCTCCGTCGTGTCCAATGCTGGGCTGGTACAAATGTAAGTGACAACCCTTTATCTTTAAAGGATTCCCACCAATTGGCTTCTATTACATTGGTATAACCCTTTCTTTTGAAAAGGGATCCTAATCCTTCCGGCACATAAAAGGCCGGGTTCCCCTTCAACTTTTTTATTGTTGGAAAGTCCAGATGATCATAGTGGCCATGGGAAATACAAACGATATCAATTTCGGGTAGTTCAAATAAAGGGATACCAGGCGCTGTAAGCCTTTTTTGCATCCCCATCCTGGCAGCATATACAGGATCAGTGAGGATATTCATACCGCCCAGCTGGATTAGGAATGTTGAATGGCCGATCCACGAGATGGAGCCTTTCGTCTCGTTATTATGGAGAGCATCTACTTCTGCTTGGTCCACGCTTGGAGTCTGCGTGCTCAAATCCTTTTTCTTTGCTCGTCTCTCCCTTGTCCATTTCAACATATCCCCTGTTGTTTTGATATTCGAAATGCCATCCAGGTTGTCATATCTCTTCTTCATACTTGTTTCATCCTCTATAACTTGATACTTTGTTTCTCTTCTAAGAATAATAACACGTTCGTTAAGTATTTTTGAATTTCGCGTACTTGGTAAGCGGCGGAATCGGCAATCTGTTTATAATGATAGCGGCCTTCCTCTGTAATTCTTAAAAATCGCTTCGTTCTTTTCTCGCTTTCCCAGCCGCCGATAAGCAGGCCGGTCTCTTCCATCTCATGTGCCAGATCATATAAGTATCCATTGCTCGCATTCCAGCCAAAGTTAGCCTTTAAAATTTCGCCGACTTCTCCCATATACAGTTTTGTTCTCGTCTGCGCCGTCTTCAACGTGATGAACCGGACAAGATCTTTCACCGATATAATCTTTGAGAAGTAAGAGCGGTATTCTTCCGGAAGCTCGTGATGGACAGTCGGATTGCTGCCGGATCCGGTAAGTTCATACATAAACCGGTCAATCACCAGCTTCACTTCAATCATTCTTTCCTTGAAGTTGGATTTATACCATGTAAATAACTCTTTGCCTTTTTCGGTGAGTTTATAATAATTTCTTCCTTTTTCCGTGTATAATTGCAAATGATGTGAATCGACCAGTTGATTGCAGATCTTACATAAATAATCATAGCTGTGCGTTTTTTCGGAAAACTGGTTATTTAATTCTTGATGTATCGCTCTTGGGTAGTTAGCCTTGTCCGAAAGTGTATGAAGCAAATATAACGTCAAAAATTCTCGCTGGCTCATTCCAACTGATTCGATTGAAACAGACTGATCCCCGGATTTTTTCATTTATCATTCTCCTCTCTATTGCTTAAATGACTGCTTTTACTATAGAATATATGTTCTGCATCGATCCTTTCTTTTCCTGCTAATCAGTCAAATATGTAAGGTAATTAAGCCTTTTCGCATCTTAGTACTACTGAATATGATGATTTTCGAAATAGTGAGGATTGCCGAGAGAATTTATATATTCTATCGAGGTTCTTAATGAAATAACTTTTATAGGAATGGCTCCATTTGGTTGAAGCTCTAAACAATGAGGGTGTTGCTAACTGTTCATAATGAAAAAATCCTGAGGGTTCATGCTTTAACTTGAACCCTCAGGATTATTACATTTCCTTTTACTTTACCGGTATCCAGATCTCAGAATATAAATCCGGACTCGCAGGATGTGCTTCTGTATAGACTTCTAAGTCAGGTGTGCCAGCATGCTCATAATTACTGGAAGGCAACCATTCTGAAATGATTTGTTTCCATACGTTTTGCATGGCATGAGGCATCGGGCCATGAACTTCAAATACAGCCCATTTAGATGCTGGTATTTCACATTTCATTAATCCTTCGGGTATGTCTCCGTCATATTCTGTAGCTACCCAATAATCCATAGCTTGCTGCGATTGTGTCTCGCTATTAACAACACATACCCCCAGTACTCCCTTAATCTGGCCATTATTCAAGCTGAATAATAAATCGTCCATACCATTTTGATTTACTTCTTCCCACAGTTTAGGAATACCTTTCAGATTCTCCTCATTGGCTAATGAGAATTCCCGCTTTATTCCTACGACTTGAAACCTGCCTTTTTCCACGATTTTGTACTTCATTGGTTCTGCTCCCTTCAGGCTCACCTGTATAATCAGGCGGTTATAAGATTTCAGCTTTCCAATGTACTTTCTTGCTTCACTTGGTGATACGCCATGTTGTCTGCGAAAAGCCTTTGAAAAAGCCTCGGGAGTGTCATAGCCATATTTGTAGGCGAGATCAATGATTTTGCAATTTGTCCTGGATAACTCCTGTGCGGCAAGTGTCAGACGTCGACGCCTGAGATATTCACCAACGGATATGTCAGTCAATATTGCAAATGTACGCTGAAAGTGGAATGCCGACACATTCGCTTGTTTCGAAATATTTTCGATCGTTATCTCTTGGTCCAATAAATGTTCTTCCATATAATCTATCGCTCGCTGCAATGATTCAAGCCACACCATATCGCTCACTCCTTGATTTCATACTAACAACCATTTCTGCTTTCATCCTGTCATTTTTTGCTTTGTTTAGACTGTATTTTTTGAGATAAAAGAAATTGCAAGCTGGTAGTGCGTCTTGAACAGTTATCATATATGATGTAGGTTTCCAAATAACCTTGATAAATGAACAAATAGAAAGAGCATGTTTTAAAAAAAGCTTGATCAAAACATGCTCTTATCTCTTTTTATTAGGGCAATTCTTTATAAAAAAGTTTGATCATTTTTGTGTTCCTTGTTTCATTAAAGCGCCCGATTGGAGAATATCGTTTATCTATTGAATAGTATTGTTGTACTGTGCAGTAAATGAAAAGGGTTGTGTTTTCTCAAGATAAGTATCTACTAGTCTAAATTCTCATGTTATCTTCTACATCCATTTGAATTTCATAGAAAAAGACCGCCAAATTGACGATCTTCTTGTTCAAATTTTGCACCCTCTACACAATAAATTCATCTTTAAAATCTAACGAACGTTTTTTCGGGTACTTCCATTTGGTCTATATCAAATTTATTGACTTGGATGGTTACTTGACCTTTACTTGACCACCTGGACTTAGGCAACAGTTCGATAGAATTATGCCATCAAGATATATTTTTTCTATTTTTTCATTGCCTTATTGACTTTTTCATTGACCGATTCTTGATAGAGATCCGAGTAAGTTTTTGAATCTCCGATCAGCGCATCACAGAAAGCAGCAACGTCTGTTCCTGTTACTTCAAGCACATCTTTCCCAGCAGCTGCGGATTCTTCAAAGAAGCTAAGAATTTCCGTAAGTAGTCCGATACCTTCGTCTAGTTCTACAGGCCCGACCTTGAAGAGATATTTTTGGATCTCTTTATAAACAATTTGATAATCTTGTGGAAGTTCATTGACACGTGAAACATGCGCTCTCCACTCTTTTTTTCCTTCGATAATTTTTATAATACTCATTTCAGCCCTCCTAATTTTCTTTCTACGTTCTTGTTGAGTTGGACACGCCATTTGTCTCGATAAGTTTTTGCGCCTTCGTCACCAACAAGCGCTGCGCAGAAGTCTTTAATATCATCTCCTAGTACTTCTTCGACACTCTGACCGTCAGCTGATGTAACTTCAAGCAGTTCAAGAGCACTTTCCAGAATCGGCATTAGATTTCGACCGGTGAAATCTCCGTGAATCCAGAGATTGTTTATAATTTCTTTCCAAGCAGTTTGATATTCAGCTGGCAAGACTTTTGCTCGTGCTTCAAAACCTTTCATTTCTTTAGTCATGTCGCTGCCAGTTATTTTTTCTAAAAAGTTCATTGTAGTATCCTCCTAATTAACATATACATGTCTTTTTGTTTAGCATTAAACAATTTCCACTTTCTCTGGTATTCTTACCCTAACTGACGTTTAAATGCTTTACTGGCAATCAAGTAAGCAATGACCATGATTCCCAAACACCAGGCAAGCGCAGTCCAGATTCCATTAACCACAGTTCCTTCATACAAGAGGGCACGAATCGAATTCACAATTGAAGTCACGGGCTGGTTCTCAGCGAACACACGAACAACTTTAGGCATGGTTTCAGTGGGAACAAATGCCGAGCTAATGAACGGAAGAAAAATCAGCGGATACGAGTATGCTGTCGCCCCTTCCATAGACCTTGCTGACAATCCAGGAATGACCGCCAGCCATGTCAGCGCCAGTGTAAACAGCCCTAGTATCCCAACTACCGCAAGCCAATCAATGATACCTGCATTAGGTCGGAATCCCATCAAAAATGCGGCGAGGATAACCACCACGACAGTAAGTGCATTGGAAACCAGTGAGGTTAACACGTGCGCCCACAATACTGACGAGCGCTTGATGGGCATGGTGATAAAACGTGCCATCAGTCCACTTTTTACATCCGTAAATAACCGCAAGGAAGTGTATGCAACGCCAGATGCGATGGTGATTAGCAGAATACCTGGTAATAAATAATTGACATAATTGTCCGTACCAGTTTCTATCGCACCACCAAATACATAAACAAACAACAACATCATCATAATTGGCGTAATCGCCACTGTTATTATCGTATCCGGACTGCGCATGATATTGCGCATTAATCGCCCTAATAAGACCCCTGTTTTACTTTTCATTTATTTCTCCTCCTTTTTCCCGATGATTTCGAGGAAAATTTCCTCCAATGTCGGCTGTTTCTCAACGTATTCCACTTTCGTTGGCGGGAACATCTCCTTGAGTTCGGTAAGGGTACCGCTCTTAATGATTTTTCCGCCATGTAGGATAGCAATACGGTCCGCAAGCTGTTCGGCTTCCTCTAGATACTGGGTCGTCAGTAATATGGTTGTGCCGCCGCCTGCAAGCTCCTTGACGGTTTCCCAGACTTCAATTCGTGCTTCAGGGTCAAGCCCAGTAGTTGGTTCGTCGAGAAAAATGACTGCCGGAGTTCCAATCAAGCTCATAGCGATGTCTAGCCTACGCTTCATCCCCCCAGAATATTTGTCAGCACGGCGGTTGGCCGCATCGGTCAGGTTAAATCTTGAGAGCAAACTGTCGGTAACTTGAGCGGGATTGGAAACTGCTCGCAACTTAGCAATCATCATCAGATTTTCTCTACCCGTTTGCATACCATCTAAAGCTGCAAACTGTCCTGTCAAGCTGATGCTTTGGCGAACTATTTCCGGTTGACGTTGAACATCATAGCCGCAAATGCTTACTTCTCCACCATCTGGCTTCAACAGAGTTGAGAGAATGTTGACCGCAGTAGTCTTGCCTGCTCCGTTTGACCCCAGTAGTGCGAAAATTTCGCCACGCTGCACCTCAAAATCCACCCCCTTTAACACTTCTTTGTCTTTAAAGGATTTTATTAACCCTTTTACAGAAATCGCTGTATCTCTCATATTTTTTCCTCCTTATTATTAGCGCAGCAAGAGCGCATTCTAGAACCGAAAATTTGGTGCTTTGTCTGATAAGTGAGCAAGTAGTTTGCATTCAAACAAAGCTTAGTCATGATTTGGTCAATTAATTTGTGCATCTGTTGTCTATACCCCACTACTTAGCAATACCGATATTCTGTATTACTGATTACCGGATTAAAATATAACTGAATAGTGAAGGTGGCAACTCTCATTAGTAGCCAGCTATTCAGTCGGAATGTTCTATTGAATTTACTTATATCAATGGCATTAAGGCATTTTAACTAATCTTCAATATCTGAGCAATAGGTTTTAAGGTTTAAGTTCTGCAAAGACACTAAATCATCCCTGCTATTTTCCAAAAATTATCTACTTTATGCCGTTTCAGCTTCAACCACGGCTATTAATCACGACCAATTATATCATTCAACTTCTCGCGATATTTATCTTTCCAAGTCTTCGCATCCTTCACTAGTTCTTCACAGAAAGAGGCCACGTCTTCACCCGTAAGTTCAGTGACTTTCTTGCCTGATGCTGCACCTTCTTCAAAAAGATCAAGAATACCACCAAAAATACGGCTTATATCCTTCCAGTCGGTGAGGCCACCAGCAGTCCACATATATTTTTGAATAGCTTTGTATGCGTTATGATACTCACGTGGAAGTACCTTCGCACGAGCCTCCATTGCCTTCCATTCTCGCTTGTCGTCCAGACTTCCGATGATTTTTTCAATAAAATTCATTTTATCTTCTCCTTTTGATTTCTTTTGTTTTGAGTTCGTTCATTTTGCTTGAGATGAAATCCCATTTTACCCAAAATAGTTCAAGTTGCTTTTGACCTGCTTCGTTAAGAGTGTAAAATTTTCTCGGAGGTCCCACAGTGGATCGCTTTTTCTCGATGTCAACCAGATTGTTTTTCTCAAGCCGCATGGTTATCGTATAAACTGTGCCTTCAACTACATCAGTGAAACCAAGTTCTCGCAGATGCTGTGTGATTTCATAGCCGTAAGTTTCGCCACGACTGATGATCTCCAGCACACAACCCTCGAGTACCCCTTTGAGCATTTCTGTGATATTTTCCAAATTTATCACCCATCTGTATTTGATTATTTTTTTAGTACTCTGTATTACCGGTATTAAGTAATACTGATTACCGGTATATAGTAACGCAGATTAGCGTCACTTGTCAATCATAAATTTTAATTTTAATTGTTTGGGTTAGGATAGATGCAATAGTCGGTATTATAACTTCCATCTTCACCGCATTTTTTAATAAGTTTGTGAAGATGCTTGTTTGCGCAGTATATAGTCTACTACGCAATATAAGAGTTGCTCCACAATATGGCCCTTAACATAAAGAAAGAGCACAATTCATGCTGCGAAATTGCGCCCAATTGTTGAAATATAATTTTCTATTGCAAAGTATCCTTGTACTACGTAATATAAAACTACTCAACAATCCGGCCTTGTTTACAGGGTACTTACCTTATTGAAAATCATCCAAATTCGTATAGTAATTGATTCTCAAAACTATGTTTTTTATCTTTTATCATCAGAAGTTTTGAAGTGGTATACAGTCTTTCATTCCTCGGTACACTTATTGTCGTTCGGTGGTAAAACTTTGTCATTATTGGTATATTTTGTTGGTGTTCAATGCAAACCTTTGGTGAGAATATCACTAACTATTCCTATCATATTTCTAACAGAAAAGATGCAAAATAACCGTCCCTGCTCTAATAAAATTAAAAGCAGATATCCTGTTTAGACTACCTGATCTTGTTTAGAACTTTTTCGTGCACAGGATTATTCGGATGGAGACAGGCGGTGATACAATGAAAAGAAGCGCAAGAACCATTCCTGCGCTTTCGTGTTTTTAACTTTGTGAATCAAGTAACATTTATTTTCTATATGTAACTTCTGTAGATACAATAGTACGATTTTCAACATTAATTTTAGATTCAATTTTATTTTTTATGACAGAATATAAATCAACCTCTGTCTCAGGTGCTTCAATACTTACTACTAAAGAATATCTAATCTTTGAATGATATTTCTTTAAGTTTGTTCTAAGTTTCCACCAGCCTGTTATTGGATAAACAGCTATTTGATTACTTTGACTTAATTCACTTGCTGTTCCTTCCCAAATATCAGAATGAACGGATCCTACGTTTCTATTAGATGGCCCAATAACCCAACGGCTGCTATCGTTTTTCACATCACCTTTATCTTCTTCATCATCTCTCATGGCCTTATTAATTCTCTTCAAGAAATTATCTTGATCCTCAGTTGAATTATTCACATCAAACTGCAGGCCACAAGAAGGATATCGGTATTTATCTTTCCAACCAACTTCTCCAGGACCTGGTTCAATAAAATAAGACAATGTAACTCGCATCCTTACATTTTTATCTTCCAGACTAAGTAACACATCATCTGGCCAGGGTATATTATGAATATGCATTTCTTTTGAAGTAATGCTTCCGCTATCCTTCTTATAAAACGGTTGAATTTCATCTTCTATAATAAGATTAACTCTATTAGAAACACTCCAAATTGCTTTCGAAAAATTTGGCACACCATATCCACAAGTTCTCAATAAATTTCTAAAATCCATTCTTTTTGGAGGGTTATTCTCAAAACAAGTGTTTTTCATTGCATCTGTCCATTCAGCTGAATGAATGATTAAAGCTCTTATCGTTTCTGGCCAAAGTTCAGGATAATGATGTTGAATATTCGCACCCATCCATGCCGCTTGTGCTGTTGCAGAACTTGTCATACTAACTGTATCGAATGATTTACCCGTCACAGCATCTTTACTTGTCGTCAAGAGTTGTAGTTCTGGTAATTCCGTATAAAAATTAGAATTTTTATCATAAGCTAAATTCCCGCCCTCTAAAACTATATCCGGTTTCACCGGCCATTTAATACTCCACGTAAGTGAGCTAGAGGTAAATGGTGAGAAACATCCAGGTTCCACAACTGGCTGAAATGTACCAGTTAATTCTTCAGGTATTTGGTATTTGCCTGTATATGCACCTACAGTAATAGCATTCCAAGCTTGTGCAGGATCTTCAATTGCATGGTTGGTGACAGCAGTTTTTACATCACCTGATTCGATAATCTCTGGAACGGATGTATTTCCTGCAGAAATGAACATAAGCTTTCTCTTTATATCAGTTGTCTCAATTTCATTTGCACCTGAAATAATGGAATCAATCGCTCCTGACCATGAAGAAGGTCGGCCATCACCTTTAAGTGTATTGGTGGGAGCCGTAACAGCCATACAAATGGCTCTATTAGTCTCAGGATTTTGTATTTCCGCTAAGCTAATAGCACTTTCGGTAACATAACCATACAATTCTCGTTGATTATCATCACTATGGTCAAATAATTTTACAGACTCTAAGAAGTGATTAATTACCACAGGATCAGTATTTTCAAGTTTATCTTCTAGCGTAAAGTAAGATGCAATTCCAGCCATTCTTGTACCATGATCAGCAATGTCATATACACCTTTTGCAGGGTCTACTGCATGCATATTTTCATCTGTTAAAAGTGGCGACAGCAAATCATGCCCATTATTAACACCTGTATCAAGTAAACAGACTGAAGTATTGGACCGTGCTGAGACATCTAGTCTTTCTATTAAATCTCTTACAAAGTCTCTTTGATCTAATTCAGAAAGCTGGTCAAAAAAACCTGTTGGGGTAACCATAATTCTAAATTCAGCAATTCTGGAACTTAACCACTGCAATTCTGATAATTGCTGCTTATTGGCTCTTACTCCTAATACGATTCTCTCTGGAAATACTATTTTTTGATTCTTATGCTGAATATTTCTAATATCACAAATTTGAAAAAATTCATCAATAATGGTATCTACTTCTTCTTTCATATCGAACATTAGCCACACTTCACACCATTTCGGAATTTCGTTGGGTAATTCATTTTTATCGCTCATCCAGAGAGCATCGACCATTGCAAGATTAATACTTTCTATTGTTCCAATTACTTCTTCTTTATTCTCTGTCTCTTTGTATTTATTTAATTTTTTAATAAAAAAATCCCTTTGGTTTTCAGGGACAAAAACAGTAGAGCTTACAACGTTCTGCTCCTCACCATCATATTCATTTTTTATATTGCAAATTCTAACTTTTTGTGTTGTATTCTCTAAGCTTTTCGTAATAAGATCATAACCAGCCTGACCCTTAATTTCTAAATATACTCCGTGTCGAGAAGATACCGAAACAGCCCCCAATGCTTCCTGCTGTTCTTCAGCTTGTTCCCACGCTCTTTTTAAGTTTTCTTCTATTCGGTCTGCATGGCTAATTCTGCTCGATCTAATAGGGTAATTACCTCTTCCACCCATGGAGGCAATTGGTGTGTAATCAATCGTTTGAGAGGATTGACTAATATATAAGTTGCTTAAATTTGATTTCATTTATTGCTTAAGCCTCCTTATATTTATAATAACTTTTACGATCTTTAATGTAATTTAATAGTATGTTTTTTGTAATTAGGTTATCTTCTAAGATGGAATACTTAACTGCTTCTTCACACGCTTTAACAATATCTGCGTGATTCAATCCTTGAGCCTCTTTGTACACATCCTCTGTAAAAATATCGTTAGATGCTTTGCCATGAAGCTTCATCATAAATACCCTTGAGATTTGTTCGATATCAGGATTTTTATATTCCATTACATCATCAAATCGTCTAAATAGAGCATTATCTAAAATACTCGGATAATTGGTTGCTGCGATGATAATACTATAGGATTCATCATCTTCAAGATTCTGTAGAAATGAATTTAAGATCCTTCTCATTTCACCTACATCATTATCTAAGTTTCTATCTGACCCTATCGCATCAAACTCATCAAACAAATATACCCCACGTCTTTCCTTTATCTGATCAAAAACTTGTCGTAGTTTTGTACTTGTTTCCCCCATGTATTTCGTTATCAACCGATCAAATTGTATTACATAAAGCGGTAAATATAACTCATTCGCTATGACGGAAGCAGTCATGGTTTTTCCTGTACCAGGATCTCCTGCAAGTAAAAGTTTTGAACGATTCATAAGTCCATTTTTTCTTAGGAGATCTTTTTTGTGATATTCATTGATTACACGTTTTATTTTCTCTTCTATCTCAACCGAAACAATTAAATCAGATAAATGAACATGAGTCATCTTCTGTTCAAGAATGTCTAATCGGTTATTTAATGCTACAACCTTATTTTTGTTTAGATATTTAGAGTTTTGAATAATTTCTTTAATTTCTCGAGCACTTGCTGTATGACCTACTTTTGCTTCGTGAGCCGCAATTTGCAAAACAACAGTTTTAAATTTCTCTTCATTACTATCGAAATGCGCTCTTATTAAAGCTTTAATCTGTTCTATTGTTGCCATGCGGATTCACCTACTTTCTTTAGAAGTGCTTATGATAAAAATACAAATATAAGTCACATATGTCCTTTGTGCATCAAAAAATAGTGGTAAAGTTTGCTTAAATTATATTGTATGTTAGGTTATTCATTTTGTTAAAGCACATAGATTCCCTCTTTAGTTTATCACTCAATGTCAAGCATCACAACTACATCACTTGGATACGTTTGATAACTTTAGCTTGCTCTTGCTGGATATGCCAACCCATAATCTTTGTCTACCCAATACCCATTAAGTAGCTTTCTTCCACCGAATAATTCCTCGTTTAGCCTAACTCCGATGTCCTCACTAGGGTCGATGCTATTGAATTTCAGCTTCGTTATTTAAATAGATTCTTTCACAAAGCCACTCAAACGTGAAGACCCTTGATGCGCAGTATGTGTCTACTACTAAATATGAGTTACTCCACAATATGGTGTATAGTGATAATAAAGTTATTGAAATTTGATTGAAAAAGATAAGAGCCTCACTACATTCTATACGCAGCAAGGCTCTTTAAAGTTGTTTCAAATTACATTCATCTCTTATATAATACAAAAAAATGAATAATAAAGTTGCTTACTTCTTATTGAACTAAACCAGCTAATAGGAGTCAATAGTTTTTTATTAAAAAGAAGTATTGCTCGTGATATACTATTCAACGACACGACAAATAACCCTCCAAATGCCGTTTGGAAGGCTTTTCTTAAGTTGCTTTT
>NZ_CAKKNA010000002.1 GCF_918741275.1 Bacillus sp. CECT 9360
CGAAGGTCGCAGGTTCAAATCCTGTCCCCGCAATCATAATGGTCCGGTAGTTCAGTTGGTTAGAATGCCTGCCTGTCACGCAGGAGGTCGCGGGTTCGAGTCCCGTCCGGACCGCCATTTTTATTTTTAATAAGTATTTGGCTCAGTAGCTCAGTCGGTAGAGCAAAGGACTGAAAATCCTTGTGTCGGCGGTTCGATTCCGTCCTGAGCCACCATTTACAAACTGGTTATTTTTTTTGCCGACGTAGCTAATTAGTAGAGCACGAATGAATAGGCTTTATCGATTTACATCAGCATACTGATCGAGTTGCTGCTTGAATAAGCTTTCTGAGATCAGGATGACCATTATAAAATCAAGACAGACTGGAAAATCCATTTTATATATATGCCGGTGTAGCTCAATTGGTAGAGCAACTGACTTGTAATCAGTAGGTTGGGGGTTCAAGTCCTCTTGCCGGCACCATCTTCTTTTTTATATATGGAGGGGTAGCGAAGTGGCTAAACGCGGCGGACTGTAAATCCGCTCCTTCGGGTTCGGCAGTTCGAATCTGCCCCCCTCCACCATTTCAATTTTTAGGGGCATAGTTTAAAGGTAGAACTGAGGTCTCCAAAACCTCCAGTGTGGGTTCGATTCCTACTGCCCCTGCCAATTTCATTTAATTATGGCGGTTGTGGCGAAGTGGTTAACGCATCGGATTGTGGTTCCGACATTCGTGGGTTCGATTCCCATCAGTCGCCCCATTTTTATTTTCATTTAAGTTTTATAACATATATTATTGATGGGCTATAGCCAAGCGGTAAGGCAACGGACTTTGACTCCGTCATGCGTAGGTTCAAATCCTGCTAGCCCAGCCATTTTTGCGGAAGTAGTTCAGTGGTAGAATACAACCTTGCCAAGGTTGGGGTCGCGGGTTCGAATCCCGTCTTCCGCTCCAAGATCTGGCGGCATAGCCAAGAGGTAAGGCAGAGGTCTGCAAAACCTTTACCACCGGTTCGAATCCGGTTGCCGCCTCCACATATTTATTTGCCGGTGTGGCGGAATTGGCAGACGCGCACGACTCAAAATCGTGTTCCTCTGGAGTGCCGGTTCGACCCCGGCCACCGGTATCCTTAGTGTCATTTTAGATACGATTATTAAGTTTGAAAAAGCTCCAAACCTTGATATAGAAGGTTTGGAGCTTTTTCATTTCCATTGACTATAAGGAATGGAACGATATAAATTCGAATTGATTTACACATTAATTCCACAAACATGTTCTCAAATGTTTTTACTGCTACTTGCTCGTCTTGTAACCTTAACTCCTTTAATACATGTGTGTATTCCTTCAATGTTGTTTCAATATCGCTGTGACCTAATCATTCACTTACATATGAGTTTTGGAACAAATAATAAAATGTGTGCTTTTTTAACTTTGTTCAGCAATAAAAACCCTTTAATCAAATATCTAGTATTGTAGAACTAAAAAGACAAAATGGCCCCCTTTTTTTAAAGGGAATTATTACACAATTGGAGTATATATAAGATGAAATGGAATTTTTAAGTATCCAATTAATTCAATATTTTTGGCAAAGAAAATTTATAAAATTTTTTTTGCGGATTTCCAAGAATAACAGAGCTGAAGCCATTAAGTACTTTATGATCAAGGGCATGGGGGGCACCATCATTTGTTGTCAGCATGATGCGCATTATGCCAGGTGTGTGTTCTAAGCTTATGGCGGTTGCACATACGCTTCCCTATGATGCTGCTTTGTTGGATGGCTATATGGAAGGAAAGGAACTATCTGCTGAATGGTGGAGTAGTGTTATGATGCCAAGGTTGGTGCTAGAAGGGACAGAGAGCCCTGTATCTCTTCGTCATAGTGCTCAAGCATTGGCATACGTGCTCCCCAATGCGCAATTGCAGAGTAAAAAAGGTCTTGGCCATACTAAGAAGCTTGATACAAAAAAGATATCGCCGGAGCTTACAGTATTTTTTACGGCTAATTACTAATTAGGCAAAAAGTTTTACAAAAAAGTATGAAAAAAATAATTTCGATTGTCGATTTAACAGGCAGGTATTCGTTGTATAAATAGAAGCGGATTTGCTTATGCGATTTTGCACCGATTAGAATGAAGCTTCACCATAAAATAGGAGGTTATTACTTATGAGATTTATGATGATTGTAAAAGCGACTACAGATTCAGAGGAAGGAAGAATGCCTAGCCCAGAGCTTATTGAGGCTATGCAGAAATATAACGAAGAATTGGTGAAAGCAGGTGTTTTATTAGCAGGAGATGGACTACATCCTAGTTCAAGCGGAATACGGATTTCCTATCCGGAACAGGGTGGTAAACCAAAGATTATGGACGGTCCGTTTACGGAGGCAAAAGAATTAATTGCGGGGTATACTTTGATTGAAGTTAAATCAAGAGAAGAAGCTATTGAATGGGCATTACGGATGCCAGATCCACATGGATTTGGACAGGGAGAAATTGAGCTTAGACAGGTATTTGAGATGGTGGACTTGACAGATAATCCAGAATTTCTGGAAAAAGAAGCAGCACTTCGCAAACATGTAGAGGAGCAAAAGAAGGCGTGAGTTTGCCCCAAAAACAACGAACGATTGAAGCGATATGGCGAATAGAGTCACCAAAGCTCATTGCAAAGTTAACCGGAATGGTACGGGATGTTAGTCTTGCAGAGGATCTGGCTCAAGATGCCTTGGTGATTGCTCTTGAAAAATGGCCGCATGCTGGGATACCAGATAATCCTGGCGCATGGCTGATGACGACGGCGAAACGGCGTGCGATTGATCTTTTGCGAAGAACGAAGATTCGTGATCAAAAGTATGTAGAGATTTCTAAAAATACGGATTTATATACTGAGGAAGACATAGATCATGTTCTGGATGGGGAGATTGGTGAAGATCTCCTTCGTCTGATTTTTATGACCTGTCATCCAGTATTATCACAGGATGCCAGAGTTGCCTTGACACTGCGCCTGTTATGCGGACTTACCACGGAAGAAATTGCGCGTTCATTCCTCATCGCAGAATCAACCATTGCTCAGAGAATTGTCCGTGCTAAGAGAACCCTTAACGAAAAAAAGATTCCTTTTGAGGCACCTCTTGGAGAGGAACTTAATGATCGCCTGTCGACCGTACTTGAAGTGATTTACCTTATGTTTAATGAAGGATATTCAGCAACTTCCGGGGACCACTGGATCCGTCCTTTACTATGCCAAGAGGCACTGAGACTGGGACGTGTCCTTGCCGAGATCGTACCTAATGAACCGGAAGTTCATGGACTAGTTGCTTTAATGGAAATTCAATTTTCCCGGTTCAAAACTCGAGTTAATTCGAAAGGAGAACCTGTTCTTCTTATGGATCAAAATCGGGCACAGTGGGATCGATTATTGATTCGCCGTGGTTTGGCAGCACTGGAGCGCAGCCGGAAGTTAGGGCGTTCACTTGGGCCATATTCATTGCAGGCAGCCATCTCTGCTTGCCATACTCAGGCACCGACTCCAGAGGAGACAGATTGGCCACAAATTGCTGCTCTTTACGAAGCGCTTTCGATTGTAATGCCCTCGCCAATCGTAGAATTAAACCGGGCAGTTGCTATATCCATGGCATTTGGTCCGGACATTGGCATCCAGATTGTAGACGAGTTGAATGCTGACCCAACCTTAAAGAAATATCATCTATTGCCGAGTGTTCGCGGGGATCTCCTGATGAAGCTAGGGCGGTACGATGAAGCTCGGACAGAATTTGAACGTGCTGCATCATTAACCCAGAATGAACGTGAACGAACCCTTCTACTAAATCGCGCAATGGAATGTGGAAAAGGAACATTTACATAAAATTATTACTCATCCTTGTCGATTATCTCATTCCTTATTCGTCGTGCTGGTAAAGGAATAGTTGAGCAGTCTATTCTGCTCTTCATTTCTTCCAACTTAAACGAGGAGGGAAAACAATGAGATTTTTATTGATTGTCAAAGCCACAGAGTACTCGCAGGCGGGACTAGCCGACGGAAAGGATTACCGCGAGGCAATGATTTCGTATAAGAAGTCACTGGCTAAAAAAGGTGCACTTTTTTCCGATGAAGAACTTCAGCCAAATTTAACCGGGTTAAGAATAATGTATCCAAAGAAAGGTGGAAAACCACAGTTATTGGCAGGCCCGTTTCCGGTAAATCAAGACCTTATCATGGAATATATGTTGATTAATGTGAGTACGGAGTGTCGGTTCGACCCCGGCCACCTTTATCAATTGGTCGAGAAACGCAATAGAAAAAAGACTTCAATGATTATTTTGAAGTCTTTTTTCTATGTTCCCTACCGACATAAATCATTCATTTTCGTTCTGCGAATCGTATGCCTGATTTGAGTGTTATGAGGAGATTTGCCCGAATCGCACTAAGTTCTTTGTTTTTTTCTTTTCTTACGCTTCTCTGTTGAATCTGATGCCTGATGCGGGTTCGTCATTTTTAATTTTTCCTTTTTTAGAAGGTCCCCATATTTTGGATCGGTCGTTTCGGTTAATAGCTGCATCCAGACGGATTTGGCTTTATTTTTTTGATTTGTCTCCTTATATGCCATTCCTAAATCAAAAAGAATTTTCCAATAAGACTCTTTTGTTAAGATAGTAGAATCTTTCTCATACGCGGACGCCAAATAATTAAAGTCTTCTAAAGCCGTTTTGGTTCGCTTAAAATACTTTTCAGGAACCCGATAGCTTACATAAGCCCTTAACAAGCGTATCTCTGTATTATCAGGTTCCTTCTTGACTGCTTCATCGAGTATTTTCAGGCCTTGGTTCGTAATGTTGAGTCTATCTTTATTTTGTTGTGCATCCCGGCCGATTAGTGAGGTTACGCTTCCATTGTAAGCTTCTACAAGATTATTTCCGGGATTTAGCGTACGCACTTGTTTCAATAAATCTGCAGCCTGGTTCACAGCCTCTTTGTCTCCATCTACAGCTTTTTTGTGAAGGCTTTTTGCTTCCTTAAAAAGAGCTGACCATGACTCATTATTTATTCCCAATCTTTCTACCTCCAATTATTGAACTTGTCCACATTCCATACTTAGTTTATGAATATAAAAAATTATCGTGCTAGAGAATAAGTGGATTTATTTCAATAAAAGAGGAGGAAATCAGCTTTCAGTTTAAAATGCACCCATCTCCTTTGCTAAGAAGGCAACATAAAAACCTGCAGTATATATGGCGCTTAATTATTTTGGATTAAATAACCAGATACATATTCCAACTGTATAAATATATAAATATAATAATTTCTTATATTTCAATCAAGTTTAATTGGTCTAATATTTATGTTAGTATAATAATAAAAGCCGGGGGATCATATGAAATTACTAAAGAAATATAAGACGGGAATTATTGCAATTGTAACATTGATTATCGGATTTGCTGTAGGAGCGAATTTCGGGTTTGATGCAGGATATGAAGATGGATATTCACAGACTTTTGCGGATGAAGAAAGTTCAACCAATAGTAGTGAGGTTGTTAGTGACAGCGATGAAACGGTATCTGTAACAGAAGAGGAAGTTGTGGATGACGGGAGCATTAGTGAAGGGATGTATAAAGTGGGACAGGATATTCCTAGCGGTGAATATATGTTAGTTTCACAGGGTGGCGGCTACTTTTCGATTAACAGGGATAGTGCAGGCTCAGATTCTATTCTTGCCAATGATAACTTTGATACCCATTCATTTATAACAATTGAAGATGGCCAGTATCTGACCCTTACTCGTGCAGTCATGTATCCAAAGGATAAAGCTCCAAAAATTGAACCAGCAGATGGAAAATTAGCAGATGGAATGTATATAGTAGGTGTTCATTTGCCAGCTGGTGAATATAAAGTCCATCCAAATGAAGGACAGGATGGATACTATGGGATCTACAGCGGCAGTTCGGTTAGCGGCCTTGATAATATTATTGATAATGATAATTTTAATACTGAACGTTATATTACGCTTAAGGATGGCCAATATTTACAATTAACTAGAGCTACAATTATTTTGAACTAGGGAAACCTATAGCTTGCTTACACGCAAATTGTAAGTAAGCTATTTTTGATTGTTTCAGTATGCTTTAACCCTCAAGACCATGCGGAAATTCCTTAATAACCCCCAAATTAATAGCCTCCCACAAATACAACGACACAATCGAATTATAAGGCTTCCATTTCTCATAAAAATGATCTAAATCCAACGGCTCGTCCTTCCCAATTTGATAAAGCCACCGGATCGCATTTTTTATGCTCACATCTCCATAGGATAAAACGTCCAATCTCCCTAAAGAAAAGATAAGGAACATTTCGGCGGTCCATTTGCCGATGCCTTTTACGCTGGTCAGGGTTGTCATGACCTCTTCATCTTCAAGCAGGTGAATAGTCGAGAAATCGACTTCTTTCAATTTATGTTTTTGAGCCAGATCCCGGATATAACTTATTTTTGGTCTTGAAACACCGGCGCTTCTTATTTGTTCGTCCTCTAATACATCTAATAATTCGGGATTAAAGTCTTGCCAAACTTCCTGCACTCTCCCGGCAATAGTCGCGGCTGCTTTTAATGAAAGCTGTTGCCCGATGATTTGCTTTACAATGGAGCGGTAAAAGTCTGTATTAAGAGGAATGTCAATTGTGCCAATCACTTCAATTAATTCTTTAAGTTTTGGGTCTGCCTGGGATAGGTGCCTTACTTTATCATCATCTATTGTGAAATATAATTTATTCATATTGATTTGCTCCCTTAGTGAGTTATCAAAACTAATAATACAACAATAAGAAGCAAGCAAGAAAGTAATACAAAATTACTGCCAGCTAAATAGATAGGATGATTTTATCCCACATTTGTTTCAAAACTTCTTCCAAACATGGCATATAAATGAGTGTAATGGGTATATTTCAAGTATTCCACACTTAGGAGGGCTTAGATGAAGGCAGTAACTTTTCAAGGAGCAAAAGATATTCAAGTGAAACAGGTGGCAGATCCCTCTATTGAGAAAAAAGATGATATTATTGTTCGCATTACATCAACGGCTATTTGTGGTTCTGATCTTCATATCTACCAGGGTGCGTTACCGGCTCAAAAAGACTATGTGATTGGCCATGAACCGATGGGGATTGTGGAAGAAGTAGGACCAGAAGTGACAAAGGTGAAAAAAGGCGACAGAGTAGTGTTGCCATTTAATATTTCCTGCGGCCATTGTTTTTACTGTCAGCATGATTTGGAGAGCCAATGTGATAACTCCAATGGTAATGAGGCTATCGACACAGGCGGATATTTTGGCTTTACTGAACGATATGGTAATTATCCGGGCGGACAAGCTGAGCTGCTGCGTGTACCATATGGCAACTTCATGCCGTTTGTGATTCCTGAGTCATCCGAGCTTGAAGATGAAGCTTTGCTGTTTATGTCTGACGTTCTGCCAACCGCTTATTGGAGTGTTGAAAATTCTGGTGTGAAGAAAGGCGATACAGTCGTTGTGCTTGGCTGTGGACCAATTGGCTTAATGACACAAAAATTTGCCTGGATGAAGGGTGCCAAGCGCGTCATCGCGATTGATAATCTCCCGTACCGTTTAAATCATGCTAAAAAGATGAACAATGTGGAAACATATAACTTTGATGAGCATGATGATATGGGTTCATATGTGAAGGAAATTACAGAAGGCGGCGCAGATGTGGTCATCGATTGCGTTGGGATGGACGGCAAAAAGTCGGTCGTTGAAGCGGTTGAGCAAAAGCTGAAGCTGCAAGGCGGAACGTTGAGCGCCATCCAAATCGCTTTGAAGGCGGTAAGGAAGTTTGGTACGATTCAGCTTACTGGAGTTTACGGCTCGATGTATAATATGTTCCCACTCGGTAATATCTTTGAAAGAAACGTGACGATGAAAATGGGACAGGCACCAGTTATCCACTACATGCCGATGCTATTTGATAAAATAACGAATGGTGAGTTTGATCCGACAGAGATCATTACGCATAAGGTTCCGCTTGATCAGGCAAGCGATGCTTATAAAGTGTTTAATGATCATGAGGATGAATGCATAAAAGTCGTATTAAAACCATAATACTATACCGGACTCTTTTAGGCAGAATGGGAAGCATTTTGCCTAAAGGGGTTTCTATTAACTTTTAAGAATAAATGCGTTAGAGGGTTGTATAATAGTAACAAAGCTAAGACTTCTTTTCCTTTGAAAATATTACTAAGAAAAAAACAAAATAAACGAACGTATTTTGCTTGCCTATACAAAAAAGTGGGTATATAATAAGTTTTATTGTTAAGAGACAAAAGACGACAAATATCTGCGGGTGTAGTTTAATGGTAAAACCTCAGCCTTCCAAGCTGATGTCGTGAGTTCGATTCTCATCACCCGCTCCATACATAGTCACAACGCAGTGTTTCGTTACATATGAGAACGAGGCATTGCGTTTTATTTTAGGAGCATACCATCTTCTGTGGTATGCTTTTTATGATGAAAAATTAGAATCGATTCATTTTCATGAATCTATATATAGGCAGGGGTTATGTATGGCAGGGAAAAAAGAAGCTGGGGGAAAAATTCAAGGAAGCCTTTCGTTAATTTGTTGAGGCTAAATCCAATCTTGACAGCGAATCGGAGCTGCTGGTTCAGCATGCGGTGAAAAATCTGATGAAAGGCCGGACTACGTTAATTATAGCCCATCGCCTTTCGACAGTAGTGGAAGCAGATCAGCTGCTTGTTGTTGAAAACGGGAGGATAACCGGCAAAGGAAATCATGCCGAGCTGCTAGAAAGCCATGAACTGTATCACAAGCTGGCCAAGCAGCAGCTGAAATTAGCGGACACGCAACAACAATAATTGAGCTACAGCCTCCTCAGCTGCAGGTCATCAGTCTTTACAGGTGATGACCTTGCACGTTGCTTCACCGCCATGAACCTGAACGAACATGTTCATGAGCGATTCCGTTAGCTTAAGACCATCTTCGATTGTTATCGAAGGCCTTAAATAAATGATTTGCAGGGCATTCTTCGTTTCTTCTGTAACCTTTGTCTGATCAGAGTCGACAAAAGGACTTCCGAACGTGCCCTGGTCATCGGCGGAGGTAATCATGTTGTGCATCGAATTCGTCCGGCCATTGATGCCGGTATATTCATCGCCTGCTTCGCCGATTTTAATGACGGTATCGCCGCTGATATGATCCATATCATAGATGCCGATCGGCACTACATATTGCAACGAGAAGAAGTTATTCAAGTCAATCGCCGAATTCACGGTAGTTAAGTAATTTTGTTTTTTGATCCGGCGGTAAAGGGCTTCTACTGATGGACGATACCGGGACGGGTCAGTTCCGGCCGCTTTGAAAACCTGGCGCCATTCTTTAACGCCTTGAAAATCGGTCAGTTCTTTTTCCTGCAAATCAAAAAAGATTGACTCCTGAAACAATTGCAGTCTCCCTTTTACCATTTGCGGAGAATCCCCTACTTGAATGCCGTTGTATGTAATAATTCCCGCTTTAAAATCGGGTATTTTGCTGCATAGGGAAGCATGGATAGAAGTTACCAATGGTTTCACCTCCAAAAATAATGGAAAATCGTTTATGATAAATAACAGTGGTTTATTTTTAACTATAAGGGAAACTTCTCTCATTTGAAAGCGGGAAGGAGGTTAAGTGATGGATTATCAACAATTGAAAGAAGACATTATTATATATAGCAAGGAAATTGGTATCGATAAAATCGGTTTTACGACAGCTGATACGTTCGGAGAAATGAAGAACAGGCTGATCCGCCAGGCTGAGCTCGGGTTTCAATCGGGCTTTGAAGAACCGGATATTAATAAAAGGATTCAGCCTGAGCTGATTTTTCCGGAGCCCCGTTCGATTATCTCGATTGCGATTGCCTACCCGTCTAAAATGAAGGATGCCCCGCAAAGTAAACGAGGCGAGCGGCGGGGAATTTTCGCCCGGGCCTCATGGGGAACGGATTATCACGTCATCCTTCGGGATAAATTAAAGCGCCTTGAAGAGTTCATTATGAGCAAAGTGCCGGATGCGGTGACGAAATCAATGGTCGATACGGGTGAACTGGTGGACCGTGCTGTTGCAGAACGAGCCGGCATTGGCTGGAGCGGGAAAAACTGCAGTATTATTACCCCGGAATTTGGTTCATATGTATACTTGGGTGAGATGATAACCAGCCTACCGTTTGAACCGGATCAGCCGATGGAGGATCGCTGCGGGGAATGCAATAAATGTATCGATGTCTGTCCGACAGGGGCGCTTGTTGCAGGCGGCCAGTTGAATGCCCAGCGCTGCATTGCATTTCTGACACAAACAAAAGGATTACTGCCGGATGAATTCCGGACGAAAATCGGGAACCGGCTTTATGGCTGTGACACCTGCCAAACCGTATGCCCGGAGAATAAAGGAAAGGATTTTCATTTCCATCCTGAAACAGAGCCGGATCCTGAGATTGCTAAACCATTACTGAAGCCGCTTTTGACAATCAGTAACCGGGAATTCAAAGAAAAGTTCGGACATGTTTCTGGTTCCTGGAGAGGAAAGAAGCCAATTCAGCGAAACGCGATCATCGCGCTTGCTCATTATAAAGACGAGACAGGACTGCCAGATCTGATTAAAGTCATGAAGGAAGACACACGTCCTGTCATCAGGGGAACGGCCGCCTGGGCGATTGGCAAAATCGGAGGCGAGACAGCGACAATAGAACTCACGTCTGCTCTAGAAGTAGAAAGCGACCAGGAAGTAATCAATGAAATTAAAAAAGGGCTGCAGTTTCAACAATCAGCAAGATAGATTAACCCGGCATCCGCCGGGTTTTTGTTTTGATACAGGCCTCTTCTTCATAGATATGCAATAGGCACTTTATGGGGAGGACTGACCTTGAGAACACAACTAGAGGCTTTGTTGAAGGAAAGAGTTAATCATTTTGTGACTGGTGAAACCCGTGACCGTGAGTTTTTAGGTGAAAAACTGGAGAGGAAGCTGCAATCGCTGCAGAAAAGAAAGGCAGAATTCGTCCAGGTTAAAGCGGAGGCGAATATTCTCTCTGAACAGAAACGCAGTCAGGATACGCTGCTGGAATACATGATTCATTATCGCTTCCTCACGAAACAGGTTGATTTTTTTTATGATGAGGAAGGCATTGAATATCGTACAGCCCGGTTTGTAAACGAAAAACTGGTTGAAGACAAGGAAAAAAGACCGAAAACAGAAACACCTGATTTTGCGTTGAGAATGGAGCCTCCGACCGCACCGGATGAAAGGCTGGCTTATACGTATGCCCGGTTGAAAGCCGTCCAATATGCCGAAAGATGGTGGAATGAATTTAACCCGGCGTATAAAAAATTCGATGATGATTGCACCAATTTTATCTCGCAATGTATGCATGCCGGAGGAATTCCGATGTGGGGGGTGGGCAATAAGTCGAAGGGCTGGTGGATGAAGGGGAATAGCTGGAGTTATACATGGACGGTCGCTCATTCGTTGATGCTGATGCTGGAAAACAGTCGCGGCGTACGGACAAAAAAAGTCAGCTCAGCTCAGGAGCTGCAGGTAGGAGATATTATTTGCTACGATTTCCAAGGAAATGGACGCTTTGACCACAACACAATCGTGACAGAAAAGGACAGGAACGGGATGCCTCTCGTTAATGCCCATACGACAAACAGCCGCCGGCGATATTGGGCATATGAGGATTCCACAGCCTACACGCCGAATATTAAATATAAATTCTATATCATTCTTGATGGGAACCCCTGATTTTTAGGAGATGGAGAAATAGTGATATAATAGCTTGTAGATTTTACAGACGGGGTGAACATAGTGGCCATACATGTAGTTTTATATCAGCCTCAAATTCCATCAAATACAGGAAACATCGCCCGTACATGCGCGGCGACGGATACAGCCCTTCACTTAATTCGTCCGCTTGGCTTTTCAACGGATGATAAAATGCTGAAACGGGCAGGATTGGATTATTGGGAGCACGTCAGCATCACTTATTATGATTCGTTAGAGGAATTCTTTGAAAAAAATAAAGGCGGAGAATTTTTCTATCTTTCTAAATTCGGCGAAAAGCCGCACACGACTTTTGATTACAGCGACAGTGACAAAGACTATTTCTTTGTGTTCGGTCGTGAAACAACCGGTTTGCCTAAGGATTTGATCCGTGAACAGAAAGATCGCTGCCTGCGGATTCCGATGACGGATAAAGTCCGTTCACTTAATCTGTCCAATACCGCCGCGATACTCGTGTATGAAGCACTAAGGCAACAGGACTTTCGTGATTTAGATAGAATCGGAAAGCTGTAGAAGACAAAGTAACAGGGAACATTCTCTGTTGCTTTGCAGTTTCTTCAAATCCAATAGAGGGAAGGATACATATAGAGGTGAGTAATCATGAATGAAGTAATCGAACGGATTTTAAACCATCGCTCCATTAGATCTTTTGAGGATACGCTGTTATCTAAGGAACAAATTCAGACCATTGTTGATTGTGCCCAGGCAGCTTCTTCATCAAGCTTTATACAGGCTTATACAATCATTGGGGTTACAGACCAGGAAAAGAAGGCCACGCTTGCTAATGTTGTTGGGTCGCAAGAATATGTCGCAGAAAACGGGCACCTGTTTGTCTTTTGCGCCGATTTACATAGACATGATGTTATCGCGGAGATGGAGGAGAAAGACCTCGCAGAATCCCTTGAAAGCACAGAGAAGTTCATGGTTGCTTGCATCGACGCCGCACTCGCCGCCCAAAATGCCGCGCTTGCAGCTGAATCGATGGGCCTGGGGATTTGCTATATCGGCGGCATCCGAAATGACCTTCCGACCGTAACGAAATTATTAAACATCCCTTCAAGGGTCATTCCACTTTTTGGCATGACAGTAGGATATCCGAAGCATATCACGGACAAGAAGCCTAGGCTTCCGCGTTCAAATGTCTATCACGAAAACAATTATCAGCAGGATAAGGAAACATTCATCGGCCAATTACAGGACTATAATGAAATCGTCTCCCAATATTATGAGGAACGAACAAATGGTAAACGGAGGGATACGTGGACGGGCCAAATGGCTGGGATGCTGGATAAAAAGAGCCGGATGTATATGAAGGAATTCGTCGAAAACCAGGGTTTTAACAAACGATAAGATGTAAAAAAGCTGCCGGGTGGCAGCTTTCTTTTATGCTTATTTTTTTACACCGGGCTTATCATCGTAACCAGCAGTGAAAATAGCGACTAAAAATGTAACACTAATAGCAAGGATAAGTACTGTACCCATTATGTAGCCCTCCTCTAGCAAACCATATAGTCCCAATTTGCCGTATATAAAAATATTATACCCTAATCTTTATTGTCTGTGAATGAAAACGGTTATAAATTTTTCCTAACTTACATACTTGAGCCATTTTGTTTTAAAAACTTGAAAATAAAAAATGAAAGCAAAGGAGATAAGCCCGATGCCGCCGGAAAGCATGATTTTGAAAAAGGTATTTGCCCCTATTGAAGGTGAATTAGAGACAATATTACATAGAAATAAAAGCAAGGCACCAATGCCAAAAACAAAATAGGAAAAACGTTTATGATTTTTTTGTAATAAACGGTATCCCAAAAGAATGAATAAATATATCCCGCTGATAAACATCATAACAGGAAAAAAGGGATGGAATTTTGCAGCATAAACAAAGTAATCGAATTGTGAAATGTCATTAGCATGGTTCAATTCAACGTTAAGAAGCTGTGTAATAGGAGTTGAATATCCCCACTCCCATGGATCATCCAAAATCCCGCTTCCCTCATACCAGCTGGCCCCGGTCGAAAACAGCAATATTGTGAAAGCTAAACTAGCTTGAAGCAACCATTTATAAGACAACACTAATCACCCCCATCTATCTTCCAAGAGTTTGCGACATCATCCAACTGAATCACAAATCTCAATATAGTGCCCATCTGGATCAGCTATATAGGAAACCGTTTGTCCCCATGGCTTGGTAACTGGTTCCACGATAATTGGAACCTCTTGCCTGCGCAATGTTTCGATTGTAGCGGCAACGTCTTCTACGACAAATCCGACTTCAAAAGTCTGGGATGCTTCTGAATCGCCAGGGACATCTAAGCCTGTTAACTCTCTGACAGAATCACGGGTGTTAATCGATAAAGTTGTTGAACCGGTATCAAATTCAACATATGTACCAGACTCCATCTTTATAGGCAACCCAAGGATTTTAGTGTAAAAATGCATGCTCTTATCAAAATCATTGACGTAGAGAATGATATATTTCATTTCTAGCTTCATTTGTCCGCCCCGTTTCTTTAAATGTATTAATTCTGTTCTCATTATTCCTTATATTAACAATTAAATAACTTTAACCGGGTTTGGTCAAGGAACAATTTCGTTCATTAGGTTTTTATGATGTCTCGAACCTCAGTTTTCATCATCCATACTCATGTTCAGGCAATTCCGAGCATAGAGTAAAGTATCATCTCTGAAAGTAACAGGGGGAGGTTCCTTAAATGGATATATTGAAGAAGATTGAGAAGTACAGAGAAGATGAACAGAAGCTGAAATGGGAAGGCACCTTCGCGGAATATTTGGAGATTCTAAAGGTACAGTCATTAGTTGCCCAGTCGGCTCATTCACGCGTTTATAACATGATCAAAGGCGCAGGTATAGAAGAAGTCAATGGAGTCCGTAAATACAATTTCTTCAGCGGTCAGCTCTTTGGGCTTGAAGAGCCGCTTGAGAGGCTGGTAGAGGAATATTTCCACCCGGCCGCCAAAAGGCTCGATGTGAGAAAAAGAATCCTTCTTTTAATGGGTCCTGTATCAGGAGGAAAATCCACGCTAGTAGCGCTTTTGAAGCGCGGACTGGAGGCATACTCGCTTCAAAATCAGGGAGCGATTTATGCGATTCAAGGCTGCCCGATGCATGAAGACCCGCTCCACCTTATTCCACAGCATTTACGCGAAGATTTCCACGAGGAATACGGGATTCGGATTGAAGGTAATTTATCCCCACTCAATGTCATGAGATTGGAAAAAGAATACAGCGGGAGAATAGAAGATGTGCTGGTTGAAAGGATATTCCTATCTGAGGATAAACGTGTCGGGATTGGAACCTTCAGCCCATCCGATCCGAAATCCCAGGATATCGCTGATTTAACCGGAAGTATCGATTTTTCGACGATTGCCCAGTACGGCTCTGAATCGGATCCGCGCGCCTACCGCTTTGATGGAGAGCTCAATAAAGCAAACCGGGGGATGATGGAATTTCAAGAAATGCTGAAATGCGATGAAAAATTCTTATGGCATTTGCTTTCCCTTACCCAGGAAGGGAACTTCAAGGCCGGGCGATTCGCGTTAATTTCGGCGGACGAATTAATTATTGCTCATACAAACGAAACAGAGTACAAGTCGTTTATCTCCAATAAGAAAAATGAGGCCCTTCATTCAAGAATTATCGTGATGCCGATCCCGTATAATCTAAAAGTGAGTGAAGAGGAAAAAATTTATGGAAAAATGATCCGGGAAAGTGATGTTTCTGATGTGCATATTGCTCCGCATACATTAAAGGTAGCGGCAATGTTCACCATCCTGACCCGGTTGAAGGATCCGAAAAAAGGCGACATCGACCTTGTCAAAAAAATGAGATTGTATGACGGTGAAAATGTGGAAGGCTTTACGTCCGCAGATATTACCGAGCTGAAAAAAGAACATCAGGATGAAGGAATGAGCGGGATTGACCCGCGTTATGTGATCAATAGGATTTCGTCGACCATCATCCGAAAAGAGGAGAACCCATCCATCAATGCGCTTGATGTTTTACGTTCATTGAAAGAAGGCTTGGATCAGCATCCTTCGATTACGAATGAGCTTCGGGAACGCTATTTGAATTTTATCTCGCTGGCCCGAAAGGAATACGATACAATCGCGAAAAATGAAGTGCAAAAGGCATTTGTGTATTCGTATGAGGAATCTGCCAAAACGCTCATGGACAATTATCTGGATAATGTCGAAGCCTATTGCAACAAGTCGAAGCTCAGCGATCCGTTGACCGGAGAAGAAATTTCCCCGGATGAAAAGCTAATGCGCTCCATTGAAGAGCAGATCGGCATCTCGGAAAATGCGAAGAAAGCCTTCCGTGAAGAAATCCTGATCCGCATTTCCGCATATGCCCGCAAAGGAAAACGGTTTGACTACAATTCCCATGACCGCCTGCGAGAGGCGATCCAAAAGAAACTGTTTGCCGACCTAAAGGATGTTGTGAAAATTACGACTTCCTCCAAAACCCCGGATGAAAGACAGCTGAGGAAAGTGAATGAAGTCGTCGCAAGATTGATCGAAGAGCATGGATACAATTCTACATCCGCCAATGAACTGCTGCGGTATGTGGGAAGTTTGTTGAATCGCTAGAATATATTCTAAAAAATAAAAAAGCTGTACGGCGATCGCCTGCAGCTTTTTTGGCGGGAAGGAAGTACAAAATTTGCTACTACGAATTATATCAATAGTCCTAATCGGCCTACAATCCGCAGCAATCCCGCTACAAAATTGGAATGTTCGCTACGAAATTTTGAATGGCTATCTTAATTGGCGATTCTTCTTTATATCAAAATTTGAGCAAATCTTATGATTAAGGCATGTATTTTGCAGCCCTTTTTAACTGTTCTACATCTTCATCAGACAATTTCTCTCTACCAGTCAAATGGTTCGCAACTTCTTTCGTCGAAAATTCTCTAGTTTTCTCTGTTTTTTCGGGTGACATCTCAGGGTGGAATACAGAACCCCAAGTAAAAGACTTCAAAAAACTCTTTGCTGTGTCTCTTAATACATTAGGTTCTTTCTCTTCATTCATAGATGATTCCTCCCTCCATTTGGGATTATTATACAGTTTTTAAACAGATTTGTAAATGAAAACAGAATATTCTCACGCTCTTCCTAAGGCGGTAGATCCATATATTTTTTTCTTTCATGTGAAAAATGGTATATTATTAATGGCTAATTATTCGAAAATTCCAATAACGATTGAGGGGGAATATTATGAGTGTCAAAAATGAACTAAATGAATTGGTGTCGAAAATGAATACAAATCCAGAACACATCGAGAATGAAAAAGACCGGGTGTACCAAATCAATCTGGATGAGAGCGGACCAGTGCAGATTGTTCTTAAAGATGGCAGGGTGGAGGTAGTTGAAGGAACTCCACATGAAGCGGAGGTCATTCTTAAGCTGTCAGATAAAAACTTCTCCAAGCTGCTTAAAGATGATTTGAATACGACGATGGCATTCATGACGGGTGGATTGAAGGTGGAAGGGAAAGTCGGTCTGGCGATGAAGCTTCAGGAAATCGTTAAGCTGTATCAGTAACTCCATCATTGAATAGACTCCCCTGCCTCCGGGGAAAGTAAGGATAAAGGAGGCGGTTTACATGGATAAGAAGAATCCGGAACAGGAAACGGAGCGTACAGTAGCCCCTGGCTTCGGCTATGAGGATCGAATTAATGAAAGCGCAACAGAAGAGGAAATTGAAAAAGGCGAATCCACGAATGTAACGACTTTGTCTTTAGATGAAGTGGACCCAAGCTAAAACCCTGCCAGCTGACAGGGTTTTTGTTTTATTCAGAAGTCGCATGGAACCCTTGCTTCGTTAGTTTTGTAATGATTTGCTGGCGGGAAATTTTGTTTTGATCGTATTCAACTTTTATCTCACCGTCGTCCGTATCGACAATGGCTCTCTCAATACCTTCGCTTTGCATCAGCAGGGATTCTATCTTTTGAATCGCTTCACTTGAGGTTGCTTCTCTTACATGGATCGTTGTATCCATCTCCAGTTCCTCCTTTTCATATAATGCTTTATCTATACCCCATTTATCAAAAGATATGTAATGTACAATCTGAACCCTGTTTATCGGCTTGAGGTTGCGGGTAAAGATAGACAGAGGTGATTTTTGATGGCGAAAGAAATCAAAAAAGATCATGTACCGGAAAACAGTTCTATGGCGAAAGATTTTGAAGAGATGAAAGAACTCGGTAAGCAAATGGAGAATTTAAGAACAAATGAAGAATTAAAAGATTGGGATAAACGTCCCGGCACTGTACAGCATGAAGAAGTTGAACAGGATTAGAAAAGTCTCCAGGTTTGGGGGCTTTTTTTTATATTAATGTAATAATAGGTTGTCTTATTTTTATGGACTAATGCCCTTTTGTCAAAATTTTTTGTAAATTATTCACTATCCCTGCATAAGATAGAGTAATAAATTAACATTGCCAAGGGGATATACCCTCAACTAAACCTATAAAATACATTTAAGGACAAATAGAAAAATTTTATAGGGAGGATTCACACTAACATATCATATGAATGGATATGTGAAAATGTGCAAAAAAATTAAGGAGGGGAAAAATAATGACAGAAGAGAACAATCATCAGTATGTGATTTCGAAGGAAGATTGGTCCCTCCACCGCAAAGGCTATGATGACCAGCAGCGTCACCAGGAAAAAGTTCAAGAAGCGATTAAAAATAATCTGCCTGATTTAATTTCAGAGGAAAGCATAATAATGTCAAATGGACGTGATGTTGTCAAAATCCCGATCCGCTCTTTGGATGAATATAAGATACGATATAACTATGATAAAAATAAGCATGTCGGGCAGGGAGACGGCGACAGCAAGGTGGGGGATGTAGTCGCCAGGGATGGTTCCGCTTCCCAACAAAACGGCCCAGGAAAAGGGCAGGGTGCGGGAGATCAGGCCGGTGAGGATTATTATGAAGCGGAAGTTTCGATGATGGAGATTGAAGATGCTTTATTCAGCCAGCTCGAGCTTCCGAATCTACAGCAAAAAGAACGGGATGAAAACACCGTAGAGCACATCGAATTCAATGATATACGGAAAACGGGACTGATGGGCAACATCGATAAAAAGAAAACAATGATAACCGCTTTCAAACGCAACGCATTGACCGGTACCCCAGGATTTCATCCGATTTATCAGGAGGATTTGAAATTTAAGACGTGGAATGAAGTGATCAAACCGGATTCTAAAGCCGTCGTGCTTGCGATGATGGACACCTCAGGCTCGATGGGAATTTGGGAAAAGTATATGGCACGCAGTTTTTTCTTCTGGATGAACCGATTCCTGCGGACCAAATATGAGACAGTCGAGATTGAATTTATCGCCCATCATACCGAAGCGAAAATCGTTCCGGAGGAGGACTTCTTTACAAAAGGGGAGAGCGGCGGCACTATTTGCTCATCGGTATACCGGAAAGCCCTGGAGCTGATTGACTACAAATACGACCCAGTGAAGTTCAACATCTATCCGTTCCACTTTTCAGACGGTGACAATTTGACTTCGGACAATGCGCGCTGCGTCAAGCTCGTGGAGGAGCTGATGAAGGTATCGAATATGTTTGGATACGGAGAAGTAAATCAGTACAATAGGCATTCCACTCTCATGAGCGCCTACAAAAACATCAACAATGAAAAATTCCGCTATTATATTTTAAAGCAAAAGGCAGACGTATTCCATGCGATGAGAAGCTTTTTTAAGGATGAAGAGAGTAAGAAATATGCGTAACCCAAAACCGACAGGCTTCGCTCTGTCGGTAATTTATTCTTTTGCATTTGACTGATAAATATATAAAAGTCTAACATTCATTTGTTTTTTGAAACAGGAAAAGTTCCTGGTGCGGCAACAAAACCAATCAAATTGGCAACAAAACGGAAATTTCCGCAACAAAACATGGGTCCGGCAACAACAACAGAATTCCGGCAACAAAAGTTCCAGTTCCGGCAACAAAATCAATCAAATTGGCAACAAAACGGAAATTCCCGCAACAAAACATGGGTCCGGCAACAAAAACAGAATTCAAGCAACGAAAGTTCCAGTTCCGGCAACAAAACCAGTCAAACCGGCAACAAAACGGAAATTTCCGCAACAATACAAAGGTCCGGCAACAAAAATAGAATTCCAGCAACGAAAGTTCCAGTTCCGGCAACAAAACCAATCAAACCGGCAACAAAACGGAAATTTCTGCAACAAAACATGGGTCCGGCAACAAAAACAGAATTCCGACAACGAAATGATACACGAAACATATCCCATCTGAAAATTGAATAGGAATAGAAAGTAGACTTGACCCGAGTTCATTCTATGGTGGATCTCATTTTTAAAATAAATGATCATCAAACATACACATTAAGCTGGCGGAAAAAGTAGGCTTAGAAATTATTCTACATATAGTTATACCGGATTGGCGTATCCTTTTTGGGTTCCCCATTTTTTCCTTTTACATGGATCATTATTAAAGCAAGCATGCCGACTATTAAGGTCAAGGCGGCAATTGAAATAAACATGCCTGTCCGCGACCACTCAATCAACCGTGTGAAGATAGGCGGACCGACGGCAACTCCTAAAAATCGGACCGAGCTATACAGAGAGGTGACAAAGCCTCTTAGCTCTTTTCCCACTGAACCGGTAATCAGCGTATTGATACATGGCAGAACAAGACCGGTCCCCAAACTGCTAATAGCCAAAATAAATAAGAATGGCACTAGTTTTTCAAAGAAAACCAATAATCCGTACGAAAGAGTCATGCATAAGAATCCGATGACAATTAGTTTTTTCATCAATTCTAAATTCTTCCCAATTTTACTTCCTGTTATATACGAAGTGATGCACATAACCAGTAATGGAATAGCGAGTATAAGTCCCTTTTTCACTCCGTCAATGTTATATTGTTTCTCTAGGACATCCGAAAGATAAAACAGTATGCCAAATAAAGTGAATAAACAGGTTGCCCCTGCAAGATATGTTGCCAGCAGCCATCTTCCGTCCTGTTTAAATACATGCTTAATGCCAAGCACATATTTAGCGAACGGAGGCGGAGCCTGTCTATTCCGCTTTTCTTTGATAAACAACCATGTCAGCAAAATCGACAAAAGACAGAAAACCGGGAACGCATAAAACGGGGCATACCAAGCAATAATGGCAAACAGGGAACCAAGGATAGGCGACAGGACTTTCCCAAAGCCATTTGACGCCTCGACTACACCAAGAACCCTGCTTTGTTCGCTGCCTTTAAACAGATCACCGGCGAGAGCCATCGCAATGGGCGCCGTGCCTGATGCGCCGATTCCTTGCAGAATGCGTCCCACCAGTATCCAAACATAAGGGTTTGCGAATGTTGAGGCAGCAAAGCCCGCCAGCAGCCCGCCAATCCCATATAAAATCAATGATGGGATAATGATGATTTTTCTGGAGAACCGATCGGAAAGGTATCCAAGTACAGGAATGAAAATGGCAGCTGCAGCCGAAAAAACCGTGATTGTTAAACTTACTTGTAACGCTGTCAGCTTTAAGGCTGATTTCATGGAGGGCAGAATCGGGATTAACATCGAATTGCCTAATGTCATGATGAGCGGTATGGAGCCTATAGCTACGATGGACATGCCTTTATTTGCGGAGGCCACTTGATGTACACATCCTTATATACATATTAGATTTCTATTGGTTGATTGTATCCTACTTGGCCATTAATGGCGGCGGGACAATCCAGCCTTTTTCCTTATTAATTTTCAGCAATTTTGCCGCGTACTCAGCTTTTTGTACGTGAAATTCCCCATACATCTCAGCTATATCTTCCCTAATAGATAACCCCATAATGGAACTGGATAACAGCATGCCTGCAGCTATTTCCTTCGCCACCATAGCAGCGATTTCCGGGTCATTGAACCGAGCTCCAGCCGGAATATCCTGCAATTCAACGTTAGGGCGGTCAGGAGGAGCGGGCGGAAGGCGAATACCGCTCTCTTTTAAAATGGCCTCGACCTGCTGTTCCTCTTGCTTGATGCAATTATCCTTAAGATCCTCTAATAATATTTTTAAATCGTTGTCTCCCGTATGGTTAATTAAAACCTGAAGAGTGACCAATAACCCTTTTGTTGCCTGCAAATGGGTCCAAAGATGGAACACCTCCCCTGAATGTAAGGGCTCCTCCTTTGGATTACCGCTTAAAATTCCCAACTTTATCCCTCCTAAACAATTCTCATTTTATTTTGCTTACAAGGAGTTGAATTTATGTACGAAGTTTCCTAAATTGAATTAGCGGTAAAAGCAGGGGAAATAGGTGTGTTTGAAGAAGTTATTAAAGAGAAAAAATATGAAATCTCCAGTCATGATCGGATCCCAGGATGACAAGTATTTTCGATAAAGTATGCAAAAAGTCGAAGGTGTCACCCCGAATGAATATCGCCCTAATCATCCATAGAGTATAAGCAGCAGTATGGCCCGGTGACTCATTCTGCTTTTTGTTTGCATAAGAAATTATTACACTCTATTGATAACTTAATGTAGGGATATTTGGACGTTTGATGGACTGGATGTAGTGCAAGTGCCAAAGCCGTTGCAGTGAAGGTGAGGATATTTCAAGGTTTGATTTTTAAGATTGGTATTGGAGATATGAGTGATTATCCGGATTTGAGCTCGATAAACAGAATATATGAGTGATTATCCAAATATATATGAGCGATGTCAGATTTAATGGGCAGTTCGTCATAATAGATAAAGTTATCTTTTTAAAAGGAGTGTTATCACTATGTTAAAAGTAACTGTATGGAATGAAAATCGACATGAACAAAATAATCCGGTTGTGAGAGATCTATATCCGACAGGCATTCATGGTGCGATTGCTGAATTTTTAAAAACAGAAGGTTTTGAAGCAAGCACGGCTACACTTGATGCGCCGGAGCATGGTTTAACTGATGATGTTTTGACTAATACCGATGTATTAGTTTGGTGGGGGCATCTGGCCCACGAAGAAGTAAAAGATGAGATTATTCAAAAGATACAGCAGCGCGTTCTTGATGGAATGGGCCTGATTGTTCTTCACTCGGGCCATTTCTCAAAAATTTTTAAAACGTTAATGGGTACGAGCTGTGATTTAAAGTGGCGGGAAGCCGATGAAAAAGAACGGCTCTGGGTCGTGAACCCGAGCCATCCGATCACAGAGGGGATTGCCGAGTATATTGAATTAGAAAAAGAAGAGATGTACGGGGAGCATTTTGATATTCCTGAACCTGATGAACTTATTTTTACGAGCTGGTTTGAAGGCGGCGAAGTCTTCCGAAGTGGCTGTACATATCGTCGCGGCAATGGAAAAGTGTTTTATTTCAGGCCCGGACACGAAACGTATCCGACGTATCATAATAAACAGATTCAACGTGTGATCATCAATGCCGTAAAGTGGGCTAAGCCTGTGGAACGTAACAGGCCTGTTTATGGAAATGCGCAACCACTTGAGTAAATTAAAAGAGCTTAGGAGGAAAAAATAATGACAAAGATCAAAATTGGCGTTATTGGATGCGGCAGCATTGCCCAGCATCGTCATTTACCGGAATATGCAATAAATCCAGGTGTGGAGCTTGTTGCGGTCTGCGACATTGTGGAAGAGCGTGCAAAAGAAGTGGCAGGGAAATATGGAGTTAAAGCATATACCAGCTATGAGGAATTATTGCATAGCGGTGAGGTAGATGCCATCAGTGTGTGTACACCGAATTATCTTCATGCCCCGATTTCTATTGCGGCCTCAGACGCTGGGATTCATGTGCTTTGTGAAAAACCGATGGCCACATCTAAAGAAGAAGCAGAAGCGATGATCGCGGCTGCTAAAAGAAGCGGTAAAAAGTTAATGATTGCTCACAATCAGCGTTTTGTAGCATCCCATCAAAAAGCACGGCAATTGATATCCAGCGGAGAAATCGGCAAAATATACAGCTTTCGTACAGCATTCGGCCATGGCGGACCGGAAGGCTGGAGTGTCGAGGGAAAAGGCGGCTGGTTTTTTCAAAAGGAGAAAGCCTTCATTGGTGCAATGGGCGATCTAGGCGTCCATAAGACAGATTTACTTCGATATGTGCTCGGCGAAGAAATTTCCGAAGTAGGTGCATTTGTTGAAACAAGCGCAAAAGATTTCGCAGATGTAGACGACAATGCCGTTTGTGTGCTGAAAACAGAAAACAATGTTATTGGTACTCTTGCTGCTAGCTGGGCTTATGTAGGCAATGAGGATAACTCAACGATTATTTATGGGGAGAAAGCCATCCTTCGTTTAGAAGATGACCCGACCAATTTCTTGGTCGTTCAATATGCAAACGGAGAAGTAGTAAATTATCAGCTTGGAAAAATTCAGTCCAATGAAGACGACGGCCAAAGCAACTCACACGTTATAGAGAATTTTGTCGATTCGATTCTTTATGATAAGGAGCCGCCCGTTTCGGGTGAAGAGGGCATGAAGTCATTGGAGGTCATTTTGGCTGCCATCGAATCGAATGCAACCAAGCAAATTGTACGACTAAAGGGGGCAACAGTGTGACTGCATTGCGAATTGGAATCATTGGCGTTGGCGGGATTGCCCAAACCCGCCATATTCCTGCTTTTCTGGAGTTGCATGATCAGTGTACAATAACGGCCCTAAGCGATGTAAATATTGGACGTGCTAAGGAAACCGCGGAAAAATATAAGATTCCTCATGTGTTTGAAAACTATCACGACCTTTTTTCAAAAGTCGATGCGGTCTGTATTTGTACACCGAATAAGTTCCATGCGGAAATTTCTATTGCCGCCTTGGAGGCCGGGGTTCATGTTTTGTGTGAAAAGCCAATGGCTATGAATTTAGCAGAATGCGAGGTCATGCTTTCCGCCTCAATAAAAGCGGACAAGGTTCTCGCGATTGCCTATCATTATCGTTTCATGAAGGAAGCTCAAGCAGCGAAAAAGGCGATGCAGGAAATAGGGACGCCGCTTGTAACCAGGGTCCAAGCGTTAAGACGCCGCAAGGTACCTGGGTGGGGCGTTTTTACGAATAAAGAACTTCAAGGCGGCGGCAGCTTAATTGATTATGGATGCCATCTGCTTGATTTAGCGCTTTGGCTGACAGGTAACCCAAAACCAATTTCTATCCACGGGAGTACCTACAACAGGCTCAGTAAAACAACAAATCAAATCAATATATGGGGTGATTATGATCATGACACCTTTGATGTCGATGACCATGTAACCGCCTATATAAAGTTTGAAAATGGGGCTTCCATGCTTTTTGAAACATCCTGGGCAGCGAATATTAAAGACGATCAGGAGCATGTCAGCATTTCAGGAACAGACGGAGGCTTGAGTGTTTTTCCGTTTGAGCTCTACACGGTCAAAAACGGAATGCTGTTAAACAGTGAGGCGGCGTGGCTTCCTGGCAACGAAGATTTTGGGCTGTCCCAGGCGCAAAATTTCGTGGATGCTTGTCTTGGAAAGGCCGGGCTTATCGTCCAGCCCCAGGAGGCCCTTCAAGTATCACAAATTATCGAAGCAATCTATGAAAATAAATCCTGATCAAGAAAAGGAGTATTGAGATGAAATTAGGGGTATTTACCGTCCTATTTGCCGACAAGTCCTTCGAAGACATGCTGGATACCGTGAAAAATGCGGGGTTAACCGCAGTAGAAATTGGCACCGGCTGTTATCCGGGAAAGGCCCACTGCGATCTCGACACTCTATTGGAGAGTGAAGAAGCACGAAATCAATATATGCAGAAAATACAGGAAAGAAATTTAACCATCAGCGCTTTCAGCTGTCATGGCAACCCGATTTCCCCTGAAGCAACATTTGCACAAGAATCTCACGAAACACTTTTAAAAACTATTAAACTGGCATCACTCTTAGAAGTACCGGTTGTAAACTGTTTCTCGGGTACAGCTGGAGATCATGAAGGAGCCAAATATCCGAACTGGCCTGTCACCCCGTGGCCAAATGAATATGGCGATGTCCTGAAATGGCAATGGGAAGAAAAACTGATTCCATTTTGGAAAGAAGTAGGGCAATATGCCAAGCAGCACAACGTAAAAATTGGTTTGGAGCTTCATGGCGGTTTCCTGGTCCATACTCCCTATACACTATTAAAACTGCGGGAAGAGACCTGTGACGCAATCGGTGCCAATTTAGATCCAAGCCACTTATGGTGGCAGGGAATTGACCCGGTCGCAGCGATTAAAATTTTGGCAAAAGAAAATGCCATCCACCATTTCCACGCCAAGGACACATACATCGACCAAGATAATGTGAATATGTATGGTTTAACGGACATGCAGCCATACGGGGAAGTGAAAACAAGAGCCTGGTCATTCCGTTCTGTCGGATGCGGGCATAGTTTGCAAGAGTGGTCTGACATGATGAGTGCCCTTCGTACATATGGTTACGATTATGTGGTCAGCATCGAACACGAGGATCCGATTATGTCGATTGATGAGGGCTTTAAACGCGCAGTCACAAACTTAAAAAATGTCTTGATTGAAGAATCACCTTCGCAGATGTGGTGGGCGTAAGGGCGACACCCAAAATATTCGGAGGTGGAGAATGAATAGAAAATGGTGGAAGGAAAGCGTCGCTTACCAGGTGTATCCCCGAAGCTTCATGGATAGCAATGGCGATGGAATTGGCGACTTAAAAGGAGTCACCTCAAAATTAGACTATCTGAAAGAGTTGGGAATCGACGTAATCTGGCTATCGCCTATGTATAAATCACCGAATGACGATAATGGCTACGATATTTCAGATTATCAGGATATCATGGAAGAATTCGGGACTATGTCCGATTTCGACGAACTCCTTGAAGAGGTTCATAAGCGTGATATGAAATTGATTCTGGATTTGGTTATCAACCATACTAGTGATGAACATCCATGGTTTATCGAATCTCGTTCATCGAAAGATAACCCAAAACGGGATTGGTACATTTGGAGTGACGGCAGAGACGGAAAAGAGCCAAATAACTGGGAGTCCATTTTCAGCGGCTCTGCCTGGAAATATGATGCACTAACTGAACAATACTTCATGCACATTTTCTCTTCACGTCAACCCGATTTGAATTGGGAAAATCCTGACGTAAGAGATGCTTTGCAGGAAATGGTTGTTTGGTGGCTGGAAAAAGGCATAGACGGTTTCCGTGTGGACGCTATTTCCCACATCAAAAAGAAACCAGGTTTCCCGGATATGCCTAATCCAGAGAAATTAGATTATGTATCTTGTTTTGAATATATGATGAATGTTGAAGGCATCGACAAGTTTTTATCTGAGTTCACTCAAAAAACGCTTAAAAACTATGACGTGATGACTGTCGGAGAAGCAAATGGTGTAGGAATCGATGACGCTAATAAATGGGTGGGAGAAGACGACGGCTATTTCAACATGATTTTTCAGTTTGAACATTTACACCTTTGGGATAAAGACTCAGAAGGATCAATAGGTGTCATTACATTAAAAAATATGTTGACCAAATGGCAAAATGGCCTAGAGGGCAGAGGCTGGAATGCGTTATTCATAGAAAACCATGATCAGCCACGCAGAGTATCCAGCTGGGGAAATGACCGGGAGTATTGGAAAGAAAGCGCCAAAATGCTGGCCGCGCTATATTTCCTGATGAAAGGCACTCCGTTCATTTATCAGGGTCAGGAAATTGGCATGACAAATGTTCAATTTCCTTCTATTAACGATTACAATGATGTGGGCATGATTAACTATTACAATGTTGAAAGTGCAAAAGGCAGACCCCACGAAGAGATTATGAACGTCATTTGGACAAGGGGCCGGGACAATTCCCGTACGCCGATGCAATGGGACACCACAAACATGGCCGGATTTACGACGTCGGATAAAACCTGGCTTGGTGTAAACCCGAATTATACAGAAATTAACGTAGAGGAACAAGTAAACAATCCAGACTCGATAATGCATTTCTATAAGAAACTAATCATTCTTAAAAAAGAGCATGAACTGTTTGTTTATGGCAAGTATGAGCTGATGATGGAGGAGGATCCTAAACTGTTTGTGTACACGCGTACATTGGAAGACAAAAAGGCACTCGTCCTTTGTAATTTTAATGCTAGTGAGACGGCATTTACAGTTCCTGTAGAGTTAACTTATTCTGAATCCGAACTCCTCATTGCGAACTATAACATTGCGGACCAGCACTTACCGCAGAACTGCACACTACAGCCATACGAAACAAGGGTATATTTATTGTCTTAACATTTAGGGGCATTTTGCCCCGTTTTTATATTTCTTCTTGCCTAATCATCCAACAAAGGGATCCTATCTTTATATTTATCAATTAACCTTCTATTATGATCAATTGCTCCATCTGTATTGCCGCTTTTGAAGATTGGAACCTCCAACTGATTCTCAGCCATGATCTTCACGGCTTCCACGATCACTCCGTTGACAATCGCAGCACCGATAACCGTAGATCCTGGACCGAACCGGACTTCTACACTTTGAAGTTGTATAAGGGCATCTCCGACCTCTATATGATTATCAATCACAAGGTCAGCCACATCAGCTAAATACTTTCCGCTATTATGCCTGGAAGGCTGAAATTTTGCATAACCCGTCGACGTAATTCCAATCACAAAAGCTCCGTTCTGTCTTGCTATTGCAGCAACATCAATCGGAACCGGATTTATGCCGGAAGTAGAAACAACGATGAGGAGATCCTTAGAGGTAATCTCGATTTTCCCCATGAACGTTGCTGCATGACCGCTTTTCTTCTCAAGAACGGAGGAGCGGACCGCACCTTTATGCAGCATCAAATCCTCAACAAAGATGGGATGAATCGGGGCAAGACCACCTGCCCGGTAAAATAGCTCTTCGGCCAAAATATGAGAGTGGCCGCAGCCAAACACATAGATGAGTCCATCCCGTTGGATGCATTCGGCTATTGCTTCGGCTGCCTTTGTGATCGTTTCTTTTTCATTTTGCTCTACCGTCGATAATAGTTCCTTGATTTTCTTGAAATACAAGTCGAACATTTAAAAACCTCCAGCGGTTCTTCACTGATTACCGTTTCATATTAATCATGAATCGATAGCGGTCGGCACGATATACAGATTTAACAAGCTCAATCGGGGTGCCGTCTTCTAAGTAAGATTTTCTTTGGATAAGCATGATGGGTGATCCTTTTTTAATCTTCAAATATTGCGACTCCATTTGATCGGCGATGGAAGATTCAATAATCTGTTCACCCCGGTCGATTTTCACTTGCTGCAGGTCCTCGATGTAGTCGTATAATGATTGATGCCTCATAATTTCATCCGTTAACCCTTTTATAAGATTCGCAGAGATATAGGTGGTTTCCAAAGCCATCGGTACATCGTCCGCTAACCTGATGCGTTTGATTTCATATACCGGTCCATGTTCTTGAATATTCAAATGACCTGCGATCAGGTTTTTGGCAGGAATAATTTCAAAGCTGAGCAATTCGTTACCGGGCACCATGCCCCGTGCCTTCATATCTTCCGTAAAGCTGGTCAGGCCTTGAAGCGGTTGTTCGATCTTTCTTTCTGCGACAAAGGTTCCTTTTCCTTTTACGCGATATAAATATCCTTCATCAACCAGCTTGGTCAATGCCTGCCTGATCGTCATCCGGCTGATCTGATACCTTTCGGCGTATTCCCTTTCGGAAGAGATGAGATCTCCGGGTGTTAACTCGCCTTTTTCAATCATGTTCTTAATTTGTTCCTGTAACTGATAATATATAGGCACCGGTGAATTCTTATTGATCATGAAAAATTTCTCCTTTTAGCCGCCATTCATGACTCTTAGTAAAGTTTCTCTGCTTAAGCTAAAGCTGCTTTATCAGCGATAACGGTAACGTATGGATGTTTTTTTAATACGGAAGCAGGGAAGCTTTCATCAATCCCACCATGCAACAGTTGGTACAGAGCTTCTTTTTTCTTGTCCCCTGAAACGAGAAGCAGGATTTCTTTGCTTTTCATAATTGTCGAAATGCCCATAGTCATGGCTTGATAAGGGACGTCTTCTTCTTTTTTAAAAAACCTTGCATTCGCTTTTCTCGTAGTAGGGGTTAAATCGATGATATGCGTTTTTGAATCAAAAGAGGTTCCAGGCTCATTAAATCCGATATGTCCATTGCTGCCGATGCCTAAGATTTGAAGGTCAATTCCGCCGTGCCGTTTGATGGACTGTTCATATGAACCGCATTCTTCCAGATTATCGCCTGTATCGCCACGGGGTATTTTTGTCCTGGATTTTTGAATATCAAGATGGTGAAACAGCTTGTTATCCATAAAATAACGATAACTGTTAGGATGATTCCCAGAGAGACCAATATATTCGTCCAGGTTATAGGTGGTGACCTGCTCATAAGAAGTTTGCTTATTTTTGTGGTCTTCAATTAAGGCAGCATAAGTCCCGATCGGGGTCCCGCCTGTTGCGAGACCCAAGGTAATGGCAGGATTGCTACGGACTTTTTCAATGATTATATCTGACGCCCGCTTACTCATCTCTTGATAATCGTTTACTTCGATAATCTTCATTCGACTCTACTCCCTTTTAAAGGCAAGTTTTCCCTTACAAAATGTCATCACTACATCATGGTTTTCATCGAGAATAACAAGATCGGCATCCTTACCTTCAGCAATGCTTCCTTTGCGGTCAAATACATTCAACTCTTTGGCAGGGTTTTCGGATGCCATTTCGATGACACTTTCTAGCGAACAGTTCGTGAAAGTTAGCATGTTTTTAACAGCCTGGTCCATTTTTAATATACTTCCCGCCAGTGTCCCGTCATGAAGAAATGCCTTATCATCTCTTACAATAACATCCTGGCCGCCTAAATCGTATGTTCCGTTTTTTAGACACTTTGCCCGCATCGCATCCGTAATTAATAAAAGTCCGCCTGGTCCTTTTTGGTTGTAGACGAGCTTGACCATTTCCGGTCTGACATGAATGCCATCCGCAATCAATTCCGTTTGCAACTCATCCCGCAACAGAGCGGCGCCGACGACACCAGGCTCCCGGTGATGCATCCCCTTCATTCCATTAAAAAGATGGGTAACATGCGTAGCTCCAGCAGTGATCGCATCCAAAACTTCTTCATAGGTGGCATCTGAGTGGCCGATGGAAGCGATGATTCCGTTTTCCTTTAAATATTCGATTAACTGAAGCCCGCCCGGTTGTTCGGGAGCTAAGGTAACAAGTCTGATCGTATCGTTTGAGAGCTCTTGCCACTTTTTGAATAACTCCACGTTCGGATCAACGATATATTCTACTGGTTGCGCTCCAGCTCTTTTGGAGTTGACAAAGGGGCCCTCAAGATGGATTCCAAGGACTTCTGCTTCACCCGGAGACTGATGATCGCTTATATAATCACGGGCATTTCGTAACGCTCGTTCAATTGCTTCGTTTTCTTGGGTAATTGTGGTCGCAAGAAAGCTTGTTGTGCCTTCTTTCGGCAGAGCTGAAGCCATAGTCTCCAATGCCTCGATTGTCGCGTCCATTGTATCTGCTCCGTTCACGCCGTGAATATGGACATCAATCAGCCCGGGGATGGCTTTATAGTGAGCGGGCAGCGTAATTTCTTCATAGCGCTCTTGATCAGATAGTTGGGTTATGGAGGAAGAACCTCCTAAGATTCCTAATTCTTTAATTTTGCCATTTTCAATTTTTACAAATCCATTCTCTATCACGTTGTGTTCCGTGTAAATTTGGATATGCTTAATTAAGATGTTAGTTCCAGGGTTCATAGGCTTTACATCCTTTCTATGCTTCCTTAATCTTACACCTTTCAAACATAGTTGTCTAGACCAGTTGATTTTCTATCATAACATGATTTTTTGTTAATATACTAATAGTAGAAAGTACTTTCTATTATTATTCGCAAAAATTGAAAGGAGGAAAATTGGTATAGACATCTATATGTCTATGATGGTAAAATTATCACAAGTAAGGAAACGTTTTCATAGTTTTATAAATTTTTTTAAGGAGTGATTCTATGTTAGGATTTTTGCAACGTATTGGTAAAGCATTAATGCTTCCGATTGCCGTATTACCGGCTGCGGGATTGTTGCTGCGACTTGGACAGCCTGACTTATTGGATATCCCTTTTATTGCAAATGCAGGAAATGCAATATTTGCCAACCTGGCACTGATTTTTGCTATCGGGGTGGCGATGGGCTTTGCTAAAGATAATAATGGGGCCGCCGCGTTGTCAGGGGCAATTGGTTATTTGGTTTTAACTGAAGGTGCAAAAGCGATAGATAAAGATATTAATATGTCCGTTCTCGGCGGAATCATCGCCGGTATCATCGCGGGGCTATTATACAATCGTTTTCATAATATTAAATTGCCGGAATGGCTGGCGTTTTTTGGCGGACGGCGTTTTGTTCCGATTATAACTTCATTAGTAATGATCGTACTTGCGGGTATTGCGGGTATTGCCTGGCCGCCGATTCAGGGATTAATTAACGATCTTGGTAATTGGATTATTGGCTTGGGTGCAGTTGGTTCAGGAATCTTCGGTTTCTTTAACCGGTTGTTGATTCCTTTAGGACTTCACCACGTTTTGAATAATTTATTCTGGTTCCAATTTGGGGAGTATGCAGATAAGACTGGTGATATTGCCCGATTCTTTGCAGGCGATCCAACTGCCGGACTTTATATGACGGGCTTCTTCCCAATCATGATGTTCGGATTGCCGGCGGCTGCATTTGCAATGATCGCCGCAGCTAAACGAGAAAAGCGAAAAGCGGTAACAGGAATGGTTGCCGGTGTTGCATTAACATCATTCGTAACAGGGATCACAGAACCTATTGAATTTTCTTTTATGTTCTTATCACCTTTGCTTTATGGGATCCATGCCGTCTTGACAGGCCTTTCGATGTGGGTTACTTCTCTGCTGGATATCAGGAATGGTTTCACCTTCTCAGCAGGGGGACTAGATTATTTATTGAACTTTAATATTGCAGAGCAGCCACTGATGCTGTTGCTTGTAGGTTTGGTTTTCGGTGTGCTTTACTTCGTGATATTTTATAGTTTAATCAAAATGCTGAATTTAAAAACGCCTGGACGCGAAGATGATGATGTTTTCATCGTGGACGAAAATGGGTCAGCAGGCGATGATAAGTATGAACAAATGGCTCATCGATTCATGAACGATATTGGCGGAAAAGAAAACATTACTTCCATCGATAACTGTGCAACAAGGCTTCGCTTGGAAGTACAGGATATGGGCAAGGTAAATGATTCATCCTTAAAAGCACATGGTGCTAAGGGAGTCATGAAGATGAATGACCACAATCTGCAAATCATCGTTGGGACAGATGTAGAGTTTGTTGCCGATGCGATGAAGAGATTGGATAGAGAATAACTATAAAGGCAGAGAGAAAATAAAGAATCAGTTAATCGGCAGGGAAGTTCCTGCCGATTTTTTTTCGATACATATAGTATTTCACCATGAAAAAGTTATAAGATGAATCTACGAAACTTACTTATAACCCGAGGTGATGATGTTTGAAGAAAAAAACGACTAAAATACTGGCCGTCATTCTCGCGTTGATCTTGATAGTTGATATCGCGGCCAGCTTTTATTTCTATAATATCGCCGTAGCCCGGTCATCGAAGGATTTTCTCGAGGGAAACCCGGACCTGGAAGTGTCGAGTGAGATGACAACGACCTATGAAGGGCGAGAATGGATTGGGAAGACCGCATTTGAAGACGTTACGATCACATCCGGTGATGACCTGAAGCTGAAGGGATATTATTTAGAAGCGAAGCAACCGACACTTAAGACAGTAATCATCGCGCATGGTTATTCCGGGAAAGCGAAGGATATGGGCACTTATGCGAAATTTTATCATGAAAAGCTCGGGTTTAATGTCCTGCTGCCAGATGCCCGTGGCCATGGGGAGAGGGAAGGGGACTATATTGGCTTTGGCTGGGACGAACGGAAAGACTACTTGCAGTGGATCGATTATGTGTTGAAATTGAACGGAGAACAATCGGACATCATCCTCCATGGCGTCTCAATGGGTGGAGCCACCGTATTAATGACCAGCGGTGAAGAGCTGCCTGATCAAATAAAAGCGATAGTATCAGATTGTGCGTATACATCAGCTGAAGATGTGCTTTCCTACCAATTACCCGAGAATGTACCATCTTCTGGAATTTCCACTTTTGCAGAGTACTAGTTTACTGACAAAAATCAGGGCGGGATACTCCTTTGAAGAAGCTTCAGCTTTAAAGCAGGCAGGCAAGGCAGACAAACCAATCCTTTTCATTCATGGTGAAGCAGATACCTTCGTACCTGTAGAGATGGTCCACCGCCTATATAAAGAAACCAAAAGCGAGAAGGAGCTTTTTTTAGTGGCGAATGCAGAGCATGGTAACGCATACGACACCAATCAAGAGGGATATGAGAAAACAGTGACGGAATTTCTCAGGAAGCATATCCGAGAAAAAGAACGACGAGGGGATATATAGATGAAGACTATGTTGCGCAATTTCATTAACGGCATTTTGACGATTGTTCCTATTATTCTGGTTATTTATGTTGTTTATAAAACATTCATGTTTTTAGACGGGATTCTTGGAAATGTCCTGAAACCATACTTAAAAGATGATTATATTCCGGGGATTGGATTGCTTGTCACGATCGTGCTTATTACGGTACTAGGCTGGTTGTCCACAAAATTTTTGACGGGAACGATTTTCCGGTTAATTGATCGGCTTCTTGAAAAAATTCCGATTGTTAAAACCATTTATTCTATTATAAAAGACACGATCAATTCGTTTCTGGGGGAGAAAAAGTCATTTTCAAAAGTAGCCCTTATCACGATCCCCGGCACGGAAATCAAAAGCATGGGATTCGTTACGACTGAGGATCTTGCAGGCCTGCATGATCCATTAAAGAATCATGTGGCTGTTTATATCCAGCAAACCTTCCAGGTCGCCGGGTTCACTTTTTTAATCCCTAAAGATCAGGTGGAAATCATTGATGTAAAGCCGGAAGATGCCATGAAATTCATTTTGTCCGGGGGGATGACAATTAAAGAAAAGCAGGAGTATACAAACAAATTGCAAAAGAACAATTAATATAAAAAAGGAGCCGATTAGCCGGCTCCATTTATTTACCCTATGTCGAAATATGAAGATTATTGTCGAGAAATCGATATATGGATAAAGTTGATAATAAATCCAAAAACTTGATAATAAATGTACCAAAGTTAATAATAAATCCAAAAACTCGATAATAAATCTAAAAATTCCCGTATCATGTATTAAGCTCTTATTCTACAATCTCTTCTTTCTTTTTCCTACTTTTATTGAAATATAAAAAAATCGGGAGAGGAATAATGATGAATCCTAAGCTATTGATGATCGTGTTTCTTGCTTGTTGTCTCGCCGATGCTTTGCTATCTTCGATCATCTGGTCATAGTCTTCACGCATTTGAGCTTCATTAACTGTAGAACCTTCCTCATAATTACCAGACTTATAACTTTCGTAACTTCCATATTCATAATACATATTGCTAGGGCTCACAAGATCCGCAACCCCCATAAAAATACCGATTCCACCACCTATTGACATCATCAATGTAGCAAAAAGCACTAAATATACATACAGCTGCTTAAACATATCTTTTCCACCTTTCTTATCATTCTTAACCACGGCCATTACGATAAATCCGATTATTACGATTGGCAATACAGTCATTAACAAAATCAAACCGGTGCCCATCACATGATATCCCCCCTGGATTTCTGTCTCTATATTCTAATTATAATCTTTTTTATACCAAGTATTACACACCGTTTAGATGTTTTGTTTAAAGCGTAACCTTAAATAAGGAACGAAATCCTTTTCCTAGAAAAGCTGTTGATAGTCAGAAACTTCACAGCAAAAGGGATTGGCAATAAAAATGGAACCCCTCGCAACAAAAGGTGGAGTTCCGGCAACAAAGTCGAAATTTCCGCAACCAAAAAGGGGATTAGCAACAAAACGAAAAATTCCCGCGACAAAAGGAAGACTACCGGCTACAAAACGGAAGAAACCCGCTACAAAACCCCAATTTCTGCTACAAAACAGGAACCCGGCTACAAAAAGAAAATTCCCGCGACGAAAGGAAGACTACCGTCTACAAAACGGAGGAAACCGGCTACAAAATCCGAATTTCCGCTACAAAAAGGAAGACCGGCTAAAAAAAGAAAATTCCCCGCTACAAAAAGACACAAACCCGCTACTCAAATATTTCATTTAACCAAACCATAGTCCCTTATCACTACATTCGCTTTACAATTGACCTTTACGGTTGGATAAACGTCTCGCCAATTGAGGCGTTTCCACTCTTCGTAATCTATGCTGTTACGGACGGCCTTTCCCAGTCCGAAACTATCTACATTATGTGTTTGGGTAAATGAAATTAATCGTTCCATGTCATGCTCGAGATATTCTTCCATTTTTCTTTCTATGTAGGCTCTATTTTCATTTTCTCCAATGCTTTTATTCCCTAAGTATTCCAAAATAGACCCTTTAACTTTTACTGAAATATTAACCGTGAAGTCCTTCGACTTTGGGTCATGCTTGACATTCAGTTTTCTACTGCTTTTTACATTTGAGAAAGCTACAAATTCAGGGTCAGCCTCTTTATTACTCGGCCATCGAAAATTTATGTGGCCATCGTCTAATTCTTGATGGATGAGCGAGAAAATGATGGCCCTTGTAGAATCAATTTTGGTCACATAACGATCATCTTGAAATAAGGCAATTCCATCAACACCTACATATGTCTTTTTCTTAATGAGCAGCGGGGCCACAGGATCGACACCATCGTCATAATAATCTGTTTCAAAATGGTAAAGACTTAGTCCTGGAAATGTATTATTTTGAACTTCTTTTTCGATTAATCGATCAATGTATTCATATGTCCCTTGTTGCTTATCATAGTCGGTGGAAAGCATCGCAGCAGCGTCACCATTGACGATCGCAACCTTTGTCCTTCCTCCAATCGAAGGGTCTCTTTCAAGTGCATCAAGGTGGGTGCTTACTCCAAAACTAGCAAGGCTTTTTCCGATCAGAATGGTTCTTAACTGCCCATTAACCAAGTTCCAGCCGGTTTGGGAGGACAATTTTAGTCGTGCCTCTTTACTGCTTGCTGCTTTTGCGTTGATTATCTTCTGTTTCCCTTTTTCTTCAGCTAAAGGAATCGACACGGAAACTTTAATTTTTTCCACTTTGGAATCATCATTTTTCTTTTCGAGATCATAAGTGATTGTTTGGATCATCGCCTGGTCCTCTAATATCCTAATATCGTTACAGCCTGTAAGAAAGAACAACACATTTGATATGATAATGATTTTAGCGGTTCTGGACATCACTATATTTTTTTCCTCCCTTCTGTATCATTAGCAACAATATGGCTACAGCTGGGAGGCCAATCGCTATGGCTATCTCTATTTTCGATAAAAATGAGAGCCATTCAGAGATCTGATCCAATGTACCGGGAACTAAGGAAATGAAGTAGGTTATGGCAATGATTAAAAAGGATAAAAGCTTTTCATCTGTTCTCTTGAAGATCCTTTTTGCTGCTTCCGTTGCTGCCCAATAATACATGACAGAAGTAATCAAAACTTTGAACAGGAAAAGCCCATACAGTAAGTTTTCCAGCCGTTCGAGAAAAGGAAAATGGATCGTTGATAGCAGATTCATAAGGGGAAATAGTAATTCTCTCAAATAAGCATGGCCAAAGTATCCGAAAATCACAAAACAGGTATATGTATAGATAAAGGTCGTGATTAAATTGCCAACAAGCATTGCTTTAATAAATCTTGATTCTTTATTGATATACGGGATGAAAAGGAGGGAAAGTTCGAATCCTAAAAAGGCAATGTACGTATCGATCATACCGTGTAACCAATCATTGCCTTCTTTAAAAAGAAAGGGTGTAAAGCGGGCCAACTCAATTCCATGAAACTGAGTTGTAAATAACAGGGCCAGGAAAATGGTGATTGAAAATATGATAGTCGAGGCTTTTGCAATATTATAAAGCCCTTTAATCAAGAGTAAATAGACTAATACATCATAGGTTAGCTTTAGTATCGTTACAGGAGTAGTATGGAAGCGGATAATCTGGTAAAGGTTCATATATTGTTTTCCTACAATACAGGCAAGCAGCGACCATACAATTAGAAGAAAAATATACAAGGGATATAGCAGAGGACGAGGTAAACCATTTTCAAGAATAATAAACAATGATTTTCCTTTCCCGAGCTTATATACGGCTCCTATTAATAAAATATTCAAAGAAATAAGCATAGACACCAGCAATACTGCAATCCAACCATTTGTTCCTAAATCGTATGCTAGTATATTTGGTAAACTAAATAAAGCTACTCCCGTTTGAATTAAGTAAATTAAAAGGACCAAATGGATGTAATGTAATTTCTCTTTCATTTTTTATTCACCTATAGTTTCTTTTTTTCGCGAATTGGATTAGGTGTCCTTGATTGGACCGGTCTCGATTTCAACATTGAAAACGGAGCTCTTATGAAAACGTCTTTTAAATCCTGCGGATAAAGTGGTGTAATAGGTGTTAAATAAGAGGTACCCATATTAGTGATACCAGTTAAATGAATCAGCACGAGGGCAACACCAAGCATGATACCATAATTGCCCCACATCCCAGCGAGTATGATGATACCAAAACGGACCAGCCGAATCGAAGCGCTCATCATATAACTTGGAATCACGAATGAAGCTATGGCTGATATTGCGACGGAGATAATTAAGACATTGCTTGTGAATCCTGCCTCTACCGCAGCCTGTCCAATAACGATACCTCCTACAATGCCAATTGTTTGTCCGATTTTTGTAGGCAAACGGGCTCCGGCCTCTCTTAATAGTTCAATGGTAATCTCCATTAACAGAGCTTCCAACAGAGGAGGGAAAGGAACCCTGCTGCGCGATTCCAACAATGTGAGGAGTAAAGGCCTTGGAATCATTTCATAATGATAAGTAGTAAGTGATACATAAAAGGCAGTGAAAAAAATAGTGATCCCAAAGGCAATGTATCTTAATAATCTCAAAAAAGACCCAAGTGCCCACCGTTGGTAATAATCATCCGGTGAGATAAAAAAATCAAAAAAACTGGTGGGAGCCACAGTAGCTGTCGGGCTTCCATCCGTAATGGCGACAATTTTCCCTTCAATCAATTTAGAAGCAGCGACATCTGGCCTTTCTGTCGTCAAGTATTGCGGGAAGATCGAGTAAGGATTTTCTTCAATCATTTGAATGAGCATATTTGAATCGAAAATGCCATCAATTTTAATCGATCCAACTCTCTTTTTAAACATTTCTACAAAGTCTTTGTTAACAATATTTTCAATATATAGAAGATAAATATCGGTTTTTGTTATCTCGCCAACGGATATTCTAATCGTTTTTAAATGTGAACTCCTTACTCTTCGACGGATTAGCGAGATGCTTTGGCCGGCTGATTCATTAAAAGCTTCATGCGGGCCGGTGATTACCGACTCCGTTTCAGATTCATTAACTGCGCGGGTCTCAGGTCCAAAAACATTGACGAGGTAAGCCTTGTCTTTATGAAAAATCGCGGCTTCCCCACTTAAAAGGCCCTGATATAAAATGTTTTTATCTTTAATTTCTGTATATCTTTCCTGTGCCAGGATTTGTTCCACTTCAGGAGACTTATTGACGTCAAAGGGATCAACTAAAAATTCCTTTACTTTTATTTCATTTACGAGATTCTCAAAATATAGATAGTGTAGCTGATACTGAGGGATGGTATTTTGGGTTAAGTCATCACAATCCTTAAAAGTTGCGAGTGTATCTTTCAAAGAAACAGCATCCATTTCTAACTTATTAGCATTAATAGATTGTTCATTCTTATATTTCTTCTTAAAGAATCCCAATATGGTTACCCCGCATTTTCTATTAATGTAAATAGTTTTTGCAAACTAATATTTCTTATACTTTTTTTTCTTGGCTCTGTTAAATTCCATTGTTGATTTTCAAATGGTCATGGAATCTACTCGCTTTCCGCGGACGAACTGGCAAGCCTCCTCACTCGTACCTCGCTGCGGGGTCTTGCCAGCCCGTTTTTCCGCAGGAGTCTCGCAGATTCCCTTCCCAAAAACAACATTATCGTTTAACAGAGCCTTATTTTTAGAGGGAGTATAGTGAAATTATTTATCTTTGACTTAAGTATAGAGGCAATACAAAAGGGGCTGTCTAAAAAGTCCATTTAAGAGTAAAATGTATCCAAATTAAAAACCCAAGAATGCTGATTTAACAGTATTCTTGGGTTTTACTTTTGTCCAGATTTCGGCTGAATTTCCACTTTCGGGACAGCCCCTTTGTCTTTATGCTCATCATCTGGCGGCTTTACGGAAGCCCTCTGAGATAAAGTCTGCCACAAAAACGAGAATGATATAGCAGATAAGGAGCAGTGTAATTTCTGTGTAGTGGAAATAGCTCAGGCTCAGTTTGAATTGCTGGCCCAGCCCACCGGCTCCCACAAACCCGACGATGATGGAGGTTCTCATGATTACCTCGCCGCGATAGAGAATGTAGGTGAGAAACTTCGGCATGACTGTCGGAATAATGCCATAGAAAAGGATTTGCGCACTTGAGGCCCCGCTTGATGCGAGATTTCGCATCGGCCTGGCGTCCGTATCTTCGATAACTTCTGCGCAAAGCTTCCCGAGAATTCCAAAGTTGTGAAGCGCGAGCGCAATCGCTCCCGGCAAAATGCCAGGCTTCAGGATGAACACGATTACCATCGCGAAGACCAACTCGGGGATGGACCGGGAAAAAATATATAGGCCACGGATGATACCGAATAAAATCCAACTGTACCATCGCTTTGAAGCGGTTAAAGTTCCGTCCGCGATATTCCGTGCGGCAGGGATAACTGTTAACAAGGCGGCAATCGTGGCAAATCCAATCGCCATGACACTCATTTGCAATGTTTCATACGTAAGCTTCACAGCATTCTTCCAGCTTTCTTTATCAGTAAAAGCCGGATTTTCTTCGCCTATGCCGAATAGCCCGGAGAAAAACTTCTTTGCATACTCCAAATTCCGCTCGTTAAAAAGCTCAAAAAAGTTAGCCCTTTCTCCGAAGAAAATATGTCCCCATGAACCGGTGAGTAAGGCAAGGCACATTAGGATGGAAAATGTCTTAAACGAAAAGCGTCGTTTTTTGGATGGGATTTTTATTGTACTCATTATAATACCAGCCGCTTTCGTAAGGAGTTGCTCCAGGCATCAATCAGGACAACAATCGCAATCAAAAAGAAGAGGAATGTCCATACCTCGTCATAGTGGAGATCGGCAAGGGAAAGCTGAATTTGGAAGCCAAGACCTCCAAGTCCGACGAAGCTCATGATCGCTGATGAACGGATAGAGCATTCGAAGCGGTACATCACATAACTGAGCATATTGGCACGGATCATTGGCAAATATCCGTACAATAGACATTGAATTCTGGACGCGCCTGTTGCGCGAAGAGCCATGATTGGTTCTTTGGGAACGTCATTTAACATATCGGCGAATATCCTCCCAAGGATACCGCCATAAGGGATACCAAGAGCAAAAACGGCCGCGTAAGGAGACAGCCCGATGACGGCGACAAATAAAAGCGCCCACACGAGTTCGTGAATCGCTCTGATAACGGCCAATACCCCTCTAAACAATCCTGTTGTAACCATTCGGACCGAACGGGAGGAAGCTAATACCCCCGAAGCTAAAATCCCTAAAACAAACGCGATGATAAGAGCGATTGTCATGCCAGTTACCGCATACACAATCGTGATCCATGAAGATTCCACCGCAAGTCTCAAAATATCGGGAGAAAGATCCGGTTTGATCAGACCTTCGAAAATCTGCACGGTGGTCGCCCATCCGCCGGCATGAACCAGGTCACGACTCCAGGTCACGGAAAACAGGCTCCATATAAAGGCAACCAAAAGAAGAAGTGACAGGACCGATCTTTTATGGAGAGCAAGGGGAGATAGGAATGGTTTCATCTCTCGGACATCTCCTTTAAAACATAAAGATTAGCCAATTGTTCTTTGGTGATTTGGTTTGTCGGCAGATCAAAAAAGATTTCTCCATCACGTAGAGCGATGATTCTTGAGAAATATTTCGTGGCGTACTCGACAGAATGGAGGCTCATCACAAGTGTCTGTTTTTCCTCATTTACAAGCTTTGTCAGCATGGCTAAAATATCCTCAGCTCTCGCAGGATCCAGGGAAGCAACCGGCTCATCAGCGAGAATTACTTCCGGACTTTGGACAAGAAGGCGGGCCAAGGCGACGCGCTGCTGTTCACCTCCCGAAAGCTTGGAGGTTTGGTCATATATTTTGTCCAGCAGCCCGACACGATGTAAGGCATTTGCTGCGAGCTGCTTGTCCTGTGGCAGAAATAGAGACAACATCGATTTAAAGAATCCCCATTCCCCGAGCCTCCCTGCCAGGACATTTTGGATGACTGGAAGCGCTCCAATCAGGTCGAATTGCTGGCGGATTACCCCGATTTTTCTTGCGAGTTCTTTTCTATTTTTAAATTGTTGAATAGCGTTACCGTTTAATAAATAGGTCCCATTGTCTGGGGCAGTGATTCCGGCAAGTAGATTCAGCAATGTGGACTTACCTGCGCCGCTTGGACCGATCAGCGCAACCGTTTCTCCTTTTTCCACATGAAAAGAAAGGGAAGATAAGGCTATCTTCCGCTCGAATTGTTTCGTTATATGATTTATTTCGATAATCGGCATCTCTTTATCACCTTCTACTTGATGATCTCGAGTTCTTTTGCGACTTCTTCAATCGTGTTATAATTCTCATTTTTTGTTTCAATGAAGGAATCTGTCTGGAACAAATCGAGGAACTCTTTCAAGTCCGCATTGTCTTTATTGATAGCAAGAATGGCTTTCTTCATATCATCCTTCGTGCCTTTTCCGAACTTATCGTCGACCTTATTTATGGTCCAATGGTAGTCATAATAGGAAGGGGTAGTATGAATGACCTTCACTTTGTTTGTATCGACTTTTTTCTCAGCCACTGCTGCTTCCCAGACGGCTTCATTCAGTACCCCGGCTTTAAAGGCACCGGATTCTACAAGCTTATAAGTCTTATCATGGGATCCCGAGTAATTCGGCTGTCCGTCAAAATCTTTTTCCGGATCGATTCCTTCTTTAGTTAAGAAATAGCGTGGCATTAAATGGCCGGAAGTAGAGCTTTCGCTACCAAATGCAAAATTAAGTCCTTTAAGGTCTGCTAACGTTTCCGCCTTCACGCCATTTTGTGCAATGAAGATCGAATGGAATTCCTTATCGCGGGGACGCTGGGCAAAAGCCTCAGCCTCAGGAACAAGATTTCTTGCCTGGACGCCCGTTAAACCGCCGAACCAAGCCATGTCTATTTCACCGCGTTCAAATGCAGTAACAAGGGCGGCGTAATCAACAGATGGAACATACTCGACTTTCAGTCCGGTTTCTTCGCTTAAGTAATTCGAAAGAACATCCATGCTCCTGCTTAAATCAGCGGCATTTTGGTCTGGGATGGCACCGATTTTGAAAACCTCGTCCGACTTTTTATCAGATGAGGCTTCGTTTTCGGAGGAATTATCGTCTGATGAACATCCGGCCACTATAACCATGGCCACGGTTAGCATTAATAATAATGAGAATAATTTCTTCATATTTATCATCCCTTTCTTGAAATATAAGTGACTATTAGATTTTACACCTATTATTACATTTTTCAATGATAACAGCCTGTTAGAGCGGGTAAAATAAATCCGTATTCTTTATCTATCGGGAAATATATGGGCTGCCGCTTACCCAGAACCTCCACGGATAATCTTTTGCCTCACCTGAATTGTCTATCCCGATGCGCGCGCCGGTTGATATGTTCTCTGGCGGTTTTCCCGGAGCTATCCATAATGGCGGCTCTCTGAATGAGTGTCCGTAATCTGCCATCGTGATACCAAGTGCTTTCGTCAGTTTGCCGGGTCCACTCGTCAATTTATTAAGCTCTGACATGCCCCGCCTTTCCTGCATCAGCGGAATGCCCAAGTAAGGTTCAACCGCTCTGATCAAGATGGCATGCGGCTGTTCTTTTTCGCCGCTCACGACATTGACCAATGTATGGGTGTGCATCGAATATGTATAGATAAGGCCGGGTTCCCCAAACATGACTTCTGTCCGCTTCGTCCGTCTGTTACCAAAGCTGTGTGCGGCCCTGTCTTCAGGACCAATATAGGCTTCCGTTTCCACGATATATCCCGCTGCGGTACCTTCGGGGGTGTCTTTTATAAGGAGGCAGCCAAGCAAAGCCTGAGCAACCTCTAAGGTAGGCATTTGGAAAAATTCCAAGGGCTGCGGCGTTGCGTTTTGAATTTCTTCAGGCATGGCGTTTTTTCCTCATTTCTCTTAAAAATATCGTCTCCTTATTATATAAGTTGAATGTAGGAATTGCATTTAATTAAAAACTCTTCGTATTCAGTTCTAATCTGTATGTTTGCTGATTTTCTTATTTGGTCTCGATTTTTTGAGTTTCTGCTCAATTATTTACATTTGTGCTCGATTATCTGGATTTCTGCTCATTTAATCAAGTTTGTGCTCGATTATCTAATGTTATGCTCGGTCAGCTTTCAAATATACTAATGGAAGTATGTTAGCATTTTCGAAGAGACGTTTGGTAAGATTGCTATATGTCGAAAATTATAGTCAGGATGTGAAATAAAGATGAGGAATATTGGCTTTATCGGCTGCGGAAAAATGGGACAAGCGATGATAGAAGGGATAGTGAAATCTGGAGCAGTGACGGTTGAACAAATTATGTTCAGTACGTCAGGCCAGCATACATTAACTGCTATTGAAAATAAATTACATATTAAGGGTTCGTTGGATAACCGGGAAATAGCCCGTTTTGCCGATTTTCTTTTTTTAGCAGTCAAGCCGGACATACATGAATCTGTTATTAAGGAAATTAAGGATTATATAAAAGAAGATGCCGTCATCATAACGATAGCTGCAGGGATTACAACGCAGGCCGTTGAACAGGCATTTGGAAAAACGGTTAAAGTGGTGAGGACTATGCCCAATACTCCTTCACTGGTAAGAGAGGGGCTGACAGCCGTTTCTGTAAATACTGCAGTATCCGAGATTGATTTGGATGAAATTTTTTCATTGTTAAATAGCTTCGGTAAGACGGAAATGATTAAAGAACAGCTTATGGATGCCGTCCCTGCCATTAGCGGCTCCTCCCCGGCTTATGTATATATGTTTATTGAAGCGTTGGCTGACGGCGCAGTAAGAGATGGCATTCCAAGGGAGCAGGCGTATAGAATGGCGGCACAGGCCGTTTTGGGTGCAGCAAAGATGGTGCTTGAGACGAATTTGCATCCGGGGGTGCTTAAGGATGCGGTCTGTACACCGGGTGGATCCACGATTGAAGCGGTGGCAGCCCTTGAGGAGAATAATTTTCGGGCGGCCGTATTAAACGCGATGAAAGCATGTACAGGTAAAAGCAAGGCCCTCTCACAAGAATAATGATTTCCCATGTAGGGAAAGCCAGGCATTCCAATAATTATGGACGAATGCTTGGCTTTCATCATTTATTTCTTTACCACCAAGTTGTTTTTGTCACGATCGCCTTTGATGTTTTTTATTTAGTACACGAACATTAGAAAGAAACCCATATAAAAAATTCTCTGCTAGGAATATAGTTATGACTGCCGTAAGATTAACCCCGGCATTTAGAAGGAGGAGGAGAAAAACTCTTTGGGACTAATGGAGTAAAATTACATAAAATCATAAAAGAATGTAGTAAAACGTCGAACTATACATTATTCTTTAACTACATCCAGACAGAATACAATATGGAGCAAACTGAAAGCCCTTACTTAAATTAAGAAGGAGGTTGCAATGAAAAATAAATCCTTACCTGTTGTTGCTGCCGTTCTTAGTGTTTCCATGTTATTTGGAGAAGCTGGATTTGTGAATGCCACTAATTCCAAACAGGTTCTGCCATCAATTGAACAAAAAGAAAAGAAAAGGAAAGGGGGAATGAAAAGCATCGCCCACCCTTTTTCTTGGGACCAGCCTGGACCTTCATCCCCAGTTCTTCATCCTGGACCAGTCCGGGCAGCCGGAATGGTCAATCAGCCGTTGCATGACATTGATCGCTTTATGGAAAGTGCGATTGAGCAAAGGGCAATACCGGGTGCGGTTGTTTATGTAGCTAGACGCGGGGTTACTGTGAAACATGATGCCTATGGATATGCTGCCCGCTATGTCGACAATCAGTACACAGAAATGGATGACACTAAGCTTATGGAAAAAGACACAATTTTTGACCTTGCTTCGATCAGCAAGCTCTTTACTACGACAGCTGCCATGAAACTTTATGAGCAAGGAAAATTCAAATTGGATGATCCCGTTGCCGATTATATCCCTGAGTTTTCACAAAACGGAAAATCAGATGTAACCATCAGACAGCTCATGACCCATACCTCAGGATTTGCCGCATGGATTCCTCTTTATAATAGGGGCGAAAGCCGTACAGACCGCCTTCAAATCGTTTTTTCACAACCTTTACAAAATAAGCCCGGGGCAAAATATACATACAGCGACTTAAACATGATAACCCTCGGGGCTCTTGTTGAAAGATTATCTGGAAAGCGGCTGGATGAATTTGTCGCAGCTACAATTACAAAACCGCTTAAAATGAACAATACCATGTATAATCCGCCTGCGTCCTTAAAGGAGAGGATTGCTGCGACAGAGTATCAGCCGTCGACAGGGCGAGGTCTTGTCTGGGGAGAGGTACACGATGAAAATGCCTGGTCGCTTGACGGTGTTGCAGGCCATGCCGGTGTTTTTTCAACCGCGGAAGACCTGGCCAAGTTTTCCCACATGATTTTACAGGAAGGAAAATACGGGCGGACAAGAATTCTACAGCCTTCCACGGTTAAGTTATTGAATGAAAACCAGAATGCTGCTTTTCCAGGGGACGATCATGGTTTAGGTTGGGAGCTCCAGCAGGGCTGGTATATGGATGCTTTAACAGAAAGCCATACCCTTGGCCATACCGGTTATACCGGTACTTCGATTGTAGTAAGCCCAACAAATGATACGATTGCGATTTTGCTCACAAATCGGGTTCACCCAACACGTACTACCGTTTCTACAAACCCAACTCGAAGGTCGTTCGCACGCCAGGTCGCAGATTCTATTCCGGTGGATATTCCCGGCAAAAATCCCGCATGGTTCTCGGGATACGGAGATAATCTGAAGCGCCAACTTATACTGGAAACAGAGCTGGAACAAAACGCGGTCCTATCTTTAGATACTTGGTATAGAATCGAAGCCGAAACAGATTATGGTGATATTGAGATATCGGAAGACGGCAAACAGTGGGCGAAACTTGCTGACTCGGTTACAGGAAACAGCGGACAATGGCTCAAGCAAAAGTTCCCAGTACCCATTCATACTAAATATATCCGTTTCACGTACAGAACTGATGCAACTGTTAACGGAAGGGGCTGGTATGTTGCCAATATAAAGCTAATGAGTGATAGCGGGCAAGAAATTAATACGAATATCGTTAATGAAGGCTGGACTCTTCGAAAATATTAGGCTTGTAATCTGAAAATAGCACCGAAACGGGAGATGTAATCGAACCCGCAGAGATAGCAACGAAAAAACTGGTTATTTTAATTAAAAGAAAGATCCAAAATTCTCAAGGAGGTTATGGAATGATGAAAATTCAAAAAGCATTTGTACTTCCTGTTCTTATCGTTTCTTTGTTGATTACAACAATTTTTGCCACACCCGGACCAAGAATAAAGGCTGAGAGCAAACGTGGTACTCATGACTTAGTCATTTATCAAAACCTGCCAGAAGTAGATGCGGAAATTGAAGACAGTAAAGTAACATTAAGGGCTCTTCATATCCATAAACAAGGTCATTTTACAGAGGTAACCCAAGGACTGACGTGGAAATCAACCAATAAAAATGTTGCTCGAGTTGACGAGACCGGCACAGTCACACTTTCAGGAAAAAAAGGAAGAACGTTCATTACCGTAAAAGATGGGTCAAAAACCGATCGTATTGGAGTATATGTTAAATCCGATTATGGCTCGAAAAAAGAGAGTAAGCCGGGCATTGAAGCATCATTAGTAAGGCAAAAAGGGAAGCGCTACCACATTATTAAAAAAGCGGTGAAAGGGCTCTCGCTGGAAGAAAAAGTGGGACAGATGCTTATGCCCGACTTTCGAACTTACAACGGTAAAAATGTAACTGAAATGATGCCTGAAATTGAGTCGCTGGTGAAAAAATATCATCTCGGCGGAGTCATTCTTTTCCGTGAAAATGTTGTGTCAACCGAACAAACAGCAAGACTTGTCGCGGACTATCAGAAGGCTTCTAACAAGTTCGGCTTGCTGCTGTCGATTGACCAGGAAGGCGGGATTATAACCCGATTGCAGTCTGGCACTGATTTTCCAGGTAATATGGCGCTTGGAGCGACGCGGTCAGAAGAGATTGCCTGGAAGGTGGGTCATGCGATTGGTGAAGAATTGAACGCACTTGGTATTAACACGAACTTTGCGCCTGTGTTTGATGTTAATAACAACGCTGACAATCCGGTTATCGGTGTCCGTTCTTTCGGTGAAGATCCACAGCTTGTGGCCGATCTTGGGGTCGCCTATACAAAGGGATTGCAGGAGAGCGGCGTTTCCGCAACAGCCAAGCATTTTCCGGGCCATGGCGATACGGCTGTAGACTCACACCTTGGCCTTCCAGAGGTGCCCCATGATAAGGAACGACTGAAACAAGTAGAGTTATATCCCTTCCAACAAGCGATGGACGAAGGGATTGATGCAATCATGACAGCGCATGTTACTTTCCCAAAAATAGATGGTACAAAAGTAATCTCGAATAAGGATGGCAGTGAAATCGCGGTTCCCGCCACCCTCTCCTATAAAGTATTAACTGAATTAATGCGTGAAGAAATGGGCTTTGAAGGTGTTATTGTAACCGATGCACTGAACATGAAGGCAATAGTAGACCACTTTGGGCCGGTCGATGCAGCGATCCGTGCTGTAAAAGCAGGGTCGGATCTTGTTTTAATGCCTGTAGGACTAGAAGCTGTAGCAGAAGGGTTGCTTAATGCAGTGAAGACCGGTGAGATTTCAGAAGGAAGAATCGATGACTCCGTGGAACGCATTTTAACGTTGAAAGTAAAAAGAGGCATTTTTAAATCGGAAACACCGGTTGATATCGAGAAGGAAATTGATAATGCCCTAAAGGTCGTGGGATCTGAAGAGCATAAAAATGTAGAAAGGGAAGCAGCTGAACGTTCCATTACACTCGTGAAAAATGAAAATGCGTTGCCTCTTCAGGTGAAGAATGAAGAGAGAGTAGCTGTCGTGGGAAGCACCTATCTTGACGAGCTTTTCGCATCTGTCCAGAAGCATCACGGGAATGCCTTCCAGCTGAGGGCGAGTAATACGTTAACAACACAGCAGCTTGAAGAATTAAGAACAGCATCGGCGGTAATAATCGGCACAAATACATCCACAGTTGCTGGTCGATCTCCAAGCAGTGCCCAGATGAAAATGGTTAACCAGATTGCCACCGAATTAGACGTACCCGTTATTGCCCTGGGTATCCGTAATCCGTATGACATTATGGCTTTTCCCGCTGTGGACGCTTACCTAGCGCAATACGGTTTTAGAAAAGCAAGCTTTGAAGCCTCCGCAAGCACGATATTTGGGAAAAATAACCCTGCGGGGAAACTTCCGGTATCGATTCGCGGCAATGATGGGAATATGCTCTATTCTTTCGGCCACGGTTTAAGCTATTAATAAAAAGGCAGCTAAAACTCGCAGGTTGAGAGGGGATCTAAGGTGGAAATATAGAAGCCTGAATCGGTTCAAATTTTATCTCTGGGAGGGGTTAAAATGAAAAGGTGGATATTTAGCATTGTCACACTTGTACTCATCATTTCGTCTCTGTCGGTCGCATTGGCAAATGAACAGTCTCAAGGGAAGGCAAAAGGAAAGAAAAAATTCGAATTGGGTGTTGAAGTGCTGCTTGATGAACAGAGCGATCTCATTAAGGGAAAACGAGTTGGCTTAATAACTAATCCGACCGGTGTCGACCAAGAGCTGAACAGCATCGTAGATCTTTTGCATGAGAATCAGGACGTGAACCTGGTAGCTTTGTACGGTCCTGAGCATGGTGTCCGCGGAAGTGCCCAAGCTGGGGAATATGTTCCATTTTATACAGATGAGGAAACAGGACTGCCGGTATACAGTTTATACGGCCCAACGAAAAAACCGACTCCGGAAATGCTTGCGGGAGTCGATGCTCTTGTTTTTGATATTCAAGACGTTGGAACACGTTTCTATACCTATATCTATACGATGGCTTATGCTATGGAAGCAGCGAAAGAAAATAACATCCCTTTTATTGTACTTGACAGACCGAACCCGCTTGGCGGTACAGAGGTGGAGGGCCCTGTACTAGATCCGGCCTATTCTTCCTTTGTAGGAATGTATCCGATTCCAGTGCGCCACGGTATGACTGTCGGTGAATTGGCCAAGTTCTTTAACAAAGAATTTGGGATTGGTGCGGATTTGACCGTTGTTGAAATGAATGGATGGAAGAGAAATATGCACTACGATGACACACCTCTCGAATGGGTGCTTCCTTCACCCAATATGCCGACATTAGATACAGCATTTGCCTATCCGGGTGCTGCCTTGATTGAAGGAACAAACGTATCTGAAGGAAGAGGCACGGCAAAGCCGTTTGAATTACTGGGTGCGCCCTTTATTAACAGCACAGATTTGGCGAATAAACTAAACGAACAGAAGCTCCCGGGAGTGGTGTTTAGAGCGGCAAGCTTTACGCCAACATTCTCAAAGCATTCCGGCAAATTATCAAACGGTATACAAATTCATATTGCGGATCGCAATGATTATAAGCCGGTAGAGACCGGATTAACCATCGTAAAGGCGATTCATGATCTATATCCTAAAGAATTTGCATTCCGCGCCGAAGATAGCCGGGGCATTTCCTTCTTCGACTTACTGATCGGCAATGGTTCGATTAGAGAGGCCATTGAAGATGGACAAACTGTAGATGAAATCAAGCAGACATGGGAGCCGGGACTAGATCAATTCATAGAAAAGAGAAAACAATATTTGCTCTACTAAACCAAAAGTGTTCATCTAAGAAGGAATAATCTATAAAAATGTCTTTTTAAGGTGCCAGGCCTCCATTGTGAGACGAATTTGCATCCCGGGGTGCTTAAGGATGCGGTCTGTACACCGGGAGGGTCGACGATTGAAGCAGTGCTGCCCTGAAGAAAACCAATTTCGAGCCGCCGTACTAACTGCGATGAAGGCATGTACGAGTAAGACGCTAAAACTAAAGAATAAGGCTAAAAAGAGCATCTCGTTGATCGTTTGAACGAATGCTTTTTTTTTGATGAGAGTCTTTGAGCAGAATAGTAGAATTTTTTAGAGGAAAGGATAATATATATAACGGAACAATTATTCCGATAAATTCTCTTGGAATAATTACCATCAAAGTTAAGGAGGAAAAATTGTATGACTGGCTTCGTGATTATAAACATTGCAATAATGATCATTCTTTTACTAGTTCTTTGGTTTATGCAAAAGAAGCATGTTTCTTTTACAAAAAGAGTTTTCACAGCTTTAGGGCTAGGGATACTTTTCGGATTTCTGCTCCAAGTGTTATACGAACCGGAATCAGAAGCAATTGTGAATTCGGTTGATTGGTTCAATATTATCGGAAGCGGCTATGTGAAGTTCCTGCAGATGATTGTCATGCCACTCGTTTTCATTTCGATTGTGTCTGCTTTTACAAGACTGAAGCTGGCAAGTAATATCGGCAAAATCAGTGCGCTTATTCTCGGGATTTTAATAGGCACAACGGCTATCGCAGCCGGGCTCGGAATCACTACAGCCTTTGTATTTGATTTAGAGGCGGTGCAAATCGAAGAAGGCGATGCGGAAACGGCCAGGGCCCAAGAGCTCGAAGAAACGTATGGAACGATTGAAGGAAAAACAATGCCACAGCAAATCGTGGAATTAATTCCTGCTAATCCGTTCCTAGACTTTACAGGTGCCCGTCCAACTTCAACAATCTCTGTTGTCATTTTCGCAGCATTTTTAGGAATCGCATATCTTGGTGTAAAGCGAAAACAGCCGGAGCATGCCGAATTTTTCGCGAAAATCATTGATACGTTATATGCGATCGTTATGAGAGTTGTTACGCTGATCTTGCGCTTAACGCCTTATGGTATTCTTGCTATTATGACAAGAACAGTAGCGACAAGTGATTTGGACGCTATCGTCGATTTAGGGAAATTCGTTATTGCTTCTTATGCAGCGATTATCGTCATGTTCCTGATTCATCTGTTGTTGCTGGCATTTGGGGGATTAAACCCGCTTACGTATGTCAGAAAAGCTTTTCCGGTTCTGTCGTTTGCGTTTACATCCCGGACAAGTGCGGGCGCTTTGCCGCTTAATGTAAAAACGCAAAAACAGCTTGGAGTCCCCGATGGGATTGCCAACTTTGCCGGCTCTTTCGGGTTAACAATCGGACAAAATGGCTGCGCAGGCTTATACCCTGCGATGCTCGCGGTAATGATTGCCCCAACTGCGGGTATTGATCCACTTTCACCGTCATTCATTGCGACGTTGATTATCGTTGTCGCTATCAGTTCTTTTGGGGTTGCCGGAGTTGGCGGCGGCGCGACATTTGCAGCGCTCATAGTCCTTTCCTCGATGAACCTGCCTATCGCACTCGCTGGATTGCTCATTTCAGTAGAGCCATTGATCGATATGGGACGTACCGCTTTAAACGTCAGCGGCAGTATGACCTCAGGTATACTGACCAGCCGAGTGGTAAAAGAACTCGATACAGAAACATATAATGACAAATCATTAAAAATTGAAGCTGAAGCATAATAAAGAACTCCTGCGAGACAGGAGTGGAAAGCCTGCAGACCTTAATTGAGTCTGCGGGCTTTTTTCATTTATTGAATAATAATACTGGCATGGGTTGATATAACTCTAGCTATTCATGCGGGGTCTTAAGGGTCTTTTGATTTAAACAAAAAATACCCTCATTTAAACGAAAGTGTGGATGATTTGAACGAAAACTAAATCCATTTAAACGAAAGTTCATATTCTCCGCCATGTAGATGCAAGCAATCTGGAAGCTATACTTTAAATTTCTATTTGAGGATTTTAACAGCCAAATCTCCTAAATCCACCCTCCGAATGAATGACCTGGCCCGTCACCCACTCCGCCTCATCTCCAGCCAAGAAGGAAATAAGACGTGCCGCATCGATAGGCTGGCCGATTCTCCCTAAAGGTGAGCGAGCAAGGATTTCTTGTTTTAATTCATCGTTCATCCATCCAGTATCCGTGGGGCCAGGGTTTACTGCATTTACGGTTATCCGTTTATTGGCAACAGCTGCGGCCAATGTATATGTCAACGTTTCAACGGCCCCTTTTGTGATCGCATAGGACAATTCGTTAAACATCGGCTGCAATGATTGTCCTGAGATTATATTAATAATTCTTCCGCCTGATTCATATGTAAAACTTTTTACAAATTCCGATGAAAGCAGGGTAGTACCCCGGACGTTTATCTCATAATGGGCATCTAAAGTGGTTGGAGAAAGATTTTCAATATTGTCAATGGTTGAATAACAAGCATTATTCACTAATATATGCGGGTACCCTAGCTTATCCCGAACCATTTTCAAAAGCTTTGTTATCTCAGTGGGAGATGATAAGTCAACCTCCGCGCTATCACAGCGGACTCCCAGGTCAAGAATCTGCTGCTTTAGTAATGCTGGTTCATTTTGTTCGACTCCCCACGAGAATTGCTGATCGTATTTAGTCCAATAAGTAAAGAAAACATCTGCGCCTTGGGCAGCTAATACTTTACAAATGGCCGCACCAATTCCTTTTAGGCGGCTTGCTCCCGTAACAAAGGCAATTCTACCTTGTAATTTCTTTTCCATTTGTCTGCTAGTCAAATCCGTCATCTCCTCCATTCTTTTTTGACAACAAAAAAACTCTCTAAAACCTAGAGAGCGGATAGCAGCAAATAAACCATATTCACCAAATGGAAACATGTAATTGGTTGATAAAGAATGGTTTAAAAATGGGCATACTAATCCTATCCTCAAGGTTTATTAAATCTAAAAACCAACAAGAAAAAGGATTAGAACTTCATTTTTAAACATCATTCCTTCCCGATGTAATATATACATAATATTCTGAAAATTTATATTTGTCAATTGCCTGGTTAAGAACTTAAGCGGTCAATTGGCTTTCACTTAAAATCAATTTTCCCCGTTCCATATGGGGGCTGTTCTTAATTAAGATTCATCATTATCTTGTTGGTTTAAGTAAAGATTTTCAGTTGTTGCAAAAGTAACGGATTGGAGGCTCATCTCAGGATCGAGATCATTTAAAGCTTTTGCTGGTTTATCTTCTGTTTTTTCAATTTTACTAGAGGTTTGTTTTTTCAACATGATTGTCACTTCCTTTTTCAAGCTTGTTTTGTAGGATTCACTTAAATCAAAAAGTTTATTCCTGAGGCTAATGGACGTTCACTATTTATAGTAAAATTTTTACAAAAGAAGGAATCTCCAATTGGATATCGTATATATTAAGTAGGAAATTAATCGAGTTTTTCTAAAATGAGGTGGAAGAATCATGCTGCAAACAAACTACGAGGAAATGATTGTGATCTTAAAAGAAAAAGGTGAGGTCGAAATCCCGCTGACTGATTGCGACATGCAGTTTTACATTGAAGACACCTTGGAAAGTTTAGATCTGAAATATCAGAAGCTGATTCCGCCAGTAAGAAGAGGCGCTGTGAAAACGATGATTATTAAAATTGAGGATTGAAAAATAATTAAAATAAACAAGTAAGAAGAAAAGAAAAGCAGTGGATTTCCTCCCCGGAAAACATCCACTGCTTTTGTTATTAGGCGTTTATACTCTCGTTATTTAAAGCTTCTTCAACACTCACATATTTGTAGCCTAGATCATTTGCAACAGCTTCAAAGGTAATCTCACCATTCGCGACGTTAACCCCTTTTGCAAGTGAGGCATTATCAAGAATTGCTTGCGCCGCACCCTTACTTGCGATTTGTAATGCATAAGGAATGGTTACGTTCGTCAAGGCGATAGTTGATGTTTGTGGAACTGCTCCTGGCATGTTCGCAACCGCATAATGCACGACGCCATGCTTAACATATGTTGGGTTATCGTGTGTGGTAATCTTGTCAACGGTTTCGAAAATGCCACCCTGGTCAATTGCAACGTCGACAATGACGGATCCAGGAGACATCGACTTTACCATTTCCTCGGTAACCAGCTTAGGCGCTTTTGCACCTGGAATTAATACGGCACCGATGACGAGATCCGATTCGGCTACTGCGTGAGCAAGGTTGAATGGATTTGAAATTAATGTCGTAATTTGATTTCCGAATATGTCATCCAATTGGCGAAGACGGTCAGGGCTTAAGTCGATGATCGTTACATCTGCACCGAGACCAATCGCTATTTTAGCGGCATTCGTGCCAACAGCACCGCCGCCGATGATTGTTACCTTACCGCGTTTTACGCCAGGCACACCGCTTAGAAGAATTCCTTTTCCGCCTTTTGGCTTTTCTAGGAATTGGGCGCCGATTTGCGCGCTCATACGGCCGGCAACCTCACTCATCGGTGTTAATAAAGGAAGCGTATTGTTAACTGCAACAGTTTCGTAAGCAATTGCCAACACGCCGCTGTCTTTCAAAGCCTGTGTCAATTGAGGATCTGCAGCCAGGTGCAAATATGTGAATAGGATCAATCCTTTTCTGAAGTATTTATACTCCAGTTGAATCGGTTCCTTCACCTTTAAGATCATATCTGCGCCAGACCAAACGTCGCCAGCGCTTTCAACTATTGATGCGCCAGCCGCAAGATAGGAATCATTAGCGAAGCTGCTTCCAGCTCCAGCGTCTTTTTCAATATATACTTCATGGCCGGCCTTCACTATAGCTACGACACCAGCAGGAGTGATCGCGACACGATTTTCGTTATTTTTGATTTCTTTTGGTACACCTATTCTCATGATATATACCTCCAATAATAATTTCGTCTTTATACAAAATTATAACGCTTACATTAATGTTGCTAATTGTGTAAATAAGAAAAGAAAAAAAGAAGCGTTTGTGTAATTTCACAAACGCTCCTTTTTTAAAAAAATAACATCAAGTTTCATCTTTTCTTTAAGAATTCCTCATAGTGACTAATTTTAAAGCTTAGAAATAGTGACATTTTCAGCAGGGGATCTTTTAAATTAATTTCACCAATCTCAGCAATGCGTTTTAAACGGTAGTTCAAAGTATTGACATGTATGTGAAGGTGTTTTGCCGTTTCATTCGGATGACAGTCTTTCTCCAAATAAACCTCCAATGTGCTGAGTAAATCTGTTTGGTTTTTGGCATCATAATCTTTTAGCAGCTGAATCGAAGCGTGCTCGGTTTCGGAGTATCGGCTTTCTATTAGTATGTCCATCGTTTGAAAGATGCCAAGTTGATGATATTGTGTCATGTTCTCCGTGTCAACAGGAAAGGCATGTTTCATTTTCAAAGTAAACAATGCTTCGTGGTAGCTATGCATTCCTTTAGAGAATATTCGGTAAAGGTTTCCGGATGCTCCTGAGATATCCGTTACTTGAAAGCGTGAACTCATTTGCCTGATAAAATAGGGGATGAATCTGCTAATGGATGCTGTGAATCCAGCGGTGCTCTCTGCTCCAACCAATAATATGAGCCGATTCTGATCGGTAGTGAAGAAATATGACTTAATTTTTTGGGTGGTTGTAAGCATATAGGAGATGTGGCGCTCGACTTCTCTTGTGATCTCGTCTGGAAACTCGAAAACAATTACGGAAAATACAGCAGGGATATGCAGTGAAAACTGGGTGAGTTTTTCCGTGAGTTCCTGTTCGTCCTGGAAGTGGCCAGTCAATAATTGCCAAAAAAACTCCTGATAGCTTTCTTCTTTTCTTTTTTTTCGAAGCTGGAGCTGCAGCAGCTGATTTTTGGCTTCTTTGGCAGCAAGCTGTAAGAATACCATATCTTCCTCAGAAAATGGCTTACTGGCCTCAAGAGCCCAAATGAAACCGAGGACTTCATTGTTTTTTCGGATGGAAATGGCAGCTCTCTTGCCGAGACCAACATCATCGATTGATGGTACCTGAACCGGTTTCTCATCTTTTAGGAGGGCAGGCAGAATCCCTTCTTTCCAAAGGCTATTGATGACTTTTTCAGGAACCCTTCGCCCGATGATCGTTGAAATCCTCGCTTGATCGGTCGTTTCCTCGTGTGTACTGTATGCAAGCAGCCGATGGTTTCCATCCTCAATAGTGACCGGACAGCCCAGCACTGAACTGATTCGGTCCGCAAACTCCATCAGATCTCCGTAAACACCTTTAAAAATTTCTCGTTTTTTACTGGATTCCTGCATATATACAAAATCTCCTCAACTTATTTATTCATATCTTAACAAAGAAGAGTGGCAGGTACCATCCGCAAAATGGATGTTACCTGCCACCTCTACTTAGTTAGAAGAAAAAATTTAATATAAAATAAATAAGAGCTGCCAAAGTACCTGAGATTGGCAGTGTAATAAACCACGTAATAATCATACGCTTGGCAGTACCCCATTTAACACCCTTTACCCGATGGGCGGAGCCAACACCAAGGATGGAGGAAGAGATAACGTGTGTTGTGCTTACTGGCAAGTGGATTAATGTTGCTCCAAAGATGATAGATGCACCGGTCAAGTCAGCTGCCACTCCGTTTACCGGGCGGATTTTCATAATTCCGCCGCCCACTGTCTTAATGATTTTCCAACCGCCGACTGAAGTACCAAGGCCCATGGCCAGGGCACAAGAGAATTGAACCCAAAGTGGTATATCAGCATTATCGAGCTGGCCGTTTGCTATCAAGGCCATTACGATGATTCCCATAGCTTTCTGAGCATCGTTCGTACCGTGGGTGTATGCCTGTAGGGCTGCGGTACCTATTTGGACATAACGGAAACGCTTATTGGTTTTTGTCAGGTTATTATTTTTAAATATGACTTTAAAAATGCTGTAAACCAGGAAACCAACTCCAAATGCCAACAATGGAGAGATAATCAAGGCTTGAAGAATCTTGAGAAAACCGCCCCATTCCAATACGCCAAAACCGGCAGCCCCAATTGCTGCGCCTGCTATTGAACCAATGAGTGCATGAGAGGAACTGCTCGGTATTCCGTAATACCAAGTAATTAAGTTCCAGGCAATCGCCGCAAGCAGCGCTGCAAGAATAACAAGAGATCCGTTCGGCAAAGTGAACGGGTCTACAATATCTTTCGTAATCGTTTTGGCAACCCCTGTAAAAGTCATCGCACCAACAAAATTCATTGTTGCAGCGAGAAAGATCGCATGCCTTGGTTTTAAGGCCTTAGTAGAAACGGAAGTAGCGATGGCATTTGCCGTATCATGGAATCCGTTAATAAAGTCAAATGCGAGAGCCATGATCACAATCAGTATAGTTAAGATAAATAAAGTATCCATGTTTTAAAGGACTCCTCACGCATTCTTCATGACAATTGATTCAAGAGTATTGGCAACACCTTGACAGCTGTCCGCGATTTCTTCCAGGTTTTCATAAATTTCTTTATATTGAATGATGCGAATAGGATCCTTTTCGACGGAGAACAAGTTTTTAATGGATTGGCGTTGAATGCCATCACAAACCGATTCAAGGTCTTTAATTTTGATTGCATTTTCACGAACGCTTTGTAGTTTCTTCGAAGATAATAAGTCCACAGCCTTTTCGATTTCATACGTGCATTCCTTAATAGCCTCGACAAATTTCAGCATGTATTTATCTGCATTTATGATCGAATACATTTCGAATAACGCGGAAGTATGTTCTAATCCATCTAGGACATCATCCATGCTCATCGTTAAAGCCAGGATGTCTTCACGTTCAATCGGAGTGATAAAGGCATTGTTCAATTCCCTGATGACCTCATGCACCATGTCGTCGCCCTTATGTTCAAACTCTTTCATCTTTTCTTCGAAAACTCTTAAATCACTGACATTATTTAGTTTATAGTCAGCGAAATAGTCTGCGCCTTCTCTTAAGTTTTGTGCAATGCTTAAAAGCAGAATGGCAAACTTGTCCTTTTTCTTGAAAACCATAAGAAAACCCCCATTTTTTAAATGCGCGTTTACGCATAACCCTTCATCCAAAAACGGTATATGCATAATATGAGCGTAGACTATTCTATCTGATTCTCTTCGTTTAGGGGAGCAATTTCGATAAAAATTTACAAAATCTTAACAAAGTAAATATTAAATTTTAAAAAAATACTAAGCAAATTTAAAATTATTGTGGTAAAGACGAGTTTTTTGTCTGAAATTAGCAGGAAACAACAGGTGTTTTGTTGCCGCTTTTTCCGTTTGGTTGCCAGTACTCGGACTTTCATTGCCGGAAATTCTGTTTTGTTGCCAGTTCCAATTTTTGTTGCCGAAGTTTTGATTTTCTTGCGACTTTTCCTGTTTGGTTTCAAGTACGCGGACTTTCGTTTCCGAAAATTTCTAAAAGATCAAATGTCGGCTACAACCCAGGTAGAATCGGCTACAAAATCAGGAGTTCCCGCTACAAAAACGGTCCCCGGCTACAAATCGTAAATCCAGAACAGGCACCTTAAAAAGGTTTGCCAATTGTCGATGTTTCTCTCTTATTTTAAAGGCTAAACGCTAGGTAATACCATTCCTGTAATGATACAATCGGAAATAAGTAAAAAGGAGGTTTGGTTATGATCCAAAATATTCAAGATACGATCACTCTGAATAATGGTGTGAAAATGCCTCAGCTTGGATTTGGGGTTTTTAAGGTGGAGAGCGGCAGCCAAACGGTGGACTCGGTAAAGAAAGCTCTTGAGGTTGGGTATCGGGCGATCGATACAGCCGCGATTTATAAAAATGAAGAAGGTGTAGGCCAGGCAATCAGGGAAAGCGGCATACCGCGCGCGGAGCTTTTTATTACTTCGAAAGTATGGAACAGCGATCAAGGGTATGAATCTACACTTAAAGCTTATGATGAAAGCTTAAAAAGATTAGGTCTGGAATATTTGGATCTCTACTTAATTCACTGGCCTGTAAAAGGAAAATACAATGATACATGGAGAGCGCTTGAAAAACTTTATAAAGATGGAAAAGTTCGCTCTATTGGCGTCAGCAATTTCCATGTCCATCATCTGGAGGATTTATTTGCGAACAGTGAGATCAAGCCTGTCATTGACCAAGTGGAATTGCACCCGCGTCTTTCCCATGAGGAGCTAAGAGATTTCTGCCAGAAACATGAGATGAAAGTACAGGCATGGGGTCCTCTCGGTCAGGGGCACTTAATTGAAGAACCGACCTTAAAACATATTGCGGATAAGCATGGCAAAACGACTGCTCAAGTCTTAATCAGATGGCATTTACAGCATGACATTGTTGTCATTCCTAAATCTGTGACGCCATCCCGCATAGAAGAGAATGCACAGGTTTTTGATTTTGAATTAAGCATGGATGAAATGAACAAGATTGATGCTTTAAATCTTAATGAAAGATTTGGTGCCGATCCGGACAACTTTAATTTTTAAACGTAAAGGAAAAGGCTGTCCAGCCTTTTCCTTTTTTTATATACGCCACTGTATAATTGTGTATAAATATACAAAATAACCATTTGATTTATTATAATTACCCTGTTTTCAATGAATTAACCATTTTATTTATATACCATTTTTTATTCGTTTTTAGGTTTTGATTTTTGTGAATGGGGAAATTAATAAGTACAACGGCGGAACAACAACTAAAGAATAACTTCACAAAGGATTGCCTTTTTAAGGATATTACAAAAATGAAAAATGAATGAAATGCAGATTTACAACAGATAATATCCTTAAAGATGCAGCCCAATTAAAACGCTTTATATGCCTGTAATTCAAAAACAGGGAATTATAAGTTAAATACAAAGGCAAATAAAGCTGTTTTAATTCGAGTTTATTCTTTTGTTGAACTGCCGTAAGAGGAGAAGTTAGGATTCATCCTGCTTTTGCACTCTAAAAACTAATCTAATTTTATAGGAGGAATAAGACATGGGTTTTTTATGGTCATTAATTATTGGTGGAATTATCGGTTGGTTAGCTGGGATGATTATTGGGAGAGACGTTCCATTTGGTATCATTGGTAACATCATCGCAGGTTTCATTGGTGCTTGGTTAGGATCATTAATCTTAGGCGACTGGGGTCCTGTGGTAGGCGACTTTGCGATTATACCAGCTTTAATCGGGGCAATCGTGCTTGTTTTCATCTTAAGCCTTATCTTCAAAAGCATGCGAAAAGCTTCATAATGGATGTTTATGTGAAAAACCTTCCCGTTAGCGGGAAGGTTTTTTTCTGTATCATGGAAGATCAATCTCAGGGAAAATGGCTGGGTCATCTAAAAATGGCGCGCGGCAAACAATCCTTACTTCTGTGATAGGATGGATGAATTCAATTTTGTATCCATGCAAAGCCTGGCGCCCGAAAACAGGCTTTCCGCCATATAAAGTATCTCCCGCAAGCGGATGGCCCATATGGCTGAAATGTACTCGAATTTGATGGGTTCGTCCGCTTTCAAGGGAACACTTTACGAGCGAGAGCATTTTTTTAGAGTAGTGTTCTAATACCTGATAGTGCGTGATTGCTGTTTGACCTGTTGGCGAAACCCTTCGTCTAGTAGCATGATGCCTGTCCCGGCCGATCTTTTCATTGATCGTTCCTTCGTTTTTTTTCAATATGCCTTCACAGAGAGCAACATAGCTACGTGTAATCTTTCTTTCCTCCAGCATTTTATCAAGCAGGGCACCGGTGAGATGATTTTTAGCAAAGAGAACGGCTCCAGTGGTATCTTTATCGAGGCGATGAATATGCTTTAATATCCCCGATTCTTTTTTTAAATGATAGGCTACTCCATTCAGAAGTGTATCGATTTGCCCGGGTGATGAAGGGTGGGTTTCCATTTCTGCCGGTTTGTTGGCGATTAATAAGTGCTCATCTTCATATAATATAGAAGTTTCTAAATTGGAAGCTTTGACACCTGTATGATTGCCCTCATCGAAAATAGGAAGATGTAAATGTTCCCCAGCATGCAGAGGTGAATTCCAAGAGCGATACTCATTGTTAATCGTAACTTCTTTACTCATGCGCCATTCGTGGATCATTTTTTTCGGAACCTTCCAATAATCCCTAAAAATCCCTTCAATAGTCAGCTGATTCCATTTGGCGGGAATGGTGATAATCAAGAATCTTCCTCTTCTGACAGTTTGAATCAAATTTCTCACTACTTTCGACATGGTTTATTATTATTCAATACAATTAATCCTGAAAATGACATCATCAGGAAAAATACAGCATCTTTCTTCCTATGGCTGGATCAGGAGTGGGTATAATTTCCACCCTTTTTTTCATAGGTCTTATGTTATTCTAAAAAAAAGAATTTTACATATACTTCTGTATAATTTAAAAGGTGGGTTGTTAGTGAGGATTGTTTTTGCTTCAACATCTGAACAGGAGCAGGAAATTGGAAATCTTGTCTCATTCTTTTACAGATCTATTTTTCCGAAGTATTTTACTAAAGACGAAATTCTTCATTTCGAAAAAATAGGGGTCTTACAGACTCCTGCAAACAGCATAACTTATTTTGGCACTCTTAAAGATGCATTTCAAGTCATGACCTGTTTACAGGTTATTATCTCAATTCTTGAGAAAAAAGAAAGCAGTAATATGGCCTTAGAGGGGAAATTTATAAGGCTGTTCGAAAACAATGTCAGAATTCTAAATGACTATGGTGTTTTGTTTCCTTTAGATCTTAATCATTTTGACAGCTTAAAAAATGAGGAAAATGACGATTCGTTTCTTTTATATGTAGAAGCTGCCAACCAATACTTGATTTAAGCACTTATCCTAATTAATTATGAAGAACCGGGGCCGGACTTATATTGAGTTCGGCCCCGGTTTTTAACTCTGGGTACGTAAAGCGTGAGACTTGCTAAATATGCCCCTTTTATATACATGTGGTTGCATGTGTCGAAATATAGTGGATATTGTCGAGAAATCGATATATGAGCTAAGTTGATAATATATGTGCCAAAGTTGATAATATAATGGAAAACTTGAAAATAAATAGGTCAAAGTTGATAATAAATTCGAAAACTCGATGATAAATATGCCAAAGGGATGATAAATCCAGAAACTTGATAAAATCACCGGACTTAAGGTTTACGAAATACAGATAGTAAAAGAGGCTGACTCCATAGGGTGCAATAGGAGTCAGCCTTTAAGCGCAATTACGTCTAATCTCCGTCTTACGGCTCGTCAATCGACTAGTTTTCTTTATTTACCTCATTTTTTTCAAACCAGTTTTGAAATACTGATTCTTCATTAGACCCGACAATGCGGTCTTGTTCTTTACCATCTTTAAAGTGAACGATGGTAGGCGTGGATTCTATATAATAATCTTCCCATCCTTGCTCGAACTCCAATAAATTGTATTGGACAAGGTCAATCCCCATATTCTCTGCCAGCGGAGCTACGACCGGAGTAGTTGCCTGACAATGGGAGCATTCCGGGCTATAGAAATAGACGGTGACGTCCTCGTTATTTTTCAGCTTTTTCTCTAACTGCTCCGGCAGAATCAGGTTTTGATAATTGGGATCATCCAGCTGATCGGCTGTGGAAGCCTTTAAGTCTTTCTTGCCGTACGGATTATCTTCAGATTGCTCTTCTTTTTGCATATTCGTGATAATGGCAATTGCCGCGAATATAACGATGATGATGCCTAAAAAAATAAGTATCTTTTTCATGAGGCTGCCTCCCTGGTTTTTTTCCATACGAGATAACTGCAGATAAATATAATAACAAAGGCAGTTAAAGCTAGAAAAGGAATTGTAATAAAGCCGAACCAGTTAATATATTGTCCTGTGCATGGAACCCGACCGCAAGCAGGAGCGCTTTCAGAGAAAAACGTAACCTTCTGAATCAAGTAATGGTATGCAGAAATACTCGCACCGATAGCGGAAAGGACCATGGTGTAAAAGCTGATCCAGTAATCTTTTCTTATAATCGCTATCCCTAATATGACCGTAAAAGGGTACATAACGATTCTTTGATACCAGCAAAGCTCACAAGGTTCATATTGCTTAATCTCTGAGAAGTATAAACTGCCAAACATGGCAATGATGGCAACAGCCCATGCCGTAAAAAAAATATTTTCCTGATTCTTCATTCATTTTCCACCTACCTATGATTTCTTCAAAATTATATTATGTAATCACCTGCGTTGTAAAATATATATTCTTATCATTTATTTTGGGTGGACGTTGTTTCATAATAAAACTAGAATAAATCTTACAATTCAATAGGGGGACCCATGAAATGTTTCCAATAATCGAAACGTCCGGATTAATCCTTAGAGAAGTCACCGAAAATGATGCTGAAGATCTCTTTGAATATTTTTCGCAGGAGAAAGTAATGTCCCATTATGGCCAGGAGGCTTTTGAACGCATTGAAGATATCCAACGTTTAATCGCAATATTCAGGAGCAATTATGAAGCAAAAAAGGGAATAAGATGGGGGATTCAGCCTAAAGAGGATGAGCGCCTGATTGGAACTGTTGGTTTTAATGCCTGGTCGACGAAGCATAAACGGGCAGAGATAGGATATGAATTAAATCCCCTCTATTGGAGAAAGGGAATTACCTCTGAGGCTGTCGAAAGAGTCATAAGTTACGGTTTTGAAACATTGAGCCTGAACAGAATCGGAGCTATCGTTTATCTTGAGAATTCGGGCTCCACTAACTTACTTCAAAAAGTTGGTTTCCGTAAAGAGGGCGTATTGAGGGATTATCTATACTCATATGGAGAATCCCACAGTGTAAATATGTACTCTTTATTGAAGGAAGAATGGCTCAGATAAATGTTGAATGAAAAGAAGCTGCAAGTGAGGCTTTTTTAAAAAAGATAAGAAAGTATAACTATTTTAACTTTGATAGGTGTCTAGCTACGACGTACAGGACGTACTAGTGCCGACGTCGCCACACGATGTGGCGGTCTTAGTCGTTCTTCCTTACTTCCAGGGCGCGTATGCTTTTCTGATTTGGGAATAAATATTAGAAATGCCCCTGCGGTGCAATCGTTTGAGTATTTCACAGGAAGGGTAAAACAGAAACACTACATATATGAAGGTTTGAAACTTATGTCAGCATGGCTGACGGTTCATGTAAAAGAAGGAGTGCAAGACGGATGACAAAGCTTGATTTACACAAGTTTGAAAAAATTATGGAAATACGGAACATGAAGCATGAGGATATCGATCAAATTATCGCGATGCAGGCAGTTTGCTTTCCTGGAATGAGCCCATGGAAGCGGAAGCAGCTAGAGAGCCATCTTGAAATCTTTCCTGAAGGGCAATTTGTTGCTGAATATGATGGAAAAGTCATCGGTTCATGCTCAAGCCTGATCATCAATTTTGACGAATACGATGACCGCCATTCATGGGATGACGTCACAGATAACGGTTATATCACGAACCACGATCCAAACGGCTATAATTTATATGGCATTGAAGTCATGGTTCACCCGGACTTCCGGCGCATGAAAATCGGGCAGCGCCTATATGAAGCAAGAAAAGAACTGGCTGCGGAAATGAATCTAAAAAGCATCATCATTGGCGGCCGGATCCCTAACTATCATAAACATGCCGGTGAACTCTCGCCGAGAGAATATGTTAAGGAAGTCCAGCATCATAAGATTTATGATCCGGTTCTCACTTTCCAGCTGTTAAATGGCTTTACTTTAATGCGGATTAATCCAAATTATCTTCCGGATGATAAGGCATCGAATAAGTATGCGACCTTGATGGAATGGAATAATTGGGATTACCACCCAAAATCAAAGCGGAAGCACTATAAAACGTCAGAGCCGGTCCGGATCTGTGTCGTCCAATATATGATGCGCCAAATCAGTTCCTTCGACGATTTCGCGAACCAGGTGGAATATTTCACGGATGTTGCTGCGGACGCCAATGCAGATTTTGCTGTATTTCCGGAATTGTTTACAACCCAGCTGATGTCGTTTTTAGACGAAAGATCTCCGAGCCTGGCGATAAGGAAATTGACCGACTTCACGGAACAATATATTGAGTTATTCACAACCTTGGCAGTCCGTTATAACGTAAATATTATTGGCGGGTCTCATGTCGTGAAAGAGGATGATGATAATATCTATAACATCGCTTACCTTTTCCGCAGAGACGGAACAATTGAAAAGCAATATAAAATCCATATCACCCCGAATGAACGGAAATGGTGGGGAGTGAGTGCGGGTGACCGGGTCAAGGTGTTTGACACGGACTGTGGCCGGATCGCGATTCAGATTTGCTATGATATCGAATTTCCGGAGCTTGCCCGAATCGCGACGGAAATGGGTGCGAAAATTATTTTTACCCCTTTCTGTACCGAAGATCGCCAGGGCTATCTGCGTGTCAGGTATTGCGCCCAGGCCCGTGCCGTGGAAAATCAAATTTACACGGTCATTTCCGGGACGGTCGGAAACCTGCCGCAAACCGAAAATATGGATATTCAATATGCCCAATCAGGGATTTTCGCGCCGTCTGACTTTGAATACGCGCGCGATGGAATCGTCGGAGAAACCAGTCCAAATCTGGAAATGGTCTTGATTGGGGATGTGGACCTTGAAATATTGCGAAGGCAGCGGCAATCTGGCACCGTAAGGCAATTGAAGGATAGACGACATGATGTTTATAAAATTCAATATAATCTAGGGTCGAAATGAGAAAGAGGCTGACGCGATGTCAGCCTCTTTCGTGTTGTTCCGCTTACCTTAGGAGTACCAGCCAAGTAACCCATTTTTTTGCGTATAGAAATTCCCGATATGCAAAACCTATTTGTAACATAATTTGTAAGCTAGCCATATAAGCAAATATCTTGTGAAGACATTTCCGCCGCATGATCCAGATACCGGAGCAAGGTGTACAGCTTTTCCTCAATGACGTTGTAATCATGGTCAAAGTTGTAGGCATGCAGAAAATGCTCGATCTTCTTTGACAAAAAGTTGTCTTTCGTTCTGACCATTAGAATCAGCAAGTTATCCCATTCAGAGCGATGTGTGTAAAACAAAGCCCGATCATAATCCGCTTTAATCATTTTTCTCTCCTCCTTAAAGGAGTTACTTGTAGTTTGTGCGGGAAGACAAGGAACATTCCCATACAAAATGTGGAGAAGTCCCAAACTGCGGTCTGTATCAATTTACCTGAATAAAAAAGCAGGTGTTCAATGAAACGAATCATCCTTTTAAGTGTAATGTGTTTTTTATTTTTCCCTTTGCCTATACGAGCTGAAGGAATTGTTAAACCACATCATATTTATACATATGAGAAACTGGAAGCAGATTTGAATGTTTTAGAGAAAAAAAACAAAAATATCGTCATCCGGGAAATTGGGAATTCCCATCACGGCAGAAATATTTGGGCGGCGCAATTGGGAAAAGGCGATCAGGCCATTTTACTTGTTGGCGCACATCATGGCAGGGAGTGGCTTACGACTTCGTTATTGATGAAGATGCTCGAAACATATAGTGAAGCTTACGCCAAAAACAGCTCGATAGACGATTTTTCAACCGATATCTTGGATGAGGTCAGCATCTGGTTCGTACCGATGCTTAATCCAGATGGAGTCAGCATCCAGCAGGGTGATCTATCGCACCTTGACTGGAAGGAAAAGATGGCACTTTGGAAAATGAACAAGCTCAGATTGGATTATCGCAGCTGGAAAGCAAATGGAACTGGAATCGATCTTAACCGCCAATATCCTGCCGGTTGGGAAGACAGCAAGACAGAGGTAAACCGTCCGCATTATCAATACTACAAAGGAACTCGGCCACTTCAAGCAAAAGAAGCTCGGGCTTTAGCGGAATTCACAAGGCGAATTAATCCGGAGATCGCAGCAAGCTACCATACCTCAGGAAGAGAAATATTCTGGCATCACAACAATAAAGCGGAAAACGTAATCAGGGATTATCAAATAGCCCGTAAAACGGCGGCCCTGACTGGTTATCAACTTTCCATGCCTGAAAAGCATGCGGTAGGAAGCGGGTTTACGGATTGGTTCATAACTGAATTTAACCGGCCTGCATTAACGATTGAAATTAGTTACCTTGTAAAGGAAACGAATCCTCCGCTTTCGGTTTTTACCGAGGAGTGGAAAAGAAATAAGGCTGCCGGTCTCATGCTTGCAGAAGAAGCCCGTAATCTAAGTAAGAATAAGCATAAGAAGGACAATCTTATCGCATATTAAACATATATGAAGTAAAAGGAGGCGCATCATGAAAAAGATTTTAAGCATCTTATTTGCTGTAATGATTATGTTCCAATCAGGTGTCATCGCAGCAGAGAAGCCGGATTATGAAAAGTATGGACAAATCGCCATCGCGGTTGTGAAGGCTGACTATCCGGGTGAAGCCGTCACCGAATATCAGTACCTTGGCCGTAAAAAGTTAATGAACGATCAGGTTGAGGATGGTTTTCTATTTAACGTGACCGAAAATGGGAAAAAAGTCGATGTGACGGTAAAGGTGCGGCATAGCCTTGCCGACAATAAAATGTTGAATTTGACGGTTGAGGAAATTAGGGGGCAGTAGCAACCTTAATCATACCAATATCTTTAATTGAAAAACGCTTGGAATTCCAAGCGTTTTTTTATCATGTATTTTTTCCGGTTCTTCTATCATACATTGTGGTAAGACTCAAAATGGGGGAGAAGCCGATGAACATTGCGGAACGAAATGCCCTGGAGAATTCAATCAGTGAGATTACCGAGATTGCGAAAGGATTCGGTCTCGATTATTATCCGATGCGCTACGAAATATGTCCTTCTGAAATCATTTATACGTTTGGTGCGTATGGCATGCCGACGCGTTATTCCCACTGGAGCTTTGGGAAGCAATTTCATAAAATGAAGCTCCATTACGATTTTGGTTTAAGCAAGATTTACGAATTGGTGATTAACTCCAATCCGTGTTATGCCTTTTTGCTTGATTCCAACACATTGATCCAGAACAAGTTAATTGTTGCCCATGTCCTGGCCCACTGCGATTTTTTCAAAAATAATGTCCGCTTTCAAAATACGAAACGTGATATGGTCGAAAGTATGGCGGCAACAGCTGAAAGAATCCGGCAATATGAGATTGAACACACAAAAGAGGAAGTGGAAACATTCCTGGATGCCGTCTTGGCGATTGAAGAGCATATTGACCCATCGCTGGTTCGTCCGAAGCTGTCTTGGACAATGGAGGATGCGGCGGAGGAAGAAGAGGAATCAGCCAAACCATCTTCGTCTCCGTATGACGATTTATGGTTGCTTGATCAAAGAGCTGATACCCATACGAAATGGATGAAAAAGAAAAGAAAATTCCCGCCGCAGCCGGAAAAAGACCTTCTTTTATTCATTGAGCAATATAGCCGCGAGCTGACAGACTGGCAGCGGGACATCTTAACGATGATGCGAGAAGAAATGCTTTATTTCTGGCCACAGCTGGAAACGAAAATCATGAACGAAGGCTGGGCATCATATTGGCATCAGCGAATCCTGCGCGAATTGGATCTGACATCGAATGAAGCGATTGAATTCGCGAAGTTGAATGCGGGAGTGGTTCAGCCTTCAAAGACCAGTATCAATCCTTATTATTTAGGATTGAAGATTTTTGAAGACATCGAAGAGCGATATGATAACCCGACAGAGGAAATGAAGGAGCGGGGTGTTAAGCCAGGTTCTGGGCGTGAGAAAATGTTTGAGGTTCGCGAAATTGAAAGCGACATTTCTTTTTTGCGAAATTACCTGACGAAGGATCTTGTCATGCGGGAGGATTTGTATTTGTTCCAGAAGCAGGGCAAGGATTACAAGATTGTCGACAAGGCTTGGGAACAAGTGCGCGATCAGCTCGTCAGTATGCGCGTCAATGGAGGGTTTCCGTATATCACGGTTAACGACGGGGATTATCTGCGTAATGGAGAATTATACCTGAAACATTGGTATGAAGGAATTGAACTTGATGTGAAATACACGGAGAAAGTGATGCCATATATCCACCAGCTGTGGGGACGTTCCGTTCACCTCGAATCGATGATGGAAAATAAGGAAATTCTGTTTTCCTATGATGGGAAAGGAATTCACCGAAAGTATTTATAAAATGACTGGCTGCCGCAAAAAAATGGATTGCGGCAGCCTTTTTCTGTTACGAAGGAGGCATCTAAAGTATAGAAATGAACTAAGCTACATTTTTTTAGTTATTTAAACAAACTTACTTACATTTAGTAAGCGAATTGTTGTAGAATAGAAATGAATTAGGTATTCTTTAAGAAGTACAAAACTAACTGGAATTCCGCATAGATAACAAATTGAGTCGCAAAATAAACGATAAAAAGGTGAATATAAGCATGAATGAAACAACAAAAATCAATCAAGAAATCATTTCAATTTTAGAGGATAAAATTCAGTTAATCAAAAGAGATTCAGGGGCGATTTATTTAGTCGGCCCCATCAGATTGCCAGTTAATTTAGACGGAGAAACCGTTACATTCAAGTGGTATTGTTGGTTGAATTGTGATGAGGTGACGGAGGATTATGAGCGGATCATCGAGAAGCTTTCCTCTGAAAACCTGGCTGAATACCAGCAATCCAGTGTTCTGGTATACGGGGATTTTGAATACGATCAAGAGGCATTAATCCGTATGCATTCCATCTGTCATACTGGCGATATTTTTGGAAGTAAACGATGTGATTGCGGCTTCCAGCTTAAACAATCGATGAAAATGATCGTCGAACACGGAACAGGAGCATTATTTTATTTAGCAAACCATGAAGGAAGAGGCATTGGTTTGTTTAGTAAAGCAATGGCGTATGTTTTGCAAGAAAATGGACTTGATACCGTTGAAGCGAACGAAAGCCTTGGTTTTGTCGATGATTCTCGGAATTACAGCGATGCGATTGAAGTTTTAAAAGCCTTGCGTACGAAGCCCGTAACGCTCATTACGAATAACCCTAAAAAAATGGACGCCCTGCAAAGCTCAGGCATGCGTGTATCAGGCAGGACGCCTTTATGGGGGGATATTTCCGAATTCAACGAGAAATATTTGCAGACAAAAATCAATCGTTCCGGACATATCGAAGACGGAGGGTGAGTTCAAATGACTAACCATGAATTTTACATGGAATTGGCGTTGAAAAACGCACAAGCCATGAAAGGGCAAACAGATCCGAATCCATTAGTTGGCTCTGTGATTGTCAATGAAAATCGGGTTGTCGGCATTGGCGCCCATCTTAAGGCGGGAGAGCCGCATGCGGAAATCCATGCCATTCGAATGGCGGGAGAAAAGGCTAAAGGCGGAACCATCTATGTGACGCTCGAACCTTGTTCTCATCACGGAAAGACCGGTCCATGTGCAGTCGCCATTGTCGAAGCCGGTATCAAGACAGTGGTCATTGCCACGCTGGATCCAAACCCGCTTGTTTCCGGCAGAGGTGTCAAAATCCTTCAGGATGCGGGCATCGAGGTTGTCGTTGGAATTTGTGAAGCAGAATCACGGAAGATGAATGAAGTATTCAATAAATTCATTGTCCGCCAAACTCCTTTCGTGACATTGAAATCCGGCATTACATTGGACGGGAAGATCGCCACCGCTTCAAATAGCAGCAAGTGGATCACATCCGCGGAGGCTCGCCATGATGTCCATCAATTAAGAAACGAAAATATGGCGATACTTGTCGGGATTAATACAGTGATTCAAGATAACCCGGAGTTAACGACAAGAATCCCGAATGGCAGAAATCCGATACGCGTAATTTTGGATTCGACTTTAAAACTCCCTCTCGAATCGAGAGTGGTAACTGATAAGCAGGCGGATACCTGGGTGTTTACAAGTGAATCGCATCAACCAGAAAAGAAAAAGAAACTGGAAGAGCTGGGTATCAAAGTTTTTGTAACGAAAAATCCATCCCGGGTCAATCCATCAGAGGTATTGGAAATTCTCGGAAAACAGCTTGTGTCTTCTTTATTAATTGAGGGCGGAGGAGCGATCAACGCTTCATTTGTTGAAAACAAATTAGTGGACAAAGTGATAATCTATATCGCTCCCAAATTGATTGGCGGCTCTTCTGCGCCTACTTTTTTAGAAGGAGCGGGTATCGATCAGATGGGAGATGCGATCGAACTATCCGATGTGTCCGTTACGAATCTGGGCAAAGACTTTAAGTTTACAGGCTATCCCATCTACAAAGAGGAATCTTGATATGAAGTTTGGTTTTGATATTGATGATACGTTAATCAATTTAAGGGAACATGCCTTTCATATATACAATAAAAATTTGAATCAGAATGTGGCCATCAATGTATTCCAAGCATTAGAGACCGTTGAAATTCATGAAGCATTTGGCTTAAACGCGGAACAAGGCAAGCAAATGTGGAACAGTTCTTTGGAGGATATTTATTATACCTCCTGTCCTCCTTATCCAGACGCGGTTGAAACGCTGAGCGCATTAAATGAACAAGGCCATGAAATTTACTATATTACAGCACGACCAAAAGAACATGGAAAACGGACGAAGAAGTGGTTAATGGCACAGGGATTTCCGGTTCAAGAAGGCAGATTCTTCTGGGGAATGAAAGATGAGGAAAAGGTGAAAATCATTCAAGAGTTGGGGCTGGATTTTTACTTTGATGATAAGCCTGCAGTCCTCGAAACGTTAACGAAGGCTTCATTACAATTATATGTAAAAAACCAATCCTACAATCAACATGTTAATTTGCCTCGGATTACAGATTGGGCTGAAATGAATGAAGTCATCAAGCAAACAATCAAGCCGGAATGAATAGTAGGGCATTACTTCACATTTGAAGTAGTGTCTTTTTGTTTTGAACCGTTGCAAAGTGAAACTTATAAAGATTTGGTTCCTCACTTGACTATATAAGTTGAACTAAAGATTACGTATTAATAAATTTTTGGCTCATTTAAGCTCCAACAGGATAGGCCGGGGAGAAAGCGAGCTTTCTCTCGGCCTATCCTGTTGGAGCAACCTTTCAGCTATGCTGAAAGGCATGTGAAACTCTGGTTTCACATGAATGAGCCAAAATTAAATCATTAATTCAACTTATATAGATTGTTATTCTATTTGCTTTGTTAAAGTTTTGTTGACAAATAAACAGTGATATTTAACATAGCTATTCTAGTAAATTAACGATTTATATTATTTTGTAATAGAATTGTAATATCCCTGTGATGCGACTGTTATGCTAAATCGTTTATATTATGTTTAGCAAATCACAACCGGGGGTAAAGTAAATGCTTAAGAAATTTATTGCTGCTCTATCAATTGCAGCCATCGTTGGAACTGTTGCACCGTCAATTGGAGAAGCTGCACCTCACCATTCAAAAGCTATCTCAACTGCCAAGAGCAATTTAGGAGTTAAGTATAAATGGGGCGGCATTACACCCAAAGGATTCGATTGCTCAGGACTTGTGAAATATTCATACAGCAAGGCAGGAAAAACATTGCCTCGTACAGCAGCCGAAATGTACAAAAAAGGTACACGAGTAAGCAAGCTGGCAGTCGGTGACCTAATGTTCTACGCACCGAATAGAGCTTCTAGACCGACTCACGTCTCTATCTATATGGGAAGCGGGAACATGATCCACGCTGCTTCATCAAAAGGCGTGTCCATCGCAAAGACAAACAACACATACTGGAAACCAAAATACATTGGCGCAAAGCGCATATAATAGTTAAGAGAGCCGTAATGGTTCTCTTTTTTTATGAAAAAATCAGAAGTCTTCAATCAAATGAAGGCTTTTTGTTATTTCTCTATTAAAAGTATTCTAAAAAGCTTATGAAATTATAGTATTTTCCGATAAAAGTAATATGAAGTAAACTAAGAATATTTTGTTATTTCTTGTGGTGCTTGTAATTATTCAGATTTAAAGGGGATATGGAAAATTACAAATACTTCAGATGAACCAAACCAGAGGAATTCAAAACACAAAAAGGGGCCGGGAAATGAGAAAGAATAAGTTAAAGCTAAAATTAGGTACAAAAATAAATTTTATTGTTTTAGGGATTTTACTATCCTTATCGATTGTGATGGGAATCGTGGTTGTACAGCAAGTCACCGCCGGAATTAAGGAATTCGCAGTCGAAAAAGCAAAGGGGGATTTAAGTGTTGCCTACGAGTATTTAAACTCTGAACACCCTGGGGCTTGGAGCGTTAAAGATGGAAAGCTGTCTAAAGGTTCCACCGTATTCAATGATAATTTCGAATTTGTTGATTTGATTGGGGAACAAACGGGCGATACAGTAACGATGTTTCAAGGGGATACGAGAATCGCCACAAATGTTATGGTCGATGGCGAGCGGGCTGTTGGAACACAAGTTTCCCCGGAAGTTGCCGAACAAGTGCTCAATAAAGGTGAAAAATACTATGGGGAAGCAGAGGTTGCCGGCAATGGATATCAAACGGCCTACATGCCTTTGAAAGATGCTGATGGAGAAATAATAGGGATTTTTTATGTAGGGGCGTCACAGAAGATTATAGATAGCACAATAGCCGGTTTTCTTAAATCGTTTATATTAGTTCTTGCAGTTGTGATTGTTGCTGCCATCATTATAACCATATGGTTCACTAGAAGATTAAGAAAAAGATTAACAACACTATCAGAAGCTCTTGGAAATGCCGGGAAAGGGAATTTTACAATGGAAGTTTTAGACCAAGCCGGTGATGAACTTTCAGACCTTTCAAATAGTTATAATGATATGAGAGAAAGCCTGAAAAAGATGATCATAGAAGTAACTGAAACCACTGAGCAGGTTGCAGCATCCGCAGAGCAGCTGAATGCAGGTGCAGAGCAAACGAGTAAGGCCACAGAGCAAATCACTGAGGCGATCCAACAGGTAGCAAATGGCGCCGAAAGCCAAACGGAAAATGTCGAAGAAAGTGCAAAGACAATGGAAGAGATCACAAAAGGGATTCAGGGAATAGCAGAAAATTCCTCATCCATCGCTGAAATTGGCTTGCAGACGACGGAGCAAGCGCAAGCTGGAGAGGTATATGTCAGTAAAACCGTGGAACAGATTAATGCTATCGATAAAGCGGTTAATACAAGCGGTGAAGTTATCACTCTATTGGATAAGCGATCACAGGAGATTGGTAAAATCACAAACGTGATTACAGATATCGCCGATCAAATAAATCTATTAGCTTTGAATGCGGCCATCGAAGCTGCGCGTGCAGGTGAACATGGCAAGGGGTTTGCAGTCGTTGCCGATGAAGTTCGTAAGCTGGCAGAGCTTTCCCAGGCATCATCCTCTCAAATCTCTGAGCTTATTAAAGGGATCCAGGTCGATATGAAACGGTCAAACAGCTCAATGGAGCAGGTGAAGTCAGAAGTTCAAGACGGGTTAAGCATCGTCGAGAAAACTCAAGAGAGCTTTAAGGAAATCCTTGCTTCGACAGAAATAATGGGTTCAAGAGTAGATGAAATGGCAGCAGCTTCTGAACAAGTATCCGCCAGCGCCCAGGAGGTAGCGGCATCAGTCGCGAGTATTTCTACCGTTTCCCATGAAACCTCGATGCATTCCCAGACAGTGGCAGCATCTGCGGAGGAACAACTGGCTTCAATGGAAGAAATCACATCCGCCGCCAATGCCTTATCGGAAAGAGCGATGCACCTGCAGGAAATGATGGGTGAATTCAGTATAAAATAAATCGGCTTCAGAAATGTTAAGTCGTATTGAGTTGCTATATAAGTTGAACTAAAGATTACGCATTAATAAATTTTTGGCTCATTTAAGCTCCAACAGGATAGGCCGGGGAGAAAGCGAGCTTTCTCTCGGCCTATCCTGTTGGAGCAACCTTTCAGCTTTGCTGAAAGGCATGTGAAACTCTGGTTTCACATGAATGAGCCAAAATTAAATCATTAATTCAACTTATATAGTTGCAAAGATAAAAAAAGCGGCTGACTCCAAAGGTGTAATATTGTAGCCTTTGAAGTCAGCCGCTTTTTGTTTTGTTGAACTATGACTCCCTGCAGCTGTTGCTCTATATGATTAGCCAATATAGTTCATAAGTCCTTCAAGGTTTTTTACTCAATAGAAAAGTTTTTACTACAACCATGCTTCAGAACTTTTCAACTAAAAATCAGTGTTCAAGGTTTCCATAAAGCTTATGGAAGATTGTATCTATATAAGCTGAATGTTCCGTTTCACCGTAACCCAGTATTTGTTTTTCAATAAACCGGCAAACTTCAGCTGATGTGTTTAATTCGATTTCGTTTAGATAGGACTGTACCGCTTTGTATTTTTTAAAAGCAACAGGTTGATTTTGAATGAAGGAGAAAATTTGCCCTTCAAAATTTAAATGAGAATGAAGAATATAGACAAGATCTCGGGTTTGTAAATACTCAACATTTTTCTCTTCCTGTCCGGGCAGGACGGAGTGCAGAAAAATAGGCAGCTGCTTTCTGAGTGCTTCACTTACGGTTACACCACCTGGTTTGGTAATGATTAAATCTGCCCAGTCATACAATTCATTCATTTTCTCCTGGCTTGCAATGTAAGGATAGGGAATTACGGAAGGATCTTGTATATCCTTAATGCTTTCATATAAACGTGAATTGGTTCCACATAAAACTTTGTACTCAGCCGAACTGGATCGGGGCCCTCCCCCTTGGGTGAGGTTGAACTCATTGATAAGTCCAAGATTACCTCCAGCGACAAGGATATGTACCGGTATATTATATAATTTTCTTTTCTTCTTTATTGTAATTTTATCATTTACGCAAATACCGGAAATTTTAATGTTTTCTGCTGGAACTCCAGTTTTTTTCAACTCTGTTTTAACATGATGTGAAGGAACAAAGTGCCAGTCAATGTCATTTTTGTTCCATAGGCTATTCATGAAAAAGTCAGTATATATGTTGATAACAGGAATCGTTAGTACCCTATATTTCTTCAGTTTACCCACAAGGTAGGAAGAGAAGCTATGGGTGCATACAATAAGATCTGGTTGTTCGCGCACAAGAAGTTCTTCCATTTTTTCTATAAAGATGGATTCGTAAATCCCTTGAATAAGATGGGAATCTTGGCTGAAAAAATGATGATAGAAGCTGCTGTAATAAGAAGGCGCTTTTTTAATCCAGTTAATATAGAAACGGGAAATTCCTTTTTCAAGAGCCGGACTCATGAAGTGTAAGAAATCCACCTTTTTACAAAGGATCGACGGAAATTCATCCTGAAAGGCTTCTATAATGGCATCTGTCGTTTTATGATGGCCTGATTCCATGGTAAACAGCGGTAAAAACAGTACCTTTTTCATTTTTCTCCTCCATCCTATTTGCCGGCAATAAGGTGCTTTACCGGCTGTTTTACTGCTTTTTGCGCGGGGATTATACTGGCGACGCAGCCAATGATTAGGGACATAATCAGCCATAACCCTACACCTAAGGGTGAAAATGAAAAGTGCAGTGGGGAATGAATTAGCGATTCCCCAATTTTTTGATTTAATATGAATTGCAGTGGAAATGACAATGCAGCGGATATAATCCACGATATAAAAGCGATGAAAATCCCTTCACCTATAAATAACTGATGTATTTTATATGATGGTCCCCCTACAGCACGAATTAATCCAATCTCATGGGTTCTTTCAAGAACATTTCCACTCATCGCTGTAATCAAATTCACTATGCCGACAACTGAAAAAAGAATACCCGTAAATAATAAAGAATAAACAACAAGATCAATTATTTCATGGGGCCTGCTATTCATATTTCCAACTGTATCAAATGCTTCAATTGCAATTTTATTGTTATTAAAAAGCTGCTCCATGTTGTTTATAACTACGGAGGAATATGTTTTCCCGTATGAATCAAGTTTTACAATGACCCTGTTTGGCTGCTGTCCAGGCATCCAGGAATGATAATCGTCAGAAGCCATAAAAATAACCGGACCATTTAATTGTCCCTGGATAACCCCGCCTATCTTCAAGGTTCGTTCTTGATTTCCAACTTTTAACGAAATGGATTGGCCAGTCTGAATGTTTCCTGCCAATGCTTGAAAATCACTGTTAATAACGATATGAGTTTTAGGTAACCGGTCTAACCACAATCCTTCAGTTATGGCAGGCTGTATCATCTTGCTCTCTCTTGGAACCGAAAGCAATAGAGTACTAACCGGCTTTTCTTTTGAAAAAAGTTCTGCTTCAGCACTTCTTCCCGTCCAGCTTTCCGCTTGAAGAACACCCTGTGATTGTTTAGCGAGCTGTGTAACTTCACTAATGTTCAAGCTTGTTCGAATATCCCATTCCAGATCATGCTTCCAAAAGCTTTGCATGTCTTTAACTGTGCCCGTTAAGGAGTTATTCAAGCCGATACAGGCAATAATAACGGCTCCTCCAAAAGAGAGCATTAGAATATTGGTGATAAACTGAATTCTTTTTTTTCCTGCATTTCTTAAAGAGAGGAGAAAAAATGAAAACCTGGAGGCCTTATGTTTGCCTCCTTTGCGGTATGGACGGCTACCATGAATCAATCCCTGGACAATCGGTACTTTCAAAGCAATAGTGATTGGTACAATTCCTGAAACGATCGGAACCAGGAAGGACAGCCCTGTGATAATAATAAGTACATCTTTAGAATATTCAAATTGGAACACACCTATATTCAGCTCTTCTATGAGATATTGGGAAAAATAATAGGAAAGGCCAGCGCTTAATAGCAACGTTACCAAAAATATAACTGATCCGATTATGCCCAGTGTGACACTAAACTCCTTCCATAAGTGCTTCTTCTCTGCACCCAAAACTTTTAAAATGCTCATACTTTGGATCTTTCTTGCTGTAAGGCTATAGAAAAAGTGAATGACAAGAATGATGCCGAGTACTAATGCCAGTGACCCCAGGATGATTAACAATAGGAAAACCGTATCAGTCATTTGTTGTCTAAGCAGGAGGGAATCGTTTGATGATTCAGTACGGTACACCGTAATCTCATCAGGCTTCAATTGATTCTTAGCATTTTGGAGAATTTCCGCTCCATTTTTCTCATATTCCTTTGAATTGACCGTGATTTGAATGGAGTTCTTGTCATCAGTCAATCCAAGCGTTTTTAGTGAAACAGGGGAAATGTAAGCACGCCCCAGACCGCTGTATTTAGCAGGAATATAATCATAATCGGTAATATAGCCTGCGACAGGCACCTCTTTTTTTGCTTTCCCCGGTAAGGTAATGGAAACCATGTCATCCTTTTTCAGGCGAAAATAGTCCATGGTTGTTTTCTCAAGATAAATACCCGATTTATAGGGATGAGCAGGAACTATATTAATCGATTCCTCATGATTAGGTAAAACTATTAATTCGAAATTTTCTTGGGAACCATTGATCTCTAATCGACCCGGGGTTTTAAAACGGGCATCAGCGTTCGTAATTCCTTCTATATCAGTCAATTCAGGAAGCTTATTCCCAAAGAGATTCGTATAAAAATAAATAGTAGAATCTTGCTGTCCGTTACCCGGTTGTAATGAGTCACTGAACGATTTACTCGTATTCAGTAGCGTAGCTAAAGTAGTTAAGCAGATAGAGATAGAAATAATAATTAAGAAGATGTTGGCTCTATCCTGCCATAAATCTCTCCACGCTTTCTTCATATATATAGGGATCATAGCTGGCCTGCTTTTTTGTCCAGAAGAAACTGTTCTGAGACGACCCCGTCCTTAACGAGTAAAGAACGCGATACTCTCTGTGAGAAATCTGTATCATGAGTAACCATAACAATTGTTTTACCTTGCTTTGAAAGCTCATTAAAAAGCGAAAATATTTGCTCGGCATTTTCAGAATCGAGATTGCCAGTAGGTTCATCAGCCAAAAGCAAAGGCGGATCATTGGCTAAAGCTCTCGCTATCGCACATCTTTGTTTTTCACCCCCGGATACGGAGTCAGGGAAAAGATTAGCTTTATGTTGCAGCCCCACACGTTCGAGCAGCATCAAAGCCCGTTCCTTTCTTTTTTTTCGGTTTAAGGAACGGGAAAATTCCATTGGAAGCATCACGTTTTCCAGTAGTGTGAGTGTCTGCAACAGGTAGAAAGACTGAAAGACAATCCCCGTTTCAAAACAACGCCACTTCGTCAGAAGCTTTTCTGGAAAACTAGAAATCTTTTTTCCTAAAACTGTAACCGTTCCTTTTGTAGGAGAATCTATTCCCGACAGGATGTGTAGTAAAGTGGATTTTCCACTACCTGACTTCCCGATGATTCCGACAAACTCCCCTTTATTAATGGAAAGGGTAACCTCCTTGAGTGCTGAAAATTGCCCAGCTTCATTTGAATACAGCTTTGAAACATTTTCTAGTTCTATCATTAACAGGTACTCCTTATGTAACCTTTTACTATTGTAATAACATGTTGCTTTATCGAAAGCAACTTCTCTAGAAGGCTCTATTATTTAAAGGGTTTTTAACTATGAGAAAAAATTCACAAAAAATAGGTTTTATCTCAATGGATTCTATTAGTTTCATCGTCAGATCAAGAAGATTTATGATTTAGGAACTATATATTTTACTTATTTCTTCCAAATTTTTGATTATTAGTATTTATTTTTTTGGAAAATATTCGTTGCTTCTTTTAAAAAAGAAAATTTCAATAAAAAAAATTTAATTAGATATTTTTAAAAAAAGACAAAAATGAAGAAATGTAAAGGGAGAGTTAGCATTTGTATAGTGACTTTTCACCATGATAAAGCGGTGGGATAGAAATAGTAAAGATGAATTTGGAAGATAATGGTTAAACATTAAAGTTATTTTACAAAAGTAACAAAGATATAAAATCGGTAAATGTCACCGTTTCCAATTGCGTAGCAAAAAGGGTTTTAGAATACTGTGGTAAAAAAGAACGGTTTTCTATTCTGTGAAAAACGTCGGATTGATAAAAATATTTGTCGTCATTAATCTAAGTTTGACAAAGGCCATGTCGATTTTTAAAGTGAGCGTGGAAAGTCAACTAAATAGCGAAAGGAGAACTATCATGTCAAAAGTTGTAGAAGATTTATCTGCAGCACAAATGCAGGAAATTACAACAGAAAAAAAGTTTTCCATGAAGGAAAAAACGTTTGTTATCACGCTTTTCAGTCTAACGGTAGCTGCGCTGTTCTATGTTAACTGGTCAGCCTCGGATAAATGGAATTTAACCATCGGCTTATACGGTTCAGTAATGATTGCGTATCTGCTAGGAAAAATGATTCTTTCTTTTAAATACAAAACGGTAGATCTCGATCCGCCGGATTTGAAAGTGTCCGTAGTGATTCCCTCTTATAATGAAGAGCCGGAAGCTGTGCTCGGAACAATTAAGAGTATTTTAAAGCAAGATTACCCGGTTCATGAAATCTTCGTGATTGATGATGGAAGTAAAGATATATCGGCGTATAATGCTTCTCTTAAATTAAAAGAAACTTTGACTGCCAATATGACTGCCATCGAAGGAGTGGAACCTTCCAAACTGCCGGAATTGATCGTCCATCGGCTTCCGAAAAATCAAGGCAAACGCCACGCTCAAATTTGGGCTTTCGAAAGGGCGACCGGTGATGTGTTTGTAACAGTTGATTCTGATTGTACGGTCTTCTCCAATGCGATTCGGGAACTTTTAAAGCCTTTTAATGATTCAGAAGTGGCTGCAACAACGGGGCATGTCAATATCCGAAACAGGACTGATAACCTTTTAACCAGACTAATCGATATGAGATATGACAATGCGTTCCGTGTTGAGCGGGCTGCACATTCTGTTACCGGAAATGTTTTGGTCTGCAGCGGTCCTCTTAGTGCTTATAGACGTAATGTGGTCATGTCAAACTTGGAACATTATGGTACGCAAACATTTTTAGGCCAGCAGGTACAGCTTGGGGATGATAGATGTTTAACCAATTACGCGATCCGTGAAGGAAAGACTCTCTATCAATCAACCGCTCGCTGTATTACAGATGCGCCGACATCACTTTATACTTTGCTTAAGCAACAGTCCCGCTGGAATAAATCTTTCTTTAGGGAAAGCTTAGTAGCACTTAAAATCGGATTGAAAAAACCAAATGTGTTAGTTTGGGTCATGTTAGAATTGTTTTTATGGCTGGCTTTTGGGGTGTCACTCGTTTTGGCGATATATCTTATGTCAACAACGATGGGGTGGATTATGTTGATCTACTACCTGGCATATGTAACGATATCTGCTTATGCAAGAAACGTGTTTTATGCGTATAAGAAGCCTTTTACCTTCTTGCTTGCCCCTGTTTACGGCATCCTGTTTTTAATTTTATTATGCCCGCTTCGTTTTTGGGCATTGCTAACATTACGTTCTACTTCTTGGGGAACAAGAGGCTAAAAATGAGCTTACAACCGGATGAAGAGATTGGAACTAAGAATACTCGTTCCACGCTTCACCCGCTAAATAAAGTGTAGATTGAATAAAAATAAATCATACAAAGAGGAGTTGGTTCCATGAAGGTTCGTAAAGCGATCATTCCAGCTGCGGGTTTAGGGACGAGATTTTTGCCTGCAACGAAGGCACAGCCAAAAGAAATGCTTCCGATTGTTGATAAGCCAACGATTCAATACATTGTTGAGGAAGCAATCAATTCTGGAATTGAAGATATTCTAATAATCAGCGGACGTGGAAAGCGCGCGATAGAAGATCATTTTGATAAAGCTTACGAGTTAGAAGAAACCCTCTATAAAAAAGAGAAATTCGAAAAGCTATCTGAAATTCAAGAGATTTCTAATATGGCGAATATCCATTATATCCGTCAAAAGGAACCAAAGGGACTTGGGCATGCGATACATTGTGCATCAAGCTTTATTGGAGATGAGCCGTTCGCCGTTTTATTGGGGGACGATATTGTAAGATCCGAAAAACCTTGTATACAGCAGCTTATTAACGTTTTTGATAAATATCAGACATCTACTATTGGTGTACAGGAAGTGGATCCTAAAGAAGTTTCAAAGTACGGGATCATTGCACCGTTGGAAAACAAAACGCTCGATGAAGGAATTATCTCGCTCGCATCAGTTGTAGAAAAGCCGCCGGCGGAAATAGCGCCTTCGAATTACGCGATCATGGGAAGGTATGTATTAACTCCTGAAATATTTTCGATTCTTGAATCATTACCTCCAGGTTCCGGTGGCGAGATTCAGCTGACGGATGCGATCCAAAAACTAAACGAAATCGAAAATGTACTAGCTTACGACTTCCATGGAAAGCGGTATGATGTCGGAGATAAATTTGGTTTTGTCCGGGCGACGATCGACTTTTCTCTTGAAAGAGAAGACATTAACCAACAGGTGAAAATGTATTTAAAAGAGCTAGTAGGCCAACAACCTATTGTACATTAATCACTGTCAAAGGAGGAGAAGTTGAGATGAGAGTAGCGATCATAGGAACAGGTTATGTCGGTCTCGTTACAGGGGTATGCTTATCCGATATTGGTCATGATGTAACTTGTATTGATATCAATCCAGATAAAATAGAGATACTGAAAAATGGTGAATCTCCGATTTATGAACCTGGTCTGGAAGAATTAATGAAATATAACAGCGAAAAAGGCAGACTCAATTTCACTACTTCTCACAGTGAAGGCTTCCGCGAGGCTGAAGTGATCTTTATCGCAGTTGGAACCCCGCAAAGTGAAGACGGTTCCGCTGATTTGACTTATATATTTCAGGCTGCGAAAGATATTGCATATAATATTACCTGCGATACGATTCTTATTACGAAAAGTACGGTTCCAATCGGAACAAACTACAAAATAAAAGAAGTAGTGCTGGAGCATTTAAAAGAAGATGTGAAGGTCGACTTTGTTTCAAATCCGGAATTTTTGCGAGAAGGTTCCGCTGTGTGGGATACATTTAACGGAGATCGAATCGTCATTGGAACGGATTACAAAGAAGCTGCCGAAAAAATTGAAGCTTTATACCAACCCTTCCAAATCCCGGTACTTACAACGAGTATCCCGAGCGCAGAAATGATTAAATATGCTGCTAATGCTTTTCTAGCTACGAAAATCTCTTTTATCAATGAGATTGCAAATCTATCAGAAAAAGTAGGAGCGGATGTAGAAGAGGTGGCCAACGGGATTGGTAAGGATGGAAGAATTGGCTCTAAATTTCTTCAGGCAGGCATCGGCTATGGGGGCTCATGCTTTCCGAAGGATACCCATGCTCTTGTAAGAATTTCTGAAGAATCAGACCACGAATTTCATTTATTGAAATCCGTTATTAAAACCAATGATTCCCAAAAGTTCTTATTATACGAAAAAGCTTTAGAACGATTCGGATCACTCGAAGGAAAACGGGTAGCTTTTCTTGGTCTCTCCTTTAAGCCTGAAACAGATGATATGAGGGAAGCAGCCTCAATTACATTGGCGGAGCTGTTAATCAAAGATAAGGCGCAAGTGATAGGATATGATCCTATTGCGACAGAAAACGCTAAAAAGCTACTCCCGGAAGGTGTAGTGTACGCAGAAAACATAGAGGATGCGATTAAACAGGCTGATATCGTCTTTATTTTAACTGATTGGCAGGAAATTGTGGAAAAAGCGCTCATTCTTACAAGCTTATTCCACGATGAACCGGCCATGTTTGATGGACGCAACTGTTATTCGCTTGAAGAAGTGCAAAAGTTCAACGTAGAATACTATTCTGTCGGACGGGAAGTTGTTCATCCAAAAACAAAAGAAAAGCAGCTTGCTGCGTCTTTCTAATACCGAAGAGAGGAAGATAAATATGAAAAAGATGTTATCTGCTGTTTTAGCTGCGGGCCTAGTGTTAAGTACTACTGGCATGGTAAGTGCACAAAGTACGGAAGTGAAGGAACCATCCTCGCAAACAGGCAAATTTGAAGATGCCATACATGCAATTAATAGCCTTCATGCTTCAGTCGTTCTTACGAATGAAAAGTACCATGTCAGGTATTCAGAAGAAAAAGGCAAGGTGAAGATTCATATCCAAAAAGAGAGCGGTAATGAAAAAATTGAAGTTACGGAAGAACAGGCTATCGAAGAAATGAAGCAATTTGTTTCAGAATTAGAGCTTAACAGACAAATGAGCAAGCAAAAGATTGTTCAAAGAATTTCTGATGCCTTGGGTGTAAAGCCGGCCGATGTTCAATTCTCAAAGACGTCTGTTACCTTTAACAATCAGTCACAGTTAACATTTCTCTACAAAAAAGGCAATAAAGCAAGCGATTACGTGGCCCCAAGCAATGTCAACTTGAATGTAGAGGACGTTAATGGACAATTTGTACGGGTAAAATTATCTGCAAAAAATGACAAAATCATCGCGCGTTATGAGATAAAAACAACAGAAGAGCATAAAGTTTACAAAGGATGGGCTGCTCTTAGAGAGCTTAACCGGTTAGGTGTGACCCTGCATCCTGACGAAGATACTGATTTAAACAGTTATTATAATAGTCTGGCCAAAAAGCTTGGAGTTTCAGCGAACGAAGTAAAAAAAGCCAATATGAATCTATTGTTATCTAATCAGACAATGGTTCATTTCAACTATGTGAAGTAGCAAATATTCTACAAAAAAATGAGGGTACCAGCAAATGCCGGTCCCTTCATTATTTAGTTATATTGCTGCTCGTTTGGTCATTCAGATTGGAAAAAGTATTTCCCGAAAGTTTTAATCCGGATACGTTTGCGACCATGTTCACACCATATCTCCCATTCATTAAAGAATTATCCATAATGGAAATATTACTGAATTCACTGGTGCCGTCATATCCTTTGTTTATTCGGATCATATCAGATTTGGAAGAAATATTGCTTTCCCCATTGGCGATGGAATTTCCTATTACTGTTAAGTTATTTCCGCCCGCTATGTCTATGGCCGCAGAAAATCTTCCTATCCCCGCTATCGTATTCTTTTCAACCGAGACATTATCTGCATGAACAGATATTGCTGACCACATATCATAATCATTGTTATCTTTATAGGTTTCATAAAAATTGTTGTAATGAAAGCTGTTAAAAATATAATTGTCTTTAACCAGGACACCAGGCGATTGAATCTTTATTGCCCTTTTATAGGTTTTGTGAAAAGAATTATTGATGATTCTCAGGCCTACATCCTCTGTAAATCCTTGGACGACAATCCCATCCCCGTCATCCTTGGGGCCAATCTCAGAAATCGATGAGTTTTGGATGGTAATATCTTTGCTGGCAGGCTGTGTTTCAAGAGCAGGACTTATTAAAACTCCTCTTGCTACTTTATGGTTCCAGCCTACTTCTGAAGAAATATTTTCAGCAAAGACATTGTGAATAAAAAGATGATTTATCATTACGTTTTCAACTCCGCCTTCAATGCGAATGCCGACTGGAGTAGAGTTAGAAAGTGCACCTTCCGATGGCTGGCCGAAATTTCTAAAGGTAGCGGATTGTAAGGTTATGTTTTTGGTTCCATCCATGATCGTAAGTCCCCGTAAAACATGGTGATTACCATCTACGATAAGGTCATGAATTTTGATATTTCCACCTTTTGCTCTTAGCATTGTATAGCCTTCCGACTTTGCTTTAATCACAGAGTTAGATCCATAAACTTCTGTATTCTCTTTAACTGTTAACGTTTCGGCTATTGAATACGTACCTTCGGGGAAGAATACTTTTTTATTCTTTCCATAATATAAGGCTTTTTTTATCGCTACCGTGTCATCGGCAATGCCATTTCCGATCGCCCCATAATCCTTTACGTTAATGATACTATTCTCTGCATGAATGGAAGCTGAAAGACCAAATAAATATAATAGTGACATAGAAACAATGATACCCGCTTTTTTTATCTTCATAAACGATCCCTTCTAATTGTGTTTCTTAAGATGCTATTCCATATGACTATAGTATCGGCATCTTTTTACCTGTTTTTGCTTTAATTAAACAATTTTTATAGGACTTTTATAGTGTTTTTTGTTTTTGAAGGTAATTATGTCCATAAGATTGAAATGAAAAATGAGAGAAAGGTTGGATTAAATCATATTGAAGAACTTATATCGAAATAATCTTTTCATTTAATAGAACAAAAGAAGCAAGGTTGAAACAGAAGAGGAATTCAAATTCTTCAGGAGAATATGTACAATAGAGGATGATGGAGGATAGGAGAGACAGATAAAGGCGAAAAATGTGTTTTAACTAACCTACACTAGCAGAGTTAAAAGAATAACTGGGATGGCTCATTTGCAGGATAAAACCAGAAATTTAGGGAGATATGAAAAATGATTAAGGCAATGATTTTTGATTTTGATGGCACGATTATTGATACCGAGTCGTTGTGGTATAAAGTATTTTGCGACGTCCTGATGGAGAAGTTTGAACTGGAACTTCCACTTGCAGAATTTGCGAAAGTGATCGGCACGACCGACGAGCTCCTTTTTGAATACATAAGCACTCAAACGGGAAAACCTGCAGATCAAGAGCTTATCAAAGAACTAACAGGCTTAAGGTTTTCCGAGTTAAAAGAAACCCTCGTTTTACGCGAAGGGATAGAAGGAAAAATAAAAGAGGCTAAGAATTTGGGGATTAAGCTGGGCATTGCCTCAAGCTCTGGCCGGGAATGGGTCGAAAGCTTTCTTGAAAAATTCGGGTTACTGGAACATTTCCAAACGATTAAAACAAAAGAAGATGTAAAGATTGTAAAACCAGATCCCGCTTTGTACGTAAAGGCTATGGATGACTTACATGTGGTTCCTGCGGAAAGCTTGGCCATTGAAGATTCAATCAACGGATCTCTTGCAGCTATAAGAGCCGGGATGCACTGTATAGTGGTTCCAAACGAAGTCACTTCCTTCCTTACTTTTGACCAAGAAGTTAAGGTGTTTAATACGTTTTCAAGCTTCCGGCTGGCGGATATTGAAAAAGAAGGTTTATAGATTGTGATTACACTGGCCCCTAATAATAACTATGGATTAGTTACTTTAGGGGGACTAGAATAATTTATCTTGCTGACGGAAGTTACCCAGTTATCCTTTAACAAGTATTCAAAGAAACAATTTCGTGCTTCAAGAGCGGCTCTTATCGCTATTCACGATTTCTTTAATAGTAAGAGGGGTTAAAAAAGAGAATAATAAGACTTAAGAATAAGAGGCTAATTATGAGTCAGCTTAAAATATACTACAGAATAAAAAAGTTATTGTTACTGAATTGAATAATGGAGAAGATTTACGAAAGCAATGGAAACAATGTTTCACTAAAAGTATAAGCAAATCAGTAAAGAAGAATATTTATTTTGATCAATTTTTATGGCATATATTTAGCTATGAGATAATCCAATGCTTAGAAAATGAAGAAGCCATTGAGGCATTCAATAAAGAACATAAAAAGGATTGTTATGTGTTCTATCAAAATATCGACGATGTCTTAATGCTTAACAATGCTAAAGAAATAAAGCCACACGATTTTATATCCGAACCACAGGCTTTTTATTCGGATATTTATATTGTAAATAAAGATTTCACTTGGACATATGTACTTACTCACGAAAAATATTGTGGACCATATTTTTATAAACCGACAAAGGTGTAATTGAAATCACTTTACTCCCTACCAGCAAGTACAAATGCATCGGAATCGATCGAACAAAAGACAGTACACTTATCCTTTGAGAAGAAAAATAATAGCGTTAAGGGAGAGGTTGTTGTTAGGAAAACAGCTTCTCCGTTTTTTAATTATTATTAATCTCAAAATGGGGAGGAGTTAGAACATTGAAGAGAAAGACACTATATTTAATAAAACCTACTATAGAATTTAAACGAGAATATCTTTCCTTTTATCAAGAATGGAAAGAGAGCGGCGAGGTTATGGTACCCTGGGTAATTCGCGAAGACCCTTCGAATTTTCAAACAATGATTAATCAGTTACAGGATTATAAAAAAGGAGAGAATCTGCCGGGAAACTGGATGCTTGAAAATTCTACTTATTGGTTAATAGATCATACTAAAAAGGTCATTGGGGTTGTGAATATTCGCCATCGGTTAACAGAGAGATTATTAAATACAGGCGGGCACGTCGGATACGGCATAAGACCATCAGAGAGATTGAAGGGTTATGCAACCGAAATATTGTCTTTATCTTTAGAAAAAGCAAGAGAATTGGGCATTGAAAAAGCTCTCGTAGTTTGCGATCAAGGGAATATTGGATCAGAAAAGACGATCATAAAAAACGGTGGGATACCGGATAAGGACTATATAGAGGAAAACGGGAACGTCTTGAAAAGGTACTGGATAGAGGTTTAGGAAATATAACTGCAAAGACAAGTGGTTTTATTTATAGAAGCAATTTTTTTGGGCGGAGGAGGGTTACAGTAAAGAAATGGTTATGGTAAAATATAGGGGATAAATAGTAATGGGGAGTTGTTTAATATGGCTAGCACATTGGGAACAGTTGCTGCGGGAATAGCCATTATTATTTTTGGCTACCTTATTGGTTTTAGAAAAATGTTGTTTTTAATCATCGGCTATAGTGAAAGTAATTTCTACGGTAATAAAGATAAATATGCCAAGCGAGTTGGGTTGTTCGTAGTCGCATTTGGAAGTCTAATTATCACAATGCCGTTCTCCGTTATGGTTTTCGGTGATATTGCAACGGAAGTATACAAATATCTCGTTATTACGATGGTCATAATCCTCGTTGTGGTTTCTAATTATTGGAGATTCAGGTATTAGATATAATGACAGAGTGAATAACCCGTTGGTTAACGATATTCAGTACGAGTATCGCTTTTTCTTTTTGCGCTAACTGCCGGGAAAAAATCCAATTCTTATCTTCCGGGAATGGAGCTGATTTATACACTGCAGAAAGGGGAGGATAAATATATATGGAAACTATGCTCGAGTCCACTACTCTAAAAGACTATTTGGAAGAAACATATGTTGTTAACTATTCTCATCCTTTAATTAAAGAAAAGGTTCATGAATTGTTTCATGATAGGCAATCAGACATTGAAAAAGCCAGAGTTGCATTTGAATTTGTGCGGGATGAGATATCTCATTCTTGGGATATACAAAGCAAGAGAGTTACTTGTACAGCTTCTGAGGTCCTTGAATATCGGGAAGGGATTTGTTATGCAAAATCCAATTTATTCGCAGCGTTATTAAGGTCGGCAGGAATCCCGACAGGATTTTGCTATCAAAGGCTGATGATATTTGATACACCGGAGAAGGGCTATAGTATCCATACTCTTAATGCATTTTTTCTTACATCATTAAATCGCTGGATCCGCATCGATGCCCGTGGAAATAAACCAGGGGTTCAAGCAGAATTTTCTATAGATGAAGAAATATTGGCATTCAAAGTCCAAGAAAAGTTCGATGAAAAAGATTATCCAGTCATTTATACAAAACCAAACCCTCAAACGATTACTACACTAGAAACCCACACGGATGCATTACAGATGTATAAATATTTTTTGCCGGAGTACTTATAGTTGCTTCACAGTACATAACTAGAATCTTAGAAAGGATGGGGAAGTAAGTGGTGGAGCAATCATCATGGTCAAAAGATGGCTTTACGATAAGCACCAATAAAAGCAATCTGGATACGGAAGTCATTTATCGGTTTCTTAATGAGGAGTCTTATTGGGCAAAAGGCATTGCGAAGGAATTGGTAGTCTCATCGATTGAGAATTCAACAATTTGCTATGGAATCTATGAAGGAAATCCTGCGAATGGCCGTACCAAGCAAGTCGGTTTTGCCCGTGTGGTATCCGATCTTGTCAGGTTTGCTCATCTGGCAGATGTATTTGTTATCCCGGAATATAGAGGCCGGGGTCTTAGTAAATGGCTGCTGAATGTCATCACCGAACACCCTAAATTAAAGGGAACAAACTTCTCGCTAACGACAGAAGACGCTCATTCATTATACGCGCAATATGATTTTGAACCGATAACTGACATTGAAAAAAGAATGGCCAGACCTTTGGATTGGGAGGCTGTTTACAAGGGGCACGGATTAAAGTAAGCGATTCATCTATTTGGATCGAAAATAATCATAAAAAGGAGGCTAAGATATGGATCATCGAGAAGCCTTACACCAATACATAGAAGCAACGAATACTCATGAATTTAGTAACGTAGAAAAAATATTGCATCATCAAGCTCTATTTTGGTTCACGAATCAAACATATTCATCAAAAAATGAAATCCAGCGGTACTTTGAAAAAGCGTGGGACATGATTAAAGAAGAAGTTTATCGTGCGAACGATGTGGAGTGGTTAACCGTCGACAAAAATTCGGCAACTTGCATATATACATATCATTATGAAGGGTATCATAACGGCGAATTTATTTCGGGCGGCGGCCGGGCCACTAATGTGTTCTGCAAGAACGAAGAAGGAGAATGGAAATTGATCCATGAGCATTTAAGTAGTATTTGAAATGAATTTCCGGTTTCGGCAATTAAACTAATCAAATCGGCAACAAAATTGAAATGTGGGCAACGAAATCTGGATCTGGCAACAAAACGAAAATTCCGGCAACAAAATTCGGGATACTGGCAACAAAACTAGACAAACTGGCAACAAAACTGAAATGTTGGCATCGAAATCTGGGCTTGGCAACAAAACGAAAATTCCGGCAACAAAAGTTCGGATTCCGGCAACAAAACTAGTCAGTCTGGCAACAAAATTGAAATGTGGGCAACGAAATCTGGACCTGGCAACAAAATTGAAATGTTGGCAACGAAATCTGGACCTGGCAACAAAACGAAAATTCCGGCAACAAAAGTCGCGATACTGGCAACAAAACTAGACAAACTGGCAACAAAATTGAAATGTGGGCAACGAAATCTGGGCTTGGCAACAAAACGAAAATTTCGGCAACAAAAGTCCGGATTCTGGCAACAAAACTAGTCAGTCTGGCAACAAAATTGAAATGTTGGCAACGAAATCTGGTCTTGGCAACAAAACGAAAATTCCGGCAACAAAAGTCGGGATACCGACAACAAAACCAGAGAAACTGGCAACAAAATTGAAATGTTGGCAACGAAATCCAGACCTGGCAACAAAACGAAAATTCTGGCAACAAGGCAACAAAACTAAAATTCCGGCAACAAAAGTCGGGATTCCGGCAACAAAACTGAAATTTTGCAACGAAAACAAGAACTTAAGCAGTATTTGAGCATGCTGTTATTGAACCGTGAAAGAAGGAATACTATGAAGTTTAGAGATTTCCATAAAAATATTAAAATACGAATCATTGAGACATTTATAAGTAGATTTATTAGCGGCATGATTTTTCCTTTTATGACGATTTATTTGGTGAACCATTTCGGTGCGAAAACAGCGGGGTTATTGCTGCTGATTAATGTCGCAGCAGGTATAGCCGTATCCTTTATCGGCGGGTATTTTTCAGATCAATTTGGCAGAAAGAAAATCATGCTTTGGGCGGAAATCCTGAGACTGGTTGCATTCTTTATGATGATGGTTAGTAATTCACCATGGTTTGAGTCCGCGCTGCTTACTTTTCTAATGATGACGATCAACAGCATCTGCTGGGGGCTTGCCGGTCCGGCTAACCAGGCGATGTTGATTGATGTAAGCACGCCTGAACAGCGCAAGCTTATTTATTCGATTACATATTGGGCCAATAACCTTTCTATTGCCATTGGCGGGATATTAGGAGCCGTCTTATTTAAAGACTATTTATTTGAGTTGCTTATCGCTTTGACATTTGTCGCTGCCATTGTGGTCATCCTTGTCGCCTTCTTCATTGATGAGAGCTATGTTCCGGCATCATCCGTTAGAAATGCGAAACAACATGTTTTTCAATTGTTCCGCAGCTATAAGCTGGTGTTAAAGGATCGGTTGTTTGTATGGTTCGTTTTCGCCGGTGTCTTAGAGCTATCCATGGAGATGCAATTAACGAACTATGTTGGAATCAGATTAACTGATGAAATGCCTACACAACGATTTCTATCCTGGGAAATAGATGGCCTCACGATGATGGGCTTTCTTCGAAGTGAAAATACGATTCTTGTTGTCCTGCTTGCGTTGTTTGCAAGCAAATTAACAGACTATATGAAAGATAGAACCGTATTAATTGCCAGCTGCGCGTTATTTTCTATAGGATACGGAGTTCTGGCTTATTCAAATAATATATGGGTGCTTTTTGCGTTCATGATATTGTTGACAGTAGGCGAAGTGTTTCGGGTGCCTGTTGAACAATCGTATATGGCTTCGATTCCGCCGGATCATGCCCGAAGCTCGTATATGGCTGTACACGGGCTGGAATATAACCTTTCGATGGTAATCGCTTCGTTAACCGTTACTTTGGGTTCGTTTTTATCATCTCTAATCATGGCGATTCTAATTACCGCTATAGGGCTAGCTGGTACTTTGATTTATGCCGCCATAATTCCTGGATTGGATATGAGAAGGAGTAAAGATGGTGAAATCCAACAAGCAAATAATTTAAATGCGGCCAAGTAGAGGGAGTACAAAAAGCTAAGATACAAAACATACACTATTAAGGAAAACAATGTCATGTACATAATATGAGGTTTGGAGAGATGGATTTGGAAACAAAATATATTAAAATAAATGCGCTTTTACTATTTGCCATCATACCGCTTTCTATTGTGGGATATCTATTTGCAATATCTTATGAATCTTTGTTTTATATATATGAATGGCTCCTTGCTTTATTGATTATCAGTTCAATTACTTGGGCTGTTGTTAGTATTGTTAAAATTAAAACGCCATTAAGATGGATTTCCAGTTCAATTTTGGCTTTTCTTGTTCAATTTTCCGTACTTTGTTTGTTTTTAGGCCCTTTTACTGTAAACCGTTTTTTCTACGTTTTTTACGTCATAACATTCTTAGAAGTTATCCTATTGATTATAACTCTTAAGAAAGTGAAGACATTCAGGTATCTGCCGATTCTCTTTCTAATCATTTCTGCAATCCTGACGCTTTATATGATATTTTTGAATAGTTTGTGGGGAAGCAATTTGAGTTAGACGAAAGACCTTAGTATTTTTACGAAGGTCCTTCTCTTTAGATATCTCTATATATAAAGAAGTCATACTTAAAAACAAAACCGATTCGTCCAGTATTCCTGCGGGTCTATCATTTGGTCTATCTTTCCTGATTCTTTCATCCAGTTTTGCAGGCGGTCATAATATTCAGCTGTCATCGAAAAATCAAAGGTGAAACAGGGAATGGTGGCGGCGGTAGTTTCTGCTGTTAATGGATCATTCCTGTCAGCATTGGTAAAATCGATATAAATATTTTTCGTTTCTTCTGGATTCTCATACATAAAATCGATAGATCTTCGAATCACTTTTATAAACTTTTCGATAGCATTTTGGCGACGGTTAAGTATTTCGGGGGAAGTAATAAAAATTAATTGGCAAAAATCCGGCACTCCCCAATTTCTAAGCGAAAAAAATCCTGCATCCAGCCCTTTATGTTTAGCCTCAATCATTTCGAAATTCCTGAAAATCAGTGTTGCGGCATCCGCTTTGTCTTTTTTTAGAGCATCGGTATGATAGAAACCGTTATTAATAGGCTGAAAGTCTTCTAAACGGCATGTGCCTCCATCTGCTTCGACCATTGTCTTGACAATCGAGAGCCCTCCTAGGCCAGGGGCACCCGGATATTGAATCCTCTTACCTATCAGATCAATTGGGCGGTTGATGCCTTTTCCCTTCATGTACATGACTCCGCCATTCGTATGTAAAAATCGGCTGAAGCCGACGATGGAATGATCATTTGCCCTATCCTCTACTAGATGGATTGGTTCGGTGATCGCGATATCCATATTGCCGGCCTTGATCTCATCGATAGCATCAAAATGCTCTTTTGGTTCAATCATGTTGATTTCCAAGCCTTCTTCCATAAACCATCCTTTAGTAACCCCGATCATCATCGGAATATGGTCAGGATTCATAAACCACTCAAGTCCAACTGAAATTTTCTCCATAAAGCTTCCTCCTAATTGTATGATAAAAATAAAAAATGCAGATCCCCTCATAGGAGAGGGATCTGCATTTATGACAACATAAGAAAATTGCCTAAAGTAGTCCTGTTCACTTTCCTACGCTGGTATTAACCAAATCAGGTTCAAGGGTTGAAGAATGATTTCTTCTCTCAGCTCTACAAAAGCACCCCTAGTGAATGAAACATAATTTTTATACTGTTTTGAATAGAATAACATTCAATATATCCAACACGCAATTATTAATAAGAACCGGGCTACTTCTACCCGATTTTATTACGCTTTTATACTTAAAATTAGTGATAAATAACTTGAACACACAAATAGAACACTCATTAAGAATGAAAATATCGCAGGCGACTTCTTAATAAAAGAAAACACAGTTAAAGCTAAGAATAGCAGAGCTAATATAAGCAACGTGATACTCGTTACATTCAAAGCAACGTAGACGGACATGCCGGGTTGGAATATCCCTTGATATAACAGAGTAAATAGCTTCGAAGGTCCCTCGCTTTGTAGCGTGGACAATAGGTTGTGGGGCGGTGATTCCTGACCTAAAGCAGCCGTAGCTGAAAAGATGAGTAAAATCACGATGCTTTCTGCTTTCGTCCAAGGCTTTGGATTAAATTCTATATCCTTCATTAGCTTCTTTCTCATGAGCAGGCTGTTGATCACGGCATAGACCAGCAACGGGATGATTAATAAATGCTTTATCAATAGAGATTGTCCATATGACAGTACCCATGCATTCGTATAGTCTTTCAAATCCACTACAAATGTCATTAAAACCAGTCCGGTTACAATGGTAGTCACAAAACAAACGAAAGCTACCGGTGTAAACCATTTCAGAAAATTCAACCAGTTAGCATGTTTTTTTGAGAACCAACTCACCACAAGTAAAATACCAACCCAAAAAGTCACAGCGATAAAATGAAAGGTGTGTGCAAAAAATCCGGGCCATTGAACCAAAGAACTGGCATGACCCGACCAAGCTAATGAAAAGATTAAACACAAGACAAAGGCGATACCGATATACGAATACAAAGGTTTTTTTCTGTAGTCAAACCATACAACAAATATAAACAAAAGATTTGAAAGAATATAAGTAAAAATCCAACCCTTTCCTACTTCAAAGGTAAACAGCACAGACTGAAGGGTTTGAGATAGTCCAATGTCCTGATATAAGTGCAAAACCAACTGCAGCACCGGAATAAATGAGAAGAAAGCTATTCCGGCAACGGCTAACATGATTGCTCCCTTAGGCACATGAATAGCCGGACGATAGGAGTCCGGGACAATATATAAGAGAAAACTCCCTACAATAAATGAGAAGCATAGATATAATAATATTTCACTGATAATTCCAATGAATAACATGAGTTATTTACTCCTTCTCATGATCCACAGGAAACTCGCAACAAATAAAGCAATCAATAAGCCGATGGCGGTAGGAATCACATAGGAAGGCAGTTGGTTTTGGTCACTTGCCTCTTCCGAATTACTTGTTTCTGGTTCCTTGGTTGTTTCATTTTCTGCCGCTTGCTCAGTTTCTTTTGATTCATCAGCAGGGGTTTCTGCGGTTGGAGCATCTACTTGAAAAGAAAACTCTCCTTCGATCGGGTGACCATCCGCGCCAATAATCTTCCAATTGACCTGATAACGACCATTATCTAATGGACTTGATAACGTCCCAACCATCTGATTTTCGTTTAAAGAGATTTCTTCAATCGGTATAGGTTCACCGTTTGAATTTTCCAGTTCAAATATACTGCTAAGTTCTATTTTTGTTTCGAATGTTAAAGTAATGGTCTTTAATTCTTCTGTAACGACTTCTTCATTCTTGGGTGAAGAATCCTTTAACCCTGTATGGGCCAGTGCATGGCTGTTAACAAACGCAATAAAAAAGATAAAAGTAAATAAAATTGATTTTTTAATCATAGAGGCCTCCTAAACGTAGTAACAGTTTTAATTCTAGCAAAGTTAGCAATATGATTTAAAGGAGTTGCTAAAGTTATTGGTGACAATATTTCGAACAAACCTATTTTTACAGTTTATCTTCTTTGTTTATGTATAATACAAAATTATTGTTCTAGTAAGTTCTAAACAAAGGAAGATAACCTACAAAGTTTTTAGTTTTAGATCATCTCCTGTTAATTTTCCATGAACATTCTTATAATCATTTGAATAAAAAAGAAAAAGGGTTATAATATATTCAAGTGAATGTTTGAATGAGGGAGTGTTAATTATGAGTAAAAAAGACACTTGTGAGATTTACTGTTATAACGAAGAAAAAGTAAACCGGATACAAGGACAGTTGCAAAAGGAAAATATATCTAGTGTTGCCCAATTATTTAAAGCATTTGCCGATGAAAATCGTGCGAAAATCGCTTATTCCTTATGTCAGGATGGGGAATTATGCGTTTGTGACATTGCCAATATTATCGGCTCTACTGTCGCAACCGCGTCCCATCATCTTCGAACGCTTTATAAACAAGGAATTGTAAAATACAGAAAAGAAGGCAAACTAGCGTTTTATTCCTTAGAAGATGAGCATATCAAGCAGTTAATTCTGATTGCTTTAGCCCATAATCAGGAGGTGGAAGTAAATGTCTGAACAACAATTGGCGAAAACATCTGATCAAGAAGCAAAAACGTACCGTATCCAAGGCTTCACCTGAGCTGGCTGTGCCCAAACGTTCGAATCGAACGTAAAACACCTGGATGGTGTTTCTGATGCAAAGGTTAATTTTGGTGCAGCCAAACTTACGGTTTATGGTGATACAACTATTGAAGAATTAGAAGAAGCTGGAGCTTTCGAAAACTTAAAGGTCCGAGATGAGAAAGAGCGACGTGTAGAGCGTGAACCATTCTGGAAGCAAAAAGAAAACATTAAAGTCTATATTTCAGCGCTATTGCTTATTATCAGTTGGTTTTTAGGTGAGCAATACGGGGAAGAACACGTCATTCCGTCAATTGGATATGCAGCATCAATTCTTATAGGAGGATACTCACTTTTTATTAAAGGATTGAAAAATTTATCTCGTTTTAAGTTTGATATGAACACGCTTATGACAGTTGCTGTAATAGGCGCGGCTGCGATTGGTGAATGGGGCGAAGGGGCAACTGTTGTCATCCTCTTTGCCATCAGTGAGGCCTTAGAGCGCTATTCAATGGATAAAGCGAGACAATCGATTGAATCCTTAATGGACATTGCTCCAAAAGAAGCGTTAATTCGGCGCGGTCATGACGAAATGATGGTTCACGTTGATGATATTCAAGTAGGCGACATCATGATCGTTAAGCCTGGTCAAAAGGTAGCGATGGACGGTGTTGTGGTTAAAGGTACGTCCACTTTAAACCAGGCTGCCATTACAGGAGAATCCGTTCCGGTTGCGAAAACGATTGATGACGAAGTATTTGCCGGTACATTAAATGAAGAAGGTCTGCTCGAAGTTCAAGTAACAAAACGAGTGGAAGATACAACTCTTTCGAAGATTATTCATTTGGTTGAAGAAGCTCAAGCAGAACGGGCTCCTTCTCAAGCATTTGTCGATAAATTCGCCAAATATTATACACCAGGAATTATCATCTTAGCGGTGTTATTGGCTATTGTGCCTCCATTACTCTTTGGAGGAGACTGGAGTGAATGGATTTATCAGGGGCTGGCTGTACTCGTGGTAGGTTGCCCTTGTGCGTTAGTCGTTTCAACTCCTGTTGCCGTTGTTACGGCAATTGGCAATGCAGCGAAAAATGGTGTCTTAATTAAAGGTGGCGTCCACTTAGAAGAAGCAGGTTCCTTAAAGGTGATTGCGTTTGATAAAACAGGAACGTTAACAAAAGGAGTTCCGGCAGTCACAAATATGGTTACGTATCACGGCAATGAAAATGAATTATTGACGTTTACGGCAGCGATTGAAAAAGGCTCACAGCATCCACTCGCTTCAGCCATCATGAGAAAGGCTGAAGAAAACGGGTTGAATTTTAATGATGTAGCCATTGAGGAGTTCCAATCCATTACCGGTAAAGGTATAAAAGCAAAAGTAAATAACGTACTGTATTATGTCGGCAGCCCCAATCTGTTTACCGAGTTGCATCAATCAATTCGAGATGAAATCAAAGAAGAGATTTCAATGATGCAAACACAAGGTAAAACAGTAATGGTATTAGGGACAGAGAATGAAGTCCTTGCGTTAATCGCTGTCGCCGATGAAATGAGAGAATCTTCAAAAGAAGTCATCCGAAAACTTCATCAAATCGGTATTGAAAAAACAGTCATGTTAACTGGCGATAACCAACGAACAGCTGAAGCGATCGGAAGAGAAGTCGGAGTTTCTGACATAAGGGCCGATTTACTTCCGGAAGACAAATTAACTTTTATTAAAGAACTTCGCAGAAAACATCAAAGTGTTGCGATGGTCGGAGATGGCGTGAACGATGCACCGGCTCTTGCAGCTTCAACGGTCGGGGTTGCGATGGGCGGTGCCGGAACGGATACAGCACTGGAAACAGCTGATATAGCGTTAATGTCTGATGATTTAAGCAAACTGCCATATACGATTAAACTAAGCCGTAAAGCGTTAGGGATCATCAAACAAAACATAACTTTCTCTTTAGCCATTAAAGTAGTTGCTCTGCTATTGGTTGTTCCAGGCTGGTTAACTTTATGGATAGCGATATTTGCTGACATGGGGGCTACACTACTAGTAACCCTTAACAGCTTACGTCTATTAAAGATAAAAGAATAAAAATTAAGAGCTGTCTCAAAAGGTCGTTGGATCAACATCTTTTATGAGATAGCTTTTTTTACTTTAATAACCAGATGAAAATTCTGTTTAAATGCCCATGTTAAAAGGAAAAGGGATTATAACAAAGAATAAAAAAAAAGGTTGAACTTTTTCCGAAAATATAACATAATATATATATGAACATATACTCATATATAGAGAGAAGTGATTAACTATGGGACATCATCACGGACATTCACACGGCCACGGCCATAGCCATGGTTCAGGAAATAAAAAGGCATTGCTTTGGTCTTTTCTTTTAATTGTGACCTTTATGGTTGTTGAAGTAATAGGCGGTTTACTTACAAATAGCCTGGCGCTCCTATCGGATGCCGGCCATATGCTCAGTGATGCAGTTGCACTAGGTTTAAGTTTTTTCGCCATTAAGCTGGGAGAACGGAAAGCAACACTTTCAAAAACATTTGGGTATAGACGATTTGAAATTATTGCAGCATGCTTGAATGGAATTACCTTGATCCTTATATCACTTTATATATTCTATGAAGCATTCCAGCGTTTCTCTAATCCACCGGAAGTTCAAAGTTCGGGGATGTTAATTATTGCTGTAATCGGTTTGTTTGTAAATATTATCGCCGCATTCATTTTGATGAAAGGTGATAAAGATGAAAATCTAAATGTAAGAAGTGCGTTTCTCCATGTGATTGGAGATATGCTTGGTTCAGTCGGTGCGATTGTCGCCGCATTGCTGATGATGTTTTTCGGATGGGGGATTGCTGACCCGATTGCGAGCGTAATCGTATCAGTTCTGATCATCATAAGTGGCTGGAGAGTGACAAGAGATTCCTTCAATGTATTGATGGAAGGCACCCCATCCCAAATTGATGTTCAAAAGGTGAAGGAATCCCTTCAGGCTATACCGCTTGTAAAAGAAGTGCATGATCTTCACGTTTGGTCTATCACTTCAGAGCTTCCGATGCTAAGCTGCCATATGGCGATAGCGGGAGAAGGAAATCACGATGAGGTGTTGAATCACGCGCAGTCCATTCTCCACGATGATTTCGGAATCGAGCACAGCACGATTCAGGTGGAGCATGCGGACAACGGATGCCCGAGCCCGCATGGCACCTGTAATTAATGATGGTGGGCATGTTCGATCGTTTGTTTCAAAATATCCATAACATGTTCATCATCATGGGTATAGTAAAGAGAAGTCCCTTCCCGCCGGAATTTTACCAGGCGCAAGTTTTTCAGGAAACGCAGCTGGTGCGAGACGGTGGACTGGAGTAAAGAAAGTTTCTCGGCAATATCATTAACGGAGTATTCCCCATCAAATAACAAATGAAGAATACGGAGCCGGGTAGGATCCGATAAAGCTTTAAAGGTTTGGGAAACGATAAATAGTGTTTCTTCGTCCAATTCCCCTATTGGAGTTGGCTGTTTTTCTTTTTCATCTTTCACTTATATCAACCTCCTAGGCTTATTATAGCGATAATTAGATAGAAAAAAAATCATGGCTTCCTCAAAGTCCATGATTTTTTTGTTATCAAATGGAATGGAAGGGCAAATTAAGTATGGAATTGTGAAGGCTTGATGACAGTTCGTATAGAAAAGAAAAATATTTATGCATAAATCTTTACATACGGTACGGGGGTATCATATAATAATTTTATGAAGGAGGCGAAGCGATGTCTTTAGATATAAATAATGATGAAACGTTGGCAGAAGATTTAAATTCGTTAGAAGTTAGCGATAGAAAGAGCCATCATTCCGATAAAGTAAAGAAAAACCTGGTCACCCGGTTAAATCGCGTGGAGGGACAAATACGCGGTATCAAAGGATTAATTGAAAGAGACACTTACTGCGATGACGTGATTACCCAGATCGCTGCGACACAATCAGCTTTAAACAGTGTCGCTAAGATTTTGCTGGAAGGCCATATGAAAAATTGTGTAGTGGAACGAATTCAAGAAGGAGATCTTGAAGTTCTTGATGAGGTTCTTATAACCGTACAAAAATTAATGAAAAAATAATGGAGGTAAGAATTATGGAAAATGTAACATTAAATGTTAGTGGAATGACTTGTGGTCATTGTGTGAAAGCAGTTGAGGGAAGCGTAGGAAAACTGGAAGGTGTAGAAAATGTAAAGGTTGACCTCGAAAATGGCAAAGTAGATGTTAAATTTAACGCTAATGTTGCTACTTTAGATAAAATTAAAGAAACAATTGATGATCAAGGATACGAAGTGAAATAATGAATGAACATAACAGAACGTGTAGGAGAAGTTAGCACGTTCTGTTTTTATATCGCTAATTGAATATGAGCTTGCTTCTACATAAAAAATAAAATTTGAGAAAATAATGGTTTGACATATACGCTAGGGGGGTATAGTATATAAACTATAAAGGAGCTAAAAAACCTTTCTTACGTATAAAGGAGTGATAATAATGAGCAGTACGACTATAAAAGAAGTTCAATTGCCTATTTCGGGAATGACTTGCGCCGCCTGTGCAACCCGGATTGAAAAGGGTTTGAGTAAAATGGAAGGCGTTGAAAATGCCAATGTTAATTTAGCCCTGGAAAAGGCGTCGGTTGCGTATAATCCTGATGTAACCAATGTTCAGGACTTTGAGAAAAAAGTGAATGACCTTGGGTATGAAGTTGTCAAAGAAAAGGTTGAGTTCGACCTGATAGGCATGACCTGTGCGGCCTGTTCTACCCGCATTGAAAAAGGACTAAACAAGCTTGAAGGTGTCAATCATGCAACGGTCAATTTAGCACTTGAAACGGGAACCGTGGAGTACAATCCTTCAGAGGTCAGCATTCAAGACATGATCAAGAAAGTGGAAAACATCGGCTATGAAGCAAAATTAAAGCAAGATAGTGAAGAAACCGCTGATTATCGGGCATTGGAAATTGAGAAGCAAAAAGGGAAATTTATTTTCTCATTAATCCTTTCGTTTCCATTATTATGGGCCATGGTCGGACACTTTGAATTTACATCTTTCCTCTACGTACCTGATATGTTCATGAATCCTTGGGTACAGCTAGCTCTTGCCGCCCCTGTACAGTTTATTATCGGTAAGCAGTTTTATGTTGGAGCATACAAAGCTCTTCGCAATAAAAGTGCCAATATGGATGTATTAGTGGCGTTAGGAACATCAGCTGCTTTCTTTTACAGTTTGTATAAGTCATTTGAATCGATAGGCACGAATGCACATATGGTCGAGCTATATTACGAAACAAGTGCTATTTTAATTACTTTAATCATTCTAGGGAAATTATTTGAAGCCCGAGCCAAAGGCCGCTCTTCAGAAGCAATCAAAAAATTAATGGGTCTCCAGGCAAAAACAGCGATGGTGTTACGGGATGGGAATGAAATGGAGATCCCGCTTGAAGAAGTAGTGGTCGAGGATATCGTTTATGTCAAACCAGGTGAGAAAGTACCGGTTGATGGAGAAATTGTCGATGGACGCTCGGCGATGGATGAATCGATGATTACTGGTGAAAGCGTTCCGGTTAGTAAGTCGATCGGAGATACGGTCATCGGTGCTACACTCAACAAAAATGGATTCTTAAAAGTAAAAGCAACGAAAGTCGGAAGAGATACAGCCTTGGCTCAAATCATTAAAGTAGTGGAAGAAGCTCAAGGTTCAAAAGCCCCGATTCAACGGGTAGCCGACCAAATTTCCGGTATATTCGTACCGATCGTTGTTGGAATTGCAGTCGTTACATTCTTGATCTGGTTCTTCTGGGTAAGCCCTGGAGAATTTGCCGAAGCCCTGGAGAAATTAATTGCCGTTCTGGTCATTGCTTGTCCTTGTGCGCTTGGTCTCGCAACACCGACTTCCATCATGGCAGGATCCGGCCGGGCAGCAGAATATGGTGTGTTATTTAAAGGCGGAGAACATCTGGAAGCGACGCACCGGATTACAACGGTTATTTTAGATAAAACAGGTACGGTTACAAACGGGAAGCCGGTTTTAACTGATGTGGTCATTGAAGGAAACATGGATGAAGCAACATTCCTTACCCTTGTCGGATCAGCGGAAAAACAATCGGAGCATCCACTCGCGGAAGCGATTGTACAAGGAATCAAAGAGAAAAATATCACTTTACCGGATGTACAAGAATTCGAAGCGATTCCCGGTCACGGAATAAAGGCAACCGTTAATAATCGTGAATTATTAATCGGTACAAGAAGACTAATGAAAAAATATGAAATCGCCATAGATTCAGCCGCGGGTAAGATGGAAACTCTTGAGGATAACGGAAAAACAGCGATGCTTGTCGCCGTTGATGGAGTTTTCATGGGAATCGTCGCTGTCGCAGACACGGTAAAAGATACTTCTAAAGAAGCGATTAAACGGTTGAAGGACGCAGGGATTGAAGTGATCATGATGACTGGAGACAACAAGCGCACTGCCGATGCGATTGCGGGCGAAGTCGGTATTGACATAGCGATTGCGGAAGTTCTTCCAGAAGGAAAAGCGGATGAAGTGAAAAAGCTGCAGGAACAAGGAAAACGGGTAGCGATGGTTGGCGATGGAATCAACGACGCACCGGCGTTGGCAATGGCCGATATCGGCATGGCGATTGGTACCGGTACGGATGTGGCCATGGAAGCTGCGGATATTACACTCATGAGAGGGGATCTAAATAGCATTGCCGATGCCATCTTAATGAGTAAAAAGACGATCCGCAATATCAAGCAAAATCTATTCTGGGCATTGGCCTATAATTCCCTTGGCATCCCGGTTGCGGCAGTAGGCTTGCTTGCTCCATGGCTCGCAGGCGCAGCAATGGCGTTCAGCTCTGTATCCGTTGTCTTGAATGCCCTTCGTTTGCAACGGGTAAAGTTAAATGAAAAAACAGCTTAACATGAAACTGGATAGAAGGAGCGCTGGCTTATGAAAAAATGGGCATTGGCAGCTATCATTTATTTGGCAGCTGTGATCGGCGGTTATTCAGCATACGATGCGTTCATTGCAGATGAACAGGTACCTGTACAGGAACATGAAAACCATACCGAAGAAACGGAATAACAAATAGTTAACAACAAAAGGGGGTGTCCAGCTTGGGACACTCTCTTTTGTGTTATCAGGAGTAACTGTGAATACAATATCCGGGTTTTGGCGAGGAAACCAGAATTTTCGCTACAAAACCATGACCTATTAGTATAGTATATGCTACAAAGTAGCGGAACAATAGAATATATAGGATATCTAGACAAGGTGGGTTATATGGAAGAGCAAGTAGTACTATGGTTTAGCGAAAGTGGACTATACGCAATCTGGATAAGTATTTTATTAAATATTGTTATTAGTCTGCTGGGCTTTGTTCCAAGCGTGTTCTTAACCGCGGCAAATATCACCTTTTTTGACTTTGTCAATGGGGTAATTATTTCAATCATAGGTGAAGCGATCGGAGCGATTGTAAGCTTTTATTTGTACAGGAAAGGAATCCACAGGTTTCTGCCAAAAAAGGAACTTAACAATAAAATTTTGAACAGATTGCAGACAAGCAAGGGTTTCGAGGCGTTTATATTAATATTGGCTCTGAGAATTTTCCCCTTTGTTCCATCAGGGCTTGTCACCCTTGCAGGAGCATTAAGCAAAGTAAATATGATTACCTTCGCCATTGCCAGTACTGTCGGGAAAATCCCTGCGTTATTGTTAGAAGTATACGCGGTTTACCAAGTCCTTGCGTGGGAAGGACAAGGCAAAGTTATTTTGGCCGTAGTAGCTTTTTTACTAATCTTGATCCTTATAATGAAAAGTTCAAGAGCAAAATAATCATTTAAACAGATTATACATAAAATGGGTTAAACCATCTAGATTTGGGGAAGATATCAGCAAAAGGAGGGATTGATATGAAGGGAAAAGAAAACAAGGTTAATGTACAAGAAACCCATCAGACTGAAAATCAAACCTCGGATGGAGTTATGGATCTTTTTGAAATTATGGAAACCAAAGACGAAGAGGAAGAAATACTAACCATGGCGGAAAACGAAGTCAATCATAGCTTGGTCTGCAACAACGAGCTGTTTAATAAAGAATTATGGGCGATCGTCGACGATACAGTGCATGAAGAATGAAGTTGGTAGCTGGCAGGTTTTAAAGAGATAACCTGTCAGCTTTATTGCAGTTAATAAACGAAATTAAAGGGTCTTAAGAAATGTAGTATTTTTAATTGGTGGCAACTCGAGTTAAAATATGTTTAACCATACAAGGAGCTTTGGATTTCACCAGGAGAACCTGAAAAAAATAGTATAATTTTCTAGTAATCTGCTATAATGAAGTCGAATTGATAATTTAATAGCAAGAGATGTAGGGGGACCGGTGTTGCCGGTTGAGATTTCATCCGTTAGATGATGACCCTTTGAACCTGAACTGGTTAATACCAGCGGAGGGAACATGATTCTGTACTCTTTTGAATGTTTGTTCTTTTCGCGCTCGGGTTCTGCCCTGGGCGTTTTTATTTTGCGCTCGGGCTTGCTGATTCTAATTTACAGGAGGAATGTAACAATGAAAAAGTGGCTTTTTTTGTTTTTTTCAGCCGCGCTCTTAACAGGATGCAGCAGTGAGAATGCCAGTACATCTGAAGGCAAAGAAGAAAAATCGCTAAAAAAAGTGTCGGTCGTTTTGGATTGGACACCTAACACCAATCACACCGGTTTATATGTTGCGAAAGAGAAGGGCTTTTTTGAAAAGGAAGGGCTGGATGTTGAAATTAGAATGCCGGGTGACGCAGGGGCTGACCAGCTTGTCGCAACAGGAAAGGCTGAATTCGGGGTCGGTTACCAGGAAGGCATAACCCAGGCGCGTATCCAAGGGGTTCCGATTGTGTCCCTTGTGGCAGTGATCCAGCATAACACCTCAGGTTTTGCATCGCCGGCCGGAAAAAATATTAAAACACCGAAGGATTTCGAAGGAAAGACATACGGGGGCTGGGGCTCACCGGTTGAAAAGTCGGTCATCAGCTCGTTAATGCAAAAAGAAAAGGCTGATGTCGATAAAGTTTCAATCGTGAATATGGGAGATACGGATTTCTTCACAGCTGTAAAAAGAGATGTTGATTTTGCATGGATCTATTACGCCTGGACGGGCGTTGAAGCAGAGCTTCGCGGCGAGGAATTGAACATGGTCTATTTAACCGATTACTCTAAAAATCTCGATTATTACACCCCTGTGTTAACGACAAACGAAAAGAAAATCTCGGAAGATCCAGAAACTGTAAAAGCATTTGTCAGCGCGGCATCAAAGGGCTACGAGTTTGCGATCGAGCATCCCGGGGAAGCGGCTGATATTTTAATAGAAGCCGTACCGGACCTTGATCCGATTCTTGTGAAAAAGAGCCAGGAATGGCTGGCTCCAAAGTATCAGGATGATGCACCAAGATGGGGCGAGCAGAAGCTGGAAATATGGGAAAATTACGCGTCCTGGATGCATGAAAATGGCTTATTGGAAAAAGAGCTTGATGCCGAAAAAGCATTTACCAATGAATTTTTACCAGAATAGGAGGAAGAAAGATGGCTAACACGCTAGTAAGTATTCAAATTCTGCCAAAGACAAAGGGAGGGGAAGATGTGATTCCATATGTGGATGAAGCGATAAAAGTCATTGATGAATCAGGGGTCAAATATAGGGTCAATCCGCTTGAAACAACGATGGAAGGCGAACTGGAACAGCTATTAAAAATCATTGCGGATATGAATGAAAGAATGATTCAGATAGGCAGTAAAAATGTCATTTCGCAATTGAAAGTTTTATATCAGCCAGAGGGAATTACAATGGATGAGTTAACGGAGAAGTACGATTAATGACAAAAGTAATTCATAAAGGATGGAAGCCACTGCTGTTTTTTTTTCTTTTAATCATTGGATGGGAAATAGGGGTAAGGTTGGCTGCAACCCCTGACTGGCTGTTGCCGGCTCCGTCCAAAATTGCTTTAGAAGGGGCGGCCGGCTGGGCCAATTTTTATCCGGATGCGTTCTCTACAATCAAGATTGCCCTGCTCGGCTTTGCAGCGGGAACTGGATTCGGCATTTTGACGGCCTGCCTTTTGCATATGGTACCGGTTCTTAGAGCCTCCGTTTATCCGCTGCTGATTTTAACGCAAAATGTACCAATTATTGTGCTAGCACCCTTGCTCGTTATTTGGTTTGGGTTTGGGTTGCTGCCGAAAATTATCGTCATAACGCTTGTTTGCTTTTTCCCTATCACCATAGCCGCCTTGGATGGATTCAGGCAAACCCCTCAGGAACTTAAACACTATATGATGATGGCCGGATCTACAAAACCACAGTTGTTTTGGAAATTGGAATGGCCACACTCGCTTCCATCGATTTTTTCCGGATTGAAAATCTCGGCGACATACAGTGTAATGGGGGCAGTTATCTCGGAATGGCTGGGTGCAGAAAAAGGAATCGGCGTTTATATGACGCTTGCTTCTTCCTCGTTCCGAACAGACCGGGTGTTCGTGGCGATCTTTATGATTATACTCCTCAGCCTGTTATTTTTCCTGGTTATTGTCCTGGCTGAAAGACAAGCTGTTCACTGGCAGAGAAAAGGAGAGGATTATCAATGAGCCTGCTTACCGTTACAAACCTTTCGAAACGATTTGGAACGGACGAAATTATCCGGGACCTTTCCTTAACTGTCGAAAACGAAGAGTTTGTTTCGATCATCGGCCCATCCGGCAGCGGGAAAAGCACGATTTTCAATCTGGTTGGCGGGTTAATAACACCAGATGAGGGGACCATCCAGCTTGAAACCAAAACTATCAACGGGACAAGAGGAGAAATCAGCTATATGCCGCAAACCCCGTCGCTATTTCCGTGGAGAACAGTTGTGGATAATGCTTTGCTCGGCCAGGAATTGAAGGGAAAGCCGGACCGGGAAAAGGCAAAGCAAATGCTTGAAATAGCTGGCTTATCCTCTTATTTGCAAGCTTATCCTCATGAATTGTCCGGGGGAATGAAGCAAAGAGTTGCGTTTATTCGTGCCTTATTAAGCCCGCAAGCCGTCATCTGTCTGGATGAGCCGTTCTCGGCCCTGGATGAGCTGACGAGGCTCACAATGCAAAAATGGCTATTGTCGATCTGGGAGGAAAATCGCAAGACGGTACTATTTGTCACCCATAACATCGATGAAGCTTTGTTTTTATCAGACCGAATTCTCGTATTATCAAATAAACCGGCAAAAGTGAAAGCGGAATTCCATATCCCATTCGGGCGGCCAAGGGATGAAAGCATTCTGCTTACGGAAGAGTTTCTACAATGGAAAAGGGAGATTTTCTATACATTGCAAGGGAGCGGAGATAATGGAAAAAATGATTGATGCCCATATCCATCTGGACCGTTATGGAGCAGAAGAGATTAGTGGGATGGTTGAAAACTTGCTGTTTCTGGAAGCCATGGTCACAGTATCATTCGATCTGGCATCATCTGAAAAAAATCTGCAGCTTGCGAGGAAGTACGACAAAGTGAAGCCTGCTTTTGGGTTTCATCCGGAACAGCCGCTTCCCGGGGAAAAACAGTTTGAAACACTTTTGAACTGGATGAGTGATTACAAGGATGAAATGATTGCAGTCGGGGAGGTCGGTCTCCCATATTATCTACGGAAAGAACAGGGGTTGTCTCCATATCAGTCTGGACAGTATCTCGAGCTTTTGGAACAGTTTATTAAACTCGCTAAACAATGGGGAAAACCGGTTGCTCTGCATGCGGTGTATGACGATGCGCCGATTGTCTGCGATCTGCTCGAAAAGTACTCGCTGACTAAAGCTCATTTTCATTGGTTTAAGGGGGACAGCAAAACAATCGATAGAATGATCGGAAATGGCTACTTTGTCTCCATCACGCCTGATATCCTCTATGAACCTGAAATCCAGGAACTCGCGGGATCCTATCCGCTGGGGCAAATGATGATTGAAACGGATGGACCATGGCCGTTTGAAGGTCCCTTTAAAGGGAAGAGGACCCATCCTGGAATGATGGCAGAATCGGTGAAACAACTGGCAGCAATCAAAAAGATTCCGGAAACAGACGTGTCCCGCATCTTATTGGAAAATACGAAGAAATTGTATCGGTTAAGCTAGTTTTTAAAGTAGTTCATGATTTTTTTTTTTTCTAAAATCAAAACATGGACATTCAAAAGGTAATTCAGGAATTAAAACTAAAGAAATGATTGATTCAAATAAGTATAGGCAGTTAGATGGCGGGACAACTAGCTCTTATACCTTGTAGACATTGACACTCCCACTGCAATAAGTCGCCATATCTCTCGACAGGGTTTCTTGCCATGAGTTTTCCTATGTCGTTTGAGCCTTTGGCTCAAAAAAGACAGCGGTGTTACTTACTTGCTATCCATTAGGCTATCCCCGCTAGTCCAGCGGTTAGGAGTCGTATCCCTTCTTTCAGAATGTTCTTGGCTGCGTTGTGATCTCGATCATGATGCGCTCCACATTCACATGTCCATACTCTAATCGAAAGGTTTTTAACGGCCTTGTTTTTCTTTTCACAACTGGAACATCGTTGCGAACTGGGAAAATAAGAACCGACTACCACTAGATGTTTCCCGTACCATTTACACTTATATGCTAGCATTCTACGGAACTCAGACCAGGACACTTCTGAAATGGCTTTGGCTAACTTTCTGTTTTTTAACATATTTTTCACACGCAAATCATAATCGCCATCACTTGGTTTTCGCGAACCAGCGAAGAAGAGAGTTTATGCAAAAAGTCTTGTCGGGCATTCGTGATGTCTTCGTGGATTTTTGCCACTTTCCGTTGTTGTTTATGCCAATTGGAACTGCCCAACTTCCTTCTGGAGAGAGACGCTTGAGCCTTTGCCAGTTTTTCTTCCAGTGAACGAAACCATTTAGGATTGGAAATCGTGGTCCCATCCGAAAATGTGGCAAATTCTTTCAAACCAACATCTATTCCTATTTCAAACAAGGAATATTGTATCGTTTCTATTTCTTGTTCGGTTAGAATAGATACAAAGTATTTGCCTGTAGCCGCCTTTCGAACCGTGGCAGAAAGAATTTTTCCTCTCACTTCACGGGGCTTCGCAATCTTCACTAATCCAATTTTCGGCAAAAGGAGAAAATCGTTATTTCCAATGCGGTCCATACGAACGCTTCCTACGCCTTTATTATAGTTGTATTTCGCTTTATAGGATTGAATGTTGTTCTTTTTGCTTTTAAAACGAGGTTTTCCTTTTGATTTATGATACAACTCTTTGAATGCTTTCCCTAAGTCTTGAAGTGTGCTTTGAAGTGCCGCCCGATCCACTTCGTTTAACCATTGCATTTCTTTCTTCATGGAGGTTAGTTCCTTTTGAGCGTTCGAAGCATTAAAAAATTCCGATTTCCATCTATTTTCGGTCAGCTGTCCGTTTTGAACCATCTCGTGTACGATATACCAATAAACGTTCTTTTTATCTTGTTTGGCTAAAGCTTGATTAAACACAAAACGACAACACCCGATGGTTTTATGAATCAAAGTGGCTTGTTTATCCGTTGGATACAACCGAAATTTATAAGCTTTATGAATGTTCATGGCGATTAGCCTCCCTCCCAAAAAGATGATGGCAAGTTTATTTTACCAGAACAAACGTTCTGAAATAACATATACGCACTTAAAACAGAAAAATCGAACCATGAACGTATCTAAAGATACGCCTGGTTCGACCTCACTTTCATCCCCCCTAAAGGAGTGGGGTTTCTCGTTCGGGATATCTGTAAAATTGCATAAATGATCAAGTCAATAAGCAGAAGGACAACTCCAAACAAAAAGGACTTTTTAATCCGCCTCACCACCGTATTTTTAGTAAATTATAGCATATTCGTAAATAAATTTTATCCATTATTTTACATAAAAATGTTGGCTGAACTTCAGCTAATCAATTTCAACATCTAACTGACACATTACTGTGCTATTATTATCTTCAATTGTGGAAACTTTTGTAGACTATTGGCGAATGTACTTTGATTTTATATACTTTTGTGTAAAGGATGAGGTCCTTTTGAAAACGATTTTGATAGTGGAGGATGAGAAGGCCATTTCGATGGTACTGAAGGCTTATCTGCAGCGTGAAGGGTTTCAGATCATCCAGGTCTTTGACGGAGGAGAAGCACTGGCCGTTTTTGAGAAGAGTAATCCTGATCTCGTTTTGCTGGATGTCATGCTTCCCGGTAAAGATGGTTGGGAGATCCTGAAGGAAATCCGCCAAAGGGACTCATGTCCGGTGATCATGCTTACGGCGTTGGGTGATATCGATTATAAATTAGAAGGCTTTAAAACAGGGGCGGACGACTATATCCCAAAGCCATTCGTTGCCGAAGAGGTGGTTGCCCGAGTACATGCTGTTCTGAGACGATCACGAGGCATTTTTGGAGAAGATAATAAAATCCAATATGGAAGCTTAAAAGTGGATTTGGATTCGTACGGTGTCCAGGTGAACGGGCAAGACATCAGCCTTACACCAAGGGATTTATCCTTGTTCATTTTCTTTGCCCAAAATCCGAATCAGATCTTTACAAGAGAGCAGCTAATCGAGCAGGTGTGGGGACTGGATTACGATGGCAGTGACCGGGCTGTCGACCTTGCCATAAAGCGGATTCGTAAATCGCTGGAAGCTTGGCCGACTTCTGAAGGGGAAATCAAAACTCTACGAGGATTGGGGTATCAATTGAGTGTCTATGAAAACTAAAAAAAGAACCACACTTCTAAGGTATTGGACAACTCGCTATGTGATTACCCTTTTCGTTGGCCTGATTTTTCTAGGGGTCTTTTCGATGTGGTGGATGCAGCAAACAGCGCTTGAATACAGGCTGAATTTGCTGAAGTATTTAGCGGATGAAACGTCTGACCGGGCCATCAAGGAGAATGGGCAAATTGTCATCGGTCCGATTTTATCAGGGATTATCAATGAACGGGAAAAAATTCTCCATCTGAACAAAGAACCAATTATCTATATAACTGATCCAGATGGCCAAATTATCTTTACGAACCCGCAAATCTATATAAAAGAAGGAGAAGACCGAATACAGAAATCGATTCTCCAAGGTAAAGACAGCATTCAAAAGGTCGACCTGAACGATGGCAATCAAGTATATGTGGTGAAATCTCCGATTGATTATTCGGAAGAGAGGATTGGCTGGGTATTTATTGTTCAGGACGAAAATTCACTGATGGAGATCAACCAGGATCACGGATTGTTAGCGATCATGCTGTTTGGTCTTGGTATTCTCGGATGGGCAGTCATCTATGTGTTATCACGAAAAATTTCCAAACCGATTCAAGATGTAGCGGAGGCCGCTGTGCAAATCCGTAAAGGCAATTATGATATCCATTTACACGAAGATGCCCGTGAAGAAGAGATTTATGAACTGGTGCAATCGTTTAAGGAGATGACCAACCGATTGACACAGCTTGAAAAGCAGCGGGCAGAATTATTTGCCGGTGTTACGCATGATCTGAAAACTCCGGTTACCTCCATCAGTGGTCTCGTGCAGGCTGTTAAGGATGATGTGGTCACCGGGGAAGAACGCAAGGAATTCCTGGATATATCCCTAAAGGAAATCAGACGGCTTCAGACAATGATTGAAGATCTCCTGGATTTCAATGCCATTTCGGCTGGCGCATTTACCATTAAAGTAAAACAAATGAATTTGAATGAGGTTGTTGAGGAAATTGCCTATCAATGGAAGGCTACCCAAGAGGAGCAGAATTTCGAATTGGATGTGAAGCTGCCGGAAAAATTAATTTTCGGTATGGCCGATTCACTCCGTTTGCAAGGAATTATCATTAACTTATTAAATAATGCCAAACAAGCTTTATTGGACGATGGAAAAATTGAGATTTCCTTGTACATCAGCGGAGAAAATAAAATAAATATCGACGTAAAAGATAATGGAAGAGGAATACCTCTGAATGAACAGGATAATGTCTTTGAACCGTTTTACAGAGGGGAAAAGAAAAAGCTTGAGGTTCGCGGCCTTGGACTTGGGCTTCCATTCAGTAAAATGCTTGCTAAGGCGCAAAAAGGGGATCTTGTGCTGAAAGAGAGCAGTGAGAATGGAACAATCTTTACCATATCTCTTATGCAGACACCCGATTCGAATTAAAAAAGGTTGTCCAGTTAATAAAAACTGGACAACCTTTTTCTTAATTAATTAAGCTGATTGCTCTCCAAAGCTGGATATTGCGGACTTTACGGGGCAAGAATCGTCCCATTTCCTCTTCGTTATAGCCTGCATGTAAATTTTTGTGATCAAAAACAATCGGACGGCGCAATAGATCAGGGTTCTTCTGAATGATTTCGCAGAGTTCGTTAAGAGGCGTGTTGTTAATATCGATGTTTAGGTTTTTGAACTTTTTAGATCGGGTCGAAACGATTTCATCCGTACCGCCCTCTGTTTTTCTCAATACTTCTTTTATTTCTTCCACCGATAAAGGTTGTGCATAGATATTTCGTTCATTATAGGCAATGTTATTTTTTTGAAGCCAAGACTTTGCTTTCCTGCATGCAAGGCTGCTTGGTGTAGTATAAATCGTAACCAATGTGATCGACTCCTTTAGTTTTTATAATTACATTTTTAGTTTTTATTTGATAATTGTTGATATTCTTACTTTATCGTTATAATGTGTCAGCCAAATGTCAGGAGAAAAACTTTTTTATGTTAAATATCTCTGTTGATTTTTGGTTCATTTTGCTCCCATCCATGAAACGATTGGAGAAAGCTCGCTTTCTCTTTCGTTTCATGGATGGGAAGCTACCTTTCAGCAGAGCTGAAAGGCGTTTGAAACCATGGTTTCAAACAAATGAACCAAAAATAAATTTTTATTATTTATTCACAATCATGTTTAACTTGCTCTTATTTTCCCTGCAAACCCATTAATGTGTATAATCAGTTTGTAGATAATCTTTTGATTTATCGATAAGATTGCAGATTTTAGAGGGAAGTGCAAAGATGAAGAGGCTTCAAGTAATGTTATCTCTAATGCTGCTTTTCACAATACTCAGCGGATGTAACAGTACGAACCAGAATGAGAACACTGAGGATGTTGAACTTACTGTCTCAGCAGCCGCCAGTTTGAAGGATGTCCTTGAGGAAATTATAAACGAGTTTGAAAAGGAAAATAAAAACATCAAGATCCATTTTAATTTAGGTTCTTCAGGTGCGCTGCAGCAACAGATATCCCAAGGTGCGCCCGTCGATTTGTTTATTTCGGCAGCAGAAGATAAATTTGATAGGTTAGTTCGTGACCAAATGATTGAGCAGAAAAAACACCTGGCGGGAAATGAAATCGTGCTCGTTGTCCCTGAAAATTCAAGTTTAAAAATAGCTTCCTTTCGTGACTTGGAGAATGCTTCAAGAATCGCAATCGGGACACCGGAAACCGTACCGGCCGGGGAATATGCGCGTCAATCGTTAAAAGCGTTGAAGCTTTGGGATGATGTTGAATCCCAGCTTGTCTATACGAAGGACGTCAGGCAGGCCTTATCATTTGTGGAAATGAATAATGTAGATGCCAGCATTGTGTATAGTACAGATGCTCGGCAATCTAAGGATACTGAAATAGTAGAAGTGGCACCGGCAGAGAGTCACGAGCCGATTGTTTACCCTTTTGGTATAATAAAAAATACGGAACACCCTGAGGAAAGTAAACAATTTTTTGATTATTTGCAAGGAGATAAGGCAATGAACATACTTAGTAAACACGGATTTAAGGATTTAAAATAACGATGGCCGTAGATTTTTGGACGCCGGTCAGCCTATCAATCAAGGTAGCCATTCTTTCGGGGGTTATTGTTTTCTTCCTGGGCATGTGGGCAGCGCGAATCCTGGCCAGAAAGAGGTTCAGGGGAAGGGTACTAGTTGAAACTATATTTCTACTGCCGCTCGTACTCCCTCCATCGGTTGTCGGCTTTTTGCTGATTGTCGTGTTTGGGCATAATAGTCCGGTGGGTAGGACTATTGAGTGGATGTTCCACCAGCCGGTAATGTTCACCTGGTGGGCTGCGGTCATCGCCTCCATTGTCGTCGCTTTTCCGTTGATGTATCAGTCTGCGAAAGCCGGCTTTGAAGCGATTGACGGCGAAATCGAAAATGCAGCCCGTGTAGACGGAGCTAATGAACGGAAGGTGTTTCTCCTGGTCACCTTGCCTCTCGCGGTTAAAGCTATTATTGCCGGCGCCATCCTTAGCTTTGCACGGGGACTTGGAGAATTTGGCGCTACGTTAATGTTTGCCGGGAATATCCCTGGCAAAACACAGACGATTCCAACAGCGATTTATGTGGCCATTGATTCAGGGAATATGCAAATGGCATGGCTTTGGGTCGGGACGATGGTTGTCATTTCTTTTGTTATGCTTTTACTGGTTCATATTATCAGAGATTAATCTTCACAGTTCAGCGGTCTGTCTTTTTGATCTTTTCTAGCATCGTAATGAAAAAGCCGGGAGCCGCTTCCATATCCCTGACGGAGCTAAAGCCATGTTTCTTGTAAAGGTTGATTGCCGGTTGATTCTCCTTTCCAGTCGAGACAATTATCTTTTTGTGGTTTGGTACTTTTTCAAGATGATTTATTAATTTTTCGGCTATTCCTTTTCTAAAATGCTCGGGGTCAACGATTAATCGACAAATAACGAGCGTGCCGTTTTCAGGAGAGTATGAAATGGCACCGGCGAGCTTCTCATCAATGAAATAACCGACAAACTCTTCTTGACTGGTCATAAGTTGCTCTATTGTTTCTTTAAGTGGAGGTATATCGTAAAACCCGATCAACTCAGCTTCAACGGCATAGGATTTCTTCTGGAGGCTATCCAATTCCTTGACTAACAAAAGATTATCCAAATCAATTTTCCTTAACATAAACTTAGGCCGCCTTTATCCAAAAGTATGTCTTAATTTTATCAAAATTTGTCGTTTTTTACTGTTGACTTTTGGAAGAACTTGTCGGCAAAAACCCGGCTGAAAACCTTGTTTTTTAAAAATCCAGCATGATATACTAAAGACAATTATTTTTGTGCGGAATAATTGTAATAGAGCGATCCAAAAGGTTTCCTCTTAAGACATTATCCTAAATCAAGAATAGTAATTCAAGGATTTTTTCCAATAGGAGGAAACATACATGGTAACAGGTAAAGTAAAATGGTTTAATGCAGAAAAAGGTTTCGGTTTCATCGAAGTAGAAGGTCAAGACGACGTATTCGTACACTTCTCTGCTATTCAAGGTGAAGGTTTCAAAACTCTTGAAGAAGGCCAAGAAGTTACTTTCGAAATCGAGCAAGGCGCTCGCGGACCTCAAGCTGCAAACGTTCAAAAGTAAATTGAACGCTAAAAAAGACTCCTCATAGGAGTCTTTTTTTATGTGATTTTTTGGACGATTCTCATCTATTCTGTATAAGGTGAACGCTAAATGGTATCATTTAGATAAACAACCCATGTCCACTGATAACGAGGTGTAAGGTAATGAAACTGGTTCTTATTATGCTCGGCGGATTTCTGGGATCGGTATGTCGCTTTTTTATTGGAGAATGGCTACCTGTTCAATATGGGTTTCCGGTTGCGACTTTTTGTATAAATCTCGTCGGCTGTTTCTTTCTTGGCTGGCTGCTTTCCTTTTCGGCATATAAAAAAAGGATGGATCCGCATTTTGTTTTGTTTTTGGGAACCGGTTTTATAGGATCTTTCACGACGTTCTCAACCTTTTCACTGGAAACCATCCGGCTGGTAGGAAAAGGTCATATCGTAATGGCAGTATCATACGTTTTACTGAGTATTTTTTGTGGTATCTTTCTTGCATTTGCGGGAAAAACCTTTGCTAAGTCCTTCGCGTTTAAAAAAGGTGAAACAGTATGATCTGGATAATTGGGGCTGGCGGGGCAATAGGAGCAGCAGCCCGTTTTTTATTAGGCGGTTTGATGAAGAGAGCAAAGGCAGAATTTCCGTTGGGCACTTGGGTCATTAATATCTCTGGATCATTTTTGCTGGGCATCCTTGCTGCATTCCATATCTCGAATTTACTGTCAGAGTGGCTATGGTCTTTTGTTGGCATAGGATTTTGCGGGGCTTATACGACCTTTTCGACATTTGGGACAGAGACCGTTACATTGTTAGAAGAAAAAAATTATCCAACAGCGATGGTCTATGTGATTTCATCTGTATTGATAGGCGTATTGGCTGCTGCTTTCGGTTACTATTTCGTTTTGAAACTAATGGTTTAACAAAATCAAAGGATAGTCGGCCATGCCGACTATCCTTTATTAATCCACAAAATTCTTTATCATAAATAACCATTACCAGGAACATCATCCCTGATACCCCCGTCGGGACGTGAGACACATCCGTCAAGACTCTTAACAATGAACAAAACAATTTTACCTCAATGGTCCATGTAAAATATTATAGAGATATGCTAATTATTATAGATCATCAAATCCATTATCGACATTATTGACCTTCGTATATTGCCGTGACTTTTGCTCGAAGAAATCCGATTTGCCGAGGTCGACTTCTTCATAGGCTTTGATCCAACGTAACGGATTTTCCCGGAACCCTTCAAAGGGCCGGTCGAATCCTAACTGATTACAGCGCACATTGGCATAGAATTTAATATAGTGTTCAAGGTCTCCCATTGAGATTCCTTCGATTTTGTTGCCAATAATATGGCGGCCCCATTCAATTTCCAATTCTGCCGCTTTTATGAAGGTTTCTTGAACAAAGTCCTTTAATTCCGGAGTATCGTATCCTTGATACTGATTAAGCACCTCCTTGAAAATTTTCACAAACAGGTCGACATGGAGCTGTTCATCCCTGTTAATATAATTGATCATCGTCGAAGTGGCGACCATCTTCTGGTTTCTGGCAAGGTTATAGAAATAGGCGAAACCTGAATAGAAGAAAAGGCCTTCCAAAATAACGTCGTAAACAATTGACTTTAAAACATTCTCCACAGACGGATTGTCGGCAAAGCTTTTATAGCCATTGGTAACGAACTCGTTTCGCTCAATAAGAGCGGGCTCGTTTCTCCAAAATTCAAACACTTCCTCTTGCTTCTGTTTCGGCACGATGCTTGATAATACATAAGAGTAGGAATGGTTATGAATGACTTCCTGCTGTGCCAGGATAATCATTAGCGCATTCATGCTCGAATCCGTTAAATAATCGGCAACTCTACCGGCATAATCCGTTTGGATACTGTCAAGCAGGGCAAGGAGGCCGATGATTTTCAGAAAGGATTCTTTTTCGACTTCACTAAGCTGCGGAAATTGCTTGATGTCCTGCGACATGTTGATTTCAAAGGGCGTCCAAAAATTAGCGAGCATTTTTTTATATTTTGGGTAAGCCCAAGAGTATGCGACATCATCCCAATTCAAGATGTTGGAACAGCTGCCGTTTATAATGGCAGTAGAGCGGTTTGGGGCTGTGGCATCCATGATGCTGCGTTTATTTAAGCTAACCGACATATATATACATCACCTTTTCTTTTGAAAATAAATCAAGTGTAGCTTTTTCAATATGAACGCCCGTCAAATACGGCTGAGCGAGCACAAATCTGAATAATCGAGCACAAATCCGTATGATCGAGCACAAATTCAGATTATCGAGCACAAATCCGTATGATCGAGCACAAATTCAGATCAGCGAGCACAAATCTGAATAATCGAGCACAAATCCGGATAATTAAGCACCAATCCAGTTATCAAGCCGAAATACAATTCTACGAGCATAAAGTTCACTAATTCTATGAGCTGCGAAGCAAATTCTAAGCAGCCTTCATTCATTCTACTGAGGCGGAGAGGCCATTTAAGAATCTTCAGAGTTTACCACAGAACCTGCAGTCTATACTGGACGTTTATGACTTACAAGTCTTATGTTTTGTTAGTTTAACTCGCACACGACTCACATTCGACGATGTCGCTTGAAGTCGAACGTAGATAATAAGTTGTTTTCAATCCGGCTTTCCAGGCTTCCAAATGATAGTTTAGTAAGTCCTTTGCTTTAACGGAATTTTGGACATAGATATTAAAGGAAATCGACTGATCAATATGGCGCTGTCTGGCCGCGTTCTGCCGGATGCTCCAAAGCTGGTCAATCAGGAAAGAAGATTTGTAATACCATGTCGTTTCACTGTTCAAATCAGGTACCGTTACAGGGATCTTATAATCCTTCTTTTCTTCTGAATATACCTTTAAAAAGATTGGATCGATACTTGCGGTACTGCCTGCAATAATGGATGTCGATGCATTGGGGGCAACTGCCATAAGATAGCCGTTGCGAAGTCCGTATTTCTGTACATCCACCCGTAAACCTGACCAATCAAGCCTCGAATTACCTTTAAGATATCCTCTTTTTGAAAAATACGCACCGCTTTCCCAGTCCGAACCTTTAAACAATTGGTAAGCACCCTTCTCACGGGACAGGTTCATGCTTGCCTCAACAGTCAGGTAAGCAATGCGCTCATATAAATGATCCGCAAAACTAATTGCTTCTTCGCTTTCCCATTTGATATTGCTTTTAGCAAGAAGGTGGTGCCAACCAAATGTTCCGAGTCCAATCGAACGATATTTTTGGTTCGTTAATTGAGCCTGCAGGACTGGGATCGTGTTCAAATCAATGACATTGTCGAGCATTCTGACCTGGATCGGGATTAACCTTTCCAGAACACCACTGCTCACAGCCGTGCCCAGGTTAATCGAAGAAAGATTGCATACAACAAAATCACCTGGTTCCTTCACCGTAATGATTTTTCCATCTTCTGTGTACTGTTCAACAACAGCGGTAGCGCTTTGGTTTTGGGTGATTTCCGTGCACAGGTTGCTGCAATAAATCATGCCGGCGTGTGCATTCGGGTTCATCCTGTTCACTTCATCCCGGTAAAATAAAAAGGGTGTGCCTGCTTCCAGCTGGCTTTTCATAATTCCTTTCATGATCTCAATGGCAGGAACCTCTTCTTTGGACAGCTGCGGATGATTGACACATTCCCAGTACTTTTCCCGGAAGCTGCCGCTGCCACGTTCCTCATCATAATAATCTTCCAATGAAAATCCCATTATCTTTCGGACTTCATGGGGATCAAACAAATACCACTGCGCACGGGCTTCTACCTGTTCCATGAATAAGTCAGGAAAGCAAATGCCTGTAAACAAGTCGTGGGTACGCAATCTTTCATCACCATTATTAAGCTTAGAATCGATGAAAGAAAAAATATCTTTATGCCACACATCAAGGTAGACAGAAATCGCTCCTTTTCGCTGGCCGAGCTGGTCTACGCTCACAGCTGTATTGTTCAGCTGCTTCATCCAGGGAATCACTCCTGAGGAAACACCTTTAAAACCTTTAATATCGCTGCCCCTGCTGCGGATCTTCCCAAGATAAACACCGATTCCGCCTCCGGATTTAGACAGGTTTGCTATATCTGTATTACTGTCATAAATGCCCTGAAGGCTGTCATCTACCGTATCAATGAAACAGCTGGAAAGCTGCCCATAGCTTTTTCCGGCATTGGAAAGGGTAGGAGTGGCAACCGTCATATAGAGATTGCTAAGGGCCCAGTAAGCTTCCTTGATTAATTGTATCCGTTGTTCCTTCTTTTCCTCGGACATGAGCGTCATCGCGATGATCATGAACCGCTCTTGAGGAAGCTCATAAACCCTCTTGCCATAATCTCTGGCAAGGTATCGGTCTGCAAGAGTGCGCAGGCCTATGTACGTAAAAAGCTCATCTTTGCTAAAGTCAATATAAGTACCAAGATCTTCCAGTTCTTTCTTGGAATAACGGTCAAGCAGTAAAGTACTGTATATCCCTTCAGCAGTCAGTGATTTAATTAGTCCGTGGAAAGAGATATTTAGCATCCTGTTTTGCTGTGCTTCCCGATAGAGCTTTTGCAAGTAAATCCGCGAACAGACAAATGTCCAATCGGGCTCAAACTCCGATATATTCGCCAGGCCCTCCAGGATTAACTGGTTCGTCAATTGTTCGTTCGTAATAGAATCCCTATAAGAAAGGGATGCTAATAATCTTTCTTTGTAGCTATCTGCTTTCAGGTGAGGAAAATCATTAAGGATATCATCGAGTGAAGATAAAAATCTATCGAATGAAAAATTTTCCTCTGTGCCATCATCGTTAATAAAAGTGAGTTGTTTTGTTTGTTCAACCATCTACTTACCTCCTTAAAATAAAAGATCCACTCAGGAAATTGAGTGGATCAAACGATAGGTTAAAAGGAAGAAAGACACGAAAGCTCTTAAACCATCGTTTCATCTCCTCAATCCCCGAAGAATAAGAAACTTTTTGCAAGAATAAAGGCAGGTCTCCTGACTTGTGTTCTACCTACTTTGAGACCTTCCCGTACTAAAAAAGTACAGTGGTTTCCTCATTTCGTCACACTTACAGTTGCGGGGACAGCTCCGGAGTTTCACCGGATTCCCTTTTCAGCCATCTCTGGCACCTTACTCGCAGTTCCTATATGTAGTTGTATTTAATTAAATGAAATCAATATATAGTATTAATCTGTATTAATCGTAATCTATCATAATGGAAAATACAACCCGTTTAGACAAATTTTTTTGTAGGCGATCATTTTGAATGGGAAAAAAGCTTGGATAAGTTTAAATATCCAAGCCTTTTTCTGAATATATTTTTTAATTTCTGTTTTAGTTAATTAGTATTCGCTACTTTGGCATTTGGTTTATCATAAACGGCGAGTTTTTCGATTAAGACGGAGCTATCCTTATTTAGCCCAAGTAACTGTACGGTCTTCCCATTGTCCTGATATTTCAATACAACCTTATCAATAGCTCCTACTGCTGAGTCATCCCACACATGGGACTGTGAAAAATCAATGATAATCATATCAGATGGTTCTCTGTAATCGTACTTAGAAACGAAATCACTTACAGAGGCAAAGAATAACTGCCCTTTTACATAATACGTGCTTCTTTTTGCGGTTTGTTCTATTTTTTTTTCAACCTGAACCTTGGAAATTTTCACCGCAAAGAAAACCATGCTTAGGACTACGCCGGCGAACACACCTTTAGATAAATCATGCGTATAAACTACAGTTGCTACGGTGACTAGCATTACGACTGTATCCGTTTTTGGAACAAGATGAAGCTTTGTTAGCGATGACCAGTCGAAAGTTCCGATACAAACCATAATCATTACCCCGACAAGAGCGGCCATTGGTATTTTTACGAGCACACCATTCAAGGAAACGATCAAGACCATTAAGAAAACACCAGCAACTAAGCTTGATAATCTGCCGCGGCCGCCGGATTTAATATTGATACCAGACTGTCCGATCATAGCGCACCCTGCCATTCCGCCAAAAAAGCCGGTTATAATATTGGCGATACCCTGTCCTCTTGCTTCTTTGTTTTTATTGCTATCCGTATCAGTTAAATCGTCTACAATTTGTGCTGTTAATAACGATTCCAGCAGTCCGACAAAGGCTAATGAAATCGAATAAGGCAAGATAATCAAAAGCGTATCCAGGTTTACCGGGATATCCGGCAGCATAAACATCGGCAAAGCCTGTTTAAGTTCTCCCATGTCACCGACTGTCCGCGTGAGCGTGCCTGCTATAACGGATATTATCGTGATAATGATAATCGCAACAAGCGGGGAGGGAACAGCTTTTGTTACCTTAGGAAACAAATAGATGATCGCGAGTGCTCCAGCAGTCATCGCATACATAACCCATGTTTCACCAACAAAGTGAGGTAGCTGGGCCATGAAAATTAAAATCGCGAGTGAATTTACGAAGCCAATCATGACGGAGCGGGGAATGAATTTCAGTAGCCGCCCAATTTTACACACACCAAGGATTACCTGAATGACACCTGTCAAAACGGTAGCCGCCAATAAATACTGCAACCCGTGATCCTTTACCAGATCCACCATAACTAACGCCATAGCCCCTGTTGCAGCGGAAATCATGCCTGGCCTGCCGCCAACAAAGGCAATGACAACCGCAATACAAAAAGAAGCGTACAATCCTACCATCGGATCAACACCTGCAATAATGGAGAAGGCAATCGCTTCAGGAATCAATGCTAAAGCCACTACAATGCCGGATAGAACATCGCCCCTGATATTGCCAAACCACTCCTGTTTAATTGTTTGTAAATTCAAAAGAACACCCCTTTATATGTTTAAAACTATTTTTTTAATGACTTTCAACTCTCATGAAAGTCGGGTCCGTTATCAATGCTTCTGATTATAGCATGTTTACATATATCATTGAAGTGAATATGAAAGCGGATAAATAACACGATTTCTCTTGTAATCGTCTATTTTCTCCGATTCTGGCATATCGATTATCTCTCTATGAAATTGAAAAATTATAATGAATCATTACCCTTTGATGGTAAAATGAGAAAGAGCAATACATAGGAGGGGATAGATCATTTTTCATAAAATCCTTTTAGCTGCGGATGGTTCCCAAAATGCGGTGCGAGCCGCGGAAAAAGCCGCCTATATGGCAAAATTAGAAAACGCAATGATTACTGTCCTTTATGTAGTTGATAGCTCCACATCAAAAAGTGATGTATTACTTGAAGGTGACAGGGGTGCGGTTGATGAGAGGCGGAAACAGCGTTTAGCTCCGGTAGAGGAAATCCTGAACAAAAAGGGTATAGGGGCGGAGATAAAAATATTGAAAGGGGACCCTGGACCCTCCATTGTTAAGTATGTCAATGAAAATCAGTTTGACTTGGTCGTAATTGGAAGCAGGGGGCTGAATTCTCTTCAGGAAATGGTCCTGGGCAGCGTTAGCCATAAGGTCGCGAAGCGGGTACAGTGCCCGGTTATGATCGTTAAATAATAAAGAAGATGCGGTGTGCGCATCTTCTTCTATATTCTGTCGCTCGATGATCGATTCTTCGTTTCTTCTTTATCCCGTTCTTCCTCTTTTTCCATATCAATGTCCTCTAGTGGCAGATCATCGATCGGCATAACAACTTGATCTCGTTCTTTTTGTTTTTCCCAGTTTTCTTTGAAGGCCTTGGATTTGTCATTTCTTTCTTCAAGCACCTGGTCTTTTTCAGAGTTTTTCATAGTAGCCATTCCTCCATAACTATTTTTATTTCTTTTCCCTATTGGCCAAGGAGTGAAACGCCTAAGCTGTATTATGAAAAAAATAAAGGACTTTTAAACGATGTGTCAAAATCCATATAGGTGAAGTCCAGAGGGGGAGAGGAAATGATTTTGGAAGCCGTTATGCTTCAAGTCAAACCAGGCATGGAGAAAGAATATGAAGATGCTTTTCGAGAAGCATCGACTATCATTTCTTCCATGAAAGGTTACACATCCCATAGCTTGCAGCGGTGTATGGAAGTGAAAGGGAAATACTTGCTGCTGGTTAATTGGGAGCAGTTGGAAGACCATACAATCGGATTTAGGCAATCGGATGAATATCAGGAATGGAAAAGGAGATTGCATCATTTTTATGATCCATTCCCGACAGTGGAACATTTTGAAAAAGTGAATCTATCGGGAACGCCGTCCGGTTTATAAGGACGGTTTTTTTTATGGAAACCAACTAATTGAGCCATAATAGTTATATCTTACAATGAACTGGTTTTTGTATTCATCCAATATGGGTAAATGGAAGTGAGGTGTAGGAGGGATGTCGATGAAGACGGAGTTATTATTTATATCACTATATTTTATAATCATTGCTCTTGTAATTGAGATAGCGGTCGTACTTTTTAATTTCACCGGGATGAATTCGAAGATTTCCCGCTTCCAGGTTATCTCGATGCTCACGGCTACAGGATTTACGACAGATGAGGCCAAGGTCGTTATAGATCATCCAGTCCGCAGGCGTATTGCAACCTTTCTGATGTTGTTTGGAGTATTCTCCCTGGCGGTCATCATTTCGTCTATAAGCAGCATCCTGTCCGATGATTTACGGACCAAGGAGCTTTCTTTTATTTGTATCGGGTTTGCTTTAATACTTGCGATTGTACATACACCTTGGGTCAAGAAAAGGGCTTCAATAATGGAAGGAAAGATTGAGAAAAGTTATCAAATGTACGAGCTTCCTATTAAGGATGTCCTTTATTTAAATGAAGATGACCTGGTCACGGACATAGTTGTCGGCGATGATTCAAAACTGATTGGCAAGAGTATCGAGGATATAATCTCTAAGGGAGATGATATTAGCATTCTTTTTATCAAGAGGGGAAAGGTCCAAATACGCAGGGATTTGTATGATAGTGAAATAAACGAAGGCGATCAAGTGTTTCTTTATGGAGACAAAAAAGAAATTGAAAAGAAGTTTAAAACGGAACTGGATGAAAAAAAGAAAGCTGAGGAAAACGGAGAATTAGTTGAATAATAATGGAATCCTGTGTCGGTCACTATATGGTCGGCACAGGATTTTTTAGGACCACATTATTTTCTTTAAAATTGCCGTTTGAAAGAGCTTTTATAAAAATGTATGATAGGTATGTAATGAAAGTGTTAAAGAAACGATACATATTGAATATATTCGTTTAAAATTAATGAGGATAAATAAGCAAGGATGGGAATGAAACAGGCACTATGCTTCTACGATGGTTTTGGAGGATTGTCATCCTTCTGTTAGTTATATTTCTTGTACCATACTCCTGGACGCTGATTTTCGCACTTGTCACTGCGATGCTTCTTGATGGCCTTGTCTCGTCAATCAGCGATACGTTCAAATTGAAAAAACGGCTTTGGTCCGTATTAATCGCATTCCTTGTGTATGTTGGCGGTTTACTGGGCCTTATCTTTATCGTCATCTCCGTATTGACAATACAAATCATAAATTTCTCTCAAAAAACTCCCGGGCTTGTTAGGGAAATCTATTCATCCGCCATCCTGCCCTTTATTAGGCAATGGGAGAAATATTCACAATCGCTGCCTTCCGAGGTCATCAGGTCCGTTGAGGATGCGCTTGAAAGAGGAATTACATCGCTGGAACGGTTCACACAGAATCTTGTTGAAAGCACTGTCCAATTAGTGGCGGTCGTTCCTGGATTTTTGATTGATTTCTTAATCTATTTAATTGCTTTGTTTTTAATCTTGCTGGAATTTCCTTTAATTAAGTTGAAGCTCCGTGCATTCATGAAAGAGTCCACGTACCAGAAAATGTCCCTTGTCTTTCGAGATTTAAGCAAAGCGGGAATTGGGTTTTTAAAAGCACAAGTGTTTCTGAGTTTGATTACATTCACAATGGCATACACAGGCCTCTGGCTGTTGAATGTACCTTATACATTGCTCTTGTCCATCTTGATTGTTATTGTGGATGTCCTGCCAATTCTCGGTACCGGATCGGTATTGGTGCCATGGGCTATCGTAGCCCTTTTTCAAGGGAATCAGCACCTTGGTATTGGCTTGCTCATCATGTTTATTGTCATCACGATTATAAGAAGGATCGTGGAGCCGAAGGTATATTCCGCCAATATGGGCTTGACACCTCTTGCGGCTTTGATCAGTCTTTATTTAGGTTTTAAGATCCTTGGATTCATCGGTCTCTTCCTGGGACCTGCTTTGGTGATTGTTTATGAAACATTGAAAAAAGCTGGAGTCATTAAAATGAATATCCGAATCTAATAAAATTGTATAAATGATTATTCGACGAAAAAAAGGCCTAAGACATTTCAAATAAATGTTCTTACGCCTTTTTTCATATCAGTAATACTTTTCGTTGTTTTACCCTGGCCGCTGCAGTGAGTACAAGGACGTGAGAAAAATTGGAGATAAGAAGTTTTTCCTTTTCCATCGCAATGCTGGCAGATTTCTATAAGTTTCATTAAAATGCCTCCTGTTACATGATATGTTTCCCGAAAGATCATCGGGCATACATAAATAAAAAGACATATGAAAATAAGAAAATAATCTACTTTATAATATGCGGCGAAGCATGAAAAAGCCGGCCAAAACTAAATGGGCCGGCTAGGTTGTTTAGGAAACAACCTCACTTCGAGGATTACCTACATTTTTAGCTTCTGCTTCAATGCTTTCATCCACTGGGACATTTTCCTCAACTTCATCAGGTTCTTCTGCTTTTTTATAAATTTCAATATATCGTATATGATGCTCTTCCATTTCCGTTATTTTAAAACTGTAGGAGCCATGATGCAGTTCATCGCCCTGCTGTGCTTCATAGTTTTCAGTCAGAATCCAGCCCCCGATTGTATCGATGTCTTCGTCAGCTATTTCAAGTCCAAGTAATTCATTGACTTCGCTAATTAATACTTTTGCATCCATAATATAGTGGTTGTCTTCCAGCTTTTGAATCATTGGAACTTCATCCAAATCGAATTCATCGCGAATCTCCCCGACTATCTCCTCGAGAATATCCTCAACCGTAACGAGTCCGGATGTACCGCCATATTCATCCATGAGGATCGCCATATGAATTCGTTCTTTTTGCATTTTAAGCAGCAAATCGTGAATCGGGATGCTGTCAATTACCCTAATAATCGGCCGTATATAATTTTTAATTGACTGATCCAGTTTTCTATCGTTCGAAATCATTTCGGTAAACAGTTCTTTTACGTTAACGATCCCGATAACATGGTCTTTATCACCGTCAATAACCGGGTATCTGGTAAACTTTTCTTCGGTTACGATCTCGAGGAAATCTTCAATTGTGTCCTCTTGTGACAGTGTGATAATCTCCGTACGGGGTACCATGATTTCTTTAGCGATCCGATCATCAAATTCAAAAATCTTATTCACGTATTTAAACTCAGATTGGTTTATTTCGCCACTTTTATAGCTTTCGGACAAAATGATGCGAAGTTCTTCCTCTGTATGGGCAAGCTCATGCTCAGAAGCAGGCTTTAAACCAAACATTCTCGTAAGAAGTCGAGCAGAACCGTTTAGAACCCAGATGAAAGGATACATAATCTTATAGAAAAAGATCAAAGGCTTTGCCACTAACAGTGTCACAGCTTCAGCTTTTTGAATGGCCAACGTTTTCGGAGCCAATTCTCCAATCACCACATGAAGAAACGTGATGAAAGCAAAAGCCAAACCGAATGAAAGAATCTGGGAAACGGTCAGCGGGATATTTAACGTAAGCAGCAAAGGATGCAACATGCTGTTTATAGTTGTTTCTCCAATCCATCCGAGTCCGAGGGCTGTCATTGTAATTCCAAGCTGACAGGCCGATAAATATTCATCAAGACTCGTAATCACATTTTTCGCCGGTATGGCGCTATTTCTGCCTTCTTCGATCAGTTGATCGATCCTCGAACTTCTCACTTTGACAATCGCAAACTCCGAAGCTACAAAAAATGCTGTCAGAGCAATTAAAATGGCTATCAAAACCAAGTTTAATATGTCCAAATAGTCTTCCTTTACCCGCCGGTATGACGAATAAAGAAATCCACCTCCTAAGGTATTAAAAGATAAATCTTATATTCTTACAGTTTTCCATTAACTACAGACGGTGATGAGGTTTTAGTCTGTATTATCTGTCCGTCTATTTGAAACAATATTAATACCCCATCTTATCACCCCTGGTTAACATCCATTAAATACTTTAATTATAAAAAAACTAGTTTCTCTAGTCAAATCACCTAAAAAGTGGATAAGAATAACGATTATTAAATATATATGGTTATCAGTTACCGTATATTAATGATGTTAAACAATATGAACAAATTATTTTTTTAATTCTGTTTCCCGCGTATTAATAAATTTAAGACTAAATCAGGATAATAGCCATAATCTATTATTATAGGAAAAGGACAAGGGGGGAACCGGCATATTTGAAAAAATGACAGCTATCTTGATTGGCAGCCTGTCGGTTGGCATTGGGGTGAATTTCTTTCTGGCTCCTTATCACTTATTGGATGGTGGGTTGATTGGGATTGCCCTACTTATGCATTATTATTTTGGTTCTCCGGTGGGATTAACGACAATTATTATCAGCATTCCGCTTTACATATATGTGTGGAATTCAGCAAGAAGGTATTTTTTCCATAGCATTCATGGATTGCTTTTTTCTTCTTTTACTATCGACTTGTTTTCTAATTTTGAGACAGGCTGGGAACTGCCTATCTTTGTAAGTGCGATTCTCGGCGGTGTTATCATCGGGTTAGGGGTAGGATTAATGCTCAGGTATGAAACAAGCACCGGAGGGACAGATTTGATAGCTCAGATCATTTCTAAAAAGACAGCGATAAACGTAGGGGTGCTTATTTTTGTAATTGACGGATGCATCATTTTATCAGGGATTGGGATCGTTGGGATTGGGGCGTTTTTCTATTCCAGCCTGACCATTATGATAGTTGGAATCTTAACCTCATTAACAACCATACATGAATAGTGAAGTGCAAAATAGTGAATGATATGAGAAAAACGTAGAAATGGAACTTTTACATACAAAAACGGAAACTGGCTACAAAAACAAAATTCCCGCTACAAAACCGAAACTTCCGGCTACCAAACTGATCAAATCGGCTACAAAATCGAAATTCCAGCTACAAAAACGGGAACGGGCTACAAAACGAAAATTCTCGCTACAAAACCGAAACTTCCGGCTACAAACCTGATTAAACCGGCTACAAAAAAATATTTATCAAAACATGTTTCATAGCAAAAAGTTTTGGGTAGGTAATGTAAGAATACATAAAATCTAACAGAGGTGAGCATGTTGGAGAATGAATTGATTACGAAATTCAGAGACAAAGGAATCAAGATTGAAAAAACAAAGTCACGCCATGAGGTTTTTTCAAATGTTTATCAGGCGGATCCTTCTTTACTTATTCAATCTTCGTCTCTAGCTGACACGTGGAATGTTCAAGCAGATGAACAAAAAATTATAGAACTTTAATATTCTAAGCACACTGACAAACGGGTGTGCTTTATTTTATTCTCTGGCGGCAGTTCTCTTCAATAATATTGTACAAGGAAGAAAATAAAATGCCGGGGGTCCCATCATGACAGTTTATCAATAAACGATAGGATAACGGTCATATACATAACAAATTGAAGCCTTGCTCCAAAATGGCAGCAAGGCTTCTTGAATGTTGTCTAAAAAAGATTTATTTTCTTGGATCTACGTAATCCGGATAATCCGTAATAATCCCATCGACTTTCATATCCAATAAAAAATCGGCAGTTGCTTGGCTGCGCACGGTCCAGGAAGCGATTTTCATATCAAGCGAGTGGACACGTTCTACCAAATCTTTCGATACAATGCCGTAATTCGGATTAAAATATTCAGCATAGGTTGAAAATTCCTTCAGAGCCTGTTCCGAAGTATGCAATCTTGATGAAGTAAGGACGCCGACTGGAACTCTTGGGAGAAGGCGGTCCATTTTTTTCATAGAATCAAAATTAAAGGATTGAACAATGATCTTTTCATTTCTTGGTTTATCCATGTTACGCTCTTTTAATTTGAGGGCGACACTTTCTTCAATCCCCGGATAGAGCTCTGGATTCTTTAATTCTATTAATATACCGGTTCTCCCGCGATATCTATCGAGAATTTCATCAAAAGTCGGAACCTTTTCTCCTGTAAATTCCTCACCCTTCCAGCTTCCCGCATCAAGATTTCTGATTTGGTCGAAGGTTAAATCTTTAACATAACCTGTGCCGTCTGTAGTACGGTCGACTTTATTATCATGAATGATGACCAGTTCGCCGTCCTTCGTTCTTTGAACGTCTATTTCAATATAATCGGATTTCATTTCAACAGCTTTGTCAAAAGCAGCTATGGTATTTTCAGGAGCATAACCTGAAGCACCGCGATGTGCGATATTGTCGATTTTCCTGACCTCACCCGTTCCATTATACTCCGCGGCAAATGTCTCCTGAAGCGGACTAAATAGAGCGATTAATGCAATACCTGTTCCTGCTAACATTGACTTGTTCAAATTCTTCAACTCCTATCCCAAAAGTATGGTACACATTGATTCTATTGGAAGAATGTTTAGACAGGATGTGATTCATATGTCGAAAGAGTTACTTTGTTGTAAAAAATACAAGGAAAATGTTCCTGCTTTTGTTAACAAATTGAGATAGTGAGAGAAGAAAAACGCTTGGATTTTTGAAAATCCAAGCGTTTATCTCGTCAATTATTATTTGTAATAAAGTGTGGTTCGACATGTATGATGGCATGTTTGATATGATGCTTTTCCTGAAGGGTGTTTTCTATTTCCTCCGTGATATCATGACCTTCGATGACCGTTAACTGTGGGTCAACATGGACAGTCGCTTCAAGAAAAATCTCATTTCCGTGCATGCGTGCTTTTATATCGCTTGTAGCTTTGACTCGATCGCCGCTCGCGATTGTCTCGTTGATTTCTTGTAGCAAGGCTTCATCAAAGCCGTCGGTTAACGTGTGAGAAGCGTCTCGGAAAATACTCCAGGCTGTTCTGCAAATGATTAGGCCCACGGCTAATGCCGCCACGGAATCAAGCCAACCTAACCCGAATTTTGTTCCAATAATTCCGATAAAAGCACCGATGCTCACTAATGAGTCAGATTTATTGTCTTGCGCCACTGCGTGAATCGCTGCACTATTAATCCGTTTGCTGAGCCTAATATTATAAAGGTACACACCGAGCATAAGTAGCGCGGAAAACAAGGCGGTATAGGCCGTAAGCATGCTTGGCGTTTCTTGGTTCTGCCGGATGAATGATTGGACGGCCCCAATGATGACCTGTAGACCAACTGATACCATGATAAACGCAGCTATGAGTGATGCAATCGTTTCCGCTCGCATATGGCCATATAAATGATCATCATCAGGCGGCCTTTTTGATATTTTCAATCCGACTAATACCGCAATGGACGCGATAATATCTGTTGAGTTGTTTAGTCCGTCCGCCCATAGTCCTTGTGAATTCCCGTAATGGCCAATTGTCAATTTTAAAGCCGCTAAAAACAAATAAGCGACAATACTGATATATGCTCCTTTTTCCGCGGAGCTGATTTTATTTTTTTGCAACATCACTTTACCTCCATCAAATCGTAACACTAAATAAAGATAACAAACGATATTTGAGTATGTCTATAGAAACAATGTCGGGCCCATCCATACAAATTGGCCTTTATCATTTCAATTGTTCGCAGGTAAAGAAGTTGGTTTAGACCAAATGACAATGAAATATTTATATTGCTTGAATTCTCATGAAACTAGTAGTATATTCTTACCGAGGAATAAAAAAAAATACGTCCACAAGGGGAGCCGTAAAATGGCTGAGAGTGAGCGAGTGAGTTCTGACCCTAAGAACCTGTTAGTTAATGCTAGCGTAGGGATGTGGTTTTGGATATGAGCAATGCTGGGATGATCCATTACCGCCCTGGCATTGCTTTTTTATGTGCCAGGTGTACTCATGAAAGCTTCCCGAGTAGGAAAGGGGAAGGAAAATGAACAAAAGAACGTTATTTTTAGTAGAGGTTGCCATCTTTGCGGCACTAGCTTTATTGCTGGATTTGGTTTCGGGCCTAATCTTTCAGAGAATATGGCCGCAGGGAGGATCTGTCTCAATCACGATGGTCCCTGTATTCTTGATGGCTTTCCGCTGGGGAATTAAAGGCGGACTGGCAACAGGGTTTTTATTAGGTTTATTACAGGTGGTTATCGGGTTCTCTTCTATCTTACATCCCGTACAAGGTTTCATTGATTACTTTATTGCATTTTCTGTTGTAGGGTTTGCGGGAGTATTCGCAAAACAGGTGACCGAAGGATTCAAAGGAGAAAATAAAAGCAAAGGAATTACCTATGGAATTCTTGGTATATTCATTGGCAGTCTTCTAAGGTTTCTTTGTCACTATATGACAGGTATCGTGTTCTTCGGTTCATATGCACCGGAGGGACAGCCTGTAGCACTTTACTCTCTTGTCTACAACGGAACTTATATGCTTGCAAGTTTTATTCTGTCAGCGGTCGTAGTCGTATTGCTTTATTCGACGGCAACACGGGTGCTCACGAAAAATGCCTATTATGCGAATTAAGTCCGCATTGATCGATTATAAATTAGGGTGAATCACTCATATAATCGTGTGAACGCTCATAAATCTGGATAATCGCTCATATTATCGGGTGAACGCTCATAAATCAAAATAATCACCTAATAATTATTCTCTGTCTTAAGCTGCTTCCTTCACGGGAGCGGCTTTTTCTATGGCTTGAAAAAAATAAAAAACAGTGTAAAATTACACTAAAACAGAAGCGGTGAGTGGAGATGACAAAAGAAGAAATAATCGAAATCATTTCTGAGAATTTGAAGCTTGTTAGAGTTGAGATGGGGTATACCCAGGAAAAGTTAGCAGAAATGATTGGTGTATCGAAAAAGACACTTGTCCAAATTGAAAAAGGCAGAATTATGCCCGGATGGACCGTGTCCATTGCGATTTGTGCGCTATTCCGAGAAAGCAATGTCATTCAGTCCTCTTTTGGGGGGGATCCATTGGAGTTGCTTGAGACAATCGCCAGAGAAGGGATGGATTACCGGAAAGAGAAAACTCTCGGCGGAAAAGTATGGTGGAAGGAGCTATCCCGGGAAGCGGGTTATATCTTGCAGCAAAACATCATCAGTCGACATTTTCGTATTTTGGATGGAGCTGATTACCGCATTTACAGTTCATTAGAAGAAAACGAAGCAAAAGCCAGGTTTGAGGAAGTCATACAAGACAGTGGGAACCAATAGAACACAAAAGTATAATTTGAGCACACATAGCAAACAGTAAAAAAAGATAAGGATTCAGTTATTCGAAAATCGGGTATTACATAAGATGTACCAGTGAAAATTTTGAAAACACAAGTAGGAGGAACTCATATTGGCGGAAAAAGAACATGTTGTGCAAAAGGATGGGAACGTCAACACAGAAAATGTGGATGAGGCCCTTGATAAAATTGATCCGGAAAGAATGGACCATATTTTATCGAATTTTAATGAATTTAAAACATATTTACACAAGAGGTTGGATGTGGCCAAGAAGATCGGTTTAAATGAAGAGCAACTTGCCAGTACCGCCGAAAAGGTGGCAGATTATCTCGCTGATAAGGTAGAACCAAAAAACCGTGAAGAAAAGCTTATTCAGGAGCTTTGGAAAGTCGGCAATGAAGAAGAACGCCATAAGTTAGCCCACATGCTCGTAAAATTGGTTGATCAACCATAAGAAAGCTGTCACATATCTTTGTGACAGCTTTTGGTTATTTAGCAATCAATACCGGACAATGCGCTTCGTTGGCTACCGTACTGCTCGTGCTTCCGAGAAACAGTTTTTTTAAGCCGGTTTTACCGCTGCTGCCGACAATGATGATATCAGCGTTTGTTCTCTTTGCGTAGCTGCAAATGCTTTCTGCCGGATTTCCTTCCAATATTTCGAAATGCCCTTCTGTCTTGAACTCATCCAATATTGAAAATGCTTTATTCTTCGCCTTCGAACTGCTGTTTTTAACAACAGAATGTGTATCTCCACCTTGATTCATCGAATTTTGTTCCGTGGTATTCACGGGATATGTCTGTGTCGGGTCGATATAAATTCCATCATTGGCAAATCCCCTGCCGGAAGGATTTCCAACACTCTTTTGCTCGACTCTTTCTTTGAAGACATGAACGATCGTTAAAGTAGCATCAGGAAAAGATCTCTTTAGCCTCGCACCCCATTCAACTGCTTTTTCGCTGCCATCGCTGCAATCAAATGCAGCGATGATATGATTGAATTCCGCTAACATACTCCCCATCTCCTAACTGTATTGTTATCGAAATCGATTTAAAATAATTAGTTACTGTTTTCCCTAACTTTCATATAATTATGCCAAAATCTTCAGGAAAGATTCACTTCTCCCTCATAAGTGAGAAAAAATACTCATTCATTTAAATAGAATTATGTTGGAACTTCATAGAAATGAGTCAAAAGTCTAATGTAACATTTCCAAAAATAAGATAATCTTAAATTATGCTAGTGAATAAGAGGTGGTAACTATGCTTCAAGCTGATGCAAAAATGCACCCTACGATTAAGCGATGCTTAAAACATTTGGATATTTTGGGAACCGACGATAAAACAAGGCAAATCGTTTATATGTATATGGAAACGTTGATTCAGGAGTTCTCCACTTCAAAAAGTCTTGAAACTGCGGATACCGAACAAGCTACTGGGAAAAATGAAAAGAGAAAAGTATAAAAACAACTTCTCGATAATAATCGGTGGTTGTTTTTTTGTACAAAAATAACGTAATTTCCGGACTAGTTTAAGTTTAGAGATATATGGGTACAGAAAAATGGGTATATTTATGCATAAAAAACGGACAAAAGATGGATTTTTGATAATTAGGGGGTCTATATGAACGGATTCAGAGGGTTCTTCAGAGGAATAAGAGAGATTACACCCTCCTGGCTTATTCAAGGAAGCTTCATTTTATTATCAGCTGTAACCATTCTTGCAGTTGGTTTTTTTACGTTCTTTAAGCCTGAAACCAATATTAGCAATCTTAAGGATCAACTGGAACGTTCAACGGAAATATACGATGAAAATGGGGAGCTTGCAAGCAAAATTACCGCGAATAAAACGGAGGGCCTTTCGATAAAAAAAATGCCGAACCATGTGAAGAATGCTGTAGTCGCCATAGAGGATCACCGATTTTATGAACATAATGGCATTGATTATAAAGCACTTTCCCGGGCGTTTTATACAAATCTCAAAGCTGTTGGTATTGAGGAAGGCGGCAGTACGATCACACAACAGTTGACGAAGATAGCTCTGCTCGAATCCGACAGAACCTTCAAGAGGAAGGCGGAGGAATATTTCCTAGCCAGGGAAGTAGAAAAGGAATATAGCAAGGACGAAATATTGGAAATGTATCTCAATCAAATTTATTACGGACATGGAGCATGGGGAATTAATAAGGCAGCACAAGTATATTTCGCGAAAGAAGTGGAGGAACTGACTGTCGCGGAGGCTGCCATGCTTGCAGGAATCATTAACGTCCCGTCGGCCCTTGATCCTTATAAGCATTTAGATAAGTCTATGAACAGACGCAATTTGGTTTTATCGAGGATGGAAGAGCACGGCTTTATCACCAATCAGGAATATGAATCAGCAGTTAAGGAAGAAGTAGTCCTGGATGACTCCGTGCCGAGCGATCCGTTAAAGGGAAAATATCCTTATTACGTGGACCATGTCCTTTCTGAAGCTTCCAATAGATATGAAATAGAAATGGAGGAGCTTCTGACCGGCGGATATAAAATCTATACATCTTTAAATCAGGACATGCAAAAGGCAGCGGAAGAAGTGTATGAACACGACAGCATTTTTCCGAAAGGCACAAGTGATAAACTGGTGCAAAGCGGGGCAGTCTTGTTGAATCCAAAGACTGGCGGTATTCAAGCGCTTGTCGGAGGAAGGGGCGAACATCAATTCCTCGGTTTCAACCGGGCGACCCAGTTAAAAAGAAGCCCGGGATCTACGATAAAGCCGCTTGCAGTTTATTCGCCGGCACTTGAGGAAGGCTATGAAATTTCCTATATGTTAAAGGATGAAAAGATGGCTTTCGGTGGGTATAAGCCTTCCAATCTCGGAGGGCAGTACAAAGGCGAAGTTCCGATGTATGAAGCAGTTATGAATTCCTTGAATGTACCTACTGTATGGCTGTTAAACGAAATAGGAATTGGAAAAGGGATCGATGCGCTCGAAAGGTTTGGAATTCCGCTCGAGAAAGAGGATAGTAATTTGACCATTGCCCTTGGTGGAATGTTCGATGGAGTTTCTCCGCTTGATATGGCGGGTGCCTATTCTACATTTGCCAATGATGGTGAAAGAATGCAATCCCACGCCATTTTAAAAATCGAGGATGCAAAAGGAAAAGAAGTAGCAACTTGGGAAGACAAGAAAACAAGGGTGACGACAAAGGCTGTGACGGATCAAATAACTGCGATGCTGCTGGGTGTCGTCGAATACGGAACTGGAAAAAACGCGGCAGTGAACGAATGGGAAATTGCCGGAAAAACCGGCTCAACCGAGCTTTCGATCGAGGGAGCAGAAGGCGGCGTACAGGATCAATGGTTTGTGGGTTACACGCCAACTCTGGTCGGCTCGGTTTGGACGGGATATGACAAAACGGATGCCGAAAATCATTTAACAACCCACAGCAGTGAGGGTGCCGCAATTATTTTCGGGCGGCTAATGACTGAGGCTCTGAAGAATCAGGAACCTAAGGATTTTAATGTTGACGATATCGGCCCGTTAATTGAACAGCGTGAAAAAGAAATCGAAAGTGAACAGAGACGCAAATATTGGAATGATAGAAAAAAAGATGTTCAAGATGGCCTGAAAAGGTGGCAAGACAGATTCTTCAATAAGAATGAGGAAGAAGAGAAAGAAAAAGAACGCCCATCTGGTAATGATCCGGCGGCAAATGACTCTCAAGATTGAAAAGCTGGAATTGAAGATAAAAACAAAGAAAAGGAACGTCCAATGGAACCTGAAAAGCAGGGACATTCCCCTCCTGATCCAGTCGAAGAAGATGAACAAGAGCAGCCATGAAGGCGCAGATGATAAAAATGAGGACAAGAAAGGAAACGGGCGCCCGCCGGTTTCCTTTCTTGTTTTATTAGCTGCATGCCAGAAGGTTATTTGACGCAAAATAAAAAGCCACCATTAAAAAATGGCAGCTTCTCATATTTAAAATAAGAAATTTGCAATAATGGCAATAACAACGATAGCACCGATAATCATTAAAATTGTTCGCATCTTTTTCACATCCCGTGGCATTGGTTTAGTTTTGGTTAAATCTGAACTGTCTCAGTAGGGTTGATGTAGAATTTGTAGTTATGACGCTCCTCGTGGGAAGCGGGATTACAGCATTTAGATACTTTATCAAGAATGTCTTGAACGTTCTGTCCCTCAACAACCACTTTAATTTTGGAATCTTCATCTACAGTCAACATAAAAGAAACTAATTTTGATAAACTGATTGCGTCCACGACCTTGTGTTTGCAAAGCAAATAAATATTGCCTTCATAATTTTTCATTTCTTGATGAAGATCCATGATTTGTCTCATGGTCAATTTATTTTTAATTTTTAAGTCAGATGAGATAATTTCGTACATAACGTCCTTCTCCTTTTGAAAAAAATAATTGTTTTGTTTGGTTATGTACTCTATTTACCCGGGACACTTAAAATAAAACCTATTTTTAAATTGAAAGGAGAGGCTGGTAAGAATGTTAACTCTTATTAAAAATGGGGAGACCTACGCCCCGGACTATCTTGGAAAAAAAGATATTTTGATCGTCGGGAAGCAAATTGGCTTTATCAAGGACCATATCGAGATACCGGAGCAATTCGTTGATATTAAAGTGATTGATGCGAAGGGAAAGTTAGTAGTGCCCGGATTTATCGATTCTCATGTGCATATTATCGGTGGAGGCGGTGAAGGCAGCTATAAAACACGGACACCGGAAATACAACTAACTGATGTGACCATAGCAGGTATTACAACACTAATAGGTGTGATTGGGACAGATGGGACAACGAGAACGATGCCAAATTTGATCGCGAAGGCAAGGGGGCTAGAGGAAGAGGGGATCACCTGTTATGTACATACAGGTTCCTACCAGGTGCCGGTAAAAACCCTAACAGGAAAAATCGAGGATGATCTCATTTTGATTGATAAAGTCATTGGAGCGGGTGAAATTGCGATTGCGGATCACCGTTCTTCGCAGCCAACCGTTGAGGAAATGGCTAAAATCGCTTCAGCTGCCCGGATTGGCGGCCTCTTATCCGGGAAAGCAGGAATCGTAAATATCCATGTCGGCGATAGCCTTGATCATTTGGATGTGATCGAGCAGGTCATTGAAAAAACAGAGATCCCGATCCAACAGTTTTACCCTACGCACATTAACCGAAATCACCATCTTTTCGAAGCAGGCATCCAGTATGCCAAAAAGGGAGGATTCATTGATTTTACGACAAGCTCAATTAAGAAGTTTATTGAAAATGGCGAGGTGAAATCGTGCAAGGCTCTAAAAAAAGCCCTTAATGCAGGGGTAGAGATCAGCAGGATTACTTTTACCTCTGATGGACAGGCAAGTCTTCCGGATTTTGATGAAAGCGGTCATTTAAGGGGGATGAATATCGGGAAATGTTCTTCTCTATATAACGAAGTCCGGGCTGCTATCGTTGAGGAAGGAGTCCCTATAGAAACTGCCATACGAGTGATTACGGAAAATCCCGCCCGCATTCTTAAGCTTGTTCAAAAAGGAAGCATTAAAGAAGGCAAAGATGCAGACCTTGTGCTATTAAATAAAGAAACGTATGAAGTGGATACTGTATTTGCGATGGGCCAGATGATGGTTGAAAGCGGGAAAGCGATAGTGAAAGGGACATTTGAAGAAAGTTAACGAATAAATTGAACGATTTGATTTGAGAAATAAACAGGCTGAAATGATCCGGGAGGAAGCGGGGAATAAGAATGGATGAAAGCAACCTGATTGCTAAGGCGATGAATGAAAGGTGATACAGAAGCGTTTGCCGGCTATTTCAGCAAAACTATGACTTTTTTGTAAAATATTTAGTATAAATAATGTATTACAGAGAAATGGCGGAAGATATCGCTTAGGAAACAATGGCAAAAGCGATCGAACATTCAACACAAGTATAATGGAAAATCGAAGTTTTCAACTTGGCTTATCTCAATTGCCACTAATTTTCATGTTGATCAAACAAAAAACTCGTGCTGCCGCCGTTAGACTGGCGGTATTTTTGCTGTGTGTGGATTTATTATCGAGTTTTGGGATTTATCAGCGAATTTGATTCATTTATTATCAACTTTCTGGATTTATCATCAACTTCGGCACATTTATTATCAACTTTTTACATATATCGATTTCTCGACAAAAAATGCTATATTTCTGGGAGGCACTCCAATAAAGGGGAGCGTTTTACTTCAAATTTAAAAGCCAGATCAACAGATCTGGCTTCCGACAATCAGTCTCCATCAAACATCCTGAATACTCCTCCGAGGACGCTTCCTTCATCTTTGGAACCGCCGCCCGATGGGGCTGCGGCAAATACCCGGCTTGCCAATCGGCTGAATGGCAACGATTGAATCCAAACCGTTCCTGGACCGCGCAGTGTTGCGAAGAAAAGGCCTTCTCCGCCGAATAAAGCGGTTTTTACACCCTTAACCATTTCGATATTGTAATCTACTTCACTTGTCATGGCGACTAGACAACCTGTGTCGACCCGCAGGACTTCACCGGGAGCAAGCTCTTTCTTATGGATCGTCCCACCTGCGTGAACAAAGGCCATTCCGTCTCCTTCCAGCTTTTGCATGATGAACCCTTCGCCACCGAAGAAGCCGGCACCGATTTTTCTTTGAAATTCAATGCCTACAGAAACACCTTTTGCTGCCGCGAGAAAGGCGTCTTTTTGACAAATGATTTTACCGCCTAATTCGCTTAAGTCCATGGGCACGATTTTTCCCGGATAAGGGGAAGCAAAGGATACATGTCTTTTTTCAGATCCTTGATTCGTAAATGCGGTCATAAATAAGCTTTCTCCGGTTAGCATCCGTTTGCCGGCACTGAACAATTTCCCCATAACGCCGCCGCCTTCGCCTGAACCGTCCCCGAAAATCGTCTCCATATGGATGGAGTCCTCCATCATCATCAAGCCTCCCGCTTCCGCGATGACGGTTTCATTTGGGTCCAGCTCCACTTCTACGAATTGCATATCGTCTCCATGAATTTTGTAATCAATCTCATGATTATTCATATATACCTCCACCTTGTATGTACTAGAATCTAATTCGATTGTAAAAGAAAGTTCAGGGTTACGCCATTACTTTTTAATCTCTCCCATTCTTTAAACAAAAATAGTTCTCATCTTTCCGTCTCCAACATATTAATCTAGTGACAGACTTTGGCTTGTCAACGAATATTGGGAGGTAGGAGGGGGTTTTGAAAAAAGAGGGAAAATTTAATATGTAAATGGGTGATTTTGTTTAAACTTGACAGCGCTTTCATAATCTTTTATACTTCATATAACAAGTTAAAACAGTGACGGAGATTAGGAGATCACACAGATGCACTCTCATTTTTATGAGGATTGATTCTGTTGTGATCTCCTTTTTTATCGCGGCTTGTTATAGAAAAGTCTAAAAAAAGGGGGAACCTGAAATGACGCCATTTTGGGGAGAAGTAATAGGCACGATGATTTTAATTGTATTTGGTGCAGGCATCGGGGCAGGTTCGACATTAAACAGATCTTTTGCCAAGGATGCAGGCTGGATTACGATAACGATTGCCTGGGGTCTTGCGGTTGCGCTGGGTGTATTCGCGGTCGGATCGATAAGCGGTGCCCATTTAAATCCTGCTGTTACGATAGCGCTGGCTATAAATGGGGACTTTGCCTGGGGAGATGTTCCGGGTTATATTTTGGCCCAAATGATTGGCGCAATATTAGGAGCAACACTAGTATTCTTGCATTATCTTCCGCACTGGAAAGCAACGGATGATCCAGGTGCAAAGCTAGGCATTTTTTCGACTAGCCCTGCCATTCCTCATACTGTTTCCAATCTATTAAGTGAAATAATCGGAACATTTATTCTAGTATTAGGATTGCTGTTTATTGGGGCAAATCAGTTTACGGAAGGTTTAAATCCATTTGCGGTCGGGTTATTGATTGTAGCTATCGGTATGTCGCTTGGAGGAACAACCGGTTATGCGATTAACCCTGCAAGGGACCTTGGACCTCGGATCGCCCATTTCCTGCTTCCGATTCCGGGTAAAGGCGGATCGAATTGGGGATATTCTTGGGTTCCGGTCGTTGGCCCGATACTTGGAGGCAGCTTGGGAGCAGTGTTCTATAGAGCAACCTTTGCCGGAGAAGTAGATCAATATTTTTGGATTGTATTGGCAGCAATTGCTATCGTATTAATATCGGTTGCTCTATTTGGAAAACGACCGGCCGTTCTTGAGATTAATAGGAAACATAAAAACGCGCAATAAGCCGAAGTCTGGCAATCTCGATATGTGGGTATGGTACAGTATATTAATTGGATAAAGGAGAGTTGAAAATGGAGCAATATATTTTATCTTTGGATCAAGGAACAACTAGTTCACGTGCTATTCTTTTCAATAAGAAGGGTGAAATCGTTCATATCGCACAAAAGGAATTCACCCAGCATTTCCCTAAACCAGGCTGGGTTGAACACAACGCAAACGAAATTTGGGGAACCATTCTTGCCGTTATTGCTTCATGCTTATCTGAGTCAAACGTAAAACCTGAGCAGGTAGCGGGAATTGGCATTACGAATCAAAGGGAAACGACGGTAGTATGGGAAAAGGAAACAGGCCGTCCGGTATATAATGCGATTGTTTGGCAATCCAGGCAGACAAGCGATATCTGTAATGTATTAAAAGAAAATGGCCATAATGACTTGTTCCGCGAGAAAACGGGATTATTAATTGACGCTTATTTCTCTGGAACAAAGGTTAAATGGATCCTCGACAATGTAGAGGGTGCACGTGAAAAGGCGGAAAACGGGGAACTATTATTTGGCACGATTGATACGTGGTTAATCTGGAAGTTATCAGGCGGCAAGGCGCATGTGACTGATTATTCCAATGCTTCCCGTACACTCATGTATAACATTTATGATCTAAAATGGGATGAAGAGTTGCTTGAGATTTTGACAGTGCCGAAGTCGATGCTTCCTGAAGTCCGTCCTTCCTCTGAAGTCTACGCGAATACGGTGGATTATCATTTCTTTGGTAAGGAAATTCCGATTGCCGGGGCTGCAGGGGACCAGCAGGCCGCCTTGTTCGGGCAGGCTTGCTTTGAAAAAGGCATGGCGAAGAACACGTATGGAACTGGCTGCTTCATGCTTATGAACACCGGTGAAAACGCGGTCCGTTCTGAAAACGGGTTATTGACCACCCTTGCCTGGGGGATTGATGGCAAGGTCGAGTATGCACTTGAAGGAAGCATCTTCGTTGCGGGATCCGCGGTTCAATGGCTGCGCGACGGCTTGCGTATGCTGAAGGATTCAAAAGATAGCGAGGAATACGCGAAAAGAGTGCCTTCGACCGATGGTGTCTATGTTGTACCCGCTTTTGTCGGGCTCGGTACACCGTATTGGGACAGTGATGTTCGCGGGTCAATTTTTGGCCTTACGAGAGGAACTTCAAAAGAGCATTTTATCAGAGCCACACTAGAATCGCTCGCCTACCAGACCAATGACGTTCTTGGCGCGATGGAAGCTGATTCCGGGATCCAATTAAAGACGCTCCGTGTCGATGGCGGTGCTGTTAAAAATGATTTCTTGATGAACTTTCAAAGCGATATGCTGAATGTTCCGGTTGAAAGACCGAAAATTAATGAAACGACTGCACTAGGGGCGGCTTATCTGGCTGGACTTGCGGTAGGGTACTGGGAAAACAAGGAAGAAATTGCAGAACAGTGGGCGATTGATAAGACATTTGAACCTTCCATGGAAGATAACGAACGGGAAGATTTATATGAAGGCTGGAAAAAAGCTGTAAAAGCAGCCATGGCTTTTAAATAAGATCATCACACAGGACTGTGGCATATACCCAGAAATCTCAATTGACAAATTATTCTTATTATTGTAATCTTACAATGAATCAAACAAATTTTTCTAAGGAAGGTGAACGTTATGATGTTAATCAATAGGCGAAATGAGCAGCTTAACATTTCACATAACGCAGCCTGTCCTGTTGCTTTGTTCTGATCTTTGGAACAAAAGCGATCAAGAATGTATCTGCTAAGTGCAGGCTGCGACATAGGTCGTAGCATGCACTTTTTTTCATTTTGTGTGATTTTTCCGCATATAAATGAGCTTCGCATGTTTTTGCGGAGCTTTTTATTTTTATCAAATACTAAGTAAAGTATAGGAGGAATGATGATGAGATGTTTATCTGAAGTGAGGCCGATTTATGCAGTGGATACAGACAGCGGGTAGTCAAGTGCTATGGACAAACAGAAGGAGGTTACAACATGTTTTCGATTTTCAAGAAGCTATCCTGGTTCTTTAAAGAACAATGGAGACGCTATACATTTGCAATTTTATTTTTAGCCATCGTTAATATTCTTGAGGTTATTCCGCCAAAGCTGGTTGGTATGGCGATTGACGATATCAACAACGGCAATTTAACGAACGGGGTAATTGTGGAGTATATCAGCTATATAGCTCTTCTAGGGCTCGGTAATTATGTGTTCGGATACCTTTGGAGCTACCAGCTTTTCGGCGGTGCCTTCCTGGTCGAAAGGAAGATGCGCTCCCAATTCATGGGGCATTTATTGAAGATGACGCCGACATTTTTTGAAAAGAATCGGACCGGAGACTTGATGGCCCGGGCCACGAACGATTTAAAAGCCATTTCCAACACGGCAGGATTCGGAATCTTAACGTTAGCGGATTCGATCCTCTTTACGTTTACGATCCTGATTGTCATGGGTGCGACAATAAGCTGGCAGCTAACCATCACCGCGATTCTGCCGCTTCCAGTCATGGCGATCATGATGCAAATATTAGGGAATAAAATTCACAAGCGATTCACTCAAGCGCAGGATGCGTTTGGGGAATTGAATGATAAAGTCCTGGAATCAGTATCAGGAGTGCGGGTTATCAGGGCGTACGTCCAGGAACGGGAAGACGAAGGGCGCTTTCAGGATATGACAGAGGATGTGTACCAGAAAAACGTGGAGGTTGCCAAGATCGACTCGATGTTTGACCCGGTCATCTCCGTTTTGATTGGGATCAGTTATTTAATCGGGCTCGGCTATGGAGCTTATATGGTATTCCAGCAACAGATAACCCTCGGGGACCTTGTCTCTTTTAATGTGTATTTAGGGATGCTGATCTGGCCGATGATTGCGATTGGGGAATTGATCAACATCCTACAAAGGGGCAACGCGTCACTTGATCGGGTCCAGGAAACCCTTTCTTATGAAGAAGATGTGAAAAACGAAGCATCAACGATACACTTGGAAAAACCCGGGAATATTTCATATGATGCGGTCAATTTTACGTATCCGACCTCGAAAACTCTCAACCTGGATGAAGTTTCCGTATCGATTGAGCGCGGGCAAACCCTCGGTGTCGTCGGTAAAACCGGCAGTGGTAAAACGACGTTCGTGAAACAACTGCTTCGTGAATATCCACTGGGTAACGGGAACATCTCAATCGCCGACATACCTTTAGAGAAAATTGCGATAGGAGATGTCCGGAATTGGATCGGGTATGTTCCCCAGGATCATTTCCTGTTTTCAAGATCGGTGAGGGAAAATATCCTATTCGGAAAAGAAAACGCGTCGAATCAAGAGCTAAACGACGCCATCCGTCTTGCTGACTTTGAGAAAGACCTGGAAATACTTTCTGATAAATTAGAAACGCTTGTCGGAGAAAAGGGTGTCGCTCTTTCTGGTGGACAGAAGCAAAGGATTTCGATTGCAAGGGCGCTCATCAAAAATCCAGAAATCTTAATTCTCGATGATTCCTTATCAGCTGTCGATGCGAAAACGGAAACAACAATCATCGAAAATATTCAAAAAGAACGATCCGGTAAAACGACCATCATCACGACGCACAGATTATCAGCGGTCCAGCATGCTGATTGGATCATTGTCCTTAATGACGGAAAAATCATTGAAGAAGGGCGACACCCGGAGCTTCTTGAACAAAACGGCTGGTACAAAGAACAATTCGTAAGACAGCAGATTGAAGAAGGAACGGAGGTGGATGCATGAATGTCGTAAAAAAGCTCTATCACTATGCCACCCTATATAAATCGATCATCATCGCAGCCCTGATCATGCTTTCCGTTTCTGTTGCAGCCGATTTAACAGGACCATTTGTGGCGAAAAGAATAATTGATAACCATATCCTTGGTATTGAATCAAAATGGTATCAGACCGAAAAAGGCGAAGATGCTGTCTCGTTCCAAGGTGCATCATATAAACGGGATGAATACTTTTCCGACAATGAAGAAAAGGGAAAAGAAGTGAGAATCTTTCAGGTTGGCACAAAATTCGCCTTTGTCGATCAGTCTGTTTCCTTTGATGGGAAAAGGGAGCTTTCTGGAGATAAGCTGACCATTTCGAAAGGAGATGAAAGGGCCAGCTACAATGCTATATTATTAAATAGTCAGGAGCTGATGCGTTTTTATCAGCCGGAAATTTCGAGGATTTTAACGCTTGTCTTTGTCTATTTCGGGCTTGTTGTCGTTTCATCGATTTTTCAATACGGGCAGAGATTTTATTTGCAAAAAGCGGCAAATAGAATTGTGCAACGAATGAGGACCGATGTGTTTTCTCATATATCAAAACTGCCGATCCGGTATTTTGACAATCTTCCTGCAGGTAAGGTCGTCGCGAGGATTACCAATGATACAGAAGCGATCCGGGAATTATATGTCACCGTACTTGCGAACTTTTTTTCAAGCACAATTACGATCTTCGGCATATTCATTGCGCTCTTTATCCTTAATCCTCAAGTTGCGATGTTTGCGCTCCTGCTGATTCCGATTTTGGTCGTTTGGACGATCGTTTACCGGAAATTTGCTTCGACATATAATCAGGTCATCCGTGCGCGTGTCAGTGATATAAACGCAATGATTAACGAATCCATTCAGGGTATGACCGTCGTTCAGGCTTTCCGGCGCGAAAAGCAATCGAAGGAATCCTTTGAAAAGCTGAATTATGAACATTTCTCGTATCAAAATAAAATACTCAGCTTGAATTCATTGACCGGCCATAATTTAATTGGTGTTTTAAAAACCATTTGCTTTGTTGCGTTCATCTGGTATTTTGGCGGTCAGTCTTTAACCGCCACGTCCGTGGTTTCCCTTGGAATGTTGTATGCGATTGTCGATTTTATCAACCGTTTGCTATATCCGGCCCAAGCAATCGTCAATCAATTTGCTAATCTTGAGCAGGCACTCGTAGCCGGTGAAAGAGTATTCAAATTACTGGATGAACCAGGAATTTCTGTAAGTAGGGAAAGCATTCCAAGATATAAAGGCAATGTCGATTTTAATCATGTATCGTTTGGCTATAAAGAAGATGAATATGTCCTAAAGGATATCACGTTCTCTGCGAGTCAGGGAGAAACTGTTGCACTTGTGGGACACACCGGTTCGGGAAAAAGCTCGATCATGAATCTTCTTTTCCGTTTCTATGACTGCAATGAAGGCAGCATTACGATTGACGGAATGGATATTAAAAACATGCCGCACCAAACGTTGCGCCAGCATATGGGGATTGTCTTACAGGACCCGTATCTGTTCACCGGAACAATAGCGTCCAACGTCAGCCTTGAAAATGAAAAAATTACCCGAGAAATGATTGAAAAGGCATTGAAGGATGTCGGCGGGGAGAATGTGTTAACACATCTGGAAAAGGGAATGGATTCGCCAGTCATTGAAAAAGGAAGCACTCTTTCCTCCGGGCAGCGCCAGCTTATTTCTTTTGCCAGGGCATTGGCCTTCAATCCAGCTATCCTGATTCTGGATGAAGCAACGTCAAGCATCGATACCGAGACGGAAGCGATCATTCAAGAAGCGATGGATGTATTGAAAAAAGGCAGAACAACCTTCATTATCGCCCACCGTCTTTCCACGATCAAAAAGGCGGACCAAATTCTTGTTCTCGACAGAGGTAAAATTGTTGAGCGCGGGAATCATGATGAGTTGATGGGATTGAAAGGCAAGTATTATCAAATGTATGAACTCCAGCAAGGACAGCAAAAAGGGATGGCTGGATAGGAAATGATTTTTGGAAAGGTATTTGTTGTTAGCGGGGAATTACTCTGCTAAAATAGAATTAATTGAATAGTCTTATCAAGAGAGGCGGAGGGAATGGCCCTGTGAAGCCCGGCAACCTTCAAACAATCGTTTGAAAAGGTGCTAAGTCCTGCAAAGTTTTTAGCTTTGCGAGATAAGAGACGGATAATGATGAAACAGCCTCTCTATCTCCATGGTAGAGAGGCTGTTTTTTTGTTAAATAGGAACTTGGAGGGGGAATGAAAAGTGACTACTTTAAAAGTTGCGCTACTGGGATTAGGAACAGTGGGGCTTGGTGCTTTTGAGGCAATTACCGAGCGAAAAGAACAGCTAGAGTCCTTAATTGGAAGAAAGATTGAGTTAGCAGGTGTGTTAATAAAAAATGAGCAGAAAACAAGAAATATTCATGAGGATGTTTTTATTTCAAAGGACTTTGAAGAAATCATTGCCAGAAAACAGCCTGAAGTTGTGATTGAGGCGATTGGTGGGATGGAACCCGCACGCACATATATTGAGTTTGCGTTAAGAAATGGCTGTCACGTCGTTTCGGCCAATAAGGATTGTATTGCCCATCATGGCAAGGAATTTCAAAAGATTGCAGAAGAAAATGGAGTCCGGTTTGTGTATGAAGCAAGTGTCGCCGGAGGAATACCGGTCTTGCGGACGCTTCGGGAATTATTGGCGGTCAACAAAGTGGAGCGTCTTGAAGCGATTTTGAATGGAACCTCCAATTTTATTCTGAGCATGATGAGAACAAAAGGGGCATCGTTTGAGGAAGCGCTAGCCGTTGCCCAGCAAAAAGGCTATGCTGAGCAGGACCCGACAAATGATATTGAAGGTCTCGATGCCTTTTATAAATCGATGATTTTAAGTGAATGGATTTATGGTGACCAGCCAGATTGGGACCAAGTAGAGGTAAAAGGAATTTCAGCCATCAAGATAGAAGAAATCCAGGCAGCGGAACAGTTAGGGTTGCGGGTGAAACATCTTGTCACGATAAATGATGACCTGAAGGTTGAGATAGGACCGGAGTTCGTCGATTCTGAGCACCCGCTCTATGGTGTGGAAAACGTAAATAATGCTGTGTTAATCAAAACAGATTTGCTAGGAGATTTGACGTTGATTGGTGCAGGAGCAGGTGCAAAGCCGACTGCAAGTGCGGTGATCGAGGATTTTATCTCGCTTTATTTAACGAAAGAAAACCTGCCCATTCGTAAAGAGCGGAAAGTAGAAATTCCAACCGAACAGGAAGGACGGAAGGAAGAAACCAGTTTATTGTTTTTTGGCAATGTAACGCTGACAGATTTAAGCCAAATAGAAGGCGATCTGGAAAAGCGGGGAACCATTCTTTCATACACGGAGATGGAAGATCCGTTAGTAGGCGTTTTATTCAAAGGAAGCCTTACCAATTATTCTGACGATAAATTGCAAAGTGTATATCCGGCAAAAGCAAGTAATATTACCTTATCCACGAACAGATTAAGGCAACTTGCGCTAAATAAATAATGAGAAAGAAAACCTCCTGATCATGATCTCAGGAGGTTTTCTTTGGAAAAGAACGATACATTTTGCACATAGGGTAATATCGTTTACTATTAATATGTATAGGAAAAAATGACCAATATGGAAATTTATAAAGAAAGGTATGAGTAAATGCTCTTTATTAGAAGGGAATCTTTCAAAGAATTTTTATCGGCATATCCGATTACAAGCCTGATTGTTTTTCTGAATACCATCATGATGATTGTGACTATTTTTCTTGGTGACTGGATGTATAGATGGGGAGGAATAAACCGAAGCACAATTATCGGCGGAGAATTTTATCGGTTGCTGACATATGCTTTCATACACGGCGGAATGATGCACTTCTTAACGAATATGATTTTCACTATCATAACGGCACCGGCCATTGAGAAGTTGCTTGGACCACTCAAATTCATCACCTTGTTTTTCTTTTCGATATTGACCGCAGCGCTCGTTATCATCCTGATTCCTGCTGGCCCTTTCCAGTTCGATGTCGGTGAATCTGGTTTTGGATACAGCTTATTTGGATTTTATTTTTATCTGGTTCTCTTTAAGAAGAACTTTCTTGATAAAGAATCAAGCAACGTCATTTTGGCCCTTATAGCGATTGGCTGGCTCACGACCTTAGTGATACCTGGTACAAGCTTCGCTGGTCATTTGGGCGGATTTGTCGCTGGATGGTTATTCGCTTTCCTTGTGAACAAAACCCTGAACCGTTTGAAGATAATAAACAATCGATCATATTACCGATGAGAAAACCGCCTAGGCAAACAGTCTAGGTGGTTTTTTCATCGATTATTAGAATTATTGATTCACGCTTATTCTGCTTTTCTCAAGTGCCGCCGCAAAGTCCTTGATTAAGTCATCCGGATTTTCTAAACCGGCCGAGAGACGAAGGAGGCCGCTGCTGATTCCGCGTTTTTGTCGTTCTGCTTCAGGCATGGCGGCATGTGACATTTTAGCGGGATAGGATAAAATCGATTCTACCGCGCCGAGGCTTACCGCAAAAACAGGCAGCTCCACGTTCGAAACAAAGGCATTCACTACATCTTCATTCTCGAGTTCGAATGACAATACAGCACCAGCACCGCTTGCCTGTGACTCTTGGATGCTGTACCCAGGATGATCTTCAAGGCCCGGATAATGCACTGCTTTTACAAGCGGATGGGATTGCAGGAACTCCGCTAGCTTTCGTGCTGATTTCATTGAATGCTCCATTCTGACATGCAGGGTTTTCAGACCGCGCATCACAAGCCATGCATCCTGTACGCCAAGTACGGCGCCAAATGAGTTCTGCAAGGCATATAGCCGATCGGCAAGCTCGGGGTCTTTTACGACAGCAAGGCCCGCGATGACATCACTATGGCCGGATAAAAACTTTGTGGCACTATGAAGGACGATATCGGCTCCAAGATTTAACGGTTTTTGCAAGGCGGGTGTTAAAAAAGTATTGTCTACATATGTTAACGCCCCAATTTCCTTAGCAAGTGTGCAGATTGCTTTGATATCGGTTACTTTAAGCAACGGATTGGAGGGTGTCTCCATATAGATCGCCTTCGTATTCGATCTTACCGCTGCTTTCACGTTATCAATATCCGTCATGTCAACAAAAGTATGCTCGATTCCAAACCGGGTCAAAACACTTGTCACCATCCGGTAAGTTCCCCCGTAAACGTCCTCCGTAACAATGATATGATCTCCGGCAGACAGCAGCAGGAGGGCAGTAGAGATGGCAGCCATGCCGGAAGAAAAAGCAAAGCCTCTTGTGCCTTCTTCCAGTTCGGCAATGATATCCTCAAGCGCTTCCCGGGTCGGGTTGGCGCTGCGGGCGTAATCATATTTGCCGTATTGTTCCGGATTGCTTTGGTGAAACGTAGAGGCATGCTGAATCGGAACGCTGACTGCGCCTGTGGCACTGTCGAATTTATGCTGGTTATGCAATAAAAGCGTTTCGAATGAATACTCTTTGTATCCCGTCATACTCTAGCCTCCTTGTTCACTGCCACTAGTGCCTTTTCTAAATCTTGAATCAAATCTTCTCCGTCTTCAATGCCGACAGAAAAACGCAATAGTCTATTACAAACCCCATTGGCCGTCCTAATTTCTTCGGGAATATCGGCATGAGTCTGGGTTGCCGGATAGGTTATGAAGCTCTCGGTTCCGCCCAGGCTTTCAGCAAAGGTAATCAAAGACAGTTCCTGTAAAAACGGATTGACCCATGCTTCTTCCCTGATGCGGAATGAAATCATCCCACCTTTGCCAGGATAGAGAACATCATCGATATAATCATGGTTTTGTAAGAACTCTACCAATAACTTTGCATTTTTTTCGTGCCGATCCATACGAAGCGAAAGGGTCTTCATACCGCGCATGAGCAGCCAGGAATCGAACGGGCTAAGAACAGCTCCTGTGCCGTTATGATAAAGAGCGAGCGATTCGGATAATTCAGCCCCCTTTGCGACAATCAGACCAGCAAGTACATCGTTGTGGCCACCAAGATATTTTGTAGCGCTATGAATCACTATATCTGCTCCTAGCTTGATAGGCTGTTGGAGAAGAGGGGTATAAAATGTATTATCGACAATCAAAAGCAAACCATGCTGCTTGGCAATTTCAGCCACAGCGGCAATATCGGTTTGTTCCATGAGGGGATTGGTCGGGGTTTCGATAAAGATCGCTTTCGTTTGAGGAGTAATGGCACCTTCAATTTCCTCTAGACAGCTTGTGTTCACGTATCGACAGTCTAAGCCCCATTTTTTAAAGCCTTGCTCCAACAAACGATATGTACCACCGTATAAATCCTTGGAAATCACCCATTCATCCCCAGATTTGAATAAAGAAAGTACAGTTAGGATTGCGGCCATTCCTGAACTGCAGGCGAACCCCTGGTCGCCGCCTTCGAGATCGGCAATGGCCTGTTCAAGAAGCTGGCGTGTTGGATTGCCGGTTCTTACATAATCATATCCGGATGATTGTCCAATTCCTTCATGTCGATAGGCAGTGGAAAAGTAGACAGGCGGGTTCACGGTTCCTGTTGCAGATTCACTTCTGTTTCCGATTTGTGCTAAAAATGTGTCAATTTTATACATGGCTCACTTCTCCTTTAAATTATGGATAAAAACAAAAAAAGCCTTCTATAAGAAGAAGACTTTTGAAAATACATGGGCAGTCGTTCTCCTTATCTCTCAAGTTCCAAATAACTTGATGGATTTAGCACCTTTCCAATGACGAAAATACATGGAAGGTTGCTGAGGCGTCTTAGGGCCATTCCCTCGACCTCTCTGGATAAGAAATATCAATAATTCAATTTCTTTTGAATTTACTATACAATATCCATTGTGTCAACCTGCGAAAGAGTAATACGTAAAATTATCTTTACAAGACCGGGGAGATAGATTATTCTGTATATTAAATTCTGACTAATTCAATCAACAAACTATTATTAACCGAGATCTGAATAAAATTAACAGAGATAGTTAACAGAGCTATTAACTAAAAAAATGGGGTTTTTAAATAGGGGGGTGACTCATTATGGGGGAACACAAACAGATCGCCAAAATGGCCGACCAGCTTCAAAATATGCTGGATTCCATGAAATACGGGTCTATTACTCTCGTTATCCAGGATGGAAAAATCATTCAAGTCGAAAAGAATGAGAAGATAAGGATCAAATAATCAGCGGAAAGAAATTGGAGGCAGTCTTACCTTGCGGGGTATGGCTGCTTTTTTCATGGGATTATTTAAGAAATTGTTGATGTATCAAATTCTTTATCTGGAGTTTAAAGGGTTTCCGCTATATTTATTCGGGGTTTTCTTTATATTTTAAAAAATCAGTTTGACAGGCATGGTGTATTATGGGTATAGTACATATATAAGGTGTATGAACCACTTAATACATACACTTGAAAGGAAACAATTAGGAGTTGTTTGGATGAATGTTAATTTTAATAATCGTGATCCATTGTACTTGCAGGTTGTTCGCTACTTTAAAGAACAGATTGCCATCGGACAATTGGAAGCCGGACAGGAAATCCCGTCCCGACGCGAGCTTGCTTCCATGTTGAAAATAAATCCGAATACCGCCCAAAAAGCATATAAGGAAATGGAGGAACAGGGATTGATCCATACAGAAAGAAACTTTCCAAGTCGAATAACAACAGATGAACAAATCTTAAATTCGATCCGGGAGGAACTGATCATGCAGGCAGTCGAGATCTTCATTACCTCAATCAAGCCGATTAATGTTTCCCTGGATGAATTAGTAGCAATGGTAAAAGAAAAATACACGTCTGAAAAGAAAAATGGAGGAGATCAACCATGATTGAGGTTACGAATCTGGAAAAAAGATATGGACGCAGAAAAGTGCTCGACGATATTTCATTCACAGCCAATAAGGGTGAGATTACTTGTTTGATCGGGATTAACGGGGTCGGTAAAACGACAACCCTCAAAGCGATTATGGGGCTTACACCATATAAAGGGAATATCCTTATTGACGGAGAAAAGCTAACCAAGGATAGCTATGAAAATATAACCTTTATCCCGGATGCGATTACAATGCTTCCGCAAATGACCATTAAAGAGGCATTTTTGTTTATGGAAGACTTTTATTCTGCCTGGAATAAGGAACGTGCCGCAGAATTATTAACGTTTTTCAAACTGAAAGAAGAGTATAAGATTGCCGAGCTTTCAAAAGGAAATACAGCGAAAGTCAACCTTATCCTTGGGCTTGCGCTGGATGTCGATTATTTACTGATGGACGAACCGTTTTCCGGCATTGATATGTTTAGCCGCGAACAAATTGCAGATGTTTTCTCAAGCCATTTAGTCGAGGAACGCGGGGTACTCATTACCACTCATGAAATAAACGATATTGAACATCTGATTGATAAAGTCGTGCTGATGGATAACGGCAAAGTACTGAAAGAATTCAGTACGGAGGATATGCGTCTGAATGAAGGGAAATCAGTGGTAGATGTGATGAGAGAGGTGTACCAAGGGTGAATAAATATTTTAAACTAGTTAATTTTGAACTCAACCGTTTTATAAAAATTTACATATCTTTATTGGCGATTACGATCATTTCGCAATTTTTAGGCGTGGTTATTAAATCAAGAAGCTATTTGACAGAAGCAAAGAATAGTATGTCTGATCAATCCATGACTCAAACTGAATTCGTGGAACAATACGGAAAATTCGATTTTTCGCAAATCATGAATAGCTTTTGGTTTTTGGGGCCGATTGCAATTTGTGCCGTTGCACTTATCTTTTACATTTTTTTAATCTGGTATCGTGACTGGTTCGGCAAGAATACTTTTATTTACCGCCTCTTGATGCTGCCGACTTCCAGATTGAATATTTACCTTGCGAAGGCAACTGCCATTTTCCTTATGGTCTTTGGTTTAGTAGCCCTGCAAATCATCCTACTTCCGTTGGAAAATCTTCTTTTTCAGTCGCTTGTGCCGGATGTTTTTAAAAGTGTTAAAGGTACGAGAAGTTTAATTCAAAGCAATGTAGCGTTAATGGTCATTATTCCAAAGACATTTGTTCAATTCCTTTTATACTATGGACTCGGTTTTACAGCAGTGTTCATCTTGTTCACCGCTATCTTGCTGGAAAGAAGCTACCGTATTAAGGGAGTTGTGATGGGGATCCTTTACTGTCTAGCTGCAGGTGCGATTTTTCTTTCCCCGATCTTGATTAGCGCGATTTTTTATAATGATATGTTCTTTTATCCTCTGGAACTGCTAGTCATAGAAACTATTCTGTGCTTGATAATCATGGCTGTCTCCATTTGGATTGGAAATTTATTGATAAACAAAAAAGTAAACGTGTGAGGAGAATCATAATATGAAGCGATATTGGAAAATAAGTTCACTTATCGTCGTTATCCTATTAGCCATCAGCAGTTTTTACATTCATTCTGCGTATTCAATAAGCCAGCTTCCTGAATATATCATCAAAAAGCAGGAAGGAAATTCAAAGACTGTCGAAAATCTGATATTAAGAGGGTTTTATGGTAATGAAACAGAAACTGCCTCAGAAATGGTCGAGATTTCATCCGAGGGATCCGAGTATGCAAGTGAACGGTCTTTTTTTACCCAAATAAAGAGTATGGACTATGATGGTGAGCAAATAGAAAATCTCAAAAGAAAATACCGCAGCTTTATGAGAGGAAAAAATAGCCCGGATTTCTTTTATGAAGATAAACGTAATATCGTGTATGCACAAGTAGAGTATCAGTTCAAAGATAATAGGCAGAAATTCAATTTCCATATTGCTGCTTTGGATAAAAAAGATAAGGAAGAGATTTCGCTTAAAATGCCGGTCCCTAAAGAGGAAGAATACTCTACTGTCGAGTTGAATGATGTCCAGTTTACAGATGGCCGGGTAAACGTATTTACTAAAAATTATCTGGTTACTAACGACGGTGGGCAGGAAACATCGGAAGTGCATTTATATTCCTTCAATTTGTCAGACAAGAAATTGTTAAGTGAAGAGACCATCCTTTCTGAACCGAACAAAAGGAAAAATGTCTATACAGACTATACAGAATTGCCCGAAGTAAACAGTATGGATGCTGCCGACTACATTCTATATTACAAATCCGTTAATGAACAGAAGCAGCTGGAAAACGGGGAAATCGAAGAGCAAAATGTAGAGAATGGATTGGTCGTTTACAACGTTAACGAAAAAAAATCGGAAGAAGTAAAACTGCCCAAAGAAATTGCAGCATTAGTCGGTCCCGGAAATTACTATGACGATACAAACCTCTATGTCACTGAGGAAAAGGAAGGCAAGATTCGTGTTATCGTTTATGATTTGGAGCAGAAAAAAGCTGTAAACGAATTTCAGGTGCCGCTTGGAGAAAAGGACATGAAATCATTAGCAACTATCATCAAAGACGGAAATATATATTTACTCGCTACCGAAGAACCAGAAGCTGAACATGGCTTTGAATATGCATCCGTCATTGTTGCTGACTTGAAAACAGGCAAAACTGAGTATAGAGGAACGATCGTAAATAAAAAAGCTGATCATCAATCAGATAGTCAAGTTCAATTGAATGAGTTAACAATTAAATAAAATCTTTGGGTATAGCTAGAATGGCGTTTCCACCTTGGAAGCGTCCTTTTTTCTTTTTGATTGACATAAAACATGCCGCTGGAATAGCATGTTAATCATATTCATAAATTTACTGATAAAAAGAAAGAGATGTTTCGAAAATCGATTATTCGGTAAATAGACTGTATCCATAGAAAAGGTTTTTCACGAGATATGGGGCAAGATAATATTCATTACTTTAATAAATGAGTTCAGGACATATCCTTCCGGGGAGAAGAATGGTAAAGCAAGTAACTCCATCCCATTCCGAAAGAAATATGGTCAATCATTTATATTCTAAAAATAAACCAGCAGGATAACAAAGTTTGGGGGGGTAGTATGGAATACAGTTTCCACCGGTTAGGTGATAATGCGGTCATTATCGAAATCGGCAAAGATATAAGTATTGAAACACAGCAAAAAGTACAAGTAATTACTTCATTTTTGGACGAGCATCCTCCACCTTGGATGATTGAATACATACCAGCGTTTACGACGGTCACTGTTTTTTACGAACCGGTCCGGATTTTAGCGGTTAGGGAGGAGAGTCTTTCTCCATATCAGTATGTTTGTAATCTGCTTAGAGAATTATTTTCAGGTTTAACGGCAGGTAGATCAGTGGAATCACGAATAGTGGATATACCAGTTTGCTATGGGGGAGAATTTGGTCCGGATTTAGAGTATGTGGCAAGAATCAATGGCTTAACGACCGAGGAAGTCATTCACATTCACTCCTCTGGAGACTATTTGGTCTATATGATTGGATTTGCACCGGGGTTTCCTTATATCGGTGGGATGTCTGAGGAAATCGCAACACCAAGAAAAGAATCTCCACGTTTGCAAATTCCGGCCAGAACAGTGGGAATTGCGGGAAAACAAACGGGGATTTATCCAATCGAAACACCGGGAGGCTGGCAGTTGATCGGACGGACCCCGGTAAGACTATTTCGGCCTGAGAATGAAGCACCAAGTCTTCTAAGAGCAGGAGACAAGATTCGATTTTTACCGATCAGCCGGAAGGAATACATAGAATGGGAGAACGATTAGGATGATAACAATCACCAAGCCGGGCCTGCTAACAAGTATTCAGGATCTTGGAAGGTACGGGTTTCAAAAATTCGGAGTGATTGCGAGTGGGGTTATGGATCCCATCTCTCATCGAATTGCCAATTTATTAGTTGGTAATGAAGAAAATGCACCAACGATAGAGATCACTTTACTTGGTCCTACTATTGAATTTAACGAGAGTGCTCTCATCTCGATTTGTGGCGGTGATTTATCTCCAACTATTGATGGGAAGCCTGTTCGATTGTGGCGTTCAGTTCTTGTCAAAAAAGGCAGCACGCTTCAATTTGGGAAATGCAGGTCTGGGTGTAGGGCTTATCTCGCAGTGGCAGGCGGCTATGTTGTACAAAGTATCATGCAAAGTAAATCTACCTATTTAAGGGCTGAAATTGGCGGATTTAACGGCAGGGCACTTCAAGCAGGAGACCAGGTTTCATTTAATCCCCCCGGAGAACTTTCAACCAAAGTCATTCAATATTTAGCTAGGAACTTGTCTCCGCATGCTTTTGTTCAAAGTGAATGGTCAGTAGCTTCAGACTTAATTCCCAACAACAAAAACAGTCCTTCTATACAGGTTATAAAAGGCCGGCAATTCGATTTATTTACAAAAGAAAGCCAGAATATGCTTTTTGAGAATGTTTTCGAGATAACATCGCAGTCAGATCGAATGGGTTATCGTTTAAAAGGGTCAATCCTTTCCCTTGATAAAGCAGAAGAGATGATATCTGAAGCTGTTAATTTTGGCACGATCCAAGTCCCGGCGGATGGAAATCCCATTGTTTTGTTAGCGGATCGGCAGACAACAGGCGGATATCCAAAAATCGGCCAAATTGCAACGGTTGATTTGCCATTACTCGCTCAAGGAAAACCAGGGGATCGAATCCGTTTTGCCGAGCTGACACATGAAGATGCCGAACTTCTGTATTTAGAAAAAGAAGTACAAATGCAGCGGCTTAAAACTGGGATTGCACTAAAATATAGATAGGGGTGTATAAGTCGTGCATTTTGTAGACATTAATTGTGATATGGGAGAAAGCTTTGGAGCTTACCATTTGGGCAGAGACGAAGAAGTCTTAGATTATATTACCTCCGCGAATATTGCCTGCGGGTTTCATGCGGGTGATCCAGCAACCATGCGAGAGACCGTTAAATTAGCCTTAGAAAAAAATGTCGGAATTGGCGTCCATCCCGGACTTCAGGATTTAGTCGGCTTCGGCAGGAGGGATATGAAAATAACGCCACAAGAGGCTTATGACCTCATCGTGTACCAAATCGGCGCCCTCTATGCTTTTGTTAAATCTGAAGGCGGAAAGCTTCAGCACGTCAAGCCACACGGCGCTCTTTATAATATGGCTGCAAAAAGCGCGTCATTATCAGAAGCGATGGCCGAAGCGGTCTATAAGGTTGATCCGGAGCTGATCCTTTATGGACTGGCTGGGAGTGAACTAGTGAAAGCAGGAAAAAAAATCGGCCTTCGCTCCGCGAATGAAGTGTTCTCTGACCGCACCTACCAGGAGGATGGTTCCTTAACCCCGAGACGGGAGGCTAACGCGCTTATTAAAAGTCAAGAAGCGGCCGTTAGCCAAGTCATCTCGATGGTGAAAGCGGGCAAAGTCACATCTCTCCAAGGATTGGATATATCCATCAAGGCAGATACGATCTGTATTCATGGAGATGGAGAACATGCATTGGATTTTGCGAAATATATTTCAAAAGCGTTAAAAAACGCAGACATCACAATCGCGAAAATTAGTGACTATTAAATTACATCAATGATGCTAGGAGATAAGGTATGGAAAAAAACTCAAGATTAAGTATATTAATGGGAGCTGCCTTCCTGATGGCGACATCAGCTATCGGACCAGGTTTCCTGACTCAAACCACCGTTTTTACGGAAACCCTTCTTGCCAGCTTTGGGTTTGTCATCTTAATATCTATCATTATTGATATCGGCGCCCAAATGAACATATGGAGAATTATCGCTGTATCGGAAAAAAGGGCACAGGATATAGCGAATGAGGTACTGCCAGGGTTAGGTTATTTTTTGGCCGTGCTTATTGTAATCGGCGGCCTGGCGTTTAACATCGGCAACATTGGAGGAACCGGGCTTGGCATGAATGTATTGTTTGGTATTTCTCCTGAACTGGGCGCCTTACTGAGCGGAATCATGGCAATTGGGATCTTTCTAGTGAAAGAAGCGGGTAAGGCAATGGACCGTTTCGCTCAAATCATGGGTTTTGTTATGATTGCACTGACAGTTTACGTAATGTTTAAGGCACAACCTCCATATGGGGAAGCGGTCGAAAGGACGTTTGTTCCCGATGAAATTAATCTTGTGGCGATTGTCACGCTTGTTGGAGGAACAGTTGGCGGCTATATTACATTTGCTGGAGGCCATCGATTGTTAGACGCAGGGCTGAAAGGAAAAGAAGCGGTTCCTGAGGTTACAAGAGGGGCAATCAGCGCGATCGGAATTGCCTCCATTATGAGGATTTTCCTTTTCTTGGCTGCCCTCGGTGTTGCGGTGCAAGGGTTGCCTCTTGATCCAAAAAACCCTGCAGCTTCCGTTTTTCAACATGCTGCCGGCAATATTGGGTATAAGATTTTTGGAGTGATCATTTGGGCAGCTGCCGTTACGTCCGTAGTGGGAGCAGCTTACACATCAGTTTCTTTTATAAAAACATTGAGTAAGACAGTAGCTAAATACGAAAAATGGGTCATTGTCGGATTTATTACAATATCGACTTTAGTGTTTATTGCGATCGGTGAGCCTGCAACGATACTGGTTCTTGTCGGATTGTTAAATGGCCTTATTCTGCCCATTGCATTAGGTGTAATGTTGGTGGCGGCTCATAAAACAAAAATTGTCGGCGATTATAAGCATCCGATATGGATGACGATTTTTGGAGCCATTATTGTGGTCGCGATGGCTTATATGGGCGGTTATTCTATAATTAACGGGATTCCACAACTATTGAAATAAGATTGGGGGAAAAAGCGATGTCTTCTATTACGGTAATGAGCCCTTCTGAGGCCAGAGAAATGATCCGCAATAACAATTGGGAAAAACCTACATCAGGTGTTTCCAATGGATTTATCCAGGCTAATTTAGCGGTGCTGCCAAAAGATTTGGCGTTTGAGTTCCTTCTTTTTTGCCAGCGCAATCCGAAGCCCTGCCCGATTATCGACGTAACAGAACCGGGATCAGGGGTACCGACAATAGCTGCACCGCACGCTGATATCAGAACGGATATCCCCAAATACCGGGTATATCGGAATGGTGTGTTGACAGAAGAAACCAGTGATGTAACAGAGCTATGGGATGAGAATATGGTTGGATTTTTGATTGGCTGCAGCTTCACATTTGAAGAGGGATTGCTCAAAAATGGCATTCCAATCAGACATATCGAAGAAAACTGTAATGTTCCAATGTACAAAACAAATATTCAATGCGTAAAAGCAGGCAGGTTTGAAGGTCCGATGGTCGTCAGTATGCGGCCGATGCCTGAAAAAGACGCAATCAGAGCTGTTCAGGTAACCAGTCGTTTCCCTTCAGTCCATGGGGCTCCGGTCCATATTGGCAATCCTGCGAGCATCGGGATAGCAGATATTCATAAACCGGATTTTGGAGATAGAGTGACCATTAAAGATGGAGAGGTTCCTGTTTTTTGGGCGTGCGGTGTGACGCCACAAGCAGTAGCAATGGAAGTGAAGCCGGAAATTATGATCACCCATGCACCAGGGCATATGTTTATTACAGATTTACCGAATGAGCAATTTGCTGTGTTATGAACAGAGAGAAGGCGCCCTACTATATGAAAAGGCGCTTTTTTTGGTTAAATCATTAATAACTCAAACACTTCAGTGAGTTGCTTAGACCTTTCATGATCTTGTTCCTGGTTGGAATATTCAATCGCTTCCTCGAGCACCTGGTTGAGATAATACATTTCTTCGGCCGTTAAATTTTTTACAAACAATCGTTCAGTATCATATTGTTTATTTGAGATTTTATCATATATTTTCTTTCCGATGGTATCATTCTCCGTATGCCCGGCAAGAATTTCCCTTACATATGCCAAAGATTGGTTCATTCAAATCCCTCCTTGAAAAAATCCTCCTGGTGTTATGTAAGTATTTTACCCATCAGACTCCAAAATACTTAATAAAAAAGGTAATAACAAAAACGGTCTGAATATGAATAACTCCTGTTTGATAAAACATAATAAGGGAGAAGTGCTATTGAATCAAACAGGAGGGAATCTTATGGAAAACCAACAGGGACATACGCATGAAAATATGCACGCAGGTAGCGTATCGCAGCAATTTAATCATGGGGCCCATGAAGTTCTTGATGTTCGTGAGGCGCTTACCGGTTCAATCGGGGCAATGAATCAATATACCGTATTGCGCCAATTCGTAAAAGATCCAGAATTGCTTGATATAATGGACAGGCAATATAAATTCATGAAGGAAGAGTATAACATTACTGTAGAATGCTTTAAAACGGGACAGGATCCTTCCAAGCCAACTCAAAGCTACAAGATGAAGCAGGATAACGACTTTATCTATGGTTTGAAATCTGGTCAACCTGCGGCACCGATCCAATCTGCATCCGAAATGAATGAGCAAACTGTTTCCGGCTGCTTGCTTGGAGCCCAAAAATCTTCAGCTTCCATGAAGACAATGGCGGCATTGGAGTCAACAAATCCTGTCGTTCGCCGCGTGCTTGCGGATTCTGTACCAAACTGTGTTGAAATGGTGTATGAACTTTCCCTATACCAAAACAAGCACCATTACTACCAGGTACCGCAGTTTAATGAGCAGGATATGGCTCAAATGTTAAATGGTTTTGCACCGGCACAGGGAACGAATACACACTAACTTACGAATTTTATCGAACACTTTAATAAAAGAGGTGGATCATGGTTAACATGAATTTTGATAAATTCAATAGCATTCAACAAAAGCACAAATCCCGTTATATCGGCGGCGACAAAACGCAGCAGCAGGGAATCAACGATCACAGGTACAATGACAATCAAAACAGTCAGAAATCACCTGGTGCAACCGGGCGAAAATTCCCTTTGTAGGATGAATAACTGAACATATACCGTTCACTGGTACAAAAGGACCAACACTGGCGTTGGTCCTTTTTCTTATACTTTTTTAATTATTCAATGAATTCTAAATACTTCTTGATAAATATTAATTTGAATGATTTAATGAAAGTAACTTTTGTTACTTATCAGATATGTGATGTCTGAAAGGGGAGGAGACAAGTGCGTGAATGTCGAAAAAATCTCCACAAAGAAATTATCGGATTCGGTTGGAGAGCAAATCGAGAAAATGATTGACTCTGGTACGTTTCACGCAGGTGAAAAACTCCCTTCTGTCCGGGAGCTCTGTGAATTGTTCGGGGTCGGGCGCTCTGCTGTCCGGGATGCCATCAGTATGCTGAGTGGAAAAGGTATTGTTTATGTAAAACAAGGGGAAGGAACATACATATGTGAATTTGATTCCACTAAACTATTCAATAATCATATGTTACTGCCTGCCTCCGGAGACATTACTGAACTGTTTCAAGTTAGAAAAATATTAGAGGCGGGTATTGCCGAGATGGCGGCTTTCAATCGTTCGAAGAAAGATTTGAAGGGCATGGAAAAACTTCTTTCCACGCAATTAAGCAACGGTTGGGAATCAGACTATGAATTTCATATGGCCATTGCCCAAGCAACAGGCAATAAAATTCTCATTGAGTTAATCCAATTCATCTCAACCACATTGAAAAAAGCGATGATCGACTTCCACAGGCATATCCAAAAAAATGAGACCATGGTTCAAACGATTGGCGAACAGCATGACAAAATCTATGAATCCATTAAAATTGGTGAACCAAAACAAGCGAAACAGGCGATGATTGAACACTTAAATTATGTGGAAGAGCTTATGCAGGGAAGTATCATGCATAAGGCTAAATAACCTATTTTTTTGCAACAAAAAAGAAACGGTGTTTGTTATTACAAAACGATAGTGAGGAGGCTAGGAATTGATTACAACAGATTTACTATCTGATTTAAAATCTATTGTATCTGATGAACAACTGATTGAAAGGGAAAACACGAGCCATCCACTAGGAAACAGTGCACAGGTGACCGTCTATCCAAAATCTGAGGACGAAATCGCAAGCGTTTTAAAGTATGCAAATGACAGTGGGAAAAAAATAGCGGTTGTTGCGGGAGGAACAAAAAGAGGATTCGGTGGGCTGACCGAGTCCGTGGATATCTTATTATCTTTAGCGAAATATAAAGGAATTGTTGAACATACGGTTGGGGACATGACATTGACGGTAAAGGCCGGAACGCCGTTTAAGGAGTTGCAGGAATATTTGGCGGAACACAATCAAAAGGTTTCACTCGATCCTGCGTGGCCGGAATATGCAACTGTTGGCGGAATTATCGCTTCGAATGAAAGCGGTCCCAAGCGTTTGGGATATGGTGCTTCGAGAGATGTGGTGATTGGGCTTCGAATGGTCTATCCCGATGGAAGTGTTAACCGTTCCGGCGGCAAAGTAGTAAAAAACGTGGCCGGATATGACATGAACAAGCTTTTTATCGGTTCAATGGGGACGTTGGGTGTCGTATCTGAAGTGACTGTGAAGCTTCGGCCGCTGGCAAAGTATGAAAGCCTAGTCTTATTATCCTTTCCTGAAGGGGATGTAGAGAAGATTCGAGCAAATGCAATCAAACTGTTGGATTCTGTAATAGAGCCAACTTCTCTAGAATTGTTAAGTCCGTCTCTAGCGGAAAGAATGACGGGGCAAAATCAGTATACATTGGCAATCAGCTTTGAAGATGTCGAAAACTCGGTCCATTATCAGGAGGAGTTTGTTAAAAACATTCAACCACTCCATACAAACATGGTGGTTCTTCAACAAAAAGAAGCACAGGCCTTCTGGGATCAATTTTATACAATCGGTCCAAATGGAGCTGTGCTTGTTGAAGGCTCTGAAATAGAAGCTGCTATGAAAATAGGCGTGGTCAATCTCGATGTTCTCAAGGTTATCAAAGAATGTCAGAGTTTAGTAGATTCCGGACGCCTGGCAATCGATGCTCACGGTGGATTGGGACATGGATTGTGCCAGGTAAATTTAAAGGGTTCTGCTGAGGAAATAGAATCAGCAATCAATTACCTGAGGAATTCCGTTACGCAATTAGGTGGATACTCAATTGTTAAACATTTGCCTTTTTCTCTCCGTCAAAAAATCAATATTTGGGGAGAAAACCCTTCGCATTTCTTTTTATTACAAGGGATTAAGGCGAAGATCGATCCGAACAAAGTTCTAAATAATAAACGTTTCGTGGGAGGGATTTAGTAGTGAGTCTAAAAGAAATGGCATTGAAACTTGACCCGTCCTGTACGACCAATAGCCTAAGCAATTATCTTTGGAGCGACGCACCCGACGAAAATAAATGGGCGGACTGTGTACATTGTGGAATGTGTTTGGAATCATGCCCCACTTATGAACTAACCGGCCAGGAGCAGCATTCCCCCCGCGGCCGTGTCCATCTCATTAAATCAGTTGCAGAAGGAAAGCTTGAAGTGAATGAGCAGTTTATGGATCCCGTTTTTACTTGCCTTGACTGCCGCGCGTGTACAACCGCTTGCCCGGCGGATGTTGATGTCGGTGGACTGATTGAAGAAGCCCGCGGCCAGATCCGTCAGGCGATGCCATTAACAGGATGGAAAGGATCGGTAAGCAAACTGTTCCTGCAAGGGATTTTCCCTCATCAAAATCGCTTAAATTCAATGGGAAACTTGCTCAAGTTCTATCAAAAGAGCGGCATGCAGAAGGTTGTCCGCAAAACGAAGCTGATTAATGTTATGCCTCGGCACTTAGTTGAAATGGAAGCGATCATGCCTGAAGTGAAAGAGCCTGTACGAAAAAAATATAAGAACGAAAAGGTCATTAAAGCAAAGGGCGAAACGAGACATGAAGTGTCGTTTTTAACCGGATGTGTCATGGACGTCATGTTCAGTGATATCAATGAATCGACGATTAACGTATTAACCAGGAACGGCAATGACGTTAACATCCCGCAAAACCAGACCTGCTGCGGTGCGCTTCATGTCCACGCTGGTGATCGTGAAACAGGCAGGAAGCTTGCAAAGCAAAATATTGAAGCATTTAAAGATTCAGAGAAGGTTATCGTCAATGCGGCCGGCTGCGGCTGCGCTATGCAGGAATACTCGGAATTGTTCCGGGATGACCCCCAGTGGCATGAAAAAGCGGAAGAGTTTTCCGCAAAGGTGGAAGACATCACCAAATATCTCCATGATACTGGTTATGAAAAACCAAAAGCGAAACTGAATAATCGCATCACCTATCATGACGCCTGCCACCTTGCACATGGACAGGGAGTGCGCCAGGAGCCGCGGGATATTCTGCTTGATATACCGGGAGTGGAAATGGTGCATATGCCGAACGCGGACCGTTGCTGTGGCAGTGCGGGAATCTACAATATCACTAATCCGGAAATGGCTGGAGCCGTGCTGGAAAGCAAGATGCAAAATGTTCCTGAGGATGTGGAAATGATCTCGATGGGGAATCCTGGCTGTATGCTTCAGATGGCAATTGGTGTGCAAAAATACGGAAAAAATCAAAAAATCGTCCATACGATCCAGCTGCTTGACTGGGCTTATCAAAAAGAGGGCGAGCTAAAGGAGGGAGAGTAATGGCTTTAAAAATCAAAACGAAGGATAAGCATATTAAGAACCTGGCGAACCTTGTTACAGGACCACGATCAATTCTATATCACCACGAGGATCTGATCGCCTATGATTGCGACGGGTTCACCTTGCATAGGCATTTGCCTAAAGCGGTCGTGTTCCCGAAGGACACTGAGGAAGTCGCGAAGCTTGTAAAATACTGCTCCGAAAATAAATTGCCTTTCCTCGCCCGCGGAGCCGGCACAGGTTTAAGCGGTGGGGCGATTCCATTAAATGGGGAAGTAATCATTAGCTTAGTCATGATGAAACGCTTGTTAAGTGTGGATCTTGAAAACAGGAGGGCGGTCGTTGAGCCGGGTTATGTCAACCTTAAGCTGACAAATTCGATCGCCGACAAAGGCTATTATTATGCTCCTGATCCCTCAAGCCAATCATGCTGTACAATCGGCGGAAATGTCGCGGAAAATGCTGGAGGAGCACACTGCCTTAAATATGGAGTTACGACAAACCATATTCTCGGGCTCGAGGTTGTCCTGCCAAATGGGGAAATTGTTGAAATTGGCAAAAATGGCATCCAGGACGAACCTGGTTATGACTTGCTCGGTCTGTTGACAGGATCTGAAGGTACCCTGGGCATCGTAACCAAAATAACGGTTCGGATTCTAAAGAATCCTGAAGCGAAGCAAACAGTGCTGGCTTATTTTGATAAAGTTTCAGACGGAAGCCAGGCTGTATCGGATATTATCTCTGCAGGCATCATTCCTGCTGCTCTTGAAATGATGGATAAAACAGCGATTGAAGGGGTGGAGGCGGCTGCGTTTCCTGTTGGACATCCCAAGGATATCGAAGCAGTCCTGCTTATCGAAGTCGATGGAATTCTGGCGGGTATCGATGAGCAGATCAATCAGATACTCGATGTCTGCAACAGTAGAAATGTCCGTGAAGTGAAAGTAGCACAGGATGAGCTGGAAAGGGGCAGATGGTGGGCGAACCGCAAAACAGGTTTTGGAGCGATGGGAGCGATTTCCCCGGACTACTTAGTGCAGGACGGCGTAATCCCGCGGAGCAAGCTACCTGAGGTGCTAAGTAAAATCAACCAAATCAGCGAAGAATCAGGCCTCCGAATCGCCAATATATTTCATGCGGGAGATGGAAATCTTCATCCGTTAGTCCTCTTCGATGCAAGGATTCCAGGTGAAAGCGAAAAGGCATTGGCGGCAGGAAGTGCCTGTCTGCAAGCATGTGCCGACGTGGGCGGTACAATCACTGGTGAGCACGGCGTTGGAATTGAGAAAATAGAAGAGATGCGGTTTGTCTTTACTGATGAAGAAATCATCTCTCAGACTAATATACGGGAAGTGTTCAACCCTGATAATCTATTAAATGGGGGCAAATTATTTCCAATGCCGGGACGTTGTGTGGAAATTAAGAGAGATCTTAAAGAAAGAGAAACGGTTATTTCATAAAAGAGAAACTTTTGTTGGCAGGCAGACGTAACATGGACAGTCTGCCTGTTCTTTACACAGTTTATACGGATGTAAAAGATTAATTGAACAAATTTTATGAAAATTGTTAACAAATACGGAATTCCATGATATTATTTTTTTATATTCCATATTGAAACACCGTTTCGTAATAACAAACAAAAATAATTAAGAAGCAATTGATTCAAAGGAGGAGATCTTCAATGACAAACTATGTAAAAGCAGGGAATCTTCAGGTGGCTCCGGAACTTTTTGATTTTATCAATTCAGAAGTCCTGCCGGAAAGCGGATTGGATCGGGATAAATTCTGGTCTGATTTTGGGAAATTGGTTCATGATTTAACGCCGAAAAACAAAGAATTATTGGACCGCCGTGATCAAATCCAGGACAAAATAAACGCCTGGTATCGGGAAAATAAAGAGAGCTTCGATTCAGAACAGTATAAATCATTTTTGCAAGAGTTGGGCTATCTGGAACCGGAAGTGGAAGATTTTCAAATCACGACAAAAGAAGTGGACGATGAAATTGCTGTCCAGGCAGGCCCGCAACTGGTCGTTCCGGTTAATAATGCCCGCTATGCGATTAACGCTGCCAACGCTCGCTGGGGAAGTCTGTATGACGCTCTTTATGGAACAGATGCGATCAGTGAGGAAGACGGCGCTCACCGGGAAGGCAGTTACAATCCGGTTCGTGGAGAGAAAGTGATTCAATTTGCGAGGGAATTTCTGGACCAAGCTGCTCCTTTAAAGCAAGCTTCCCACATAGATGCCGTGCGTTATAGCATTGATGGCGGAAAATTGTCTGTTGAACTTCGCAACGGGGAAAAAACCGGGCTTGAACACGTTGGCAAATTTGCCGGCTACCATGGGCAACCTGAAAACCCAGCAACCATATTATTGAAAAATAACGGACTGCATTTTGAAGTTCAAATTGATCCGAATCATCCAATCGGCCAGACGGATGCAGCCGGTGTGAAAGATGTACTTATGGAAGCTGCTACGACGACAATCATGGACTGCGAAGATTCAGTAACAGCCGTTGATGCTGAAGACAAGGTGCTCGTTTACCGCAATTGGTTAGGTTTGATGAAAGGGGATTTGTCTGCCACCTTCACAAAAGGTAATAAGACAATGACGAGAACACTTAATCCTGACCGCAGCTACACCTCGCCAACAGGAGATGAATTAACACTCTCAGGCCGCTCGCTTTTGTTTGTCCGCAATGTGGGACACTTGATGACGAATAATGCGATATTGGATCAAGCAGGCGAGGAAATTCAAGAAGGGATTCTGGATGCAGTCTTAACAAGCCTTATTGCTAAGCATACGCTTTTAGGAAGTGGGCCTTATCAAAATACTTCCAAGGGCTCTATTTATATCGTGAAGCCGAAAATGCACGGATCAGAAGAAGTCGCATTTGCGAATCAGTTGTTTGACCGGGTTGAAGACATTCTTGATTTAAAGCGCAATACTCTAAAAATTGGTGTTATGGATGAGGAACGTCGCACATCTTTGAACTTAAAAGCTTGTATCCGTCAGGTAAAAGACCGGGTTGTATTCATCAATACCGGATTCCTTGATCGCACCGGTGATGAAATCCATACATCCATGGAAGCAGGCCCGATGATCCGCAAAAGTGAAATGAAATCATCAATATGGCTGCAGGCGTATGAACAATCCAATGTGAATACTGGCCTTGCGAGCGGTTTCCAGGGCCGGGCCCAGATCGGTAAAGGAATGTGGGCCATGCCCGACATGATGGAGGAAATGCTAAAACAGAAGATCGGCCATGTGAAAACCGGTGCAAATACAGCATGGGTGCCGTCACCGACCGCAGCTACACTGCATGCTCTCCACTACCATCAAGTGGATGTTAATAAAGTGCAAAATGAGAAAATCAAAGAATCAAAAGATCTTAGAAATGAAATTCTGGAGTTACCAGTTGAGAAAAATCCACAATGGAACACTGAAGAAATCCAGGAGGAACTCGACAACAATTGTCAAACGATGCTGGGTTATGTTGTCCGTTGGGTGGAACAGGGAGTGGGCTGCTCTAAAGTACCGGATATTAACGATGTTGGGCTTATGGAGGATCGTGCTACACTAAGGATTTCCAGCCAGCATATGGCGAACTGGCTGCACCACGGAATCATTTCGAAAGAACAAGTGCTAGGGACTTTAAAACGGATGGCCAAAATAGTCGATGAGCAAAATGCCGCTGACGCCGGATACCGTCCGATGTCCAAGAATTATGAAGAATCAGTAGCTTTCCAGGCCGCTTGTGACTTGGTTTTTGAAGGCTATGACCAGCCAAGCGGATACACTGAGCCAATCCTGCACCGCCGCCGTATTGAAGCAAAGGCCAAGTTTGCCGTGAATCAATAACCAGACTAAATTACCGGGACATTCTAGTTTTTAGGAGGTTCCGGTGTATCACTCTATTTTACCTGTTGAAATGAAGAGACTACCCCCTTGCCGAAGAACAGCAGTTTCAACAACAACCAAAAAAAATGATTGGAGGAGTTGATGCTATGCGAAACCTTCGGGAAGAATCGCTAGAACTACACAAGCGGTCTAAAGGAAAAATAACTGTGAACGTCAAGGTACCTGTAAAAGATGCATATGATTTGAGTTTAGCCTATTCACCGGGGGTAGCAGAGCCTTGTAAAGAAATCTTTCAAAACCCCGAGAAAATTTATGATTACACGATAAAAGGCAACCTGGTCGCGGTGGTATCAGATGGATCTGCTGTATTAGGCTTAGGCAATATCGGTGCCGCGGCATCAATGCCTGTTATGGAAGGGAAAGCTGCTTTATTTAAAGCATTCGCTGATATTGATGCGTTCCCGATTTGTTTAAATACAAATGACGCTGAAGAGATTATCTCTATAGTAAAAGCATTGGAACCGACATTCGGCGGAATCAATCTCGAAGACATTTCGGCACCAAACTGTTTCATCATCGAGGAAAGACTTAAAAAGGAAATGAACATCCCCGTTTTTCATGATGATCAACATGGAACTGCGATTGTGACAGCGGCCGGGTTAGCCAACGCTTTGAAGGTAGTGAACAAAGGGATTGAAGACATCAAGGTGGTAGTAAATGGAGCAGGCGCTGCCGGTATTGCGATTACGAAATTGCTGATTAGGTTGGGCGTTCAGGACATCATCATGTGCGATACAAAGGGAGCGATTTACAAAGGCCGGGAAAATGGCATGAATTCCATGAAGGAAGCCGTTTCAGAAATTACCAATAAAAGCAGGGTGACAGGTTCATTACAGGAAGTCATGAACGGTGCCGACGTGTTTGTCGGCGTATCCGTAGCTGATGCAGTAACGCCGGGGATGGTGCAGTCGATGAACAAGGATGCCATCATCTTTGCGATGGCCAATCCCATCCCGGAAATCATGCCGGATGCTGCAAAGGCAGCCGGAGCGGCAGTTGTCGGAACAGGGCGTTCAGACTTGCCGAACCAAGTAAATAATGTGCTTGCATTCCCTGGAATTTTTAAAGGGGCCCTACAGGTTTTCGCTTCAGAAATTAATGAAGAAATGAAAGTGGCAGCCGTATATGCGATAGCGGGTTTAATTCATCCGCATGAGCTTTCATATGACTATGTGATCCCCAATGCATTTGATGACAGGGTGGTAGAAGCAGTAGCAAATGCTGTTGCTGATGCAGCTGTTAAATCTGGAGTCGCCCGCAAAAAAACAGAACTGGAAAATTTGGTTTGAGAGGAGAAAAACGATGAAGTTTACTAGATTTACAACAAACTCTGTCATTTATACTGGGGTTATAAAAGAGGAGACGATAAGAGAAATTAAAGGTGATATGTTAGGTGATTGGGAGTATACCGGCCAAACGTTTTCCGTGAGTGAAGTAAAACTTCTGGCTCCGCTTAAGCCAAATCAAATCATCGGAATTGGCGCCAACTACGTTTCCAAAGTGGAAGATATCCCGCAAGAACTTCCGGAAATTCCAGTATTCTTCTTCAAGCCAACATCATCAGTAATTGGTCCTGAAGAAGAAATTAGGCTCCCGGAAGGAATCGATCAAGTAAAATTTGAATCAGAATTAGCCATCGTTATTGGCAAACAGGCAAAAAATGTCCCTGAATCCGAGGTATTGGATTATATATTCGGGTATACGGTCGGAAATGACGTTACGGCGCCTCAATTCTTCCATAGTGATGGCCACTGGACGATTGGTAAATCATTCGACACATTTACTCCATTAGGCCCTGTAATCGAAACAGAACTCGACCCTTTTAACGTGAATGTTGAAGCAAAACTGAATGATACAGAAAAACAAAACAGCGCAACTGAATTAATGATCATACCACTTCGTAAAATGGTCTCTTATTTGACGAATGTGATGACACTCCAGCCTGGAGATGTAATCCTGACGGGAAGTCCTGTTGGAGCAGAGCTGGTAGGGGCGGGAGATGTCATTGAATGCGAGATAAAAGAGATTGGAACTCTCAGGAATACGTTTGCAACAGCTCAGGCAAGGCGCTAAAATGTATTAATAATCTAACAAATGCCCGGCATTTTCTGTGCTATAATTCAAGTCAATAACGTTTTACATTCGAGGTGAGCAATTATGGAAAGAGAGAATATGGTGAAGTCCGTAAGCCGGGCGTTAGATATTATTACTTTGGTCAGTTCAAAAAAAGGTGGTTTGGGTGTAACAGAAATCGCCAATCAAATAGATATCAATAAAAGCTCTGTTTATCGCATATTAACCACACTAGTCCAGTATGGTTATGTTGAACAAGATATGGAGACGGGCCGTTATAAGCTTGGCTATAAATTCTTAGAGGTTAGTTCCAAGCTTTTGGATTCCATTGATCTAAGATCCGAAGCAAAGCCATTTTTGCAGGAATTGGAGAACTTCACGAACGAGGTGATCCACCTGGTCGTATACGATCAAGGAGAAGTCGTCTATATTGAAAAGTTAGAGGGCAATGAAACCTTACGTATGCATTCCAAAGTAGGAAAAAGAGCGCCGATGCATTGCACGTCAGTAGGAAAAGCAATTCTCGCTCATCTGCCTTCCAGTGTTGTGCTCGACATTCTGGAACGGAAAGGATTGCCGGTGCACACGGACAAAACCATAACGGATAAGGATGAGTTCATTCAAGAACTAAATCAAGTGAAGCAGAGAGGTTATGCACTGGATTTAGAAGAAAATGAGACCGGGATTACTTGCATTGCTGTTCCAATCTTTGACCATTTAGGAAAGGCGATTGCGGCTGTCAGTATATCCGGACCGACTATTCGTATGACAGAAGAACGATTGAATGAGCTTCAAACACAAATGCAGCGAATCGGAAAGCAAATTTCAACAAGGCTTGGATATGAAAGCAAGATTAACTAAGAAGGATCTGAAAAATTTGTTCGAGTAAAGCTTTAAAAAAGAATATCGAACAATTTTTTTATGTATCGAATTTTCAAGATTTTACTGCTAGATGATTCCTTAACTCGAAAAACCTTCCATCAAATGCGATGAAAGGTTTTATTTGCGTTTACATTCAATTTATCCATGTTGTTAGGTCTTTGAAATGAGTTTTTTTCACTTTTGGTGCTTCCATATCAGGATATCCGAGGTAAATGAAAGCTAGGATTTCACCAGCTTCAGATAGACCGAAAAAATCCCTCACTTTTTCATGATAACAAATTTCACCCGTGCGCCAGATCGCTCCTAACCCAAGCGAATGGGCAGTTAACAGCATATTCTGTACCGCGCTGTGCACAGCCGCATATTCCTCATTTTTTATGACATTCTTTTTTTCAGTCGGTTCTACGCCAACGGCAATAATAACCGGTGCCCTATGTGGATTCTTCTTTGCTTTTTCTATTTTTTTTAGATCGTCCTCTGAGATAGGCTCCGTGCATTTTGCCGTTGTGATATCTTCGAAAACCTCCCCGAGCCGATTTCTGCCTTCACCCGTGATGACAAAAAATCTCCAAGGTTCAGTTCGAAAATGATTGGGCGCATAGGTGCCGGCCTCTAAAATTTGATCAATTAATTCATGAGGTACCGGATCAGGTTTAATCAGTCCAATGGTTCTCCTAGTTTTGATTGCCTCAAATGTTTCCATCATATCCCCCTTTTCATTCCATCCTTATTTTTTAAAAAGGAACTTTATTCAAAATAGTTCATTTATCAAAACTATCCGGGTTTGTGCCAACACGGCGGTCTTCGTTTAAGGAAGTGATTTTGTCCATTTCTTCCAGGGTTAGGACAAAATCAAAAATATCTGCATTGTCAACAATCCGGTGTTCTTTAATGGACTTAGGGATTGTCACCACACCGTTTTGTAAATCCCAGCGTAAAATCACCTGAGGGACGGATTTACTATATTTTTGGCCAATCTCTTTTAGAACCGGGTTATCTAACAACTGTCCTCTCATAAGGGGTGACCAGGCTTCAAGCTGAATATGTTGCTTCTTACAATACTCATGAAGCTCAGTTTGTGTTAAACGAGGGTGATATTCTACTTGATTCACCATTGGTGTAATTTCAGAATCAGCCAGTAAATCTTCTAAATGGTGAATATGGAAATTACTGACGCCAATCGCGCGAACACGGCCATCTTTATATAGTTTCTCCATTGCTTTCCAAGTTTCTTTGTATGTATCCTTTACAGGCCAATGTATTAAGTATAAGTCTAAATAATCTATATCCAGATTTTTCAGGCTTTTTTCAAACGAATCTATAGTCGTTTCATATCCTTGTTCAGTATTCCATACCTTTGTTGTGATAAACAGTTCTTCGCGGGAAATGCCTGATTCCTTGATTGCTTTTCCGACACCTTCTTCATTTTTGTAAAAGGACGCGGTGTCAATGCTGCGATAACCGTGTCTGATTGCTGTGTTTACAGCGTTAACCACTTCTTGTCCTTCTTCCACTTTGTAAACGCCTAAACCAAACCAGGGCATTTTGACACCATTGTTTAAGGTTGTACAATCTTGAAGAGTTTTTGCCATATCGTAACCTCCCTAACATCTACTATATTTTCTCATAGTTGATTTTAAAAAGTAAATAATTAGCATTTGCTTGAAACATAATACTTTCATCATACCGACGAATCATGTTATTAATACATACAACAGGGAAAAGATAGTAAATAATGAACAGGGAGGAGAAAAGATGAAATATAGAGTGGAGAAAGATACGATGGGTGAAGTGCAGGTTCCTTATGATAAATATTGGGGGGCACAGACAGAGAGAAGCAGGGTGAACTTTAAGATTGGTAATGAAAAAATGCCGGTTGAGCTCATTCAGGCGTTCGCACATGTAAAACAGGCGGCAGCAAGAGTTAACAACGACTTGGGCAGTCTCCCGGAAATGAAACGGAAAGCAATTGAAAAAATATGTGGAGAAATTCTAGAAGGCGAGCTGGATGAGCATTTTCCGCTTGTTGTTTGGCAGACGGGCAGCGGAACACAAAGCAATATGAATGTGAATGAAGTGATTGCGAATAAAGGGAATGAATGGTTGAAGGAACAGGGAAGCGACGAAAAGCTTCATCCAAACGATGACGTGAATAAAGCGCAAAGCTCGAATGATTCATTTCCGACGGCCATGCATATAGCTGCCTATATTTCTGTGGTGCAAACCTTACTGCCGGCGATAAAAGAGCTGCGTGATACATTTGCCGGGAAAGAAGAACAGTTCACAGATCTTGTGAAAATTGGCCGTACCCATCTCCAGGATGCCACACCGCTAACGCTCGGACAGGAAATCAGCGGCTGGAAGGCGATGCTGGATAAAAGCATGAAGATGATCGAAGAGAGCAGCCAGCATTTATTAAACCTTGCCATCGGTGGAACCGCTGTGGGAACCGGAATAAACGCTCACAAGGAGTTTGGTGAAAGAGCGGCCAAACAAATTAGCGATGCGACCGGTTATGAGTTTGTGGCTTCCGATAATACATTTCATGCGCTGACAAGCCATGATGAGATCGTTTATGTTCATGGCGCGTTGAAGGCGCTTGCGGCGGATTTAATGAAGATAGCCAATGATGTAAGATGGCTGGCAAGCGGTCCCAGAAGTGGAATTGGAGAGATATCAATACCGGCGAACGAACCGGGAAGCAGTATCATGCCCGGAAAAGTAAACCCTACTCAGAGTGAAGCTTTGACGATGATTGCCGCCCAGGTTTTCGGGAATGATGCGACCATCGGTTTTGCAGCAAGCCAGGGTAATTTTGAACTGAATGTATTTAAGCCTGTGATAATCTACAACTTCCTGCAATCTGTGAAGCTTCTCAGTGAAGGGATGCAATCATTCAACGAAAATTGCGCCAAAGGCATCGAGGCAAACGAAGAGAAAATAAAAGAGAATGTTCAACGTTCATTGATGCTGGTAACGGCACTGAATCCCCATATCGGCTACGAAAAGGCTGCAGAAATTGCTAAGCTTGCGTTTAAAGATAACGCTACATTGAAGGAAACGGCTTTGAAATTGGGATATTTGACTGAAAAACAGTTTGATGAGTGGGTAAATCCGCAAAATATGGTTAATAAGAGTTAATTGATTTTCCTCCTTAAATGGGAGGGTACATATGGAAGGATGGATGCTATGGCTTTATGTCCGCTATGCAACGGACTGCGCACGATTCATGTAGCATGCCCGAATTGCGATACAGAAATGAAAGATACCGGAAAAGTAATGGATTACTACGATGAGTATAGTGCGTACGAAGACATCAATACGTTAAAAAAGGTGGATGGATTTCCGGATTCTTTGAAAAACGGGGAATGTCCACATTTACTGAGCTGTCCATCGTGCGGTCACGATGAAGTGGTGCTTATAAAGGAATGATTGGCTGAGCAATCCGTTTTTGATGTTAAGGTGGTGAAGTCTGATCGGATTTTTGAAGAGAATCATTTATAGATGGCGGTCTAAAGTAGACTCTTCCTTTATTGGTTCCTTTAAAAGGAAGGTTCATGGAGTGGAGGAGGCGTGTTGCAGTTTGCCGGGAAGAAATCTTCAGGAAGTTACAGAACTCTTTATTGGAGATGGAAGGTTTTATTAGAAGAAAGTAATCCATCAATGCTTGAACATGGCTTTTGTTGGATGAACCGGTACATTTGGGACAATTCCAGCACCCGTGGTTACGTCCGAGCGGTAGGTGTTTGCATATGGGGCATTGAACTCCAGTTAGCACTTCATTTTTGGATATATTATAAACATTAAGAATATCGACATCATGGGGTGAATGGTTGTTTAACAAACTCTGACTTAGTTTTATAATATCCTTTGATAGCAGTTTTTCTTTTTTATATTGGTATTCATAAGCTTTTGTTCTATCTGACAAATCTGATGAGTGGCATATTCTTTGGCTTAAAGCGGATTTTTTTGGCCCGGTCTTAACGATGGTAGCAGAATTACTGATTACAACTAGATATTCTATTGGAAACGAAATGATATTTAGGTTGCTCATATATATCTGCAACTGTTGCTGATGTCTTTTAGCTTGAGAAATTGGATTAGGAAAACCATCTTCTTTATTTTGTATGGTACGGATTAATTGATTGAAAGTTTGATCAAACAGTAATGTTCCGGAAATATTTTTCACTTCAACGATTAATGCATATGAGGAAGTAAGAAGTAGCGTATCGATTTGAAAGTATTGGTCATCATTGTGGAGGCGTAAATCGTGGAAAATGTGGTATTTGTCATTTGGAAGGTAACGAAGATGGTAGTCGAGTGATTCCTCGCCGTTGTATCCAGCATTTCTTCGCGCTAAATCCTTTTCAATATCAGGCCGTTTTGGATGATATGAAGGTAGTCTTCTTAATAGTGCCTTTAATTTAAGAATTCTTAGTGGAATCTGGCGTTCTTTTATTATCAAATTATCACTCCTAACAGTTTTTTTATAAATTTCTATATATTTAGGCTGTGTTCCTGCAAAATGAGAAAAAAATCTGATGTAAAAATAGCTAACTAAATTTATGCTCGAAATCTAAGATATATGCCCGAAGTATGAGATATATGACCGAAATTTGAGATATATGCTTGATATTCGAAATATATGCTCGAAACAGAAAATATGCTCGAAATCTAACATATATGCCCGAAGTATGAGATATATGACCGATATTTGAGATATATGCTCGATATTCGAAATATATGCCCGAAACAGAAAATATGCTCGAAATATAAGATATATGCCCGAAACTGATTTCACAACCAAATTCATCAAAAAAGGCAACAGTCCTCGACTGTTGCCTTCCTTAAAATTAAACTGGACGGATTCTGTATTCAGTTTCTTTGTCAAAGAAGTGAGCTTTATTCATGTCAATGGCGAGTTCAAGTGTTTCTCCTGGACTTACGGATCCGCGTGCGTCAACGCGGGCGATGAATTCTTGTCCGCCTATGGAAGAGTAGAGCATGAATTCGGCGCCCATCAACTCAGCTACTTCAATATGGGCATCAATCAGGGTATTGGAAGAAGATTCAAGGAATACTGGTTCGTCATGGAAATCTTCCGGACGGATTCCAAGGATTACTTCTTTACCGACGTAGCCTTGGTCGCGCAGGACTTTCATTTTTCCTTCAGGCACGGCAATGGACTGTGCGCCGATTTTTAGAGTACCATTCTCAAGTGTACCATTTAGGAAATTCATTGCAGGCGAACCGATAAAGCCGCCGACGAAAACATTTTCAGGCTTTTCATATACATCCTTAGGCGCACCGACTTGCTGAATGATGCCGTCCTTCATGACTACAAGGCGGGTTGCCATCGTCATCGCTTCAGTCTGGTCATGTGTAACATAGACGGTTGTCGTATCTAGACGCTTATGGAGCTTCGCGATTTCAGCACGCATTTGCACACGTAGTTTAGCATCGAGGTTTGATAAAGGCTCATCCATTAAGAACACTTTTGCGTCACGTACGATGGCACGACCTAATGCGACACGCTGGCGCTGACCGCCGGAAAGGGCCTTTGGCTTACGATCAAGATATGTTTCAAGACCTAGGATTTTAGCTGCGTCGTTGACGCGGCGCTTGATTTCCTCTTTTGGCATTTTCCTAAGCTTCAAACCAAACGCCATGTTGTCATAAACCGACATATGCGGATATAGGGCATAGTTTTGGAATACCATCGCGATGTCGCGATCCTTCGGTGGAACATCATTCACACGCTTGCCATCAATGTAGAAATCTCCCTCAGAAATTTCTTCAAGCCCAGCAATCATCCGCAATGTAGTCGATTTTCCGCAACCGGAAGGACCTACGAAAACGATAAACTCTTTATCTTCAATTTTAAGATTAAAATCTTCAACTGCGGTTACTTTGTTATCGTATGATTTATAGATATGATCCAAAACTAACTCTGCCATTTCTGAACCCCTCCATCAAAATATCATTTCTATTTCCTTATGAAAATAGTTTATAAGATAAGTCGATAGAAAGGTATGTACACGCTGCACAAAAATGAAAGGGCTTTATTGTGCAGCGTGCTGCACCTCACTTGTCAGATAGACTTTTCTGTCCGCATAAGGTGGCAAAACGTTTAATCCCACGCCGGCGAATTGTCTTTACTGAGCAGGATAATCAGGTAGGCCGTCAGGGCGTGGTTGAAGGTACGTATGTCCAGCCCGGTTTTTTCGATAAACTTATCAATCCGGTATTGCAGGCTGTTTCGGTGGATATATAATTGTTTGGCAGCCTGGCTTGCATTTGAGTTGCACTCAATATACATCTTTACTGAAGCGATTAACTCCTCATCCTGTTTGGTGTCCTGGAGCAATTGCCGGATAAACCAATCTGTTTCGTTTTCTTTGATTCCGGCTATGACTGCATAGGGAAATACAGCAGGCAGATTGGCCGCCTTTATATCGGGCAGATACTGTTTGGCTGTCATAAAAAGCTTGTGTTCCATCCGTAAATGACTGGGCAGCTCTTTATCAACAGGATGAAGGGCGCCAACATAAGCTCTTATTTTTACGTAAAAGTCGCTTTCAAGCATATTAAGAGCGGCTGAAAAATCACTTCTATCCTGATTTGGATCACGGTCACCCTCAATTAGAATCCCTGTCAAGTCGCTTTCCCAAATAATAAGCGCCCCATCAGTCATGAATGCTAAAAGTGCTTCTCCAAAATCCGCATGGGAAAAATCATTGACCGAAATCGTAAAATGGGTATATATAACGCTATTCCAGCTGGTGAGCGGAATTAGATTGTTGTTTTTATATAAAAAATCGTGCCATTGTTTTTTTTGTATCGTTGTATTCCGATTAAAAGCCTCATCTTGACTCAGTGGAAAAAGAAGCTGGAGCAAGTCGGTTTCTTCAGTGGAAATGTCTGATTTTGGTATGCCAAGCTTGTGCCCGTTTTCATCTTGAAACCAAGCGTAGTTGTCGGGTTGGCTACATGAGCGGTCACTATCAATGGCCTGGGGAAATTTCAATTTTAAATTTTTTAGCATCGTCGTTCCCCCTTACTAATATTTTTGCCCATCTTGTAAAGATCCTCATATATACTGTAACATTCCATTTAAGAGGTTGAAAGTCAGAGAGTGGGAAAGGAGTGAGAAGATGGATTCCTTACTAGTCCAACTGATTATTTTAACCGCCGTTATTCATATCGTCGATACGCTTTCCTATTCAGTGAGGCTGAATTCCGTGAAAAGCGGCAAATTTTCGTTGTCGCTTTCGTTATTTAACAGCTTTGTATTGTTATCCCGGACGGCGAATATGTTACAGGCGCCCTTAATCGGCAGTCTGGTCGGACTGCATATAGCAAGGAATGAGGATCCGATAACGGAAATCAGTTGGGTGCTGCTCGCTGCTACGACCGGTACTTTACTTGGCATTCTTCTCATCCCTACTTTTCTGAAAATTTTCGCTGCGGCTGTCAACAAATTGGAGGTAAAGGGTTCGGTCCCTTCGATCTTGTGGAAGCATTGAGTATCCATAATATAAAGCGGATTGTAAAAAGTACGAAAAGATGTTCTCAACATTAATATATAAAAGAATTCCGAAGCGCTTGCTGATATTGAATATGCTTATAACTGCGATTTATACCGTCGGGGTTCTATCTGCAATATATTCGTCATTTTTTTGTGAGCCCGGAAAAACAGCTTGCTTCCGCCGCCTCTTCAGGCATGATAAACGGAGTGCGACCATATTATTGACACTTTTAGTCTACCCGCAATCAGCCCTCATCACGGATCAGGCGCTAAGAGGGAAACGACCGTATGGAGATGTTAAGGCACTGGTTGTCATGATGATCGCTTCCAAATTGGTGGGTACTATACTGGGATAGGCTCTTATCTACCCGGCCGCCAAAATCATTGCGGCATTTTATCAATAAAAAAACAAGGCCCTGAGCAAATTGACTCAGGACCTTGCTTATTCACTGGGGAGGCGCTTCGTCCGTTAATTCGTGTGCTTCCTCGATGTTTTGTCTGCCATTTTTAGTTTGGTAAACATTTCCTCCAGCCATTCCCTCATTGATAATCCGGTCGACATCTAAGTAAACGGAATCTTTGCCTTCATATAAACGGTCCTTTAGAAACTTATCTTTTTCCTTCATAATAAATCAGCCTCCTTGCTTCTATTGTAAACAAAGAGGATATGTTTTCATTCAAGCATTTATTTCATTCATATACGTGAAATAGCATCAGTTCATGAATCATGCTTTTCACGCTTGCTTCGTCCTCTGATGGAGGCTGTGCCCCGGCCCACTCGATTTCCCCGTTTTTATGGTAGATGCCCTGAAAGGACTGTTGTTTAAAATAAAACGATATCCGCCATCCGGGCAGTTTTTTATCTTCGAATAATGGTTTCCATTGAAAGTGTGTGATCACATTAAAACCCCCATTTCTCTCTATACATACAGTATAAAGGAAATGGGGCGTCTCATGTAAATGAAAAATATCAATCATAGTGGGGAGTTTAAAGCCAGTTCGATAAATAGGTTTTTCAAGTTGCTTCTTCTTTGTATCTCAATTTCCTCTTCATCAAATTGCATCGGCTTGGAGTTGACTTCAAATAAATAAAGCATGCCGGATTCATCTTCGCCCAAATCGATGGAAAACTCGCCGAAAAAGCCAAAAGCATCCCTTAAAACCTTTCCACACCTTTCAGCAATTTTCATTAATCGCTCATCTAACTCATCGGTTCGTACTTTTTCATACGGATAAAGCATGCCGCCTTTTGGAATATGTGTGGTAATTTCCTGGGTTTGTGACATTCTGACTGCTTTGCCGCTCAATTGATAGCTCCCGTTTTCATAGTGTACAAGAACCCGGTAATCATAGCGATGACCATCTATTTTCTTAGGACTGATCGCTTTTTGGATAATGTAGGTGTTGGAATCGAATTTTTTTGATTCTTGTTCCCAAAAGTGGGAAAAGCTATTGAATTGCTTCTGTTTGGAGGGAGTTAATACTTCCAACGTTTCATCCTGTTTGAGAGTAAGGATGGAGATGCCGCTTCCGCGATTTCCGGTGACCGGCTTCACATAGATTTTTCGATGCGTCTTTAGAAATGCAAATAGAGCAGTACTCGAAGAAAACAATCTCGTATCCGGCAAAAGCTTTTTTAAAAAATCATCCTCTTTAAACAACTCGAATATTTCATATTTATGGAGGAACCGTGGATTGAAGAGAGGAATGTTATATCGCTTCAGTATATTCTTCGTCTGGCGGAATTTCCGAGAGACTTCATGGCTCCGGAAGGGAATCCGGTTGTACACGACGTCTGGGGCTGGTACTGAAACCTTTATCCATTGTGTAAGCTCCGACGAAAAGATAAATCCATAGAATTCCTCATTCCTTACATCCTCAGGGGTAAATACATAGGAAAAGATTCCATGCTTTGCAAGGTATAGATGCAGATCCTGGAACAGCGGAAGATTTCCGCCAATCCCGACATCGTTTTTATCGGCACGGCTTGTAAGAATGCCAACCGCTATTCCTTTTGATTTCTCGAATGTTCTAATGGAAAAAGAGTGCCCCGTTTCTGACTGGTGTTCTCTGTGGTAGTTAATTTCAGTCCGGTTGCCTCCCATGTATAGCTGTTGCTTTTTTGATCTGTGATACCAACTCTTAGATGGACTGTGATAATAAATCTTCATTCAATTTTTCCCGCCTGAGCTATGAATGGATTGCTCCGTCAAGAAAGCGGCATATTCCAAGCAAAGCTGCCTGGTCAGTATTTCAAACTCCCTCAGCTTAGGATGGGAAAAAATAGACCTTCCTGGCTTTGAATTGGCTTCGAACATCCATACACGCCCTTGTTTATCGACTCCCAAATCAAAGCCAATCTCGGCGATAACCCCATCCATTGTTTTTTCGATACTATTACTTAAGGTCAGTGCAGCCGTGGAAAGCTTCTGTTGCATAATTAAAGCGAGATTTTTATCTTCGAAAAGCTCATCCAGCGTTTTAACGGATCCGCCGCTTTTCACGTGGGTTGTCACGCTTCCTTCGCCGGCGATTTTCGCGGCAATGGCTGTTACCTGCCACTCGCCATTATGATTTTTGTTTGTATGGACCCTGAAATCAATTGGTCGCTTATTCGTTCTTATGAGTGGGATTCCTTGCTGGATAATCAGATTGTGAAGCTTCTTCTTCCGGAAGATGTGATGGAACATCGCTTCCAGGGAAGGGAATTTGGTGAGCTTATTTATCTTTTTTTCGTCCTTGTACCTGCAATAATAAATATGTTCATTTTTATCATAAAGGATCTGATGGATCCCAAGCCCGAGACTGCCGTGAATTGGTTTGATATAAACCTGCCGGAACTTAGATAGCAATGTTTCGATGGCTGATAACGATTGAAAGGGGTATGTCTCGGGAAGGTAGGGAATCGCGTCTTCGTCCTCGGTTAAACGCTCGTGAATGTCCCATTTATTAAAGAATCCTGGATTATACCATGGAATTTCGTATTCCTCCTGAAATTTCCGCTTCACTTCTTTAGGTCCCGTACTGTTTTCGGTTTTCCGGTTCGGAAGCCGGTCATAGATGACATTTGGGAAAGGAAAATCACGGACTTCCCAGTGATTTCCCCTGTAGACATACCCTCTGATTGTTTCTGACTCCCAATCTATTTGATGCTCGCCGAATAGAAATGGAATGCAGCTTGTCGCTTTATTAAGTGATAACAGCCTTGAGAAAAAGCCAGACCGTTCACCGACAGGTTTGTGCAAAATAGAGGTGATTCCCGAGGTGAATATCCCGACGAGCGGTCCGATGTGAATGCTATCTTTATAGATAAACAGATGCAACGGGAGCTTGTTTTCATGAAATGACAGCGATTCGGCAAGCGATTTTGAAATAATGGCTGTTTGTTCGCCTGAAGGATTTTCTTTAACGGAAGCACTGATTGAACGATGCCCATACCAAATTTTCTTCATATGCCCCAATGAACCAAGCTTAGATGGATAATAAAAACTGTCTCCTTTTAGCTCGGCAATTTCGACACGATAGGTTTTTTTCATTTATACACCTGCTTTCGACAATTCTTCCGCAAGGCAGCGGACATATAAAATAGGAGCTTTGTATAGTTCAGGCATTTTTTCAGGATGCAGCAGTTCAATGATCTTTCTCCCGGGCTTTGAATTAATATCAAGTAGCCAGACGTTCCCTTTCTTATCGATCCCTAAGTCGACTCCAATCTCGAAAAGCCGATTAAACCTCGCTTCCAATTCCCGAGGCAATAGATTGACAATGTCTTGGATGGACTTGCTTATCTGAGGCTGAAGATCGGCCGGGAAAGCCTGTAACAGAGTTTCAAAAGAAAAAGCGCGCGCTCCGGATGCAAGATTCGCAGTGATGCAATGCTTGCGCCCTACCCTGACTCCACGGCCGCGTTCTACCCAATTGTTTTCGCTGTCTTTTTGAAGCAGGATGCGTACGTCGAATGGTTCATCTTCATTGTTGGAAAGCTCAAGATATGGCTGGATCACATAAGGGCATTCCTCAAGCAGGTACGTCAGCCACCTGTTTAAGGTAGTCTTATTATCGAAAAAGCGGGCATAGCCTTCTTCCTTTTTCGTCATCCGGACGACCCATCCGCCATCTTTGACTGAAAGGAGATAAATTCCAATCCCTCTGGAGCCGAACTCAGGCTTCAACATGATTTTGCCGTGATCGTTCAATTCCTTCCATATATCTTCTGTTGCATACACCTTCTTAAGGGGTGGGAGAAAACGGCTCAGGCTTGCGATTTTGGAAAAAGATTGATGTACTTCTGATTTCCCGGGAAGGCCGAAGCCTAGGAACATTGAATGATTTTGCAGCCAATTAATCTTGTAGCGGACTTTTTCGGATTGCCTAGCCAACCCATGAAAACTTCGATCATAAATAAAATTCGGTATTGGAAAGTGCGAGGCAGTCCATTTGTTGTTTTTATAATCGTATGCTTCACCGGTGATGGTTTCTGATTGTGTGTTTACTTTGTCCGGGCAAAACATATAGATCGCAACATTTTCCTTATCCGCAGCGAGGGCAATTTCAGTGAAATAGGTTTCCTCACTGCGTAAGCGGGAAGCCATAATTCCTAATGAAAGCATCAAAATTCTCCTTTCCGGTCCATGTAGTCAGGACCTTAATGCATTTCTCTCCCTGTAAAGAGAGTCCATATATTCCACGATCGATTTCACAGAAGGCCGAAATTTTTCATAGCTGCCTTGAAAAGCTTTTGATGGCTTGGAGTTTAATTCAATAATCCATGGATGCTTTTCTATATCGAGTGCAATATCGATTCCGAGCTCACCGAACAAGTCTGTACGCTTTCCAGACAAATATACGGCTGTTCGCAAGGCTAGACTGCCTATTTCTTTATATAAACGCCTGGCTTCCCGTTCATCAAATAACGCTCTTAAAAACTCCATACCATTTTGCATTTCTCCGCCACGGGATAGGTTGGACACGATATGCCCGGCATCACCGATTCTCGCGACAAGGGAAGTTATCTTCCACAACTTCTTTTGGGTTTTATTCAACAGTATTCGAAAATCCACTTTTTTATGGTCAAATTCCAGTAAGGAGATTCCTTTTTGAACAATATATGATCGGTGTTTTATATTTTTTTTTAGTACTCTGAATAGCTCTTCAACGGTGGTAAATAAATAGGTATCTTTAACATCGGAGGAATGCTCTAATACCCAGCCTTCTAAGGTGCTTGTAAGTTTGCATATATTTCTTCCCTGGCTTCCGAAAGAGGGTTTGATATATACAACGCGATGTTTTTCGATGAAGTCTGCAAATTCCTCTTCTGTATCAAAGGGAATCGTATCTGGCAGAAAATGAATAAGCTCTTCATATTCAACGAGGATCTCATGTACTTCTTGCTTGGAAAGGAAGCCGCCATTAAATATCGGAATATCCTGTGCATCGAGAGCGGAGAGATAGTTCTGGAAAGCAATCGATTTCTCTTTTGCCCTGGAATGGATTCTGTTATAGACAACATCGGGAACCGGAAGAGAACATAATTCCCAACGGCTACCTGTATACCAAAAGCCTTGTATATAGCCTACAAATTCTGCTGTCTGAAATGTATGAATATATAAAGGAAATCCCTTTTCTTCGCAAAATGACCTCAATTCCTGTAAAAAAATCTCCAGTTTGCCAAAGGTTCCCGTCTCATTATCGAAGGGCTGATCGGTCAATACAGATAAGAACGGACCGATTCTTAGTTCGTTTTTTTCCTGATCAAAGCTCATTTGAACTGGAAATTGAAGGGCAGGCAGTGCGAGGTGATGAATACTGTGCCTGGAAATTACAAGTGTTGGCTTTTTTGCAGGGATTGGTCGGACAAATAGTTGGATTTGATTGGCTCCCACTATCAAAACGATCTGTTCATTTTTTTTAAGGTTCCATCTGTTCAGCAGCGATTGTTCGATTTGAACAATGTCATCATGTCCTTCACCATTTATCACTGCTTTGTCATACAATACTTTCATTGTCATTCCCCGTTTATAATCAGATGGGCAGAAGCGGATAGGATATCTTATGTCTGATTGTAATGGAATGTGTCATGGCTATAGCAGCATACAGTAAAAGAAGAAATGAGAAATCCACTGTGTAAAGTGACATTCTCTATTTCGTTTTGTTATAGTGGAAAGGGAATTCGAAAAGAGTTTAGGAGGAATATGATGAGCGCAAATCTATACGATTCAGCATACGACATGGAAAGAGCAATTCGCGGCAGCAAAGAATATACAGAATTGAAAAATCAATATGATCAAGTGAACGCCGATCCATCTGCAAGGAGCATGTTTGAAAACTTTCGGCAAATCCAAATGACGCTTCAGGAAAAGCAAATGACCGGGCAGGAAATCACACCGGAAGAAGTCGAGCAGGCACAGAAAACGGTAGCTTTAGTGCAACAGCACCCGACCATCTCTAAATTGATGGAAGCGGAGCAAAGATTGAGTATGGTGATCGCGGAGCTTAACAAAATTATCATGAAGCCGCTTGAAGATTTGTACGGCTTGCCAGAACAAGAATAATAAACATATAAGGAAGCTGCCTTGGCAGATCTGGAAGTCTGAACTTTCGAACTGGATATAGGCAACTCACCTTAAAAGGCTCGCCAATCGGCGAGTTTTTTTGAAGATAAGAAAGTTTGAAATTTTCAACATGTATTGATGTCTAGCATAAGCAGCCATGCCCCGACGCACAGGACGTGCTAGTGCCGACGAAGACATAAGGACGTGGCGATTTTAGTCGGCCTCGAGGTCATAAGTCACCCCTCTCCGGACTTCCACAGGATGTGGTGGCGTCAGCGTTCGTCACAGGACGTGACGGATTTTAGCTGAGGGTCCTTACTTGGCCCTCCTACGATGGTGCGCCTTATGCTTGTCGGACTTGCCCAGGATGGGCTGGCGTCGACGTAAGACATAACGATGTGGCAGGTATTAGTCGACGTTCATTACTTGCAGGGCGCTTGCGCTTTTCTTATTATTAGAAGCTATAATCTTAAAGCTGTTCTACCGAAACTGAATGATTCATAAAGATGAAATAGAACAATCAGATGGGAGAGATCAGCATGGTATACCGGTTGCTTGCGATAAACATTAACGGAACTTTGCTTCAATCAAACGGCCGTTTGCATAAATCGACGAAAGAAGCGATCGAATATGTGCATCAAAAGGGTGTGCACGTCGCTCTTGTTACTTCGAAAAGCTTTTATTCAGCAAAAAAGGTAGCCAAGGCTTTGAGAATAAAACCGATGATAGTGGCTCATCAAGGCGCCTTTGTTGGTTCGACTGTGGAGGAGCCGGTTTTCGTGAAAAGAATCTCGGAAAAGCTGACCATGGAGATTGTCCAGTTGCTGGAACAGGTTAATTGCCAAATTCAGCTTACACATGAAAAATATATACTCGGAAATAGAGTCAACCTTCCCGAAAACTTACTTGGCAAAGCAGTTATGTATATGAATGAACAAAATATCTATTCCCAGCAATATGTTGACTTGCTTAGTGAAGAACTGAAAAAACAACCGACAGCACCCCCGAAAATCGATGTCATCTTTAATAACCGTAAAGAAAGGGAAGATATTTTCAAGCTGATCATTGACATGTACCCTGAGGTCTACGCTTTGCGAAACGCGGGAAATGGACTTTCGATTGTTACAAAGGGAGTTTCCAAATGGAACGGCGTTCTTCATCTGGCTGATCATCTGAAAATGAAAAACAGTGAAATTGTGGCGATTGGTGATGGCCTGGATGATATGGAAATGATTAAGGAATGCGGGCTTGGAGTAGCGATGGGCAATGCACCGTTTGAAGTAAAAAAAGCAGCTCAATGGGTAACCCGGACCAATGATGAGAGTGGTGTCGCCTATATGCTGAAGGAATTTTTCCGTAAGCAGCATCCGATCGAGTTTCTGGAAAAAATGAATATTCTCAAATGAAATTTTCTTATGCCTTTTTTCGGATAGGGCATTTTATTATGCGTTTCGTTATCATAGTTTAACCTTACATTCCACAAACTAATAGCATCAAAAGTGAAAGGAATGGAAACGATGGAGTTAATTGATCCGAAGCATGTAAAAGCAGGGGACGAAGTATATGTCATCTATAACAATCCGCATACACCGACTGTTTCTAATATCAGGCCGGCAGAGATTGTTCCTCATCCGAAAGACCCGAATGCCGTGGCCTTATTTTTAAATGAAACCTTTCATGTAATTGAAGATGATGACGCGTTCTTTTCATCGGAAGCTGCCGCTCAAGAGGCGTTTCAGGAAATGTATCAGAATGAGGAAGAATGAAAAAAACAGGCGCAAAAAACTGCACCTCCAATTGTTAGTTGTGTCTAACAATTGGGGTGCAGTTCAAAATGGCCTGTTTTTTTTTACTCATTTTTTCTTGCTGATTAGACGATCCATCGCATGTATCTGCCCAAGGTGGTACGCTTCATGATAAGCGGACATGTTGCCAATTTCACCGTACGTCTGTGATCCTAAAAATGGCTCTTCTAATTCCTTCTTAAAACTTTCAACGGGAATTTGCTTAAGGCGGCTCAGCTGTTCAGTTAGCTGTTCGGTAAGTTGACCGATGCCGGGCACTTCTCCTTGCCAGTCAGCCGGCTTCGTGCCATAAGCGAATAGGGCAGGATAATTTTCCGGCAACTGGCTTGATTTTTCAGGGAACCCAAACATAAATTGTTCGGTCACAGTGAGTACATGGCCGATATGCCAGTGAATGGTGTTATTGAATCCTTCCGGCTGGATATCAATAAGCTCGGGATTCAATGCAGCTACCTCTTTCAGAAGATTGTTCCTTGTTAGTTCAAACTGTTTAATTAATAGTTCACTCATCTTTTTATCCCCTTCCAATTGACTATTGATTGTTTTTCGTTTAACTTTGCAAGCATAACAATAATAGTTTTCTATGTAAATTTTTAATCTCCTGTATGATGTAACAACAAATTTTGAATAGTAGTTAGGTGATGATCTTGCGAATTGGAATAAAAGGGCTGGATGATGAGCGTTTCCACCGGCCGCTTCAAAATATAGCCAACTTGTTTTTCGAGGAATCCAAAGTCCTGCTTGCTGCAGACGATTCAGCGGAGCTACAGATTGCGTTCAACTGGCAAGCCTCTGATACAGTTTCGGCGAAAGCTGAGTTGTTCGAGAAAGAAACCGATAAAAGGTATCAAGCCAGCCATGAAATAAAAATCGCACCTGAAAGTACAGATAAAGAGGTATTTAAACAAGTCAAAAGAGCCGTATCCTATGTTTTTGTGAATGTGCTGCAAGACATGACCGGCATCAAGCAAAAATGGGGCATCCTGACGGGCATCCGCCCGACAAAGCTGCTGCATCGAAAAGTAAAGCAGGGTATTTCGCCAAAAATCGCCCATGAGCAATTGCAGGAAGATTATATGATTTCCGAAGAAAAAGTAGCCTTGATGCAAAAAATCGTCGAGCGTCAATTGGATGTAGTACCAGACCTGTATTCGTTAAAAAATGAAGTGAGTATTTATATCGGGATCCCGTTTTGCCCGACCAAGTGTGCATACTGTACGTTCCCGGCGTATGCAATCAATGGCAGGCAGGGTTCGGTTCAGTCGTTTCTCGGCGGTTTGCATTTTGAGATTCGGGAAATTGGCAAATGGATGAAGGAGAATAACATCAAGATCACGACAATCTATTACGGCGGTGGCACCCCGACGAGCATTACCGCTGAAGAAATGGATATGTTATATGAGGAAATGTATGCCTCTTTCCCTGATGTGGACAAGGTAAGAGAAATAACAGTTGAAGCGGGAAGGCCGGATACGATTACGCCAGAGAAGCTGGAAGTGCTGAAGAAGTGGAACATCGACCGGATCAGTGTGAATCCACAATCATATATTCAGGAAACACTGAAGGCAATCGGAAGACATCATACCGTGGAAGAAACGATTGAAAAATTCCATCTTTCCCGCAGTATGGGCATGAATAATATTAATATGGATTTAATCATTGGTTTACCAGGTGAAGCACTGCCAGAATTCAAGATAACTTTGGATGAAACAGAAAAGCTGATGCCGGAATCACTTACGGTCCATACGCTTTCATTTAAACGCGCATCGGAAATGACGAGGGATAAGCAAAAATATCAGGTCGCTTCAAGAGAAGAAGCTGAGAAAATGATGAATGCGGCTGAAAATTGGACGGCAGAACATGGTTACACTCCTTACTATTTATACCGTCAGAAAAACATACTCGGTAACCTTGAAAACGTCGGTTACTCGATTCCAGGGCAGGAAAGCATTTATAACATCATGATCATGGAAGAGCAGCAGACGATAATCGGACTAGGCTGTGGAGCCGCAAGCAAATTTATCGATCCAGTAACCGAAAAAATCACACAATTCGCCAATCCTAAAGATCCTAAATCTTATAACGATCATTTTGAGCATTATACCCATAAAAAGATTGAGATTCTTGAAGAATTGTTTAAGAAAGAAAACTTCCATGCCTGAGCGTATCTGGATCGGTTTTATTGAACAAAATGAATTACACTGAAATTCAGGTTCAAATCACATATGATTTGGACCTTTTATTATTGCTTTTATATCAGTATTTTTCACAAAACAAAGCAATGAAAATACACCTATATAACCTTTTAATTAGCAGGTTACCAATGCTCGGTGTCAACCAGTTTAAATCATGCTTAAACCGATTGCGTTAATTAATTGAACAATAATTATGGTAAATTTGAAATATAAAAATAATGGGAAAGGGGGAATAATTGTGTTAGAAATATTCCCTGTACATATAACTTCGTTCAAACAAGAAAGAATGATTAGAGTATATCTACCTAAAAATTACAAAAAGCAAAGCAAAAGTTACCCCGTATTGTATATGCACGATGGGCAAAATGTCTTTCAGGATAAAGATGCTATCGGTGGAAAATCGATGGAACTTGAAAACTATTTAGATGAAAATGGATTGGAAGTTATCGTGGTCGGAATAGACCAAAATAGCGATGAGCGAATCAATGAATATTGCCCTTGGGTAAATGGTGAATACAGTAAGAGAATATTAGGAAAAGATAGTTCATCAGGCGGAAAAGGGAAACAATATGTGGATTTTATCGTAAAAGAACTAAAGCCGTTAATTGACCATAAATACCGTACGTTAAAAGACCATACTGCAATGGCGGGAATTTCATTAGGAGGACTTATTTCTACATACGCTGCGTGCTGCTATCCTCAAGTATTCAAAAAGGTAGCGGTTGTATCTTCTGCTTTTTATCGTAACCAGGAGGAAATAGAAAAGCTATTACAAGATTCCGATTTGTCATCAATTGAAAGGTTTTACTTAGATTGTGGAACTAAGGAAGCTATAGATAAGGATATAATAAGTAAGGAGTTTTTAGCTTCAAATAAAGTCATTTATGAAATTTTAAGGAAGAAAATAACCAATACAAAGTTTGATATTATTGACGATGCGGAGCATCACTATAAGTTCTTTAGAGAAAGAACTGCTGAAATATTTTCTTTTATGATGTCAGAAAATATAGATAGAGGAGCGACAATAAGTGTTGATCGAACTAGCAAATAATACACAAAAAGAGGTGTTAATTGCACCTATTTTTGTGTATTCAAAACTGAACCAGTTAGCACAATTTCACTGTGGATCTCATTCATCAATGAGACGGTTCCCGTAAAATCGGCATTGTACAGCAACGGAATGAGCCGCCAGATTTGATGATTTCTGTAATGTCGACTTCAATTACTTCAAAACCGCGTTCACGCAGCTTCCTATTCACGTCCTTATTCACGGGGAGGCTGAACACCTTTTTGTTCCCGATCGAAAGTACATTAGTGCCTAATGTAAACTGTTCTTCCTCTGACACTTCAATTAAATGGTATCGCTTTGCAAGGAAGTCTCTTTCCGCCGCACTGATCACCTCCGGAAATATCAAAGCGTCCTCGGGTGACAATATGTTAAATACACAATCCAAATGGAGATATTTCGCTTCGAAGGGAACCGGGATGACTTCGTGATGCGGCATCAATGTTTGTAAATGCTTTATTGAGCCTTCATGTGTCCTGTTGCTGATGCCAACAAAAATTGTATTCCGGTCGATCAAAACATCTCCGCCCTCAATATGATCCTTAACGAGATTGTGATAGAGCAGGTTGTTGTCCTCGAACCATTTTTTCAATACTTGTTCTTCTCCCTGACGAACATCACTGGCCATTTCTGCTACAAACGCAGTTTCTCCAAGAGTAAACCCGATATCGCGGGTGAAAACCTGCTCAGGATACTTGCTGAGAGATGGCAGTAGAGTCACATCAATTCCATGCTGCTTAAGAGCAGAGACAAAACCTTCATGCTGCCTCATCGCCGTTTCAATATGGATTCCTTCATCCTGAAAATGTTTTTGGGTATCATTAATGACCTCGCGAATTGTCATATATTGAGGCTCGCATAGGATCACGCGTTTTAATTCATCATATTCGCTATTGCAATAAGTTTGGGTTGTTTTTTCCTGAGATAAAGACATGTTTTCCTCCTGAGTAATAAATATAACTTTACTATTTCCCTATTTGTAAAAGAAAAAACTTCCTACTAAGATTGAGTTGTAGAAAGGGCCCAATTTACATAAATATATTCCTCTAAAATATGGCTCTGTTAAACGATAATGTTATTTTTGGGAAGGGAATCTGCGAGACTCCTGCGGAAAAACGGGCTGGCAAGACCCCGCAGCGAGGTACGAGTGAGGAGGCTTGCCAGTTCGTCCGCGGAAAGCGAGTAGATTCCATGACCATTTGAAAATCAACAATGGAATTTAACAGAGCCTAAAATATAAAACGAAAAAGGATAATCCAAAAAAAAATCGAATTGAATAAAGGTTGAAAGCGTTTTCTATATAAGGAGGAAAATAAAAATGATGAATACTCCCTTGATTATGACGCAGATGATTGAAAGAGCAGAAAAGTATTTTTCGAAAAAAAAAGTGATATCGCGTACGGAAAGCGGCATTCAAAGATTCACTTACTGCGAGATAGCCGAGCGCACGAGAAGGCTGGCAAGTAGCCTTGAAAAATTGGGAATGAAAAAAGGGGACCGGATCGGCACCCTTGCGTGGAACCATCACCGGCATCTCGAAGCATATTTCGCAATCCCTTGCTCGGGGGCGGTGCTACATACGATTAATTTAAGACTTTCGCCACAGCATGTTTCTTATATCGTGAACCATTCTGAGGATAAATTATTGTTGATTGATGCAGATGTCCTGCCGCTGATTGAAAGCATTCAGGAAGAAATTCAGCACGTTAAAGGATTTATTATTATGACCGATGCAGAAGAACTGCCTGAAACGAAACTGTCTCCTGTATACCATTATGAAAAGCTAATCGCAGAAGGCGATCCTGCACACCCATTCGTTCAGGAAATCGATGAAAATGATCCGGCTGGCATGTGCTATACGTCCGCTACAACCGGTAATCCAAAAGGGGTTGTTTACTCTCACCGTGGGATTGTGCTTCACAGTCTTGGACTGGGCTTGACAGACAATTTGGGCATCGCGGAGAGAGACACAGCGATGCCGGTTGTGCCGATGTTTCATGTGAACGCCTGGGGGCTTCCGTTTGCGGCGGTCTGGTTCGGCAGTAATCTCGTTTTGCCCGGACCGTATTTTACCCCGAAATTACTTGCCGAATTGATTGAATCGGAAAGAGTGACGCTAACCGCAGGCGTACCAACGATCTGGCTTGGCCTCCTGCATGAGCTGGAGGAAAACGAATATGACACAAGCAGCCTCAGGGCGGTAATTTGTGGTGGTTCCGCGGCGCCTAAAAGCATGATCAAAGCGTTTGAGCAAAAACACCAAATTCCCTTTGTTCATGCATACGGCATGACAGAAACAAGTCCGCTTGTTTTTACCTCGTCTCTGAAAAGCTATCATGATGATTTAGAAGAGGAAGAACAGTATGAGCTAAAAGCAAAGCAGGGAATGACGGTTCCGGGCATTGAAATAAAAGTAATCGGCAAGGATGGCGAAGTGAAAGCAGATGGAATAGAAATGGGTGAATTGCTCATTCGTGGTCCGTGGATTGCCAGTGAGTATTACCGGGACGACAGGACTGAAGGTGCATTTAAAGATGGCTGGCTGTATACCGGGGATGTTGTAACTGTTGACGGTGAAGGCTTCGTTAAGATTGTCGATCGGACCAAGGACTTAATTAAGAGCGGCGGGGAATGGATATCGTCAGTAGACTTAGAGAACACATTGATGGCTCATGAAGCAATCTTCGAGGCAGCGGTTATCGCGGTTCCGCACGAAAGATGGCAGGAGCGGCCCGTCGCCTGCGTCGTCCTTAAAGAAGCTTATAAAGATAAGGTAACAAAAGATGAACTGATTGAATTTTTAAGGCCTCAGTTTGCGAAATGGTGGCTGCCGGATGAAGTGTTATTTATGGATGAAATTCCGAAGACGTCAGTGGGCAAATTCCTGAAGAGGGCTCTTCGTGAACAAGTCCAGGATAAGGTGAAACTATAAGAGTGTCTGTTCGAACGGGCAAACAGGTTATACAATAATCGCTAATAGGGGGTGGGATCCCATCCCATCCTCTTTTTATCATTCCTAAAAGTGGGACTTCTCACAATATTCATTTTTTTCTTTATATTTAAGTGAAAGAAACGTTATAATATGGATGAGAAAATTTTTTTGAGGAGGAAGAGCAGTGGGATCCTACGAATCAACTTCGGTTTCTGAGACCATCATGGTAACGTATTCAGAAAGAACGGCTACAGTCGAACTGAACCGCCCTGAAGCTTTAAACGCAATGAATGAGCCAATGCTGCGTGAATTGGTGAGCGTACTTAAGGAAATAACGACGAATGAAGATGTCCATGTTGTTATTTTAAAAGGAAAAGGGAAAGCGTTTTCTTCCGGTGGAGATATCAAAATGATGCTTTCATCCAATGATGAGGCTGATTTTAACTCTTTGATGGATTGCATTAGTGAATTGGTGACAACGCTTTACTTTATGCCGAAGCTTACCATTTGTGGGATTCATGGAGCGGCAGCAGGCCTGGGGTTGAGTGTGGCGCTAGCGACGGATTACATTATTGCCGAGCCTGAAAGTAAAATTGCCATGAACTTCATCGGTATTGGTCTTGTGCCGGATGGAGGCGGCCATTTCTTCCTCGAAAGAAGACTGGGTGAAGTTCGCGCAAAGGAACTCATTTGGGAAGGAAAAGTAATGAGGGCGCAAGAAGCATTCGAAAAAGAATTAATACACGAAGTCGCTTCCGAAACGCTCGATCAAGCCATTGAGACGAAGCTGGAGAAATGGCTGAACAGCCCAATTCAGGCGATGATTAAGACGAAAAAAATCCTCGGTGAAAAAAACCGGCCGCTGTTATTAAAAATGCTTGAACTTGAAAAAAACGCACAGATGAAAATGCGCAGAACAAGCGATCACCAGGAAGGTATCCAAGCATTTGTCGAGAAAAGAAAACCGAATTTTACAGGCAAGTAAAGAAAGCGGCCGGCAGGAAAACTGTCGGCCTTTTTGTTCGCGCTTACATTCTAGCGATGGAAAAGAATCAATTTTCCAGCAGGTGAAGTGCAGCGGTGTGTTTTGTCTTCATAGTTTTTTTCCTTTAGTAAATTCCCACCCAAGTCTTTTGCCTCGTCATCCGTTTCTGCTTGAAATGATTCGTCCAGCAGTTTTTCTCCAGATGGTTCGAATACGGTTAACTTATAAATTCTACTCATAATAATAACCCCTTTTTAATAGTGTAGTTTGTAGTAGATCTTCATGAATCGCCTTTATATTATTTTTACATAATATTCAATAAATTAAAAGTTTTTTTGCAGCCCAGTTTTGAATACTGGTATACTTTAACTGATATGGGAAATGGCCCATTTGCGTAAAGGGGGAATACGAGTGGCACTACAGATAAACAATGTTACGAAAAGGTTTGGGAATTTTACTGCTGTTGATTCTTTAAATTTTTCGATTGCTGAAAAGGAAATGTTTGGCTTCTTAGGAGCAAACGGAGCCGGGAAAACGACAACCTTCCGGATGATTCTTGGTCTTTTAGATCCGACGGAGGGTGAAATAACCTGGAACGGCAGATCTATTGATTATTCAACGAGCCCAATCATCGGTTATTTGCCTGAGGAGCGCGGCTTATATCCAAAATTGAAGGTGCGGGATCAGGTCGTCTATCTTGCAAGATTAAGAGGAATGGATAAGGCGGCGGCAGTGAAAGAACTGGGCTACTGGTTGGAGCGTTTCAAGGTGCCTGAATATATGGATAAGAAGGTTGAAGAGCTTTCAAAAGGGAATCAGCAGAAAATCCAGTTTATTACCTCGGTGATACATAAGCCGAAGCTGTTAATCCTTGATGAGCCATTCAGCGGACTGGACCCGATAAATGTGGAGTTACTTAAAGAGGCTGTGATTGATTTGCGTGAAAAAGGGACGACAATCGTCTTCTCCAGCCATCGAATGGAGCATGTCGAGGAGCTTTGTGAGGATTTATGTATCATGCATAAGGGAAGCCCGGTGGTAGCAGGAAAACTGAAGGATATCAAACGCAGTTTTGGCAAGAAAAATGTTGCGGTTCACGCAGATTTTGATTTAGCGTTCCTGGATGGATTCTCGGGTGTTACAAAATCGAAGACAACAACAGAGGGCAGAGTCCTTCAGGTCACCGGAGAAGACGTTGCCGAGAATATTCTCCGTGAATTGGTGCCGAGAGGATTTGTCAGGAAATTCGAGCTTCAGGAGCCTTCCTTGAATGATATTTTCATAGAAAAGGTGGGGACCACATATGAATAAGTTTTTCATTGTATTGTTCCATACATATGTTTCAAAGCTAAAAACGAAGTCATACATTGTATCTACGATTATCACACTTTTGTTAATTGTAGGACTGGCGAATCTGACAAAGATCATCGATTATTTTGATAAAGAAGAAAAGGACCATATTGGAGTAATCGATCAAACAGGACTCATGTATGATCAGTTAGAAGGGCAAATGCAGGCAATCAATAAAGGTGTAAAGCTTAGGCTGGTTGAGAATGAAGCCTCAGCCAAGAAGCTTGTAAATAGTGATAAACTTACAGGCTATCTGATAATAGAGAATGATTCAACTGAAAAGTTGAAAGGTACTTATAAGTCGAATTCGATCTCGGATTCTACCATAAGCAATGACCTTTTAATGGCGTTGACCAGCGTGAAGAACAATCTGACGGCAGGAGAACTGAAGCTGACATCAGAGCAGCTGGCGGCATTGAATGCACCTGCCGCGTTTGAAAAAGTCGCGCTTGAGAAAAGTGCCAAAACCGAAGAAGAGCTGAATCAGGCCCGCGGTCTTGTCTACATTATTGTATTTTTCATCTACTTTAATGTCATCATGTATGCCAGCATGATTGCCAATGAAGTGGCCATGGAGAAAACGTCAAGGGTGATGGAAATCCTCGTTTCCAGCGTGCCGCCTGTTCAACAGATGTTTGCGAAAATCCTTGGGATTGCCTTGTTAAGCATCACCCAATTGTCATTAATTATCGCAGTAGGCTATGGGTTTATCAAACAAAACATGAATGACATGAATGAAGGGTTTTCTAGTTTTTTTGGTTTCGGCAATACAAGCATTTCAACCATTATATACGCGATCATCTTTTTCTTGCTCGGTTACTTCCTGTACGCGACCCTCGCTGCTTTCCTTGGCTCGATGGTCAGCAGAGTAGAGGATGTGCAGCCGATGATTGCGCCGTTGACTATTCTTGTCATGGTCGGCTTTTTTATTGCGATGTATGGACTTAACGATCCGACATCCAGCTTCATTACGGGAACTTCATTCATTCCGTTTTTCAGCCCGATGATTATGTTCCTGCGGGTCGGCATGATTTCGGTCCCGTTCTGGCAAATCGCGCTCAGTATAGGGATTCTGGTCATTACCATTGTAGTACTTGGGATTTTCGGAGGAAAAGTATACCGAGGCGGGGTTCTTATGTATGGAAGCTCCAAATCTTATAGAGACATAAAGAAAGCCCTGCAAATTAAATAGTAAACTAACTCAGGAGACCTATTCACATCCTGTGAATAGGTCTTTGATGAATGAGGAGGATTCAAATATGAACAGTTGGCTCAACGGTTTTTATGCTTTAGCATTGGGGGTCATCTCATTTTTCACAGGCGAAGTAGTAACATTTGTTATGCTAGGGTTTATTTTAATAAGCCTTAATAATATCCATTCGACTGTAAAGAAAATTTATGAAAAAGACAATTAGCGGATCCTTTAATGATATGTGTATCATAGATCAATTTAAAAATTAATATTATTTGAGAGTTAGATCATGCACTCAATTTAAAGTGACAGGGACCATCGTTTTATGGAGGTTCCTGTCACCTTTCTTTTCTTGAAAGATAAGAAAGTATAACCTTTTTAACTTTGATAGGTGTCTAGCTACAGCGCTCAGCCTCGACGTACAAGACGTACTAGTGCCGACGAAGACATAAGGACGTGGCGATTTTAGTCGGCCTCGGGTCATAAGCCAAACCACTGTTTCACTTTAGGAACTGCCTCCTCGCGGTTCGTCTTATGCCTGTCGGAGGCCCACACGATGTGGGTCAGAACGACGTTGCCACAAGACGTGGCGCTCTTAGTCGTTCTTCCTTATTCTGAGGGCGCTTGCGCTTTTCTTATGTTAAAATATTTTTATATATATGGGTTGTCGGACTGAACATAAGGGAGTGTATCGGGAAGTGGGCAAAATTGTTTTTATACATGGTGCTGATTTGCATTTGGACAGTCCTTTTACGGGATTGAAAAATTTGCCAGGATTTATAATCGAACAGCTGAGGGAAAGTTCGTTTCGGGCATTTCAAAAAATTATTGATGCTGCGATTTTTAATAGTGTTGACTTTATGTTGCTGGCCGGCGATATCTATGATCTTGAAAACCGCAGCCTTCGTACACAGGTGCGCTTTCGTAAAGAGATGGAGAGATTAAGGGAACACCAGATTCCGGTGTATATCATTCATGGCAACCATGATCATTTGGACGGTTCATGGGTACACGTGGATTTACCGGATAATGTTCATGTTTTCCAGGCAAAAGCGGAAGTAAAGCCATTTCGGAAGCAGGACGGGACCACAGTTAATATTTATGGCTATAGTTACCCGAAAAGGCATGTTTCCGAGCGGATCATTTCACAGTACAGAAAACAGGATGATGCTGATTACCATATTGGACTTCTTCATGGCAATCTGGAGGGAAACTCGGATCATAGTCCTTATGCTCCCTTTTCGCCGAATGATTTGGCGGAACAGGATTTTGACTATTGGGCGCTTGGCCATATACATAAGAGACAATTCGTTTCAGAACGTCCGCCGGCGATTTATCCGGGAAATATCCAGGGAAGAAACAGGAAAGAAACCGGAGCAAAAGGATGTTATTTAGTGACAATCGATAACGGTTTGACGGAGCATCATTTCATTGAAACGAGCCCGATTGTCTGGGATTCAGTAAAAATCAACATAAACGGTGACAGCCCGTTCGATAAAATACTCAATGAATGCCGGGATCATCTCGAAGAAATCCGATCCAATGATCAGGCATTTTTGCTAGAGCTAGTGCTTGATATTGAGAATCATGATAATCCTTCTATGTTTACCGATGATTTTCTTGAAGGGCTCTTAGAAAGCCTGCAGGAGGATGAGGATGACAAAGCGGCCTTCGTCTGGCCGCATCGGGTAAGGATCGAAAACGGTTTACGGAGTACGATGCAGAGTATGTCAGAGAATCCATTCTTTAGCGAACTATTTACACTTGCCGGCGACTTTGAAGATATGGATGATGCATTGGGCCATTTATATAAGCACAGAGAGGCGCGGAAATTCCTTGAACCGCTGAATGAAGAAGAAAGTGCGGAGCTTATCAGTGATTCACAAAGGCTCATTATGCTGTTGTTTCAAGATGACACGAGGAAGGGAGGTTTATAAGTGAAAATCAAGGAATTGCATGTGTACGGATATGGCAAGCTTGAAAACAAGAGATTCACTGATATCGGACAGCTGCAGATTTTTTTCGGGGAAAATGAGTCAGGGAAGACAACGATCATGTCATTCATCCATAGTCTATTATTCGGCTTTCCGACTAAGGTCCAAACCGAACGGCGTTATGAACCGAAACTGAATGCGAAATACGGCGGAAGAATCTTGCTACATTCTGATCTTTACGGCGAGGTAAGCATTGAGAGAGTAAAAGGAAAAGCGACCGGAGACGTATCGGTAACTTTTGAAAATGGATCGATTGGAACTGAAGAGGATATTAAAAAGATACTGCAGGGCATGGACAAAAGCTACTTTCAGTCCGTGTTCTCCTTCGATTTACACGGGCTCCACGGCGTGCAAAGCATTAGCGAAGCAACCCTTGGGAAATATTTGCTGTCCGCTGGAATGATCGGCAATGATAAGCTGCTCGAAGCTGAAAACAGGCTGCAAAAGGTACTCGATGCCCGCTTTAAGCCTTCCGGGCAAAAGCCGACCTTAAATGTAAAGCTGAATCAGTTGAAGGATATGCAAGCAAGACTGAAAAAATCAGATGAGGAACAGCGCACCTACACAGAGCTCAAGCTAAAGCAAATAGAGACAGAAGCTGAACTTTCCGAGCTGAAAAATAAAGTCGTAAAGAACGAAGACACACTATGGAAATACCAGGAGTTCCTAAGAACCCGGCCGCTTTTTGAAGAAAAACAGACATTGCAGGCAAGGCTGTCCGAATTCGGCGATGTCCCTTTTCCAACCGATGGCATCAAGCGACTTGAACAGCTTCTGGCCATGAAAATACCAAACGATGCCCAGCTTTCCGCTTTGGACCAGAAAAAGCAAGAAAACGAATCTAACACAAAAGAATTGAACATTTCTCCATACTTAACTGCCAACAAAGAAAAAGTTGCAGCGTTTCTTGAGAAATCACCTTTTCTAGAAAGCAAGCAGATAGAAAGAAACAAGCTTGAACAGACTCTTCATTCAAAACAAAGAGAAAAGCAAAAATATATGAACGATTTGAACATGGACATGCCGGATGAAGAAATCATGAAGCTGGATACAAGCACATTTACGACTGAAAAGGTAAAAGAGCTAGAACGGGAAAAGCATCGATTGAAGAGCGAGCGAATCCGAATCGATGAGAAGTATAAACAAGAAAAAAATCGCCTTGAACTAACGGAAGCAAGAATGAAGGAGCTTTCAGAAAGCCGCCTCCCGGATGAAGAAAGAAAGCGACTGGAGAGGGAAGAAAGTTCGCAAAGAAATGAAAGCTATGCAAGCCTGAAAAAAGAAATCCTGGAAGAACAAATCGCCGAGTTGACAAAAAAACATGCCCAGGCGGCCGCGAAAAAACAAGGCAATCAAAAGAGAAACAATATGATGACGACCTTGCTGGCAATGATTTGCCTGGGAATAACGGTTTATGCCTGGATAGGCGGACAGTTCCTTTTAGGGACAGTTTCTGCCTTATTCGCTGTCATCGCGATCGTATCACGTTTTTTTATCAATCAAAATGACGTGCTGTTGGATTTAAAGCAACAATTGGCTGAAGCTGAAAATAAGAAAAGGGAATACGAACAGCAGGCTAGTTCAGGACAAATCAAGGATCAAGCTTCCATCCGCCACCTTTTGCAAAGAGAGACGGAAACCCAGCAGCAATTGCTTGCCGAAAGCTTCAAACTCAAAGATAGAACAGCTGCTTTCGATGCGGTGTTACAGGAATCGGAAAGCTGGGAAACAAGCTGGAATGAAATCCATAAAGAACTGGATGCTCTCATGAAAAAGTGGAACATGCCATTGCATTCAAAGGAGGATTTCCATGCTGGAGCGGTTCTGGAAATGTTGGTGAATTTAAAGCATACCACTTTGGAATCTGCAGAGTTATGGAAAGAGCTAAATCAGCTGACTAAAGATATAACTGAACAAGAGCGAGAACTGCTCAACATTTCTGAACAGCTTGGGTTGCGAGCTGCAAATTGGCGGGAAGCAACGATCAAAATCAAAGAGGCCCAAAACGTGCACCAAGACCAATCCTTACAGCTCAAACAATACTCGCAAGAAAAGAAGCAGCAGGAGGCAGAAACAGAAAGATTGCGTTCAGAATCTGCGTTCTTATCGGCAGAGGTGAACCAGCTGTTCCAGTCAGCCCTCGTGGAAACGGAAGAGGAATTCCGAAGAAAAGCGATTCTTACCGAAGAAAAGGAAAAAATAGAGAACAGCCTTCTTATGATTTCTGCTCAGCTTGAAAATGTGACACTTGAGCGAGAAGATTACGAAGCCTTTTCAAACTCAAAGGTGAGCAATTACACGGTTGAAACCCTTGAAGCGGAAAGAAAGAACATGCTGGGCGAACAATCGGTATTATTGGAGCGGTTATCCGATTTAAAGCATCAAATCAAACAGCTGGAAGAGGGGGGCACATATAGTGTACTGCTCTATCAATTTAATGAAGCAAAAGCTGCCTTCAATGAAGAGGCTAGGGAATGGTCGAAGTATGCCCTTGCAAAAAGCTTATTGGACAAAACGATTGCCACCTTTAAACGGGAACGGCTGCCCAAGGTGATTGTTCAGGCGGAAGACTATTTATCTTTTTTAACCGATGGGGAATATAAAAGAGTCTTGCTTGGTGAGACTGTTGATGGCCTCTATTTGGAACGTTTTGACGGGCTTCGTTTTGAAGCGGGGGAGGTCAGCCGTGGAACGGCGGAACAGGTATATGTATCACTGCGACTAGCCCTTGCCCATCATATGTTCCCGGATGAGGGCTTCCCGATTCTAATCGATGACAGCTTTGTTAACTTTGATGGAAACCGTACCCTTAATATGATTAAGCTGCTGCAGAAAATTTCAGAAACCCGGCAGGTCATCTTTTTTACCTGTCATGAGCATTTGCTAGCACACTTCAATAGCCGGCAGATAACGGTGCTAGAAAGAGAAAACAACGCGGTGCACAATGAAGTCAAGAGCTAAATCATGCTTTGGACCAGATTGCGGCCCTGGGGGACTATTTACAAATTGAGACATTTTCACTTAAAAATGAAATGTCTATCAATATATTGAATGAAACGTACATATAGTTAGTATAAAAGAATAATTTAATAAGTGAGTGTTTTCATGGATTTATCCCGCTTTAACGGGCAGTAAGACCCCCACTTCAAGACTTGGATGGAAAACAAGGATAAGTGGGGGAACAACTGCCCGTAAAAGTCCGATTGGTTCAACTAACCATCGGTGGGGGATGAACCGATGGAAGTTTCACTTTATATGCTGTTCTTATTCGATGTGATTCTTCGTTAAACCTTGTCATGGAGAATGAATTCCCTGGCACAAGATGCGTCGGTGGAAAATATTCACCTGGCAAGCATGTCATCACTTTATATAAGAAAGACATTGAGATTCAATGCAAAAGATTGCTCGGCTCGCTTGAGCGTTTGGAAGAGTATACATGGATTATTTTTGCCCATGAGCTTGGACTTGGATCTTCCATCCATAAGCGATCAACTGTTTCATTCACACGACAGTGACACATTATTCAAGATTGAAAGGAACGCTTGGGATATTGCGGAAAGATTAATTCCGTTTATCGATGCTCAGCTTTTTGAAAAGGTCCGAAGCGAGTCCTTGGATTATCAAAAAAAGACCGTTTGTCAACGGAGCAGACAGCCTAGAGTGTGTGAGGCTGTCTTTTCTTTAGCATATCGGAAATGCAGCATGGTATAATGCTGTTATTGAATGAATTCGGAGGTAGACATATGGAAAAAGGGATTATTCATTATGGAATTGGTGATTCAATAGATACATATATGTATATTAAAAGCAGTACAAAGGCTGTTGCCAGCAACGGGAAGCCTTTCTTGACTTTAATTCTTTCTGATAAAACCGGAGAGATAGAAGCAAAGCTTTGGGATGTGTCAGAGGATGACGAAAAAAGCTTTGTGGGAGAAAGTGCGGTAAAGATTCAGGGAGAAATCCAAAATTATCGCGGCAGAAGCCAGTTGAAAATCCGGACTATCCGTCTTACTACTGAGTTGGATTCTATCAATATATCGGATTTGATCCAAACGGCGCCATTAAGCCAGGAAGTAATGATGGAGAAAGTCACCCAATTTATTTTTGAAATGAGAAATCCCAATATACAGCGGATTACGAGACATTTGCTGAAGAAATACCAAGACGATTTCCTAACCTTTCCGGCAGCGACGAAAAATCATCATGAATTTTTATCGGGCCTTGCCTATCATGTCGTAAGCATGCTGGATCTGGCAAAAGCAATAGCTGATTTATATCCAAAGCTTGATAAGGATTTGCTTTACGCTGGCGTTATTCTTCATGACCTTGGAAAGGTAATCGAGTTATCAGGCCCTGTTTCAACCGTTTATACAGTAGAAGGCAACCTGATCGGGCATATTACGATCATGGTGAATGAAATTGGCAAAGCGGCAGATGAGCTTGGTATTAACGTCGAAGAAATCATGATTCTACAGCATCTGGTCCTGTCCCATCACGGCAAGGCCGAATGGGGAAGCCCAAAACCTCCGCTCGTAAGGGAAGCGGAAGTGCTTCACTATATTGATAACATTGACGCAAAGATTAATATGATGGACCGGGCCCTTGAGAAAGTGAAGCCGGGAGAGTTTACGGAGAGGGTGTTTGCCCTGGAAAACCGGTCATTTTATAAACCGAAGTTTTAATGAAATATGCTTCTTCTCGAGTCAAAGAGGGGAAGCATATTTTTTTTGATCCAAGCATATTCTTAAGTAATGATATGGGACAGACTTCCCGAAAGGAGAGAATTTATGACAATTTGGATTTGGGCGGTTTTGGCTGGAATAATCGTGAGCGCCATCATGGCTGTTAGAACTGCGAGGCAGGAAAGAAAAGTGGAAGATGATTTTATCGAACAAGAAGGACAAAAATATATCGAAAGAATGAAGGAAGAGAAGGAAAAGAAAAAGAATGACATGCAGCAAGGGGCATAAATATGACCCTGCAAACAAAAAAAGAACTGCCCTCTGTATAGAAGAAGGGCAGTTCTTTTTGTGAACATGGCTTATTGCTGTGGAGCTTCCTGTGGAGCAGCTTCCGCTTCTGGCTTCAATGCTTTATCTAAATCTTTATCCTTCACTTCGACATCAGCGCTCTTTAATTCTCTATCCATTGCTTTTTGTACTGCGGCTTCATCAAGTTTGGCCGACTTTAGATCACGCTCAATATCTTTCTTCATCTTTTCATATGACTCCAGTTTCTTTCTATCAAGAAGCTGAATAACATGATAACCCATTTCTGATTTTACTGGAGCGCTGATTTCATTTTTCTTTAGTGCATATGTTGCATTTTCAAATTCAGGAACCATTTTGCCTGCTCCAAACCAGCCCAAATCTCCGCCTTGTTCAGCAGATCCCGGATCCTGGGAATATTCTTTGGCAAGCTCTTCGAATTTTTCACCTTTGTCCAGCTTTTGCTTAACTTCTTTTGCAGTTTTTTCGTCAGCTACAAGAATGTGCCTAGCGTGAACTTGATCCTTAAGGGTAGCGTAGTGTTCTTTCATTTCTTTCTCTGTAACCTTCACGTCTTTAAGGGCAGCTTTCTCTTGAAGCACGCCGATTTTCATTGAACGTTTAAGAGCTTCTTCATCTTCATAGCCGGCTTGCGTAAGGGCCATCTCAAAGTTATCACCCATTTGCGCTTTAAGATCCGCTACTCTTTCATCCAACTCTTCATCGGTTACCTTATATTTTTCCGAAAGAACCTGTTCATACACAAGCTCTTGTAAAACTTGCTCTCCGTGTCTTTCTTTCATTGCGTTATATAGCTCGTCTTTCGTAATATCTCCAGCTTTTGTTTCAACAACGGCCTCTCCGCCGCCGCAAGCAGTCAATCCAATTAAACCAGCTGTTACCGCGATTGATAATGCCAATTTCTTCATTAAAAACAACTCCTGTTTTTATATTCGTGTTTGTTATTAAATCCACAAAACCTACTATAACATAAAACAGGCTCATTTAAAAAAATAATTATCGTGCATGATATTCGCGGATGAAATTTTTAAAAAATGGGTGAATGACCTACCCAAAGTCTAGGACTTTACATATGATGTAACGAAAATAACAAAGGAGGTATGTAAAATGAGTGAAGGCTATAACAATGGCTTTGCTTTATTAGTGGTACTGTTCATTTTATTAATAATCGTGGGAGCGGCTTATTGCTGGTAAATAAATGCGCTTGAACGTTACGGAGTTTCTTTCTTTAGGAAGGAGGAAAAACAATGTCTGGTGGATACAACGGCGGATTCGCTTTGCTTGTAGTTCTTTTCATTCTCTTAGTCATCATTGGAGCTTCCTGGTTCTAATATAGGCATCAAAAAAAAGAAGCGCAGCCCGCGCTTCTCTTTTTTGATTTTATAAATCGTATTCCTATGTAAAGGATATCTCAATATAAGAAGATAATAGCAGGATTGTAATTAAGATATTAATTGTACGGAATACCTTTGGCTGCCGGTCTTCAGGAATTTCTTTTTGAAGACATAAAGTGTTAGTCAGTCTATTTATATTGTATAGAATGACGAATGAAAAAAGAATGAAAAAAATTGAAACCACTTCCTGAATCCCTCCTGACGACATTCAATGTATACTAACGATACCAAATATCGGTTGAAAAAGATAGAATAAAAGTTTGGATTTGTTGGACAGTAAGAACAAAAGCTTAGGACATGGAGCGATTAATCTCTTCTGATCAGGATAGCGTAGCCTTCCTCATTTTCTTCGATAAACGATCTGGTCGGTGAGCCGATGACGTTTTTAAGGGAAATGAAGTCTGCGACACAAATTCCGGCATGAAGGGAAAGAAGAATCGTGAAATAATGGGCATAATGTGTAAATATAACCGCACAAAGTAGCAAACTTATTGAAACGACCATAAAAGGCATTAATAACACAAGTAAAAAAAACTGCTTAGAAATGAGGCTGTCAACTTTAACTTTACATACAGGAACCATTCCCCATTTATAATGGACTTCGGCTTTTAGTTTTTCACTATGCAAAGATAATGGCAAGTAATGCAATACCTTATGGACAGGGTATAAGGATAAAACGGAAATAGCGAATAATAGCGAATGATCATCAAAAAAATGAGTTTCCTTAAACAGTACACTAATCAATGTATAAAGGGAGACAAAGGAGATTAACATCGTTAACAATGATAATACTAACATTTTCTGGTTTCCGTACTGTCTCGTTAAGTTGATAGACTTCCAGCAATTCATAAGGCGAAATCAGCCCTCCATAGGTACAATGTTTCTTGGAGATAAAATACCTACATACCATACGACGAATCAGAGAAAAAATCAATAGGAATTTTACTTATCAGAAGTGGTCTGCAAAAGTGATCAAGTGGTGAAGAAAAAAGCGGAAATTATGTAGATTCCATTAAGGGAATGTGAAAAGATGAACAATTGCTTGTAACAGAAAAAGCGGAAACGTTTATCCGCTTTATGGAGAAGCCTGGACCAAGGAGTATATGATAATGCCTTCTAAGAAAATATCATCCTATGAAAATGATTAAACAGGTTCAGTTGCTTTTTCTATCTTTTTTTTTAGAATCTTGCCATCTTCAACTGCAAATTGGTCATCAATATTCGAAAAAGACCGTTCAAAGATTTCCATAAAATCTTCTCCGTATATATTCCTGATAACCGCCATCATTTCAATCATCTCAGGAAATTTTCCATAAAGTTCACGAAGGGGAAGAGCGCCGGAGAAAACGGAGTTGTTAGCTGGATCATATGTTTCCATCAAGCTGAGCAGGATATTTTCCCCTTCCTCGGTAATTTCAATGTAAGTATTTCTTTTATCATTTTCTTTTTTTGAAAAAGCCAAAAGACCGCGTTCCTCTAATTTTTTCGAAAAATTAAACGCGGTGGAAACATGCATAACCCCAAATTTGGCAACATCTGAGATAGAGGCCCCGTTTAAATGGTAAGCAATCCATAATATATGATGCTCATTGATATTTAAATCGAATGGTTTGATCCATTGCTGCCAATCTTTTTCGATGGTTTTCCACAAAGCTTTGCTCAATTGAGCAACTCTCTGGCTAAAAATCATTGCATCTTTGACAGAATAATTTTTCTCCTGCATGAACTGGCTCACCTACTTTTAAAAATTCTCTCTTTTATTATGACAATAAAGTAAAAATTAATAAAGATAAATTTGCGAAATTTTTAGAAATTTTAAGAAAGTTACTTGTTTTTACTCCTTTTAGGAGGAGGAGGTTGCGAGCTTTGTGATTATCTGTATGTAATAAAAGTTCCGGGCAGCACGAGTGAATCGGTCTGTCTGCCCGGATGTTCAAACTACTTGTCAGCAGGCTTGTTCATAATCGGAGACGCTGCAGCGGTTGTCTCTAATTCGCCGATAGCTGTTTCAATTTCGCCGATTCTTTCGGTTAACTCCTGCTTATTAGGTTCTATCTCTTGCTTCCAATTTTGAATAAGAACCTTAACGTCTGCAATAAAGGTTTGAATGGAATCTTTACTTATATTCGTGGCCTCCATAGTCTCTTGCTTAATGTCCATCAGACGATCTTTCACTTCCATGAGTATTGCCGTCATTTCTTCTTTTTGATCTCTGATTCTGGTTCGTAGCTGCTGTCCGGAAGAAGGTGTAGTAAGCATAGTTGCCACACTTGCGATAACTGTACCTGTAAGGAATCCCATCATAAACGCTTTTGCCTTCATTTCAAATCACCTCTGGTTAAAGTTTTTTACTGCGTAGAGAGCGTTATAGTTAATGTTTATGGATTTTTCGAAAAGCCCCAATTCCTTCAATGGCTATTTTTCTTAAAATACCATAATTTTCATGAAGAGGGAAACAAATTATTCTTTATATCTTATATCACAAAAACTTTAATTTAAACGTCAACTCCAACTATTTAGTATTTAAAAATAATGAGTCTTTCATATTGTCATTTATGTCGAAAGATTGGCAAATGAGGTGTGGCAGTTTATGTAGATGCTAAATGGAAATTGGAACAGAGGGGCTGTTTCTTAAGATTTGAGGGAAACTCAGAGGTGAGAATATATGAAAGACACCGGAAATGATAACCGGTGTCTTCTGAGTATTATTGCACGTGTGCTGTAATATTTGATTTTTTTAGTATTCTGCTGACGATCGGATAGAGGATGACGATTATAATCGTATTTATAAGAGCGGCTGGCAATACTGTGCCGCCAAACAGGACTACAAAGGCTCCAGGCAATCCGAAGAGGAAGTAAGCGGAACCGAGGAAGACGATCCCTGAAAGTAACGTTCCGATTGCGGTCAGCGCTCCGACAGTAATCGTTGAGGTAGCATATTTTTTCAATGCCATCAGCATGAAATAAAATACAAACGCTGTAATAAATTTATCTATAATGTTTGGGAGGAATCCTCCAGGAAAGTTCGTAGTCAATCCTGATATCACTCCGCTCGCAATCGCGACAAGGAAAACATTCTTTTTCTCAGGAAACAGGACAATCGCTAAAAATGTCATGGTAAGCATGATATCCGGTTTCATTCCTAGGACCAACCCTGGAATCAGCACGTGTAACGCAGCTCCCATCCCAACCAAAAGGGATAGTGATACAAGTACTTTCGTATTCATTTCTCATCTCTCCTATTCTCAGCTCATATATATTTGGCTTCCCCAGCAGTGCACTCATTGCCTGATGCAGGAAGTTTGGAATCAGTATATCATGCCTTGCGATTTTTTTGAACAATTTTATCTTGATTCATCGGAAAATTTTTACTTCACAACAGCAGCCGAATATGTTTCTTGGAATTTCTTCATGAAATCAGCAAGCTCTGCGCAGTGTGATAGCGGTACGGCGTTATAAATCGAAGCGCGGCAGCCGCCTACTGAACGGTGGCCATTTAAGCCGACAAACCCAGCAGCTTTTGCCTGATTCAGGAACAGTTTCGTAGCATCGTCATCCGGCAATGTGAAGGTCACATTCATGTGTGAACGGCTGTCAGGACGTGCATGTCCCTGATAAAAACCTTCACTGTTATCGATGGCATCATAGATGAGCTTCGCTTTTGCGGCATTCACTTCTTGAAGTTTTTCGACTCCGCCTTGTTCTTTCGCCCATTCCAATACAAGAGAAAGCAAGTAAATCGCCAGAGTAGGCGGTGTATTATACAGAGAATTACTTTTTATATGGGTTTCATACTGCAGCATGGTTGGCAACTGAGTAAGGGAGCTGTTCACCAAATCCTTACGAATAATCACCACCGTGACCCCCGATGGACCGAGATTTTTTTGGGCGCCTGCATAGATCAGCCCGAATTTGCTTACATCTATTTTTTTGCTCAATATATCACTGGACATGTCAGCGATAAGAGGGACATCCTCCACCTTGGGATAAACTTTCCACTGGGTGCCGAAGATTGTATTATTCGTCGTTATATGCAAGTAAGCTGCGTCTGACTCATAAGTAATTTCATCTGGAGTGGGAATGTACGTGTAATTCGATTCTTTAGCAGATGCTGCAATCGCCGTGATGCCGATCTTCTCAGCTTCTTTCAAAGCCTTTTCTGACCATGAGCCTGTTAGGACATAATATCCCTTTTTCTCCGGCTGGAGTAAATTCATCGGCACCATGGAAAATTGCAGGCTGGCTCCTCCCTGCAAGAATAGAACTTCATAATCATCGGGTATCTCCATAAGTTCCTTCAAAAGCTTAATCGCTTTATTATGAATGCTTTCAAATGTGTCACTCCGGTGGCTTAATTCCATTACGGACATCCCTGTTTCCTGGATATTCAGCCATTCACTCTGAGCTTTGTGTAAAACGGCCTCAGGAAGTGCAGCCGGTCCGGCATTAAAGTTTAGCGCGCGTTTCAAATTGATTCCTCCTTCACAGTAATGCATTAAAGTGCGAAAATTAATTCTAATAATAACAGAAATTAGGACTAAAATGGGGGATAATTTTGAATTTTCGTTAAAAGTTAATGAAGGAACCAGGGCAACTGTGTCCCTGGTTCCTGATGTGGGGTGAAGTTTATTTTAGCTGTTTCGAAATGGCAGTGGCCATCTTTTGCAGATCTTCGGTCGTATAGTCGCTTGTGTTCGTCTTCCATACAGCGCCGAAGCCGTCATTCTCCCCATGGCGCGGGATGAGGTGGAGATGATAATGAAACACACTCTGGCCAGCAGCTTCGCCGTTATTGTTTAAAACGTTTAACCCGATCGGATCAAATTCCTGTTTGAGGGCCCGTGCGATTTCCGGAACGGTCTCGAATAAGTTCTTAGCGATTTCAGGAGTCAGTTCATAGATGTTTTCTTTATGTACTTTAGGGATAACAAGCGTATGCCCCTTCGTCACTTGGCTAATATCAAGGAAGGCAAGAACATGTTCGTTTTCAAAAACCTTTGCCGTAGGAATATCCCCTTTTACGATACTGCAGAAAATACATTCACTCATGATAAAACATCCTTTCCAGCTGAGTATTTCATTTAGATGTTTTTATCGTATCATACTGCTTATGTCGACAAAAGAAAAAACAGGATGCAACCGATTGTTGCACCCTGCCCTGAAAAAAGGGTTCAGCTTCTTATTATACGTCTGTTACAGGTAGAATGCTCTTTAATCAACACCTCATTTACGATTGTAAAATTGGTTTATGACTTTTTGAGTTTTCCATCCATCGCAACCATCTCCTATATCTTTAAAGTCTCATCAACTTAAAAAGCATATTCGATAGTGATTCTGAATGATTTTTCCGCCAGAACGTGCAAAGCGATCATCCCCTTGCAGTATAACGTTTTTTGAAGCCTTCTTGGTCGTTTCAGCTAATATGTCTTTAACTGACACCTCATTTACAGTATGATGTTTTAAATCAATTGTAATGAAGAACCCCTTCTTCTCTAATTATCATGCACTGATTGTTTCGTTTTATTTATGGGTAATCATGGAACTTTGATGAAGATTTAATGCATATCTATGCCCTGTTTTGTTAAAATGTAAGGAACATATAAACAGAAAGGATTGTTGGCATGTCCTTATTACATATAAACCAGCTTGTGGGAGGTTATACCAAGGCTCCCGTTTTAAAAGGTATCAGCTTTGATATCCAGCCAAATGAGCTCGTCGGACTCATCGGCCTGAATGGTGCGGGGAAAAGTACAACCATCAAGCATATTATTGGATTGATGGAGCCGAAAGCAGGCAACATTTCCATTAACGGTAAATCATTTGCCGACCATCCGGATGAATACAGAAAGCAGTTTACATATGTTCCTGAGACACCGATTTTGTATGATGAATTGACGCTCGAGGAGCATTTGCGGTTAACGGCAATGGCGTATGGCTTGGATGAACAGGTTTATAAGAGCAGAAGGGAACAGCTTTTGAAGGATTTCCGGATGGAAAAAAGACTTTCATGGTTTCCCGCTCACTTTTCCAAAGGAATGAAGCAGAAAGTCATGATTATGTGTGCTTTTTTAGTACAGCCTTCTTTATATATTGTCGATGAACCGTTTCTTGGACTTGATCCGCTCGGAATCCAGTCTCTTTTGGATTTGATGAAAAAAATGAAGGACGAGGGTGCCGGTATTCTCATGTCGACGCATATCCTCGCAACAGCGGAACGATATTGTGATTCTTTCATTATTTTGCATAACGGGGAAATCCGCGCCAAAGGAAATCTTGAGCAATTGCGCGAGCAGTTTTCCATGCCGGGTGCGACACTTGATGATCTGTATATTCAATTGACGAAGGAAGATAACCATGAATAGCCAGGGGCTGTGGGGAGAACGAGCCAGGAGCTTCAGCAAGGAGTTGCAGAAATATTTACGTTACATCTTTAATGGACATTTCTTATTGGTACTCGTTTTTGCAATCGGAGGCCTTACTTTTTACTACAGCGAATGGGTAAAAACGCTTAACAGCGATTTCCCTGCAGAAATCATCATGGCCGTCGTGATCGGAATACTAGTCGCAAATAGCCCGATTTATACCTTTTTTAAAGAAGCGGATATGGTTTTTTTACTGCCGCTTGAAACACAATTGAAAAGCTATTTTTCCAAATCAATCGTTTTGAGCCTCGTCGCTCAGGGATATATTCTTTTAATGGTAATTGCAGCCTTTTTGCCTATGTTCTCAAAGGTAACAGGTGCAGGCCTTACTGACTTTGGTTGGATGTTTGCCGTAATTTTGCTAATCAAATACTTGAACCTGCAGATTCGCTGGCATGTATTGAAATTCCAAGAAAATTCAACACTGTGGATGGATGGGGTTCTTCGGCTAGTTATTAATATTTTTCTGCTTTACTTTATCTTCTCACATTCTGCGATGATTTTTCCGATTGTGACAGCACTTTTATTAGTGCTGCTATGGTTTTATTACCGGAACGCGACGCAGAAAAAGGGGATAAAGTGGGAGCGGCTGATTGAGTTAGAGGCAAAACGGCTGATGTCCTTCTACCGGGTTGCCAACTTGTTCACAGATGTGCCAAAACTGAGGGACAATGTTTCCAGAAGAAGGTGGCTTGACCCGCTGCTTCGGTTCATTCCGTATAACCGAGACTCGTCTTATCAATTCTTATATGCCCGCACATTGATCAGGGCAAATGATTATCTTGGGTTGTTAATCCGCTTGACGATTATTGGCTCATTTGTGCTTGCTGCTGTTTCGGTATTGTGGGCCAAGCTTTTAGTTATTCTGCTTTTCCTGTATATGACCGGCTTGCAGCTGCTTCCTGTCTGGAGGCAGCATGAAATGAAAATTTGGGTATCTCTATATCCGTTACCTGAAGAGCTGCGTAGAAAAGCGGTCATTCAATTGATCTCGATTCTGCTGTTGATTGAAAGCCTGGTCTTCTTTGCTGTTGCGCTTTTCACAGGAGGCCTGCTTTCCAGTGCTGCTTCTTTTGCGCTCGGAATCGGTTTTATTATTTTATTTCAGGCATACGCTAAAAATAGAATGGAGAAATTTTGAGAGGAGGGACCCTGTTTTTTAAACAGGGTTTTTTCTAAGAAGGGAAATGGCCGGATGGATACGTATGAACAGGCTGCATTAGCAGATTTAGAGGCATGGAAAAAGAAATTGATGAAGAAGTCAGGGAAGTTTAGCAGGGTGTCAAAAAAAGCCCAGAATAAAATCAGTGGAGTGCTCCCGGATAAAGTCAACCAAGTCATTACAGACAGCATGAAAAGTCTTGTGAACGGCGTGCTGACCGGCTCCGAATATATACATAAGGAAAAAGACGTATCCATGCTTTCTTTTGAGCAAAAAGAGAAATGGGTCAGAGAAAAAATCGGCACATACACAAAAACCGCTACCGTCGAAGGTGCCGGAACCGGTGCTGGAGGAATCTTTCTCGGATTGGCGGATTTCCCCTTATTGTTAAGCATCAAGATGAAATTTCTCTTTGAGGCGGTTCACCTTTATGGTTTCGATGTTAAGCAATTTGAAGAACGAATTTTCATTCTGTATGTTTTCCAGCTTGCATTTTCGAGCGATGAAAAAAAGCAAGAGACGCTTTTACTGCTTGAGAATTGGGATGAACAGAAAGAAAAGCTGACTGAGCTGGACTGGCAGACGTTTCAGCAGGAATACAGAGATTATATCGATTTAGTGAAAATGCTACAGCTCGTACCAGGAATCGGAGCAGTGGTCGGCGCTTACGCGAATTATAATCTTCTTCAGCATCTGGGTGAAACGGTGATGAATTGTTGTAGGATGCGGTTGTTGAATGAGTGATAAATAAAGAGGGGAAGGATAGCTTAACTGTACTATAATGAATAGTGGATACTATGTTTAATATAACATAGATTATCCACTATTTTTTCCACTTAAATTAAAGAAGCAGTTTAATTCAACAGGGATTTCAAGATAGAATTCTAGAAAAAAGATAAGTCGGGAGTTGTAAAAAATGATGAGGGGCAAGTCATTGCATTTAAGACCCATTAAGAGAGAAGATATGGGGAGCTTTTACAAAGCTGTCCAAAATGAAGAACTAGTGTATATGACAGGAACAAGAAATACGTTTACTATGGAACAATTGTATGAACATTATGAGCGAATTACCAACGATGATACACGATTTGATCTTGCAATTTGTTTACTAGATAGTGATGAGTTACTAGGTGACTTATCAATTTTAGAAATAGACCAGGCTAATCAAAAAGCAGGGTTCAGAATTGCCTTACATAATACAAATAATTTAAATAAAGGATACGGAACAGAAGCTGTTCAATTAGCACTCCAATTTACCTTTGAGAAGCTTAAACTAAATCGGTTACAACTGGAAGTCTTTTCTCATAATATACGTGGTATAAAATCATATGAAAAAGCAGGGTTTAAAAAAGAAGGGATTATAAGACAGTCCCTTTACATAAATAATCAATATTCAGATGAAATTATCATGGGAATGTTACAAAAAGATTATTATGAACTTAAAAATCACAAATAAGACATTATAACGCCTTATTTCTTTTTAGAATAGGTGCTAATGTTCAATAAGTACGAACCTTTTTCAATAGGTTTTTGATCTTCAACAATCGGGCGCGATTGTACAATAAAACTTAGATTTTCAAACGACTTTATTATAATATTTTTTAGGATAGTGAAGTATCTTAAATCAAAAATTAATCAACTATATTTTTAACCCCGTCCTAAATTACAACGGGGTTATGCCCCGCATGGTAAAGGTTCCACAAAAGCATAGGTATAACCCAATAGACGTCCATACAAATTACTTTAAATCATCTGAAAAGTTTACTTATGATGGTAAAAACACAAATAACCTAGAATAAACAGTGAGGATTTTGGTGGGTAATTCGATAATATTAAAAAGGCAGTCTTATTTTTTAAGGCTGCCTTAAAATTAGGTGGTAGATATAATGCGAAATAGCAAAACATATTTTGTGCCTTTTTCAATATTATTATTTATATCAGGATTTGTTTTGTGTTATTGGGCATTTAATAAAAATGATTTTAATGAAATTTCGTATTCATTACTACGATATTCTATTATGTCCATGATTCTTCTGGTAATAGCGTATTTTTTATTCAAAAGTAAACTCTATTATACAAACATTTCAATTTTTTGATAACAAAAACAACAAAGTTTACGAAAAAAGCCATTTTTTTTTACCGATATAATATTGAGAAGCCGTAATAATAAGTAAGAGTGGTTGGAAGCAATTGAAAGTTTGGCAATTCCTGTGTTGACGTATCTATTATTTATGGGAATTGTTTGGGGGAATGATAGTTTCTTTAACTAAAAGGTGTAATTCGGAAGGTCACATTTTTTCTTATTCCACACGAATGATTGTGAAATATTGTACTTAAACTCCCATGAAAATTAAAAAAGCTCTAAATTTGAGCATAACAAAAAAACCCAGATAAAAAGCTTTCAAAAAAAAGGCTGAGCCATTATGTAATCTACGAGCAATTGTTAGACAAATTCGAAAGACCTTCCTTCTTCTTAGAATAAAGGTAAAGCTGGCGCAACGTAAGAAGGGGGCGGTAGACAAATGACAGTAAAATCAGGTTTTATCGAATTCAAATCACAACAATAAATAAATAAGCGCCTCCGTGAAGAGACTAATAAAGAGTATGAACTGTTACAAAAACAAGTTGAAGACTCCCGAAAGAAAACTATCGCATCACTCGCAGCGCTATGTCTAAACAAATTAATATAGTACTTTAAAGAGGAATTTTCTGATCATCCCTCTTTGTTTCTATTTATGAGATTTTCTGCTTCCTCTTCTAATTCTTTAGCGATCTTTTTTAATTGTTCGGTTCCCTCTGCAATCTTTTTTTCAGTATCGTCAAAAATGATGGGCCGCGAATAGAATTGAACCTTATGACTTTCCCATGAATCTCTCCTTGATAATTCGTATTTTGGTTCCATATATATAGAATATGTGTGAAGTATCAACTAATATGTATTTAAACTAATAACTACTTTTTAGACAAAGGGGTGAAATTCTTGAAGGATAAAGAAGTATTGAATAACGTAATTTCCATAATAAGTAGAGCTCGAAAAATAAAACTCAGCAGTACATATGATTTATTAGATGAAATACAAAGAGTACAGGAGCGAGCAAGTCAGGTAATTGATAAAAACCTAAATGAAGATTCTAATTCAAAAGCAACGAGAGATCATATAGTATCACAACAAGATGATAGTGAAGAAGGAAATTTGTGTAAGTAAAACAAGTGGTAAACAGAGTGTCATTTACTGGTACATTATTGGCCTTAGGTGGTAAATAGAATGTCATTGGTAGTACATTTCATTTGGTATAATCAGCACCCTCATCATAAGTTTGAAAAAAAATATAAATTCCAATTTATAACTAGAAGAATATATTTTGCTATTTAGATACATATACGAGAACATCCCACGATTTAATCCTTGATTTTGACAAATAATGATATATTAGGTTATTTTACACATGTTTGTGTAAGATTTATAATTCATTATGCACATGTAACTCTGCAGAAACGGTGAACAGAAAGAAATCAATTTTCACCTTCTTAGGAATAATACATATTAACTACTAACAGAAAATTGAAAATAATAACAAAAAAATATATAGTTAAAAGAGGAGAGGAAAATAATGAAAAATAAGAAAATGAAAATTTCTGCATTAGTAATTGGGGTAGGCCTTTTAGCATCACAAAGTGTCATGGCAGCATGGAGTAGTTATGGTACGTTTTCGGTGACTGATAAGCCGAAAACGACAACCACAACAGGTGTTAAGATAGGAGCTAAAAAGGAATCTAATGATAGTGAGTTTTCTGTATACGCTAGTGCAAAAACTATGTATACAGATCCTGATGTAAGACTAGTAAATTCAAATATTGAAGCAAGAAGTAGTTACGTGGAGGTTTACGATACAGATGTAACAATCACTGGTAATAATAACGTTGGTGACATTGGCTATACCTATTATGCTCAAGTAAAACCAGATGCTGCGCAAGCAGGAACTGATACTATTAGATTAAAAATCAATCCGAAATAATGGAATACTAAAATATAACTGATACTTTTTTTCTGCAGAGTACAATGTGTAGTGCTTAAAAAGAGGCTTAACCTGGTGGGGGATGACGATTGATTATTCAGGAATGTCTGCGTTATTACAAATCTAAATTTACTTTGCTCTTAACCTTTGTGCTTATAATTATTGTAGGTGCAAGTTATTATTCAACTTACGTACAAAAAATAGAATGGGTCCGCGTTTTACATTCAGGAGCTGAGGATGTTAATTTAGAAAAAGTGGCTCACATGGTTTCAGGTTATACTGGGTCGTATTATTTTGAGAGTTTTTTGTTTTCTAGCGATTACAATGTTTTAGCGGTGATTATTTTAATTATCGGTTTTGGCATCTCGATCGGTTCGAATGTCTTTAAATCGTTAAATTCTAACTATGGAACTATGATTGTTACAAGGATGTCTTATAAAAACTATCTTATAAAAATTCTTATGGCACAAGTTATATATATATCGACTTACATAATGGGTTTTTTCGTGCTTGTCTTTATACTAACCATAATTTTTTTAAAAGGTGGTTTACAAATTTCATCTAATTCATTTCTTACTGGTGGATCTGTTTTAGAATTTTTGGGAATTTGTACAGTTTCAGTTTTCCATATGGTGTTGTACATAATAGTCTTGATGTTAATAACAACAGTTAGTCCATTATTTCTAAAAAACAAATACATTATTCAACTCCTACCGTTTCTTATTGTCATTTTTACATATTTCATCGCAAATGTCCTCGGGAATATAAGTGATGAATTTGCTTTCTTAACTTCATTTTTTGTACTTGATAACATATTGTTTAATATCAAGCGTGTATTTATTTCTTCACAAACACCTCTAATGCTAGCTATGACAGGTAGTGTTTTTATTGGATTGTGTGTAATAGCCTTTTTCTATATGTACAAAGCAAACATTAAAAAATTTGGTCGGGATTATATTTCATGAACAAAAAATATAACATTGTTATTTGGGCAGCACTGTATGCGGTAATAGTGTATTTTATCTACTCAGAGTTTTTAAAAGTGGACAAGCATGTGGACACAGATCTATTTTTAGAACAGTCACTATTTCGATTGCAAAAGTTTTTATATAATACCAGTATCTTTTTCATAATGTATTTATTCATTTTAAAATTACCTTTTGCCTCTGCTATGTTTGTAAGCCGCTGTAGAGAAGAATTACCAATGCATCTAATTACATATGGATTGAGAATATGTATCATTTATGTAATATACTCAGTTTCTTTACACATTGGAATTCCATATTTCTTTGGTACTAAAATTCCTATAACAGCTGAGGTTGTGCTAAATACAGTGAAACTCTTTTCCTTTGTATTGTCGATGTACTTTTTATATCTATATATATATATAAAAACTAATCAGCAGGTGTTAGGCTTGCTAAGCATATTTGTATTAAATTTAACAATACTAACCATTTATTTTTCAATTTCTTTTGGTTTGGGTATCTCGCCTACCAAAGAATTAGAGTTAAATCTACTTAGTCTTATCTCGACCGGTCTTATTATTGTCTATGTGATGCTTATAATATACGAATGTAAAAATAGGGATTTTGTATGATAAAGAAAATTGTTGTGCTGCTTGCCGGTATTCTTTTAATATACTGTAGTGTTCGAAGTGAAAATGGAATACATATAACATCAATTGAACTGCTAACCACTGGTTATGACAGATCAAGTGGAAAAATAGAACTTTCTAATTATATGCTTAATATTTGTACAATGATTATTTATATTTCCGTAATAGATAGGGCTATTTCATCAACTTTTAAGTTGCGTAATTATATTTTTACACGCGGGGGGCATAAAAAATTAGTTATGTCCTTAATGAAAACGGCATTTCAAGCCATCCTTGCTATACTTATTGTAAAACAAATAATATATTTAATATTCTTCGCCATTTCAACATCATTTACCCAGTTTTATGTGTATGATATGCTTTCAACTTTATTAACACTTAGCATTATTGCTCTTGTGTTAATAGTAACAAAGTTAAATGGTATGCGAGAAAAATTATCCTTTTTTTTAATTTTGTGCATAACAATAATTTCACAGTATATGTCCTATACTTATCCTTTTTTTTCGATTGTGATCATTGCATCAGCAGCTTGGGAAGGAATGAAATTCTGGATGATAATTTATAAGAGCCTTATTATTCTTACTTTTAGTTATATTGTTATTATGTTGTGGACGCCTGATCAACTTATGGGGGGGGTTGAAGAATGATTAAGTTGGAAGCAGTGAATAAGGAACTTAAAGATAAAAAGGTTTTACAAGATATATCGGTTTCCTTTGAAAAAGGGAAAGTGTATTTATTAAAAGGTCATAACGGTAGTGGAAAAACTATGTTGTTAAGGTTGCTATGTGATTTAATAAAACCAACACGAGGAACTGTAGAAAAACCGAAATATACATATGGCATTATGATTGAAAACCCATCTTTTATTGAACATGAATCAGCGCGTTCAAATTTAAAGTTTTTAGCGTCAATACAAAAAAAAATAGGTCCACAAGAAATTGAGTTAAACTTAAACAAAGTAAACTTACTTGATGTTGCAGATAAAAAAGTTAAAAACTATTCCTTAGGGATGAAACAACGCCTGGCATTCTGCCAGGCTATTATGGAGGATCCTGATGTGTTACTTTTAGATGAGCCATTTAACGCATTAGATGATGAGAATTTTGCCGAAATGATTCGTATTTTGCAGAACATAAAAACCAACAAGATTATAGTTATAGCTGCACACGGTTTTAATCTATCTGAAATACCTTTATTTGATAAGGTAATTACGATGAATGACGGAAAAATTAAGAGTGTTCAAGTAGTATAATATATACGCTGTGTAATTTTACTCTTCCTCTTTTTCGAAAATTAGCACATTTTTCGAGTTTCGGACCCTATAAACATCCTGGATACATAGGGTCCTGGTTGTTTTGAACATGAACTCACTCCTATATTCTCCATACATTCCTCCAGTTTAATTTCTACTAACTATACGATAATAAATTTGATAGCTATTTGAATGGATAGGCTACACTTAGTTGGACAGGATTTTTAAGGTCAAGTAGACTCAGATAATACATTTGAGGGGATTCTACATGACTAAAAGAGAACGCCGAACATTGACTGAAGATTTCAAGAAACAGATCGTGCAACTGTACCAAAATGGTAAGCCGAAAAGGCATGTGCCCGGTAGATTACCGAGTTCATACCCTCAAGGCTGCCTAACTAAATAAAGTGTCTAACTTTTTGGGTTCACTTCAGGTCCTTTAATTGTTAAAACCTATTTTGTTATTGATTAATTCTATAGTATTAATTATAAGTAATTTCTTTTTCCGTATTTATGAATAATATTTCAATTTTCATTTCCTCTAGTGCACTTTTAATTTGTTCAACATGTTTACGGTAGTGTTTGTTATCCTCAAAAGCCATTGCGATTCTATATGAAGCATTTTCCTGTTTCGGCATAGAAACATGTTCGAAACAAGCATAAAGTAGTTCGGAGACATGGACTTTACACTGACTGCTATCAAATGGTTCCCCGAATTTTTTGGAAGTTGGTTCTGAGCTTGTCCCACCTACGACTTCAATATAAAAGAAGATGTTTAAGCCATTTTCGTTCTTTTTTGCTATTATATCTGCACCTTCGTGCCTTAATGCTTTTTTTCTTTTTACAATGTTACACCCTTTTTGTTTTAAATCCTCGCAAAGTACATCAATAATGTCTAATTCGTACAACAAGATATATCCCCCTTTCAATTCCAAAACCAATAATTATCTATTCACTAAGCAATTCGAAATTCCTGCCAGTTATTAAAGCTGAATTACTTTATATACAATATTGGTTTTTAGAACAAAGAGAGGCAGATCCAGTGTGGACAAACAGTCTGTGGAGGAAGATTCTTAACTAAAGGGTGTGTTAGTTCCATAAGACAATAATGCAAAACACAACTTTCATATAATGGTAAGTTCTATTTTTTCTATAAATATCAACATTAAATTTTTTAAAATTGGATAAAAAAGCGTTATTCCTTGATACTAAAGGATTTCTTAGTTACCAACAATAATGTCCGTGAACAGTACTTGTTTTAAGACAACTCAGTTATGATCTATACAACTCAGATGTAATCCAAACAACTTAATTGTCATCTAAACAACTCAATTATAATCTAAAAACCTGGTCAGAATACTGACCAGGTTTTTATTTATTATGAGTTTCTATAAATCCAGCTGTAGATTTAAAAGAAAGTTTGATAATTTGTAAAAGAGTTCGATAATTTAAAACAAAGTTCGATAAATCCCTGTATTAAAATAGGGGTTTCTTTTGACTTATTCAATTAAAGGGCCATTTAATGGAATAACACTCTCGTTAAATTGGATATTTATGTTATAATAATTAGAAATTGTGAAGGATTGTACTTAAAGTAACGGGCAGGTTAGTTCAAGAAGGAGTTATTGGATTGATGGACGAATTTATTATGAAAATGGATAAAGGATTTAGATATTATGACAAATATACAGTACCCACGTTCAGGTTTAAGAGTAAGATGTGAACAAGGTGTTAATTCAAAAGTAAAACAAGCTTGTTTAAATTTTGCAAAATGGTTGCGGCTATATATGGAATTTCCAATAAGGGTTGTAGTTTACCTAAAACCAGCTAAACAAATAAAAACAATAGATTCCAAAGAATTGGTTAGTGCAACATTTTTTGGTCCTTTTGAAAGAAATGTAGAACCTTACATTAGGGTTGCAACAGGCGATTTTGAAGACTTAGTATCTGAAATAGGGGAAGAAAACGCAATATGCTCCATTTTAAATACTATGGCTCACGAATTAATCCATTATCAGCAATGGCTTATAGACCCTAATTTTGACGAGGAAAAAGCCGAGGTTGAAGCTGAGAATGAAAGTAGAAAGTTAATAGACGAATATTATGGAGTTAGTTTTATAATTGAGATTATTGTTCACCAAAAAGTATGGACAATTGAAAATGAAAAAGGTTTCCCAACCACCATTAGTGATGGAGAAAAATCAATGCCATTTTGGTCATCAGAATTAAGGACTCAAGAATTTATCAAAAGCGTGGATTTTTACAAAAAATACCACATATTAGAAATATCCTTTATAGATTTCGTTAACCGTTGGTTACCTAGTCTTGAAAAAGATGAACTTATTGTTGGAACTAATTTAAAAGGGAAATATCTAATCGGTATAGACTGGAATCCAAAAGAGTTACTTGAGCAAATAAAAAATGAAATCGACTTTTATTAAAATATGAAGGATCGGATTAAAAGATTGTGAAGCATTGTTCTTAAACTAATGGGTGCTTTATTAATATAACTGGGGAACTATTTTGCAGCTTTCAAGTTTTTCAATATTCCGCAATCGGGCGCATTTCTCAAACAAGGGATGTGCTTATTTTTGTTATGGGCCCAGATTGTCGAGTAACAACAAAAACAAAAGTATTTAAAGGGATATTGAAATTGTGCTACGCTGTAATATATATGTAGCAGATGGGAGCGTTTAACCTAAATTGAATATTATCACCCGCTGCACCACTCTAACCGTTTTTTGCACCACTGAATATCATAAAATGCACCACCAAAAACCATACATTACACCAGATTGATATGTGAACCTGACGAAATCATGAATTTCGTCAGGTTCTTTCTGCATTCTGGCTCTTGTTAATTCAAAGTAATCTAAGCAAACTTAAAGGTACTTGATACTTTTGTATAAGTTTACTTTACTTTTATATAAAGTGAGTTTATAATTTGATTCAAGAGGTGATGGTCGTGAAAAAAGATTTTGGTGATTCGATATCAAATAAGGTTTATGAATATCGTGTACTTGCCAGAATGTCTCAGCAAGATTTAGCAGAGAAAGTCGGGGTTTCCAAACAAACCATCTTCGTAATGGAAAAAGGAAATTATGTTCCGACTCTGCTGTTGGCATTTCGAATTGCCGATTTTTTTAATGTTGATGTAAACGATATTTTTACTTATGTGAAAGGAAATGATCAAAATGAAAATTAAGTTTATCTCAGATATCCATGACGCAATTTTTCACCCTTTAAAGTGCTGGGCTGAACAATCTACGGGAAATTGGAATATTCTCATTGGAGTTGGTTTTTTACTGCTTATGGCTAGTGCGATTTTTGCCTATGTATTTTATAAGAAGATTGGGCAAGACGACGAACGGACAAATAAAATCTTTTTGAAAAGCAGTTACTGTGTGCTGTGGGCAATTATTCTATGTGACATGATTTTTCCTAAAGACTATATGTGGAACATCTTTTTCTTGTTCAAATATACGCTGGCATTTTTAGCTGGTGGAATTTACATGGCCGTCCAATATAAAAAGGATTTTTAGTGGTTAGATAGGTTTCACGGGGTCCTCTACACGATGGGTAGATAATTATCTATATTGGTTCCGTTCCTTCAACTTAACAAGAAGTTGCCGTATGGGGAGCAAATTACTTCGCTTCTATTGGGAAGGTGCAGAAAATCAAATTATACAACCAGTGGAGAACTTAGGGCTGCCTAAATTACGCTTCTAGGAAGCCGAGGAAAAATTACTTTATACATACAAAACAGTTTCGCTATAACGAAACTGTTTTTCGGAATGTTTTTATAGTCTCATTCCATTAAAGCTCCTCTATTGCTGAAATGAAATTCCGTTTTAAAAATTGAAATTTTGAAAAAGTGAAATGGTCAGAACTAATGTTAGCAAGGAACCTGCAGATGTTAAAGTAATTATTTTTCGGTTACTCTGATTTTTTTCAGGTTTTAAAAACTCTTGAATTGCTACAAACCATATAACAAAAGTTATTAAGGAAATAATCCCTATAGACATATTAGCATCACCTTTTATTTAAATTTTCAACACATCTAATAAACAAACTTTCCCGACGAAGATACTCAAATAAATGGCACTTTCGTGTATTAAATTTAACATCCTCTTATTCTGTATAACTGCCCTTTAATTGAACAAAACCTTAATCTATATATTAACATAAAATCCCACAAGCCTTTGTTTTATTATTCATAAACCACCATATTTTAGAAAACAGGCATTAGATAAAAAGATTGAGGGATATTCAGCTCGAACATTGAAAACCTATTGCTTTCAATATAATCTGTTATTAAGATTTTTTGGCGATATTGATATGAATGAATTTACAACAGAGAAACTCAAAAGCTATTTAATTGAAATGGGAGAACATTTAAAACCGTCTAGTCTAGGGCATCGGGTTCGTTGTATTCGATCACTTTTCAAATGGACATATGATGAAGGTTTCATTTCCAAGAATCCAGCTACTAAATTAAAGGAACCAAAGTTGGGCAAAAGAATCCCAAAATTCCTTTCAGAACTTGAAATAGAACATCTTAGGGAAGCGTGCCAAACCTGTAAGGAAAATGCATTATTTGAATTTATTTATCCTACCGGTTGTCGGTTGGAGAAGTCGTAAAACTCAACCGAGATGATATTAACTTCTCTACAAATTCTGTTATTGTACATGGAAAAGGCGATAAGGAAAGAGAAGTGTACTTCAATACTCGCTGCTCAATGTGGTTAAATAGATACTTAGACGAACGAGATGATGAGGATCCATGCCTTTTTATCACCGAAAGAAAACCTAAAAGACGTATGAGTATCGACCTTATAAGATATATCATCAAGCGCATATCAAGTCGTGCGGGAAAAAAAAGGGGATTCATCCGCATCAATTACGACATAGTTATGCGACTCACATGATCAACAACGGAGCACCTCTTGAAGTAATTCAAAGCTTACTTGGTCATGAGAAGAGTGAGACTACAAAAATATATGCGCAGCTTAGCGGAAAGTTAAGACATGATTTTTATAGTAAATATTTTTGAAAGCTACTAAAAATAATATTTAATCGAAATCGACGCACGCATAGATAAATGCGTGTCTTTTTGTATCGGGCCATTTAATTGAATAAGACCTTCTAAATAAAACTGGATATTTATTTTAAAATTGGCGTAAGATTGTGAACAAATGTACTTAAACTAAAGGAGCAGAGTTAACGTAAGAAGGATTGCAGGAAAATATGTACAATAAATAGAAATACTTTCATTAACAAACTAAGTGAGGAGATAATATTATCATGAACATTTTAACTCTGATTTTAAGTTATTTAATTGGCTCAATCTCATTTGCTTTAGTTATCGGTAAAATGTTTTATAAGAAAGATATTCGTGGTTACGGTAGTGGTAATCTTGGGGCAACTAATACTTATAGAATTTTAGGCATAAAAGCAGGAGTGATTGTTGCAATTGCTGATATATTAAAAGGTACATTTGCTTGTTTACTTCCCCTAATACTTAGTACTACGGTTAACCCTATTTTATGTGGTTTATTAGCCATATTAGGACACATATTTTCTGTTTTTGCTAGGTTTAAAGGCGGAAAAGCTGTTGCGACATCAACAGGAGTTTTCTTGTTTTTAACGCCTTCAGGTGTTTTTGCTGGTTTTGTTGTGTTTTTGTTAACTTTGTTAATTTCTAAGTATGTATCACTCAGTTCAATGTTGGCTAGTATAGCATTATTCATTTATAGTCTAATATTTGAAGATAAAGTTATCATAGCACTTTCTATACTAATAAGCGGATCAGTAATCATTCTTCATAGACAAAATATACAGAGAATTCTAAATGGAACAGAGAACAAAATAGTTGAATAATAATGATTTTTACTTTTAAGCTAACGGGGTGCGATAGAAGAAGACAATTAATCGATCCTAAGCATGAGGCCATATCAGGTTATTCCATTAAAGGGCGCTTTAATTGAATAAAAAGGAGAATACATATTAGACACGTCTAATATGTATTCTCCTTTATTTTTTAGGCTTTTAATAATTTAGGTCTTGATAAAACAGTTCCATTTGGAATATCAATTGTTAGTAACTCTTTAAACTTATTAGTTACATCATTTTTATGTCGGGTATACAGTTTAACCTCCCCATTACTTTTATAAAGGGTCAGTCTAATTCCATCAAGTTTCAGCTATCTCCATAAAACTGTGCAATAATGTTTTGTACATAAATAATACGAATATTCCTTATAAAATAAATATTTTAAAAATTTCCCAACAATACTTATTGTACAAAAATACTATTAATAATAATATAGAAAATACCGGATATCATTATAATTCATCTTGCGGAAAAGTTGTACATAAATATGATTACTTGTAGGACAAATGGTCAATTTAAAAACGTCAACAATTGCAACTCTTCAAAAATATAAATTTATCATGATCCCTGTTTGGATTGATTGGGGGAAATTTAGATAAACGCCAGAAGGCAATAGCTTTGGCGAGAGGGCCATTTATGTCGTTACTACTTGGGATTTTATTCGGTATTATGGTTATTGTGGTGCCTCCTGGGGATTTGCATTCCTTTTTATAGGGAATAACAATTTTTAACATTTCTCAGTTTGTATTAACAGCCATCCCTATTACTTACCCTCGGTGGATGGTTGATATATCCCGTCAAGGACATATTATGAAACAGTGCTTTAATAAAGGAGTTGTATAAAATGGATGAAAAAAAAGATACAGAAATAAAACGCTCTTCAAAAGCAGAAAACATTCTACCTCAGATCAATAATAAAACTAAGCTAGGCGACTTACGAAAAATCGCGAAGGACATTAAAAAAGATCACGAACTAGCTATGGAACTTTGGTCAACCGAAGAGTTTTTGCCCAGACTATTAGCAATCTTAATTATGGACAAAAAATTTCTTTCACAAGATGTGCTAAATAAGCTTGATAAGGATATGCAGACTCACACTTTTGATGAGCGAAATAACTTAATGGATTGGTTAATGGCTAATCAGCTCACCAAAGACAAGAAGAAAATTGCATTGATGGAGTCATGGGAAAATAGTCCTTTTGCTCTTCAAAGGAGAGCTTTCTGGTATTATCAAGGGCGATTGAGATGGACTGGACAAACACCGCCTGATAACACCGCAGACTTGCTATCTGCATTAGAAGCTAATATTACGCAGGAAGAACCGGAAGTTCAATGGGCTATGAATTTCACCGCAGGCTGGATAGGCGTTTATGATGAAAAGAATCGTGCACGTTGTATTAAACTTGGTGAGAAAACGGGTCTTTACAAAGATGAAATAGTAGCAAAAGGATGTACTCCCAGCTATTTGCCGGAGTTCATTACGATTGAAGTTAACAAACGACATAATAATTAGTTACCTCTGAAAAATTTATTAGGGTTTAATGCAAAAAATAAAGGAATTCAAAGCCTCAATATGAAAATTGTAATAGGCTTGGACCGAAAAATAAAGAAAACAACGCGTTATGGCAGCTAGTTAGTGAAATATGCAAGGAAGATGTAAAGGATTAACCCACTATCTCTTTTTGATCTGTAGGGCGCTTATCTTAAAGAAGAACAACTTTCCAGCTGCGCAGTACAAGGATACTGCGCATTCCATTATCATTTATTAATATTAACTTTGTGAAATAATGTACTTGAAGTAAAGCGTTAGTTCAATAATGATCTTCCACAATAGGGCGCTTTAATTGAATAAAAAGGAGAGCACATATTATACATGACTAATATGTGCTCTCCTTTTTTTAAGGATTTTTATAATTTAGGTCTTGATAAGTCATACCTTCTCCTCTTTTAACACCTGGCATTTGTTTAACCATTAACCTTCGCTGTGTTCGCATTTTTCTTTTGATAAGTAATCGCTGCTGTTCCTAACGTTTTCGCTGCAATTAGCATTGCTTTCTCGTCAAAGTCAAACTTGGGATGATGGTGCGGATAAATAATTTCGACTCCATCCGCCAGTGCACCGGTAAAGAAAAAAGTGCCTTTGACCTTCTGCAGATAGTAAGCGAAGTCTTCTCCGCCCATTTCAGGTTCTATTTCTTCGATGGCCGTAACTTCATCGACCATCTTCGCACTTTCAATCACATGTTTTGTTTCTTCATTATGAGGTATCACGGCCGGATAGCCGCGGAAATACTCATATTCATATGAACAGTTGGCTGCCATGCAGATGCCAGCCACTATTTTTTCAATTTCCGCTGCAATAAAATCCTGTACATCTTCTTTAAAGGTCCGAACGGTTCCAACCAGCCTTACTTTATCAGCAATGATATTGAAAGCATTTTCCGCTACAAACGAAGCTACAGTCACGACAGCGGAATCGATTGGGCTGACTCTGCGGCTGACAATTTGTTGAAGAGCAATGACGAGCTGAGATGCTGTTACAATCGCATCGTTTGTTTTATGTGGCTGAGCGCCGTGTCAGCCCCTGCCCTGGATTTGGATTTCAAATCGATCGGCTGCCGCCATGAACGGACCGAAGCGGTATTGGATTGTGCCGGTTGGGGCTGTCGCCCATAAGTGGGTCCCGAAGATTACATCAACCCCGTCAAGACAGCCATCTTCAATCATCGGCTTTGCCCCTCCAGGAGCATATTCTTCAGCATGCTGATGGATGAAAACATATTCACCTTCCAGTTCGTTCTTTAATTCATGCATGGCCTTTGCGAGCATGAGGAGGGTAGCGGTGTGGCCGTCATGTCCGCATGCGTGCATGACTCCGGGAATTGTAGATTTATATGGAACATCCTTTTCATCCTGGATCGGCAACGCGTCAAAATCGGCTCGTAACGCCACCGTTTTCCCGGGCTTTGAACCTTGGATTCTGGCAACCACACCATTCCCGCCAACTCCCGTACGGATTTCTATTCCAAGCGCGTTGTAAAATTCAGCTATATACGCTGCTGTTTTTGTCTCCTTAAATGATAATTCCGGATGCTGATGAAGGTAGCGGCGAATTGAAACCATTTCGTCAAAAGATTCTTCAAGAAGCATATATAATTGATTGATCATGACAGCAAGACCCCCTTATCGCTTAATTGTGGAAATATTGTAATAATTATAGCATATAGGGGTGAGAAGACTGACTTTTAGAGGTTTTGACGGTGAATTGTTATGAATGAAGGGGAAGTAGCCTATTTATGCTTAATTTAATAGGTTTTCAGTGTGAGTATTTTACAGTAATTTACAAATTATCAATTTGATAAATTGATTTGAACGGAAATTCGGTCCATTCAAACGAAAATAACGATGATTCAAACGAAATTTGAAGTGATTTGAACGAAACCACAGCTCATTTAAACAAAACCTTACTTTGCCGGCCGAGCAGGATGAACAGCTAGCATGTGTCCAGCGCAGCCGGCATTATTTCCATTAGATTAAAAACATCGCCACAATCGTCGTGACCACCAGCCCAATTGTTACTGGCAGGATATTTCGTCTCGCCAGTTCAAACGGATCGACATTACATATAGCTGCTGCAGGAATAAGAGCCCATGGAATAATTGTCCCTCCTCCGACCCAAATTGCGGAAATCTGCCCTAATGCTGTTAGTGTAGCAGCTCCGCCGTCCATTTCTGTTGAGAACAGGTTTGCAACCGATCCGGCAAGGGAAATCCCGGAAAATCCGGATCCATCCAACCCTGTTATTGCGCCGATAGAGGTTAAGGTCACTGCTGCAATTTCCTTGGTTAATGGGACGGAATGGGCCAAGGCCACACCGAGGTCATTGACGATCCCTTGTGAAGCTTCTGGCAAATACTCACCGATGATTTTCGTGAATCCGGCATCGCCTAAATAAAAGAAAGCCGCAATCGGGATGACAGGCCCGAATACTTTAAACCCGAACTGAAATCCTTCGATTAAATAACCCGTCGCCTTTTCCAATCCGTGATGGTTGTGGGCGGTGAGGGAGAGAATCAGCAAGATAAAGACGGAAGTGCCCCCGATCAATGCGGTAGCATCTCCACCCTGAAGATTTAACGTTAGCATCGCCGCTACATCAAGTGCAAAGGCAAGAGGTATGAGAAAGGCAAAGAATTTCTTTTTTCCTGATGATAATAGTGAGTGATCTACATCGGTGTCCGTTTCCTTTATCTCGGAGAAAGGCATATCCTGTAGTTTTCCACGTTTCATGTCCCGTTTTAAGAATAAAAAGGCCGTGACTGTCGTGACGAGCCCCATCGTTATTACAAGCGGTATGCTTGCAGTTATGACATCGCCAACTGGCAGAGAAGCGGCGTCTGCGGTTAATTTTGGAGCGGCCTGTATAATAAAATCCCCTGATAATGCAATTCCGTGGCCGAACAGGTTCATTGCCATGGCAACACCTAAAGCTGGAAGGCCGACTCGTATCGCAACCGGAAGGAGCACCGCACCTAAAAGGGCAACGGCAGGAGACGGCCAGAAAAACCAGGAAATAACCATCATTAAGATCCCGATCACCCAATAAGCGAGGGCCGGTGTGCGAATGAATTTTGCGAAAGGAGAAATCATTGCATCATTGATTCCAGTCTTGGTTAAAACGCGGCTCATGGCAACGATGATCGATATAACGAGGATTGTCGGTAACAATTCAGTAATCGCATAGATAAAACTGTTGAAAATGCCGCTGATCGAGCCCGAAAAGCTACCGGTAGCGGTAATCGCCAAGGTGAAAATCCCGATAATGCAGACCAATGTCGTATCGCGGCGCATCACCATAAAACCGATAATTAACACAATAAACAGTACGTAAATCCAATGGAGGGCCAATAATTCGACTCCCATCCCGCTTCCTCCTCTCAGATAAAAGGATAGACAAATGCCCACTCTTATTACAGAATATGACGGCTGCCAGAGTTTAGTGAGAAGAAGGAAGAGAAAAAATAAGCGGCTCATTCAGTTGAAAGAATGAGCCGCTTATTTCTTGAATATTTTATTTTTCTTCGTCAGCAGACAAGGAATACTGTGTGATATAGGAGGAGCCTGAGAAGATTTTTTTGTTGAAATCTACGTTTTCACTGGCCGGTTTTTTGTGAGCCTCTTGAAAGGAACTGGAGGTTTGCCAGTTTTTAAAGGCTATTTGGCTTTCCCACTGCGTGAAAATCACATAGGTGTCAGAATTTATCGGACGAAGCACGCGGACGGCAATGAAACCGGGTTCCTTTTCGATTAAACCCACCCTGTTTTTAAAACGGAATTCGAATGCTGGGCGATCTTCATCTGTAACAGGAATGTTATTCATGACAACAAAGCCTTCCTCTTGGATTTCTCCTTTTGAATCGATGACTTCAAATTTGCGCGGGGAATTAAAAACGGTTTTTTCGTTTGTTTCATGAAGAAGAAGGGAATTCTCGGCATTTTGCATTAAGAACATTTTTTCGTTGGGGTGCTTTTCTTTTTTGATTTTTAAAAACTCACTGGTTCCGGTTGTCAGATAGATATTCATTTTTTCACCTCTTTTATTAAATCTACAATTATATTTTACCCTATATAGTCTTAGTTTTTCCTCTTTTCCGAATAAGGTAAACCAGACTGGATAAAAAACGGCGATTTTTTGACAATTTGCGCTGTTTTCTATACATCTTTAGGAGAAAAGGCTATAGTAAAACAGAATATATTTGAAAAATATGGTCTGCATGCTATCCTATGTAAGGATATAATTATGAATTGGATTTTTTATTTAAAAGAAATTAAAATTTTAAACTTAGAAAGGTGTCTAGCTACAGCGCCTAGCCTCGACGCACAGGACGTGCTAGTGCCGACGTCGCCACAGGACGTGGCGATTTTAGTCGACCAAACCACTGTGGTGGCTGGAGAACTGCCTCCTCGCGGTTCGTCTTATGCTTGTCGGGGGCCCACAGGATGTGGATCAGAACGACGTTGCCACAGGACGTGGCGATCTTAGTCGTTCTTCCATACTGTAAGGCGCCTGCGCTTTTCTTCTGAAAGGTGGATATGAATGTCTAAGGTTTTTAACGATACATTTTTAAAGGCTGCGAGAGGGCAGGCCACTGGCCATGTGCCAGTATGGTATATGCGGCAGGCAGGGAGGTCGCAGCCGGAATACCGCGCTATAAAAGAAAAGTATTCTTTATTTGAGATTACGCACCAGCCGGAACTATGTGCATATGTGACCAGGCTTCCGGTTGAACAATATGATGTCGATGCGGCAATCCTTTATAAAGATATCATGACTCCGCTACCGGCAATCGGCGTTGATGTGGAAATTAAAACAGGGATCGGCCCTGTCATTGACAATCCGATTCGTTCCCTAAGCGATGTGGAGAAACTAGGTGAATTGTCCCCGGAAGAGGATATTCCTTATGTGCTTGAGACGATCAAATTGTTAACGACCGAGCAGTTATCCGTTCCTCTCATCGGTTTTTCCGGGGCCCCGTTCACGATTGCTTCTTATATGATTGAAGGCGGACCGTCGAAAAACTATAACAAAACGAAGGCGTTTATGTATACGGAACCAGAAGCATGGTTTGCGTTGATGGACAAGCTCGGCGATACAGTCATTACATATGTGAAATCACAAATCAAAGCGGGTGCAAAAGCGATCCAGATTTTTGATTCCTGGGTAGGCGCGTTGAATGTGGAGGATTACCGCACGTTTATCAAGCCTGTCATGAATCGGATTTTTTCTTCCTTAAGAGAAGAAAATGTCCCGTTGATAATGTTCGGTGTAGGTGCGAGCCACCTGGCACTTGAATGGAATGACCTTCCGCTCGATGTAGTCGGTCTTGATTGGAGGCTGCCGATTTCTGAGGCGCGCAAAATGGGAATTGACAAAACGGTTCAAGGAAATCTCGACCCTGCCATTTTGTTGTCTTCATGGGATGTAATTGAAGAGAGAGCAAAAAAAATTCTCGATATGGGCATGGAACAACCGGGGTATATTTTCAACCTGGGCCATGGCGTCTTCCCTGAGGTTAACCCGGAGACATTAAAGCGGCTGACTGCTTTCATTCACGAATACTCCGCAAGCAAAAGATAATTTTACCTGAGCGGACTGTTTGCAATAAAACATCCTTCTTATGCACAATAATATAGAAGAAATTCTCCAAACGAGGTGCGAGTTAATGTCAAGAAAGAAAATGGGCCTGCTTGTCATGGCTTATGGTACACCGTATAAAGAAGAAGATATCGAACGTTATTACACACATATCCGTCACGGGAGAAGACCTAGCGACGAGCAGCTACTCGATCTGAGAAACAGATATGAAGCAATCGGTGGGATTTCCCCATTGGCTAAAATAACAAAGAACCAGGCAGAAGAGCTGGAAAAACGCTTGAATGAAATGCAGGATGATATTGAGTTCAAGGCTTATCTTGGATTGAAGCATATTGAGCCGTTCGTCGAAGATGCGGTGAAACAAATGCATGAAGACGGAATTACCGAAGCTGTAAGTATTGTATTGGCTCCGCACTTTTCAACATTCAGTGTCAAGTCTTACAACGGGCGGGCACAAGAAGAAGCTGAGAAATTAGGCGGTCTGCAAATTACTTCGGTTGAAAGCTGGTATGATGAACCAAAATTTATTCAGTACTGGGTCGATCAATTAAAGGAAACGTATGCGAAGATGCCGGAAGCCGAAAGAGAAGATTCCGTCTTGATTGTTTCCGCCCACAGCCTACCGGAAAAAATCCTCCAATCCGGGGATCCGTATCCGAATCAGCTTAAGGAAACAGCCGAAATGATTGTTGAAGGCGCAGGCGTGAAAAACTACGCGATTGGCTGGCAAAGTGCTGGCCAGACACCTGAACCATGGTTGGGACCTGACGTCCAGGACTTGACAAGAGACCTGTACAAGGAAAAAGGATATAAAGCTTTCATTTATATTCCTGTCGGTTTCGTTGCCGAGCATCTGGAAGTGCTTTACGACAATGATTATGAATGCAAAGTGGTTACAGATGAAGTAGGCGCAGCTTATTACCGCCCGGATATGCCCAATGCCAACCCGGCATTTATTGATGCCCTGTCCACAATTGTCCTGAAAAAAATTGATAAACAATAATGTGAAGCCTATGTCAGTGATGAAATGATCTGATATAGGCAAATTTTTATCCCGCTTTAACGGGTAGTAAGACCCCACTTCAAGACTTGGATGGAAAACAAGGATCAGTGGGGGAACACTGCCCGTAAAAGTCCGATTGGTTCAACTAACCATCGGTTGGGGGATGAACTAAACCCCCACCGATGGAAGTTTCACTTTATAAATCAAAAAAGAAGGCGATGAACCGTGAGTCAACCAAAACAGAAGATAGCCGTTATCGGAGGAGGCATCACCGGATTAGCTTCTGCTTTTTACCTTCAGAAGAAAGCCAGGGAAGAAAATCTGCCCTACGATGTAGTATTAATCGAAGCTTCACCCCGTCTAGGCGGAAAAGTGCAAACAGCGGTCCGTGACGGTTTTGTCATTGAGAAGGGACCGGATTCATTCGTTGCCCGAAAGGCGAGTGCATCCCGGCTTGCGAAGGAAATAGGGATGGAAGATAAGCTTGCTTATAATACTGCCGGTAAATCATATGTCCTTGTAAAAGGTCACCTTCACCCAATGCCTGGAGGTTCGATTATGGGGATCCCGACTGAGATAGGCCCTTTTGTAACAACCGGTCTATTTAGCCCATTTGGCAAATTTAGGGCAGCTGCTGATTTTGTCCTTCCGCGTTCTGATAAAAAAGGAGACCAGTCACTCGGTGAATTCTTCCGCCGCCGTCTTGGCAATGAAGTGCTGGAAAACTTAATCGAGCCTTTGTTGTCCGGAATATATGCCGGTGATATCGACCGATTAAGTCTGATGTCGACATTCCCGCAATTTTATCAGGTAGAACAGGAGCATCGCAGTTTAATTGTCGGAATGAAGAAGACAACGCCGAAAGCACCAAAAAATGCATCGAAAAAAGGTAATTTCCTGACCTTTACTACCGGCCTTCAATCTTTCATAGATGCGATTGAACAGCATTTAGTCCCAGGGTCAGTCTTAAAAGGGGTTCGTGTCGAGGATATTGTTCATGAAGGTAAGCAGTATAAACTTGATTTAAACAACGGGGAAGTAATCTACACCGATGCTATCATCGCTTCTGCCCCACATCAAGCGATTTCCGCAATGTTCTCACGCTATCCGTTTTTTGCACCGCTTAAAGAAATGTCAGCAACGAGCGTCGCTACCGTGGCGATGGCGTTTGAAGCTTCAGCCATCAAACAGGATATTGATGGCACGGGCTTTGTCGTTTCGCGAAACAGTGACTATACGATTACAGCCTGTACATGGACGCATAAAAAGTGGCCGCATTCCACACCTGATGGTAAGGTTTTACTTCGTTGCTATGTCGGACGTGCCGGTGATGAAACGATCGTCGATTTGTCGGATGAGGAAATTATCAAAATCGTTCTCGAAGACTTAAACAAGACCATGTCGATTACCGACAGGCCTGATTTCTCTATCGTCACACGCTGGAAAGATTCCATGCCGCAATATACAGTGGGACATAAGCAGCGAATCGAGAGCGTGAAAAATGATGTCATGAAAGAATTGCCCGGGGTATTTCTGGCAGGTGGTTCATTTGAAGGAATTGGGCTGCCTGACTGTATTGACCAAGCTGAAAGAGCTGTAGAAGACGTTGTTCAATTCCTGAAAAAAAATCAAATCTTACGCGAAAAAGAAACTGTCCAATGATTTTTGGGCAGTTTTTTTCCATATTAGAACGAAAAAGGAAATTATTATATAATGTAATTAAGTACTAAAAAGTGGATTGAATAAAGACTGGGGGAATGATCATGTTTTTAACAACCATTCAGCCGCGCATTTCAGAAACAGACGGTGCGGGACATATCAATAATACTACGATTCCAATTTGGTTCGAGGCAGGCCGCGATGAAATTTTCAAGCTATTTACTCCGAGCATGCAATTTAAAGATTGGAAGCTGCTTCTCGTCAATATGAATATTGATTTCACACATGAAATTTTTTATGGTAGGGAAGTTATGGTTAAAACATGGATTGAACGCCTCGGAAATTCCAGCTTTACGATTAAAGAAGAAATTTATCAGGATGACATTTTGTGCGCAAAGGGATCTTCGGCATATGTCAATTATAACTTTCAACTTAAAAATTCAGAACGAATCCCGGATTACATACGTGAACAATTAAAAGGCCACTTAGAAATAATTGAAACTTAAGTCTATTCTTCTCTGAACATAGATTAGTAAAATAATTGATAAAAAAAGACCAGTCGCTCATTCAAGCGGCTGGTTTTTGAATGGATGCGCTTGTGAGATAAGGAACGCATCTTATGGAAGCATCTGCTTTTATGAAAAGCAGAAGGTGAACACGGTATTAAAAATTAATTGACTGATGAATGGAGGCAATGATCGCACTTGCTGCCATAACATTCGTGCTGTTCTTCGATTTTGTGGCCACACTCTGAACATTGCTTGGCCGGTAAGTTCTTGAAAAATTCAACACTGCTTTGAATCATATTAATCAACCTCCATTAAATTTTCTGAATATTATTAACTTAATTTCATTGTATTATAACAGATAATTTTTGTCAACATATGTTTTATAACAAATTTCAAAAAGATGAAATAATGATTACAATGATTTATGCTATGAGTAACTGATTGATACTGTATAAGGAGAGTGTAAGTATGAAGATAACGGTGATTGGGTGCTGGGGAGGATATCCGGCGAAGAATGAGGCAAGCTCCGGCTATTTAATCGAATATGAGAATTATCGGATCCTCCTGGACTGTGGCAGCGGAGTACTTTCACAGCTACAAAACCATATGAAACCGGAAGAATTGGATGCAGTTGTCTTAACGCATTACCATCCAGATCATGTAGCAGATATCGGTGTGCTGCAGCATGCTGTATTAATACAGAGCATACTCAATGGCTCGAAGACAAACATTCCGATCTATGGTCATACAATGGATGTGGCCGAGTTTGAAAAGCTTACTTATAAGGACATTACCCATGGAATGGCTTATTCGGAAGATGAACCCCTGCAAATCGGACCACTTACATTAACCTTTCTACGTACCAAGCATCCTGTTCCTTGTTTTGCGATGAGAATTGAAGCGGGAGGACAAGTTATTGTCTATACCGGAGACAGTGCCTATATGGAAGAACTTGCCGACTTCGCAAGTAATGCTAATGTGTTGCTGTGCGAGAGTAATTTTTATGGCGATATGGACGGTTCCGGCCCTGGGCATATGACCGGAAGAGAGGCTGGGAAAATAGCTGAAAAAGCGGATGTGCAGCTTTTACTCCTGACCCATCTTCCTCATTATGGTGATCATACACAGCTGAAAAAGGAAGCAGGGGAAAGCTTTAAGCGCGAAATTGCCGTCGCAAGGAACGCAATGGAGTTTCAGTTATAGAAAATTTGTGTTAAACCGGAAAGCGATTATAGGAGGAACGTTAACATGTTATTTATCGATAACAAAGGAATTACAGACCCGCAGATTAATCTGGCAATCGAAGAATATGCGTTGAAAAACCTGGACATTAATGAAACGTATTTATTATTTTATATAAATGAACCATCTATTATTATCGGGAAAAATCAAAACACGGTTGAAGAAATCAATACCGATTATGTAGAGCAGAACGGCATTAAGGTTGTCCGCCGCCTTTCCGGTGGTGGTGCTGTATACCATGACACAGGTAATCTTAATTTCAGCTTTATCACTAAGGATGATGGGGAGAGCTTTCATAACTTTCAGAAGTTCACCGAACCGGTTATCAAGGCGCTTAAAAAGCTTGGCGTAAACGCAGAACTGAGCGGCCGGAATGATATTTTGGCAGAAGGAAAGAAGATTTCCGGAAACGCACAATTTTCAACAAAAGGCCGGATGTTCAGCCACGGAACGCTGCTGTTCAATTCAGAAATGGAGCACGTAGTTTCTGCATTGAAGGTCAGAAAGGATAAGATTGAATCAAAAGGAATTAAGTCCATTAGAAGCCGAGTGACGAATATATCAGAATTTCTTAAAGAGCCGCTGATTATCGAGCAATTTAGGTCGCTGCTTTTGAGAAACATTTTTGAAGATAACGAAGAGATCCCGGAATATGTTCTCACAGAACAAGATTGGGTGAATATTCATCAGCTTTCAAAAGAGAGATATCAAAACTGGGACTGGAACTATGGAAAATCGCCGAAATTCAACCTCCAGCATTCGCATCGATTCCCTGTTGGATCGATTGATATCCGTCTTGAAGTAAACAAGGGCACCATCGAAAATTGTAAAATCTACGGTGATTTCTTTGGGGTCGGGGATGTAAATGATATCGAGGAAAAACTAAAAGGCATTCGTTATGAAAAAGAATCGATTGAAAAAACGCTTGCAAATGTGGATGTTAAACATTATTTTGGTGATGTAACAAAAGAAGAAATAGTTGGATTGATTTATTAAAAGAGGCCGCCTGTTTTGACAACAGGCGGTTAATTTATATTTGGAATTTAAATCTGTGTTCGATTATGGGGTTTTCTGTTCGTTGATTTGAAATTGTGCTCGATTATGGGGATTTTCTGCTCGATAAATGAAATTTGTGCTTGAAATCCAGAGTTTTTTCAACAACTTAGTCACAAAATGTTGCTACCTTTATTTTCTTTTAATATAATATATTTTGAATATTGTAATTTAGAAAATGAATGATTACTCATTCATAAAATTCAATAGGGGAGGTAGGAATGTTTGAATATTACAGAACAACTTCATGAAACAGCAGTGAGAATTGCTGGAAAACCAGCTTATTACTTCATGGACCAGGCAACATCTTATGGGGAATTGGATGGGGCGGTCACAAAGTTTGCAGATGGCTTACATAAGCTTGGTGTTTCAAAAGGGGATCACGTTGCATTGCTTTTAGGAAATTCACCGCATTTCATCATTGGGATGTATGGGGCTTTAAGAGCAGGTGCCACCGTTATACCGGTCAATCCGATTTATACTCCAGACGAAATTGGTTATATCCTGAATAATGGCGATGTAAAGGTGGTCATCGCATTGGATCTTCTGGTTCCGCTGTTAGAAAAATTGAATCCGATGCTGCCGAGCGTCGAGCATATGGTGATTTGCGAGACGCAGCAGGAAAAAGGCGAAGCGGATATCAGCAAGCTTTCTATTTATCCCAAAATGAAATCGTTTACAAGTATGGTTGCTACCGGAGACTTGAGTTTTACCGGTCCGGCTGTTGATGAAGAAGATACCGCGGTCATCCTGTATACCTCTGGAACAACCGGAAAACCAAAAGGGGCCATGCTGACACATAAAAATCTTTATTCTAATGCAAATGATGTTGGCGATTATTTAAAAATCACAGAAGATGACCGCGTTGTCACGACATTGCCAATGTTTCATGTGTTCTGTTTGACAGTTGTATTTAACGCACCTCTCATGAGGGGAGGTACATTGATTGTCGTTCCTAAATTCAGCCCCCAAGAGATTTTCAGGCTTGTGAAAAAATATGAAGCGACGGTGTTTGCGGGGGTACCGACCATGTATAACTTCCTCCAGCAATTCCCTGATGGAAATCCGGAAGACTTTAAGTCACTAAGACTATCTATTTCAGGAGGCGCATCACTTCCAGTTGCGTTATTGAAAGCGTTCGAGCAAAAATTCAATGTGTTTGTTTCAGAAGGGTACGGTTTATCTGAAGCATCCCCTGTAACAACCTTTAATCCACTTGACCGCCCACGAAAACCAGGTTCAATCGGGAGGAACATTCAAAACGTCGAGAACAAAGTTGTTAATGAAATGGGCGAAGAGGTTCCGATTAATGAGGTTGGTGAACTGATTGTCAAAGGGCCGAATGTAATGAAGGGGTATTATAAGCTTCCTGAAGAAACAGCTGCGACGTTGAAAAACGGCTGGCTTTACACTGGTGATTTAGCACGAATGGATGAAGAAGGCTATTTCTACATCGTCGACCGCAAAAAAGAATTGATTATTGTAGGCGGTTACAATGTCTACCCTCGTGAAGTGGAAGAAGTATTATTTGCTCATCCGGATATTGTGGAAGCTGCTGTAATTGGCGTGCCTGATCCGAATCAGGGAGAAGTGGTACAAGCATTTGCCGTGAAAAAAAACGACGCGCTTACTGAAGCGGATTTGCTGACTTATTGTCGGGATCATCTTGCAAAATACAAAGTGCCGAAGAGCATTGAGTTCATAGACGAGCTACCGAAAAATACAACAGGTAAAATTTTAAGGCGTTCACTAAAAGCTCAAGTGCTCCAGAATTAAACAATTCATTCAAAAGGCGGGAGACTCATTCTCTCGCCTTTTTTTCTTCGGTAAATTGTTGATCTTTAACAGAGCTCCACTTCGTTACTCCGTCATCTTCATCGAATTCAATCGTCACCTCGGTAACACCTTTTTCAGCCATAATCCTTTCTTCCAGCCTGTCTTTTATGTTATCCGCTTCGGCGATGGTCAAGTTCGGGTCTATTTCAATCTCTAATTCAACATGAAGGTCCTCTCCTTCTTTTAATACGGTTACCATCTGGATGTCCTTTACTCCCGAATCTTTCATCGCTATGTCGCCGATTTTTTGTTCCATATATTCATCCGCTTCTCCAAGGACACCCGCTGCATTATCAAGGAATACCTTACCGACTACAAAAAACATCATGACTCCGATTAAGATGGAGGCGATCCCTTCTGCCTCATGGAAGGGGGTGAATTTAGAAATGATAATGGCCATTATGGCGAGAAGCCCTCCAAGTGTTGCGACGATATCCTCCAAGAATACGAGTTTGGTAGCGGGTTTTCCTTTTTTAAAGCTGGCAAAACTTTTAGGAATGATTTCAAGTCCTTTGGCTTCAACTCCGGCATCATGAAGAAGCTCTTTCATCGCCTTATAGAGGACAAATGCTTCTAAGATTACTGCTGTCCCTAAGACCAACACATTGAGAAGGAATCCCTCAGATTCTACCGGATGAATGATGTGATGGTATCCTTCGATAATCGTCTCATAGGACATGATGCCGACAATCAATACAGCACCGAGGAGTACAAGATGCACTAAACGTCCGAAACCACCCGGAAAGCGATCAGTTGGTGCCTTTTTGCTCAAGGCAGAACCGGTAAAAACAAAAAATTGGTTAGCTGAATCTCCTATACTATGCATTGTTTCCGCAAACATGGCTACATTGCCCGTCAATACATAGGTGCCTCCCTTTATTACAGCAATCACGGCATTCACTAAGGCAGCTATCAAGGCCGACTTATTCCCTTGTTTTAACAAGACTAATAGATCCTTCAAAAGACTCCCCCCTTAATTGTTTTGATTAAGTCTTATATTCCCTTGTTGAATGCAGAAAAACCTCAAAAGACTACGAAACAAAGTTTATACGTTCCTTAGGATAAAGATTTATAAACTGAGGGAATTTTGCGTTTTGTGGCTTACACTTTACTGAAAACGGGAAAAGACTCAGTAAAGTAAGACAGCAAGAAAAAATTGGAAGGAAGTGGTAACCATGCCCTCCATCTTATATGAAGTACGTTCAAAAATCGCATATGTCACGCTCAATCGCGAGGAGGCATTAAACTCACTAAACTCCACAACTATTGAGCGACTCAGTAATGTTGTGAGAGATATTTCAATTAACCCACAGGTGAGTGTGGTCATTATAAGCGGTAGTGGAGATAGGGCTTTTTGTGCAGGGGCAGATATTAAGGATCCTGATTTTCAATCACCATCAAAGTTAGTACAAGCGTCAAGGAAGCTTGGCGAGTTGTTCGATGCCATTGAAGACTTGCCTCAGCCAACGATTGCGGCGATAAATGGGTATGCATTTGGGGCGGGGTTTGAATTGGCGTTGGCCTGTGACCTGCGTATAATCGTGGACCAAACGCTGCTTGGGCTTCCGGAAACAAAGCTCGGCTTAATACCTGGAGCCGGAGGAACCCAGAGACTGCCGCGGCTGATCGGAGAGTCACGGGCCTTGGAATTGATATTGTCAGCTAAAAGAATCACTTCATTGGAGGCTTATCAGTACGGGATTGTGACTAAAGTTGTTTCCAATAATGAGCTTGAGGAAGAGGCTTTTCACCTTGCGTATCTAATTTTGGATAACGCACCAATCGCCGTGCAACAAGCAAAGTTTGTTGTGAAACATGGGATGAAGACAGATCTTCGGACTGGTTTAAAGTTAGAGAAACTCGGATTTATAAAAACAGTTACGACTGAAGATAGAGAGAAAGGCTTAGCAGCATTTTTTGAGAAAACACCACCGGAATTCACCGGTCATTAAATCCGGGCAGTTTGGATAAAATAGTTGTACCTAACAAAAGACTCCTTTACCGGAGTTTTTTTGCAGCCAAGTATTGCATAAAACTTTCTTACTTGCATAAGGGCCACTACGGTTAATCTCCTCCTTACAATCGCGAATCAGCAAATTTTCTTTATTGATATGCGCATATTTTCAAGGTATCATATTTGGAAAAATATTTATTAGAGGAGAGATATGATGAGAGATGTTAGCTTGCTGGAGATTTTTAGACATCACATCACCCAAAAATATTTGAACCGATCCGGGATGGCCCACGCGCTGGCCGTTTCTTATCATGCCTTTAACATGGCAAAAGCACAGGGAGAGGATGTTGATATTGCCGCAAAAGCGGGACTGCTTCATGATATGGGGCATTTCACCTGGTATCGGAACGGCAAATGGGATTACGATCTTTATAAACAGAATGACATCCATGCAATCAAAGGTGCCGAAAGAGCCCACAAGCTCTTAATCCGCCTTGGAGAAAATCCGGTTAAAGCAAAAACGATTTCGCTTGCAATTTTGTTTCATACCGATTCTTTTCTTCCGACGAATGATATTGTTCGCACAAAGCTGCAGCAAATCGTAAAATGGGCCGATGAAAAGGATGAGGAAGAGGGCGGCCTGCATCATTATCGCAAGATCGATTTTGAAAGAGCGGAACAAAGCATCATCCGCCTTGATGAAAGGATCGATGAGGAAGAACAGAAAAAGCAGATCGACGAAGGAACCCCCACATAAACCATTATGATAACATGATGGTTACTATGTGCAGATAGTAAATGATGAACTTTTCCTATCTGCCTGTACAATGATGCTTAATGCCTCTAAAAAAGACTCGCCAATCGGAAAGTTTTGATCATCCCCTTTTAGAGAATCTTCTTTTCCCTGACAACCACACCAAGCTCTTCATTTACCTATTAACAATCCATAAGTTAAATTAAATTCTTTCGTATTTTGAAAAATTAGTTGAAAAAATGTCAGTATTTTAAGAAAATATAAGGAACGATGATTTAAAGGGGGAAAGAACGGTGGCAGTCACAGCATTAGAAGGAGAGGCTCCGCAATTCAAGCAGGGCCTTCAGGCGGGAATCAGCATTGCCATAGGTTATGCCCCTATCGCTTTGACATATGGACTTTTGGCGAAAACAACCGGTTTGACGATGACTGAAACCGTATTAATGAGCCTCATTGTATTTGCCGGAGCCTCGCAGTACATAGCACTGAATTTATTGGCACTGGGAACAGGTGCCTTTGAAATTATTCTTGCAACATTTATTGTGAATATCCGTCATTTTTTAATGTCTACGGCTCTTAATGAAAAGAGTGACGAAGAAGATAGCCTCCTGAAAAAGGCGGCATATGCATTTGGTTTAACCGATGAAACGTTTTCGGTTGCGGCAACAAGGCCGGATACGGTGACGGCGGGTTATATGTTCGGTTTGATATTGATGGCCTACTCGAGCTGGGTCATCTGCTCGGGACTTGGGCACCTCTTTGGGGCGGGTTTGCCTCAGACCCTTCAGGAAAGTATGTCCGTCGCTTTATATGCCATGTTTATCGGATTGCTTGCACCGTCGATGAAGGGTGCGAAGAAGGTTGTTTATCTGGCTGCCGTAGCAGCTTGCTTTAATAGTGTTTTTACGTTTACGGAAGCGATGAGCAGCGGCTGGTCAATCGTACTATCGACATTGATATCATCATTCTTAATTGAATTAATCGGATATACGAAGCAGAAGAAAGGGGGCCGCAGCGTTGGATAGTACAGTCATTTGGATCATCATTGGCATGGCAGTGGTAACCTATATTCCCCGGCTGCTTCCTTTTGTCTTATTTAAAGGGAAGGAAATGCCGCCTTTTTTACAAGGGGTTTTGAAAAATATTCCTCACGCCACACTGGGTGCACTGATTTTTCCCGGCATTTTGCTGATCCAGGAGGATATCACGTATGGCTTGATAGGGGCAGCGGCCGCTTTTCTGATTGCCTTTTTAGGTGCTAATGTCATTGTTGTAGTTCTTGGAGCGATAGCTGTATTGAGCGTTTATACAATGTTTGTCTAGTATTTTTAAACCATTTTATAGTGAACCAGAGGTGTAGCAAATGGATGCGAATAAAAGAATGGCTCCGAACGAATGGGGATGGCTTGGATCTTCTAAATGGGTTGTCCGATCATTACGGAATTTTGATAAGCAAATCACGAATGAGTTTGTAGAAGCATTTGATCATTTTTATAAAACGGGCAATAAAAACAAGATCGTTAAATTTACAGATCAAGTATTATCATCGTATGGCGGTCGCTTATTTAACGGATTTTTACTGGGGGAAAAATAACACATATTCCCCGGTATTTTGCTGATCCAGGGGGATCTCACTTATGTCTTGATAGGGGCAGATAGCTGTATTGTGTGTTTATACTATTTTTATGCTGCTCTAAGTTGAAAAGTATATATTGAGTGACAATAAAGTCCTTTAAATCATAATAAAGTTGTTTAAAAACGTCAGTCATGTATTCCTTTTGTGGAATAACAAAAGGAAAAAAGTTACATAGGATACTAGGTTGAAAAAGAGATTTTTATGGTTATAACAAAATAAGTTCAAAAGTTAAAGGGGGCGTTATTATGAAGAATAAAATGGAAGAAAAGTTTGGGGGCCAGGGTAAAATTTATAATGAAAAGGAGTTTTTATATTGAAACAAGCTTTACTTATAATTGATGTACAACAAGAATTAGTGGATGGCAACAATGAAGAAAAAAGTGTGTTTAATAAAGAAGCATTGTTAGATCACGTTAATTTGGTAATTAATCAAGCACTAGAATCACATGCTTTAATCGTCTTTATAAGGGATAAAGATGTTGCTGACGGCAAAGGTCAAGGATTCCAAATACACCCAAACGTAAAAGTGCCTGCCACAGCAACAATCTTTGATAAAGCGGCTACAAATTCGTTTTATGGAACGCCATTAATGGGCTTTTTAAAGGACAACGAGATTGAACATCTTGTTATCATGGGATGTAAAACAGAACACTGTATTGACACGGCGGTTAGAACTGCAACAGTTAATCATTTTGATGTTACTTTAGTTGAGGATGGGCATTCGACGACAGATTCTTCAACCTTATCGGCCGAAAAGATAATAAATCATCACAATGAAATACTTCATGGTCATTACAATGTTGACCATTTTTCCGTTGTTCGGACTACTCAAGAAGATTTGTTTCAACCGATTCATGACAATTACCGATAAATGATTTTTACAGTTTTTTAAAGATATGAAGCATATACAGCGACCCAACTTCCAGGCTTCGAAGATGAAAATGACGGAATATTAAAATCTCAGGTTTTTTTAGAATCTAAATGTTCTTTGTTGATTTCCGTAGATATTATACTCTCGTCGATTCACATGCTCATAGTATGCTAAAAACAAACTTCGGTTGCAGTAAGGTGGTATGAGTATATCCAAAAATTTTGGCTCAAGGGATTTCATATTATTCCAATGGACGGAATTTACGATAAACTCGTTCTGCTTGTCGTTGCTATAGTCATTATTTAATAAAAAAAAAAGATAAAAAATAGCGTATTTAAGCCTATTTTTCGTCTTTTTTTCCCTTTTCGGGAGTGCCGAGTTTCAGTTCAGTTCCCTCTCCTGGTTCCGAACCATTTTTGCTTTCATCATCTGCGGCCCCGCAACCTGTTAACAAAAACATAAAAAGAATAATACTAACGACCTTCACGTATACCACGGACCAATTTTATTGTAATACGATTTGTCGAGTTAACCATATAGTCTGCAACTTTGTTCTTTCCTGTTTTTAGATCCGCAACCAATTCAAAAGGCCGAGCAACCATGACCAATAATAGATTGCTCTTTTGATTAGATTGTATTTTACTTATATCCACTGTGAAATTAACTATGCCTTTATTGTTAACAGTAATAAAAGGATTTTTCAATGAGATCTGTGTTGCAGGATATCACTCGAAAGCATCCTAGACGTTTTTCTTTTTATTCTTATTTGTCGTTCTAACTTGTCTCTTTTTAACTACAATAAGTAAAGAAGGTTTGTCTAAGGGGGTACAGGTATGGCCAGAAGGTGGGCAAGTGTTGCGGTGATTATGTATTTATTGATTTGCGCTTTGATGTATTGGTTTATTTTTCAGGGTGCTGATCAATCAATCCCGGCAGCGTTGAAGGGGACAGCGGCTGACCCAGCGACATTTTTAAACGCGAGGGAATTAATGCTTACCGAGGAATACTCGGGCATTAAAAACTTTTTATTTTTTGCTTCCACACCATATGAATGGCTGTTTTATTTTTTGATTTTATTATTCGGCTTGTCACGAGCCTTTGAAAATTGGGCGTCTGTATCAAAGCGTAGAGTTCCCCAGACGGCGATTTATCTGTTTTGGTTATCGATTCTTTCATATATCGTCGTCTTTCCGTTTAATTATATAAGCTACAGCCTAAGCAAAAGATACAATATCAGTACGCAAAGCTTTACCTCGTGGATGAAGGAGGAAGTGATCGATTTTTGGCTTGGCTTTGGGACGATGATTCTCATAGTCTCGGTTTTATACTGGTTGATGAAAAAGAGTACAAAAAAATGGTGGCTGTATGCGTGGCTGCTGTCGGTTCCGTTCTCCCTGTTCATGATGTTTGTCCAGCCCGTTTTGATTGATCCACTATATAATGATTTTTATCCGCTTAAAAATAAGGAACTGGAAACGAAAATTCTTGAGATCGCCTCCAGAGCAGATATCCCCGCTGACCATGTATACGAAGTAAATATGGCAGAAAAAACAAATTCACTGAATGCCTATGTAACCGGAATTGGTTCCAATTCGCGAATCGTGTTATGGGATACCACCCTGAACAAACTGGAAGACAATGAAATTCTGTTTATAATGGCCCATGAAATGGCCCACTATGTGGAAAAGCATATTTATATCGGTATCGCCGGATATTTAATACTCTCCTTGGTTGGCCTGTGGTTGACGGCGAGATTAATGGATTACATCGTCAGGCGCTGGGGAAAGGTATTGAAAATCCCGTCAGTCAGCAGCATCAGTTCATTGCCGCTGTTCCTGCTAATAACAGCTGTGCTTCTATTTACATCCAGCCCGCTTTCGAACTACTTATCCCGCTATCAGGAATCGCGCGCCGACAAATATGCGATTGAAATGACAGGGGACAGGGAAGCCGCAATCAGCAGCTTCCAGGAACTGACCAGATCCGGGCTGAGCGAGGTAAATCCTCCGCTGATCGTGAAATGGTTTAGGTACTCACACCCGACCATGCTTGAGCGGATTTCAACGATAGAAAACCATGGAAAGTAACTTGAACCGTCAGGTGAGTATGGATAATAAACCCTACAGCTTGGATAATAAAATCTGGGTTTGGATAATAAACAGGATGATTAGGATAATAAAAATAGGCCAGTTGGATAATAAAACAAAAATACGCCTGGGTGACTCAACCAAGGCGTTTTTTTATGTAAATTAGGGATTGGGTTTATGTATTATCTGAATAAACAATTACTTTTTTTCTTCGTGAATTCTCTTTTATAATAAATAGAGTTTAAGTTCGTTTCGAAGGAGTTAGTCGATGTACAGAATACTCACGATCATTACGGGCTCCCTCATCGTTGGTGGGGCATACAATTTATTTTTGATCCCTCATAACATTTTGAGCAGTGGATTGAGCGGAATTGCCATCATGTTTGGGATACTGACACCATTAAATACGGGGATTTTGAATTTTCTGTTGAATCTGCCTCTCTTAATCCTCGGGGTATTAAAGCTGGGGAAACAATTCATCAGCTACACGATCTTATCAGTCGTTGTGTTATCGGTCAGCTTATATGTCATACCTGTTCAGGCCATTAGCACAGAACCGATTTTGTCGTCTCTGTTTGGCGGAGTTTTAACCGGTATTGGTATCGGCTTGATTTTCCGGGCGTCGGGTTCATCCGGGGGCTTCGACATCATCGCCATGCTGTTAACGAAAAAAAGGGACTTTCCGCTGGGTGCGCTCATTTCAGCAATGAACGCTGTCGTCGTTGTCTTGTCAGGCTTTGTGTTTAATTGGGATGCGGCTTTGAATACGCTTGTGGGCATTTATGCAACGGGAAAGGTTATCGATACGATCCATACGAATCATATTAAGCTGACCTTGATGATCGTCACAAAGAATGGGGAAGAGATGAAGGCGAAGCTGCTTGCCAATTTATACCGGGGAATTACCATTATGGACGGGGAGGGGGCTTATTCGGGAGAAGGGCGGAAAATCCTCATGACCGTCATCACCCGCTATCAGCTTACCGATGTGAAAACGATGATAAATGAAATAGATCCTGACGCCTTCGTGAACATTACTGAAACAACCGAGGTTATGGGCTCCTTCCACAAGGCGTAGGCTGTTCCGGAAAAAATCCTCCTGATGGTTATCAGGAGGATTTTTGCGATTAGTGGCTTGATCATCAGGTTATTTTAAGTGCCGAACATTTTGTTAACTTCATTCCATTCATTACTTAACAGGACGAATTGTTTCTTATCTTTAGCGTCCAAGGCTTCATCAATCTGCCGCCCTAGCTGTGTCTTTTTATAGGTAAGAACGGACTCGTGGATAATCATGTCAATCAGCAGTTCCTTCAGGTAGACATCTTTTTTACTTTTGTTCATCGCATAAGACTTTACCAGTTCTGAATATGATTTCTCATTTTTCATGAAACCCACCCCTGACACCTTTTTATTATTATATGGGATTTATATATATAAAATCAACGGAATATTTAAAATATTTTTACTATGTTAAATATCTCTGTTGATTTTTGAGTCATTTGCACCCTAATCGTTTCATGGATGGAGAGTATGAACCAAAAATGAAATATATCAACAATACTTTATAACATAGCCAAATTTTAATGACAGGGTCAGATAAAAAATGACAGGATGTTGGGAAAATTATAAATATTTTGTTTCCTTTGGATATTTTATGGTAGAATGAGGAATAAATTGGAAGATGAAAAGATATTATAGAAAAGGAGATCCCTTATATGAAGGATGAGAAACCGCATTTAATTGAAGAATATGAAATTACTCCTTACACCCTATTAATTAGCCCTATAACGTATGGCAGTAAAACGTATTCGCATATTGTTGAGCTTGAAGATGAATACATATCCCCTTTTAAGCCTATCGACATCATTAAAAAAAGCTGTCATTATTTCGGGGTCAGTTATGAAGGCAGGAAAGAGGGAACCCGGCAGCTGATCGGCGTTACACATAAGGCACCGATTGCGATTAACCCTACAAGCTCCATGTTTTTCTTTCCCACAACTTCTCCTTTGCGTCCCCATTGCATATGGGTCTCACTAGAACATATTGAAAGATTCAGCCGAGTGGATATGTCCCAGACATCTGTTACATTCAAAAATCATCAGCAGATGGATTTGCCTATTTCAACAAGCTCTTTTGAAAATCAATACATGAGGACCGTTTTCCTGAAAGACAAGCTAATTCAAAGAATTGAAGAAACAGAACGCAAATACTATTATCTGCATGCGAATACACTCCAACCAAAAACATCTGAGAAATCACTAAAATATAAAAAATACAGAGAAGATCACTAATGATCTGTAAGGGGGCCCTCATGGCCCTCATACGGTCATTAATCTATTGCCTTTCTCATCAGAGAAGGGCATTTTGTGTTTCATCAGGGATCAGTCTTTTATATAAAAAATACTCTAGCAGTTCCACCACCCGGTTGCGCAGCCGCAGATTGAAGTAATTGTGGCGTTCCTCGTACCCCTTGTAAATGAAACAGTAAACAGTAAATGTGTCATCCCGCTTCAGTTTACTCACTTTTATATTTTCCTGGCGTAAATATTTCCTTACATTGACCAGTTCTCTTTGGACTGTCTTAAGGGCATCCTCAATCATGTCCAGATAAGGCTGGGGCAATTTTAACGGACTTTTTTCAATAATCGTTCTGTCCCGGTTTAAGATAGTGATGACCATCGGAAGATAGATGGATTGTTCGATTATGCTGCAGTCCTGCTCGGGAATGCGGGTCATGGGCAATTCCTCCTTTCTAAATGAGAATTCTAATAATTATATGTATGAGTTTTTGAATAAAATAGGAACATTTGTTCTATAATAATTAAAAAATTCCTTAGGTGCAAGTCTGTTTCGTGAATTTCCATAAAAAAGATTATGATTGTGTGTAAAAGGGAAATGATTATATATAGCTTTTCTGTAGAAAAGAAGATTAATGCTTGTATTTTCAAGGTAACGTGATATATCTAATAATTAACGGTATTGACTAAGATAAGAGCATTTACCGTTTTCTTTATATGTATAAGACAGCCTGCCTAAGGAGATTATTATGGATTTTGACGCATTACGAGAATGGTTTACGCTTGAGAATATATTGGAGCTTATCCAGCAATACCGGTCTTTTGGACCCATTCCTGGCATATTGTTGCCTATGCTTGAAGCATTTCTGCCTTTCTTGCCGCTCGTCGTTTTTGTTTTGGCAAATGCCAGTGCTTTCGGCCTATGGTTTGGATTTTTGTTTTCGTGGATTGGAGCGGTAAGCGGCTCGATGATTGTTTTCTTTATTTTTCGCAAATACGGAAAAAAGCGGATGCTCAAATTCCTGCACAAGCATAAACAGGTTCAAAAGCTGATGAATTGGGTTGACCGCCATGGATTCGGACCATTATTTTTGTTGCTGTGTTTTCCATTTACACCCTCGGCAATCGTTAATATTGTAGCCGGGCTTTCAAAAATAAGCCCGTGGCAATATGGGTTAGCTGTTATGGCAGGGAAAATGGTGATGATTTTTACAATCAGCTTTGTCGGCTACGATATTGTTTCCCTGATTAATCAGCCGATAAGAACGGTAATTGTTTTGTTCATTATTTTTATACTCTGGTATGTGGGGAAAAGAATTGAGATAAGATTAAATAAGAGCATGAAAAGAGAGAATGGATAATTATTATCCGATCAACCAGGCTCTTTAGCATTGGAGGCTGAAAGAATGGCAGCTGAGCGAAAAAATCTCTTTCTGGAATGGTCTAAAGCCGGTGTGATTGCTTTTGTGTTATTCATTTTTATCCGAGTCTTTTTCTTTTCCAGCTATGAAGTGGATGGAAAGTCCATGCAGCCCACACTGCAGGATGGAAACAAACTTGTCGTGAATAAGATAGGCTATCAAATCCAGGATATCCGCCGTTTTGATATTATTGTTTTTCATGCAAATGATAGAGAAGACTATGTCAAAAGGGTGATCGGGCTTCCGGGAGATACAATAATTTATAAGGATGATTCGCTGTACGTAAACGGTGTGAACTATCAAGAGCCATACTTAAAACAATTCAAGCCGTTTCCCGGCCAGAATCTCACCGGCGATTTCACGCTTGGAGAATTAACAAATTCTCAAAAAGTACCAGACGGAAAATTGTTCGTCATGGGCGATAACCGGTTCGAGAGCATGGACAGCAGGCACTTCGGATTTATTTCGATCGATGAGGTCGTAGGCAAGGTCGATGTGCGATATTGGCCTTTGGACAAGTTCAATACAAATTTTAGAGGCACTTAACCCGGCTAATAGGCCGGGATTTTTTATGAAAGGAGTGCGAACGTATGATTGCGTTTCGGGTGAGGGAGCAGTAGAATATACCTATGGATATTAATAACAACCTGCCTCTATTAAAAAAATGACACGATTTCTGATATGATAGGATGTAAGGAATTCGTCCGCTAAAGCCGCTTTATCAGGCTGCAAAGCGGGATGAAGGAGGAAAAAGTATGTCACTCCGTTTTTTACTCGGAAGATCCGGGACGGGAAAAACAACAAGAATTCTTGATGAAATCCGCGGCAAGTTACAGGAAGACGCGGAAGGAAACCCGATCATTTATCTTGTTCCTGAACAAATGACGTTCTTGTCTGAATATAAATTGATTACAACACCGGGACTCGATGGTATGATCCGTTCTCAGGTGTTTAGCTTTACCCGGCTAGCGTGGCGCGTGTTGCAAGAAACCGGCGGGATGAGTCGGACCCATCTCGATAGTGTCGGGATGAACATGCTGATCCGCAAGATTATTGAAGAGAAGAAAGATGACTTGAAAATGTTCCGCCGTTCTTCTGAAAAGCAAGGCTTTATTGCCCAGCTCGAAGAAATGCTGACGGAATTTAAACGCTACTGCATCAATCCGGAAGAAATCAGGGAATTCATGGGGGACCCGGCCCTGCAGACGGATAAAGAAATAAATGGGGGACTGGAAAACAAGCTCCATGATCTTGAAATCATCTATCAGGCTTTTGAGGATGAATTGGTCGGAAAATATTTAGATTCCGAGGATTATTTTAAGCTGCTCGTTGAAAAGATGGCTGAGTCCCCTTATATCGCAGCAGCCGAGATTTACATTGACGGTTTTTACAGTCTCACGCCCCAGGAATTGCTTGTTGTTGAAGAATTAATGAGGCTGAGCAAAGGCATAACGGTGTCCTTGACGCTCGACCAGTCTTATAAACACAATCAGCCCGAAAACCTGGATCTTTTCCGGCAAACAGCCGGACTCTATCACAGTATTTATAGGGCAGCGGAACGGCTCGGGATTTCCTGTGAAGAAGACATCATCCTATCTAGCCCGAAACGATTTGCCCAAAGTCCGGCTTTACAGCATCTCGAAGCGAACTTTGCGATCCGCCCCGCCCGAACATTCCTGGAGGAAACAGCTGTCACTTTATCCCCTGCAGTGAATCGACGGTCAGAGATTGAAGGAACGGCGCGCACGATTTTAAGACTGGTCCGTGAAGAAAATTACCGCTGGAAAGACATTGCGATTTTAGTCCGTAATGGTGATTCTTACCATGATATCATCCAGACTGTTTTCCGGGATTTCCAGATTCCGATTTTCATTGATACGAAGCGTTCGATGCTGAATCATCCATTAATAGAATTGATTCGTTCCACGCTTGAGATCCTGCTTGCGAATTGGAGATATGAACCGGTTTTCCGTTCTATTAAAACAGAGCTTCTCTATCCGATTGACCAGAGTCAAAATAGCATGAGAGAGCAGGTGGACAGGCTTGAAAACTATGTGCTGTCCCGGGGAATCAAAGGTACTAAATGGACATCCAAGGAGCGCTGGGTCTACCGGAGGTTACGGGGGCTCGAGCTTGATGAACGAATACAGACGGATAAGGAGAAGCGTACAGAGGACGAACTGAATGAACTGAAGCAGCTTTTCACCGAACCGATTCTCCGCTTGTCACGCCGTCTGAAACGGGCCGGGAGCGGAAGGGAATATTGTGAAGCTCTATATTTGTACTTGGAAGAATTGCATATTCCGGAAAAACTGGATAAATGGAAATTCGAAGCGGAAGATAAAGGCGATTTGGTTTCAGCCCGCCAGCATGAACAGGTCTGGGATGCGGTAGTGAAGCTGTTGGACCAATTTGTCGAAATGCTGGGTGATGAGCCGATCAGCTTGAAACAGTTTTCGACAATTATTGAGACTGGCATAGAGTCGATGAAATTTTCGCTCGTCCCTCCGGCGATTGATCAGGTACTGGTGGCGAATCTCGACCAATCGCGTCTGGATGATATAAAGGCGGCATTTGTCATTGGGCTGACAGAGGGAGTATTACCGGGGAAAGCAAGCGCTGACGGCATCATTTCTGATAGTGACAGAGAGACGTTAGCACAGGCAGGCCTGGAGGTTGCACCAAGTTCGATAATCCGTCTGATGGATGAGGAGTTTACGGCCTATAAGGCTTTTATGACCCCATCCCATCAGCTCTATCTCTCATACCCTCTTGCTGATGAAGAAGGAAAATCACTATTACCGTCTTCATATATTAAGAGAATAAGAGAAGTGCTTCCGAATCTGAAGGAAAATGTTTATACGGGCGACCCGTCAGATTTGCCGGCATCCCTGCAGGCAGAGTATGCCGCTAATTATGATGTCGCTTTATCCTATCTAACAGCCCAGCTGCAGCTGAAAAAAAGAAATTATCCAATCCATCCGCTTTGGTGGGATGTATACAATTCATATATGGATAACGACATCATTAAACCCGAAGCGGAACGAGTGCTGTCAAGCTTATTTTATCAAAACAAGGCGAAGAAATTGTCAATGGATACGAGCACGAAAATATACGGGGAAAATATTACGACGAGCGTTTCACGTATGGAAATGTTCAACAGCTGTGCGTTTTCACATTATGCAGCCCACGGGTTGAAGCTTCAGGAACGTAAAATATACCGGCTTGATGCACCAGATATCGGAGAGATGTTTCATGGTGCGCTTAAGCTGATTTCGGATTATTTACGGGATCATAATATTTCCTGGGCATCGCTGTCAAAGAGGCAGTGCCTCCAGCTTGCAAAAGAAGCAGTGGATAGGCTTGCCCCGAAGCTCCATAATGAAATCCTGCTGAGCACAAACCGCCATCACTACTTGCGGAGAAAGCTTGAGGACGTAATTGGACGGGCATCGATGGTGCTCTGCGAGCATGCAAAAAACAGCGGCTTCTCGCCAGTTGGCCTTGAACTTGGATTCGGGAAGGACGGTCAGCTTCCACCGCTTTCCTTTACTTTGAAAAACGGGACGAAAATGGAACTAATCGGAAGAATCGACCGCGTCGATAAAGCGGAAGAAAACGACAGCGTCTACTTGAGGGTGCTTGATTATAAATCCAGTGAAAAGGATTTGAACGCCAGTGAAGTCTATTACGGGCTTGCCCTCCAGATGCTTACCTACCTCGATATCGTGATCACCCACTCGCGTTCGTTAGTAGGCAAAGAGGCCTTCCCTGCAGGCGCCCTGTATTTCCACGTTCATAATCCGGTCGTGAAAAGTAACGGAATGCTCGGACTTGATGAAATCGAAAAAGCGATTTATAAAAGCTTCAAGATGAAAGGGCTTTTGCTCGGTGATCCAAATGTGATCCAGCTCATGGACAAATCTCTTGAAACCGGCCAGTCTGAAGTGATTCCGGCCGGCTTTAAAAAGGACGGCAGCTTACAATCAAAATCAAAGATTGCGAGCATGGAAGAGTTCTCGCTTTTGAAAAATCACGTCCGGACTATATATCAGGATGCTGGAGAGTCAATCATTGGCGGAAAGGTTGATATCAAGCCTTATAAATTAAAAGATAAGATCCCGTGTACGTTTTGTTCTTTCAAATCGGTCTGCCAGTTCGATCAGACACTGGAAGATAACCAGTTTAGAATCTTAACACCAAGAAAACAGGATGATGTATTGGAGATCTTGCGGAGGGAGGCTGCTGTTGAATGAGTAAAACAATGATTCCGGCAAAGCCGGCGGATGTTACCTGGACAGAGGATCAATGGAAAGCAATCTGGGCGAAGGACCAGGATATTCTCGTAGCGGCAGCTGCTGGATCCGGGAAAACGGCCGTGCTCGTCAACCGGATTATTCAAAAAGTCCTTTCAGAAGAGGAACCGATGAACGTAGACGAATTGCTCGTCGTGACCTTTACCAATGCTTCCGCAGCGGAAATGAAGCATAGAATCGGAGAGGTGCTTGAAAAAGCAATCAATGAAAATCCGCATTCTCAGCATTTGCGAAAGCAATTGAGTCTCATTAACCGGGCCTCGATTTCGACGCTTCACTCGTTTTGCCTGGAGGTTATAAGGAAATATTATTATCTGACTGAAATCGACCCCGGGTTCCGGATTGCCGACTCTACAGAAGCAGAATTGCTCCGCGATGAAGTGATGGAAGACTTGTTCGAGGAGCATTACAGCCATAGTGATAATGAATCCTTTTTTAAGCTGGTGGATGCCTATACGAGCGACCGGAACGACGCAGCCCTGCAAACCATGGTGCGCTCGCTCCATGACTTTTCAAGGTCGCATCCCAACCCGGATCAATGGCTTGATAATCTTATTGGAATGTATGATGTCAAAGAAGATGCTCGAATCGAAGATCTTATTTTTCTCGACGCTCTCACTTTTGACATTAAACTGCAATTAGAGGCGGCAAAGGATTTATTGCAGCAGGCGATGGATCTAACGGTAGTACCGGGCGGACCTGCGCCAAGGGCTGAAAACTTCATGGACGATCTGGCAATCGTCGAGCGGCTATATCAGGCCAATCAACAGTCGTGGAGTAAGATGTACGAGGAGATGCAGTCCTGGAAATTCTCGACCGCCAAACGCTGTTCCGGAGATGATTACAACCAAGACCTCGTTGAATTAGCGACAAAACATCGTAACAAGGCAAAGAAAATGCTTGAAACATTGAGAAGCGAGCTATTCTTGAGAAAACCTGAGAGTTTTATTCGCGAGATCCGCGAGCTCAAAAACTATGCAGAAACGCTTGTCATGCTTGTTAAGCAGTTTGATGAACGTTTCTTTGCGGCAAAAGCAGAAAAGAATCTCGTTGATTTTTCAGATTTGGAGCATTATTGCCTCGACATTCTAACCGGTGAATACGCGGGGTCTGCAAGGATTCCGTCAATCGCAGCAAAAGAGTACCGCAGCCAATTTAAAGAGGTGCTCGTCGATGAGTACCAGGATACGAATCTTGTCCAGGAGTCCATTCTGAAATTGGTGACAGCGGATGGCGAAGATAGCGGGAATATGTTTATGGTTGGTGACGTAAAGCAATCGATTTACCGCTTTCGTCTGGCGGAACCAAACCTGTTTCTCGGCAAATACACACGTTTCACCCATGATGGCAATGAGACGGGCCTCCGGATCGATTTGAACCGAAATTTCCGAAGCCGGAAAGAAGTTCTGGATGGCACGAACTTTTTGTTTAAGCAGCTGATGGGAGTTACTGTGGGGGAGATTGAGTATAATGATGATGCTGAGCTAAAAAAGGGAGCATCCTATCCGGAGGAAACCTATAATCCAATCGAACTTTATCTGATTGATAACAGTAGCAATGAAGAAGAAATGCCAGCTCTTGCATCGGAGGATGAGGAAGATACATCTGATACGGTATTTGATACTGAGGAACTGGAAAACGCTCAGTTGGAAGCGAGAATGATGGGGAGACTCATCAAAAAAGCGATTCATGAAAAACAGCAAATATTCGATGCGAAAACAGGCACATACCGTTCCATCACATACCGCGATATTGTCATTCTGCTGCGTTCAATGCCGTGGGCTCCGCAGATTATGGAAGAGTTTAAGAGACAAGGCATTCCTGTGTATGCCAATTTATCAACAGGCTATTTTGAGGCGACGGAAGTAGCGATCATGGTTTCTTTGCTGAAAGTGATCGATAACCCGCAGCAGGATATCCCGCTCGTTTCCGTGCTTCGTTCACCGATTGTCGGCCTCAACGAAGAGGAATTAGCACAAATCCGGCTATTTAATTCCGAGACCTATTATGAGGCGATGGCTGATTTTTGCAGAAATGCTGATCCTGCTGAATATCCCAGATTCCATGAAAAGGTAGTATCATTCAATCGCAAACTGGCCAAGTGGAGACAACTGGCGATACAAGTTGCACTTTCAGATTTAATTTGGCAGCTCTACCGCGAGACGGGATTTTATGATTTTGCCGGCGGCATGCCGGGAGGGAAACAACGCCAGGCAAATCTGAGGGCCTTATATGATCGTGCAAGGCAATACGAAGCCAGCTCCTTCCGCGGCTTGTTCCGTTTCTTGCGCTTCATTGAAAGAATGCAGGAGCGAGGAGATGACCTCGGGGCTGCTAGAGCGCTTGGCGAGCAGGAAGATGTCGTCCGGTTGATGACGATCCACTCCTCCAAAGGGCTTGAGTTCCCTGTTGTCTTCATCGCGGGGCTATCGAAGCAATTTAATATGATGGATATCAGGAAATCCTATTTACTGGATAAAGATTTCGGCTTCGCTTCCAAATATGTTAATCCCGAGCTTCGGATCACCTATCCATCGCTACCTCAACTAGCGTTCAAAAGGAAAAAGCAGCTGGAAATGATAGCTGAGGAGATGCGTGTACTTTACGTTGCCTTAACAAGAGCAAAAGAAAAATTGTACTTGATCGGGACTGTTAAAGATGCGGAAAAAAGCCTGCAGAATTGGTTAGCGAGTTCCGCGCATGGCGATTGGCTGTTAAAGGACTATGTCCGGGCAGGTGCTAAAAGCTATATGGACTGGATAGGCCCGGCAGTGATTCGGCACCGTGACAGCAGCAGTTTAATCGACAATCAGGATACCGTGTTCCGGCGTAACGAAGAAATTTCTGCCCATCCTTCAAACTGGCTGATCCAAGTTGTTCCAAATGCGGAATTGCAAGCAGTGGAGGATGAAGAGGCGATAGAACAAGAAAAGCTTTTAGAATCCGTAAGGAATGCGGAGAGAGTAAACTCGGAATCAGAATATAAAGGAAAGATTCTCGAACAATTAAACTGGAGCTACTCCAATAAGGACGCGTCCGTTCACCGTTCCAAGCAATCGGTGTCTGAATTAAAGCGGCAGGCTGAATTCAAGGATGACCAGAGTTCGACAGAGCTGCTTCGGAAATTCAAGCGGCCGATTTTGACAAGACCGGCTTTTATGCAGGAAAAGGCGTTGACCCCTGCCGAAAAAGGAACAATCACGCATCTGATTATGCAGCATATCGATGTGGAGAAGCCTGTCACGGAAACTACCGTGGATGAAGTCGTTGAAGACTTGCTTAAGCGTGAGTTGATAACAGAGGAACAAAAAGCAGCTGTCGATACCTCAGTGGTTGTACGTTTCTTTGAAAGTGATATCGGCCGGCGGATGCAACAAGCTTCTTCCGTCAGGAGAGAAGTACCGTTTACGATGGCATTGCCGGCAAATGAAGCCTATAATGACTGGAAAAAGGGCGAAGAGCTTATTATGGTTCAGGGAATTATCGATTGTATTTTTGAAGACGAGCAGGGGACGCTTGTTCTCCTGGATTATAAAACAGATGCGATCACAGACCGGTTTGCAAATGGATTCGAGGGAGCAAGGGAGATTCTCGCGGACAGATACCGTCTACAGCTTCAACTATATACACGTGCCATTGAAAGCATTTTGAAGAAAAAGGTGAACGAACGATATTTATTTTTCTTTGACGGGGCACATTTACTTGAAATGAATGACTGATGGAAAAGGCGAAACCTCGAGGTTTCGTCTTTTTTATAGCTTACGGTGCTTAAGTTACTGTTTATTTAATAAGTGATATGCTAGTATAAAAATAATTTAGAATTTTTAAAACTTTAGCCGAGGTGAAGAATATGAATGTACCTTTAGTGTTGCCGGAATTTCTGGACAGGGCCGTATCTTTATACGGAGATAAGCAAGCTGTATTTTGCGATGAAAGGGTGTTTACATATCGGGAATTAAACGAAAGAGTCAATCAGCTTTCACACGGTTTAAGGGACCTGGGAGTAAGAAAAGGGGACAGGGTTGCCTATTTGGCACCGAACACGGTTGAAATGCTTGAGGGATTCTATGGAGTTTTCCAGCTTGGAGCCATCATGGTGCCGCTCAATATTCGTTTAACGCCTGAAGATTATTTATTTATCCTGAACCATAGTGAATCAAAGGTTCTACTTGTTGACCAGGATCTATACCACATGATTCAGCCAATTAAAGATCAACTTGAGACCGTCGAGCATATTATCGTTCATTATAAAGAGACGGATACAAATGAAACCGATTACAACGGATGGCTGGCAAGGTATTCCGGTGCCTCATTCGATCGGGCAGACCTCGATGAAAATGATGTCTGTAGCCTGCTTTACACTAGCGGCACGACAGGCAATCCGAAAGGCGTCATGCTAACACATCGCAATAACTATCTGCATGCATTAAGTACAATGCATCATTTACGGGTAAGCGACCGGGACGTTTACCTCCATGTCCTGCCGATGTTCCATGTAAACGGATGGGGCTCCCCCTTTTACTATACAGCAAATGGCGCGACCCATATTTGCCTGAAAAAAGCTACACCGGAAGCTATTTTTACAGCGTTGAAAGCTCATAAAGTATCTGTCTTGCATATGGCTCCAACGGTATTGAATTCACTGCTGCAGTATTATGAAAAAAATGCACCTGTAATGGAACAGGATGTGCGTGTCGTGATTGCGGGTTCTGCACCGCCGCCGGCTTTCGTGACAAGGGTGGAAAAAGAATTAGGCTGGGAATTCGTCCAGGTATACGGAATGACCGAATCTACCCCATTAAGTCTGGTTTCGACGATTCGCTCACAGTTTGCACATCTTCCGCTTAAGGAGCAATCCAGAATGAAAGCAAAGGCGGGGCATCCAATGATCGGTTCCATTGTAAAAGTGATGAACGAAAATGGGGAAGTGGTAGCCCATGACGGAAAAGAAATCGGTGAAGTGATTGTAAGAAGCCATGGCGTCATGAAAGGGTATTGGAAAAATGAAGAAGCGACCATGGAAACGATCAGAAACGGGTGGCTTCACACGGGAGATATGGGGACGGTGGATGAATACGGCCATATCGATATCGTCGACCGGAAGAAGGACATTATCATTAGCGGCGGGGAGAATATTTCCTCCATTGAAGTAGAAGGGGTCTTGTATGAGCACCCGGGAATCTTGGAAGCAGCTGTCATCGCTGTCCCCCATGAGAAATGGGGGGAAACACCGCATGCCTATGTGGTATTAAGAGAAAACCAAGCCATAAGCGAAGCGGAAATCATTGCTTTCTCCAGAGAGAAATTGGCTCACTTTAAAGCAATTACAGGCGTAACGTTAGTGGGTGAGCTTCCAAAAACAGCCTCCGGGAAAATCCAAAAGGTTCACCTTCGGAATGAATATTGGAACGCCAAAGGGAAAACCGAGCGATTTATCAACTAAAACATACAAAAACTGCTCTTTTTAGTAAAGGGCAGTTTTTTTTGCAGAGAAATGAAGATTCCACTTTTTTATAGCGGTTATAGAGGTTTACGAGTGGTTATGGAGAATTACGAGCCATAATTGAAATTTACGAGCGATTATCCAATTTTATGAGCGGCGCCTCAAATTTACGAGCGATGCCCTAAATTTTTTATTTACGATTTTAAAGGATCTGCCGTACTTTACGGGAATCGTCCATTTAGTATAATGATAGTAAATCGAATGGACTGGGAGTTGTGATGATGAACAATGTGCAAGAAGCCGAAAGGATTGTAAGCATAGATATTCTCAGAGGGTTTTCAATATTGGGGATCTTTCTTGTCAATATGCCAGCCTTTCATACGCCGATGTTATACATAAATCCATTGAGTTGGTGGGATAAGAATCCGGATCGAATTCTCTATATTTTAACGGATATCTTTGCCCAGGCGAGTTTTTATCCTTTATTTTCCTTTTTATTCGGCTTCGGAGCGATTTTGCTTGCTGAGAGAATAAATCAGCGGGGCCAATCCTTTCCGCTTCTCTTTTCGAGAAGGATGCTCGCACTGCTGTTGTTTGGCTGTATTCATGCCTTCCTCATCTGGCATGGGGACATCCTGATTAATTATGCATTATTTGGGTTTATTTTTATTCTTTTTTATAAGCTGAGCGGTAAATTACTGTTGATTTTAGGTGCCCTTATTTATCTCATTCCTTTCCTTATGTTAGCCATGCTTACGATAGCGGCACAAACATTTGGAATGGATGGGCTGGAGATTCCTACAGATCAGGAGGCAGTCAGGCAATCGTTGGAAGTGTATCAAAATGGGACATTCATAGAAATCATGTACCAGAGATTCAATGACTGGTATTCAGTGAATAATCTCGTGAGTGCGATTATCTTATTTTTATCGATATTCCCACTGTTTTTGCTCGGAACAGGCTTTGCGAAGTTACGGCTACTGGAACGGCCCGACGTTTACAGAACACATTTACGCATCATCATGGCTGTGTCACTTGTATTAGGCTTGCTTTTTAAGCTGATTCCTTATCTAACCGCTAATAATTATGCAACTGTCTTTTTACAAGACACATTCGGCGGGCCCATGCTGTCTTTGTTTTATATAACGGCAATTACGCTGCTGCTGCAAAGAAATCTCATTTATAAGGTTATGCTTCCTTTTTCGTATATTGGCAGACTTTCGATGAGCAATTATCTTTTTCAATCAATAATTGGGACTCTGATTTTTTACTCATACGGTTTGAGCTTCTACGGCCGAGTCTCTTTCACCACGGGTTTGGTGCTTGTAGGTGGAATTTTTGTGATCCAGATACTGGCCAGCAAATACTGGCTTAAATATTTCCTGATGGGGCCTATTGAGTATGTATGGCGGGTATTTACGTATTGGAGAAAGCCTTCGATCAGAAGGATTAAGCATGGAAAAGGGGGACAGCATTGAAGAAGATTATGATTCTGGGTTGCCCGGGAGCAGGGAAATCTACTTTGGCAAAAAGATTATCCGGAATTCTGCATATTCCTGCCATCCATCTGGATGCGCACTTTTGGCAGCCAGGCTGGATTGAGATGCCGAGGGAAAAATGGCAGGCAAAACACGAGGGTCTTATGGCGGGAGATTCATGGATTATGGATGGACATTATAGTACTACGATAGGTAACAGGTTTGTAAATGCCGATACGGTCATATATCTTGAGTTTCCGACTATCGTATGTCTGTATAGAATTATTAAGAGGAGATTTCAATACCACGGGGAGACTCGACCTGACATGGCTTCCGGATGTCCTGAAAAAATCGATTGGGAGTTTTTTAGCTATGTCGCTACTTTCAATCGGCAAAAGGCACCTATCTTAAAAGAGAGGATAGCAAGCCTGTCAGGCAAAAAAATTATGGTGTTAAAAAATAGGAGACAGATAGAAGCATTTCTGAAACAGACTAATAGATTTGCCACCAGTAAAGAGTAAATGACACGGCAATACAGAAGTATTTGCTACACAAGTGTACATAAAAGGAGTGAACGAATAATGAAGTTTGCGACAGTCCAGGTCAACGGTGAAAATAAAATTGTCATGTCAGACAAAAATGAATCAAAGTTTTTACTTCTTCATGAAGCTGCAAAAAGAATCGGAGACCCATCCCTTTCATTACCTGCAACGCTTCTGGAATGCATTCAGGAGGGGGAAAGCTTTATCGAAAAAGCCAATAAGCTTTTTCAATCAGCGGACGATGCTTCGTTGTTTATTGCTGAAGCAGATTTCGAATGGCAAGCGCCGATTCCCCGGCCGGCGAAAAACATTTTCTGTGTCGGCAAAAACTATGCGGAACATGCGATTGAACTTGGAAGCGAAGCGGACATCCCGCAACATATCATGCTTTTTTCAAAAGCACCGACAACAGTCATTGGGCATAAAACGGCGATCCCGAATCATCAGGGAGTTACGGATGAACTGGATTATGAAGGCGAGCTTGCCATTGTGATTGGCCAATCCGGCCGGGCCATTAAACAGGAAGAAGCGCTGGATTATGTGTTTGGATATACGATTATCAATGATGTGACAGCCCGTGACATGCAGGCTAAGCATAAGCAATTCTTGCTTGGTAAAAGTCTGGACGGGTCATGCCCGATGGGTCCCTTTATCGTCCATAAATCAGTGATTGATGACCCAAATCATCTTCAAATCGAAACCAAGGTGAATGGTGAAATACGCCAACAGTCCAATACAAAGCAGTTTATTTTCCCTGTGGAAGAAATTATCTCAGTGATTTCAAAAGGGATGACCCTTGAGCCAGGCGATATCATCGCCACCGGCACACCTGCGGGAGTGGGTAAAGGATTCAATCCACCTAAATTTCTTCAATCCGGCGATTCCGTCGAAATCACCGTTGAAAAAATTGGGACGCTCGTTAACAGTATCGAATAGAGCGGTTTTAAATTTTGTTTTTCCATAATTGTCTATGATATGATGTAGGAGATTATTGATTTAGGAGGAATTTTAACATGGAAGGCATGACTCATATTCATATCACGACCTGGGTAGTCGCCCTGATCCTCTTTTTTGTAGCAGTGTCTATGAATAAGGATGCAAAAGGCTTTAAAATCGTACATATGATTCTGCGCGTTTTTTATGTGTTGATCATTCTTACCGGCTTCGCATTAATTGGCAGCCAATTTGGGTATTACGCAATTAAGGCGATTGTAGGTATCATCGTCATTGGAATGATGGAAATGATCCTCGTACGTTCTAAAAAAGGAAAAAGCACAGGAGCTTTATGGGCAGTGTTTGTCGTTGCCTTTGCAGCTGTACTATATCTCGGACTATCCTTGCCGCAAGGTTTCCAACCATTTGGTTAAAAGTAAAGCACCGTCAAAATTTGACGGTGCTTTATTTAATGAGTTTCGTAGCGGGAAATTCGTTTTTGTAGTGAGTTTCCAGCAGAAAGTAGCCGGTTTGATGAGTTTTGTAGCGAGATTTTCAATTTTGTAGCCAGTTCTAAATTTCATAGCGGGAAATTCGTTTTTGTAGCGAGTTTCCAGCAGAAAGTAGCCGGTTTGATGAGTTTTGTAGCGAGAATTTTAATTTTGTAGCCAGATCTAGATTTCGTAGCGAAAATTTCATTTTTGTAGCGGGTTTTCACGAGAAAGTAGCTGTTTAGAGGGAGCTGCATCAAAATCAAAATCAGCTGCTAAAATGCGCTACTCAAGAGGGCTGTGAATTCAGTTTTTCAATCACAATTCGCTTACCCGTGTTCAGGGTGAACTCAAAGCGGTCATGCTCATTTTCCGAATAGCAAAAGTGATGCTGGACGGAACAAAGCAGGAGGCCATTATCGAAAACAAAGAAGTTGACGCCGGATTGGGTCGCGGCTTCCCTCAGGAAGGTGAGCTGGTTATAGCTGTATATGCAGTCATATACGGAGAAATCGAGTGAATTCAAGGTGGTAACAAACTGAAAGAAAGAATCATCATTCAGTTCGTCGAGCAACCTTTCAAATGAATAAATAAGTTGTTTTCGGATGCGAATCTGTTCGCCATTCTGTAATTGAATCAGCTGATTGTTATGTTTAACGGCACCATTTTCCTCGATGCAGCCTTTGCGCCAGCGGTTTCCTCTAAATACCTCGATATCATGCTCTACATAATCCTCAAAGGAAGAGGCCTCATCGGTTTCATTATCAAAGAATATCCATTGGTGATTAATGTATTCCACCGTTCCTTCTGAAAATGCCCTGGTTTGGCGGTTGAAAAGTTTATCTCTATGCTGCTGACTCATATATTAGACCCTCCAAAAAGTGGTATACCTCACCTTCTTCTTTGACAATTTCCAAGGAAAATATAACTCCTTCATTTTATTAGCGGGACAATTAACCATCTTTTTTTTTCTGCATAGGCTAATTTATACAAAAAGCTGCTTTGCTCATCTTTTCTTAAACGAGTGAGTACTGATGAATTTTTATTATCGGGTTCAGAAAGGATGATAACGTATGTGTGGGATTACGGGATGGGTCGATTTCCGGAAAAATGTTGGCAGAGAAATAGAAGTAGTGGAAAAAATGACGGAAACACTGGCGAAACGCGGTCCCGATCAATCAAATGTATGGGCCGACACTCATGTGGCTTTTGGTCACAAGCGTCTGACTGTCGTCGATCCTGAGGGCGGCAGCCAGCCAATGCTGAAGGAAGATCACGACCGCGAGTTCATACTGTGTTATAATGGCGAACTTTACAACACGGAAGATATCCGAAAAGAACTATTATTAAAAGGATATTCCTTTAAAGGCCATAGTGATACAGAAGTTTTGTTAACTTCTTACATCGAATGGAAAGAAAAGTGTGTGGATTTTTTTAATGGGATTTTTGCTTTTGCGATTTGGGATGCAAAAGAGCAGAAACTGTTCATGGCAAGAGACAGATTGGGCGTCAAACCGTTATTTTATAAGGAGCATGAAGGGGGCTTTCTTTTTGGATCAGAAATGAAAGCAATTTTAGCCCATCGGGACGTAAAGACAGAAATTAGCGGGGATGGGCTTGCTGAGATTTTTGGCTTAGGGCCGTCCCGCACTCCGGGGTCAGGGGTTTTCCGCGGGATTCAAGAATTGCGTCCCGCCCATGCTTTAACCCTATCGGCGACGCAAGGATTACGAATATGGCGCTACTGGAATGTTAAAAGTGAAGAGCATACCGACACGTTGGAGGAAACGGCAGAAAAAGTTCGTTTTCTGGTCAATGATGCAGTCACCAGACAGCTTGTTTCGGATGTACCGCTCTGTACATTTTTATCAGGTGGAGTGGATTCGAGCGCGATCACGGCGATTGCCGCAAAAAGCTATAAGGAGGCAGGTCAAGGCAGGCTTCATACGTATTCGATTGATTATCAAGACAACGATTTGTTCTTTCAGGAGAATGATTTTCAGCCGAATTCTGATGGACCGTGGATAAAGATGATGTCTGATGGCTTTCATACCGTCCATCATAGTTCGATTATTTCACAGGAAGTTCTTGGCGATTATTTAACTGAAGCGGTTCACGTAAGAGACTTGCCGGGAATGGCGGATATCGATTCCTCGCTGCTCTGGTTTTGCAAGGAAATCAAACGCGATTTCACGGTAGGCTTGTCAGGCGAATGCGCTGATGAAATATTTGGAGGCTATCCATGGTTCCACAGAAAAGATGATCTAAGCAGGAAAGGGTTTCCGTGGATGCGTTCGACAGAAGCTAGGGTGTCCCTTTTGAAGAAGGGCTGGCAGGACAAATTAAAACTGGAAGAATACGTGCAGGATAAATACGCCCAGACCGTGGCGGAAACACCGAGGCTCGAAGGGGAAACATCTGAAGCGGCAAACCGCAGGGAGTTATTTTATTTAAATATCCTTTGGTTTATGACAACGCTCTTGGACAGAAAAGACCGGATGAGTATGGGGGCGAGTCTTGAGGTGAGGGTCCCATTTGCCGATCACCGTCTTGTTGAATATGTCTGGAATATTCCATGGGAAATGAAGATGATTGGGAACATGGAAAAGGGGATTCTTCGAAAAGCCTTGGAGGGTATTTTGCCTCAGGAGGTGCTTTACCGGAAGAAGAGCCCATACCCAAAAACGCATAACCCGGCCTATACAGATAAAGTCCAATCCTGGCTGAAGGAAATCCTCACTGATCGCAATTCTGCGCTTCATGAGTTTTTTGAAAAAGAAAAGCTGCGCGATATCATCGAATCAAAAGGGGAATCCTTCGACATCCCATGGTTCGGTCAGCTCATGTCAGGGCCTCAGCTCCTTGCCCACCTGGGACAAATTCATGTTTGGTTTAAAGACTATGACATTCAAATTATCGAATCATAGTAAACAGGGACTGGCGGACAGTCCCTGTTATTCGTTTATTTTAGCTTCTGAAGGGACTATAAAACTCTTTTTCATCCAGACTTTAGATTTCCATCTCCACAGCATCAATAAGCCTCGTAACCATTCGTCGGCAGCAAAAGCGATCCAAATTCCGATCAGTCCAAGGCCAAGTTTGATTCCGAGCAAATAGGCAAGTGTGACGCTCACACCCCACATCGATAAGATTCCGACATAAACAGGGAATTTGACATCGCCGGCAGCTCGCAATGAATTAATAATCACCAAGTTAAAAGAGCGGCCGGGCTCAAGAATGATCGTCAGCAAGATTAAGATACTTCCCGTCGCTATGATGCTTTGATTACTGGTGAAAATGGATAACAATGGTTTGGAGAATAGAGAGAATATTAGCGCAAACAAAGTAGATAGGATCATGGCCAGCCTAAGACTTCTCAGGCAGCGATGATAGGCTTCTTCGTATTTCTTTCCTCCAATCATGCGGCCAATCAAGATTTCTGTCCCTTGGGCGATGGCAACAGCAAACAGATAGATGAACATCATCAGATTTTGGGCGTATACCTTGGTTGTCAACGCATTGGTACCCATGATGGTAACGAAATAGGTGATGACCATTTGAGACCCATTATAGGAAAGATGCTCTCCCGCGGAGGGCAGGCCAATAGCAAGAAGATTTTTCATATGACGGGAAGGCAGAGAAAAAATTTTTTTAAATGGCAAGCCTTCTGGGACACGTTTTACCAGCAAAAATAGAATGACAGCAAACCCGATGAACCGGCTAACTGCCGTAGATATCGCAACCCCCTCAACGCCTAAGATTGGAAGGCCAAAAGGACCATAAATGAATATGTAGTTTCCGATAATGTTTAAGATGTTCATTCCTAAGGTTACAAACATGGCGTCCCTTGTGAACCCATAGCTTCTGATTATCGAGCCTGCGGTCATGATCAAGGCCTGGATAAACAAAAAACCTCCGACGATACGTAAATAGGCATCTGCTTCATCCAATAGTTCAACCGGCAAATCCATCAGCTGGAGCAGTGGCTTGCTGAAAATGACTAGAATAACACTTAAAAGCAAACCGAAAATGAGGTTGGCTGCCAGGGAAACGACGGAGACAGCGCTTGCTTCATCTTCCCTGTTTGCCCCTAGACTTTGCGCTACGAGAACGGAAGAACCAATGGCAACAAAACCGAACATGACGATGATAAGCGACAGAATTTGATTGGCGACACCCACAGCGGCAACGGATTGATCGGAATATTGGCTCAGCATGAGTGTATCCGCGTTGCCCATCAGCATATGGAGGGAAATCTCAATGAAAATCGGCCAAGTAAGGGCGAAAAGAGTCAATTTGTTTTTTGGTTTATCCATCATGTCACACATCACCCCATTGTCATTCTGTTGGCCGAAAAACATAATCTTAGATATTAAGATTATGTTTTCCTCTGTACATTATACAACTACATAGTTATTAGTAAATCGCAATCATTTATGCCAGAAAAATTCTTTGAATTGTCACAAGTCCGTGGGAAATTCATTTTTTCGTTTGACGGTCAGGTGACAAAAGGCTAATCTTAAAGGCGTAGATAAGTATAGTAGGAGGAGCGGACATGCGAAAAAGAGTGCTGTCACTCGTTTTGGTTCCGTTTCTTCTTTTTTACGCCCTTCCCGTAGGAGCTGTTGAAAAAGAAGAACGCAAGTGGCAAGACGAGGTCATTTATTTTTTAATGATTGACCGGTTTAGCGATGGAAATCCAAGCAATGCTGAGGATGTTGACGTTAACGACCCGGATACATATAACGGTGGTGATTTCAAAGGAATTGCTGAACGGCTGGATTACCTGAAGGATATGGGGTATACGGCCATCTCGCTTACGCCAGTATTTGATAATGAAGACAGGGGCTATCATGGTTACTGGATAAACGATTATTATCAGACTGACGAGCATTTTGGAACAATCGAAGATTTTAAGAAGCTCGTAAAAGAAGCTCATAAGCGGGATATGAAAGTTATGACGGAGTTTGTTGTCAATCATGTAGGCCCAAATCATCCATGGTTGAGTGACCCTGAAAAAGAAGATTGGTTTCATGAAAAAAGGGACGTGACAAACCCTGACGACCCAGAGGATATCGAGACTGCGTGGATCGATGGTTTACCGGACCTGAACCAGAATAACCCGGAAGTCAGGAGCTATTTGCTGGATGCAGCAAAATGGTGGATGACAGAAACAGGGGTTGATGGCTACACCCTTGATGGGATGAACTATGTGCCAAAGGACTTTTGGAGTGACTTTTCAAAAGCAGTAAAATCCGAGAAAGAGGATTTTTATTTGTTGGGTGAAGTGTTGCATAATGATGCGGAAATAATCTCTGGTTATAAAAATACAGGCATAGACGGATTCCTAGATTTTCCGTTAAATGAGAATTTAAGGACTGCTTTCACGGAACCGGACCAAAGTCTCGACGGACTATTTTCCATTTATAATAGAAACGAATCATTATTTGATAAACCCGAACTGATGAGTAACTTCATGGACAATCATCAGATGGCCCGTTTCACGAACGACGCTGTTTTAAAGAAACAGCAGCCTGGAACGCGCTGGAAAATGGCGCTGTCCTACTTGTATACAGTTCCGGGAATACCGATCGTTTATTACGGCTCAGAAATTGCGATGAACGGTGATAAGGTGCCGGGAAATCGCCAGTTAATGGCATTCAAGGCGGAGAAAGAGTTAATCGATTACATTACCAAGCTGGGAGAACTCAGACAGCAGCTTCCGTCCTTAACAAGAGGAGATTTTGAACTTTTTTATGAAAAAGCGGGCATGGCCGTTTTTAAGCGAACTTACAAGGATGAAACAGTCGTTGTGGCCATAAACAATACCTCTAAATCACAGACGGTCACCCTTAATGAAGGGGTTTTAGCAAAGAATCAGGAATTGAGGGGCTTGCTTGAGAATGATCTTGTCCGGAGCAAAGGAGACAGTTATACCATCATTCTTGACCGCGAAAAGACAGAAGTGTATGCCCTTGCTGATAAATCAGGTTTGAATATTCCATATATCATAATTATGGGAGTCGTGTATGCTGCATTTATTGCATTCATCATCCTGGTATGGAAAAGGTCAAAACGCAGGAAAACATAAAGGGAGCCCTCGGGCCCTGGGTGATAGATAAGAAAGCGAAGAAAATGTGAAATCTTTCTTCGCTTTCTTATCATTGGTCTTTGGATAGATTAAGCTCCCAGGTAACGCCGTACTTATCCGTCACAACCCCATATCTTGAATTCCAGAACGTATCTTGGAGTTCCATTTTCACTTGACCTGCACGAGTTAATTCCTGATAAATCTTGTTGATTTCTTCTTCCGTTTCCAAGTCGAGCATTAGCCATATATTTGTTCCGTTTGTTAATGGACGAAATACATCTGCAAAATAAATGATACAAGACGAATTGATATGTAATTCCGCGTGAATGTATTTACCTTCGTGGCCATTGAAACCTTCGATTCCGTCTGCCAATTGGGTGTTTATGATCTCTCCGCCAAATACTTGTTGATAGTAGTCCAAAGCATCCTTGCAATTTTCCAGATAAATGTGAGGTAACAATCTTTTCATCGTTTTAACCTGCCTTTGTTTTTAGTTTTCTCAAGAATATCTTTCTATATTATTATCCAAATTACCTGCCTATTAAAAAAGCGTCAACAAAATTGTGGAAATTTCTGGATAGATGAGACGCTTTTAGTATTTAAACGAACACAGAGTTTTTTTAAATGCAAGTCATGGTGATTTAAACGAAACACATTTTCGGTATTATTTTAGCCACGCAAAAAAACCAGCCAAATCGGCTGGTCAGTGCCTGAGAAAGTACCCATCTTCTCTACACAAGCTGAAGTTCCGGGTTATCCATTCACAACGCTGCCGCCGTTCACATGGATAATCTGGCCGCTCACATAGGAGGAATCGTCGCTGCCGAGGTATACATAAGCCGGTGCGAGTTCCTCGGGCTGTCCTGCCCGTCCCATAGGACTGTCTGTGCCGAATTTGGCTACCTGGTCCTCCGGGAAGGTCGAAGGAATGAGCGGTGTCCAGATTGGTCCAGGCGCCACACCATTGACACGTATGCCGTCCTTGACGATCGAATTGGACAGAGCCCTTGTCAAGGACACGATCGCGCCTTTCGTGGAAGAGTAATCAATCAGCTGCGGGTTACCTTGATAAGCTGTGATGGAGGCGGTATTGATGATGCTGCTTCCTTTTTGCATATGAGGAAGGGATGCTTTTGTGAGATGGAACATGGAAAAGATATTCGTTCTGTAGGTTTTTTCAAGCTGTTCGGCGGTTATGTCTAAAATGCTTTTTTGTGGATGTTGCTCTGCAGCGTTGTTCACAAGAATATCTACCGTGCCGAATTCACCAACCGTTTTCGCAACAACTTCCTTACAAAAGCTTTCGTCACCAATATCACCGGAAAGAAGAAGGCATTTTTGCCCTTCCTGTTCTACTAATTCTTTCGTTGTTTGGGCGTCATCATGCTCGTCCAGGTATACGATTGTTACATTTGCGCCTTCTTTAGCATAATAAATCGCAACGGATTTCCCAATCCCGCTGTCACCTCCGGTAATAATCGCTGTCTTGCCTTCTAATTTCCCGCTTCCTTTATACTCGGATTTCACAGATTCGGGGTTTGGGCTCATTTCCGTCTCAATGCCAGGCTGACGCTCCTGGTGCTGTGCCGGAAATCCTTGTTTACTTTTCTCCTGACTGCTCAAAAAAAATCCCTCCAATTATTTGTTCTCCTCTTACATATTCCATTCATTGGAGCAAGGAAAACATGGAAAGATTTAACACCATATGTTTTTAAAAAAAGGCTCTGTTAAACGATAATGTTGTTTTTGGGAAGGGAATCTGCGAGACTCCTGCGGAAAAACGGGCTGGCAAGACCCCGCAGCGAGGTACGAGTGAGGAGGCTTGCCAGTTCGTCCGCGGAAAGCGAGTAGATTCCATGACCATTTGAAAATCAACAATGGAATTTAACAGAGCCAAAAAAAAAACAGCTGCGGCGAATCGCCATACAGCTGTTTCCAAACTAACGATAGTTTAAAAATTGTACATCAATGGATAAATCGGCTTCACGGATAGCGGCCATGATGCCCTGAAGCTCATCCCTGCTTTTTCCTGTTACGCGAATTTGATCATCTTGAATCTGGCTTTTCACCTTTAAGCCGCTGTTTTTAATGATCGTGTTGATTTTCTTGGCCTGCTCTTTATCGATTCCCTGGACGAGCTTTGCCCGCTGGCGGACGGTTCCGCCCGATGCTCCTTCAATTTTGCCGTAATCAAGGTTTCTAATCGGAACATCCCGCTTCACAAGCTTGCTGATTAGAACATCCTTCAACTGGTCCAGCTTATATTCATCATCAGAAACTAAAACCAGTTCTTCTTTATCAAGAGTAATATCACTTTTGCTGCCTTTAAAATCATAGCGGGTTTTGATCTCCTTCAATGCCATGGTCACGGCATTGGTTACCTCTGAAAAATCAACCTTCGAGACGATATCAAATGAACTTTCCTTTGCCATACTCTACCTCCAGCTGGGATTATTTTCTTTCTTTATTATAGATAATCACTGTAGGGATGACAACTGAAGCATTTTAAAATCAGAAAACAGCAGGGGCCCTTTAAGAGAGAGGGACCCCTGCTGTTTTATTTATGATCAGTTTTTTTGGAATAAGAGTGTTTGCCTGCCTGCCTGTTTTTTTCACGAAGTTCGTTTCTCCGTTCATTGAGTGCCTGATTATCTTTAGGCCTTTTATCGTCATCTGTTGTTCTGGACATGGTTATTACTCCCTTCATCAATTGTCTATTTAGTGTTCGTTAAAAGAAAAGGGAGTATGTATCCTTCATTCCTGTGGCGGCAGTTCGTTTAGAAAATATACAGCCATCGTTCCAGGGCCGACATGCGAGCCAATCGCAGAACCAATCGTATTGATGAGAAAATTGCTTGTCCCGAATTCATCCTGGATTGCTTGTTTCCATTCAAGGGCCGTTACCTCATCATCCCCATGGCTGATCCCTACAGTTTGAGTGTTTATTTCAACACCGCGTTCATGCATTAGCTCTATCACACGCTTTAGCAATTTCTTTTTGCCGCGAATTTTCTCGATGGGAATCAATTTACCTTCCTCAACATGAAGAAGCGGTTTAATGTTTAACAAGCCACCGACAAAGGCTGATGCTTTTGAAACTCGTCCGCCTCTTGCAAGATACTCAAGATCATCGACAGTAAAAAGGTGTTCCATGTGCTTGGCACGGAAGGAGATATCCTTAAGAATTTCTTCCTTTGAGGCACCTGCATTAGCCATTTGGGCCGCTTTATATACAACAAGACCATAGCCTACAGAGGCGCATTTGGAATCGATCACTTCGATGTCTAGTTCCGGGTAATCCTCTTTTACCTGGTTTAAAACCATAACAGCTGTTTGATATGTACCTGATAATTCAGAGGAGATAGCAACATAAATTCCCTGTTTCTTCTGCTGGGCAATCTCTGTAAATATCTTCAGGAAATTTTCCGGTGATACCTGGGACGTTTTCGGAGCTTTTCCTTCCCTCATTGCATCGTATATTTCTTTTGGCTGAATCGTTTTCAAATCCTCGTAGGTCTTGTCGTCTATGAGAACCTGTAAAGGAGCTAAATTAACATTATTATCTTTATAGAATGACAACGGGAGGTCACACGCGCTGTCTGAAATTATCTGTATAGTCATATTAAACACCAGCTTTCCTTTTTAAGATTTTTCTACTTATTTCTTTGTATATTAGTGTAGCATTTCGCTGAAAAAAAACAATCCATTCATGTATAGAATAATCGCTTGAGGGTATCAGGATACTATGTATGTTGAAGATAGGAGGAACAACGATGAATTTCACAGAGGTAAAAAAAGTAATTATCGTCATTATCGGCGCATTTTTGAATGCTATTGCGATGAATCTATTTTTAATTCCCGCGGATGTTTACGCAAGTGGATTTACAGGAGCAGCCCAATTGCTCTCCCGATTAATCGGATCTTTTGCACCATTCAACTTATCTACCGGAATTTTATTGTTATTATTGAACATTCCAGTCACGATCATCGCCTGGAAAAGAGTCGGGAAATCATTTACGATATACAGCTTTTTAAGCGTTGTCCTTATGTCACTCTTTCTGGAAATCATCCCGATCAAACATGTTTCGCCGGACATTTTGCTGAACGCTGTCTTTGGCGGGGTCATTGCTGCGGTGGGCGTGGGAATAACGCTCAAGTACGGAGCTTCAACAGGCGGGATGGATATTATCGCCATGCTGCTTTCACGAATGAAAGACAGGCCGGTCGGTACATATTTTTTCATGTTGAACGCCATCATCATTGTTACAGCAGGTAGTCTCTATGGATGGGAAAAGGCACTTTACACGCTTGTGACTCTATATGCCTCAACCCGGGTAATTGATGCGATTCACACTAGACATGAAAAATTGACGGCCATGATCATAACCAAGAAAAGCGAAGAACTGAAAAAAGCAATTCATGGCAAATTAGTGCGGGGGATAACGATGCTGCCTGCAAAGGGTGGCTTCTCCAATGAAAACCGGGACATTATGATGATCGTTATCACCAGGTATGAGCTGTATGATTTAGAGAGAACCATCCGGGAGGTTGATCCACAGGCATTTACAAATATTACGGAAACCGCAGCCATTTTCGGTTCATTCCGTAAGGATTAAGAAGCATTTTATGGTAATTGGGGTTTTACCGTTTAATTATCCCTAAAAAAGGCTAATTCACCAATGTATGCAAGTACAGAAAATCTTTAAGAGGAGTGATTTTAAAATGGCTAACAATAACGGTAAAATGAGCAGAGAAGAAGCGGGACGTATGGGCGGCGAAGCTACTTCGAGAAATCATGATAAAGATTTTTATCAGGAAATTGGCCAAAAAGGCGGAAAAACTACCTCTACAAATCATGACAGGGACTTCTACCAGGAGATCGGCCAAAAGGGCGGCGAAGCCACTTCCGAAAATCATGACACAGAATTCTATCAGGAAATCGGGCAGAAGGGCGGCGAAGCTACTTCTGATAAGCATGGCAAAGAATTCTATCAAGAAATTGGCAGAAAAGGCGGCGAATCCGCTTGACCGTGAATTCTTATGAGGAAATCGGTAGTTATAACGATTAATTGGACAGACAGGATGAGTCCAAAGTATACAATTGTAACCATTGGACTCATCCTCATTTTTTCGGCAAGTTTTTGGATTTATTATCGAGTTTCGCAGACTTATTTTCAAATTTTAGACTTTATTATCAACTTCCAGACATTTATTATCAACTTTTTTCATATATCGATTTCTCGACAATAATCGACACCACTTTGCACAGATAAATAAAAGAGCCGACGAAAGTTACGTCGGCCCCCATTCTTCATTTTTTCGTTGCAAAATCTTCGTCCTCAAGCTGATGCTGCAGTTCACTTAACTGAGCCTGCTCAGCAGGAGTTGAATTGGCAAAAGCTGAAGAGATCGCATTTTTGGCAACTTCCAGCTTTTCCGGCTGTTCGGAGGAATTGCCGCCATTCAAAAATTGTCCGACAAATTTTCTAGCTTGTTGAAATAGAGGATTGCCCATCAGAAGCCACCATAGCTTGCTTCAGACATGGATTGAAGCTTTTGAGCTTCCGCTTCTGCGTACGTTGTGTGATAAGGGATTTTTTCGGCATGCTTTGATACAGTATTTGAGCCTTGCTGTACAAAACGTTTCGACTTATTGCTTTTTCCCATTATTATCGCCTCCGCGCATATAAGCAATTTGACACTGAAGATAGGTGTCACTATATATTGTGGTTTTAAGCATAAAGATTTAAAAGCTTTAAAAAATGGGAATTGTAAAGCTGTTGATTTAAGCGATTTTAATATTGAATTTTTCTTCAAGAAATACAGCGATGCCGTCTTCCTGATTGGTTAATGTAGTTGTATTGGCGACACTCTTCAATTGGGAAATCGCATTCCCCATGGCCACTCCGGTCCCCGCGTAGTCAAGCATTTCGAGATCATTATCTTCATCGCCAAAGGCAATGATTCTTTCCTTGGGGATATTGAAGGATTTTGCAACCTTCTGAATGCCGACAGCCTTGTTAAGTCCTGCGCTGATGATTTCGATGACATGAAAAGGGTCAGCCCAGCGGCGATGATCGATTAATTCCGCGTGAACATCTGATAAATGCTTGCGAATCTGCGCCACTTGCTGCTCTTCAGTATGTATCAGCATACTTGTAGGAGAATCCTCAAGGAAATTTCTCAAATCACCCGTTGTTACCCTCGGATTTCCCATTTTAAAAATATCAATAAGCTTTTCATCATGGTAGTGGAAGTAAATATCATCCCGAACCTCGGCAATAATATTATGGTATTGAAATTGATCACACGCTTCGACGATTTCTTTGGCTACGGATATGTCCAATGGGGTATGGAACGTTCCCCAGCTGTTATTCAACGGGTGATGCACAAACGCGCCGTTAAAATTAACAATCGGTGTCTTCAACTCAAGCTCATGATAATATATTTCACTGGAACGATAAGGACGCCCGGTGGCAATCATCACCTCATGACCATCGTTTTTTAATTTTGTTAAAATGGCTTTGGAGCGCGGTGAAATCTCTTTTTCATCAGTTAATAATGTTCCGTCAAGATCGAGACAAATTAAATGTTTCTCTGTCATAGTCGTCACCTTCAATTTCATTGTTTATTAATGCATGAGCATAATGTTTTATTATATGCATTTAATATTACCTTGATTTTAAGGAAAGTTAAATCTTTTTCATTCTTTCAGCTTTCGAGGTATAGTTACAACTATAAGTAATTTATTAAAGTAAGTAAACTATCTGGAGGGTACCCGCATTGGTTATTATTGAGAATGAGCGCATTCAAGATATCCCAGTCCTGCATATGGCAAAACAGGAAAGCTGGAAGGAAAAACTTCCTTTAGTTATTTTTAATCATGGCTTCACAAGTGCAAAGGAGCACAATCTGCATTATGCGTATTTAATGGCTGAAAAAGGTTTTCGCGTCGTCCTTCCGGATGCCTTATATCACGGGGACAGAGCCTCCAGTTTCGATGAAAAAAAATTGATGGGTCATTTTTGGAATATCGTGATTTCGACGATCCAGGATCTACCGGTGATAAAGGAAAACTTATCAGAACGGAATCTAATCGATCCCGAGAAAGTAGGGCTTGCCGGCACGTCCATGGGCGGAATTGTCACGCTCGGTGCACTGGCCGCTTATGATTGGGTCCATACAGGGGTTAGCTTGATGGGAAATCCCGCTTACGTCTCGTATGCGAAATTGCAAATGGATACACTTAGAAAGCAAGGGATGAAAATAGAGATGTCTGATGAAGAAATTCAGAAGACACTCGATCTGCTGGCGAAATACGATCTCAGCCTTCAGAAGGAAAAAGTAGCAGGACGCCCGTTGTTGTTCTGGCATGGCGCAAAGGACGGTGTGGTTCCTTACCAAAATGCCTATGAATTATATGAATTATTACGTCCGGCATATGAACAATCTAAGGATAAGCTATCGTTTATTTTAGATAAGAAAGCGGACCATAAAGTAAGCAGAGCAGGGGTTTTACAAACGGCTGAATGGTTTGAAAAGCATTTAAGCCCAGTCGTGCAAAACGCTTAATTAGCTAATGGAATTCTGTTATGATGTAATAAGGATACATGAAAAAGGAGTGTTGAAATATGGATCAGGATCTTAAGGATAATATTTTTGGTGCTCTTGAGCAGGTAATTGACCCTGAGCTTGGGATTGATATCGTGAACCTCGGTTTAGTATATGATGCAGAGATGGATGATGAGGGTGTTACGACGATAACAATGACTTTGACAGCGATGGGCTGCCCGCTCGCAGGGACGATTGTCGACCAGGTTAAGCTTGCACTGGAGGACATTCCGGAAGTGAAAGAAACCGAAGTGGATATCGTTTGGAATCCGCCATGGTCAAAAGACCGCATGTCCCGGTATGCAAAGATCGCCCTTGGGATTAAATAAGATTGTTGATTTACAGATAAAGTCGGCAGAAAGAATGGTAAATATGATTCTTTCTGCCGGCTTTTTATTTTATATGTTTTCGTTTCATGGCAACAAAACAGAAATTTCGGCAACAGAAGTCCTCGGACTGGCAACAAAAACAGGGAAAGTGGCAACAAAATCTGAATTTCGGCAACAAAAATCAGAACAGGCAACAAAACAGAAATTCCGGCAACGAAAGTCCTCGGACTGGCAACAAAAACAGAGAAAGTGGCAACAAAATCCGAATTTCGGCAACAAAAATCAGAACAGGCAACAAAACAGAAATTCCGGCAACGAAAGTCAGCGGACTGGCAACAAAATCAAGGAAAGTGGCAACAAAATCTGAATTTCGGCAACAAAAAACGGAACAGGCAACAAAACAGAAATTCCGGCAACAAAAGTCCTCGGACTGGCAACAAAAACAGGGAAAGTGGCAACAAAATCTGAATTTCGGTAACAAAAAACGGAACAGGCAACAAAACAGAAATTTCGGCAACAGAAGTCCTCGGACTGGCAACAAAAACAGAGAAAGTGGCAACAAAATCTGAATTTCGGCAACAAAAAACGGAACAGGCAACAAAACAGAAATTTCGGCAACAGAAGTCCTCGGACTGGCAACAAAAACAGGGAAAGTGGCAACAAAATCTGAATTTCGGCAACAAAAAACGGAACAGGCAACAAAACAGAAATTCCGGCAACGAAAATGGGAACCATCGGCGGGAAGCTACGTTTCAGCATGGCGGAAAGTAGTTGTTTCAAACGAATGAGCTCAAATCCTTAACTTTAAGGGCATATGCTGCCATCATTCGATACTGCAATAAATAGCGGGGCAGTTCTCACAGCCAATTTCATTCTTTAAGTATGGAAGGTCATGGATGGTAATATGCCCTTTATTAATAGAGAGGACATGTTCCCGTTTTAAAGAATTGAGCATCCGATTGACGCTTTCCCTGGAAGAGGCGCAAAAGTTTGCGAGCTCCTGGTTAGTCAAATGCAAATCAATTAAGATTCCATCTTCTTTTTCAACCCCAAAGCTATTGGTCATTCTGATAAGCGTAGAGTATAACGCACCCTTTTTCCCATTTAAGACTAAATCACGAAATTTTGTCTGGGTCCTGCGGGAATGATCGCTCATCCATTTCATGACTTCAAGAGCAAGCGCAGGGTCTTCAAACATCCTTTGTTCCAATCTATTCTTATTTACCACGGCAATTTCTGCAGCTTCAAGGACTCTCGCACTTAATAAATATTTTGCCGACTCTGTAAAGAGTGTAAGTTCCCCGCAAATATCATTTTCTCCGCAAATGCGAAGCGACAATTCCTGTCCCTCCATCGTTATCTTGCCTATTTGCACCCTTCCTGACAAAACTACAAATAATTCGGCAGCCTCCATTCCTTCTCTATATAGGAAAGCATCCCTTTCAAGATGGATGGTTCTGTCCGCAATCTTTAACAGTTCTTTTATTTGAACGGAATGAGTTTGTTTGACAAGCACTTTTCATCATCACCTTTTGAAAATGATCGGTTATTAAATATAAACACTATACTTTTAGTGAAAAGGCATTTTCTTACTCTTATTATAAAGAATCTGCAAGAAGGAAATATGGAATAATGAGGCGATATTTTGAACTATTTTTGACGAAATCATGACAAGTGATCAAAAACTTATATAGTGATATTAGACAATCAATCATTGCTGCTGTATAAATCTGAAAGTGGCAAAACGGTGTTAAAAGTGAACGAACCATGATACAATCAGATGATATCAGTGTATTTATTTTTTGCGATATCAAATTTCTAAGGGAGTGAGCACAATCGACATAATCAAAGTTAAAGATGCTTTGGATAGACCCTTAAGAGATTTACGGATTTCTGTTATTGATCGCTGTAACTTAAGATGTCAATATTGTATGCCTGCGGAAATCTTTAACGAAAGCTTTCAATTTCTTCCCCGCAGCGAGCTTTTATCTTATGAAGAAATTGAACGGGTCTCGAGAATATTTGCAAGTCTTGGTGTTGAAAAGCTAAGAATAACCGGCGGGGAACCGCTGCTCAGAAAAAATCTTCCTCATTTGATCAAAAATCTTTCTAAGATAGATGGCATTAAAGATATCGGTTTGACGACTAATGGAGTATTCCTGAAAAGGTATGCGTCTGAATTAAAGGAAGCCGGATTACATCGCGTAAACGTCAGCCTTGATAGCATGGATGATGAGCTTTTCAAGGAAATTAACGGCAGAAAAGTCGGGACCGCCCCAGTGATTGAAGGAATGCGGGCTGCCAGGGATGCTGGACTTGGGGTTAAGGTTAATATGGTCGTTAAAAAAGGGCTGAATGAGTCGCAGATTCTGCCTATGGCCCGTTTTTGCAAGGATGAAGGATTGCAGCTGCGCTATATCGAATTCATGGATGTCGGCAGCACGAACGGCTGGCAGATGGATAATGTGGTCACCAAGAAAGAAATCTTTGATAGGCTTGCAGCTGAATTTGAGCTGGAACCGGCAGATCCTGATTATTACGGTGAGGTGGCCAAAAGATATCGGTATAAAGGGACAGATACACAGGTCGGCTTTATTACTTCCGTTTCCGAATCCTTCTGTGGTAGCTGCACCCGTGCCCGCATATCCGCTAAAGGGGACATTTATACTTGTCTTTTCAACGGTAACGGCCACGATATTAAATCGCTGCTTCGTACCAATATGACAGACGAAGAGCTTACCAAACATATTGCTTCTATTTGGAATCATCGTCGCGATCGCTATTCGGACGAGAGGGCGGAAGGCAAAAATAAAGATCAGGAAAAAATCGAGATGTCCTATATAGGCGGTTGAACCTCTGCTTTTCGCAGAGGTTTTTCTATATCTCAGGAAGAAACAATCCGAAGTTAAGAAGGAGGATTATCCCTTCCTTTTAGAAGTGGGTGACGGTACAAAACTTGATAATTAGAATGTCAGTACAAAAACTAGAACCGGCTACAAAATGAAAATTTCCGCTACAAAAGCCGAATTTTCGCTACAAAACTAGTCAACTCGGCGACAAAGTCAAAATTTCGGCTACAAAAACAAAAACGGCAAGGACAGCAATAATGATTTCTGTCCTCACCGTTAAATTATCAAGCTGAAGTATATCTTGGAAATAAGATATGGTTCTCTAAGTGGATATGCTTAAAGGTGGTATCTTCGACGCTTTCAAGACGATTGAATACCAGCCTGAATGTTCCGCAAGCATTCTGTGGCGGTGTGAAGTCGTCGGTAAGTTCCCTTAGTTCCTTTAAAATGTCACCGGATTTTTGATGTTCATTTTCAAGCTCGAGAATCGCGCGGCTAATTACATCCTTGGAGACCACCTGTGCCTGCTTGTCGAGGATAAGAGGGAAGACAATATCTTCTTCCTTTTGCATATGTTCAAGCATCTCTTCTTTTAAGGCGAAGAACAGCTCCCGGATTCTAAGTAGTTCCGGATGTCTTTCACCATGAACTTTAACTACCTTGGTTACATAAGGGCTTAATTGTTTAAATTCTTCTATCGTCGGATTATGGAACTTCGCGATAATCGTCTCAATTAGATCTGTTGATTCGGCTTGTTCCCACTCTGGCGTTTGCAGCTCTACATCTTCTTCACCTGCATATTTATCACGCAGTTGCTCCATCAGTTCTGAAGCATCCAAGCCACGACCTTCTGCCGCTGCTTTGATCGAAATGTTGCCGCCGCAGCAAAAATCAATCCGGTGTTGTTTGAACACATCGCTTGATTTAGGAAATACCGTAACAGCGTCTTTCACCAATATATCTTCAGTAAAGGGTAGATTCATGTTTGTTACCTCCTTATAATTCTTCCAATACAAACATAAACAAAATATTTGTCTAAGTACGTGATATAAATCACAAAACCCATGCATTTTTTCCCAAAGTAGAAAAGATAAGGTTCTTCATCACCAAAAGAAGTGGTTTAAGCTTTGACTATCCGTTGATTTCCGCTCCAGGCGCTCGCTTTCCGCGGGCAGTCCGGAAGCTCCTCGGCAAAGGGCAGGCCTCCGGGGTCTCCCTTGGCCTGCTTTTCCCGCAGGACGTTGAATCATCATCCATGCATAGGCACCGCACGAGAAAATGCGTATGCATTTTCGAGGAGTTCGCACCTTCCTCTCCAATCAACTTTGTTGCAAAATTGACTGAGATATTACGTTAATCAATATTAAACCACCAGTTATGGTGAAGAGCCAAAGATAAATGTACAAATTTCCATAAGTGCAACCTCAGCTCTCTAAGTAATGATTAATTGTTGTGATTTCTTTCACACAAACTTTTATTACCCTGCAGTATATTAAAAGTGAGAACTGTGAAATGGGTGATGACCATGAAATTATTTTTGCCGAAACAACACGGTGCCTGGGCCATGTTGATTATTCCATTTTGGCTGGGGGTGTTTGCATCGCAGTTTAAGTGGTTGCATATTCCGCTTTTTCTTGGCTGGGTATTTCTTTATCTTGCTACGTACCCGATGCTGCTGTTGTGTAAAAGAAAGAAGAAGCAGCAAAGGTTTTATGCTAAATGGACCGCAATCTATCTTGGAATCTCCCTGCTTTTGCTTAGTGCTCCATTAGTCAGTGAACCGGGGCTCTTCATGTTTGCTCTTATCTTTTTACCGTTTTTCCTGCTGAATGGGTATTACTCTTCTGTAAATAAAGACCGGGCATTAACGAATGATATCAGTGCCATTGCGGTTTTCTGCCTGGCCGGAGTAGCAAGCCATTTTTTTGGGGCGAGGGAAATGCATAACAATGGCTTCCATGTTGCCGCAGTTTCGTTTTTGTTTTTTCTGGGCAGCACCTTTTATGTAAAAACGATGATCAGGGAAAAAAAGAATGCTTCGTTTAAAACGATCTCTTGGGGGTATCATGGTTTGGTGGTTTTATTTTGGGCATTTACCGGTAATTGGCTCGTATTGCTCGCATTCACACCCAGCCTTGTAAGAGCCATTGCCTTTTATGGCAGAAAGCTTTCGGTGATGAAAGTGGGTATTTACGAAATTCTCAACGCGGTCATTTTTTTCCTTGTCATGGCCGTTGAGATATTTAAAGAAGCTCACTGATTGGCTAGACTCGGGAGACGGCGATTAGCAGTGTGCAAAAAAATATATACTTTCCAAATGAAAGCCGGCAAATTGTTGCCGGTTTTTTAAAAATGAAAAAATTTATAAAAATACAATTGATTTTATTTTTATTCAGTCATATAATGATAGAAATTAAGATTGACAGTGAACTTTATGAACTGGAGATGATTATTTGAAAGTTTCTATTGTAGGCGCGACCGGTTATGGAGGACTGGAGCTGATCAGGCTGCTCGAGAACCATCCCCATTTCGAGATTGCTTCCCTGCATACTTCTTCTACACCTGGACGTCAAATTTATGAAGAAAACCCGCATTTGATGCATAAGGAATATACACTCGCGAAAATTAACCCGGAAGAAATCAGAAAAAAATCAGAACTGGTCTTTCTGGCTACACCCTCTGGAATATCATCTGAGCTAGCCACGGTATTTAACGAACTGGGAATGAAAGTAATCGATCTTTCAGGTGACTTACGGCTTAAAAATTCTGAGGTATATGAAAAATGGTATCAACATTCTCCCGCACCTCCTGAGATTATCCAAAAAGCGGTTTATGGATTATCCGAGTGGAATGCCGGCGTGATCCGACAGGCACAGATTATTGCAAATCCCGGATGCTATCCAACGGCAACACTACTTGGTCTCGCTCCTTTGTACACGGAGCAATGGGCAGTTGGTTCTGATGTAATTGTCGACGCGAAATCAGGAGTATCCGGTGCCGGAAAATCACCGAATGCCGCAACCCACTACAGTGAAATGAATGAAAACTTCAAAATATATAAGGTCCATCAACACCAGCATATTCCCGAAATTGAACAACAGCTCACGCAATGGTTCGAAGGTTCGCAGCCTATTTCCTTCAGTACGCATCTGGTGCCGATGACAAGAGGCATAATGTCAACGATGTATGTGAAACTGCGAAGGCAAACTTCCACTGCAGAATTAGTAGATTTGTATAAAACTGTTTATGAAGACCATCCATTTGTCCGGATACAGCCGCAAGGCAACTTTCCATGCACGAAACAAGTATATGGATCTAATTTTTGTGATATCGGGGTTGCCTTTGATGAAAGGACCAATAAAGCGACCATCGTTTCCGTCATCGATAATCTAATGAAAGGAGCGGCCGGTCAGGCCGTTCAAAACGCCAATATATTGTTTGGCGTAGAAGAAACGGCAGGACTTAAGAATATTCCGGTGTACCCTTAAACTACTTGGAGGTTAGTCATGAAAACACTTAACCCTGTTGAAATGGTTCAACAGATTGATCAAGGAAATATTTTATCGCCACGAGGCTATAGAGCGGCAGGAGTCCATGCAGGATTACGTTATTCCAAAAAAGATATCGGAGCTATTTTATCCGACCGCCCCGCGGCTTGTGCAGCTGTTTATACCCAAAGTGTCGTTCAAGCGGCGCCACTTGATGTAACCCGGGAGAGTATTATGCTTGAGAAAACACTTCAGGGCGTGATCGTGAACAGCGCTTGTGCCAATGCCTGCACAGGCACCAAGGGTCTTGAGGATGCATATGAAATGAGAAGCGAGGCCGCCAAAAAATTCGGAGTGCCAGCCCATTATATGGCGGTTGCCTCTACAGGCGTAATCGGAGAATATATGCAAATGGATAAAATTAAGAATGGGATATCGATGCTTGCGCCCTCGGCAGCTTCGGATGCCGCTTGCGATTTCGAAACGGCGATATTAACCACTGATACGGTTACGAAGAACTGTGCCTATGAAGCCATAATCGATGGCAAGAAGGTGATGATGGGCGGTGCCGCGAAGGGATCCGGAATGATTCATCCGAATATGGCAACGATGCTTGGATTCATCACGACAGATGCTTCAATTGACTCAGCAGACCTGCAAACAGCCTTATCCGCTGTTACGGACGATACCTTTAATCAAATTACCGTTGATGGCGATACATCAACGAATGACATGGTCCTTGTTCTCGCAAACGGCGAAGCAGGGAACCAGAAGCTTTCATCTATTCATCCTGAATGGGAAATCTTTCTTAAACTATTAAAGAAGACATCTGAAGATCTCGCAAAGCAAATTGCCAAAGATGGTGAAGGCGCCACAAAGCTGATTGAAGTGAACGTGCAGGGCATGAAAACAAAGAAGGATGCTCAGGCCATGGCAAAACTAATCATTGGCTCTAGTCTGGTGAAAACGGCTGTTTATGGCTCAGACGCCAACTGGGGAAGAATCATTGCCGTAATGGGCAGAAGCGGTCTTCATTTCAATCCGGAAACGATAAATATTTCATTTGGCGACATCAACGTTTTAGATCATGGAATGCCAGTGGATTTTTCTGAAGATGAAGCTAAAGCATACCTGGAGAACAAGAATATTATCATCAATGTGTTATTGCAGGAAGGCAACGAAAAAGGCACAGCCTGGGGCTGTGATTTGACATATGACTACGTCAAAATAAATGCCAGCTACCGAACGTAAGGAGGCAATAGATGAAGATATTGGTCATAAAATGCGGCGGAAGCATTATCGATGAATTATCACCAACATTTTTTGCAAGCGTGAAAGATTTGCGGAAACGCGGTTACCAGCTTGTTTTTGTCCATGGCGGGGGTCCAGATATAAATGCGATGCTTACCAAATACGAAATTGAACCGGTGTTTGAAAACGGGCTGCGAAAAACGACGGATGAAGTTTTGAATATCGTGGAATTGGTACTGTCAGGTCAATCAAACCGAAATCTCGTTCATAAGCTCGAGATAAACGGGATTAAGGCCATTGGTTTAAATGGATCAGACACAAAGCTGTTGACAGGGGAATTCATCGATGAATCAGCACTCGGCGCAGTCGGAGAAGTTAAAAATGTGAATACAGGACTTCTGGAACTGCTTCTGGAACGTGGGATATCACCAGTGTTAACACCGATCTCCATCACTGACTCCGGACGAAAACTCAATGTAAACGCCGATATGGCAGCGGGGGCAGTCGCTAAGGCGCTAAATGCCGAAATGTGCCTGTTCGTGACTGATGTAAAAGGTGTGCTTAAGGATGGCAAAATACTTGAGGAGCTTACTGAATCAGAAATTCAAAGCTTAATCAATGAAGGCAGCATTCATGGCGGAATGATTCCAAAGGTGAAAACAGCGTTATCCGTCCTGAATAAAGGGATCAATGAAGTAATGATTGTGAGCGGAAAAGAATGCTTTTTCAATAATGAACAATTTATCGGGACAAAAATTGTCTGTGAGGAGGAGGTATATCAGTGAGCGCATTATTCCCTACTTATCAAAAGTGGAACATCGAACCTGAAACTGCGAGTGGTTCATGGTTAACGGATAAAAACGGAAAAAAATATCTCGATTTCACCTCTGGAATCGGAGTTTTGAATCTCGGACATTGCCATCCAGGGGTAATGCAGGCGGTAACGAACCAACTGGAGAAGTTTTGGCATACCTCCAATCTGTTCCAAAGCAGTGGGCAGGAAAAAACGGCGGATGCTCTGGCACAGTCCTCAAGGCTACAGCAGGTCTTTTTCTGTAATAGCGGGGCGGAGGCAAATGAGGCGGCGATCAAGCTGGCAAGGAAGGCGACTGGCAAGAGTAAAATCGTTACGTTTCATCAATCCTTCCATGGACGAACATTTGCGACGATGGCTGCTACGGGTCAGGAGAAAGTAAGGACCGGATATGGTCCAATGCTTGAGGCTTTTGAGTATGTGACCTATAACGATAGCAAACAACTGGCCGAAGCAGTCGATGAAAACACAGCTGCAGTCATGCTCGAAATCGTACAGGGTGAAGGCGGCATTCATATAGCAGAGCCTGATTTTCTAAACATGATAAAAGATGTTTGCAAGAGTTCAGGCGCGTTGATCATCGTTGACGAAATTCAAACCGGGATAGGAAGAACCGGTAAACCGTTTGCCTATCAGCATTTCGACTTTCAACCGGATATCGTGACATTAGCGAAGGGGCTTGGCAACGGACTTCCGATTGGAGCAATGATTGGGAAAAAAGAGCTAGAAGAATATTTTGGACCAGGAAGCCATGGTTCGACTTTTGGCGGCAACCCGGTCAGTGTGGCGGCTGCGGGAGCGGTTCTTCAAGAGATTCTTGATCCCCGTTTTTTGGCAGAGACGGTTGAGAAAGGACAACATTTGCTTGTCGAACTGAAAAATGCATTACATCAAGCGGAAGACGTAAAGGAAATCCGCGGACTTGGGTTAATGATTGCGATTGAATTGAAACAAGAGGCACAACCTATCCTGATTAGGCTTCAGGAACAAGGACTGCTTACCCTCACAGCAGGTCCTAACGTATTACGCCTGCTTCCGCCGTTGACAGCAGACAAAAAAGAACTCGACATTGCCGTTGATATGATCAAAAATGTAATCCATACAAAAGCAGCCATAAAGGGCTGAATTTTTATAGAAATTCATGTATAAAAATACTGAAAATTATTTAAATATTCGTCATCCAGAGAGGTGAAAGTATGAAAACCTATTTACATTTAGCAAATGGTAACACTTTTGAAGGAAAGATTATCACAAAGCCTATGAATGGGGAGATTCAGGGGGAAGTCGTCTTTTTTACTGGAATGACCGGTTATCAGGAAGTTCTGACAGATCCGTCCTATAAAGATCAGATCATTGTCTTTACCTATCCGCTCATTGGTAATTATGGAATCAATGAGGACGATTTTGAGAGCAAGAAACCGCATGTCGCGGGAGTGATTGTCTACGAAGGCAACTTGAACCATTCTCATTATCAGGCGAAATATTCTTTAAAGGATTATCTCGATAAATGGAATATCCCGCTTCTATCCGGCATCGACACCAGGACGCTTGTGAAAAATATCCGCGTAGAAGGATCGATGGAGGCTGTGATCACGAGGGAAAAACATTATGATCCAGCGGACTTGGTCATGGAAACAAAGAACGTGATTCAGAAAGTATCATCACAAAAAATCCAAAGTTTTGGAAAAGGCAGCACTCATATTGTTCTCATGGATTTTGGCTACAAAAAATCAATTCTTGAAGCGCTGCTTGAGCATGATTGTAAAGTAACCGTCGTTCCATATGAGACAGCATTGGAAAAAATAAAGCCATTAAAACCTGACGGCATTCTCCTTTCCAACGGACCTGGAGATCCAAAGCAGTTAGAGACATTATTAGGAAATATAAAAGAGATTATTTCAGCCTACCCGACTATGGCCATTTGTCTTGGACATCAGCTGACTGCACTTGCCTTTGGTGGAAATACGAAAAAAATGCTTTATGGGCATAGAGGGGCAAATCAGCCTGTCGTCGATCTGCAAACCAAGAAAGTTTATATGAGCTCTCAAAATCATAGCTATGAAGTGGATGAACCAAGTTTAAAAAACACCCCTTTGCGCGTGCGTTTCCGGAATGTGAATGACAGCACGGTAGAAGGATTGCTCCATTCGACATTGCCGATTATGACCACGCAATATCATCCAGAGGCTAATCCGGGCCCGGTTGAAAGCAGCAAACTTTTCGAAGAATTTTTACAGATGATAAACGAAAATAGCGGGAGAGTTCAAGCATATGCCTAAAGACACATCGATCCAAACCATCCTAGTCATCGGGTCAGGGCCGATAGTGATCGGCCAGGCCGCAGAATTTGATTATGCAGGCACACAGGCCTGCCTTGCTTTGAAGGAAGAGGGCTATAAGGTCATTCTTGTCAATAATAATCCCGCTACGATCATGACGGATAAGATAAATGCCGATGTGGTTTATTTCGAGCCGTTAACCTGTGACGTAGTTGCGCGTATTATCGAAAAGGAACGTCCTGATGGGTTGCTTGCCACCCTGGGCGGCCAGACTGGCTTAAACCTTGCCTACCAATTACATGAGCAGGGAATTCTGGAAGCAAATCATGTAAAGCTTTTGGGAACGCCCATCGATTCGATCAAAAAAGGTGAGGACCGAGAGCTTTTCCGACAGTTGATGTTTGAAATAAATGAACCGGTGCCTGAAAGCCAAATCGTCCACACGATAGAAGAGGCGGTTGAATTCGCCGAGATAATAGGGTTTCCTATCATCATCCGCCCTGCATATACACTAGGCGGAACAGGCGGCGGGATTACGGACAATATGGAAAACTTCAAAGAGCTTGTCCGCGGCGGCCTTCAGGAAAGCCCAATAACTCAATGCTTGATTGAAAAAAGCATTGCCGGTTATAAAGAAGTGGAGTACGAAGTAATGCGGGATGGCAACAATACATGCATTACTATTTGTAATATGGAAAACATCGATCCGGTAGGAATCCATACCGGGGACTCCGTGGTGGTCGCGCCCTCCCAGACGCTTACAGATGAAGAGTTCCATATGCTTCGTGCGGCTTCGATAAAAATCATTTCATCGCTTGGCATAATCGGGGGTTGCAACATTCAATTTGCATTAGACCCAAACAGTAAAAATTATTACTTAATCGAAGTCAATCCACGGGTAAGCCGTTCGTCTGCCCTGGCTTCCAAGGCAACGGGGTATCCAATTGCGAGAATCGCAGCAAAACTTTCGGTCGGTTATTATTTATCTGAGCTTGTTAATCCTGTAACTAAGAGCACGTACGCAAGCTTTGAGCCGGCGCTTGATTATGTGGCCGTGAAATTCCCGAGATGGCCGTTCGATAAATTCACGACAGCCAATCGCAAGCTGGGGACGCAAATGAAGGCAACCGGGGAAGTGATGGCACTCCACAGAAATTTGGAAGGTGCCATACAAAAAGCAGTCGATTCCCTTGAATTAAAAACGGTGGGCCTGCAACTTAGCGCATTAAAAGAAAAAACGGTACCGGAATTATGGGAGATGCTTTCCCAATGCTCGGATGAAAGAATCTTCGTTATTTTTGAAATGATCCGTAAAGGCGTCATTGTTCAAGAAATTCATCAGGCAACCGAGATTGATTATTTTTTCTTGCATGCATTTGCATCGATTATCGAAATGGAACAAATAGCCGCTGTTTCAAAACCGCTTTCGCTTGATGAAGAAGAATTGCGGCTCATGAAGGAAAGAGGGATATCTGACCGCTATCTGGCATTCGTTTGGAACCTGAAGGAGCATGAAGTTCGTAACTGGCGGAAAACAAAAGGTGTGCTTGCTGCTTATAAAACGGTTGATACATGTGCTGCCGAATTTGAATCACACACGAATTATTATTATTCCACTTATTTTGGTGAAAATGAACAGCAGCGATCGGAAAAGCCAAAAGTGCTCATGATTGGCAGCGGACCGATTCGGATCGGCCAGGGGATTGAGTTCGATTATTGTTCTGTCCATGGTGTGTATGCTCTTCAGCAGGAAAACGTGGAAACGATCATGATCAATAATAATCCTGAAACGGTCAGTACCGATTTCGCAACGGCAGATAGATTATACTTCGAGCCATTAACCTTGGAATACGTCTTAAATGTAATTGAGGCGGAAGGGATCACGGACGTAATTGTTCAATTCGGCGGTCAGACAGCGATAAACCTTGCACAGGGATTAGAAGAAAATGGTGTGAATTTACTCGGGACATCCTTCGACATTCTTGACCAACTCGAGGATAGAGACCGGTTCTATCAATTGCTAAGAAAACTGGACATCCCGCATGTACCTGGTACGATGGCCCATAATAAAACGGAGTTGATCCAGCATGCAGAGGAGATAGGATTCCCTGTTTTATTAAGACCATCTTACGTAATCGGAGGCCAGGGAATGGAAATCTTCCCAGATAAAGATCGTTTACTGAATCGGCTTAAAAATGGCACAGCTTATGTATATCCCGTTTTGATCGATTCTTATATTCCAGGCAGGGAAGCGGAGATCGATTTAATCGCAGATGGAAAGGATGTTTATATTCCAATCATTGCTGAACATATTGAAAAAGCAGGGGTTCATTCCGGAGACAGTATGGCGATATTTCCCGCTCAGAGCTTATCCGTTCAGGAAAAAGAGAAAATCGTCGCTTATGCAAAAGCAATAGTGACAGAACTTGATTATAAGGGCCTGATGAACATTCAGTTTGTGTTAACAAATAAAGAGGTTTACGTACTTGAAGTGAATCCCCGGGCCAGTCGAACCATTCCAATTATTAGTAAAATTACCGACTTACCGATGGTTCAGGCAGCGACAAAAATATTGCTTGGGAAATATTTTTTGTCGAATTTGTTCGAAAAAACAGGATTAAGCGAAGATATTCCATACATTGTCGTCAAATATCCAGTATTTTCAACGTTTGCCTTAAGCGGATTGGATTCGAAAATCGGACCGGAAATGAAATCGACAGGTGAAGGAATCGCGATAGGCGAGGAAAGAACGGAAGCTCTTGCCAAGGTTTTTCATTTGAATAAACCATCACATGACAAAGAAATATATCAGGCTGATTCCGTCTTTCTAGAAAAAGATATCCTGCGGGAAATGGAACAATTGGGCTATAAGGCCGTAACCGTTGAATTTGATTCATGGCTGGTATCGAAACAAGGATCAGCCGTTCTTGCATATGGAGACAGTGATAATGATAAACATGTAAGGCACATGGCTTCAAAGTACCGATTGCCTGTTTTTACAGAGGAAGAAAGCTTCAGGGCTTATTTAGAGGGGTTATCAAATAAAGAGCCGGGGATTTCCTCTTTGCAAGAATGGCTGTTAAGACATTCAAAAGGAGTGACTCATGTATGAGAGCGGCGCAATTAAAAAAGAGGAATATATTGCAGCAAAAGGACTTTCTTGCACTAGCCGATATTCCGGGTGAACAGATTATAAAGCTAATTGAACTTGCCAAAAGCATCAAAAAAAAGCATGCGATGGGTGAGGAATATCAGCCGTTAACCGGCAAAACGCTTGGAATGATTTTTGAGAAATCGTCGACGCGTACCCGTGTTTCTTTTGAAGTAGGAATGCTGCAATTGGGGGGACATGCGCTGTTTTTAAGCGGCAATGACCTTCAAATAGGAAGAGGGGAAACGGTAACGGACACCGCGAAAGTATTGTCACAGTATGTGGATGGAATTATGATACGCACGTTTGAACATAAAAAAGTAGCCGAACTTGCTTCCGCTGCGACTATTCCTGTGATTAACGGACTGACTGATACGGCCCATCCTTGTCAGGCTCTTGCTGACTTATTAACGATTCAGGAAGTGAAGGGGCGTCTGACAGGGTTGAAAATGGCTTATCTTGGTGATGGGAATAATATGGCTCATTCACTTATGATGGCATGTGCCAAAACGGGAATGGACTTTGCGATAGGCTGCCCTAAAGAATACGAGCCCGATTACAGGATTTTCGAGCAAGCGCAAAAAGAAGCCGCCTTTCACGGTTGTTCTATTGAAATTCATTCTTCTCCAGAAGCGGCGATAAAAGAAGCTGACATTGTTTATTCCGATGTTTGGACATCGATGGGTCAGGAATTAGAGAATGAGCTCCGTCTGCAGGCATTCAAGGACTATCAAATCAATGCCGAACTAATCAAGCATGCAAAAAAAGACTATATGTTCATGCACTGTCTTCCCGCCCATCGCGGGGAAGAAGTCACAAGTGAGATTATAGATGGACCGCAATCGATTATTTTTGATCAGGCAGGAAATCGACTCCATGCACAAAAGGCAATTTTAGTGGATCTTATGTCATAAATAAGATTCAGACCCAGAGGTAACAATAAGGGTAGCACGCGCAAAGGGGGGAAGACGATGGGACAAAATCATCAGTTCAGGCCGGGGCAAAAAGCTCCCAACAATGGTTTTTATGTCGAGATTGGCGAGACAGGAAGCATGGTTGTAAACCCTCAGAAAATCAAATTGAATGCGGGAGACCATTTTCCTGAAACGGCTAATCATAATCGTCTCTGGACTTATCAACGGAAGCCTTAATCACTTTGGAGTCAGACCTTCACAAAAAAGGTCTGGCTTTTGTTCCTTTCTAGCTACAGCGCCCAGCCTCGACGCACAGGGTGGCGGTCTTAGTCGTTCTTCTACTCTTGCCAGGGCGCTTGCGCTTTTCTTACTTTCTGGGATATAAAGAAAATTCGCCGATGACATAGTTGTGCTTACGCATATACGAACGTTTATACTTTTCTGTGCCAAAAAGGACATCCCAAACACTTGGGATGTCCTTTACTTACATAAAAAATGGTATTAATGATCTGTTTTTTCAATCGGATCATTCGGAAGCAAGGCAGGTACAATCATGATTAATATGGTTGCCCCAACCCCTAAAATCGTGGCCGTTGTAAAATCGTATGAAGTCCCGATCATATTGGAAACCACATAAGTAAGCATATGAACTAATATCAGCGTCCAGAAAAACGTCATAAAGTATCGCATTGAATTCACCTCGTTCCACTACAATCGTTGTTTATTTTACCACACCTAGTTTACTTATAGCATTTATTTTAAATAAATTATTTGAAAAAATCTAGACAATTGCTCCTATAGAATATTATAAATGAGTTAAGCAATTTTTCAAAATAAAGCCGGAAATAGGCGTTATATGATAGGCATATAAACTTTCTGAATTCCTCGCCAGACATATAGTAATACAGGCAATTTCCCAAAAAGGAGCAGTACTTATGGAACAGCGAACATTTCAAAGTGAAGGCCAATGGAATATCGTCTATTACCCGATGAAGCCCAGCGGTTTTTCGGTGCTTATCATTGGAGACCAAAACCATTTTGTTGAGGAAGAAAATAGTTATTGGCTCCAGCATCCGGGAAGATTACAGATTTTAGACCTTTTAAAAGAATATGGCTATATGGTTTTCTCGTCCAATTTTTACAAAAGCGGATGGGGGAGTCAGAAGGCTGTGGAATTGGCGAAAAAAATATATTTTATCATGATGAAGAATGAAATATTAAATAGCAAAATCCATATCTTGGCTGAAGGGACGGGAGCTCTTACCGCAGTGAAGCTGATGGATGACATGAAGGAGCAAATCAGATCGGTTGTTTTAGTTAACCCATGTTTATCATTAAAAGCGTATCTAAAGAAAGAAAAGGAAAATAAATTTTTTTATAAAACACAGCTTAAAGAAATTTCAAGAGCGTTCGGTATGAAAGAAGAGAGGTGCGAGCAACTCATTATATCTTCTGAGGAGACATGGCCGAATAAAGAAATTCCCTTGAAAATCATTCAAGTCGTCGAAAGCATGGAAAAGGGTCAGACGGATCTATACAGAAGGCTTGAGCAGCAATCCGAAAGAGCGGAAACAGATATCACGTATTTGCTACCGGAAAAGAGATACAAAATCCCTTTGCAAATTCAACAATTCTTTAAGAAATATGAATCTTCTTTATAGTAATAGATATATTTCCATGATTGCCTGCATACGATACAGCATGCGTACGGCAGTATAACAAACAAGGTCGGGGGGCTTAATCATGGAATTATCCATTGTTTTAGGAGCCTATCAGTTTATCGGGTTTCATGTGTGTAAGTATTTGCTGGATCAGGGCATTGAGGTGCTCGGTGTCGATTGGACCGAGGATTCTCCCGACTCCGATCCTATAATAGAAGAAAAGCAAATGGAGATAGGAAGAAATTCCAATTTTACTTATCTGCAGCTAAATCAGCTGGAAGCTAATGCAGGAACAAGTAAGACAACACTCTTTATCAGCTGGTATGATGTCATCAAAGCCAGAAATAGTATGGATAAGGGTGTAAAAAACACGATTCAAAATTTGATAAACAAGTTCCATGAACGGGCTGAAAGGCCCCGCATTGTTTTGTTATATCCGCTTGGCTGCGGGGATGAAGAAAAAATCTCTACAGCGGATCAAATCATTTATCTTCCAACCATCTATGGGCCATGGCAACATGAAAACATGGTATTCGAGCAAGGAATACGAAGCAATAGTGCAGCTAAATTAAAATCAGCCCTTGAAGATGAATATACGCTTGACGCGATATATATAAACGACCTCCTCGACTCTTTTGAAAACATGCTCAGTCAAGCTGAAAAGAAGATCATAGCGCGCAGCTCCCTAGAAGATCAATGGGCTCTCGCAGCAAGGGAGCTATTTGACACCCCTATGATCGATGAAGTGGCTCCTGGACAGATTGGAACAAAAGAGGCGACAGGTTATGTGTACCACGTGAAAAATAATATGACCCCAAAGCAAGGAATAGAACGGCAAAAGCAGCATCATAAACGCCAGGAGCTTCTCAGACGATGGGAGAGTCGCTAAAAAATATTCCTTTTCATTTAATTATCAAAAAAGTAAAATGAAAGAGGACAATATTACTAGGGATTTTGGACTAATCTGGTTATTTATAAACGATTCATCTTTGAAATATAGCTATTTTCTATGAACAGGAGTGTTTGCTGTTACTATAAGGAGTTGCATATGATGGTTAAGAAAATAGGTATCATCTTTTATATTTTCATACTGCTTTTGGCCGGGTGTGATCAACCGATAGGTGGGGGAAATCTTAAAAAAGTCGGACTGCTTGTTCCTGAAACGATAAATGATCAAGTATGGGGAACAAAGGGCTATAAAGGATTATTGAATATACAGTCGCGTTTTGATGTCGATGTCTATTACAAAGAAGGCATGAATTCTAAGCTCATTGTTGAGCAAGCAGTTAAGGATTTTCACGAAAAGGGAATAAACTTGATCATTGGTCATGGAAGTGATTATGCAGCTTATTTTAATGAGTTGGCTAAGGATTATGAGGATATCCATTTTGTAAGTTTTAACGGAGATGCGGGCGAACCTAATACAACGAGTCTGAAATTCAAAGCACATGCCATGGGTTTTTTTGGTGGAATGGTAGCTGCCGAAATGTCCAAAACAAACAAGGTCGGAGTCCTTGCTGCGTTTGACTGGCAGCCTGAAGTTAAAGGTTTTATAGAGGGTGCGAAATATCAGAAAAAAGATATTGAAGTGGATACTCAGTATGTCGGTGACTGGGATTCCGAGGAGAAGGCGTTAATCTTGTTTGATGAAATGACGGCTGGTGGCGCAGATGTTTTGTATCCCGCGGGAGACGGGTATAATGTACCTGTAATCGAAAACATTAAAGAAAAGGGGTTATTTGCCATCGGTTATGTATCGGATCAATCAGATTTAGGAGAGTCCACAGTCCTGACAAGCACGATCCAGCATGTAGATGTGCTATATGAACTGGCAGCCGAGAGGTCTAATGAAGGGGAACTCAAATCAGGGAATTTATACTTTGATTTCCAAGACAAAGTCATAACGATGGGAAAATACAGCCCGCTCGTAGATAAAGATTTTACACGGAAAGTGGATGAACATATACAGAACTATATCGAAACCGGCAAACTGCCAAACGAATAATCGAAAAGGAGCAGATAAGATGGAGCAAGATAAGAATATGGAATTCTTGGCAATAGCCATGAAATATTTTCCGGAAGCAAAAGCAAAATTAGAAGCAGCAGGCATTTCATTTTCAATGGAGATGGCAGAGCCCTTCATGGACTTATTCCAAAAAGTAATGTACGAAGCCTATGAACTAGGCAAAAAGGAAGCACAAGAAAGTTAAAAATTCGGGAGCTGGGGATTGGGGTTAGTCGTAAAACAAGTTAATTCTTTCCTTTCTGCCAATAAAAAAGCTGGCTTAGCATGATTTAGCCAGCTTTTTTCTATTTCCGGATTATTTATCCTTAGTTATCCATTTGGCCAGCAATGGGTTGAGTTTGCTTAGGCCGGGTTTGATTTGATCGTAGACATTCATGAGGACATCGATATTTTCCATGAGTTTTTCATAATCGATATTGCTTGTTTCGGTTTCAAGATTTGGTTCCTCTTCTTCCTTTGCTTCAGCTCTTCTTCCGAACATTAGTTGTGTAAACCGGTCTCCGTTTTTCTGTTCCACTTGTCATGTGCACCACCTTAGGTTTCCGCTTCCTTTATCTAATTTACTGTATGAATGGAAATCATTCCTTGGATAGGCCCTTGTCTTTCTCGGAAGAAATAATTGTTTTCTATTGCAAGACGGTGAAGTTTTCTATAAAATTAGTACCAGGTAATAATAATTGATAATAATTTCAAATGAAAATAAAAATAAAGGGGTGTCCATATGAATGCTGGCATTTTAGGAATTGGCCGCTACTTACCTGAAAAGATTTTAACTAACCTCGATTTGGAAAAAATAGTCGATACTTCTGATGAATGGATCAGGACGAGAACGGGAATTGAGGAAAGAAGAATAGCAAGTGATGATATCGATACATCTGACATGGCTTACGCGGCGGCGCTAAAAGCCATTCAGGGATCAGGAATTTCAGCAGAGGATATTGACTTGATTTTAGTGGCTACGGTTACTCCGGATCAGCCGTTTCCCTCTGTTTCCTGTATGCTTCAAGAAAAATTGGGCGCAAAAAAGGCTGCCGCCATGGACATCAGTGCAGCATGTGCCGGATTCATGTATGGGATGGTAACCGCGGGTCAATTTATCCAAACAGGAGCTTATAAGCATGTATTAATAGTAGGAGTTGAAAAACTCTCGAAGGTTACAAACTGGGAAGATCGCAATACAGCCGTACTTTTCGGTGATGGGGCAGGAGCAGCGGTTATGGGACCGGTTTCCGATGGCCGGGGAATTCTTTCCTTCGAATTAGGGGCTGATGGTACAGGAGGCAAACATTTATATCAGCATAAACACATTGTCATGAACGGTCGCGAAGTGTTTAAATTCGCGGTGCGCCAAATGGGGGAATCCAGTGTCAATGTCCTCGAGAAAGCCGGTCTGTCAAGAGAAGATGTCGATTTACTCATCCCGCATCAGGCGAACATACGGATTATGGAAGCCGCAAGGGAACGACTAAACCTCCCGATTGAAAAAATGTCAAATACGGTTTATAAATACGGAAATACCTCTGCATCTTCCATCCCGATTGCAATCGTTGAGGAATTAGAAGCAGGAAAAATTAAAGATGACGACGTATTAGTTATGGTCGGTTTTGGCGGAGGCCTAACGTGGGGAGCGATTGCTCTTCGTTGGGGAAGGTAATCATAAAAAGTAAGAATTATTCATTTTATAAGATAAAGATAACGCGAATGTCTCTGTTTGGTTAGGCATTTTGAAAGGAGAATTATTTTTCTATGAATAAACGCCGGGTAGTTGTAACAGGAATCGGATCAGTCACTCCATTAGGAAATGATGCAGAAACAACATGGTCGAATATTCTCGCTGGTAAGTCAGGAATCGGGCCATTAACCCGCTTGAACGCGGATGAATATCCCGCGAAGGTAGCAGCGGAGGTAAAAGATTTTAGCATTGAAGAATATATAGACCGGAAAGATGCCAGAAAGATGGATCGTTTTACACATTATGCCGTCGCGGCTTCTATGATGGCGGTCAAAAATGCAAAGCTTGAAATCACCGAAGAAAATGCGCCAAGGGTAGGCGTGTGGATCGGTTCGGGGATTGGCGGAATGGAAACCTTTGAAAACCAGCATGAAACGTTTTTAAACAGAGGGTATAAAAGGGTAAGCCCTTTCTTCGTACCAATGATGATTCCGGATATGGCTGCCGGGCAGGTTTCGATTATGCTTGGTGCTAGAGGAGTGAACTCCTGTACAGTGACAGCTTGTGCTTCCGGTACGAATTCCATTGGTGATGCGTTTAAAGTTATCCAACGAGGCGATGCGGATGCCATGATTACCGGCGGAACCGAAGCCCCAATTACATCCATGGCGGTGGCAGGTTTCTGTGCCAATACTGCATTATCGACTAATCCCGACCCGCAGACGGCAAGCCGTCCTTTCGATTTAAACAGAGACGGCTTTGTGATAGGAGAAGGAGCAGGAATCATCGTGCTTGAAGACTTGGAGCATGCGTTAAACCGCGGCGCTGATATTATTTGTGAAATCGTCGGTTACGGGTCTACAGGTGATGCTTATCATATTACCGCCCCGGCACCTGAAGGGGAAGGCGGAGCGCGTGCGATGAAAATGGCGATTAACGATGCCGGCCTCAGCCCGGAGGAAATTCAATATGTGAATGCCCATGGAACCAGCACCGCTTATAATGATAAATATGAAACGATAGCCGTGAAAGAAGTGTTTGGCGACCATGCCCGTAAGCTTGCGATGAGTTCAACTAAATCGATGACAGGCCATTTGCTTGGAGCGGCCGGAGGAGTGGAAGCTGTTTTCACGATCCAGTCGATCCGTGACGGAGTGATGCCGCCAACGATGAATTTGGAAACGGCTGACCCCGACTGTGATTTGGATTATGTACCAAATGAAGCAAGAAAAGCTGAAATAAAGGCGGCAATGAGCAATTCTCTTGGTTTTGGCGGGCACAATGCAACGATTGTGTTCAAAAAATACGAATAAAGTACGGAAGGTGCACCCGATTTTGACGGTGCACCTTTTTATATTCAAATATCCGAACCATAAGAAAAGGCAGCAGTTAGCGAGACTGCTACCTTTCCTAGTTACTTAATTTTTTCGGGATTGAGTATTAAACGATTGAAACTGGCTCATTAACTTTTGTCGATTTTTCTTGTCCTTTAAAAAATATGCGGCTCCTACTGCCAATCCGCCCATAAGTAATTTTCTCATCGTTTTCCCTCCTTATAAATTAGCTTATAAAGATTACTTCCCTTGATGAAGTACAGATAAACGACTATATAAAAGGAACTTTTATCCAAATGCTATCCAACAACTCAGCACCTGTTATTAAGGCTTCCCTCCTGAGGTTATTTCAATTCGGCAGCCGTCTCGTACTGGTCGCGTTTGCATAGTATATTGTAACAGAAAAATTTGGAGTGATGGGATGACGGTCATTAATACAAGGGAATGGTTGGAGAACGATTTGGCCAATCCTATAGAAATGCTAAAAAAATGTAATGAGTCTTATACGAAAGCAGAATTGGAACAGTATTATGAATACTTGAAAAGATTCGGTATGTATACGCCTTCTGCTAAAATACGACAAGATCTGGATCGCTTAATTGACAAAGATATCTGGGGTAAAACAAAACAAATCTTTTCAAAATATAAGGGCCTATGGAAGGGTACAGATATTCCGGTCTATATCTTTCCCTATAAAGGATCAGGTCGCTTGCTTCGGACGCAGGATAATAAATCCGGTTTGGCTTTTAAAGACAGACTGTTTCTTTTTATACATTCCACCATTAGCGATAAAGAGCTTGAAGCGGTTTTTGTGCATGAATATCACCATGTTTGCCGGCTTAACTTGCTGAAGAAATCCCCTGCGAAATATACTTTGCTCGACTCCATCATTTTGGAGGGCCTGGCCGAATATGCCGTTTCAAAGCATGTAGGCAAGGATTATTTGGCGAAATGGACGTCATTATATGGAGAAAGCGAATTACTTAATTATTATGAGCGTTATTTGAAAAAAAAGCTTCAAACTAAGCGTTCTGATGAGCTTCATGACCAATTGTTGCTCGGGATGAAGCCTTTTCCATCCATGCTTGGTTATTGTGCAGGGTATTACATGGTAAAGAATGCTGGATTAATCCCAATTAAAAAAACTTTTACGATTTCCTCTGAAGTATTTCTGGAAAAAATGGAGTAAGCCTTATCGAATAATTGGTAAGGCTTACACAAAAAATGTCACCTATCTAAATTATTGGTATTTTTAACCCATCCATATGCAATAAAGGAATAATTTCTCTAAGCTCTGCCTATACTGATGGACAAATAGATTTATGTAAGCGAGGGGTTAGATGATGTTATATCTTCACGATGTATGGGTGAATTGGTTTGAAGGGGAAGAAAACGGCTATAATATTTGCCATTTCCATGAATGGAGAAAAGATGACGGCATTGAACTGTTAGATCAAGTACCGTTATTTAAAATTTCGGCCCCGTTATTCAACTACATAGAAAATGACTTATCGGAATTGCCTAAAGCACTTCTGAATGATGTCTATCAAAAAGCGTATTCAAGAAAAAACCACGAGAGAGTTCAATTGGATTATTGTTTTATCGTAACAGATGGTTCCGGAATCCTGGCGGTCGATACAATCGGTTACCATATCCCGATTCGAAAAAGCAGACTAATCCCCAGGCAGGAACAGATTGTATATGATATGGTCGATAATCATCCGGAAATGGAATACACGTTTTCAGAATCAGAGTCAACGGCTAAAGAGCATCATATTTTATCTCCTGACCCGGCTTTCATGAATGGATTGACAAGAAGGGAACGCCAGCTTAAGCAGCTATTGTTCATGGCGCTCGATCAGCTTTTCACAGCAAACAACACGGCTGAAATTCGCTATTGGTACACGGAATGGGCCCCGGAGAAATATGAATATATTCAGGCATTGGAATTCGAAAACGCATGGCATGAACTATATGAAGAAATACAGGAAGGTTGGTCGGACAAGCATTCGATCCTGTGTGAAAACTTGGTTAAGGGGCAACCATTTTTTGAAAAACTATGGGAAATGGAGATAGGTGACAGCCCGTCCATGACATAAGAAAAAACGGGATCCGCAATGGTCCCGTTTTAGCGTTTTCTTCCCAGTCCGATGCTGTTATACATTTTGCGAAGCATATTATTCGCGACCACATTCGCTTTTTCTGCGCCCTGATCCAAAATATCATCAAGCTCCTTTGATTCCAATAACTCATAGTATCTTTCCTGAATCGGCTTGATTTCTTCTAAGACAACCTCGGCTAAACCCGATTTGAAATCGCCATAGCCCTTTCCTTCATACATCGCTTCGATTTCCTGGACGCTCTTCTTGCTGAAAATAGAATAGATGGATAGAAGGTTGGAAACTCCTGGTTTATTTTCTTTGTCATATTTGACAATACCCTCTGAGTCCGTCACGGCGCTCTTGATTTTCTTCTCAATCTGTTTAGGATCATCCAGCAGTGTAATCGTTGCTTTTTTGTTCGGGTCGGATTTGCTCATCTTCTTTTCCGGCTCCTGCAAGGACATAATCCGCGCTCCAACCTTTGGAAGGCTGATTTCGGGAACCGTGAAAATCTCGTTATATTTTTTATTGAAACGTTCTGCCAAATCCCTTGTAAGCTCGATATGTTGCTTTTGGTCTTCCCCTACAGGAACAACATCTGTTTCATATAGAAGGATATCAGCGGCCATAAGCGGCGGATAGGTGAGAAGTCCAGAAGATACGCCTTCTTTACCGGTGGATTTATCCTTGAACTGGGTCATCCTTTCTAGCTCTCCGATATAGGCGTTACATTGCATGATCCATCCTGCTTGCGCGTGAGCGGGAACTTCTGATTGGATAAAGATTGTATTTTTTTCGGGATCAATCCCGATTGCCAAATAAAGCGCAGCTAAACTTTTGACATTCTTTCTTAGCTCCAGGCGATCCTGGGAGACTGTGATGGCATGCTGATCGACAATGCAGAAAAAACACTCGTATTCATGCTGCAGGTCGATAAATTGTTTCATAGCCCCGAGATAATTTCCCAATGTAACGGAGCCTGTAGGCTGAATGCCTGAGAATATCCTTTTCACGTACCAAGTCACTCCTTAACCATTTTTCATAATTGTATTTTTGTAAAATTTTATGGGATAAACCCATTATAACCTTTAAGCTTAACTATAAGCATAAACAATTTTTCAGGAAATCATAAGTAATAGATAAATAAAGCTCCCAGTACGAATAACAACAGAATAAGGCCGACGACGACCAAGGAGTTATATGGGAAGGAAACCAGCTCTGAAAGCGGAGTTTTTTCCTCCTTTTTCTGCCGACTTTCGCTTGATTCAAATACAGTCCGAAAACTGTAGAAAATAGCATCAAAGAAGCCTCTTTGAACAACTATCGTGAAAAGAGAGAGCATAAGCAGCCCGCCTGCGATATAAAAAGTGATGTTGATAAAATAAAGCAGCGTAATTTCTCCATAAGAGATAAAGGATATAGAAAAAACTAATCCAAGGGCGATTGCAGTCCAAATAAAAATTTTTTTCATTATAAGACCTCACTTGCTATTTATGTAAGAAGTAGTATATCAAAAAGAGGAGGAAAAGATATATTCTGAATTCCAACGAGTTATTCTAATATAAGGATTTATGATTATTTTCCACACCAAACCATAATATATCGAAAATCGACAAACTTTGGCAACGAATTAAACCAAGCAATTTTAGTTTAATTTGCTGGTTTAAAGTGCTAAAATATTAAGGAATATTAACGAAATGTAAAAAACAAGAGCTCGAATGTCCTATTTCCATAATTTTCGGTAAACTTTTTTGAAAAAACTTATATACAAAATTCTAAAAACTTGTATATAATAATCTTTGTAAGAATTTTTAATAAAAAAAAGGGGTGTCTCGAATTTGAAAAAGTCAAAATTTTCTTTGCTTTTGATTCTTACACTTGTGTTCAGCTTATTCTTAGCTGCATGTAGCGGTGGAGATGACGAAGCAGGTGGCGAGAAAGATGGAGCCAAAGACGATGGCAAAGCTAAAGTTGCTGCTACTCAGGAATTGAAGATTCTTGATTCTTCGGAAATTCCAACAATGGATACAGCATTGGCTGAAGGTTCAACAAGCTTTGACTATATCAATAACGTAGGTGAAGGCTTATACCGTCTTGACTTGGAAAATAAGCCAGTTCCGGCAATGGCTGAAGGTGAGCCTGAAATGAATGAAGACAAAACTGTCTTTACTTTCAAGCTTAGAGATGCTAAATGGTCAAACGGAGATCCTGTAACTGCTAATGATTTCGTATTTGCATGGCAGAGAGCAATCGATCCTAAGACTGCTTCTCCATACGGACCGTATATGATGGGCGGAAAGATCAAAGGCGCCCAAGAAATCACGGATGCTGCAGCGGCTAAAAAGTCTTACGATGTTAAGTCACTAGGTGTAGTAGCTAAAGATGACAAGACATTGGAAGTTACTTTAGATAAGCCAATCCCATATTGGGAAGATTTATTCGCTTTCCCGACTTTCTATCCACAACAAGAGAAATTTGTTACTGAAAAAGGGAAAGATTACGCAAGCAATAAGGACAACTTATTATACAATGGGCCGTTCGTAATGACTAAATGGGATGGACCTACTGGTACTGAGTGGGTTCTTGAAAAGAACGAAAACTATTGGGATAAAGATAGCGTAAAATTAACAAAACTTACTTTTAACGTAGTTAAAGACTCTAATGCTCAAGCTACTGCTTTCGAAGCTGGTGAGGTAGATAGAACATGGAAGCTTTCTTCTGATCTTGTACCTCAATACGAAGGCGATGAGCGCTTGGTTAATGAATTAGAAAAAACGACTTTTTGGTTGAAAATGAACCAGAAAAATAATGAGGCACTACAGAATGTAAACATCCGCCGTGCAATCGCACAAGGATTTAACAAAGAAGATTTCGTTAACAGCATTCTAAACAATGGTTCACTTGTAGCTAACGGTCAAATGCCTAAAGAATTCGTAACGGATCCTGCAAGCGGCAAAGACTGGCGTGAAGTGAACGGCGACTTAATCAAGTTCGACGCAGAAGCTGCTAAAGAATCTTGGGAAAAAGGCTTAAAAGAACTTGGCAAAAAAGAACTTACTATTCGTTACCTTGGTGGGGACACAGAAACTGCTAAGAAAACGTCTGAGTACATGAAAAACCAATTGGAAACTAACCTTCCAGGTTTGACAATAAAAGTTGAAAATGTTCCGTTCGCAGTTCGTCTTGAGCGCGATAATAGTCAAGATTATGATCTCCAGGAAGCTGGATGGGGCCCGGATTACCGTGACCCAATGTCCTTCTCTGACTTGTTCGTAACTGGCGGAGGAAGCAACAGAATGGATTATTCCAATAAGGAATATGATGCGTTGATCAAAAAGGCTCGTACTGAACTTGGTGACCAACCCGAAGAATACTACAAGACATTGTTAGAGGCTGAAAAAATCCTTATCGAGGAAGATGTTGCGGTCGCACCGATCTATCAGCGTAACTCTGCAACGCTTACAGCAACAAAGATTAAGGACATCGCGGCTTACGATTACGGTCCAGACTACTCTTTCAAATGGGCTTATGTAACCGAAGAATAAAAATTATTGGCGGATTTTCGTTTCTAAATATATAATATTTTAGAAGTTGAAAAGAGAGTATATTTCACAGATATACTCTCTTTTTCCCTGTAGTAAAATTATTCAGACTAAAGGGAAAATTAAATTTTTCGCAATAGGAGGTGCACAAAATGGCTAAATATTTGGCTGAACGGGTTTTATATATGATCATTACATTGTTTATCATCGCTTCTGCAACTTTCTTTCTGATGAAGCTCATCCCAGGATCCCCATTTGCCAATGCTAATAAATTAACCCCTGCACAGCTGGAAATCATGAACGAAAATTACGGCCTTAATCAGCCAGTGCCGGTTCAATATGCCAAATACATGGGTAATCTCGTGCAAGGGGATCTCGGTATTGCCTTCCAATTTGGGAATACCCCAGTTAGTGATTTGCTTGTCAGCAGATTAGGACCTTCCTTGCAGCTTGGTTTGCAAGCTATGATCTTAGGTGCAATTGTAGGAATATTATTAGGAGTCATAGCGGCTTTAAAGCAGAATACATGGATTGATTACGGAGCCACATTCGTAGCCGTAATCGGGAAAGCCATCCCTAGCTTCGTTTTTGCCGGTTTGCTACAATATTTCATTGCCTTTAAATTAGGCTGGTTTCCGGTTATTTTCTGGAAGGGACCGGAATATACCGTACTTCCAACAATCGCCCTTTCGATGTTTTCACTTGCAACATCAGCCCGATTTATGAGGACTGAAATGATTGAAATATTAAGTTCGGATTATATTACGCTGGCAAAAGCAAAAGGTGCAAGCTTTTTTGAAATTGCGTTTAAGCATGCGTTACGAAATGCTTTGATACCAGTTATAACAGTGCTTGGACCTTTAACGGCTGCATTGATGACCGGGTCTTTAGTTGTAGAAGAGATTTTCGGTATCCCTGGAATTGGGGAACAAATGGTCAAGTCAATTGCGGTTAATGATTATAATGTTATTATGGGTACCAACCTGGTATATGCTACTTTATTTGTTGTAATCGTTTTGATTGTGGACATATTGTATGGTGTCATTGATCCACGAATTCGAGTTGTGGGAGGGAAGAAATAATGGCACAACTTAATGAAAAAATATCTCCTGAAAAATTCAAGCCGGCCATTATTGATTCCGCGAAGAGTGAAGAAATTAACAAGCCTAGCTTAAGTTTCTGGAAAGATTCATGGTTGCGCGTCCGTAAAAATAAAGCTGCGGTAGCCAGCCTGGTGATTATGATATTAATGATCATAATGGCATTTCTTGGCCCGGCTATCAGCGACAAGGATAGTGAATTCCAACAGGTTTCCCAAAATAATCTGCCACCCAAAATTCAAGGATTGGAAAGTGTTGGCTGGCTTCCTTTCGATGGAATGAAAACTTTGAATAGCGGTAAAGTTGTCGATGCCTATGAACAGAAAAATGTACCAGATGACGTATATTATTGGTTCGGTACCGACGCACTGGGACGGGATTTATTTACCCGTGTCTGGGAAGGTACACAGGTTTCTTTAACCATCGCTTTACTGGCGGCTTTAATAGATTTGGTAATAGGGGTCGCATATGGTGCAATCTCCGGATACTACGGCGGACGTACTGATAATGTCATGCAGCGGATTGCCGAGGTGTTAATGGGAATACCGAACCTGGTTATCGTGATCCTCATGATTCTTGTTCTGGAACCGGGTATCGTTTCAATTGCTGTTGCCATGAGTGTTACCGGCTGGGTAACAATGTCGCGTGTAGTCCGCGGACAGGTTTTAAAATTGAAAGAACAGGAATTTGTACTCGCATCCCGAACATTGGGGAATTCCCATGCAAAGATCATTACTAAACATTTATTACCCAACCTGGCGGGTGTAATAATCATAAATACGATGTTTTCGATTCCGAATGCGATATTCTTTGAAGCATTTCTAAGCTTTATTGGATTAGGGCTTCAGCCGCCGGATGCTTCTCTTGGTACACTTATTGATGACGGGTTCAAAGTATTGCGCCTGCATCCGCACGAAATGATCATTCCTGCGATCGTGATCAGTATTATAATGGTATCATTCAATATGCTTGCTGATGGATTAAGAGATGCCCTCGATCCAAAAATGCGAGATTAAGAGGTAGGTGAAGATAATTGGAGAATATATTACAAGTTAAGGACTTAAACATCTCTTTTCACACTTTTGGTGGGGAAGTTCAAGCGATACGTGGTGTGGACTTTGAACTGAAAAAAGGAGAAACGTTAGCGATCGTTGGAGAATCGGGCTCTGGTAAATCAGTAACAACCAAGTCGATTATGAGACTTTTGCCTCCTGGAAACTCAGAAATTAAAAATGGCGAGATTTTATTTGATGGAAAAGACCTCACAAATCTATCTGACAGACAGATGCAAAAAATTCGCGGCAAAGACATTTCTATGATATTCCAGGATCCTATGACATCCTTGAATCCTACTATTAAAATAGGAAAACAAATCATGGAGCCGATCATTAAGCATCAAAATGCAAGCAAAGCAACCGCAAAGGAAAGAGCAATGGACTTGCTACGCCTCGTAGGAATTCCGCAGCCTGAAAGTCGCTTTGAGCAATATCCGCACCAGTTTTCCGGCGGGATGAGACAAAGGGTTGTTATTGCGATTGCATTGGCTTGTAATCCGAAAATATTGATTGCAGACGAGCCGACGACGGCACTTGATGTAACCATCCAGGCACAAATTTTGGAATTGATGAAGGATTTACAGAAAAAGATTGATACATCCATCATCTTCATTACCCATGACCTTGGAGTTGTGGCGAATGTTGCTGATCGAGTTGCCGTGATGTATGGCGGGAAAATCGTTGAAGTCGGTACGGTTGATGAAGTATTCTACAATCCTAAGCATCCGTATACATGGGGATTGATCAGTTCTATGCCAAGCCTGGATGCGCGAGATGAAGAACTTTACGTAATCCCAGGAACTCCTCCTAATTTGCTTAACCCACCTAAAGGGGATGCTTTTGCTCCTCGCAATGAATACGCGATGCAAATTGATTTAGAGGAACAGCCTCCGATGTTCAAGGTTTCAGACACCCATTATGCAGCAACGTGGCTTTTGCATCCGGACGCCCCGAAGGTTGAACCGCCTGAAGCTGTTAAGAGACGGATGAAGAAGTTCCTTGCAGATCAGGAGGGAATATGATGGAACAACGTGAAAAATTAGTAGAAATACGGAATTTAAAACAGTATTTTAATGTTGGCAAACCAAACATGGTAAAGGCGGTTGACGATATCTCTTTTGATATTTATAAAGGAGAAACACTCGGTCTTGTTGGTGAGTCCGGCTGCGGAAAGTCCACCACCGGACGAACGATCATTCGTCTTTATGATGCTACAGATGGTGAAGTCATTTTTGACGGCGTCGATGTGCATGGAAAGAAATCGAAAAAAGAGCTGAAGGCTTTCAACCGTAATATGCAAATGATTTTTCAGGATCCGTCGGCTTCTTTGAATTCGCGAATGAAGGTGTCTGATATCATCGCTGAAGGCATTGACATTCACGGTCTCGCTAAAACAAAAGAAGAACGGATGGAGATGGTCTACGACTTATTGGAAACAGTAGGTTTAAACCGTGAGCATGCGAACCGGTATCCGCATGAATTTTCCGGTGGCCAGCGCCAACGTATTGGAATTGCGCGTGCATTGGCCGTTCAGCCAGAATTCATCATTGCTGACGAGCCCATTTCTGCTTTGGATGTATCCATCCAGGCACAGGTAGTCAATTTGATGAGAAACCTTCAAAAGGAAAAAGGACTAACATACTTGTTCATCGCCCATGATTTGTCGATGGTTAAGTATATCAGCGACCGGATCGGGGTTATGTATTTTGGTAAACTTGTAGAGCTGGCACCGAGCGACGAGCTGTATAAAACTCCTATACATCCTTACACTCAATCACTGTTATCTGCCATTCCACTTCCTGATCCGGAAAGTGAAAGGACAAGAAAGCGGAAGGTATACAATGCCAATATTCATGATTATGCAGAAGGTGAAGATGTTAGAATGCGTGAAGTGAAGCCGGGGCATTTCGTATATTGTTCAGAAAAGGAATTACAACAATACCAGGCAATACATGTTAAATAACCAATAACGACCTCTTTAAGGGGTCGTTTTTTTTTTGCTGCCCATAGCCATCTAAAATAAAACAGGAGTAAAACTTGTGATACGTGGTAAAGGGTGAATGATTGGCTATTTCTAAGTATTTCCTCAAAAAATAGCCTACTTCTTTCCGCAAGCTAGATTATAATAGAAGACGGGACTACAAGTTTGAGAGGAGCGGCAACATGAATGTATTCAAGAAGTGGGCAATAACCGGCATTGCGATAGCAACTGTATTTCAAGCATACGGATATTCGGTTCAAGCTGAGGAAACAATTACTTCCAAAGAACATCATAAGAATGAAGTGGCGCTATCAACAAAAAATATACCGGAGGGGATGGCCCGGTTTGTCTATGATTCTGGTCTGACGTTTACATATCCGGATGCAGTACGCGGTATTTATGTTACGGGACATTCAGCGGGAGGCGAGAATTTTAATAGACTTGTGCAATTGCTTGATAAGACCGATTTAAATTCTATGGTCATTGATATTAAGGACGACTGGGGAAATGTAACCTACCGGCCGGAAGATCCAAATTCTCCATATGCGGGAATTGGTAAGAACTACATAAAAAATCCAGTTGAAATGCTTAAAGTACTGGAAAAGAAAGAAATCTACCCAATCGCGAGGATTGTTGTTTTTAAGGATTCCCTGTTACCGAAGGAAAGGCCTGAACTTTCTTATATGGACGGTAGCGCAGTCTGGAAAAATGGAAGAGACGAGTCTTTCGTTAATCCATTTATGAAGGAAGTATGGGATTATAATGTTGGAATTGCAATTGAGGCAGCGAAAATGGGTTTTCAGGAAATTCAATTCGACTATGTCCGCTTCCCGGAAGGATTTGAAAAGAGGGACAGCACCTTAAAATATAGCATGGGTGAATATAAGGACCTAAAGATGGACAATACCCAAAAAAGGGTACAAGCTGTGACGGACTTTGTCGCCTATGCACATGAGAAATTACAGCCATACGGAGTAAAAGTGTCAGTAGACATTTTTGGTTATTCGGCAACTCTTCCGGAAGCACCGGGAATCGGGCAAAACTTTTCAAAGATATCTGAAAATGTGGATGTCATCTCTTCCATGATTTATCCGAGCCATTGGACTTCATATTTCGGCGTTGCAAAACCTGACCTTGAACCATATAAAGTGGTGTCTGAATATGCGAAATTGGAGAAGCAAAAATTGGCTGAGCTAAAAACTCCCCCTATATCGAGGCCGTGGCTGCAGGATTTTACTGCTTCCTATTTAGGTTCTGGAAACTACAAAAAATATGGTAAAGCAGAAGTGGAAGCTCAAATAAAAGCGTTGAAAGATAATGGAATCAATGAATATCTGCTTTGGAATGCAGGCAACCATTACACGCAGAATGTAGATTTTACGCCGTAGTATTTACCTAAAAAAAGATACCCTATTTTTACATACGATGCTCTAACAACGTCGTCTTAAAAATAGGGTATCCAATTAGGATTTAGTTGACTTTTCGCTCAGATGATGTAAACTGCACAGTATCTTATTTTTTCTTTTTCCCGCCAACGTTGTTCCATCCGGACTGAATTCCTGCCGAATGGTCTGAAATATCAGAATGACGTTTTCCACCAAATAATTTTTCTCCGATGCCGTTCGTTAACACACCATTTATTGCTGTAATACCGATGATGAGGACAGCAACCACTGTTAAATCGAATATATAACCGGCCATGATAACCTCCCAATACGCGCTGTAACACTTGCACCCTACAGGCGAATTTTTCATCCTTATCTATATTTTAGTTGATATGTCGCCGCTTTTAAAGTGAAACTTTTCCTTTTGGCCGGGTACAACGAGAGGAGCCCTATTATGAATTGGTATGAAAAGCTAAATCAATATTTTCCGATTGAAGAAATGAAATCAAAGAAGCATATGGAAACCCTTTTGAAAGAAAAGGGTGATATATATCATAAGGATGAAGGACCGAATCATGTGCTGATGTATGTAGAAGACGATCGCTTCGTCTTTGTGGACTATCTATTTGTTTCCGGAAATTCACGCGGGCAAGGTCTTGGGCAGAAACTTATGAACAAACTTAAAAAGAAAGGCAAGCCGATATTATTAGAGGTTGAACCTGCAACCGAACAGGATGCCGATACTAGAAAAAGGCTCCGTTTTTATAAACGGGAAGGTTTTAACCACGCTTCGTCGATTTCTTATAAACGCCGCTCTTTGGCCACCAATGAAATTAATGAAATGGAAATTCTTTTCTGGGCAAATGACTCTGTAGATGAAAAGCACATATACGGTTGTATGAAAAAAACGTATGAACGAATACACACATATAAAGACAAATTTTTTTACGGTAAGAAATATCAACCTGTAGAAGAAGTATTAAAAATAAATGACCGAAAAGATGATCACGATATATTAAAGGCGGTATAGGATTAAGGAGTGAAGGGGAATTTATCCTTCGCTCTTTTTCATGCCATTAATCCTAATTTTTCCGAAGAGCAGAAAAAAAAACTATTTTTTTTCGAAGAAAAGGGATATATTTAATATTTGAGGAGTTCTATTTAAAAAAAACATTTAATTTTTTGTTTAAAATGATTTCACCCTGGGTACATAAGAAATAGGATTATTTATTAAATCAATGAATGTAAGTAAAATGTGAATGGTACGGTTAATTGAGAAAATAGGTAGATTTTTTCAATCAGAGATCAATGAAAAGGAATTCTTAAAACGGCATCAACATTGATTTATAAAGGGAAAAATCATGAAAAAATCAAGGTTTTTAACATTTTTCAAAAAAAGTATTCAATTTACTAGTTTTAGTGTATAATAATTTGTAGAGATTACTTATTTAAAGTTATTTTAATCTAGAGTGGAAAGTAATGTTTGATTTCCCAGCATAGATCGTCGATTCTATATTTAGGGAGTGTGAATGTTTCATGGTAACATTGTATACATCACCGAGCTGTACATCATGCCGGAAAGCAAAGGCTTGGTTGGAAGAGCATCATATTGGATACTCAGAAAGAAATATATTCTCCGAACCACTATCCATCGATGAGATCAAAGAAATTCTCCGAATGACTGAAGATGGAACGGATGAGATTATTTCTACAAGGTCAAAAACATTTCAAAAGCTTCATGTTAATTTAGAAGATTTGCCTCTGCAAGAACTATATAAACTGATCAAAGATAATCCGGGCATGCTAAGAAGACCGATTATCCTTGATGAAAAAAGGCTACAGGTAGGTTATAACGAAGATGAAATTCGCCGATTCCTGCCACGCAAAGTCCGTACATTCCAGCTTAGAGAAGCGCAAAAAATGGTTAATTAAATGAATATGTAAGGCCCTGTCAGGTTTTCCTGGCAGGGCTGTTTACTTTTTCTCCCCTGAAGGTTATGTTAAAACAGGATTGGGTTGAAAAAGCGATGATTGGCTCATTTCAGCTTTACGGAAAAGACCTTTGGAATCTTCTTTCAACATATCATCCAGTAGCCTTTAGAAACTAACTTCCTAACCGATATATATATAAGGAAATACAGCTTTTCCCATTATTGAAAATAGTGTCTTCAAAGTTGCAGACTCGTGAATTTTTTTGTAAAATGAATGAAATATTAGGCAAACGATTGTTTTTAAAATGAGACATGTTTTTCATTTCCCTTATCGATTGTTTTGTCATAAAATAAAAGAAAAATAGAATATTTTTTCCCGAAAGGCTGTGATTACAAATCCGGCTTCATGGGTAAATATATTAGAAAGAGCTACTGTTAGCTCGGGGGTAATTATCCCTTCCAAACGTCAACAGAAGGGAGAGAACTATCATGGAAATAGAACGTATTAATGACGATACCGTAAAGTTTTACATTTCTTATATAGATATTGAAGAACGCGGCTTTGACCGGGAAGAAATCTGGTACAGCCGTGAACGCAGTGAAGAGCTTTTCTGGGAAATGATGGACGAGGTGCATCAAGAAGAAGAATTCATGATTGAAGGCCCATTATGGATTCAGGTTCAGGCACTTGAAAAAGGGCTGGAGGTTCTCGTGACGAAAGCACAGTTAAGTAAAGATGGCCAAAAGCTGGAATTGCCGATTTCGGAAGAAAAGCTGAAAGATCTGCCGGTGGACGAGAAGATTGAATCGCTTCTGGATCAGCACTTTCATGGAAAACAGCAGGAATCCAATCTGCTTCAATTCGAGGATGGCATTTTAGAATTTGTCACCGAGTTTGACGATTTCGATGATTTAATCGCGTTAAGCACTCGATATGGCTTGGATGAGCTAACCAGTAAACTGTTTGCCTACGGCAATAAATACTATTTGTACATTGAGTTCTCTGAAGAAGAAATTGATGAAGACGAAATAGATAACGTTTTAAGCATCCTTCTTGAATATAGTGAGGAATCACCGACTACAGTGCATATGCTTGAAGAATATGGCAAAGTCGTAATGGAAAGCGATGTTTTTGAAACCGTAAATAAATATTTTGCATAATGATAGGCCGATTTCATACAGGAATCGGCTTTTTTATGATATAAAATTTTATATAAGAAGAATTTTTTTGCTGAGGGATTGTCCTTTTGACTAAAAGAATAGTAAGGACTCATTAAGGGTATATACGTAAGAGGATAGATAGACAGGCAGGTGGAATGTATGAAAACTGGAATTCGTGTATTGTTACTGGTTATCATTTTAAGTGGTTTGTGGTTTTTATTTAGGGAAACATCGAGAGGAGACATTCTCGGTTTCTTCAGTATTTTGCTCACATTATCACTAGTAATTATCGGGGTTATTATTTTCCTTGAAAACAGGCACCCGTCCCAAACGATTACCTGGCTGGTCGTGTTTGGGGCTTTCCCCTTATTTGGCTTCATCTTGTATTTCCTCTTTGGCAGGAACTACAGGAAAGAGAGAATGTATCGTAAAAAGTATTTCCTGGACAAAGAAGCGTATTTAAGAATCAATGGCGAGCATGATGGCAATAGCGATAGAATGCTGGAGATGGGGGACCATCAGCAAAAGCTGTTCAAGCTGGCACAGAGAATTGGCAACAGCCCGATTTCGTTTGGAACCGAAACGAAAATATTGACGAATGGCAACGAGACATTTTCTCATATTCTGGAGGAGCTTAAAAAAGCAAATCATCATATACATATGGAGTATTACATTGTCCGCCATGATAATATCGGTATGGATATAAAGAAGGTTTTAATCGCCAAAGCGAAGCAAGGAGTAAAAGTGCGCTTTTTGTACGACTCTGTGGGATCGTGGCAGCTTTCAAGGGAATATATTCAGGATCTAAAAAATGCAGGGGTCGAGATGGTCGAATTCGGCCCGGTAAGGCTTCCTTTCTTAAACAATAAATTTAACTTTAGGAATCATCGGAAAATAATTGTCATTGATGGATCTGTGGCGTTTATGGGCGGCTTAAACATAGGTGATGAATACTTGGGCCGCGATGAACACTTCGGGTTTTGGCGCGATACACATCTCATGCTAAAGGGAGAAGCCGTCCGGACATTACAGCTCATTTTTTTACAGGATTGGTATTACAGCACCGATCACAGTTTCTTGACTGATGAATATTTGTCACCAATTCCGATTGTCCATAATCATGGCGGGGTTCAAATGATTGCAGGAGGGCCCGATAATGAATGGACGGTGATCAAAAACATCTTTTTCTCGATGATTTCATCGGCGAAAGAATCTGTTTGGATTGCATCACCGTACTTCATACCCGATGAAGATATTTTCCAGGCACTGAAAATTGCCGCGCTTAGCGGCCTGGATGTAAGGCTCCTCGTTCCGAAAAATCCGGATAAACGAATTGTCTTTCATGCGTCGCGTTCCTATTTTCCGGAGTTGCTGGAAGCAGGTGTGAGGGTATTCGAATATAAAAATGGTTTTATGCACAGCAAGATTGTCATTGTAGATAATGAATTGGCTTCGATCGGGACTTCAAATATGGACATGCGTAGCTTTCATCTGAATTTTGAAGTGAATGCGTTTTTATATAAAACAAGAAGTACTCAAAAGCTGGTGAATGATTATTTGCAAGACATTATGGAATCCAGGGAACTGCATCTCGAAACATTTTCAAAGCGAAATATCGGCTTAAAAGTGATCGAATCGACATGCAGACTGTTGTCTCCGCTTTTATAACAATTGCTGGATCTGAGTCCTTTAAGGAACTCAGGTCTTTTTGATTTTTAGTTCAACGAGCAGAAATTTTAATAATCGAGCACAAATTCAAATAATCGAGCAGAAATTAAAATGATCGAGCAGAAATTCAAGTAATCGAAGTAATCGAGCACAAATCCAAATAATCGAGCACAAATCCAAATAATCGAGCACAAATCAAAATAATCGAGCAGAAATTCAAGTAATTGAACAGAAATCAAAACAATCGAGCAGAAAGTCCGGATACTGGCAACAAAACAGGAAAAGATGCAACAAAATCAAAATTCCGGCAACGAAATTTCAATAATCAGGCAGCAATCAACTTTAATGGACTCCATTCCTGAATTTGTCGGATATTCATCTGAAATGCCGCTCTCAAAAAAATCCAACTTCACACAATAGGGAGAACATTTATTTTGGCAGAAATTAAGGCTCGCCAAATTTGTTATTTAGCAGGAAATAAAGTGGCTCAACCAGAATATATACAGATAGAAAGGGGGTCAGCGATGCTGACTGCAAAAAATAAAAATGGAGCTTATGTAACATTGCATAATATTAGAACGAAAGGAAAACTGTTGGAAATGAGAAAGGAGGACACCTTTTACTGTCCTTGCTGCGAGAACGAAGTAATGATAAAAGCCGGAAAGATAAAAATCCCCCATTTTGCCCATATCCGCAATAACTCCTGCCATGCATCCTCTGAGCCTGAATCTGATTATCATCTTTTAGGAAAAACAAATCTATACCTTTGGCTGAAATCAAAACAGTATCTGGTTTTCCTCGAAGCATATATTCCCGAAATTCGGCAAAGAGCTGATATCCTCGTCATTGTAAAATCACAGAAATATGCCATCGAATTTCAGTGCTCCTCCATTCCTGAAGAGGATTTTATCTCCAGAACAAATTCCTATCGTGCCCAGGGCATCATCCCAATCTGGATTCTTGCCGACAAAAATATCAAAAAGATCAAACCAAATGAGTTTTCCCTGCGTAATTTTGATTGGCTGTTTCTCACAGACCGACTGGACTCGCCTTCAATTGTTACCTACTGTCCGTTTAAAGACCAGATTACTAAGCTTGAGAAAATTCTCCCTTTTTCTCCCCGAACTGTTTTTGCTAATCAATGTCATGAGACACTTTCCTCTGCTTCTTTCCAATCGCTTTTTCATGCTTCATCACGGAAACTGCCTTATCTCCGCCAGTGGAGGGAGAAAAGAATATCATGGTCTTTCCAAAGCTCAAGAACAGCAAGGGTAACTGATTCTTTCTTCCGATTTCTTTATGTAAATCAAATCTCTCCGGTTACACTACCACCCGAAGTGGGGATACCTGTTGCCGGAATGCAAGTGATTCATACAGCGGCCGTCCAGTGGCAAGCTTATGTTTTTATTGATATGCTCTTTCGAAGAGAAGCAGGCGAGACTCTGTCCATGGATGAATGTATCCGCTCTTTCGAAAAAAGAATAAGAAACGGGGATATCCGCTTAAGAAAACTGCCGCTGCTTGGTACGAAGGACTACCTGCTTCCAATGATAAGCTATGTGTCATTTTTCAAAAAAACAGGGTATATAGAAGAGTATAAAACCGGATACTTTAAAGTAATGAAAAAAGTTAGGGTCGCTAAAACATATGACCAATGGGTGGAATGGGAGAAAAATTTTTATTACAGACACCAAGAGCTGCTGCAAGCGGACAAAGAATGATAAATAGCATGTCAAAGTCAGAAAAAACAGCAGGATTTTTTACGATGAAACAGAATTAGTATAGATAGAACTTTTTGAAATGGAGGATTCGTTTATGGCACAGGAAACGGAAATAAAAAAGCTTCCAGCTAGAGATGAGATAACGGTTGAAGAGACATGGAGACTGGAAGATATTTTTGCTACGGAAGAAGACTGGGAAAGTGAATGGAAAGGGATAAAAGAGGACTTGGCAAAAGCCGAATCTTTTAAAGGCACGTTAGGTGATAGTGCCGATAAATTGTTTACCGCACTTCAGTTCCAGGATGAAGTTTTTGAAAGGCTTGGCAGAGTTTATACCTATTCGCACATGCGTTATGATCAGGATACGACAAACTCCTTTTATCAAGGCATGGACGACCGTGCCAAAAACCTATATTCCCAAGCCGCAAGCGCATTCTCTTATGTGGTTCCAGAACTGCTTGGCATCGATGAAAGCAGGGTCCAGCAGTTCCTGCAGGAGAAAGAGGAACTTAAGCTTTATGAACACTCATTAGAAGAAATTAACAAACAAAGGCCGCATGTGCTAACGGCTGAGCAGGAAGCATTGCTGGCGCAAGCATCCGAGGTGTTGGGTGCTTCCAGCAATACGTTCGGGATGTTGAATAACGCCGACCTTGTATTTCCAACCATAAAGGATGAAGACGGTAATGAAGTGGAGATTACGCATGGCCGTTATATTCGCTTTCTTGAAAGTGAAGACCGCAGGGTTCGGGAAGAAGCGTTCAAAGGTGTATACGCCACTTACGGGCAGTTTAAAAACACATTTGCGAGCACCCTTTCCGGTGCTGTCAAGAACCACAATTTTAACGCGAGCGTGCGTAAATATGAGTCAGCGCGCCATTCGGCATTGAGCAATAATAATATCCCGGAGAGCGTCTATGATAATTTAGTGAATACTGTGAATGAAAACCTCCATTTGCTTCATCGCTATGTTGATTTAAGAAAGAAAGTGCTCGGACTTGAAGAGGTTCACATGTATGACCTTTATACTCCATTGGTAAAGGAAGTAAAGATGGAAGTGCCCTATGAAGAGGCGAAAGAGTATCTTTTAAAAGGCTTGGCGCCGCTCGGGGAGGATTATTTGGATGTCTTAAAAGAAGGCTTCGCAAACCGCTGGGTTGACGTTCAAGAGAATAAAGGAAAACGAAGCGGCGCTTATTCATCCGGTACATACGGAACAAACCCGTATATATTAATGAACTGGCAGAGTAACGTCAATAACCTGTTTACGTTGGCGCATGAATTCGGGCACTCTGTCCACAGCTACTATACAAGAAAAACGCAACCTTACCCATACGGCAACTATTCCATTTTTGTTGCGGAGGTTGCTTCCACATGCAACGAAAATCTGCTTAATGATTATTTGCTGAAAACGATCGATGACGAAAAGAAGCGGATTTATCTGTTGAACCATTACTTAGAGGGATTCAGGGGAACTCTATTCCGCCAGACGATGTTTGCGGAATTTGAGCATCTCATCCATGAGAAATCGCAAAAAGGTGAAGCATTAACCGCTGATATGCTCACAAAAGAGTATTATGAGTTAAATAAGAAGTATTTTGGAAGCGATATTGTCATCGATGAGGAAATTGGTCTGGAATGGTCTAGAATTCCGCATTTCTACTACAATTATTATGTATATCAATACGCAACCGGAATCTCTGCGGCTACGGCATTAAGCAAACAGATTCTCGAAGAAGGGCAACCGGCAGTGGATCGCTATATTGAGTTCTTGAAGTCGGGAAGCTCCGATTATCCGATTGAAGTATTGAAAAAAGCCGGAGTGGACATGACAGAAGCGGATCCGATTAGGGAAGCGCTTAAAGTATTTGATGAAAAGCTAACAGAATTGGAAACATTATTACAGCAGTAATTGAAAAAAGTTGCGGAACCTTTTATCGGTTAAAAACCTTTAAAACGGTTCCGCTGATTAAAAATATAAAAAAAATAGAATAATGTAAAAAACAGAAGCGGCGAGCTAATATAGATAGGGATGATTTTCATTAATCCAAGCAGTTGGAGAAATAGCATCCCAGCTAAAAATAACAAAGAAAAGACAAACTTCGCTATCATTTCGTCATTCCCTCCTGTATAGGTCTTTATTCTATATATATGGGTAAAGACAAACCTTATTCGGAAAATTTGACAATATTGTGAAGAAAAGCACAACCCCCTTGAAAGAAGGAGCGGATGTTTGATATATTACAAGTGAAGTTGTTCACATATAAACATATACCCCCTTTGTTTAACGTGAAAAATTTCCCCATCCCCTTTGTTCGTAAGAATGAAAAAGCCTTGCAATTAGTTAATTTGCAAGGCTTTTTCTATTTCTGGATATCATCGCTAATTCCGGTGTACTTCCAAAATGTACCGTGCTTTGCAGGAATCATTTCGACTATTTGCTTTAATAAGAGTTTTTTCATTTCACGTTCGACTTCATTTTTAGACATATTATAAACGACTTCGATTTCTCTCGTAGCGATAACTTTGAAGGATTGGACAAAAGATTCAAGAGATGGAGGGCTCTTTGGTTCGGGAAGACCTTTTAACATATCATCAAGGATATTTACATATACGTCATAAGGGTAAAAACCAGAAATTTTGATTCCTTCTTCCTCGATATTCTGATTAAAAAAGACCAGGGTCGGAATCTCACTTACCTCCATTTCGGAGGTGATTTTCAAATCGCATTGAAAGCCTTTAGCAGCACTTTCGGATGTAATATCATTTATAAATTCATCAACATCGAGACCAACATCACGAGCGCATTCCATCAGGATACCCATGCTCGTAATGTCTTGCTTTTCCAGAAATAATAACTCCTGAAGTTTTCTTAGAAAAAGAATCGCAAGCCTGCGTCCCTGCAGTTCCGCTGCCTTTATCGCTATAGAGGCGCTATACGGGGAAGCGATCGGAGTTTCCATCCACAAGCTTCCGTCACAGGACATTCCTGATCTGGAGGCTGTCCTTTCCCACGCTTGAGCAATATTTTCGAAATTCTTGTTTTTTCCTCTATTAAGAGAGGCCAGTTTTCCGCTTAACACATGCTTTAAACTGAACAATTGACCATATTCGATTTGTAATTTTTTTATAATAGGTTCTAAAGCCCAGCATTCGGGACATAAAGGATCGATAAATACATAAATTTCAATGGGCTTTTTACAAGCGCCATGGAGGGATTGAGATTTTATCCAATCTGTAACGTTGAAAACCGGTTTTTGAGAACTCACAAGCCTTCTCCTTTCCAGTCTTTTTCAGGTGTGTTGATCATATGTTGCGCGGTCAGGTAAAGACGGTGATAGAAAAACTCCCTAATTTCTCCTTCCAGGCCGACTTCGTCCATTGCTTCTCTCATGCACGATAGCCATGCTTCAGCCCGGCTGGGTGTAACTTCAAAGGGGTTATGGCGTGCTCTTAACATCGGGTGACCGTGTTCATTCGTATATAATTGAGGACCGCCAAGATATTGGGTCATAAATTGTTTTTGCTTTCTGGCGGTTTCTGTTAAATCATCCGGAAAAATCGGAATCAGCTCCGGGTGTTTGCTTACATTGGAGTAAAAGACATCGATTAGCTCATGCAGGCGCCCTTCTCCTATTGCGTCATATGGCGTAGGGTTTCCATCTTTCATGCTGATTACTCCTTTAGATAGATTATGCTTATTTTATCAATCACCTTCGGATTTCTCAAATCAAACGCTTGTTAACAATAAGAATGAAGGAGCAGAAGCTTATAACTAAAGGTTTTAACTATATGTAAGCGATTTCAATTTCTTTTTTAAAAAAGGCTGGCTCATTTTAAAGAACCTACCTACCGGATTGCATGGTAGGTTGACTCCTGAGAAAGAAAACCTTCCTAGCTTGAGACAGCCATTTTATATTAACTAAAATACGTATCCGTAACTTTTCTTACATAATTTTGGGTTTCTTTAAACGGTGGTATTCCTCCGTGTTTATCCACATTGCCCGGACCGGCATTATAAGCGGCAAGTGCAAGGTTTATGTTCCCATCATAGCGGTCAAGCATCTGTCGGAGATATTTGCTTCCACCCATGACATTTTCAAACGGATCCAGTATATTCTTTACGCCCAGGCCTCTCGCGGTTGAAGGCATTAATTGCATTAATCCCGTAGCGCCAGCGTGGCTCTTTGCATCAGGATTAAAGTTGGATTCCTGCTTAATCACTGATTTAATGAGTTTCTCAGGCAAATTATACAGTTCAGCCGCCTTTTTAATGATATCTTCAAAACCTGCTGAAGAAGAATGATTACCTGCAGATAAGGTTGCGGGCGCCTGAGCAGGAGTAAAGCTTAAGGGAAATGGGACATCGGTCATGCTTTTAATCGGCATGCTATCAAACAGATTGTCTAGAGTATTTTTATTGGTGAGAATATCGACAAGTCCCCCGAGAGTTTGGGAAATGGAATGATCCCCGTCCTGGCCGATAGCGGCAACCAGCATTTCCTGAAAAAGGTTTTCGGGCTGCTGCTCGGTCGTGTTTTGTGAACCGGTTAATCCTTGTAAAGCCTGGAGATCCATCAGCATGTTAACATCCTGTAATTTCAATTTATTATTCACCTCAAGAGTTAGTTTGAATGTTTATCTAATTCACTTGTTTACCATCGCATTATACAGTCTTCTAATTTTATTTTCGGTTGTTCTGGCGGGAATGTTAAGGTTTTTTAGCAAATTTTTAAAAATTTCCTGGCCTTCCCTCTTGTTGCTTACTTCATATTCTACCTCATAATCCTCTTTATTTAAGTAAGTGCTGTGGTCAAGTACAAGCAATCCTTCTTTATATGGAAGCTCTGCCCGGCTTGTTTGAAGCGTGCCAAAATATTGAATGCTTTTCGGGGATATATCCATCGTTTCTATCAGTCTGACAATTCCGCTTTCCGACAACGAAGTTCCTTTTAACATGCTATCTGCCTGTTTCTTTGTCAGCTCTAGATTCGTCTCGAGTAATCCGTCTTTTGCCGGCTGCTTAAGCGTTAACTCATATCTCTCATTTTTTTCGCGAATTCTTAAAGCTGACTTTTGATCCTTTAGTTCAAAAAGCGGTGTATCAAAATAGTGATTAAGCTGGGTTGTAAAATCTGTCTCGGAAACATTGAAATGTTCCATCAGCTTGTCAAATTCATCCCTATATAATAAATTTTTGAATTCAATCTCGATGTGCTGATCCACAGAAATCATCCTTTCCTTAAATCTTCGATTCGTCCATATTATTTATTATGTCCTGAACGTATCTCAACAGCAAACTTGAATTTTTAGGAATCACACCCGGAATGTGATAAAATAAAGTCGTGAAATTGGGAGGTTGAATTATGAAAGAGAGAATTACAATCAATGAAGCTGACATCATCAATAACGAACTGGTGCTAAAAACGGGTGAGTTCGTTGATTTATCCAAACTGACACCAAAAGAGCAGTTGTTGGTTGATTCTGATGGTATTGCTTTTATATACATCACAGAAAATCATGAGGATTATACATATATTTCATTGCCGGAAATCATCTGGCCAGCATTAAAGGAAGCCTGGTCAAGGAAATTACCGGCCATATTTACCTCGGATAATAAAAAGCTTGAATTGACAGGGATATTTGAAGAACTTGCTTATTTAATCGACAATATCCAGGGGAACGGAAATTATGGGGAAGAATTTGTTTCGAAAGTAGAAGAGACTTTTCTTTAAAATGAAAGTATAACTTTTCAACTTTGAAAGATGGCTAGCTACGACGTATTGGCCGTGATTTTTGCGCTGACGTCGTCACATGTAGTGGCGGACTTAGTCGTTCTGCTTGCGTTTTTTTAGTTGAAAACTGAAAAGCTTTGGGGACAGGGGTGCAGCCATGGAACATTGGAATGATTTTTTGGCTCCTTATATACAGGCTATTGAGGAGTTGAAGCTGAAATTAAAAGGGATGAGAACTCAATTCGAGCGTGAGCAAATACATTCGCCGATTGAGTTTGTCACTGGAAGAGTAAAGCCGATTGTCAGCATTCTGGATAAAGCCGTTCAAAAGAATATCCCATTGGATAGCTTAGGTGCGGAGATGCAAGATATTGCCGGAATTCGGATGATGTGCCAGTTTGTTGATGATATCAAGAGAGTAGTAGAGCTGTTGCGTGTAAGAAATGATTTTGAAATAGTCGAGGAAAGAGATTATATTTCCCACAATAAAGCAAGTGGTTATCGATCCTACCATATGGTGATCCGCTATCCAGTACAGACCATCCATGGTGAAAAGAAAATTCTTGTAGAAATACAGATTCGAACACTGGCGATGAATTTCTGGGCAACCATTGAGCATTCTTTAAACTATAAATACAAAGGGGACTTTCCTGAGGACATTCGAATTCGCCTCAAAAGGGCAGCAGAAGCAGCCTCATTACTTGATGAAGAAATGTCACAAATCCGATTGGAAATTCAGGAAGCGCAGCGGATTTTTTCAAGAAAGAAAGAAACTTACGGGGAATCTAAACGGAATTAGGCATCCGAAACCAGGGATTTATGATCCAAACTCAGATTTTATTATCCAAGTTGAGGATTTATTATCCAAACTCAGGTTACATGATCAGCCCTTTCAAAAAATCATGGTAATGAAGCCAATTAGGCGGCCGGGGCAAAGCAGACTATTAATTTATTAGCCATCATAGCATTTTCTTATTTTATTTAACCCGTCTCCTTTCCGATTGACTATGTATTCATCGCTGAGATTCCCATCGAACCACGATTCGAACTAATGACCAATAATGCTTTTTAATATAGTATCCGCTATAAAAATCTAGTGAACAGGGTGAGAACAATGAAATTTGCGATAACCTCAAAGGGAGATGCCAAATCGAATACGCTTATGCACAAAATGCGCACATCTCTTCAGGATTTTAAACTGGAGTATGATGAAAACCAGCCGGACATCGTTGTTTCAATAGGTGGAGACGGGACTTTGCTATACGCGTTCCACCGTTATAAAAACCGTCTGGATAAAACGGCTTTTGTCGGTGTTCATACGGGTCACCTTGGTTTTTACGCAGATTGGACACCGGACGAAATAGAAAAGCTTGTTCTCGCATTGGCTAAAACGCCGTTTCAGGTCGTGGAATATCCACTTTTGGAAGTGATTGTCCGCTATCAACACGGAGGAAGAGAGTCCAGATTCCTTGCCTTAAATGAATCGACCGTAAAAAGTGTGGATAGTACCCTTGTCATGGACGTTGAGATACGCGGTCAGCATTTCGAAACCTTCCGTGGAGACGGCCTTTGTGTTTCAACTCCTTCCGGAAGTACGGCATACAATAAAGCATTGGGTGGTGCTATTATCCATCCGTCCTTTGATGCGATCCAGCTTGCCGAAATGGCTTCAATCAATAACCGGGTTTTCCGTACGGTAGGCTCGCCATTATTACTGCCGGGACACCATACGTGCATGCTGAGACCCGTCAACAACGTAAACTTTCAAATAACGATAGATCATTTGTCCCTGCTTCATGAAGATGTTAAGTCGATGCAGTTTCGGGTAGCGGATGAAAAAATCCGTTTTGCCAGATTCCGGCCGTTTCCTTTTTGGAAAAGAGTCCATGATTCTTTCATATCAGATTAAGGAGTTACTGATGCCCACATGTCAAACAGGAACCTGCAAAAACCTTTTCGGCTCGAATGGATGACCGAAAATAACGATGACGGTAAGCTTCTGAGAACTTTCCTTGCGGAACAACATATTTCGAAACGGACATTGAAAGCGATCAAATTCGACGGTGGAAAAATAAAAGTGAACGAAAAAGAGGTAACCGTACGGCATCTTCTTAATGCCGGAGACAAAATAGAGGTGATCTTCCCACCGGAAGAAGCAAACAGTCGTCTTACTGCTGAAAATATCCCCCTCCAGATTAAATATGAAGATGACTATGTTCTTGTAGCGGTCAAACCGGCTCACATGAATACAATCCCTTCCAGAGAACACCCGGTAGGGAGCCTTGCCAACGCTTTGGCCGGCTATTATAAGAAAAAAGAATTACTATCTACCATCCATATTGTAACAAGGCTTGACCGTGACACTTCAGGCCTTGTTTTAATTGCCAAGCATCGACATGTGCACCACCTGTTAAGTGAACAACAGAAGCAGGGCCTGGTGAAGCGACGATATACAGCAGTTGTGGAAGGCATTATTCAAGAAGAGAATGGGAAAATAGAGGAGCCGATTGGCCGAAGATCAACGAGCATTATTGAACGGGAAGTTAGGATTGACGGGCAATATGCTTGTACGCTTTTTGAGGTGGTCGCCAGATTAAAAGGATATACCCATATTGAGCTTCAGCTGTTGACCGGACGTACGCATCAAATCCGGGTCCATTTATCACATTATGGTTTCCCGCTTGCGGGCGATGATTTATATGAAGGGGGCAGGAAAGATATTTCCAGACAGGCCTTGCATTGCAGCAGTGTAACGTTCTTTCATCCTTTTTTAAACAGGAGCCTTACATTTGAAGAACAACTCCCGGCTGATATGCTTAAGCTCATTAATCAATCGCAGTAGCCCGGTTTGCTGCATACAATTAAGTATAGAAAATATCTTTTTTTTAAGTATAGGACACTCAAAGTTTTAATCGAAAGTGGAGCGGAACTTTTCAGAAATATAAGGCATGGCTGAAGGTACGTCTATCAGTTCCATTTCCGGATAGCGTAAGGCGGTTAATTTCCCGCCAAACACACAGCCAGTATCGATGTTGTATGTATGGTTCACTCTACGCGCTTCCTTAACCGGAGTGTGTCCATAGATGATCCATGCATCACCCGAATATTCCCCGGCCCAGTCGAGCCTAACCGGGGTACCGTCTGGGTGTTTAGCTCCGGTGATGTCTCCATAAAGAACAAAAGTCTGTATCTTATTGTTGTTCTTTCCAATGTAGTCAGCTCGAATGCCTGCATGGGCAATGATTAATTTTCCATCGTCGGCCGTCTGATAAAGCGGAGACTGCTCATAGAGGTCGAGAAATTTTTTTCTTATTTTCTTTTGTTCACGGACGGGCAGGGCTTCATATTCGGCAACAGTCGTTTCAAGCCCGTGTTTGATTTGCACCTTGTTTCCCTGGAAATACCGGTACAGTTTATTGCAGTGGTTGCCGGGTGAGTAAAGGGCGAGCTTTTGGATGATAACGAGCTCATATACCGCTTCAACCACTTTAAGAGAAGCCGGTCCCCTGTCGGTCAGATCTCCGACAAATGCGAGAATTCTCCCCGTGGGATGAACCGGTATACCGCTATCCCAGGCGTAGCCGATTTTTTCTGTCAATTCCTTGAATTCCCCGAAACAGCCGTGAATATCACCTATAATATCTATCTGCATTTATTAACACCCTCTGGATAGTTTCTTGAAAAATGGAGCTAATAGTATCATACCCTGAAGGGGAAATTAAATAACAATAAGGAACGGACTTGAACTCCAGTTGCTAACTTCAAGATGTTTTGCATACGTCCTTTTGGTACAAATAATAATAGTTCAACGCTTCATGAGATTTGCGTGGGAGGAGGAACGGAAAAATGACGGATTCCGTGGAAAATATAAATACAGGTTTACTAATCCGAGCCTTAGAAGATGGGGACATAGATTCCTTCCGAAATGAATTTATGGAGTTGCACGCTTACGACCAGGCACAGTTTTACACAAGCCTTGAGGATAATCTTCGTTCGAAGGTTTACCTTTATCTATCGCCGGAAGAAATGGCAGCTCTATTTGAAAATATCGAAATTGAAGAACAAGAATATGAAAACCTGCTTGCGGAAATGGCACCTGTTTATGTGGCGGAAATGCTCTCTCATATGTATGTCGATGATGCGGTGGATGTTTTAAATGAGCTGGATAAGGAACAGGCTGTCAGTTACTTGACGATCATGGATGACGAAGCTGCACAGGACATAAAAGAACTTTTAAACTATGAAGAATATACGGCCGGAAGCATCATGACCACGGAATTTATCGCGATTTCCGCCAACCAAACCGTCCGTTCGGCGATGTATATTCTCAAAAAAGAAGCGCCACAGGCTGAAACGATTTATTACGTATATGTGATCGATGATGACCGAAAGCTATTAGGTGTCATATCGCTTCGTGATCTAATTATTGCCGATGATGAAACGATGATTTACGACATTATGTTTGATCGTATCGTGGCCGTACCGGTAACTGAGGATCAAGAAGAGGTTGCGAAAAAAATGAGGGATTATAATTTTCTGGCTGTACCGGTGGTTGACTTTCAGGAGCATCTGGTGGGGATCATTACGGTCGATGACATTATGGATGTTATGGAGGAAGAGGCATCTGATGATTACTCAAAGCTTGCAGGTATCTCAGATTTGGACCGGGTGGATAAGAACCCCTTTGCCGCAGCTAAAAAACGGCTGCCCTGGCTTGTGATTCTTTTGTTTCTAGGAATGATGACCGCCAGTTTGATCGGCAGGTTCGAGGAGACATTGAGCCAAAAAGCCATTCTGGCCGTTTTTGTTCCCTTGATTGCAGGCATGGCGGGGAATACCGGGACACAGGCACTGGCGGTTGCCGTCCGGGGAATCGCAACGGGTGACCTGGAGGAAGAAAGCAAGTGGAAACTCATTATGAGGGAAGCGGGCACTGGCTTAATCACAGGGACAATCTGCGGAACGCTGGTGATCTTCATCGTTTTCTTCTGGCAGCATGACTGGGTCCTTGGATTCTTGGTAGGCGCCTCAATTTTTGCCACACTAATCATTGCGACTATAGCCGGCTCTCTTGTCCCGCTTCTTATGCATAAAATGAAAGTGGATCCTGCTGTCGCATCTGGACCATTCATCACGACTATCAACGATATTATTAGTATTTTAATCTATTTTGGGATGGCAACCTTGTTCATGGGCTATTTGTCATAACGACAAAGAAAAATCGACGGCTCTGACTATCTTCATATCTCCTGATTATTTTGAAGCTTCCTAATGGATTTGACTTTCAAAGAGAGAATTCCTTTGATTAAAGCGAGTTATGATTTTTAACAGAATTGCATTGCCGAGAAACAAGCCTGCTCCGATTAAGAACAATACAGACGGGCTTAAGAAAAATAAGCCGCTTACCTGACTGATGATGACGCCTACCACCGGAAGTATCATGATTCCGCCAAACTGCTGGGCCTCCTGAAAGGATTTCACTTTAGCCGAAACCAGTACGTTTAGCAGGATGTTAAAGATGACAATGGCCGGAATAACCCAAAGCATCAATAACAGCCAAACTGGGTTCAAAAAGAGAATGCTTTTGAAAAGCGGATAGGCTAGCAAGTTCACAACGACTGCGCTTACTATAAACGTAGAATACGTAATGATTAACGTTGGTATGAGCGATGCCATTACTTTCCCTACAAACAGGTCATACACCGATATTGGGGCAAATAACAGGCTTTCCAGCGTTTTTCTTTCCTTTTCTCCAGCAAAGCTGCTAGATGCGGTGACCATGGAATTTATGATTGCAGCTATTAAGAAAAATGGAATCAGCATAAAATGCAAGAAAAAATAGACAAATTTAGCACCTAAAGTGGGCAATCCAGAAAGGGTACTTCGCATCTCTTCCACTGGGAAATGATCAATCACTGCCTGTATTGGTTTTTCAATGTCATCGGTTGATTGATTCAATGCATCAGTATGAATGCCGAGATACGTGATGACGGATGGAACGGCAATACATAGCACAAAAGACAAAATGACCATTGGTACCCAGACTTTTTTTGATGAAAGTACTGATTTAATATCTTTTGTGGCAATTGTTTTTATGATTTGTTTATTCATCGCGTTCACCTACAATCTTAAAATATAACGATTCCAGACTTCTATTGGTTATTTCGCTAGAGTGAATCCAGGTTTCCTGAAGAATCTGCCTTAGTAACGGCGCGATCTCCCTTTTAGAAGGTAAAAGAAATTCAACCTGGAGCGGTCCTTTTCGTTCATAGGAATAACCCATATACGTTTTGCCCTGGGCAGTAAGCCCTGTTTCCACCAGTAACCGGATCGAACCCAGGTATTTATCTTCAAGTTCGTTTTTAGTGCCAGCTTCAATAATTTGGCCTTTGTTTAAAACCAAATAGGAATCGCAAATATTCTCCAGCTGATGGAGTACGTGCGAACAAATAAGGATCGTCACGTTTTCTTCTTTGTTAAGCTTATTTAAGTAAAAGATGACCGAGTTTATCCCATCAGGGTCCAATCCATTTGTCGGTTCATCCAGGAATAATAGTTTCGGCTGATGCAGCAAAGCCTTGGCAACAGATAGCCTTTTTTTCATCCCGGTGGAAAACGTGCCGACAAGCTGGTCCTTGACGCTCAGTAAATCAAATTGATCCAGAAGATAGATTATGCGCTTGTCATCATAATTGCCGTATATCTTTGCAAAGAACACGAGGTTCTCCCAAGCACTCATATCATGATACAAGGATGCGCTCTCGGTTACGATTCCCGCTCTTTTCCTAATTTCATCACCCTCTTCTATCGGATTAAATCCCATTACGGCAATTTCGCCCCCGCTCGCAGCAATTACTCCATTTAACAAGCGTATAATCGTTGTCTTTCCTGCTCCATTTGGGCCGAGGAGCCCGGTAATGCTTCCTTCTCTAATCGAAAATGACACCCCGTTAATAATTAGATGCCTTTTTATTTCTTTGTTTACGTTGCGTACATCGATTATATAATGGTTCAATCCAAATCCCTCCAAAAAACAAGTCAATCAAATGTAAGATGTTTAAATACAATAATTCGCTTGAAAAAATAAAATCCCTTTTAGTCAGTCAGATTATGTAGAACTAATAATGTCATGTTTCGAAAAATGTTTTATTCGTCACGATTGTTTGATATACTCTAATTAGTACTAGGTACTAATAACTTGTATAAAACAGGAGGCATATAAGCCATGACTCTCTCTTTACATGGAAAAACGTATGTTGTAATGGGTGTTGCCAATAAACGAAGCATTGCCTGGGGAATCGCTCGTTCCTTGCACGAGGCCGGTGCAAAATTGATTTTTACATATGCAGGTGAACGGCTTGAAAAAAACGTGAGGGAACTGGCTGAATCTTTAGGAACTTCATCGCTTGTATTGCCTTGTGATGTGACAGACGATGAAGATATTAATAAGTGCTTTGCGGTTATTAAGGAAGAAGTCGGTACCATTCACGGCATCGCTCATTGCATTGCTTTCGCCAATAAGGAAGAACTCGAGGGGGACTATATGAATACAACCCGCGACGGTTTCTTGCTTGCACACAACATTAGTTCTTATTCATTGACTGCGGTGGCAAAGACTGCAAAGGAATTGATGTCCGAAGGCGGCAGTATCGTCACCTTGACGTATCTTGGCGGCGAACGCGTCCTGCCGAATTATAATGTGATGGGGGTTGCAAAAGCCTCATTGGATGCGAGTGTGAGATACTTGGCAAACGACCTGGGCAAGCAGGGAATCCGGGTGAATTCCATTTCTGCCGGGCCGATCCGCACCTTGTCAGCGAAAGGTGTCAGCGACTTTAATTCCATTTTGAAAAAAATTGAAGAGAGTGCCCCTCTTCGCCGTATCACAACACCTGAAGAGGTTGGCGACACAGCTGTTTTCCTATTCAGCGACATGTCCCGTGGGATTACAGGAGAAAACATCCATGTTGATTCCGGTTATCATGTAATCGGTTAAAATGTACTGTCTGACAGAATACGTTTATGAACGAAGCTTGTCCTATTCGGGCAAGCTTTTTTATGTTTTGCGCTGGAGGAAAAAAAGGACACATCATAAAATGATAAATTGCCCATATATATTATATAAAGTCTGTTTATTTTTAATCTCAATGGATTTTTCGAAAATTATGTACTAAAGAAAGGAGCGTAAAATGGACGATAATACTAAACAAAAGGCTAAGCCACTTTTATATATTGTCCAACCGGAAATGCCGCCGCAGGATGCGCCACAAATGCAGCAGGTACATCGTTCAAAGGGCCATCAAAAAAAGAGAGAAGGCGTACCGGGTGAGGAGTCATTATTTTCAGATAGGGAGCAGAATGATGAAAATGAAGAACAGCGAAAAGAAGCTGACGAAGAACGAAAATTAGAGCAATTGAAACAGGAATACGGCGTGTATGAGGCGTTAAAGGAAATTGAGGATGAAATCGCCGCGGTTAAAAAAGTAACAATGCAAGAGGAAGAGGATTTCTCTTCATTGAATAGCAATCATATGTACAGTAACACACCCGAAGGACGAGATGCTTTGCTTTTAAAACTGAATGAGCTCTCGCAGTACCCCGCTAATGCACAAAAGCCACTCTGTGAAGCAGTTGTAAAAGGGAAAATCCTTAGCCTTCAAGTGCTCGGTAAACATGAAGACTCTATCAAAGTAAAATCCGGTCCTACCGTATTTGACCTTGATATTTCCGAAATACAGCATTTTAGGTTGGTATGATCCGTCTTTTTTACAGAAATATGCCTAGAATAAACCAAACTAAGCGGAGGATAGGCATGATGCTGGAAAACATCGATTTGACCATGATTATATTGCTCGGCCTGGCAGCATTCCGGCTGACCAGGCTTATTGTCTATGATAGAATTACGGAATTTATCAGAAGGCCGTTTTTTAAAGAGATAGAAGAAACAGAAGAAGACGGCACGGTAGAAATCTATTTTACCCCAAAGGAAGAAGGAGTCAAAGGTTGGATCGGAGAGCTTTTGAGCTGTCATTGGTGTACCGGTATTTGGGTGAGCATGCTGCTGGGAGGCTTATATCTATACCAAACCCCATTTAGTGATTATGTGATCATTGTTCTCGCAATAGCAGCGATTGGCTCTATCATTGAGACAATAATCAGCGGGTTGATAGGCAGTTGAAAGAACCATAGCATAAGGTGTCTTCATATACTATATAAGTTGAATTAAGCAGTCCACCAATTTATTTTTGACTCATTCATGTGAAACATGAGTTTCACATGCCTTTCAGCATAGCTGATAGGTCGCTCCAACTGCATAAGGTCGAGGAGAAAGCGAGCTTTCTCTCGACCTTATGCAGTTGGAGCTTAAATGAGCCAAAAATCAACGATATTATTTATCAACGCGCAATTCTTTAGTTAAACTTTCTTAATGGTACTAAAAGGAGGATTTGCTATGAATAAACAACAGCCGGGATATCCATACCCAAGACCCTTAGCCAAAGGCAAACCTGTTAAAGTGAAGAAAGGCTGCGGATGCCAAATAAGCAAATAAAAACAGCTCAAAAACAGCTAAGTTTAAAAAAGTGTGTAAACCTTATCTTTCAAAGGATAAGGTTTTTTTCTGGGAAAAATTTCATTCATAAAAAAGGTAGAAAGTCGAAAAATAATAAACAGAACAAACATTAATGAGGACGTGAGAACATGCCAAATAAAAGGCATAGTACAGCGTATTATCTTATCTTTTCCCTAACCCTTCTGTTTATTATCACAGGATGTACAGGTAACAGAGACGATCAGAAAGAGGGTATGGCCCTTATCCAGAAGACGGATCCTCCTGCCATGGACATCAGAAGCGTTACATATCAAAAAGATGGAGTACCGGAAAAGGTGAAAAATGAGGTGGCGAGAATTGACGGCATTTACGATGTTGTTGCCGTGCAAAACGGCAAAGATATTCTGGTCGCTTATAAGGTGAATCATATGCACAGGTTTCAAATGAAAAAGATTGAAAAGAATGTAAATGACCGCCTGAAGAAGAAGTTTAAGGGGTATAAATTTACCGTCTCCAGTGATTATAAGATCTTTCTGGAAACAGTGAGATTAAATAATATGCTCAGAGAAAAAGATGTCCCTGAAAAGAAGGCGAAGGAAAAATTTCAAAAAATAGTGAAGCTGCAAAAAGAATTAACGTAAAGGCAAGAACGATTAGCTGTTTGGGCGACAATGAACAGCAGTCATTCTTTTAGCAAGTCAAATCTTGAAGGGTGGAATGTTGAATGCTCCCAATGTTTTTTTGGGCGTTTGTTGTCGGAGGGATCATTTGTGTAATCGGCCAGCTTATGTTCGATGTAGCAAAGCTGACCCCGGCTCATACACTTAGTACCTTTGTAGTTGCCGGGGCGATACTAGACGGTTTTGGGCTTTATGAACCGCTGATGGATTTTGCTGGAGCGGGTGCAACCGTCCCGATTACCTCTTTTGGAAATTCCCTTGTCCATGGCGCGATGCAGGAGGCAGGGAAGCATGGGCTAGTGGGAGTTCTCACCGGGATGTTTGAAGTTACTAGTTCAGGTATATCTTCTGCGATAATATTCGGATTTATTGGAGCCTTGGTATTTAAGCCCAAAGGATAGGGACTTGTACCGTAAATTGGGTTCACTGTATGGGATGCTGCCTATACATCAGTCACTAGCCTTACATATGTTAAAGTAACCTAAGCGAAAAAGCGAGGTGAAATAAAAATGTACGGATATGGATGTAGTGGATATGGATACGAAGACGCCGGATATGATAAAGGCCACGGGTACGGTTTTGTTTTAATTGTAGTCTTGTTTATCTTGTTAATTATTGTCGGTGCGGCTTATTGCTAATCTTGAAAATGGAATGGGTTTAACCCGTTCCGTTTTTTTATGGATTATAGAAGTCCAGATGTTCATAATGTCCTAATTTCCTCACAATAAATATTCCTTTACATAGGATAGTAATACAGTGAAGGAGGGCTAAAAGTGGACAATAATTTCTTTAAAAACATGGAAGGCAAAACAGGCGTAAATATGAAGGATGTATTTGAATTGGCAAATTCGTTGCAAGGTGCAAATTTTAAAGATGAAAAGACGGTTCGAAACGTGATTAAACGTGTTTCCAGAATTGCCAATAAACCCGTGAACAAAGAAATGGAAGATAAAATCGTCAAGTCCATCGTGAAAGATGGCAATAAGCTCGATTTCAGCACGATTGCTAATATGCTTAATAAAAAGAAGTGATCAGATTGATTTAAAAAGGGGCCAACAAAAAGCTCATCCAAACGTGCTTTTCGTCGGCCCTTTTTTTTTAGCAGATTGAAAAACGATCCTGGTTATAATCAATTCAACAAATCGGGCAATCAGTCTGTGAAACCCGCTGATCATCCAAAGCCCTGATTTATAGCTTTAGAAACCGTGAAGGATAAGCTGTTTTTCCTCGTCTCGTTTGCGGTATAGAAAAGTAGAGACCGAGACTTGCGCGGGTTGCCGCGACATACAGCAGCCTCCGCTCTTCTTCCAATGGCTCAAGCTCACCCTTGCGGTAGGAATCTAAGGCGAAATCATGCGGAATGCTCCCATCGACGGTAGATAATACATACACTGTTTTGTACTCGAGTCCTTTTGAACGGTGAATCGTTGTAAGCTGAATAGCATCGGTTACGTGCTTGGAAAGCTGTTTCACTTCCTTATTCATTCCGATCATATGGTCAACGTGATCGAGAAATTCACCGATGGTTTCAAAGCGTTTAGCGGCAACCTTGATATCCCGGATGTCGTCCGAGCCCTTCTCGATATTACCTTCATTGCCCCGCTTTTTTACAAAGTCTTGATAGCCAAGATCCTTTTCAATGATTTCCAGGGCGACGGGCGGCCTGACATTCTTCAGTGATCGAATCTTTGCAGGGAGAGCCTTCAGCTTTCTCTCCTGAAAAGCATGTCCTGTTTTAATAAAGGAAAAGGCATCGATAAAATCACAATCCTGTAAAATGGTTAGTGCCTTCATCTCTTGGAGGACGCTTTGCTTTAAAAAAAGCGAGGATAACACATCGGCTGCAGCTTTTGAATTCTGCGGCTGCATACTTAAACGCAAAAAAGAAAGCATTCCTTTAACAATCCGCCGTTCATAGAAAGATTCGGCATCCTGTTCAATCATAAAAGGTAAAGAACCGGCTGCGAGTCTTTCGAATACTGCGCGTGACATAGAATGGGTTCGATAGAGAATCGCAAAATCGCCGGGTCTTGCTCCCTGGGATAATTTCTCCTTAATGTCAGTCACGATCATCGTGGCTTCCAATTCTTCGTCATATGGATAAAACATAAAGGCAGGTTCACTGAAATTGTGCTGAGCGCTCATCGTTTTGTCTATCCGGTTTTGATTGTTTGCAATGATCCGGTTTGCTGTAGCGACAATTTCATGTGCGGAACGGTAGTTTTCCGTAAGTTTAACCACTTTTGTACCGGGAAAATCTTTTTCAAAATCAAGAATAAAGGACGGGTTACTTCCACGGAAAGAATAGATGGCCTGGTCATCATCCCCGACAACACAAATATTTTTCGAGTCAGACGAAAGGAGTTTCACCAGTTCATATTGAACTTTATTAATATCCTGGAATTCATCGACATGAATATATTGAAACCGCTGCCTGTACCTCTCCAAGATTGCTGGGCTAGACTTTAAAAATAAATAACAGCCGACAAGCATATCATCAAAGTCATACATCCTTGTTTTTTCTTTAGATTCTTCATATTTTTTGTATAAATAAGCACATGATTTTTCCCAATCATCAACCGGTTTAATATCTTTCGGAAAAACGAGCGAGTTTTTCCATAGCCCGATTCTTTGAAGGGCATGATCATAAGCAAACTCTTTTTCATCCAGTCCGTATTCACGTCCGGCCGCTTTTATGATTTTTTCCTTTTCCCAGTCCCACTTTATTAGAAGGTCTCGCTGCCATTTTTCCGGCTCATGAAACATCAATATTTTGTAAAAGATGCTGTGGAAGGTTCCGCTGACCAGCTGATTTACGTCTGATACAGAGATTTTAGGATAAGACAGCAGCCTTTCTTTCATTTCTTTAGCGGCTTTCGCCGTAAACGTAACGAGCATAATGTCTTTCGGGTCGACTTTTTTCTCTGCAATCATATATGCGGTGCGTACCGTCAATACTCTTGTTTTGCCGCTCCCGGCACCAGATAAGACGAGCAGAGGGCCATCGATGCTGGTAGCAGCTGTCATTTGCTGTTTATCAAGCGTTATCCCATGTTCTTTGAGAAGTGCGAAATATGCACCTTCGTTTGTGTATGACGTAGGCATCTTTTCCGTGAACGATGGATTTCCCTTTATCGGTTTGCTTTTAATAAAAGATATGCCCGAAGAAGCACCGATATTTCTCTGTTTCGGCAGCCTGAAACCGGAACTTACAGAGTTCTCCATTACTTTCTCGGATTCAAGTTGCCACTCACAGTTTGAAGAGGGAAGAGCGTGATCAAAATACGGGGGTTCATGGATGCCTAGATGTAATTTCATATGGCTCCCACAAATCGGACAAGAAAGTTCTCCGCGCCGGCCTTGTTCATATAAGGCCTGAAGCCGTTCAGCAGATACAGCTTCAAGACGGATTATCTCTTTTCCTGATTTAGCTGCATTCATTGATATGACCTCAAATTCTATTTAATATTCAAGCAGTATTCATCATACCAAAACATATTCGAAACCAAAAGAGTCTAAATGATGTGTTTATGTAAAAAAAAAATGGGTATATATCTAATAAAGAAGGCTTTCGATACATAAAGTGTCGGCAAAGGGGTGAATATGATGGGATACATTCTTCCAGTGACTCAATATGAGTATATACAGTACGCAAATCGCACGGTGGGCGCTGAAAAGCAACCGGACAAGTTTGTACAAGGTGTTATGCCAATCAGACCGATTACATTTATTCAGAGCATGGATAAGGAAACAGAAAATGTAGAAAAAGGCGAATCGTTACAGAATAGAAAGCCTATGAACGCAGCTTCCGCTTATTTTTCTGTGCCATCATTGAAAAGCAAGATCCCTGAGCACATTATCACTCAAGCGACGGCCGAATTAACCGGTAAAGGCGGAAATATTAATGTCAAAATATAAAGAAAAGGACACATTTCGTGTCCTTTTCTTTTTTATAGAATATCTAGTTCTACGATAAGAGCAAGCAATAGTTGAAGCAATAGCTGGATATTGACGGCGACTTGCGCATCAGTTGTTCTGATATCAATATCTCTGGAGTTTTCGACAATTGTTTTTTGGCGTGTGATTTGCGTAATCTTGGAAGACTGAAGCAAATCCTGGGTGACTTTATCGGCTCTGTCTCCATCTGCGATTGAAATGCTGATCACTACTGCGATAGCTGCTTGAAGGGCTGCCTGTAAAGAAAGGGCCGCTTTCACGTCAGTAGAGTTGATCTCTACGTTGCAGGAATCTTTAATATAAATGAGCTCTTCAGACAATTGATACTCGGAACTTTTTTGCGTCGCATCCTGTTCGATTTCGTTGTCGTCGTCTTTGCAATAATTGCTCATCGGGTGTCTGGAGTCTGGATCCAATGCAGACCATCTGCTTTCATATTTTTCATTGCTTTTATAAACATCTTGATTCATAATGATCCTCCTTTTTGATTATTCACTTATAAAGTATGCAGGTCAGGCAACTATGTTTGGACGGATGCATCACTCCAAACGTCTATTTTTTCTTCTTTGCGCTAAGTTGAGTTCCGAAAATGCTTCTTGCTCGAGGCTTTCATCTGATTCAGTATCTCTGACATTGTACATATTGGTCCCCGGGTTTACATCAGCTTCTGTTATTGTGTTTCGATTGCCCATCAGTGCTGCTGATTGCTTCTGTAGAAGTTCGATTGTGCTTCTCAATTTATCCCTTTCCTCTTCAGAAAGATTGAACTTCCCTTTACTGATGCCATGCTTTTTCAGTGTACGGGACACCATTAATTCCATTAGCCGTCTCTGGGATTCTTCCATGTCGAATTCATTATTGTTCACGTTACCCCTCCTTTGTGATTCTTATAATAGTTTATGAGCACAAAGGCGAATTGCTCATAGGACAATAGTGGATTTTTATAGTTGCCGGAGGTGAAAGGAGAAAAAAACCGGACCGCTTCATGTTTTTGTACATGAAGCGTCCGGTTTAATTAGATTTCTTTTATCATCATTTTGTGTGGAATGCCCGCATCAAGGAATTCATCAGAAACCGTCAAATAACCAAGGCTTTCATAGAAGGGAATCGCGTGTGTCTGTGCATTCAGCTTCAATTTCTTGATGTCTGTTGAAATAGCGAATTCTTCGATGGCTTTCATGATCAGGACACCAGCACCTTTTTGGCGCGATGAAGAGATGACGCAAATTCGCTCAACCTTGCCTATACCGTCTAACATGCGAAAACGGCCGGCTCCGATCGGGTAATGCATGTCGTCATACAAAACAAAATGGGTTGCGTCCTGTTCGTATTGGTCAATTTCTTCCCGTGCTGGAACATGTTGTTCGTCGATGAAGACCTTTGTACGAACGAAATAAGCATCCTTACGTTCTTGCTCAGTTTTTGCAATGATTACGTTCATTTTTCTATTCCTTTCCTAATATGAATGTTTCATGGACGGACCACGAACCATTTTCAAGCTGATACAGAAGATGGAAACGATCCACTTCCTCTGAATGTGTGACATCAAGCATTCTTGACTGGCCGAACACATCGGAGTGTTCATCGTCTGAAAGCTGCTGTCCAATCGTAATGTGCGGGACAAAAGCATATTCATTTATACTCTTGAAGAAATCTTTACTATGAAGAGTTTCGTGTAATTTTTTCAGTTCAGGAGTTAGTTCAACTTTGAAATAAATGGTATTATTAACAGGCTGGAAAGAGCTGACTTTAAGGACGTTTAAGGTAAACGGCTTTGAATCTGAAGAGATTTGCGAAAGCTTTTCCGCGACATTTTTGATTTCAGTATCACTGGCTTCAAATGCCCCTTTAATTGTAATATGCGGAGGGATGAGTGCGTAATGCGGATCATACCGTTTTCGATAGGAATTTGCTTTGTCCTGGAGATTTTTTGATGGGAAAATAGCCACTCCATATTTCATTTTGGTACCTCCTCGTATAAAAAGTGAATGGTCTAACATGTGCAGTTATATAATTATAACAAAGTTTGGATGGAATAATTAACCTGACTTAAAAAATTTCCTTGAGTGCCCGTTTTAAATCAGGCTGCCAGTATTTCCACGTATGATTTCCGTCGAATTCATCGTAAAAATAAGAAAATCCTTTTTGTTTAAATATCTCGCTGATTCTGCGGTTCGGCTCGATAAAGTTCTTCTTTGTTCCCTCTGTCGTCGGCACCTCGGTTTCCTGTTTGCCGATGACATGATACAGTTCAATGAGGTGAGGGTGCTCAAAGTCCTTAACCGCTTGCAGGGCGGCATCGTTTATATAAGGAGATTGCAGAATGCATTTGCCGAATGTATGTGGATATTGTAAAGCCGTCAATAGGGAAACGGTCGCGCCAAGAGAGTCCCCGATTAAAGCCCGTCCCATTCCCATTTGATACGTGGGAAACTCTTTATCGAGAAACGGAACCAGCTCATGGGCGAGAAAGCGTATGTAGGCAGAATGCTTTTCACCAGAAGGATGATATTTGCTCCTGCGGTCGTGGACATCCCGGTAAGGAATACCGACAATGATTAGATTTTCGATTTCCTGCAGGTGATGCAATTCGTCAGCGACCCTTCCGATCCGACCAAGTTGAAAGTAATCCCGGCCATCCTGGGCAATAGCCACAGAATATTTATAGAGGGGAGAGAAATTTGCAGGAAGATAAATCAATAATTCAAATTCTTCCCCCAACTCCTTGCTCGTAAACGCATATTCTTTAATGGTTCCTTTAGGTATACTCATCGTCTCACACTCCTTATATGAATGTCGTATCGATTACGAACATAATTCTAGCATAAATAGGTGTGACTTTTCCTGTTAGAAGATTAATGAGAAAGTAAATATTAAAGCGAAGGTCACCATTATCCCAATTGTTTATAGCGGGGCTGAATCAGGCGAGCGGATAGAATGTTGGGAATTTTAAAGGTGCGTTTCATTTGCCGAAGAAAGCAGAAAGCCCGAATATATTCACCCTCTATTTCAAGGACGGAAATCCTTCGCTGTGAAATCGTTTCTTTTTCGGAAAGATAAATAATTTCCAATGGTGTTCCTTCTTCCAAGCTAAGCAGCAGCATCGTTTTCACATTCATAAACCTCCATTTCTCTGAATCTTAATTATATTATATGCGAACAAACGTTCTTTATGCAAATAAAAAGGAAACGAATGTTCTTATTTTTTGAAAAGGCACCATCCATAAAAATGGATAGTGCCTTAGGATCTCTATTTTAGTTTGCTGCTTCTTCATCCAGAATTCTTTCCAATGCTTCTTGCGTATGCAAGCCCTGGACGCGGCGGTTACCGATGAAAAAGGTCGGCACTGCTGTAATTTGGGCATCGTAATAGGCATGCTTCAGTGCCTGCTTATGATGCATTTCATATTTGCGTTCGGATAATGCTTTCTTGAACTCATCCCTGTTCAATCCTATTGAAGCAGCGGTATCGGAGAGAACATCAATGCTTGCGATATCCTTGCCTTGCTCCCAGAATTCCTTCAGGACAGTCTCCACATATTCATTTCCCTTGCCATTTTCCTTGGCGAAACGAAAACCTTCATGCGCCAGGTGAGTATGAGGGGTCGGATCCGTTTCTGGCATAATCATTTTCACGCCAAAACGTTCAGCCAGAGGGGCGATGGATTGTGTCCAGCCCTGCTGAAATTTTTCGCTTTTCGGAGATAATGTTTCAGCCGGATACGGACGTAGCTCAAACGGCATCCATTCGATCTCAACATCTCGTCCTTTCATTGCATCCTTAAGCGGAGCCTCCGCTATATAACAGAACGGTCAAACATAATCAGAATAGATTCGAACTTTCAACGTCATTTTATATTCCTCCTTATTTTCACTGTTTAGTTTATCAATATACAGTTGGGAAATACGAATGAAATGCTTGGACTGATAAAGGAATTAAAAAGAAGGGGAAAATATCATTAATGAGGTTGACTTTTTTCGGACAAAACATATAATTAGATATGTGCTTTAAGAAGACTATCCTTATTACGATCCGATAGTTCAGCGGGAGAATACATCCTTGACAGGGATGGGGTCGGGGGTTCGAATCCCTCTCGGGTCATACCATTAGAGGTACATTCCTTGATAGAGGAGTGTACCTCTTTTTTTGTTTCATCAAATTTTTAGGCAGGCAACTATATAGCGACTAAGGCATATAGAAAGTAATAACAACCTTGTTTATACAGTTGAAGAAAGGGATTGTTGAAGGATATTGATAGTGAAAGTCTAGTAAGAAGCAAGCAACAAGGAATAAATAAATATAAGGAGCAGCCGGTATCGGCTTGCTCCTTTTTAAATATCCAAAGGAAAAGAATTACCCTTAGTGGCGTCGATCGGTCTCCGGGCTTGCTGGATTTCTTAAGGATTTGTAGACCACATGCCTGCTGTTTTTACAAAGACCCGCGGATTCAGCTTTAGCTGGGCTACCATGAATTCAGCAAGGTCTTCGGGTTGCATGACTTTTTCGGGATTGCCGTCGGTCAGATTTGTCTCAATCGCTAAATCGGTTGCCACTGTACTTGGAGTGAGGGCACTGACGCGGATGTTGTGCTTGCGCACTTCCAGCATTAATGATTCGGTCAGCCCAAGAACAGCGAATTTGGATGCGCTGTATGCGCTTGTCACGGCAGCACCTCTTTGGCCGGCAGATGAAGAAATGTTAATGATGTCGCCTGCTTTTTGCTCAATCATTCCTGGCAATACCGCACGGGTTACATTATATACTCCCATCAGGTTGACTTTGATTATATTTTCCCATTCTTCGGGAGTGAGTTCCATAAATCCGCCAAATTTAGCAATTCCGGCATTGTTAATTAAGATATCGATCGTCCCGAGGTCTGATTTGATATGCTCAACTGCATGACTGACAGCATCAAGATCGGCCACATCGGCAGAAGCTGCTGAAACATCAACATCATATTGCGCCAAATCAGCAGTCACCTTTTCAAGATTGGACATATTCAAACCAATCAATCCAACGTTTACGCCTTCTTGGGCCAGTGCAATAGCTGCAGCCCGGCCGATTCCCCTGCCGGCTCCTGTGATTAAGGCAGTTTTTCCTTTTAATGAACGCATGTAATCACTCCTATATAATATTTGCGAAACCATCATTTATTTCATTCCACTGTAATAATTTACCCCAAGTGACCTGGTTATTGCACGAAATAAGATTGCCGAAAATGACAAGTTTCTTTATAAAAGAAGAACTTTCAGCTACGTAAACGGGTCCCCGCTACAAAAACCAAAATCCCGCTACTAAAAATAGACCAAGGTTTATAGCAAAAGCTTGTCTCCCTTCATAGCATATATAAACCTGCATCAATATTTCTAGATTCAGATTATGAAGGGAGAAGATAGTATTGCCAAAAGTTCATTTAATACCCTTCCAGATAGAAGCAATAGCAGAAAATACTTTTGAAGTGCCCCCGGGTATAAAAATGATTCGTGCACGTTCTGTTTGGAGAGAAGGGTTTAAAGGTGAAAACATTGTAGTAGCCGTAATAGATACTGGCTGCGAGCAAGGTCATATGGATTTAGCTGGTCAAATAATTGGTGGTTATAATTTTACGGACGATTTTAATGGTGACCCTGCCAACTTTGCCGATAATAACGGTCATGGAACTCATGTCTGTGGTACCGTTGCTGCTGCAGAAAATGGTGATGGTGTTGTAGGTGTAGCACCAAAAGCGAGGTTGCTGGTGCTTAAGGTGTTAACCGGAGCAGGAGAAGGAACAACAGAAAACATTGCTTCAGCTGTTAATTATGCCGTCAGATGGACAGGCCCTAATGGAGAGAAAGTACGGGTTATCTCTATGTCCTTAGGCGGACCGGATGATGATCTGGCTTTACATTCTGCGATTAGCAATGCGGTACAAAATAATATTATGGTTGTATGCGCTTCAGGAAATGAAGGAGATGGTGATTCCGAGACAAATGAGTACAGTTTTCCAGCGGCTTACCCGGAAGTTGTTGCAGTAGGCTCGGTTAATCCGGTTAAACGGATATCCAGCTTTAGTAATTCTAATGGTGAAGTGGATTTAGTGGCCCCCGGGGAACATGTTGTATCAACTTATCCTGGTAACCAATATGCCGCTTTATCCGGTACATCCATGGCCGCTCCGCATGTCTCAGGGGCTGTTGCACTTTTGACTGATAAATTTGAGTCGATGCGTGGTTCAAGATTATCAGAACCAGAAATATTTAAGGAACTATTAAATAACACAGTTTCGTTGGGCTATCCGAAGACACTTGAAGGAAATGGTTTGCTCAATTTAAATAACAAGAAATTAGAAAAATTAAAAAAACTAATAAAGATGCTCGGGTAGCTTCTACCAATAAACAGCTCTACTTTTAGTTTAATTAATGCAAGATTTTTGCGAGTTTAATCACAGGGAATGGTTTGATAGGGGATGAACAGATTTAGCTCCGGTTTACATTAAACCTGTTCACTATCGTAAAAAGGGATATTGGATTGAGTCGGTGCAGTCAATAAACAAGAATTGTAACCTTAAATTCTGCTTAAGAACATTGTTAATCAACAGGCGCATATTAATATCTTAATATAATAATTATCGCTACAAATAAACAAATTCGAGATGGTTTCTTATCACTTTTTTTAAAATATATAGAGAAGGCCTGAGCGGCAAAAAGAAGAACACCCCAAATGGCGAATATTATTCAAGATTTTCCATTTGGGGTGATATTAATCAGTCATTTAAATTGCAAGCATACCTTATCCACCGATATGGCTCATTTCAATTTTCTTGTGAGTGGTGCTTGCTGTACTGCGTTCTTCGGAATAGCGGTCTTTGCGCACGTTCCAGAGCTCTTGCAAAAGACTTGCCAGCTCTTCGTCTGTCAGTTCAGATCGAAGAGGGGATCTGAGATCATGTCCCTTTGAAGCAAACAGACAGGTGTACAGCATTCCGCTTGCGGACAGACGGGCCCGGTTGCAGCTGGAACAGAACGCATCGGAGACGGATGAGATCACGCCGATCTCATCATTGGATCCAATATAACGATAGCGGCTGGCTACCTCTCCTGTGTAGTTTGGGTCAATCGGTTCCAGTGGCATGACTTGGCTGATGTCGTCGATGATTTGCTTTTTCGGGTAGACGTCATCGAGCTTCCACTCGTTTGTGTTGCCAACATCCATGTATTCAATAAAGCGGAGGATATGTCCTTTTTCGCGGAAGAATTTGGCCATTGGAATGATTTCCGAATCGTTCATTCCCTTTTTAACGACCATATTTATTTTCACTTGCAAGCCTGCTTCACTGGCAGCATCAATTCCATCGAGTACCGTTTGAACGGACACGCCGCGGCCGTTGATTTTCCCGAATATTTCATCTTTTAAGGAGTCCAGGCTGATGGAAACCCGCTTTAAACCGGCCTCTTTCAACTCACGGGCGTACTTGGGCAAAAGTGAGCCGTTCGTTGTCATTGCAATATCTTCTACACCGTGGATACTTTTGATTTTCCTAATAAGCTCAGCCAGATTGCTTCGCATTAAAGGCTCCCCGCCGGTGATGCGGATCTTTTTAACTCCTAAGGAACCGACAAATATCTTTGTTAGCCGTTCCAGTTCTTCGAAGGAAAGAAGTTCATTTCTTTTTAAGAAGGGATAATCCGGGCCAAATATTTCAGCAGGCATACAATAGGTGCAGCGGAAATTACATTTATCTGTAACCGAGATTCTTAAATCTCGAAGAGGGCGGTTGAAATAATCATATACCGTCGGTTCTGTTAGCACTGGCTTTTCCCTCCCTCGAACATTCTATTTTGTGATTCTTTCCGGACATGAGTATATATTGAATGATTTTCCGCGAATAAAACCGACTGCCGTGATGTTTAAATCATTGGCTAGCTTAATGGCCAAGTCAGTAGGTGCCGACTTTGACAAGACGATACCCACACCGATCTTTGCTGCTTTCAATAAGACTTCAGAAGAAATCCGGCCGCTAAATACAATGATCTTATCGCGGACAGATACACGGTTCATAATACTATATCCAAATAATTTATCCAATGCATTGTGCCGGCCAATGTCAGTACGCACTGCAACCATTTCTTCAGGGGTACATAGTGCAGCATTGTGAACACCGCCAGTTTCTTGAAAAACCTCGGAACTATTTTGCATCTCGTTCATCAGACGAATACATTGAGCTGCTGAAATCGTCGTGGTTGATGTCGATGTTTTTGCTGTTTTCGCATCATTGTGAAAATAGAATTGGCGGCTTTTTCCACAGCATGAACCAATAAAGCGTTTCGAGTAATATTCCTGGCTCGTGACTGTAGCTGCTTTTAACTTTACGTAAGCATAACCGCGGCTTTCGTCGATGCTGATGGAATCAATATCGCTATAAAAACGAATCGCACCTTCAGACGCTAAAAAGCCCACGACCATCTCCTCGAAGTTCGTTGGAGTGCAGACTATGGTAGCAAACTCTTCATCGTTCAAAAAAACCGTCAACGGAAATTCATTTACAATGACATCTTCCACCTCAAGGAACTCTTCATTTGTGTACTTTGTGATGGTATACTTTTCACTCATATTTTCAAGCATTGTTTTCACCCTATTTTTTTAGAATTATATAAATCTAAACATACACTAAACTATTCTGTCCATCGTGTAAAATCGGTGTGTGATTTCTTTTTGGCAGAGAGGAAAGTATATATTTTCCTCTCTGCATAGGACAACTACGTCTTTGTCTTCGTCTTTATGGGCTCGTCACTCGACGAGTTTTCTTTAAGGTATTGCACAGATTTTCATAAAGTGATAATATTTTTTATAGTTCATAAATTTGTCACATTCTGATTCGAGATAGCGATCCTGTCGTCGGTTAAAGTGTAACGAGAATTGAAAGCGATTTACTGTTGGTCCGATAGTAGCGAAACCTGCTTGAAACTAACCGTCAATTTTTCTCTGGATGTACATGCCCTGATTGTATGCACATGCAGAGAGGTTGGCGGTTATCTGTTTTTAAAGACCTCTTTTCTTTGGCATTTGTGAATAACGCCGGGATAAAGGTCTCCATGCATGGAAAGTGGAGTACATAAAAAGGGTTCTATCAGGTTCTTTTTCTTACATTTCTATTGTTATAGATAATCAGAAATGAACCTTGTCCGTTACGGAACGGGGAATTTTCAAGTTGGAATAGCAGATGATGTGAAAAAGAGCCACACAATTAGGGGGAAGACAGATGAAAAAGACAAAAAACCGCTGGCTGATCGCGGCATCGGCAGTGGGAATTCACATTTCCATTGGATCGGTGTACGCCTGGAGCAACTTTACAGATCCATTGATCGAGGATTTCGGATGGACTGCGAAACAAGTACAATTAACATTTAGTTTAGCAATTTTATTTCTGGGTTTATCCGCAGCATTCCTGGGACATTTTGTTGAGAAACACGGACCGAGAAAAGCCGGACTTCTTGCAGCAGGCTTCTTCGGAGCAGGGATTATAGGCGCTGGATTCGCTGTTAGCCTTGGGTCACTGCCATTATTATATTTAACTTATGGAGTTTTAGGCGGAATTGGTTTGGGAGTTGGATATATTGCTCCGGTTTCCACTTTGGTGAAATGGTTTCCGGACCGTCGCGGCCTGGCAACAGGACTTGCGATTATGGGATTCGGTTTTGCGGCTGCGATTTCAAGCCCGATCATGGATACATTGATTAAATCCGTTGGTACAGCGAATACGTTTTACATTTTAGGTGCGTCTTATTTTATTATCATGACATTATCATCATTATATCTAGAGAGACCACCTGTCGATTGGGCGCCAGAAGGCTTTAAAGAGAAAGTTCAATCAGGCAAAGCAAGAATTCAACAAGATCTATCTCAATTAACAGCTAATGAAGCGATTAAAACATCCCGTTTCTATTATTTATGGATTATGCTGTTCATTAATGTAACATGTGGAATAGCGATTTTGTCTGCGGCGAAGCCGTTAGCGCAAGAGAGCATCGGACTATCGACAGCAGAAGCAGCGGCACTTGTTGGGATATTAGGCCTTTTCAATGGATTCGGCCGTCTTGCATGGGCATCGATCTCAGACTACATTGGTCGTCCAAACACATATACGATTTTCTTTGCATCACAAATTATTTTATTTACATTGCTGCCCCACACAAAAGAAGCGATTCTTTTCCAAATCATGCTCGCAGTTATCTATACGATGTACGGCGGTGGGTTTGCAGCGATTCCGGCATTTATCGGTGACATGTTTGGAACGAAACAGCTTGGTGCGATTCACGGATACATTTTAACCGCTTGGGCCGCTGCAGGGTTGGCTGGTCCAATGTTTGCAGCATGGATGAAGGATACAACAGGAAGCTATGCGACAAGCTTAACGTTCTTTGCCGGTTTATTTATAGTGGCATTAGTGGTTTCCTTGCTCATTCGCCTGGACATTCGCCGGCTGCGTCGATTGAATGAGGCATCACAATCACAAAAAATGGCTGGTTGATCCCTTTTCTAATAAAGTTTCGTATGATACAATACCTAACATGTTAAAACCTGTAGGGTTGACAGGGAGGATATCGTGAATAAATACGAAGCAGAATTTAGCAATATAGTGCGTTCCTTTCGGAAAAAGCATATGGGCAAAGGACCAAGCAAAATCACCACCACTTTTTGTAAAAACTGGGCTATTTGTGAGATGGAGGGAAATCTCTCTCCAGTTGAGAAATTTATGGCCTCTGCCAATGAAGGAAAGCAGGCATTGCGATCAGCCAGAACCGAAATGGTCAAAGATATGTATCGTAAGAACCCACCTGTAGAGATGGAAGAGTTCTTAGGATGTAAATTTAAAGAACTGTTTGTCGATATAGATATAGATCGCGATTTTGGCATGTCGATCTTCGTGTTCGACGAAGACATTCAGGCAAAATTTAATAACTAGGTATGGCACTTGGTAGCGAACCTGCAAAAGACTAACCACCGTCAGAACTCAAAAGCTTCGAGTTATACGGTGGTTTTTCTTTTTGGCTCTGTTAAACGATAATGTTGTTTTGGGAAGGGAATCTGCGAGACTCCTGCGGAAAAACGGGCTGGCAAGACCCCGCAGCGAGGTACGAGTGAGGAGGCTTGACAGTTCGTCCGCGGAAAGCGAGTAGATTCCATGACCATTTGAAAATCAACAATGGAATTTAACAGAGCCTTCTTTTTTATACAAGGTTGAATCAGTAATTATTACAATTGACAAATCGGAAATTAAGCGTGTTCTTATTTTCCTTTTATATACTAAGATTAAGAGAATTTATTGGGAGTGTTATAGAATGGGAAAAACAAAACATCCAGGACCACAGAAGAAAGATAAAATGCCTGCACCCAAGCATTGGGTAAGTCCGATTCCGTTTGGGCTTACGAAAGTAAAGCCGCACCATATAAGAGATACTATGAAAATAGTTTGGGACAACAAAGATAACTTAGGATATGCAACGAACATCATAACGAAAGGTGTTTGTGACGGTTGTGCTTTAGGAGTATCCGGTCTTTCTGACCAAACTTTAACAGGACCGCACTTTTGTACAACGAGGTTGAATGTACTTCGTTTAAATACAGTGGGTGCGATTGATCCTGATATTCTTCATGCAGATATCGATGAACTAAGAAAATACAGCAGCACCGAGCTTCGTAAACTGGGCCGCATTCCATATCCGATGATTCGCCGAAAAGGAGAGCGGAAGTTTTCCAGGCTTACTTGGGACGATGCGATGGATATGATCGCTGGAAAAATGAAAAAGCTGGATCCGAAACAGTATGCGTTTTACTTAACCAGCCGGGGAATTACAAATGAATCCTACTATGTAGCAGGAAAAGTTGCCCGATTCCTAGGTACAAACAATATTGACAATGCCAGCCGTATTTGCCACTCTCCTTCAAAGACAGCGATGAAGCGTTCGATTGGGGTAGGGGCATCGACAGCAAACTACCTTGATTGGATCGGCACAGACGTCCTCTTGTTCTGGGGAAGTGTAGCGTCCAATAGTTCACCTGTATCGACAAAGTATATGCTCGAAGCAAAGAAAAAGGGAACGAAAATAATCGTGGTGAATCCTTACAAAGAACCAGCCATGGACAAGTATTGGATTCCTTCGAACCCTGAATCCGCATTGTTCGGAACAAAAATCGCAGATGACTTCTATCAAGTCAACATCGGTGGGGATATTGCTTTCATGCACGGAATTATGAAACACTGGTTTGACATGGAAGAAAGTCGGCTTGGATCAGCAATCAACCATGAATTTGTCAATGACCATGTAAACGGATATGAAGAATTAAAAGCAAAAGTCCAGGAACAAAGCTGGGAAGATATTATGACATCATCTGGTGTGACAAAAGAGCGGATTATTGAATTAGCTGAGCTGCTTGCGAATAGCAAAAATGCCGTATACGCCTGGGCACTTGGCTTGACCATGCACTCGTTTGCAACAGATAACATCTCACAGGTAGCAAACCTTGCATTGCTGCGCGGACACCTGGGCCGCAAGTATGCCGGCCTAATGCCATTCCGTGGACACTCTTCTGTACAGGGAAGTGGAGAAATGGGGGCTGACCCATTTGTGCTTCCTGGTGGAGATTTCTATGGGGAAAACATTCAACGAATCGAAAAATTGTGGGGATTTGATTTGGCAGAATGGCAAGGAGATATTGTTGGCGTAACGTTAGAAAACATCGTATTGCCGGAAGATCACGAACGTAAGATTAAGATGTATTACCTTTCTGGTGGTAATTTCCTTGAAACGATGCCTGATCCCGATTTTGTGGAAAAAGCTTTATCTGAACTCGAGATCCGTGTACACCAGGATATCATCCTGAACACCTCTACTCTTGTGGATGCCAAGGAAGCAGTTATTGTCATTCCTGCCAAAACCCGCTATGAGCAAGAAGGGGGCGGTACATCGACTTCCACAGAGCGGATGGTATACTTTAGCCCAGAAATCGAAGGAAATAAGAACCAGATTGAAGAGGCTCGTGCGGAATGGAAAATCTATATTGATCTAGCCAAACGAATTAAGCCAGAAACAGCCCATTTGGTTGATTTCAAAGATGGGCAAGAAATCCGGGATGAAATTGCCAAGGCTAATCCAAACTACGATGGAATCCAGGACCTCAAAAAAGCAGGAGATGTATTCCAGTGGGGCGGAGCATGGTTATGCGAAGACGGAATTTGTCCGACTCCAGATGGCAAAGGAACTCTTATTAATGTTGACATTCCTGACCTCGGTAAAAAAGAAGGTCAATTTATTGTTACTTCCCGTCGCGGTAAACAATTCAATTCCATGGTTTACAATGAAGTGGACCCGTTAAATGGTGCAGGCAGATACGATGTATTGATGAACAAAGAAGATGCCCAAGAATTGAGCATTGCTGAAGGGGAAGGGATTGTATTGTACAACGGCTTTGGTGTATTCCAAGGAAGAGCGAAGTTTGTTGACATCGCCCGTGAAAATGTTGAAGTTCACTTCCCTGAAGGAAACTTCTTATTGCCAAGAGGCCGTTACGAGAAATTTGCAGGTATTCCTGATTATAACATCACGGTTACACTTGAAAAAGCCGACAGATACAATGCCCGTAAAGATGTTGAGTATAATGAAAGACATATTGCAGAAGATGATCTTGATGCTCCGGCATAAAAAGTACGCTTAAAGCAATTTATCAGCTTGCAGATAATCCGACTGGATGAATCTGCAAGTTTTTTTAATAGTAAAGAAGTGCAGAATGTATTCAAACTAAGGAAACCGAGATTAGAAGGTTTCGAAAATAATTAGTCACTTACAAGTGAATCTTGGGATGCCGTTTATCCAATGGAAAATAATCTACAGGAAAAAATGTAATGTAATCGAAATGATTTTGGTAGAACATTAGTGTAAAAAATGAGAGGGTATTCCAAATGAAAGATTCGGAACATCCTCTCACTTAATATCAATTTCAAAGAATTTCGATGTTTTTTTACATTGCTGTCTACGCAAGCTTCTTGAATTCATGCCGTTTTTCGATACTTTTGTCTATTTTTTCTAATGCTTGCTTGTCACCCAGCAATTCTTTTTTATTCTCTTGAATTAATTCTTCTAGGGATTTCGTTAACTTCCTGCGCATACTAACACTCCTTCCATTCTTCATAAGCTTATGGCTGAAAATACTGTATATTTAAAATAATAAAACATTTAAGCGATAATAACGGTTAAATTATTGACAGTTTTATGACTCTTCGAAATTTTATGAAATATAAAATCGCTAAATATCTATATTTTCTAGATCACAGTTGACAAAAACGACTATTTTCCGCATTATATATACATAAAACCTATAAAACTACTTGGATTTAACACGAGGTGAATAATATGTATTTGACGATAGATGGGATTGAAAAGAGCTTTTTAAATGAAAAAAAAGACAAAGTACAGGTGCTCGATGAAATTAATATTAATGTTGAAAAGGGAAGCTTCGTGTCGATTGTCGGGCCATCGGGCTGCGGGAAATCGACCCTCCTTTATTTAATTGCCGGACTTGAAAAGGCTGATAAAGGAGAGATCCGTGTAGCCGGAAATAAGGTGACAAAACCAGGACCGGACCGGGTTGTCGTTTTCCAGGAAGCAGGATTGTTTCCGTGGCTGACAGTCCTTGAAAATGTCACATATGGCTTAAAGATAAAGAAGATGCCCAAAGAAGAAGCGAAGGCGAAGGCAATGGACATTTTAAAAATGGTCCACCTTAGCCGCTATGTGGATTCCTATCCCCATCAGCTATCCGGAGGCATGAAGCAAAGGGTTGCCATCGCAAGGGCTTTGGTGATGGAACCAGACATTTTGTTGATGGATGAGCCATTTTCGGCACTTGATGAACAAACAAGAATGGTATTGCACAGAGAACTGCTTGAAATTTGGAGAAAAACAAAAGTAACGATCTTTTTTGTCACCCATAATATTCGTGAAGCCGTTCTCCTCTCGGAACAGGTTATCGTCTTTGCTACGCGCCCGGGGAAAATCAAGGAGACGATTTCCATACCATCGATGAAAGATGGCGTCATGCCGGACAGTGTTACCTTAAATACCGAACAAAGGATTCTGTCCATTTTGCAGGAGGAAATCGAAAAAGTACTGAAGGAGGAAATCGGAGATGATTACAGCTTTAAGACGAATCATATTCATCGGAATGATAGCGGTGATATGGGAAGTAACATCTAGACTTTCCGGTCTTCCTGAGTTCATGTTTCCGAGCCTGACCCAGGTATTCGAAACACTGTTTAATGGATTGATAAGCGGACAAATAACAGCAGCGATTGGGAAAAGTCTCGGTCGCATTCTGCTTGGGTTTACCATTGCGATTATTATAGGCCTTATTTTAGGTTACTTCATTTGGCGTTATAAGCTCATTGAAGATACACTTGGTTTTATCGTAACGGCCTTGCAGTCAATTCCGAGTATTGTTTGGTTTCCATTGGCGATCATTTGGTTCGGGTTAAATGATTTCTCGATATTATTTATTGTCACCATTGGAGCGACCTGGACGATGACCGTAAATGCAACAAGCGGATTCAGAAATGTTCCCCAGCTCTATCAAAGGGTTGCGAAAACATATGGATCAAGCGGTTTTCATTTTCTGCGCACCGTTATCCTGCCAGCCTCCGTTCCACAAATTATTTCCGGTTTGCGTATCGCCTGGGCCTTTTCCTGGCGCGCGTTAATGGCCGGTGAATTGCTCGGCGGCGGCGGCGGCCTTGGTCAATTGCTGGAAATGGGAAGATCGCTCGGACAAATGGATCTGGTTATTTCGGTCATGATCATCATTGCGGTCATAGGAACGATTGTAGATAATGTCGTTTTCTCCCGTCTGGAACGCAATGTCCAAACAAAATGGGGGATTAGCTAACAGCATTCAAAGAAAATCACAGAAGAATAAGGAGAGAAAATTATGTTTAAAAAATCAATGTTCTACCTTTTCATTTCCGTATTGTTTATTGGAATAGTAAGCGGGTGTGCGCAATCGGGAGATGATGGATCGAACGGTTCCGGCGAAAAAAACGTGAAGATTGGTTACTTTCCAAACTTAACGCACAGCGCGACCATCGTTGCTCTTGAAAAAGGTTATTTTAAAGAAGAATTTGGTGAAGATGTAAAGATTGAAACAAAAACGGTAAGTAATGGCGGATTATTTATGGAAGCTATGGCGACAAAGGCAATCGATGTCGGTACAGTCGGTCCTGGTCCTTTGCTAAACTTCTACGAGAAAAACCCTGAATACCATCTTATTTCCGGTGCGGTAAATGGTGGTGCTGTCCTTGTTGCAAATGAAGGAAGCGGTATTAAAGACCTGGCTGATTTGGATGGAAAAAAAGTTGCGATCCCTGTTATCGGAAGCACTCAGGATGTCATGCTTAGAAAGGCGCTTCAAGAAGTAGATTTAAAACCAAAAACAAACGGCGGTACCGTTGAATTGCATGCAGCAGCACCTGCCGATACTGCTTCACTTTTCGTTCAAAAATCAGTCGATGCAGCAGCAACCCAAGAACCTTGGGGCTATGTACTTGAAAATCAAGCAAAAGGAAAATTGTTGCTGGATTGGGATGAATTCGCTTGGGGAAAAGAGTCGACAAATACGGTAGTGGCCGCGAGAAAAGACTTTCTTGAAAAAGAAGATCTAACTACATCTTATTTGAATGCCCATAAGAAAGCAGTAGACTTTATCCAAAATAATCCTGAAGAAAGCCAAGAGCTGGTAATTATGCATCTTAAGGAATTAACTGGTAAAGAGTTAAACAAAGAAGAAGTTGCAGCCGCATTTTCACGCTTACAGGTAACAACAGAGGTTAATGAAAAAGTCATTCAGGAAATGGCGGATATCAGCAAAGAAGCTGGATACGTGACCAGCAGTGATATTGACGGCTTAATCAATCAGAAATTGCTTGAGGAAGTTAATAATTAAATGTTTTGCGGCAGGAGCGTTGATAAACAGCGCTCTTGTCGTTTTTATTTTTCACTAAAAAATACGGAAGTTTAATGGAAGAAAAGAATAATCAGAGAATGTTTGTGTAACAGCAGAATTGTAAATTTTGCAACAAAACGCTTTCCATTTTGACTGACTCATTTTTCCTTTCTGCATAAGTGCAACTACGCCTCTGTCTTCGCCTTTAAAAAGCTCGCCAATCGACGAGTTTTCTAATAAAATAGAGATATTGCTTTATGAAAGAGGAGGAGATTTTTTAATGGTTCGTTTCGGGATAGTCGGTACTAATTGGATAACAGAAAAGTTTTTGGATGGTGCCAGTCTGGTAGAGGATTTTACATTAAATGCAGTCTATTCTCGTACAAATGACAAAGCCGTGGAGTTTGCTGAAAGATATGGTGTGGAGAACACGTTTACCGATTTAGAGAGCATGGCAAAAAGCGATTTGATTGATGCCGTGTATATTGCCAGCCCAAATTCCTTGCATGCCGAACAGGCACAAATCTTTTTAAGAAATAAGAAGCATGTCTTATGTGAAAAGCCTATTGCATCGAATAGCCACGAGTTAAAGCAAATGATTCAAACAGCGAAAGAAAATAATGTTCTATTAATGGAAGCAATGAAATCCACTTTCCTTCCTAATTTTCAAAGTGTACAAGAGAATTTACATAAAATCGGCACGGTACGAAAGTTTTTTGCGAACTACTGTCAGTATTCCTCCCGTTATGATGCCTATAAAGAAGGAAAGGTATTGAACGCATTTAAGCCTGAGTTTTCTAACGGGGCATTAATGGATATTGGGATATACTGCATTTATCCGCTCGTGGTTTTATACGGGAAACCTTCACGTGTCCAGGCGAATGGCTTTCTTTTGGATACGGGTGTCGATGGGGAAGGTAGTGTGCTTCTCACTTATGAAGGCATGGAAGCAACCGTAATGTATTCTAAAATTACTGATTCCACACTGCCATCTGAACTCCAAGGAGAAGATGGAAATATCAGGATTGATCGGATCTCTACTCAAGAAAAAGTTGAAATTCACCGCCGTGACGGATCGATTGAAGATATTACCGTCCAGCAAGTTAGTAACGGAATGTACTATGAAGCTAAGGAATTTGCTGATTTAATTCAGGCAGGAAAGATAGAGTCGGATAAAAACACTTTTAGCAATTCAATGATTGTAATGGAGATATTAGATGAAGTCCGAAAGCAGATAGGGGTCGTTTATCCAGGGGACCCGAAATAATAAGTTATCTTCTGTTTAATGCTTCCGCTTTTCGCGTTGTTTTAGAAAATATAAAATATTTCCTTGAATGTAAAGAATTGGTGTCCAACGCCTAACCTCGACGCACAGGACGTGCAAGTGCCGACGTCGCCACAGGACGTGGCGGTCTTAGTCGGCCTCGGGTCATAAGCCAAACCGCTGTTTCGCTTTAGCAACTGCCTCCTCGCGGTTCGTCTTATGCTTGTCGGGGCTGACCAAGGCGCTTCCGCTTTTCTTCTTATATCAAGCAACTTATTAGACATCCTATATCTATAAGAGTATAAGATATAGATACCAATAAAATCTTTAAAGATGGAAGGGTTGCACGATGTCACTTAACATAAAAGTCTACTCCGATTATGTGTGTCCGTTCTGTTTTCTGGCAGAAGAGCCGTTAAAAGAGGCAGTTAAAGGGAAAGATGTAGAAATTGAATGGATGCCTTTTGAGCTTCGGCCATTTCCTAATAAAACCTTGCTTCCAGAAGAGGATTATTTGCAAACCACCTGGAAGCAATCTGTCTATCCAATGGCAGAAAGGCTTGGAGTCGAGATCGTATTGCCGAAAGTATCCCCACAGCCATACACTCACTTAGCATTCGAAGGATTTCAATATGCGAAGGAAAAAGGCAAGGCCAATGAATACAATGACCGGATGCTTCGCGCCTTTTTCCAAGAGGAAAAGGATATCGGTAATGTCGAAGTGCTTACCGAATTAGCAGGCGAACTTGGTCTGGATCGGAACGAGTTCAAACAAATCTTGGACACAAGAAAATATAAAGAAGCGCATCAGAAAGCTCTCGAGCATGCTTATAATGAAGCGGATATTCAGGCGGTTCCGACATTCATAATCGGAGAAACCAAGACCGCGGGGATTCTCTCAAAAGAAAAATTAGAAGCAATCATTGAGGACGAGCTTAAAAAGCAAAAGCAAGACGACTTTCCGGAAGGCCTCGCCTGCGGAATTGACGGTTTTTGCTAAGAAACTGGAGGATGAAATATGAACTGTAAAATAAATCGCAACGCAGCAAAAGAAATAAAAAAAATGTTAAGCACTGAAGAAGCTGAAGGGAAAATGATTCGTGTTTTTGTAACGATAAACCACGTAGATCATGCCCATTATGACCTGAAGCTAGATACTCCGACAGAACATGATGAGATTGTGAAAACGGACAAAGACATCGATGTGATTCTTGATAAGCGCGAAGATTTTCTCGATGGAGTCTGGATTAAGTACTTTTATGTGCCAGAGGCAGGTTTTGAAATCACAAATCCAAATAAAGAAAGCCATGGCCACCGCCATTAATTTCTGCAGCCAGGACCGGTAAAAACTTGCCGTCCTGGCTGTTTCTTTTTTGACCAGCCGCTTCAACTTTGCTATCGTAAAAATATACTAAGTGGAAGGGTGATATATAATGGGAGAGCAATTTAAAGCATTGTTTGTAAATAAAACGGAGAGTGATTTTTCCGTAAACATCAAGGATCTTACATTAAATGAACTGCCTGAAGGTGAAGTGTTAATTAATGTTGCATACTCCAGTGTCAATTTTAAAGATGGTTTAGCATCCATTCCAAAAGGCAATATTGTAAAATCCTATCCATTTATCCCCGGAATCGATTTGGCGGGGGTTGTCGTTTCCTCTACAGATTCCCGGTTCCGAGAAGGCGATGAAGTCATTGCGACAAGTTATGAGATTGGCGTCTCCCATTATGGCGGTTATAGTGAATATGCCCGGATCCCCGCAGAGTGGATTGTTCCACTTCCAGAAGGTTTAACGTTAAAAGAAGCGATGGTTTATGGAACAGCAGGCTTCACGGCTGCGTTATCGGTTCAGCAGTTGGAGGACGCCGGATTAACCCCTGAAAAAGGAAAGGTACTTGTTACCGGAGCGACAGGAGGGGTTGGAAGCATAGCGGTTGCCATGCTTGCCAAAAGAGGATACCACGTTGTAGCCAGTACAGGAAAAGAATCCGAACATGATTTTCTACATAAGATCGGCGCAAAAGAAGTGCTTTCTCGGGAAGAAGTATATAACGGGAAATTGAGGACACTTGATAAACAGGAATGGGCAGGTGCCGTCGATCCTGTCGGCGGGGAAACGCTTGCGGCTGTTTTAAGCAAACTGAATTATGGTGGAGCGGTCGCTGTCAGTGGCTTAACCGGCGGTACATCCGTGCCGACTGCTGTATTCCCATTCATTCTCCGCGCCGTCAAACTATTGGGGATAGACTCCGTGAATTGCCCGATGGAAGTACGCAAACCATTATGGACCCGGATGGCTACGGACTTGAAGCCCGATCACCTGTTGGAAGATATTCAAAAGGAAATAACTCTCGAAGAACTGCCTGACGCCCTGGGTGTTATTTTGGCAGGGAAGGCCAGAGGAAGAATGATTGTGAAGTTAGGGTACCCAACCCACAGTTAAGAAAAAGACATAATTGCTACACTGCGCTCGCATTGAATTCGATCCAGATAAAAATTTTTATAAGAGCCTGCTTCTCTTTTATAATAAAGGGTTGCAGGCTCTTTCTATTCTTCTTGGTCTATTACGATTTCATTCTGCTGTGAAGCATTTCAACGGTCATTGGCAGTTAAATCGACTGTTAGAGATGAAAGATAACACAGTGAACTTATACCGAAAACTAATTTTCAGCATTTTCTGTGAAGTTTAGTTCCTATTAGTTTAGTGAAAATTAATACCAAGAGGCTAACTACTACATCTTGGATCATGACAATTGAAAAATGTAGTAGCAAACTCATAACGAATGTTCAGACCGAACCAATGCAGTTTAAAAAATTGAATTATATAATGGGCATCCTAAACGGATTTTTTACATCAATATTCAGTCCATAATTTAACCAAAATGAATAAGCCGGTTTTTCTTATATGATTTACTTCATAGTCTAAAAATAAAAAGCCAACTTGGAAGAAAGGGATACAACATGAAAACGATCATAAAAAACCAGAAGGCTAGAAAAAATGATACAAATAAGCAAAGAGCTGTCGCAGATTACGGAATGGTTGCAAGTGCAGTGGATGAAGCAACCAAGGTAGGTGCCGCGGTATTGAGACAGGGTGGAAACGCGATGGACGCAGTTGTTGCAGTCCAATTCGCATTGAGTGTTGTTGAGCCTTTTAATACAGGAATTGGAGCCAGTGGATATATTCTTCATTATGATAACAATAAAAAGGAAACGACGGTAATAAATGGGCATTCTCAGGCACCAAAAGCGATACAGGAGGATATGTTCATAGACAGGGACGGAAACATCATTCCACACTTCGAGAGATCCACCCACGCATCGGCAGTAGCTATTCCCGGTATCATGAAGGGGATGGAGACCGCGTTAAATGAGTTCGGAACGATGTCTTTAGATAAGCTGATTGAACCTGCTGTTGCTCTCGCGGAGAACGGATTCAAAGTGAACTGGCAATGGGATTACGCCATACAGACGCTCATGCTTCGCATGGGGGATGAAGCGAAAGCTTTTTTCGCACCTGATGGAATGCCGAGAGTGGAGGGGGAATGGGTCAAGAATCCTAATCTTGCTAAAACGCTGCGCATCCTCCAGAAAAAAGGCATCGACGCTCTTTACCATGGAGAAATAGGAGACGCCATCGTTGAAACCCTGCAAAAGATGGAAGGCATTCTTACAAAAGAGGATTTACAAAACTATCAAGTGGACATAGAAAAGCCTATGACAGGTAGCTATAAAGAATATGAAGTAGTAGTGCCTGGTCCCCCGAATGGTGGAGGGCCCAGTTTAATCCAGCTTCTTAAAATTCTTGAAGGTTTTCATTTAGAGCAATATCAAGTCGCCTCATGGGAAAAATACTACGTACTAGCCGAAGCAATGAGGCTTACCTTTTCGGACAAACTGGCTTATATGGGTGATCCGGAATTCGTGGACATCCCGATGAAAGGACTACACCATCCGGACTATATAAAAGAAAGACAAAATTTGATTAATTGGACCTCGAGAAACACGGAAATTGACTGTGGGAACCCGTGGCTGTATCAGGAAAGTACGAATAAGAAGGGTGAGGTAAAGGATTTTGAAACGGGTGGGGAGACGACCCACTTTACAGCGGTTGACAGATGGGGAAATATAGCCGCCTGTACATCTTCGATTGAGCATGTCATGGGTTCAGGAATAATGGTGCCCGGCTATGGATTTCTGCTCAACAATGATTTGACTGATTTTTATCCTGAGCCGGGCCATAACAATAGCATCGAACCGAAAAAATATCCGGTCAGTGCAAAAACGCCTACGTTTGTTTTCAAAGACGGGAAACCTGTGTTAACGCTCGGCTCTCCGGGCGGGCCCACGATTGTTGCCTCTGTAGCACAGGTTCTCATCCATTTAATTGATTACAAGATGGATCTTAAGGATGCCATTGAGGAGCCAAGAATTTATAACAGTACGGCACCACTCGTTTGGTGGGAAGAAGGGCTGGATCAAAGCGCAAAAAATAAGCTTGAGCAAATGGGATTTGAATTTCCTGAGCTAGCGAAACCTATTGGGAATGTTCAGGCTATATTGATTGACCAGGATCACGGGGACCTATATGGTGCGGCAGATTCAACCAGGCCTGGGTCGGCGATAGGTTTAAACAGGGAATAATCGTTTTTTAATTGCATTATTTGAGGAAACTAGTCATATCTTTTTCCTTATTTGTTACTCGCTTCACAAAATTCCCCGTTTATTTTCAAGCTTAGTGTGGAATTGAACAAATATAGAAAAAAAAAGGAGGCGTTCTCTATGGATCAAATAGAAACGTATCTTGAGGGTAAAATGCCTGAGATGAATAGCTTATTGGAGAAAATAGTGAACATAGACAGTGGTTCCTATCATAAAGAAGGTGTTGATAAAGTAGGGGCTATAATCAGAAAAGAGTTCGAAGACATTGGTATGTATGTAAAGGTTCACCGGGAAACTGAATTCGGTAACCACCTCGAAATTAAAGGTAGTGAAAAAAGCGAGCCTAAAATAATTATTATTGCGCATATGGATACGGTTTTTCCTGTCGGTGAGGCAGAAAAAAGGCCATATAAGATAATCGGTGACAAGGCATACGGACCAGGTGTGAGCGATGAGAAGGCGAGCCATGTCTCTGTTCTTTATGCCCTAAAAGCTCTAAAGGAAAAAGGTTCGGATGCTTATAAAAATGTACATCTCATTTTTAATGGTGATGAAGAGGTAGGTTCCCGTACGTCAAAAGTGATTATTAAAGAGGCAGCCGAGGGTAAGGATTTCTCGCTTGTCGTTGAATCGGGAAGACCAGATGACGGGGTTGTTACGGAACGAAAAGGTGTCGGGAGATTCATTTTTGATGTCAAAGGTAAAAGCGCCCATGCAGGCGTTGAACCTGAAAGGGGTAAAAGCGCGATTGAAGAACTGGCGCATAAGGTGATCATGCTTCAAAACTTAAGCGATTATGAGCAGGGGTTATCCGTGAATGTCGGTTTAATTGATGGGGGAACCTCTTCCAACACAGTAGCACCTGAAGCCCAGGCACAGGTAGATGTAAGGGTAAAGAATATGAAACAAGCAGAAGAAATTACCGGTAAAATAACCAAAATAGCCCTTGATGAAAAAGTCACGGGCACAGAAACAGAGCTTACCGGAAGAATCGGAAGGCCGCCGATGGAAAAAATCGAAGGTACAGATAAACTGTTAAACGTCATTAAAGCAGCAGGAAAAGAGCTGGGAATGTCGATTAGAGAAGTGAGTACGGGTGGAGGCTCTGATGCGGCCTATACTTCTACAGAAGGGGTCCCAACCGTTGATGGCATGGGGCCGCTAGGCGAATTCTCCCACAGTGATACAGATGAGTATGTAGATTTAAAATCATTTCCGAAACGAACGGCTTTGCTTGCTAAAACGATTGAGCGGTTAAGTAATCATAGACAATAAATTTTATTTAAGGGTGTCCCAAAAGCAAAGTATGGGACACCCTTTTCATTGTGCAAAGAAAATATAATTTTTGTAACTGTGAAAGAAGATTCTTTCCTAATTTCCCGATTTTAAATTGAGGTTGCAATAAATCCCTTCAGAGTAACTATTTACAACGAATCTATTCCGTTCATGAAGTTGAACAATAACTAGTGAGGCTTAAGAAGGAGGTGACAAAGTGAGAATTTCACGTCTATTGACGTTAATGCTGACTTGTATCTTGGCGGCTGGTTGTAACCAGCAGGGTAGTAAAGAAAAAGGTATGCAGGAATCGATAGAAAATATGGCGAACAATGAATCGGTTCAGCGTGGCTTCTCTGAAGGTCGGATCCATACGATTAAACATGATCATGGGAGTAAAGAGGATATACTCCTTAATACGATGGAAGAGCAAGAAATGATGCTCACAGACAATGAACTTCGTGATCAATTGCTTGATTTTAATATTAAAGTAAATAAACAGATGGTAAAGGACCCAGCTGGAAAAGAGCAATTAATGGAATCCACACTTGAAGTAACGGACGGAATAAGCGCGGATCCGAATAAACGGGAGCGTTTTGTTAACCAACAGCAAACCATTAGGCAGCAGGCCTTAAAGAGCAGTCATTTAAAAAATAACGTACTCAAACAAAATGTAAGAGAACAGCAGCTGGCGTTAGATAACCCTGGAACCGCAAAAGATATCAAAGAGATATCCTTAGATACATCAAAGGCTGTTTTATCGGATGATGAGCTAAGGCCGGAAATGCTAAAAATGAATATACAGGGATTCAAAAAGATCTCTGAGGATCCGGCACTGCGCACTGAGATGGCCCGGACAATGTTGCCGTTGCTTAAGGATCCGGTCATAGCGGCAGAGTTACAGAAAATGATTAAGCTCGCGGTAGCCCAAGAAATGAAAAAAATGCAAGCAGTCATGCAACAACAAATGAAACAACAAATGATACAGATGCAAAAAAAGCAGCAACAGCCAAATAAACAAGTTCAACCGAACCAGCCAAAAGGCGAACCGCAACAAGCTCCACCACCGAAAGATGACACACAAACTAATAAGAAAGAACAAAGCCCGGCGTAGTATAAATGGTCTTGCAGATCATAGTATAAATCCATTTTGCAGTTCCAGCAGAAACCAAAAAGGCCGCGTAGTGCGGCCTTTTAAGCTACTTGATTTCAATTCGTTATATTAAATCGTTGAGATACTGATCCCTCACAAGCTGGGTGATGCCAATCTTATTTAGAAATTCCACTGGGCATAGGAATGTTACCGTCACTACACCGGGATGCCTGCCAATTTCAATTGAACCGGTTATGGTAGCCCGGTTCATTACTTCCGGAACGGTAATGCCAAGAACATCAGCAGCCCTCTTTAAACCGTTGTCTGTAGCTTCATTGAGGTTTGCGCCCGTGCCGATAAAGGAGACTGGCAAGGATTCCTCTAACTTCTTAACTCCCCATTGATCCGCTACATTAGCGGCAATTTCCTTTTCTTTTTTTGTAAACGGCTTCGCAAGGTAAGGGAGGTCTTCTGCGACAGGCAATAAAATCGGTCCTTCAATATTCAGTCCTTTAATGACTATCACTTGCAGGGTGACAATCCCCGCCACATCAGCCGTATGCCCGGCTATTTCACCATCACCTTGCATGGCGTGCATATCTCCAAGATACACGCCACCGCCTTGGACTTTAACAGGACTGATCAATACCGCTCCTTCGCGGACTCGGTTGATATCCATATGCCCGTCGGTTCTTTCCTCTAATTGTTCTTTTGTTACTTTGTAGTCATGTGGAGCATCAATCAAAGCCTGACCAAAGTCCCCAGCATTGTGGGAGTCGGGAAATGGCCTGGAAGGCGTTGTTCCAAGCTGGCCTAAAAAGGGGCGCAACCTTGCTACCGCTCCAACTATATCATGAGGTGCAAATGTCACTATAGGGTTTTGAATGGATTGCTCGGGTATGGCCATATAAGAATGGCCTTCATGTGCAATGTGCTCTGCTGCTTCTTTGTTTAACGTAACTCCAACATTTCGGTTGGAATCAAATGCAATCGTATATCCATTTGTAAAGACAAACGGGACGATATCTTTCCCGCAATCTGCACAGCGAATAGCTTCTTGGCCAATTCCTTCAATGATCGTTTCAGGGTTCACAGTGCCGCACTCGGGACATTTTCCAGCCACAAAAGGATCTCCATGGAATCTTCCTTCTACCGGTTTGTCATTTCCTGATGAGGTAGCAGATGAAGTGACCCTGATCGACTTAATTTTGATGGCAATCGCATCACCTACTTCAGCCCCTTCTACGAAAACAGGCTTGGTGACCTCATGACCGCCGCGAATCGCGGGTGTGATCATCGGCCCCCAGCATCCGGGCGCTGTATTTGCGACAATATGGCCGCCATCCTTTACAGGTCCGAGCATCTCATTCTTTGGATCCAAGATGCCATTAGTAAAATCATTAACAAATAAGGTTTGTTTCGCTTCCATTTCAGTGCCCCCATATTCATTTTTTTTGGTTTATACAAGCTCAGTATAATCATTGAAGATAGCGCTTTCAATTTATCTGTTTACATACGATTAGCAGGGGAATTATAATAAAGCGAATCTTTTGACACAATAGCGCATCTTTAGTAAGATTGTTATATAATTTAATTCCTTTAAGGGGAGTAGCTTTTACAGCAAAGTCGTCAATACAGAGACAGTGTCTCTCGGCTTTGTTGGCAACTCAACGTTGTTAGCAAGACCTTACCTGAAAACGGTAGAGGTCTTTTGTTTTTTACTGGAGGACCTTTGCCAAAGCGGCAGAGGTTTTTTTAGTATCTTTTAGGAAAGGCTGATTACATGAATATCTTTATGACAAACAATATTTCCAACTATGCCAAAAAAGAATTGGAACAATTGCAGGAAATCATTTCTCCCATATTGAGTAAAACAACGAAATATATGATGTGGGCTTTTCCTTTAGTAGCCGTTTCCTTCTTTAATCTGATTACTTTGCTATTTTTTACTGAATCAAGTGAAGCAACCATGATTCAGCTGGGCTTTTTTGCGCTGATTGGCGCATTCGGCCTCGCGTTGTCAAAGGAACGAAAATTAAAGCAAAAGGAAGTTCTGAAGCTCGGAAATGACTATATGATCAAAAGGATTGAAAAGAGTTCGTATCTTACGGATGTTCGCAAGAAAGAATACATTTCGATGATAAATGCGCAACCATTAATCGCGATCAATAGCTTCATTGAATTCGTGAATGAGGAAGAAGGGCTCATGAAGCAAGGTTACAGCTAATATATATAGAAAAGAGAGGTCGCGAGTTTTTAGCGATCTCTCTTTTTTGGTGAAGCTGATTTTCCAAAATTAATTTTTTTCGTAAAAGTTGGAGATAATTCTGAAAAAATGAAGGTTATTTCCGTAAAAGTGAAGGTTAATTCCGTAAAAATTAATTTTTTTCCGTAAATGATAAAGCAATTTCCGTAAACTCAATTTTTACATCCACTTTAAAATAACCCGCCATTAACCATGCGCCACATTCTATGCCGGTGTCCTTTGTTATTCGGATCTACGTTACAACCCATTAACCAATGTGCGGCGTTGTCTCTTTCATCTTTCGTGATGCGTACTCCTAAACATCTTGATAACCGGTCTACCATGCCATAGCAGCGCCCAGGGTGTTTTAAATCGTCACGCCGGTAAGATCTTAAAATGCCATAAACACGGCGGGCGTTCCTTGGATCACGCATCTTTGAGCGGAATACCTTCATCAGCCTTCTGTCGATATATGCCAACACTTCACCCCCTATTGATAGTTATCGTTGCAACGATAAACAGAGGTGATGCACCCCTGTCCCATAGCAACTTACCATATCTTATGGAAATTCTTGAGGGCAGAAACGGCTTTTTACTACTATCATGCAAAAACCGCTGAAAAATAGTTATCTATCTATTCTTTTAAGATAATGACTTAGAGTGAGCAACGGCCAAATGCGATTATAACTATGATAATGGATGTAAAAATGTCCAGGTAATCCAGCGCCTGTCGGGTATGTCATCATTTTTTCGGGGTGCTCCTTCCAATTCAGGATATAAGCTATGCCTTTATCAACATCAGATGTTGTATCGTCATAGATTGATAGGAGCGCATCGACAGCCCAGGAGGTTTGCACAATCGTCGAAAAGGAAAGAGGGATATAAGTCCTTTCGCTGTCACTTTTACACGATTCTCCCCATCCACCATCAATCTGCTGGATCGTTAGCAGCCATTGTTCCGCTTTTTGAATCGCCGGATGATCAGTTGGCACCCCAACGGCCCGCATTCCTGTTATGGCTGCCCATGTTCCATAAATATAAGACACTCCCCATCTTCCGTACCATGAACCGTCTTTTTCCTGATGATCGAGCAGCCACCCAACGCCTGCTTTTACGCGCGGATGGGAAATGGTCAATTTTAGATAGTTCCCTAGAAATTCAAGTGTACGCCCGGTCAAATCTGGAGTTGAAGGATCGATTATCGTATCTTTAAAGTTTTGGATCGGCAATGAAGCCATCAGGTTTGTATGGCTCCTTTTTTCAAATGAACTCCATCCGCCATCATCATTTTGGATGGCAAGCAGCCGATTCACACCTGAATTCCATGATTTCCGATATTCCGGGTCAAGCAGCGAAAAAGAGGAGAGAGCCCGCAATGCCGCCTGCGTATCATCTGTATCCGGGTTGCTCGTATTGCTTTCGGAAAAGCCCCATCCACCTGGGATAGACTGAACAAAGTCGCCTGCTCCCTCTTTTTTTTCTTTTTGCTGGACAGACAGTAAATACCTGGCTGAAGATTCAATCCCGGTATCTTCAACCGATACCCCCGCTTCCTGTAAAGCATAGCTAAGCAAAGCCGTATCCCAAACCGTGGACGGAGAATTTTGGAGATGGTATCCTTCTCCGCTTTTATAGAGCAACGATTTTAGACCTTGTACCGCATTTTGAATCAGGGGAGATGCAGGGCGGTAGCCGAGTGCGAGAAGAGCATAAACCATATAGAATGTGGCACTGGCATAGCTGTACAGTGTCCCATCATGTTCAATGCTTTGGATTATATATTTTTCAGCCTTCTTGATTGCGGAATTAGTAGAAAATCCATCCAAGGGCGTTTCTCTTAATTTGTTTGCTTTGTGGCTTTTAAATAAATGATTCAAATCCGGCGTCCAGCGGTTACTGATCGAGAATTTTTGATTGCCCAGTATTAACACGGGAGCAAAATGGGCTCTAACATATGAACTGAATGTATGGAAATTAATCGGAAGAAAGGCAGGCAAATGGATAATCGAGAGAGGAAGGGGGAAAAATTTCGGCCATGGATATAGCCTGTTTAAGGCGAGCATGAACTTTGTGGAAACATGGGCCTTTTCCAAGCCGCCATGATCAAGAATATATTTCTCCGCTTTTTTCATATTTTCGTCCGAAGTATTTACATAGCCTGAAAAAAACAAAGCGGCATAGGCCTCAATGGTTGCTGAAAGATTTCCTTCATCATCCTCATACAGTTTCCATACTCCATCCTGTTGGGTGCACAACAGGCGAGTTACAAGGTTTCGAATCAATTCGTCTTCGTCAAATTCGAGCACTCTTAACATGATAATCATATAGGCATCGGTCATGGGTCCGCTCTCGAAACAATATCTCCAAGTCCCATCGTTACATTGTTCTTCTTTAATAGCTTTTATCAATCGCTGTATTTCCGTTTGAACGTTTTTTTTCAGATTCATTTCTACTCCCTCGCTGTCCATTGAAAACATATCTATTTATAAAATATGAAACAAGGACAGGATGTGTAAGCCTCATCTTGCAATTCCACACTTTCATTAATTTTGTTGAACTGTGTTCTTTATCCAAACAATTAAATATCCAACTCATAAGATGTATTAACCTTCAAAAAGGAGGTGTAGACATTATGGGTTACGACGATAAAGGAAATGGCTTTGGCTTTGCGCTGATCGTAGTTCTATTCATCTTATTGATCATTGTAGGAGCTGCATATGTTTACTAATAGCTTCTAAACTTAGCATCAAGGGGTAATGTTCTAGCATTTGTGACACTACACTAATAGGGTTACAAATGACACACCTCGGGTAAAGACGTCTGTACGCCTTGCAGACGTCTTTTTGTGATGGAGTAAGTGAGCATTTTGTGTGCGCATAAGAAAAATAGAGACTATACTAATTGCACGACTTATCATTATTTTGCCTCGTTGATGGGAAGAGTAAGGTATGTTAGCGGAAGATTAGCAGGAGAGTCAGAAAAATCAACAAGGGGGAGGGCGCTATCATGATCGTCATTCATGCCTATATGAAGGTGAATCAGGAACAACGTGAAAACTTTCTTGAGCAGACCAAACAGGTTATGGCAGGGTCTAAGGCAGAAGAAGAGAATATCAGCTACCATCTCTATGAAGATCTAGAACAAACAAATACATTCGTTTTTGTAGAGGTATGGAAGGATGAAAAAGCCATAGAGAAACATGAGGAAACACCTCATTTCAAGACTTTTATCAAGGAGCTTCCGCCATTATTGCATGAACCGATACGAGTTGAAAAATACGAAGCAAAAGAGATTAGCTAATTTAATTACATCAAGAAAGAGGAGCTAACCATTGACAGATATAAAGCAACAAATTCTTAACGCCTTTCAATTCAGGCATGCAACGAAAGAGTTCGATCCAACTCGGAAGATCCCTGATGAGGATTTCAATTTCATCCTGGAAACGGGCAGATTATCTCCGAGCTCTGTCGGATTTGAACCGTGGAAATTCCTCGTGGTCCAAAACCCGGAATTAAGAAAGAAATTAAGGGAAGTGTCCTGGGGAGCACAAGGGCAGCTTGCCACCGCCAGTCATTTTGTAATTATCCTTGCCCGTAAAAATATGAGATTTGATTCAGAATATGTACGCAATCATTTAAAAACCGTCAAGAAAATGTCTGATGAGAGCATTGAAAACGCCTCTGTCAGATATAAAGAATTTCAAGAGTCCGATCTTAATCTGTTTGAAAGTGAAAGGACCTTGTTTGATTGGGCCAGTAAACAGACTTATATAGCCCTGGCCAATATGATGACCGCGGCGGCCCAAATAGGGATTGATTCTTGTCCCATGGAAGGATTTGAATACGAATCAGTTAACAAAATTCTTCTTGAAGAAGGATTGTTGGAAGACGGTCAACTCGCTCCGTCTGTCATGGTAGCTTTTGGTTACCGGGCTGAAGACCCGAAGCGTTCCAAATCAAGAAAAGACATTGATCAAATCGTAGAATGGGTTCGATAAAAATTTAACAGTAATTTTTCAGATAACGGAGGAAAACACAAAATATGATGAATTCAAAATTCGCACCATTATTCGAGTCACTAACACTTCGCAATGGGACTCAATTAAAGAATCGGGTCGTAATGGCACCGATGACTAACTTTTCTTCAAATCCAGACGGCACTGTGACAGAAGAGGAAGTCAGTTATTATATGCGTCGTTCACATGGAGTCGGCATGGTCGTGACCGCATGTACATATGTAACAGAAAACGGCAAAGGGTTTCATGGAGAATTTGGCGCCGATCGTGACGAGCTGATTCCAAGCTTGAAAAAGTTAGCAACAGGAATTAAAGAAAAAGGCGCAAAAGCCGTCCTGCAAATTTTCCACGGCGGCCGCATGTGTCCGCCGGAATTAGTGCCAAACGGCGAAACGGTCAGTGCAAGTTCCGTTGCCCCGGAAGGAGAAGGACAGACGGTTCCAAGGTCTTTGACGGAAACTGAAATTGAATCAATCATACGCGACTATGGAGAAGCTACACGTCGGGCGATTGAAGCCGGTTTTGACGGCGTGGAAATTCATGGCGCCAACGGTTATCTCATTCAACAATTTTTCTCGCCTCATTCCAACCGTCGTGAAGACCGTTACGGGGGCAGCCTGGAAAAACGCATGACTTTTCCGATGGCGGTTATCGATGAAGTGCAAAAAGTGGCCGCAGCTCATGCGAAGGGTACGGAGCCGTTTTTGATCGGGTATAGATTTTCACCCGAAGAGCCTGAAACTCCCGGCATCACCATGGCAGATACTTTAACATTAATAGATGCCCTCGCTGAGAAGAATCTCGATTATCTTCATGTATCCTTGAATGATTTCTGGTCCACACCTAGACGTGGTGTTGAGGATACACGCTCACGTATGGAATTGATCCAGGAGCGGGTAGGCGATAAAGTGCCTGTAATCGGGGTAGGTTCGATTTATACGGCAGATGACGCACTAAAGGCAAAGGATACAGGAGTTCCATTAATCGCATTGGGACGCGAGATTATCATCGACCCTGACTGGGTAGAAAAAGTCGAGCAGGGCAGAGAAGCGGAAATCGTCACAAAGATTAACAAGGATGCCCAGCAGGAGCTTGTGATTCCGAATCCGCTCTGGCAGGCAATCGTCAACACACCGGGATGGTTTCCGGGGGTGTAATAGCACTCTCGTATCGACCCTGAGAGGGAACTCATAGGTATGATAAAGGCTGGATCTAAAAGCACAAAATGTGTTTTTGGATTCAGCTTTTTTGATTTTGCGTAATCCCTTAAGTAAGGCATTCGAAAACTAATTCTGGATGTAGGTAATTGGAATTATATTTAGACTTTCGTAATATTCGGGACTCTAATAATTAATAGCTTTTTGCTTTATAATTAAATATATTAACCTATTTACTCCGATTAATAGTTTTGAAAAAACAGACTATTAGCATATAAATTCAATAAAAATCTATTATTTTTCAGTTAGAGTAAAAGAGTTATATAGTAGGATTTCACTATATATAAAGACCCTCTATTATTATAAAATTTACTAGAATTTAATAAAAATTCAGAAAAATTTTATATTAATCAGGGGGTATATCTGTTGAAGAAAAAGGCTGCCTTAAAAGTTTTTTCCAAGATTACTGCAAGTACATTAGTAGCCACTACTTTATTTGCTGGTTCTTTTGCCGGAACTACCGCTGCACCAAAGCAGGTTTCTGCTGCACCAGCACCATCAGTACCTATTGATTTGAATATCGTGGATCAGGACCGTTTGGCTAAAGCATTGCAAGAAAGAGGAGTTATCGCTAAAGGTGCTAGCGAAGCACAGGTAAATAAAGCGGTCACTGCTTATATTGAGAAAAAGCAAGGCGAAAAACCTGAAGTGCCTGTAGAAATGAATAAACAGCAAAATGATTTTGATAAAAAAACAAAGGATTTTATGTCAAAGCAAAAGGAAAAACTATCAAAAGAGCTTCCAAAGGGACATAATCATTTTCAAAAAGGTAAGCAGAATGGCTATGTTAAAGTCGATCCTGCAAAACAAGCAGCTTATAAAGGTGGAGTTCGTGAAGATAAGGTTCTTGTATTACTTGTAGAATTTGCTGATTACAAACACAATAGTATCGACCAAGCACCCGGTTATATGTACTCCAACGATTTTAACAAAGAACATTATGAAAAAATGTTATTCGGCGAGGAAGATTTCACATTATTCAATGGTGAAAAAGTAAAAACATTTAAGCAATATTATGAAGAGCAGTCAGGAGGAAGTTATACCGTAAACGGCCATGTAACGGACTGGCTTACAGTTCCGGGGAATGCAGCGGCTTATGGGGATGACAATCCTCAAGGGGGACATGATAACCTTGATCCGACAGGACCGCAGGACCTTGTAAAGGATGCATTAAATGCTGCTGCCGGTTCGGGCCTTGATTTATCTGAATTTGATATCTTCGATCAGTACGATTTAGACGGTGATGGAAATCAGAATGAACCGGACGGCCTTGTTGACCACTTAATGGTTCTGCATGCGGGTGTTGGACAGGAAGCCGGGGGCGGCAAATTAAAAGATGCGGCAATCTGGTCTCACCGTTCAAAAGTCGATGGGGCATACAGAGTCCCAGGAACTACCTCTAAAGTTCCTGCCCATTTTGGAGGGCAAATGGCTGCTTGGGATTACACAATTGAACCAGAAGACGGTGCAGTCGGGGTATTCGCGCACGAATTTGGACATGACCTTGGTCTTCCAGATGAATATGACACCCAGTACACTGGACACGGAGAGCCGGTTGCTTCCTGGTCGATCATGAGTGGCGGTAGCTGGAACGGCAATATTGCGGGTACAACACCGACTAGCTTCTCACCGCAAAACAAGGAATTCTTCCAAAAAGCAATGGGCGGAAACTGGGCAAATATCCAAGAAGTAAATTATGAAGATATTAATAGATTAGGCGTAGCCACTGTAATTGACCAAAGTGTCACGAAATCAAAAAAACCAGGTATTGTGAAAGTAAATCTTCCTCTTAAAGAATCAAAGGGGATTCAGCCTGCCTTTGGTAAGAAGTACTACTATAGTACAAAAGGTGATGATCTCCATACAGTAATGGAGACGCCAGTGTTTGATTTAACCGCAGCGGAGTCTGCAACATTCGATTATAAGCAATGGTATGAAGTGGAATTTGATTACGACTACGTATATGTTAACGCTGTGGTGGAAGGTGTGGAAAACCCGGTAACTTTGGATGTTATCGGAGATCAAAATACCGAAAAACAGTTAGAAACCAGCAAAGGGCTATGGGAAGATAAGAGCCTTGACTTAAGCCAGTTCGCAGGCAAAAAAGTCAAGATTGTGTTTGAATATGTTACTGATGGAGGGTTGGCACCGAATGGATTTGCCATCGATAACCTTCAATTGACAGTAGACGGTAACGTTGTATTCACTGATGACGCCGAGGGTACTGCAAAAGTAACGCTGGACGGCTTTGAAGTGGCGGATGGAATCATTAGAAAACCGCATTACTACTACCTAGAGTGGAGAAACTATTCTGGATCCGATAAAGCACTGCAATTCTCGCGAGGTGTCAAATATAATACTGGTTTGGTAGTTTGGTATGGTGATGAAACATTCACCGATAACTGGACAGGAGTTCATCCAGGCGAAGGATTTCTTGGTGTCGTGGATTCCCATCCTGAAGCGATTGTCGGAAAACTGAACGGCCAAGATTCAATCAACCAAAGTACACGTTACCAGGTTGCTGATGCGGCATTCTCTTATGACAAATCACCTGCGTGGTATGTCGATTCTCCAACACGCGGAATCTATGACTACAAAGGTTCCGAAGGGGTAATTACATTTGATGATTCAAAAAATTACAGCAATACTTTAATTCCGGATGCTGGACGTAAGGTTCCTAACTTCGGACTTAAGTTCAATGTACTCGGCGAATCAAAAGACAATTCTGCCGGCATGGTTTGGATTCGTAAATAGGTATGAATGAGGAAAGGACATCGGGCTTAGCCCGATGTCCTTTTGTATATCCACAACCAAGAATATTCTATCTTGAATAGAACATAATAAGGATGTTTTTTTCAGGAAGCTTAATTACAAGATCATAAGGAGGAATTTTTATATGGAACATAAACTAAACTTTCATGTGACAGGAACTACTAAAGGAATGCAGACAATAGTGAAATCCAGTAAACACTCAATTACAATCGACGAGCCTCCGGTAATGGGAGGCCATGATTCGGGACCCGATCCGTTAACAACATTGCTAAGCGCCCTTGCCGGATGTGAAAATGTAGTGGCAAACCTCGTGGCTAAGGAAATGAATTTTGATTTGCAAACGATTGAGTTTGACATTAAGGGGGTTCTAGACCGACGAGGATTAATGGGTGATCCTAGCGTCAAGCCTTATTTTGAGAAAGTGATGATCGAGGCAAAAGTGACAACGAGTGAATCACAGGAACGGATCAATGAGCTTCAAAAATTAACTGACTCACGCTGCCCCGTTTATACGACGCTTGAAGCGGCAGGGATACCACTCGAGACGACTTGGACAAAAGCATAAAACGAAATGGGTTGGACCAGAAGGACAGATGACGTGCCTTATGGGGTCAGCCCTTCTTATTATCAAGTTTTAGGATTTATTATCGACTTCGTTTCATTTATTATCAAGTTTTGAAATTTATCTTCGACTTCGGCTCATTTATTATCAACTTTTTACATATATCGATTTCTCGACAATATCCAATATTATTCGACATGGAAAAGCAGAGCATATAATTAATGAGGTGGCTCATATTAATAGGTGTTAGATAATGAAAGGATTGGAACAGATGAAAACAAAAATAACATGGTCAGGCCAAATCGCCTTTTCAGGTACCACACCTTCGGGGCATGAAATCAAAATGGATGCCGCCGAAGAAGCGGGTGGCCAGAACAGTGGAGCAAGACCTACAGAGTTGCTTCTACATGCAGTAGCGGGTTGTACAGGTATTGATATCATTTTAATTTTACAAAAAATGCGACTTAATCCTGAAGCTTTCCATATGGAAGTAGAAGGCATCCGAGCTGAAGACCATCCAAAACGCTTTACCGATGTCCATATTCATTACGCACTGGAAGGCGAGCTTCCCGAAGACAAAGTAACCCGGGCGATTCAGTTATCAAAGGATAAATATTGCTCCGTCTCCCAATCATTAAATGCAAACATCACGGTGAGTTATTCGATTAATGGTAATGCCGGGAAACAAAAAATTTAAAAAGAGGGAATTCCCCCCCCTCTTAGGTGCTAGAGATTAATTTATAACGATACTCAATATCTTGTTGTCGATAGTACAATTACAGCCATGGAGTAAAATAGATATTTTCCGGAAGACCCGGAACGTCTTTCACCTCTTAGGTGAAGGCCAAGCATTGATACACTTGGAAGAATAAAAATTTTCATATCTGTTTATGAAATGGAAAGAAAGCTATAGAATAATTAGAAGATTTAAAAAGTATATACAAGAATTTTTAAAAAATTGTTGCTATTAAAAATGTAACCGATTACAATAAAAATAGAAAGAGAACGATTGAAAGGAAATACAATAATGATGGCAAGGATAGTTGATGTTGCAAAAGCAGCTAATGTTTCCACTGCAACGGTTTCAAGAGTGTTAACCAACTCGGGGACTGTGAAAAAAGAGACGACTGATAGAGTGTTGGAAGCGATAGAATTATTAAACTATCAGCCTAATATTCTAGCAAGACAGCTTAGAAGATTAGAAACAAAAACGATACTCGTTGTTGTTCCTGATATCACGAATACTTTTTTTTCCAAAGTGCTCCGTGGTATTGAAGCTGTAGCAACCCAAAACGGTTATCAAGTATTGTTGGGTGATGCCCATAATAAGGCTGAACTTGAAAAGGGATATTTAAATATTTTAAGACAAAGAAAAGCCGATGGATTGCTCCTGTTAACGGCAAAAATCGAAGGGCAAGCAATAGAAGATCTTGCTAATCAATTTCCTGTTGTGGTGGCATGCGAATATATCGAGGGATCAAACATACCGACTGTCTCAATTGACAATATCAGCAGCGCAAGAAAAGCAACTAGACATTTACTAGATTTAGGCCACAAGAGGATTGGATTTTTATCAGGTCCATTCGACAGCGTATTAGGCCGTGATCGCTATAAGGGATTTCAGCAGGCAATGGCTCAGCATGGACTTCCTGTAGATTCACTATTGGTTCAGCAGGGCGACTTTTCATTTGAAAGCGGCTTTAATTTAATGCAAAAGTTTTTGGCGATTGATGCTCCGCCCACTGCTATTTTTGCTGCTAATGATGAAATGGCTATAGGTGCAATCAAGGCTGTTAAATCCAAGGGTCTTAGCGTACCTGAGGATATCTCGGTAATAGGTTTTGATGATATCAAGTTCGCATCCATTTATGAGCCAGCACTTACCACCATCTCCCAGCCGTCCTTTGAAATCGGAGAGAAGGCGATGGAGTTACTTATCAGGCTAATTAACAATGATAATATTGAAAAAGAACAATACATTTTAGCGGACGAACTTATAATAAGAGATTCAAGCAAAGAATATAAAAATAAATAATGAATAAAGGTCTTTGGTTGTAAAAATCAATAGATTGTAAACGATTACATGTACTTGGAACGTTTTCAATAGAGTTTTAGTTAATTTTCAACAAAATGTAATCGATTACTATAACAATTTTGAATTAGTAAATGAACCGATTAACTTTTCCTCAAATTAAAGGAGGTGTTGCTCAATCACTCATCCCAAAAAGTTAAAAACTTTGTACTAAATATGTTAAAAATTAATGGGAGGTCACCCAATGAAAAAGAATGTTTTGGTTTCCATCTTTTTGGTTTTTGTTTTAAGCATGGTGCTTATTGGTTGTGGTAATAAAGAAACATCTTCAGGAGAAAAAGAAAGTACAAAGAAAAATGAAAATTACTCGGAACAGACTTCTGGACCGCTGACAATAAATCCTGAAATTCCAGATTTAGAAGTTCTTGATAAAGGACCTAATGGTGAACAGGCAGTATCTGCAAAGTCACTACAGCTTAGTGAAGAAGAGCTGCAAAAGGTTAAAGACGGAAAGTATAAAGCCGCAATTGTCATGCATTATTCCGGAACTGACTACATGAATGCCGCAGTTGGCGCAATGGAAGACACGTTTAAAAGAATGGGTATCGAAGTAATTGCTGTTACAGATGCACAGTTTAAGGCTGAAAAACAAGTGAACGACATTGAAACAGTATTAGCTAAAAAACCGGATATTATGATTTCTGTGCCTGTTGACGCAGTTTCAACAGCACTAGCTTATAAAAAAGCAGTAGCACAAGGCGTTAAATTAGTATTCATGGATGGGGCTGCTGAGGGTCTTGAGCCTGGAAAAGATTACATTAGCATTGTTTCAGGAGACAACTATGGAAATGGTGCATTGGCAGCTGACATCATGGCTGACAAGATTGGTGGAAAAGGTAAAGTCGGCATCGTTTATCACGATGTAAACTTCTTTGTTACGAAAAACCGCTCAGATGCATTTGAAGATAGAATTAAAGAAAAGTACCCTGATATTGAAATCGTAGCACAAGGCGGTATTACTGATCCAAACAAAGGAGAAGAAGTAGCATCCGCAATGCTTACAAGGAACCGAGATATCGATGGGATTTTTGCACCATGGGATGTTCCTGCTGAGGGTGTAATGTCTGCTGCCCGTAATGCAGGCAGAGAAGATTTAGTCGTTACTACAGTTGACTTAGGAACGAATGTTGCAATATCCATTGCTTCTGATGGGATTGTTAAAGGCCTTGGCGCTCAATTACCATATGACCAGGGAGTAGCTCAAGCTATTCTATCAGGTTACGCACTTCTAGAAAAAGAAGCACCGGCTTATGTTGCTTCTCCAGCAATTGAAGTAACAAAAGATAATGTTCTAGATTCCTGGAAGCTGATTTACGGAACAGAGGCACCATCAACAGTTAAAGATGCAATGAAATAAGTTTATTTGGATGAGAATTTTATAGAGGCTGCGCAAGAAACAGCCTCTATAATCAAAAAAAGAAGGTGAGTGAATATGGATCAACCTGTACTTGAAATGAAAAATATATCTAAAGCATTTAATGGAATTACCGTTCTTGACCAAGTGGATTTTTCCTTGAGAAAAGGTGAAGTTCACGCCTTGGTAGGTGGGAATGGTGCCGGGAAATCCACATTAATGAAAATACTCACTGGCATATATGCTGCTGACAGTGGTGAGATTTCAATAGAAGGAAAACCAGTAAACATTAACAGCATTGACGATGCAAATCGAAATAATATATCCATGATATTTCAAGAGTTTAGTTTAATTCCAACCCTGACTGTTGCACAGAACATCTTTCTAACCCGGGAGAAAAAAACCTCTATGGGATTGCTTAATGATAGCGAAAGCGAAAAGAAAACGGAAGTACTACTTAATGAATTAGGGGTGGATATCAAACCATCCGATATTGTTCAAAACATGGGAGTAGGTTATTGGCAGATGACGGAAATTGCCAAAGCACTATCTCAAGAGGCAAAAATATTAATAATGGATGAGCCAACCTCTTCATTGACAAAAACCGAAACTGAAGTCTTATTTAACTTCATTAACAAATTGAAAGCAAAAGGTTATTCCATCATTTATATTTCTCATAGGATGGATGAAATCTTCCAAATATGCGACAGGATTACCATATTAAGAGACGGAAAGTATATCAAAACAGAAACATGCAGTGAAACAAATCTGGAAGCGGTCATTCAACATATTGTGGGCAGGGAGTTCAACAAGGCTTTTGAATGGCAAGAACGTCCGTACTCAACAGAAGTGCCACCGATCTTTGAAGTTAAAAACCTAAATTCCGGAAATAAACTTCAAGACATTAATCTTTCAATCCAGCCTGGTGAAATTGTGGGTATAGCTGGACTGATGGGCAGCGGCAGAACTGAACTAGTTCGTAGTCTTTTTGGGATTGACCCAATTGATAGCGGTGAAATTTTCGTTGATGGCAAAAAACGACCAATTAAGAATGCCAGGGATGCCATAAAAGCAGGAATTGCATTAATTCCTGAAGATAGGCGTATGCAAGGCTTGGTTCTACAACATAGTGTTAAGGATAATTTGATACTTCCTATCCTTTCCAAAGTAAAAAGAGGGCTATTTATTGACAATAAAAAGTCAAATGAAATCAGTAATCAATTAGTTCAAAAGTTGAATATCAAAACTGATAATATTTTTAAAACATCAGGCTTGTTATCTGGTGGTAATCAGCAAAAAATTGTGCTTGCCAAATGGCTGGCAAATGATCCTACAGTATTGCTTCTTGATGAACCTACAATTGGTGTTGATATTGGAGCAAAAACTGAGATTATAGAGGTCATTAGAGAAATGGCTGAAAGCGGCAAGGCGATATTAGTTGTCTCATCAGAGCTTCCGGAACTTTTAGCCATGAGCGATCGTGTTGTCATTATGCATGAAGGCAAGATAAAAAAGGAGATTCAACGTAAAGAGATTAAAACAGAGGAGGATTTAGAGTATGCAATCCAAGGTTTCTAGCGAAGTAAAACAGCCTTCAGTCTCGAGGTTAAAAAAATTCCAATGGCGCGATTATATTGTGTATTTAGCCTTCGTAGGAGTGTTAATCTATTTTTCAGTCACTCTTTTCGATCAAGGGTTTTTAACATCTGGTAACTTATTAAATATAGTGAGACAAACCGCAACTATTACCTTAATGGCTCTGGCTATGACATTTGTAATAAGTAATGGTGAAATTGATCTCTCAGTCGGTTCAATTGCTGCATTATCTTCGTTGACTGGTGCATTGGCTCTTCAGGCAGGCTATGGCATATTTGGAGGATTGTTTGCTGGCGTAGGAACTGGCCTGTTGGTTGGTTTAGTCAATGGTTTACTTGTTACAAAAGTAGCAATACCTTCATTCCTGGTAACTCTGGCTACAATGGGTGCAGTCAAGGGTATGGCTATGTGGGTTACTGACACCGCTCCGATTCCTATTGTTGATTCAAATTTCAATTTCATTTTTGGTTCTGGTGACATCGGCCCAATCCCTGTACTGCTTATTTGGACTCTGGTGTTTGCAATTATCGCTCATGTCTTGCTTCGTAAAACATCATTTGGCCGGCAGGTTTTAGCAACAGGCGGAAATGAAAATGCTGCAAGATTCTCGGGTGTTAATACAAATAGAATTAAACTGTTGGTTTTCGTGGGCACTGGTCTAATGGCGGGCTTAGCTGGGCTTCTATATGCAGGCCGAATGAATGCCGGAAGATTTTCTTTTGGTGAAGGTGATGAACTTTCAGTAATAGCTGCGGTTATTCTTGGCGGAACAGCTCTAGCTGGAGGAGTAGGAACGATTATTGGAACGGTTATTGGATCATTAATGATTGGCGTTATCAACAATGGTCTAATAATCATGGGCTTAGACGTCAGCCAACAAATGATGATCAGAGGTTTGATTATTATTTTGGCCGTAGCGTTAGGCCGTAAAGCGGTTAACCGATGAGAACTAGATCTTTTGGACCGGAGGAATGGCTGTGAAGAAAATAAAAGCCGGAGTCATCGGTACAGGTTTTATCGGGCCAACACATATTGAAGCAATCAGAAGGCTGGGCTTTGTAGAGGTTGTTGGTTTGGCTGAAAATGGTATCGAAAATGCTGAAAAGAAAGCGGCTGAACTCGGAATCCCCAAAGCATATGGAGATTACCGGGAAATGCTGACGGATAGTGAAATCGAAGTGGTGCACAATTGCACGCCTAATCACCTTCACTTTCAAATAAACAAAGAAATCATCCTGTCAGGAAAGCACGTTGTATCCGAAAAGCCTCTGGCAATGAATAGCAAGGAATCAGCAGAATTGGTCGATCTTGCAAAAAAACATAATGTCGTACATGGTGTTAATTTTAATTACAGGCAATTCCCGACTGTTAAGCAATTGGAGACTATGGTGAAAAATGGGGACATCGGAAAAGTCAACTTGGTACACGGAAGTTATTTGCAGGATTGGCTGCTGTACGAAACTGATTTTAATTGGCGATTGGCCCCTGAGGTCGGTGGGAGATCTCGGGCAATTGCAGATATTGGTTCACACTGGTGCGATACAGTTCAATTTGTGACTGGAAAAAGGATTTCGGAAGTATTCGCTGATTTGGCTACCATAATTCCAATAAGAAAAAAACCTAAACTTAATGTAGCTACTTTTGATACACAAAAGGCATCAGAGGAAATGTATGAAGACATCCCAATCAACACTGAAGATTACGCGTCGGTGCTTGTGCGCTTTGAAGATGGATCTCGTGGTGTGTTTACTGTTTCACAGATAAGTGCAGGCCGGAAAAATAGACTTAGTTTTGAAATCGATGGCAGCAAAAGCTCTGCTTTCTGGAACCAGGAGGAACCTGAAAAATTATGGATCGGCCACCGTGATAAGCCGAATGAAGTACTTTTAGCGGATCCTTCCCTATTTTCAGAAGAAGCAAGATCATCCATACACCACCCAGGTGGCCATAATGAAGGTTGGCCTGACGCATTGAAGAATATGATGTTAAATTACTATACATTTATCCGCGATGGTAAAGATCCAAAAACGGATAAAGGTAACTTTGCTACATTTGAAGATGGACATTTATCGATGTGCATAACGGATGCAATCTTAGAAAGCAATGAACAGCAAAAATGGGTGAAAATTAAATTAAGGGGGGGGAATTCGTGAAGCTAGGTGTGTTTACTGTTCTTTATCAAAATCTTCCTTTCGAAGCTATGCTTGATAAATTATCCGAAATGGGTGTTGAGGCAATTGAACTCGGGACAGGCAATTACCCTGGCAATACTCACTGCAATCCTGATGAGCTACTGAGCAGCCCTGAAAAAATTAAATCTTTTCAACATGCGATTGAGCAGAGAGGTTTAACGATTAGCGGATTAAGTGCACATGGCAATCCTCTCCACCCCAATAAAAAGATTGCGAATGATGCCCATGAAGTATGGAGAAAAACCGTTTTATTGGCTGAACGTTTAGAAGTTCCTGTCATTAATGGATTTTCCGGTGCTCCCGGCGATCACCCAAACGCAAAATATCCAAACTGGGTAACGTGCTCATGGCCGCCGGAATATTTGGAAATTCTGGACTGGCAGTGGAACGATGTAGTCATTCCTTACTGGAAAGAAGAAGCCAAATTTGCGGAGTCGCATGGAATCAGCCAAATTGCCTTTGAAATGCATCCCGGGTTTGTTGTCTATAACCCGGAAACCTTACTGAAATTAAGAGAACATGCCGGAGAAAGCATTGGAGCGAATTTTGACCCAAGCCATCTGGTCTGGCAAGGTATCGATCCGGTAGAAGCCATCAAAAAGATTGGCCGCGAAAATGCGATCTTCCATTTCCATGCAAAGGACACTTATTTAGACAAAGCTAACATAAGTGTAAACGGTGTCTTAGATACGAAACACTATAGCAATATTTTAGACCGCTCATGGACGTTCAGATCAGTCGGATATGGACATGACGAAAAAATGTGGAAGGACATTGTAAGTACCCTTCGTGCAGTCGGATATGATTACGTTATTTCCATTGAACATGAAGATATGCTCGCTTCGACTGATGAAGGTCTACGTAAAGCCATTTCCCTTCTTCAAAGGACATTGTTTAAAGAGCAGATAAGTGAAATGTGGTGGGCATAGTTCCAAAGAATGATCTACCATAAATCCGAATTTTTAGGAGGAAATACTATGACAATGCAAGCTGTATTCTTTCCGGGAGATAAAAAAGTAGAAGTTCGCCAAGTAGAAATTCCAACACCCGGTCCAGGAGAAGTTTTGGTTCAAATGAAGGCATCTGCGATTTGCCGCAGTGATATGAGTTTATATTATGGTACTTCCGTTTTCGAAGGTACAAAAACCGGTTTAATGGTTCCGGGCCACGAACCGGCGGGCGTCATTACACAAGTAGGAGAAGGAGTTTCAAAATTCCAGTCAGGGGATCGTGTTGCCGTATACCTAGCTTTAGGCTGCGGGGAATGTGCCCACTGTAAGAGTGGTTACAAAATGTTCTGTAAGGAATTCAAGTGCATTGGCTTCGATGCCCACGGCGGAGATGCTGACTATATGGTGGCTCCTGCTGAAAACTGCATGCGTCTACCGGATGAAATGAGCTTCGTTACGGCTGCCGTTTCTACTGACGCTGTTGGAACGCTATTCCATGCACAAAAAAGATTGGGGATCTCCGGCAGAGACAAGCTTGTGATCTTCGGAATGGGTCCTATGGGAGCTGCAGGTGTCATGATCGCACATGCACTTGGCGCAACCGTTATTGCCGTCGATATGCTGGATGAACGGTTAGAAATGGCGAAAGAACTTGGCGCCGACTATATCATCAATGGAAAAACAGCTAACGTACAAGAAGAAATTGCACGTCTTACAAACGGACTTGGTGCAGATGCCGCCATCGATTGTTCAGGAAGTCCTTTCGCACAAAATGATGCACTGGATTGCGTGAGAGCACATGGACGTGTGGCATTTGTAGGGGAAAGCAAGGAAACAACGATTAAGCCAAGCCCACAGTTAATCCGTAAACAAGTAACGTTAATCGGTTCATGGTATTTCCCAATCCAGGAATTTGATGAAATTACCGAATTCATTGTGAGAAAGAATCTGCCTGTCGAAAAATTAGTGACTCACAAATTCAAGCTGGAAGAAGCAGAAACAGCTTTCCGCTTATTCGATGAAAGAAAAACGGAAAAAGCAGTGTTTGTTTGGGAATAAACGATAAGCTTTACATCTAAAACATGATAAAAGGTTTTGCCCCCTAAATCCCTTTAACATAGATTTAGAGGTTAAAAGAAAAACGATTTGATAATCTAATTAGAAAAGAGGCTGTTTATCATGAAAGGTATTTCATTCAATACTTGGGCTTATAGCAGTTTTCCATCATGGGTTCCTTCCTATCCGCTAGAGGAAGTCATCAAACGACTATCTTCTTTTGGCTACGATGCGATTGAGATTGGTTGTGCAGCACCCCACGCATGGCCGGACTATTTATCACCGGAAAGAAGACAGGAAATTTTAAAGCTTTTAAAAGAACATAATCTAAAGGTATCGTCTATGCTTCCTGCACCAGGTGGAGGACCCGGGAATAACCCGAGCTCACTTCTGGTCGAGGAACGAAGATTCACGATCGACCACTACAAAGAGGTTGTCCGGCTGGCACATGATTGGGAATGTCCGACTGTGATGTGGATTGCAGGCTGGGCTTCTTTCGGCATGCCGCAGCAGGATGCCTGGAACTACAGCCTGGAAGCTTTAAAGGAAGTCGGCAATTATGCAAAGGATCTTGGCGTGACGATGGTAGTGGAACCAACCCCGGCGGACAGCAACTTAATTGAAACAGCAGATGATGCATTGCTATTAGCCGAACAAACTGGCTTATCAAATGTTAAGGTAATGTTTGATACATTTCATGCCTTGTATCGAAACGAAGTGCCGAGTGACTATGTTTATCGTATGGCTGATAAACTGCACCATGTTCATATTTCCGACAATGACCGTCTTCCTCCAGGACAAGGAAGAGGAGATTTTGATTCGGTCTTACGGGCATTAAAAGAGATTAATTATGACGGTTATTTATCAATGGAAGTCGGCTTCCACACAAGACAGGCAGAACCAGACTGGTATGCAAAAACGTCTATCGATTTCTTGAAAGCAAAAGTGAATGAAATTTTTTAGTTTTTTTACTAAAAAGCGGTGGCTACTCTCAATGATGCTCGGGTGCGTCAAAGAGGGTAGTCCCTTTTATTTTGGCTCTGTTAAATTCCATTGTTGATTTTCAAATGGTCATGGAATCTACTCGCTTTCCGCGGACGAACTGGCAAGCCTCCTCACTCGTACCTCGCTGCGGGGTCTTGCCAGCCCGTTTTTCCG
>NZ_CAKKNA010000003.1 GCF_918741275.1 Bacillus sp. CECT 9360
GCGTAAACCGTCTTTCCTTCTCTCTTCATGTGAAGAAAGAATCTATCCGGTATTAGCTCCGGTTTCCCGAAGTTATCCCAGTCTTACAGGCAGGTTACCCACGTGTTACTCACCCGTCCGCCGCTAATTTCAGAGAGCAAGCTCCCTGAAATTCGCTCGACTTGCATGTATTAGGCACGCCGCCAGCGTTCGTCCTGAGCCAGGATCAAACTCTCCGAAGAATGTTTGACTTGCTCACTTGCACATGGATGTGCTGGCATCGACGTTGTCACAGGACGTGACGAACTTAGTCGATGTTCCATTTGCTTTTAAAGTGTGTGCTCACTTAAAATTAACGTTGGCGCTTTGTTTTGTTCAGTTTTCAAAGAGCAATTTCGTTGTCGTTTCTCTCAGAAGCGACTTTAATATCATAGCATTTCTAGCTTGCTATGTCAACAACTTGTTTGAAATAATTTTTTAAAGTTATTTCAAAACTAGCAGGCCACTTACTTAGCGACAAGAGATAATATAACACGTAAAAAATATGTTTGCAATATATTTTTTGTTCTTTTTGGAATATGAATTTCATCATCATACAAGTTAGCAAATCGCTTAAATAATTAAGAAGTGAAGCAATCGAATTCAGGTTATCAGCATACTCCCTCAAAAACAGAATATTATCTTGTATATATAAGTTGAATTAATGATTTAATTTTGGCTCATTCATGTGAAACTAGAGTTTCACATGCCTTTCAGCAAAGCTGAAAGGTTGCTCCAACGGGATAGGCCGAGAGAAAGCTCGCTTTCTCCCCGGCCTATCCTGTTGGAGCTTAAATGAGCCAAAAATTTATTAATGCGTAATCTTTAGTTCAACTTATATAGAAGAAGTGTCAAAGAAACGACATCGGATCTATATCAATGGCATTCAATATCAGCGCTTTTCTTATATCATTTCACGAATGAAGCAGTAGGCCAGTCCAAGCTTACTGCTTTCTCGACATCAAAGTGAACTCTCAGCAGCTTCCGCTTTCTTTTTATCCCTAAGGAACAGCATTAACCCGGCAATTATGACAATGCCGCCTAATGCTTGAGTCCAAATGATCTTTTCGTCCAATATAAAGTAAGCTAAGATCGAAGCTCCCACTGGCTCCATTAAAATTGCCATCGAAATCGTTGTCGTGCTCAGCCATTTCAGCGACCAGTTAAACAAGGAATGTCCTAAAAGGTTCGGGAACACAGCAAGCAGGATGAAATAAATCCAATCTATGGCCGGGTATGGCCCAAAAGATTCTCCCGATACCAGAACATACAGAAATAAAGTAATCGTACTTATTCCATACACAACAAAGGTATACGTCGTCGATGAAATTCTTTTCCTGACTGCTTGTCCAAATAATAGGTAAGCTGTAATCAAAGCACATGCTGTTAAGGCAAGGATATCTCCCCATAACGCGAGCCCGCTGATTTGAAAATCTCCCCAACTGATGATGAGACTGCCTGCAATAGCAATGATTCCGCTAATGATAGCCGTGACCGAAAACCGTTCTTTGAAAAACAAAAACGCCCCGACAAAAGCAAATAGCGGCTGTAGTGTAACTAGGACAGTTGAACTGGCTACGGATGTGTAATTCAACGATTCGAACCACAATATAAAATGAAATGCTAAGAAAACTCCCGCTATAATAGAAAGAAAGAAATCTTTTTTACTGAGCATCTTTAATTCGGAAACGTTCTTTACTAAGAAAAAAGGCAGCATAAGCAGCACGGTAAACAATAAACGATAGAACGCGATGACCCCTGATGATCCTGATGAAGCCTTAACCAAAATGGCTGAAGCTGAAACGGATGCGACTCCTATTGCTAACGCTAAATATGGATTAAATTTAGGCTCTTGCATACAACAACCCTTTCCCACTATTCCGTAAAATTCTATATATAAGTGTACAACAAGTGTTGTACAATGTAGCTTAAGTTTATTGATTTAAGCATTTCTTTTTAGGGTATTAAAAAAAATGCAAAATCAGCAGGAGTCATTAATATTGTGAGATGGACGGTGTTTGTTATGGATATGAATTGGGCATTTAACCCTCAATTAGAAATTCAGATATTATTAAAGCTTGGCATTTCTGCCATTCTAGGTCTAATTATTGGACTCGAGCGGGAGATGAAACGAAAACCCGCCGGATTAAAAACGACGTTAGTTATTTCTATTGTAAGTTGTTTATTGACAATTGTCTCAATTGAATCAGCTTATATGTTTCCTGGGAGCGATGATGTAAATATAACGATGGATCCTTTGCGTCTGGCTGCCCAAATTGTATCAGGTATTGGTTTCTTGGGAGCCGGGGTTATTCTTCGCCGAGATAATAATAGTATCTCGGGATTAACGACGGCGGCGATTATCTGGGGAGCAGCTGGAATTGGGATTGCGGTCGGCGCTGGTTTTTATATTGAAGCAATATTCGGGGTAATCCTGTTAATGCTTAGCGTTGAATTTATTCCGTATAGCTTAAAATTAATCGGACCCAAGCAATTACGGCAAAAAGAGATTATGCTGAAGCTGATGATTCACAAGAAGGAAGATATCGCAAAGGTAATGTCCCAAATCAATGAAGAAAAAATTTTAGTGAAAAATATCAGGATCAAGGATCTTGAAGAAAACCGACATTCGGTTCATCTGCGCATAACAGTTGACGGAAAACGCAAAACAACCGATGTCTATTATGCGGTATCCCAATTTGATGAAATCGCTAAGGTTGAAATCGAAAATCTGTAAATAAAAAAATCCGTTTGAGCAGCTTCAAACGGATTTTTATTTTTTAAAGAAGCATATTGACTTTTTCTTAAAAATGACTAAAATAAATCTTGTGACTTATCCGGGGCATTAGCTCAGCTGGGAGAGCGTTTGGCTGGCAGCCAAAAGGTCAGCGGTTCGATCCCGCTATGCTCCATACATAAAACGCTTAGAGCCGTAAAGGTTCTAAGCGTTTTTTTAGTTTTCGGTAGTTTTTCTGATATCAAGTATTGCAATGAGATTTACTAATAAGGCTACAGACCATAATTTTAGAAATTAGAAAAATTTTATTATAGCAAAGTGTCTGCTCCAACAATCTCAACTGTTAAATTTTCATTAGCATACAAATCAATTTCATATGGTTTTACTTGTTGTCCTTCTTCATCATTAATAATTCTAATCATAGGTCGTCCCACTGCATTGAAGCTATATTCAGTTACGATTCCAGTCCTGCCATCATTTAATTTCACGGTCATTCCTTGAGGATATATCGCAATACAACCTTTAAACAATTCAAGCTGTCTGCTGTCAAACTCAGTCCCATTCCCAGCATAAAGCAGCTCCAGGCCTTTATGTGGCAAGATGGCACGTCGATATGTCCGGTGACTTGTCACGGCATCAAACACATTTGAAATACTTAAGATTTTTGCATAACGATGTATCTCGTCTCCCTCTAAACCTCTAGGATATCCGGATCCGTCGATTCTTTCATGGTGTTGAAGCGCACAATGAGATACAGGCAAAGGGATCTCGTGAACCTTTCTAAGAATATCGAACCCTAAATCAGTATGCGATTTAACAAGTTCGTATTCTTTCTCCGTTAACTTCCCGGGTTTATTTAAAATCTCCGGTGCTATAAACAATTTACCGACATCATGCAACATTGCGCCCAACCCTAGCTCTTCAATGTTTTTTAACGGGAAACCATTCTCAATTCCCATCTGACAAGCATATATGGCCACGTTTACACTGTGGGTATATACATAATTCTCTTGAACCTTTGTCGTGGCCAGTAAATTTAGCGCTTGTCGGTTTTCCATTAAAGAAGTCAGGATATCTTTAAATATCTTTTGAAAAGTTCTTATCGCCCTTCCTGTTTTAATCATACCCTTTACATTTGATGTATTTAACTCAGCGATTGTATTTAATCCTTCTGTTACTACATTTACAGCTTCTGAACGTAACTCTTCAGGTATAGACTCGATTATTTCTATTCCTTCTGATACTTCATCCTCTATATAAATGGTAAAAATATTTAATCGTATTAATCTTTCTATTAAACTGTCTGTTAGTTCAATTCCTTTTGTTAATAGTATTTGTCCATTTTCATTGTAAATCGATTTACCTAATAAAACCCCGGGTTGACAGCTGTCTAAGTTTATTGAACGCATTTTCTATATCTCCTCCTATCAAAAGTTATTTAAGGAACTGATATGTATGATTTACTTTTATTTTCGGTAAATTTCTCCAAATTTTAAGTTATTCTAAGAAATCTTCCTTTTGTCAGCTTATCTTGACATATATAGAAGGAATCTTTTTTCAAATACCTTTTCAGGAATTCCTGATAATTTTTGTGGTCACCCATGGTGTCTGCTTCCCCTTTAGATACTGAAATTGATTTCTAAACTATGCTTGCGGTGGAAGCGGCGAACATACCTGTCCGGCATGTGACGGCAAAGGCTGGACTAACGAAGATTAATATTTTATTTTAAATTAACTGTTTTTATTTCCCTGTATCAAACCGAACGTCTTTCCATTGGAGAGACGTTTTTTAGACATCTTAAGTAAAGAAAAGAGCAACCTAATAGGTTGCTCTGGCAAGATTTCACTGTACGAGGTAATGGTGAAAAGTATGTTTATGTTTCCTTTAATAGAGAGCGATAATCTCCTTGATCGACTTTTTCCCGGTTGTTAAATCGAGGTCAGCAATAAAGGCCTTTAATAATGTTCCCCTGCGTTGTCTGCTACTATCTTTCTATTATATCAAATCCGTTTTGTTCGAGAGCGTATTGAACACCGTGCTGCAAAGTAGAAAAGAATGTAATGCCGCTCATATCGACATTCGAATTGGTAATTGCCATGCTGAGAGATGGAGATATGCCTACTAGAATAGAGTTTCCTCCGATTAAATTAATTGCTTGTATCGTTTTTTGCAAGCCTTGAATCGTGAATTCGTCAAAGTGTTTGATTCCTGTCAAATCGAAAAGCATATATTTAGCTTGATGCCTGGAGAATTCATACAGAGCTTTTTGCATTAATTCTTCAAAGCGCTCTTCATTAAATTTACCGACGAGCGGAATGACAAGAATATCCTTTAATACGGGGATGACGGGTGATGACAGGTCTCTAATAAGTGATGATAGTTCTTCCGTTCTTTGTTCAACCTTGGCCTCCAGAGCGTTTATATGTTCTTGTTCCTTTTGTCTCGTTAAATTATGAATGTTTTTTGATGGCGTAGTTGATGATGCAAAAACCTCAATTTCGTCATAGTCATGGCCCGTTAACTGGCTTTGATTTATTTTATACCACATGTTTTCTTGAAACAGTCCGCTGAAAACCCCGGCCCAATGGCTTGGCAAAAGCACCCCTGCCTGATCTTTATCCATTAATTTAAAAATTCGGTGCTCCCAGCTATTTTTTAACTGAACGATTACTTTTTTCTCTTCTAAAGAATAATAAGCAATCGTGACCTTACCCCAACCGGCGTTTCGGTATATATCTTTATATTGATCAATGATTTCTTCAATGTCGAACCGACCTGCATAATACGTACTAACCAAATGTCCCATACGAAAACCGGTAGCTTCAAATACCGTAGTGGAAACGTCGCTGCCTGAGACTTCTTCAATCGTTTTCAAAAACAATTCAATCGCAGAATCCCAGAATAACAGGGCAGGTGCTCCGTCAAACGTAAATAAGCCTTCGCTTTTATCCCAAATAAACTCATTAGTATTAACCTGTACACGAACTTTTGGATCCGACATGCGATTGGTCCCCCTGATAGATTTCGTTCATTTAAATGATTATAAAAAATAATAAATGATAACGATTAATAGTTCAACTATTGAAGCTTCTCTCTGGAAAATATAAAAAAGCCAGGGCTTTACACCCTGGCACCACCATTTACACTATATAATTTTCCCGTCTATCTCAGATGTGTCTACGTCCGTTCCAAACCATTCTGTTAGTTTCGCTTTTGCTTTATCTTTCGTATCCTCATCAATGTACATCGCCACTTGAATGAGTGCTAGTCCCACCGCGCCTAAATCGTCGGTAAATCCGATCCCAGGCACAAGATCCGGAATTAAATCTAGTGGGAGTATGAAATAACCTAATGCTCCGATAATCGTCGCTTTTACCTTTGCAGGCACTTCCGGTTTTTGCAAGGTATAATAAAGAAGTAAAACGGCGTAAACCACTGATGAACCGGCTTTCTTTCCAAATCTCTTTAATTTACTCCAAAATTTCTCGTCTGAATAATGTTTTTCTGAATTCTTGAGTTTATCGATTGTTTCTGGTTCATTAGCGTGTACCATGAAAATAAACCCCCTTAAACTAACAAATAGTATAATCTTCAACTATTTTATCATCTTTAAACTATTTATGGTCAATCCTTATCTGTAAAAGTGAAATCCGGACTTTGCTCAGGTTTACCAATCAAATAGCCTTGTAAAATGTAGCATCCAAGTTGAATGAGACTGTCCATTTGCTCTTCTGATTCAACCCCTTCTGCGACTACCTGAAGACCCAAAGTCTCAGCCATATTCACGATCGCCTTCACTACCGCATAATCTTCGTTTTTGGTAAGCATATTCTTAATAAACATCTTATCAATTTTAAGGCTTGTAATCGGTAATCTTGTTAAGTAACTTAGTGAAGAATAGCCTGTGCCGAAATCATCAATGGAAATTTGGATTCCTGCTTCTTTTAATCGATCAAGTTTTGCATTCACTTTTTCCATACTGTACATAAATATGTTTTCTGTGATTTCCAGGTTTAAGTTTGAAGGTTCAAACTGCGTTTCTTCCAATATGTCCATAACCTCTTGATCGAAATCCTCACGGAAAATTTGACGTGGGGAAATATTTACACTGAGAGTCAGATCCGGCTGCTGCTCTTGCCAATCCTTAACTTGTTCGCACGCATTTCTTAATACCCACTCACCGATTGGAACAATCAAACCAGTTTCTTCAGCAAGATGTATGAAATCCATAGGAAAAACCATGCCTTGCTTGGGATGATTCCAGCGGACCAAAGCTTCTACACCAATTACTTTCTTCTCTAGCATATCCATTTGTGGCTGGTAATGAATCTCAAGCTCATTCCTATCTAAAGCTTCATAAAGATCATTTTCCAAAACAATTTTGAAGGAATTGATTGACTCGTCTCCATCTTTATAAAACTGAAAATTCCCCTTCTCCAGTTCTTTAGCTTTATACATAGCGGTATCTGCTTTTTTCAATAAGACCTTAATCGTTTCTCCATTGTCAGGGAAAATGGAAATCCCGGTGGTGGTTGCCGTCCTAAGCTTATGTCCTTCCAAAAGAAAAGGCGAGCTTATGCACTGCTGAATCTCTTCTGCCAGCTTTGCCGGATCATTTCTTTCAATATCAGGAAGGATGACTGTAAATTCGTCCCCGCCTAATCGGAAAACCATGCCTCTTTCCCCTACGCAATCGCTCAGGCGGGAGCCTACCTCTTTAAGCAACAGATCCCCCATCTCATGTCCTAATGTATCATTAATCGTTTTAAAACGGTCCAGATCCAACAAAAGTAAAGCAAATTTGCTCTTCTCTTTACTTGCCACCACGATTGATTTCTCTAGCTGCTCTTTGAACTTCCTTCGATTGGAGAGACCTGTCAACACATCGTGATAAGCGACATGAGTTAACTCTTGAATCGCTTGATTCAGCCGCTGATTGGTCCGGTTCAGCTGTCTTGTTCTAACTTCCACCTTTTGCTCGAGTTTTTCTGCCAGATCACTTAACTGATCGAGCAAATGATGATTTTCACGAATGGTTACGACCTGCCTTATAATGATTAATAGAATGGCTAGAGCCGACCCGATAGCCAGACTGTTTATGACTTGATTTTGAATAACCATAACGATAAACAGTAAAATGGTACTAATATACGATAATAGCAGTTTTACTGCATTTAACGTATTGCCGCTGATACGGGCTTCCTCTTTCTGGATGGATCCATTCCGCCCTGAAGTCCCTACTAATAAAATGGCCAGGGAAAACAATGGATCAATTAAGTTCCCTGATGAGTATTGTTGATTGGTTGTTAAAAAGCTATATATGGAATTAGTGCCTACCATAATAATAAGGCCGAAAAAAATATAAAAAAACTCTCGTTTGTGAAAAAAAGAGTTGCTTAGATAAATACTCATAGCGCCAAATAGAAGAATCAAATTGCCAATTGGACTAGCGACGGAAACAAGCAATGAAAAGGCTGATGAATCCACTTGCGATATAATAGGCAATATAGCAAAGTGCCAACTTAACGAAAATGCGGCAAACATGATGATACTAATATCAAATAAAAAACGGATAAAACTAAAAGTGTTTCTATTTTTTTGTAAGGTTGTAATAATAGCAATCAGAAAAAAAAGAAGATACAGTAAATAAAACAAATCTGTCCATCCAGGAAAAGGCACATCCACTTTTAAGATAAGTTCATAATAATTCCACACAGCCTCCGCAATAAAGTAATTAAAGTAAGCTGCAGATAATAGAAGCCAAAAAGTCTTCTTTGTTTTATTTAATTCGTTCTTATAACTGTTAGCTAAACACACAGAAGCAATAAGTGGGGCTATTAAAGAAAATTGGTTTCCACCCCATATGCTCACCGATTCGTCTCCTCGCCAGACAAAAAGCCAAGTATAATAGCTCACAACATAAATCATAGTAAAATACAACCAACGATGTGTTTTTAGTTTCTCCATAGATAGTACCTGTGCCTTCTGAAATTAGGATGATTCCACTCAAGAAAATTCTCTTTCAAGCTGTAAGCCAATCAATTTCTTGGTATAAGAACACTTGCCCTTATATAGGGTCCAATATACTAAGAAGTAGTTATATGACCCTTTCAAATATATCGGTTATCCTTTCTTTTTTTCAATACAGCGATATTTTTTTATTGCGAACGATATCTCTTTTTATGTAGAAATCTTTATCATATCTAAACAGAAAAAAGTATTTGTATTTAATATGAACGGCATATAAGATTATCAAAAGTCTACTCCCCGAGGTGAGATGATCATGTCAATTGAATCCCAGGTTAAAGGTATTTTAAAAAGAGTGGTCAATGAAGACCCCGACCTCCGTTATGAGGCATTGAATGAATTGAATGGGCTAAAAGAAAATAATCATAACGGATTGGATACAGCCGTACTTATCCAAGTTATTGAAACCGCTGCAAACCCTTTTCCTAAGCCTGTAGACAAGTGGGATGAACCGAGCTTCTACCTGATCGACTTTGTCTCTGATTTTCGCGGCCCTGATTTAAGTGATGCCATCGTGAAAAACTTTGCTGATTTTAGCTTATTTGGAAAACAAAGAGCCGTGGATTTTTTACTAGAAGTCGAGGAAGAACGAAGCATCGCGGCATTCTTTGAAATCCTGGAAAGAAATCTAGACGTAAACACTGCGATCATCCCTGTAGATTCATTAATGGAAAGACCAATGCTTGCAAAAAGGGTCATGGAGAAGTTTTATACCTATATCAACAATACGACTTACAAATTAGATTTCTATCACCTACTTTCCTACCTGCATGCCCAGGATGTTTTTTATCAGTTTAAACAAAAAGAAATTCTCCCTATCCTTGTTGCAGATTATCAAGTGGCCTTAAGGCAATATAAAGAATATGAATCTGACTATAATCCAAAGCATGTCTACTGCTCATGGCAAGACAAATATCTTGAGATAAGGGAAAGGTTGGATTTATTACTAGATTTATTTGTTTATTATTTTTCAGATGAAACGGAACAATTTCTTAAAGATGCCTTGTTTTATAAAGATCCAACCTTGAACGCAAGAGCGGCTATCTCCTGCATTCAAAGGGACTTACCGGTGACAAAAGATGTCCTTACGCATTGTGCCACTAATATTGAATCAGCTGGCACTTTTCATTCCAATCTGTTAGATATCCGGAAAGATCATCTTAATCCGATTAAAGATAAACAAACTCACGCTGCAAAGAGCCGTTTATTTTTTCATCTGCTTTATGAAAACGATCAAGAAATATACGCAAAAAAAATAGAGTTAATGGATCAGCTCGAAACGGAAAACAATTATGGACAACCGGTCAGATACTACTTAGCGCAAGTAGAAGCAAACGACGACCAGTTTGCGGCATGGGTAGGCGCCTTTAATCTGGAAGAAGGTGAAGATCCAATATTTATGTGGGACGAGACATACACAGAGTTAGAGCCTTTTAACGCCTATACAGTTGAAGAACATAAGCAACGATTCTTTAACCGCAGAAACACAGAAAAAGAAAAAGATGAAAATGAAATCCATTTTGAAGTGAACCATCAAAAGCACCACGTCAAAATACAAGGAAAACAGCTTTTTGTGTCAACACCGAATGAAACGAAAACCATTCCTTTGCACAAAATCAAAAAAGTGACAATTGAATCAATGAAAGGCGGGCTTTTTGGGCTCGTTAAGAAAGAGCATATTGTCATTTATGATACTCAAGGCGAAGCTTCGATTGTTTTTCCTATATATGTACTGGATTACGGTGAGTTTTGTTATACGATCCTTGAACAAACCGACCATTTAAAAGAGCCACCATTTTTGGAATATATGGAGTTTGAATAAATGAAAAACCGCCAGAATTCCAGGCGGCTTTCTTTATTTATAATGGGGCTGCCTGGAACAATTATTGGCTGGCTTCATATTCAACCCAGTCCGATCCATTAATTTGATTGGACAGATCAATGATTTTCTTCTTCACTCTTTCGGCTTCAAAACCGTGTAATCGTTTCGGCTGATAGTTATTTCTGGAGGTAACGGATGAAATAGAGAACGGCACAATTTTAAGCTCTTTTCGGTTGGAGAGTTCGCCATTTTTCAACTGGAACGTTTGCTGGAACACAAATGTATCCTTGTCACTTGGATTGCTGTGACCGCCGAACATAAAGTTGCCAAGGCTATACACTATAAATTTATCGTTGTATTCTTCTATACCCTGAACGACGTGGGGATGATGCCCTAAGATAAGGTCAGCCCCGCTGTCGATCGCGAAGCGGGCCAATGACTGCTGCGTATCGTTCGGCATGTAACTTTTTTCTGTGCCCCAATGAAAATGAACCAGAATGATGCTTACATCTTGTTCTCTTAATTCTTCAATATCCTCTTCGATGATGCTGCGCAACTCTGGAGTATCTTCCCAGCCCTGATACCCTAAGGCTCCGAGTTTAACTCCTTTAATTGTCGTTACATACTGGGTTTCATATCCGAAAAAACCTATCTTATGGTTCTGCAATGCAGCAAGTGTATCATCATAACCTTTTTGCAGATAATCGAAGGTATGATTATTTGCAAGATTTACGGATTCAATGCCAGCAATTTCAAGAATTTCAGCATAGGACGGGTCTCCTTTAAAGCTGAACCTCTTTTCCGTTCTTTGCGTGGCATTCGTCAGTGTGGTTTCTAAATTAACGGTCGACAGGTCATCCTCCTTGAAAATATCACCCAGTTCTTTCACGAAATAAGGAAGTCCATTTGTCGAAGCCTCATCCGGGAAAGAATCTGTATAAGCAAAATTCTCATCCGTTCCGAGGGTAAAATCACCTGCTGCACTTATTGTAATGGATGCTTCTTCCGTTTTAATTTCCTTCTTTCCCTCAAGCTCGGTTTGCCTTGTACCAACTCCATTGGTGACAGTCTTACCATTTTTATTGTTATTGTAGAAAAAAAGGCACAATACAATCATAAAAATAGCAAAAAGAAAGCGCCGAACTGATTTTTTCAATCGCCTTCGCTTGCGTTTTACTCTTGTCTTTCTTCTCCCGCTCTCTTCACTGCCCATGATCCTCCAGACCCCTTCATCATTTAAACTAGCAATCACTTTTTTCCCGATGATTGGCAGTTTTACTATACTTGTTAAACGGGGGATCTGTTCATTTTGTTTCGCCTTTTTAATAAGATTCTTGATAAAATGTCTGACTTTCTTTAAATAGCTATCGACTGAAGCCAGGCCAAACAGGTAGCACTTATGCTAAAATCTTTATAAGGATGAACTAAACGAGGGAGGTTATGATGGAAAAGTTAATCTTAATTACATGCGTTTCAATTTTAGGCCTTTCGATACCGGCTTGCAGTCATCAAGAGGATAATGAAGCAGCCGAGTTCAAACAGACAAAAAGAAAATTTATCATGATGGATTCCGTTAACGAGCCCCTCCCACCCGAGGCGAAAAATATCGGTAGTATGCTTAACAAACCGGAACCCCAGCAAATTCCAAACGCCAACATAAATGACCCAATCGTGATTACAAAAATGCCAGCCTCTAGAACGGGCAAGTCGAAATAAATTCTCTTTACATGGTATAGCGAGTGACAAATGAACATCGGTGAAATTATTTCAACCACTTGCTTTTCTAATATCTAAAAGAAAGATAGAAAAAGCTCGGCTTTAATAGCCCAGCTTTCTTTTTCATTCTAAAACAATTTAATAAACAGACACTTTCTCTTCAGAAGTTTCAATAACATCTGCAATAGCCCTGTAGATATTGGGAGGATATTCAGCGATTCGATGGGCCAGGTACAAATACCACTCTGTTCCGTAAGTGATGTATACTCTGGCATTATGGCCTTCGTTTTTCACTTTTTTAATTAAATCCGGTCTTGCTCCATCAAGCATTTCAACTTCCACTGTAGAATGTTCTAAATATCCCCGCTCGATGATTTGCTGAAGAAGTTTTTCGTCGTGGGTCGCGATCGAAATAGACTGGTTTGCTTCTATGCTTTCTGCAATAAATTGAAAATAACGATTGTCCAGCTCTTCTGAGCGTGGGATTATAATATCCAGTGGCTCCTGGTAAGCTCCCTTCACAATTCTAATTTTCCCCGGATAATGGAACAATTCATGGAGATCATCTAAAGAACGCTTTAAATGCACCTGTAAAGTAATCCCGACATTGTCATAAGAAGAAGCAACCTGCTTATAAATATCTAATATCGGTTCGGTCTTTTCTGATTCCTCCATGCTGATCATGAGATTTAAATGATTCCGTTTGGCTTCATGCGCCATTTCCTCTAAATGTTTTAAAGCTAATTCTCGATCAATCGACATTCCAATATGAGATAAATCGAATGACACTGTGGATTGAATGCCTTCTTTGCCTAACTCCCTTATCAAGGAAATAAATTCTTCATTCGAGGCGATGCACTCCTCTTTGGACCTGGTGTTTTCTCCTATGTATTCTATGGAAACAAGATAATCTTTTTCAATAAGCTCTTTTGCTTTATTGATTCCTTCCTGCCTCTTCTCCCCCGATACAAATCGTTTTGCGGCACGCATAAATAATGGATATAACTCCGGTGATTCCTGAATGTATTTTTTAATATCTTCATTTCTGGCAACCGATTTTAGCGCTTTCGAAAACCTAGTTTCATCTTTGGAAAACACAAATTTCCAACCCCTTTCATGAATTATCTAATAATTCTAACACAAGAGAAGCTCGCACTGTTTTAATTTAAAATTGTTTTAACAACGATGAGCCGATATAGATAGCTGTACCCCACATCACAATCGCTGAAATTTTATTTAAAACGGTTAGAAACCGTCCGGACTTATCTAGTTTTCCGGTGAGTCTGCCCGCGACCCCTAAACCAAAGAACCAAACCCATGAAACAACTATGCAGGCACAAGCAAATGCCAGCTTTTCTGCTCCGGCATATGTTAACGAACTTGTTCCAATTACTCCCACTGTGTCGAGAATAGCATGGGGATTAAGTAACGATACAGACATCGCAAAAACAATTTGCTTTTTAGGTGAAAGCATTTCGTTTCTCTGCTGCTGTTCACTATTAGGCTTGCTTCTCCAAGTAGCGAACCCCATATAAATTAAAAAGATAATACCCGCAGTCATCAAAATTGTTTTCAACCAAAAAGAGCCAAGTACAACGACTGATACTCCGAGAACGGCCAACGAAATTAAAAAAGCATCACAGATCGACGCTGTAATAATAACTGGCAAGGCTTTTAAAAATCTTGGCTGTGTCGCCCCTTGATTGAATATAAAAACATTTTGTACCCCTAACGGGAGAATGAGCCCAAATGCTAAAATGGCTCCATGAAGAATGGCTTCGAACATGTTTACGCCTCCTGGTTGTTGATTGGTTTCATTGTAGTGGATAAATTTGATTACGTCTCCAACCAATTGGATGGCAGTTATCCCAACCAATCTATTATAATATAAAGAAAATGCAAGGAGCGTATCTTTCATGCCAGAAGAAGAATGGGTCCCCAGCAGATCTTCAACGATTTCTCTGCACCAACAAATTTATGAATATATGAAAAGGAAAATCATGAACGGCGAATGGACGGTTGGAATGAAGATCCCCACGCAACGGACTCTTGCCGATACATTTAAAGTAAATCGGAGCACCGTTGTTTTTGCCCTGGACGAGTTAGCCGCGGATGGATTGATTGAATCAAAGGTTGGACAAGGGACGCGCATTGTCAATAACACATGGAGCCTGCTTGCCGCCGTTCCGCCGCCCGATTGGAACAGTTATGTCAAGTCTGGCAGCTATCAGCCCAATATCAAAATCATCCAAGACATTAATGAGGCGGAGAAAAACCCTGACGTCATTCGTCTTGGCACTGGTGAACTATCACCGAAATTGCTGCCTGTCGAAAAGATGAAAGAAATATTCCAAGCAGGCTCGGCACGCAGCTTTTCTCTCGGATATTCAGAACCAAAAGGCAATTTGCACTTACGGGAAATGATATGCGAGCACCTGAAAATAAAAGGAATCAAGGCTTCTCCTTCATCAATTTTAATTGTTTCGGGCGGGCTGCAGGCATTGCATTTAATATCCCTTGGTTTGTTGCACCGTGGTTCCACCGTTTTCCTTGAAACGCCCTCGTACCTGAATTCGGTTCATGTATTTCAATCGGCGGGAATGAATTTATTAGGAATCCCATTAAATGAAGCGGGAATTATAACCGATTCGATCGGTCGCTTAAAAAGACAGCACAACGGAGCTTTATTATATACGATCCCATCTTTCCATAATCCAACAGGTATTTTAATGTCTGAAGGAAGACGCAAGGAACTGCTGAATGTTTGCAAGCAAGAAAGGCTGCCAATTATCGAGGATGATGTTTATGGGGACCTGTGGTTTGAAAGTCCGCCGCCCGCTCCTCTAAAAGCCATTGATGACCAGGGGCTTGTCTTACATATTGGAAGCATGTCCAAAACATTGGGCCCCGGCTTGCGGATTGGATGGATCGCCGGTCCTGAGCCTGTAATAAACCGGTTAGCCGATATTAAAATGCAGACAGATTATGGTTCCAGCACTCTGTCACAATATGCAGTCGCCGAATGGCTTGCAAATGGTTTTTATGAAGATTATCTGAAAGGGATCAGGGCTGAACTGAAATTCCGCAGAGATTACACTCTTGACCTGCTAAATAAATATTTTTCAGATTCAGCAACCTGGAACATCCCAGAAGGCGGTTTTTATATTTGGCTTCGTTTAAGGCAAGAAGTGTCGATTCTAAAGCTTTTTGAAAAAGCCTTAAAAGAAGGGATTTTGCTTAATCCAGGAAATGTGTATGACCGTAATGACGGACAGCATATCCGCTTGTCCTACTCGTATGCTTCCTTACCGGAGTTAGAAAAAGGGCTGATAAGGCTTTCGGAACTTATACTTGAAAGCAAATAACTCCTATCCTTCTTTTTCTAGGATAGGAGTCCGAACATACAAACAATTATTCGCTATCGCGGTTTGGAAGATGAATCGTAAATGGCTCTAAATCTTTTTCTTCAATAAATCCATTAAAATCAAATTGTAGGATCGTTTCCTGCAACTTGAAGTTATCAATTTTCTCTACTCCATTTAAGAAGAACCCAAAAAAATATAATCAAGGATGTATAAGGAGTTTTAGCAAACTAAATTGATGTTGTGGCCAGTCTAGTTTTATAGCTCAAATTCTCAATTTTTCATAAAAATTCCAAATATCATTTAACATATCATATAAATAGCCGATAATAATTTAGTAAGGTATGAGATTTTTACGCTAAGTTTACAACTTCTTAAATGGTTATTAAAAACTATTAAGTAAAATCATATTCGTACCCATAGTTGTCCGGGCTTGTATACACTCTGGTTTCAGATTTATAAATAGTGAGTTTGTGGCTAAGATAACAAGCTCGGTCAACGACTAAAAAAAACTGCAATTACAGCATATAAAAAAGCCAAAGAAAGATTATTTTCTTTGGCTTTCCGTGTTTAATTTTTCTTTATTAGGTCTTTGAGGACCTGAAGGTTGCATTTAAATAGAATCCTATTAGATTAAAACAATTTCATCTCTTGTATGAATTTCACCTGTTTGTACGACCGTCGCATAAACACCAAAATAATTATTGCGTTCTCTCACTACTGTTTTTAGAAGGGTCTTTTCCATTTCCAATGTGTCAGGTTGGATATTGATAATATTACATCTTTCGCAATGCCTTTTGATTTCAAGAATAACGTTCCCGATTTTTATTCGTTTTCCGAACAGGGTGTCTTCTAAAAAAGGGGTGTCATCATGTAATGAAATAACCAGGTTTGGCCTAAAACGCCGAAAATCGACTTGCTTTCCCCACATTTCTTCTAGCTTTCTTAGCGAAGCCTCATTGACTAGTAATATATGTTCTTCTTCAATTGCTCCAATTGGCACATGACCAGGAGAGTATACTTTTTGATAGATATGTGATTTGCCGGATAGGGCTTTCATCTCTTCTAGGCATTCGTCATCGTCCCAATAAAACTCCCTTCCGTCCGGGGCAACAATCTTAACGCGCGGGAACTGATCATCTTTTTCTTCCCCTTCAAATTGCGCTTTATAAGCCAGCATTTCCGGTATGTACGTTGCTATCAGGTATTTTTTGCGCCTCGCTTCATCTATGAACACATGGCTTCTGTCTCCATATAACCCATAATCCTGAACCTTGCTTTTGGCAACACTCTCGCCATGAAAAGATTTAATAGGATAACGGTAGATCTCTTTTATTAGTCCTATAGAGTCCACACAGAGCACCAACCTTTCAGATTGTTTGTATACAATTACTATAACAAAACTCGGGAGCCCTGACTGCCCTGACTTAAACTGAAACCCTTCCCTATTGCATATCTGGCACTTATCATAATATCAGTTTCCAAATATAATGAAGCCATTACATTTTAGGGGGAATGAATATTGAATATTTCATACAAAACAACCACAGAAATCGGATCAGAGGATCTTTCAAGAGTGTTTAAAGCTTCTGGGATTAGACGGCCATCCGATGACCTGCCTCGGCTTCAACGGATGATTGACAATGCGGATATCATTATCAGTGCCTGGGATGATGGAAAATTGATTGGAGTTGCCAGGGCGATAACCGATTATAGCTATTGTTGTTATCTATCAGACCTAGCAGTGGACAGAGAATATCATAATAAGGGGATTGGCAAAGAATTACTTCGATTGCTGCTAGAGCAACTCGGTGAAGAAGTAACTTTGTTGCTGTTGGCTTCCCCTGTTGCCATGGAGTACTATCCACATATCGGGTTTGAAAAAGTTGATAATGGATTTAAAATCACAAGCAAGCGGTGACACCTTATGATCAGAACTGGCATCGCACAAATTTAGATAATCGAGCATAATTTTCACTTATCGAGCACAAATCTGGATAATCGAGCATAAATCTGAATAATCGAGCACAAATTTCATTTATCGAGCACAAATAAATATGCGAACAATAATTTTTCAATTTCCGAACACAAAAATGCAGAAATTGATAAAATTTCAAACAGACATCTCTTAATTTCATAAGAAAAAGACCGCTCCTCAATTTAACAGAGGCAGCGGCCCGTACTTCAAATTCAGTTAAGTTATACCAAACGTGCTCCCCCGTCGATAAGGATAACGGTTCCGGTAGTAAATCCGTTTTTCGCCAAGTAGACATAGGATTCTGCGATGTCTTCAGATGTTGCCACACGGCCAACTGGCAACTGCTCAGCTATACCATTATACATGGCCTGACGTTGCTCTTGTGGCATCCCGCCGTACATTGGCGTATCCACGATTCCAGGTGAAACAATGTTTACCCTTACAGGAGCAAGGTCTACTGCAAGTCCGCGAACCAATCCTTCAAGCGCTGAGTTAATCGCCGCTAAGGTAGAAGCACCCTTAGGAGGTCGCACACCGTACACACCGGAAGTTAACGTGATGGAACCTGCTTCATTTAAAAACGGGATAGCAGCCTTAACGGTTATGTACTGTCCCCAGAACTTGCTATCAAACGCAGCTTTTGCATCGTTAACAGGCAAGTCGCTAAATTGGCCCATCGCCCCTTCCCCTGCCGTAACGACTAAATGATCAAATTTCCCTACTTTATTGAAAAAGTCTGCCAGCTTCTCATCGCTGCGAAAATCGACTTCATAAGTTTCTACACCATCTCCAAGACTCTGTTTTGCCTCAGAAAGCTTCGATGCAGAACGGCTCGCAATAATGATTTGGGCGGATTCCTCAAGGAATGCCTTAGCTGTTGCCAACCCAATACCGGAAGTGCCCCCAACAACGACAACTCGTTTTCCTGTCAATAACATAGTAAAAACCTCCCTCTATATTTCTGGTGATTAGTCTATCCAATTTGCAATACTTGAGACATCTTATAGCAGTCTCCAGTTGACTATATTTTACTCGTGCCTTACCCATAAAGAAAATAATCTGTTCATAGACAACCAAAAAGGAGCTGCAGCACAGCTCCTAGACAAATTAATAGGTATTATAAACATTCTCACACTCAGCCCCTGTTGGCTGATAAAAACAATGGAGCTTGTAACGTCCAACATGAGGCTGATTATACCAAGTAGCTGGACAATCTCCCGGTGGCCTGAAGTACCATAGAGCATATTTTGCCGGCCATATTCTCTCACCATTTACTGCCCGGCGTGCCAGCCTTCTTTCACGTTCCCTAGGCTTCTGATAAAAGTATCCTTTTTGGACAGCTTCAAAAGCGTGGGGCTGATAAATCATTTGAGGAACAGTCCGCAGTCCTTTAAAATCTGAACAATTCGCCCTTATTCGGTTTATTCCTACATTTCCGATGAGCAGCATACCCTGTTGGCCCTCTCCCTCACCCTCCGCTCTTAGCAATCGTGCCAATAAATCAATATCGGTCTGCGTGGTTTTTACAACTGCCATCCTTCCACCTCCACTAAATATTCCCTTTATCATATTCCATCCCGCCCGAATGATGACCCATAAAAGGAAAATACTAATGGTAGCTGATGTTTTTTTATGTTTAAATAATTTTACTAACTATTGGTCTTAAAAACTTTACTGAATTTTCCTTATATTAAAGGATATATACCTATTTCCCTCCTTTACTCTTTACAAAATAATGTTTTATTAATATTATTTTTATTATAAATAATGAAAAAATATCATTTAAAAAGTGAAAGCGATTTCCGAAAAAGCTTCTATTTCTATTAACATCGCAGTTAACATTCAAACTAAGGAGAATCGTATGCAAAACAACAGAGAAGAGTCACAGTTACATAGAGGTTTGGAACAGAGACATATTACATTAATGTCGCTCGGCGCAGCGATTGGAGTCGGTCTGTTTCTTGGTTCCGCCGATGCAATTAAACTTGCGGGGCCTGGGATTTTGTTAGCTTACACGCTTGGCGGCCTTGTTATTTTCTTTATTATGAGAGCGCTTGGTGAAATGGCCATCAAAAATCCCGTTGCCGGTTCGTTTAGCCGTTATGCCCGGGATTATATTGGACCGCTCGCAGGGTTTATCACCGGTTGGAATTATTGGTTTTTGTGGATTGTAACATGTATGGCTGAAATTACGGCAGTCGGAATCTATATGCAGTACTGGTTTCCTGGTACGGCGCAATGGGCCTGGGCTCTTGGTGCATTAGTGATCATGGTAACGGTTAATTTCCTGGCAGTCAAAGCATATGGAGAGTTAGAGTTTTGGTTTGCTCTCATTAAAATCGTAACGATTGTATTAATGATTATTATGGGGCTCGGGATCATCCTGTTTGGCTTTGGAAATGGTGGTGTTGCTACGGGGTTTAGCAATCTTTTTAGTCATGGTGGCTTTTTCCCGAATGGCATCTCAGGCGTATTACTTTCTTTCCAGATGGTTATGTTTGCGTATCTTGGCGTTGAAATGATTGGGGTAACAGCGGGGGAAGTAAAAAATCCGACAAAGGCGTTATCTCGCGCGATCGATTCCGTATTCTGGCGTATTTTGATATTTTATGTGCTTTCGTTAACTGTCATTATGGCCATTTATCCATGGAATGAAATCAGTCCGGAACAAAGTCCGTTTGTAATGACATTTGAGCAGTTAGGGATTAAAGGAGCAGCCGGTATTATTAACTTCGTTGTCCTTACCGCCGCTCTCTCTTCCTGTAACAGCGGCATCTTTAGCACGGGACGGATGCTTTTTAATCTGGCACAGCAAAATGAAGCTCCAAAAAGCTTTGAAAAAACAACAAAAAATGGGATCCCCGGCATCGCGATAATCGTCTCTGCCGTTGTATTACTATTCGGTGTTTATCTAAACTATATCGTTTCAGAAAAAGTGTTCAGATGGGTAACAAGTATCGCTACTTTCGGAGCCATCTGGACATGGGGAACGATACTGATTTCCCATATTCTATACCGGAGAAGAATGGCGGAAGAAGAAAAAAGGCAAATAACATACAAAATGCCGTTATATCCGTTAAGTTCCTATATTTCATTAGCATTTTTGGCGTTAGTCATCGTCCTGATGGGCTTTTCCGAAAATACAATTATCGCCCTCATTGTTGGTCCGATATGGATTATCCTGCTTGTAGCCTGTTACTTTGGATTCGGATTAAATAAACGAACAAATTGAATTGCTAACACCTCCCGGTCAAACGATCAGGAGGTGTTTTTCCTTAGCTAAAAAAATAATTATATAATAGGCGAGCGAGCCACAAGAACAGTAGAAACCATAAAATTAAAACAGCCCCGGCCATAAGCCAATTTTTCGGTTTACTGCCTTTTTTGTCTTCCACATGCGTCATTGCATCTGCGAGCACGTCGCCGGGCATTAATTTTAACGCAATCATGATCCCAATAGGGACGATTATTATATCATCCAGGTAACCAAGGATTGGGATAAAGTCCGGAATAAGGTCAATCGGGCTGAAGGCATATGCCACTATTAAAGCGGCGAATATCTTAGCGTACCAAGGAGTTCGCTTATCTTTATAGGAAAAATACACGATCAAAATCTGTTTCTTCAATGCCCTTGCCCAGTCATTTATTCTTTTAAGCAACAGTTCTCATTTCTCCTTCTTCCTTGTATTTATTCTCTTCTCTTCTTTCTTATCCTTACTATATAGTAAATGAGAAATGCGATCGCGAAAAGAATGATGAAAACCGGGAGATTTCCGATGAAGAAGACCGTGATTCCTGAAAGGACAGCCATTAAGAAATTAATGCTGCCGGCAAATTGTTTTTTTGTTTTTCCCCATGTATTTAAGTCTTTTTTATCAATAGTTGGCACGACTACTTTTTCCTCAAAAGTATTGATTGTCACAGTGGCATATGCCACCTGGTTATCGAGGAACTTCATTCTACCAACGATTGTCTCTATTTCTTCCTGCACATTTGCGAGATCACCCGAGATTTTCAGAAGGTCCTCGGTTTTTTCTGCTTTTTGCATGAAGACCAGCAGCCTAGCTTCCACTGCTTTTTTCGATTTGAGGCGTGATTCCAAATCGACATATTCCTCCGTGACATCCTCGCCTCTTACATTTCGTTCAATGACCTTTGCAGCTGTTGCTTCAGTCTCACTCAGGAACTTCTGAAAGCTTTTCTCGGGCACCCTGGCTATCACCATTCCGTTCAGATAGCCCTTATCTTCGCTGAACACATTCGATTGCACAATATATCCACCGTACTGTTTCACCTTATCCTCAAGCTTTACATGATGTTTTTCGAGGTTTTTCACTTCCAACCGCAGTTCCGCATTATGAATCACCTTTCTCTCGGTTGCGGCAGGTTCACTATCCTCTTTCACTGTTTCTGCTTTTCCTTCCCCCTCTGAGATGTTCTCGGTTGTCTTACTTGAATCCTTCATGTTTTCTGTTTGCAAGTCCGGCTGAGCTTTATCGCTCGATTCATTGTCTCCTGAGCAGGCAACCAGCAGGAGCAAAAAAAGAAATGCGAATGCAGCAATCACGTTTCTTGATTTCATTCTATTTCCCCCTCTTTTATTAGAAGAGACGAAAAGAAAGGAAATTAGTTACAATTTTTTCTAAGAAAAGCACAAGCGTCCTGCCAATAATTCTAGCTTGCGTCTTATTTCGATAACGCCGGAAGATTATATTGCCTGAATGTCACGCTTTGTTGCCGCTTCTCCTATTTTTGTTGCCGGGACAATGAAGATTGTTGCCGGAATTTTCATTTTGTTGCCACCGCAAGATTTCGTTGCCAGTTTGTCACGTTTTGTTGCCGCTTTACCTATTTTTGTTGCCGGGACACTGAAGACTGTTGCTTCTATTTTCATTTTGTTAAATATTCGTTGCAAAAAAATAACCCGGGCGGCTAAGCCTCCCGGGTTATTTTTCTGCTTCACTTATTTATTTATATTTACAATTCTACCTTCAACAGAAGCAGTAATCTTGCCGCCATTGAATATCTTTTTCACATAGTTCACAAATGCGTCAAGGTCTGGGGAGCCATAGGTTCTTTCTTTCCCTTTAAGGACGAGATAGTTATCGCCGCCACCAGCCATGAAGTCATTCACCGTTATGGTATACGTTTGTGTATCTTCAATTGGTGTGCCGTCTGCCTTCGTTAACTCAACTACACGTTCAGCAACAGGTTTGCTGAAGTCAGCCTTATATTTCAAGCCGGAGATTTGCAGCGTTTTTGGAGAGCCTTCAACTGTCCATTGTTGCTGCAGCAACGTTTTAATTTCGGCTCCTCTTAGATTCAGCTTTACAAGCGTGTTTCCGAAAGGCTGAATTTTTGCCAGTTCGGCGTATGTGATCGTTCCTTGAGGAATATCCGCGCGGATGCCTCCCGGATTCATAAATGCAAAGTCAGACTTCAGGTCATCTCTCATGGAATCGGCAATTAGGTTGCCAAGCGGTGATTCAGCATTATAAGCATCCGTTCTGGTAATTGGTGCGTCCGTTGTACCCAACGGTTCCTTTAATTCAGGGAACATATCCAGATATTTGTTAATGAAAGCTGTCGTTTCTGCGTGAGGAGTAACACCTGATTGTGCGACGGTCACGATTTCAGCTGACTTTGTCACAATATCATTTGTAGTTGGATCGATTTCAAAGTCAACATCTGCAAAAGCTGTTCCATAAGAATAAGCCTGAACAATCAGCTTGTTGTCGACGACATTATTCAATTTAGCATGATTATCTCCTGCAAAGATCACGTCCACTTCATCATCAATTGCGTTTGCCAAGTCAACTACTTCGCCGGAAACCACACCATTTCTCTCACTGCCCGGGTCATGGGATACAACAACAATTGATTCTACACCTTTAGTCTTTAGCTCTGCCACTGCTTTGTTGACAGCAGGCGCTTGCTCGATAAATTCTACTTTTTCAATTCCCGCCGGAGTGACTTTCGAAGGTGTCGCATTTGTTACCACACCGATAAATCCGATCTCCTGGCCGCCAACTTTTTTAATGACATACGGATCAAGAATTGGCTTCTTTGTATCCTTGTATACTACATTGGCAACGACATAAGGAAAATCCAATCCTTCAAATTCAACATCGGAATTTGGTGCCTTTCCGCCATTGATTTGCGCCATTAACATATCGACGCCTTTATCGAATTCATGGTTTCCGACCGTACCAACATCGAAGCCCATATCATTCAGGAACTCAAGTGTCGGCTTGTCCTGAAGCTTGGAAGATACCGGGGCACTTGCTCCGACAGCATCCCCTGCCGTAACCAATAATGTGTTTTCTGGATTTTCTGCTTCCCGGTTCTTTAAATAAGTTGCCAGGTAATCCACACGGCCCTGCTTCACTCCTCCAAATTCAGAGGTTGTATCCAATTGTCCGTGAAGATCATTGACTCCTAACATTTGTACCTTTACATTTTCAGGTTTCTCGCCTTTTAGATCGAATTTGAAAATGCCGAAGCCTTGGTCATTTGTTCTGTTTGTATAAGAAATCTTGCTGTCTGCATTTAAATAGTTTGCTCCTTTTGGAGAAGAAGTGAATGTTACATTTACATCCCCGTAGATAGGCGCGATAGACCAATTGTTATCAGCAGTCGGGTTGATTTCTTTTACCTCTGTGATATAGTCCATTAAGATCTGGCGATTTTCATCCGCTGAATCTACAACGTACTCGCTCCCCTTCACGCCAGGGAAGTTTCCGCCGCCGGAAGCGCGGTAGTTATTCGTGACCACGATGAATTCCTGGTCAGGGTTTACAGCTTCACCGTTATACTTCAGATTCTTAACCCGGCTGGAGTCAGAGATCTTTGTCCCTCTGTCATCATAGCGGGCAGGCTTCGTAACATCTACTTGATAGGTAACCCCATCGATAACATCAAAATTGTACGCTTGGAATTTACTGTTTAACAGCTCTTGTTCCTCTTGTTTAGCAGGGTCGATTGTATTGAATTTGCCTGCAGACATCTCGATCCATTCTTTGACGACAGAGCCTTTTACTTTAATCGCTTTAAGCGTATTGTCATATAGATACAGATCTCCGGCGCTTCTGATAGTCAGGTCGCCTGTTTGGATTTCCGTAAACTCTTCGACACCATTTCGTCCAGCTTTGAAAGGTGCCCCAACGGAAAGGATCGGCAAGTCTTTATATTGTGGTTTGTTATTTGTAATATACTTTTCTACATACCACTTTTGCGCATTGGTTACGACCTGCACGGAAGGATCGTCCTGTACCAGCGCGAAGAAGCTGTGAATCGGCGCTGTTGTTGTTCCAATTGGCGTATTTACATATTTAACGGTCGCGTCATGGTCTTTTTTTACTGCAGCTGCAATCCATTTGTCTTCTTCAGCTTTTTTGCCTGTTGTTTTATCGAAAACGGTGCGGGTAGAGGATTGGGAACTAACGATCTTCCATTTTCCTTTAGCGCGTTGCATTTCAAGGTCGATAATGCCTAAGTTACCGCCGCCATAGCCAGCTTGTACAGCCGGTACACCGTTAATCGTACCTTTGCCGTTGTTTACTCCGGGCAATACTTTACCATTGTTGTCTTTAAACAAATTGTCTAACGTTGTTTCGCTAGCAGCAGGAAATACCTTGTGCGTATGCGAGAAAGTAATCGCGTCAATTCCTTGTACTTTGCTCAATGAATAGATGACATCTTCAGTATTGTTTGTGTCTCCGTTAAAGCCTGAATGTGTCATGGCAATGACAACATCAGCACCTTTTCGTTTCATTTCAGGAATGAATTTTTTCGCTGTATTAACAATTTCTTTGGTGTTCACTTTGCCTTCAAGATGCGCTTTGTCCCAGTCCATGATTTGCGGTGGGACAAATCCGATATAACCGATTTTCACCTTTGCTTTTTTCCCTCTGTTGTCGATGATATTTTTCTCGACAATTTTATAAGGTTGGAAGGCATTTTTATCATTATAAGGATTTTTATCATGATCATCCTTGTATATATTTGCATTCACATAAGAAAATCTTGCATCATTAATCGCTTCTTTTAAATAGTCCAATCCATAATTAAATTCGTGATTGCCAAATGTTGCTGCATCGTAGCCCATTTGATTCATCGCTTTATAAACTGGATGGATTTCTCCTTTTTTAAGAGGGGCCACATTAGCTTTATACGTCCCCAGCGGTGTACCCTGGATTAAATCTCCGTTATCAACCAGTACACTGTTCTTCGCTTCTTTTCTTGCTTGTTTAATTAAAGTAGCCGTACGTGCCAAGCCGACAGTATCCGACGGAGCATTTTTGTAATAATCGTAACCTAGAAGATTGGTGTGGACATCAGTCGTTTCCATGATTCGTAACGAAAATTCCGAGTTTTGACGAGGGTGGTTCCTATCGTTTTCGTTATTCCCATGAGCCAGGGTTGGAATCGTAAAATGAGTAGTTACCAGTCCAATTGCAACACAAGAGGCAAGCCATTTCTTCATACTGTGCTTTATTGACATAAATCCTCACATTCCTCTCAAAATATTAAAATCCAAGATAAATATATCACGCTATTATTAAAGTAAGATGAAGATTTTGAAAAAAGGAATCATTTTAGTTATTTAGCACTAAAACCATGTCTATCATTAGTATACTATTGTTTTTTTTAGATCTTATTTACCAGTTCATATAAAAAAGATCACCTACATTCACATTCACTTTATAAAGTATGTTAAATAGGATAATTACCATAAGTCCGAAAATTTGCTTTGATACTGTTTTTCCTTCATTTGGAAGAAAAGAAATGGTACTCGTTTGTTTAAGTCTGAGTTGAAAACGGGAATAGCATGGCTAAATGAATAAAAAAACTTTGAATAGGAGCGGATAAATATGAATGAAATAATGAAAGGTATCATCGACCGCTTTGAAGGAGAGTATGGAATCGTCACAATTAATAGCGAAGCGGAAGGCTTCCCAATCAATCTTTTTCCGCTTGAATCAAAGCCGGGCGATGTCGTCGAAATTGACGGAACGATCATAACGGTAATGGAGGATGAGACGGAAAGACTGCGCCTCGAAATGGAAGATATCATGGACGACGTCTTGTAGGAAATCTACACGGCAATGTTATTTCTAAGATTCTGATGGGAGAGAGATACGAAGCTGAAGATATGACTGATTTAGTCCGTATCATTTAATTCAAACAATAGATTAACAGAATTCTGGATGAAAAATAAAACCGTACCGGCACAGAAAAAATAGGATACTAAAGAAGGAGGCCTAGCTTGGCCTCCTTCTTTAGTATCAAATCTTAAAAGTATGGATCGTTGATTTCATGTCACCGGCCAATTTTGCAAGTGATTTTGAAAATGCGCTCATTTCTTCCATGGATGCAACCTGTTGTTCTGTTGCAGCCAACACGCTTTGTGTGGCGGATGCAGATTCAGCGGCAACATTGGAGATGTTATCCATTGAGCCCACTGCCAATTTCGTTCCTGCTGCCATTTCCTGAATAGCCGCTGAAACTTGTTCTATCTGACTTGAAACAGAGTTGATGGAAAGCTGGATTTGAGTAAATGAATTACCCGCTCCGGTCATGACTCCAATTCCTTCTGTTACTCCGCTTTTTACTGATTCCATCGTTTCGACAACCTGTTGTGTATCATTCTGTATCTGTGTAATGATTTCCCCAATTTGCTGTGTAGCATTGCCTGATTGCTCAGCCAGTGTACGTACTTCGTTGGCAACAACAGCAAACCCTTTACCCTGCTCCCCTGCCCGAGCCGCCTCAATGGCTGCATTTAAGGCAAGCAAGTTGGTCTGAGCGGCAATTTGCGTTATGACATCGACTATTTTGCCAATTTCATCAGATCGCTCTCCAAGGCCTTTCACAACTCTTGAAAGCTCGTTAACATTGGTATGAATCGAATTCATCTGCCTGCCGGCCAGTTGAATGGAATTCGTTCCTGCATTAGCCTTCTCTAACGATTCGTTAATGCTCTCCGTCACTGTTAATGCGCTAGAAGCAACCTGTGAAAGGCCTGCGGACATTTGATAAATAACAGAAGATGTTTGACTGACCCCCTGAACTTGGCTTTCAGCACCTTGTGCCATTTCTTCAATCGTATTGGAAATATGGTCAGTAGCCTTGGTTGTTTGATCCGCTCCCTGCGATAGCTGGGCCGAGTAGTCATTAATTTCGTTCGAGGCTTTCTGAACATTACGAAGAACATGGCTCCACGCCCCGACAGCACGATTGACGCTTGTTGCCACTGACTTCAATTCGCCTAAATTTTCATCACTCAAACTTTTTTGCATATTACCGTCTGCAATTGTTTCTAAATACTCGTTAATCGACTCTATCGGTTTGATAAATCTTTTGTGATTCAAGACCGATGAAAGAACGCCGACAACGGCACCCATAATGGTTGTAGACATGATGGTGATCCAAAAGTGCCAGCCCTGTATGCCATTAAATAAATTAATGAACAAGCCGATTAGCGCCGTCGCTGGTATTACCACAGCACTTGTCCTGATAATATACTTTAACAGACTCATACCACTTCCCCCTTCTGTATTATAACAGACCTACTAGGTAATTTATATCATATATGACAAAAAATTTCCAGTACTTTTTTCACAGGAAGGGGGATGTGTAAGAGAAAAGACTGGTTCTATTATATTAGAAGATGTCGTAATGACTGCTAGATTTTCTGAATACTTTCTTTTTCTTCTCCTCTGACAGTTTGATAGCTGACACCTATAAATAAACAGGATAAGACAGCTAATATAAGCAAGCTGCTAATCAACCCGATGACACCAAACCAGCCGTATTGTTGTAAAAATACTCCTCCAAATGCCCCAATAAGGCTTGAGCCTGCATAATAGAATAATAGATAAAGCGACGATGCCTGAGCTTTTTCACTTTTATGGGCAAACAATCCGACCCAGCTGCTTGCGATCGAATGTGCCCCAAAAAAACCAAACGTAAACATGGCGAGCCCTGCAATTTTCACAAACAGAGGATCACACATCGTTAACAGCGCACCGATTCCCATCAGAAGAATTCCGGATAAAGTAACCTTTGTCCGGTTCATCCGGTCTGCGAGTTTTCCCATCCATGCTGAGCTGAATGTTCCAACTAGATAGATGATAAAAATAAAGCTTAGCAACGTCTGCGATAAATTGTATGGATCCTTCATCAAGGGAATTCCGATATAATTATAGACGGTGACAAAGGATCCCATCAGTAAGAACCCAAGTATATACAACAGGATGAGCCCCCTGTTTTTAATAGTATGAGAAATAGATGTTTTCAATCTACGGATGGATATGTTGCTTCGGCGATTCTGATGTTTCGATTCCGGCAACAAAAACCAAAACAAAACGCTAATACCTAAACTCAGAAATCCGAGGCACCCTATTGCCACATTCCATGTGAAATAGTCAGAAATTGTACCTACCAGCAACCGACCAGCCAGACCTCCAATGCTTGAACCACTCACATAAATTCCAATCACGTACCCTAAATTCTTCGGATTGAATTCTTCATTAATATAAGCCATCGCAATGGATGGGAACCCTGCTAATACCGCTCCCTGCAATGCTCTTAGAATCAGAAGCAAATATAATTCTTCTGTGAATCCGACGCAAATAGATAGAGTTGCCGAAAGCACCAAGGAAGCAGCCATGATCCGCTTCCGGTCAATATTATCAGACAAAAACGAGAGAATCAGCAGACAAACAGCCAGAGTTCCCGTAGCCACGGATAGCGTCAAGCTTGCAGCTGCCGGGGTCACATTATATTGCTCAGTAATAATAGGAATAACGGGCTGGGTGCTATATAAATCAGCAAATGTTACAAAACTGCCTAAAAACAAGGCAATAATCGTTCTTCTATATGACTTGCCTGCCGGCTCAATATATTCCATTACATCTCAGACCTTTCTTTTTACTCAGGTATTATTCATGTTAATACGATTGCGCCTGCCTGTCTAATAGTGGATTAAAAGATTAATATAAAAATCTCCCTTCACCGAAATGAAAGGAGCGTTTGTAAGCATTATATTTTTTTTACTGTTCTTTTCGTCAACAGCCAATAAACAGGAAGGCCGATGATGGTGATGGCAATGGAAAAGAACGCATCCATAGGTGTATCGATTAATGTACAAACGACTATATATACCGCCCCTAATATCGCTACGATTGGGGTGAATGGATAAAGCGGCACTTTGTATGTGTCTGTTTCTTGCTTTTGTTTCCTTAAAATAAACACGGCAAAGAAAGCCATGCCATAAAAGGAGAACACGCTGAAAATCGCTATGTTCGACAGTCTGTCAGGATTAGCGACAAGCATCATTAAGATGGCCATAATCAGTTGAAAGACTGTCGCATTCAAAGGCGTCTTAAAGGTCGGGTGAACGCTTGATAACGTCTTTGCGGCTGGAAGGAGATTGCTCTCTGCCATCGCAAACGGAATTCGTGGAAAGGTCATTATTTTACCGTTCAAGCATCCGAAAATCGAGATTAGAATTCCAATCGTGATTAATTTACCGCCAAAGTCGCCGAATAGTATCGTTGCTGCTACATTCGCTGCATTCGGGCCTAATTCAACAATTTGAGCGGCAGGAAGCACGTGCAGCAAAGCAATGTTCACGGACAGGTAAGCAACGATTACAATTACGATGCCAGTAATGATCGCCCGTGGCATCGTTTTCGCCGGATTTTTCATTTCACCGGCCATGAACCCGACATTCATCCAGCCGTCATAAGCCCAAAGTGTGGCAAGAATTGCTGCACCCATGCTGATAGTCTGTGAAGTGCTGCCGCTGTCAATATTCAAAATTGGCATTTCACCCTTAATCATGCCGAAAAGAGCTATGGCAATAATCGGAATCAGCTTTCCAACCGTGGAAATATTCTGGATGAACCCTCCATATCGGGTTCCTAAGATATTCATCCCACCCAAAAATAAAACGGTTAAAATCCCAATAATCTTAATGCTATCATTTGAATAACCGAAGAATCCCGCTAGCAGGGTTCCGAAATACAGGCCTAACGCGCCCATGACGGCGGGACCATATATAAACGTCTGTACCCAGCCGCATAAAAAACCCCATAGTCTTCCGTAGACCTCTTCAAGATAAGCATAAAGCCCTCCTGTCTTTGGAATCTTCACACTGATTTCAGCAATCGTTAAACCGCTTGCCAAAGTAATGAGTCCTCCTATGAGCCATGCCAGCAAGGCATTTGTTGAATTACCGCTCTGGGAGAGGACAATTCCCGGTTTCATAAAGATCCCCGAACCAATTACCGTACCAATCACGATAGATGTCGCAACAACAAATCCGATGTTTTTCTTTAATTGGTCTTTTCCCACTGTCCTTCCTCCCCGTACAAGTGTGTAGATTTTCTTGCAATTATATCATAAATATTATTTGGATATAATTTTTAGAAAAATTAATCTATTTTTGGAACATTAAAAATATGAATATTCAAGTAATAAAATTATTCAAAAATAACAAAAGGTAGTCCTTAAGAAGACTTTCCTCTTCTTTCAGGACTACCCTATTTAATTCAAATTGCTGTGTTTTCGAGAATAGACCATATAAACCATAAAACCGAATGCAAGCCAAATTACAAATGCGACCCAAGTCATTCCCGGAAGGCTTAAAGATAAGTATATACAAAGCAGTGCGCTAATAGCAGGCAGTACCGGAACAAATGGCACGCGGAAGGTTGCCTTAATTTCAGGATGCTTCTTGCGCAAGACGATAATGGCTATGGAAATCAATGTAAACGCTGCAAGTGTTCCCATATTCACAAGGTGTGCCAATGTTGTTAAATCAACAAATCCGGCAATACCTGCGGCAACAAAGCCTGTCAGCCAGGTGTTGAAAAAAGGTGTTTTATACTTCTTATGAACAGTAGCCATTTTTTTAGGCAATAATCCGTCACGGCTCATCGCATATGTTAATCGAACCTGTGCGTAGATTAAAGCTAGTATTACCGTAGTAATTCCGGCAACTGCCCCAACCGAAATAATTCCGGCGATAGAATCCTGTCCTACGAGTCTAAGTGCCAGGGCAACTGGATCTCCTACATTTAGCTGTTGATAAGGAACCATCCCTGTTAACACAAGCGAGACACCAATATATAAGACCGTACAGATTAAAAGGGAACTAATGATTCCGATCGGCATGTTTCGCTTCGGTGACTTCACTTCCTCAGACGCTGTCGCGATCACATCAAATCCGATATAAGCAAAAAATACGGTGGCGGCACCTGTTACGATTCCATCAAAACCAAATGGAGCAAAGGGTGTCCAGTTTTCAGGCTGCACATACCCAATTCCTACCACAATGAACAGCAAAATAATCGCCAGCTTTACGAACACCATTACATTATTAAAACGAGTGCTCTCTTTCACTCCCCGGCTGACAAGAGCCGTAATTAGAAGGATGATCAGCATCGCTGGAAGGTTCATAATGCCACCTTTGTTGGTGCCGGGTGCTGAAGAAAGAATTTCCGGAATATGCAGGCCGAAACCTGAGATAAGAGATTGAAAATAGGCCGACCAGCCAGTCGCAACAGCGGCGATTGCCAGCACATATTCCAGCATTAAATCCCAGCCGATCAGAAAAGCAAAAAGTTCTCCAAGTGTAGCATACGTATAGGTATATACACTTCCGGATACAGGAACTGCCGAAGAAAACTCAGCGTAACAAAAAGCAGCCAACGCACAAGCGATACCGGCAATAATAAAGGAAATAACAATGGACGGTCCAGTGCTCTCAGCCGCAACCACGCCGGTGACGACAAAAATCCCTGTCCCGATTACACAGCCAACCCCAAGAAAAATTAAATCGAGTAAACTGAGCGAACGGTTAAGTTCGTTCTTACGGCTATTCGCCATTAAATCACTTATTGATTTCTTTCGAAAAACATTGTTCATGTATATCCCCCAGCTCGTCTATCTAAGAAGTTATCTAAATATTCATCGTTTTGTAGTATATGGACGATTACTGTTGAAGTCAAGTAGTTTACCTGTCCCAAAGCAAGCTTTTTCAATATAGTTTTTAAGGGAATCCTTATAAATCAATCGAGTAAGCGTTTTATTATTTTTTATCCTTTCCTAATTGTACTAAAAAAATTTAATAGTTTCCTGAAATAATTTTGCGCATAAATCAGCTTAATAGGAAAAATGCATTGCCGCAGGAAATCCGGCAATGCATTTAAGCTTTTTATACAGCAACCATAAACAAAATAATCGCTAATACGATTCGATAAATCGCAAAAGGGGTCAGTTTGATTGTATCGATAAGCTTCAAGAAAAAGCGGATGAAGATTAATGCAAAAACGAATGCACTGATGAATCCGGCAACAAAAAACGGCAAATCCTCCAGAGAGAAGTAACTCCAGTATTTAACTAACTTTAAAAGAGTTGCCCCGGCCATAATCGGTACAGCCATAATAAATGTAAAGTCTGAAGCAGCACGGTGACTCATTCCAAGTAAAACACCACCGGAAATCGTTGAGCCTGAACGGGAAAAGCCGGGCCATAACGCTAAACATTGAATTAACCCTACACCTAACGCCTGTTTATATGTAATTTTATCGACTGTGTCCGCCTTTACCTTAGGCTGAAATCTATCTGCCGCAAGCATTAGGAAAGCACCAAGCAATAATCCTACAGCTACGGTCTTAGTTGTAAATAGATTATCATCAATATAGTCTTCAAATAAAACACCCAATACACCCGCAGGTATCAGTCCGACAAGTACTTGCAAAAGGTTGAGTTTCTTTCCGGGTTCACCTGATTCAGACTGTATTTTTTTAATACCAAGCAGATCCATAAATCGGCTCCAAAATACTACCACAACAGCTAATATAGAACCCAATTGGATAACTACTTTAAAAGCATTGGCCACTTTGCTACCAAAAATCTCTTTCGATTGAAACCAAAGGTCATCCACGATTATCATATGGCCGGTAGAGGAGACAGGAGCAAACTCAGTCAGCCCTTCCACTAGTCCAAGAACAATTGCAACAAAAATTTCCCAGATATTAATTACTGCCACCTCATTTAATCCTTTTATTCATAATTTCGATTGTACCCCGCTTGCTGAAAATTGTCTAATGAATGTTACGATTTTTGCAGTGCTTAGCGGAAAGTAAAGAAAACACTCCAGTGACGAGTCTTAAGGCGAAGATTATCCGTAGTTGTACTGATGATTATTACTCATGTATCTCTCAGCGGAAACATATAATGGCTGTAGCGTTCTTCTAGATCACTATCCGCTAATAAGGAGGGAAGATACTTGCACATTCACGTAGTTAATCAAAATGAGACTTTAAATATCATTGCCCAATCCTACAATGTAAGTGTTGATGAACTCATTAGAACGAATGAAATCCCTAATCCGAACGACCTTGTAGTTGGGCAAACAATCGTCATTCCCATCGCCGGCAGCTATTATTATGTTCAGCCAGGAGACAGTCTTTGGTCCATCTCACAAAGAGTAGGTGTTCCATATCAGGAGCTTGCAAGAATTAATGGAATTTCGGTTAATCAAACACTAAACGTAGGCCAAAGACTTTATATTCCGCCAAGGCCAAAGACTGATGCTGAATTCAATGCATATGTGGAGCCGAGGGGCACCTCAGTCAGTCCCGCTCTCGAAAACGAAACCAGGAGAGTAGCACAATATCTCACTTACTTAGCTCCATTCAGTTTTCAGGCGTTGCGTGATGGATCATTAAGAGAACCGCCGCTAAACGCCTTACCGACTATTGCAAGAGAAAATAATGTCGTATTGATGATGGTCATTACCAATCTGGAAAATGGCGCATTCAGTGAAGAACTTGGGCAAATTTTGCTCAATAATCAGGAGATCCAAACCCGGTTCCTCGATAATATTGTAAGGGTCGCCAATCGATATGGCTTTGGCGATATTCATTTTGATTTTGAATATCTGCGGCCAGAGGACCGGGAAGCATATAACCAATTTTTGCGCAGGGCAAAGGCAAGGTTCAATGAACAAGGATGGCTATTATCAACAGCCTTAGCCCCGAAGACGAGTGCGACCCAGCAAGGTCGTTGGTACGAGGCCCATGACTACCGGGCCCATGGAGAAATCGCTGATTTGGTCATCCTTATGACCTATGAGTGGGGCTACAGCGGCGGCCCGGCAATGGCTGTATCACCAATCGGTCCGGTCAGAAGGGTCGTTGAATACGCGATTTCGGAGATGCCTTCCTCTAAAGTCATGATGGGTCAGAATTTATACGGATATGATTGGACCCTTCCATTTGTCCAGGGATCAACTGCCAGGGCCGTGAGCCCGCAGCAGGCCATTGAAATCGCCGCCCGTTATAATGTAAGTATTCTCTACGATTATAATGCCCAGGCACCTCATTTTAACTATACCGATGAAAATGGGAGAAGGCATGAGGTTTGGTTTGAGGATGCGCGTTCGATCCAAGCTAAATTTGATTTGGTTAAAGAATTGAATCTGCGTGGTATGAGTTATTGGAAGCTCGGTTTATCTTTCCCGCAAAACTGGCTGCTCATATCGGATAATTTTAATGTTAGAAAACGCACATAAGTACAGAGCGGACTCAGGCTGATGAGTCACGCTCTTTTTTAAGGCTTTTGTTGATATGAGACCGCATCTTTTTGTCCATAATGATATGGATGGGAGAGATGAAGAATGCTGAGGATCAGACATATAAGCGGAAATTTCCCTCGTTTACCGAGATTAACGAGGTTGTTACTTATAATCATCATAGTGTTCATTTGTTTCGGCCTGCTTATACATTTAGTAGAGCCTGAAACTTTCGGAACTGTTTATGATGGAATCTGGTGGGCCGTCGTGACCATTTCTACGGTCGGTTATGGTGATTTCGCCCCATCAACAGCCGTAGGGAAAGCCATAGGCATTATATTAATTCTATCCGGCGCTGGACTGGTTTCTTCTTATTTCGCTTCGATAGCTGCGGTTGCCGTTTCATCGGAACATCTTTATATGGAAGGGAAAAAGCTTTTTACAAAGGACAGGCATATCATTATCGTCGGCTGGAATGAACGGTCGAAAGAAATCATCAGAGAAATGGGAATCCTACAGCCCCATATCTCTATCGTCCTAATTGATGAATCCATACAAAAGCATCCCCTCCCAAAGAAAAACGTCCATTTTATCCGTGGAAAAGCTACGATTGACGAGGTCCTGGTCATGTCCAATATAAAAAAAGCAGAGAAAGTACTCATTACTGCTGATCTGAAGCGGGATGAATCTCAAGCTGATATGTTTTCCATTTTAGCACTGCTCGCCGTGAAGGGGGCCAAGCCTGATATATTTTGCCTGGTCGAGATCCTGACAAGAGAACAAATCGCAAATGCCTTCAGGGCAGGTGCGGACGGGATCATTGAAACGAATCGTTTTGCTAGTGAGTTAATGGTTAAAAGTTTGATTGATAGAATCGTGCCTGAATTTAATGAAGAAGAACATGTTAGGGAACAAGACAGTAAAATTGAATTCAAGTCCATCCCTGCAGAGCATGAATGGCAAGGACTTACTTATCGGGAATTGAATCATATCTTAATTGATGAAGGCAGACTTGCGGCAGGCATAGAAAGAGAAGGCCAGAGATTAATTAAGCCTTCTCTGGATTCCAGAATTCAAGAAGGTGACAGTTTGTTAATCATTGATAATTACGATTGATCGAGAAGATTCTTCTCCAAATCATGAACTAAAGCTTTTCCCAAACCAATATAATTTTCCGGGAACTCGGCATCCGGGTTTTTTGGTTCCTGAAATTGATTGAAAGAAGCGGTGAGATTCCCGATATTACCTTCGTCATCAACATCATCCTGATATTGATGGTCAAGGAGAAATGGTTTTTGCAGCTGAACTGTCGCCCCACCTGCATCCAATTGTCCATCCACAGCCCTAAATGGAACCCGCAGGAATTGATAGCCGTCATCATCATCAATTTTATAGTCAAAATACCCATGGTCATAATCCCAATTCCCAGAAATGACATAACCCATCGGCTTCATTTTGGATTCCAGTTCATATAAAACAAACGTTTTTCCTTCCAGCCGGGAAGCAACCTCAATCATCCTTAAAACCCCTTTGTGCGCTTTTGATTAGTTTTGCCAATGGACAAGAAATCATTCTAACTAGAAAAGCGTAAGCGCCCTGTAAAAGGAACATCGACTAAGACCTGCCACATCGTTATGTCTTACGTCGATGCCAGCCCCTTTTAAAAAGCAAGAACGACTAACACCGACACGTCCTGTACGTCGTAGCTAGAACTAGTCAAAGTTAAAAAACATACTCTTACTTATAATAAAAAACCTTACTGTACTTGAACTGTACCCCGAATAAAGGACACTTAAAAAGTCCCTTATTCGGGTTTTTGCGTTCTTATCGATAAATTCTTCCGTTTGGAATCAAATCAAAGGAAATAGCGGGAGCTTACATGAGCACGTTTGAGCAGGTTGAGAAACCCTCGGTAATAATCGCTATATATAAATTTATACGATTTTTAACTTTGGAGAACAATAAAAAACGAATCATTGTTCGCTGAAAACAAGGAGGAAGACACCGTGGCGTTTAACAATTACTCGCAAATTGCAGAAAAAGCAGTCGAAGCCGGTGTAACAAAAGCATCTTTACCGCTTTTAAGCATGCTGGTTCTTGGTTTTTTGGGCGGGGCCTATATTTCATTAGGTTATTTATTGGATATAAGAGTGGTTGCGGGGCTGCCCGAGGAATGGGGAACATTGAGTTCATTTATTGGAGCTGCTGTCTTCCCTTTAGGATTGGTACTGATTATCGTTGGCGGCGGAGAACTTTTAACAGGCAACATGATGGCTGTGTCTATAGCTGCACTACATAAACATGTTTCGATCTCCAAACTGATAAAAAACTGGTTCTGGATAACAATCGCCAATTTTGTAGGAGCTATTTTTATTGCTTACTTTTTTGGTCATATCGTCGGTTTAACTGAAGCTGAGCCATACTTGCATACGACGGTTGCAACTGCCCAAGCTAAGCTGGATTCAACCTTCATTCAAAGCCTAGTCTCTGCAATCGGCTGTAACTGGCTTGTCGGAATGGCTGTATGGATGGCGTACGGAGCTGAAGATATCGGCGGAAAAATATTGGCGATATTCTTCCCGATCATGGGCTTTGTGGCGATAGGCTTCCAGCACGTAGTCGCTAATATGTTTATCATACCGGCAGCGATATTCGCAGGACATTTTACTTGGATAGACTTTTTAACGAATTTTGTTCCTGTATTTATCGGCAATGCCATTGGCGGTACGGTATTTGTTTCATTGGTATACTGGATTTCTTATTTGAGACTTACCCATAATAAGCACTAGACGATTATCCTTCTAAGTATAAAAAGAGCCCAAAAATCATTGACCTAACAAGTCCTGTTAAGTTAATCATTTTTGGGCATTTCCCCTTGAAACCTTTGCAGTTAGATATAATGACCACCGGTTATATTTATAGTCACGTATAGAGTATGGCGAATCAATCATAAATAAATTTTCGGAGTACTCAGCCGGCTAACCTTTCTTAGCAAGAAATATGGTCATCCGGTTTTTGTACTCCTTATATAGATGGTTATTTTGTACGATTATTCTTTATTTCAAGCGTTTTTCAAGCTCTGCTTTTTTCTCTTCAAATCCAGGTTTTCCTAAAAGCGCGAACATATTTACTTTATAGGCTTCCACACCGGGCTGGTCAAATGGATTGACTCCCAGTAAGTATCCGCTCATGGCGCATGCTTTCTCGAAGAAATAAACAAGATAGCCAAATGTATAAGCATCAAGTGCCGGAATGCTGACAATAAGGTTTGGAACCCCTCCGTCAGTATGGGCAAGCAATGTGCCTTCAAATGCTTTATTATTTACAAAATCGACTGATTGTCCGGCAAGATAGTTCAAGCCGTCCAAATCATTGCTTTCTTCTTCGATTGTTAATTCATGGCGGGCCTTCTCAACCTTAATGACGGTTTCGAACAAATCCCGGCGGCCTTCCTGAACATATTGTCCTAATGAATGCAGATCCGTCGAAAAGTTTGCGGAAGACGGAAAAATGCCTTTCTGGTCTTTTCCTTCACTTTCTCCGAAAAGCTGTTTCCACCACTCGGAAAAGTATTGCAGTCCCGGTTCAAAGTTAATCAGCATTTCAATCGTTTTGCCTTTATTGTACAAAAGGTTGCGAACCGCCGCATATTGATAGGCAGGGTTGTCAATCAGTTCGGATTTACTGAAATCCTCTCTAGCTTCTGCTGCGCCTTTCATCATTGCTTCGATGTCTGCTCCGCTTGCTGCTATCGGCAACAGGCCTACCGCTGTTAAAACGGAATAGCGTCCGCCGACATCATCAGGAATCACAAACGTCTCATAGCCTTCTTCTGTTGCAAGCGTCTTTAAGGCTCCCTTTGCTCTATCAGTAGTGGCATAAATGCGTTTACGCGCTTCAGCGGTGCCATATTTCTCTTCTAGAAGCTTACGGAAAATCCGGAACGCAAGGGCAGGCTCAGTCGTTGTACCGGATTTGGAAATCACATTAACGGAGAAGTCTTTGCCCTCAAGTAAATCCATTAGATCTTTCATATAGGTGGAGCTGATGTTATTTCCTGCGAACAATACTTGCGGCGTTTTTCTTTTTTCTTTTGGCAAAGCATTGTAAAAGCTATGCTGAAGCATTTCAACCGCCGCGCGAGCGCCTAAATAAGAGCCTCCGATTCCAATGACCACCAAAATATCCGAGTCACTTTGAATCTTGGCAGCAGATTTTTGAATACGGGAAAATTCTTCTTTATCGTAATCAACCGGCAGGTCGATCCATCCAAGGAAGTCATTTCCCGCTCCTGTTTGTTCATGTAGGGAATGATGCGCTACCTTCACCGCATCCTGTAAGTATGTAATTTCATGCTCTCCAAAAAAAGATAATGCTTTTGAATAATCGAAACGTACATGTGTCATGTTAGTTCCTCCATCTTCTAAAGAATTCACCTTCACTTTACCGAAAGCTTGCATGATAATCAAGGAAACCTCCCTTGCGTAATCGCAACCAAACGGACATTTAACAAAAGTTTCATAAAAAACCTGGAATTCGGCGATTTTCTCCCGCATTCCAGGTGCATTTTTAAACTAAATCAATCTTAGAGGGAGGCCCTTAAAATCGCCAGCACATCTTCTCGGTTCAATTTTTTGAAGTTGCCGAATTCACCGTTCACAACTGCCTTATCTGCCATTGTTTCCACTTGGGAATCATCGATATCATAATCGGCTAGTTTGACTGGAGCACCCAGGCTGCTCCAGAACTCGCGGAGCTTTTCAATGCCTTCAAGAGCCGTTTCTTCATCAGTCTTTCCTTCCGGATTTACATTAAAGACACGTACGGCCAACTGTTTAAATCGCCCGACATCTTCGGACATAACATGCTTCATCCAATTCGGGAACAGAATCGCAAGTCCTCCGGCATGTGGGATATCATAGACGGCTGAAACAGAATGCTCAATGTTATGAGTGGCCCAGTCTCCGCGGTAGCCAACTTGCAGATAACCGTTTAAAGCGATGGTTCCTGAATAAAGAATCGTTTCACGGTGCTCATAGTTCTCCAAATCTTCCAATAGTTTAGGGGCCGTTTCCATTACAGTAATCAAAAGCGACTCACAGAAACGGTCCTGCAGGGGCGCGTGAGTAGGCTGATGAAAATATTGTTCAAGTACATGGCTCATCATATCCACGATACCGTATACCGTTTGATTTGTTGGTACGGTAAATGTATGGACCGGATCCAGGATTGAAAATTGAGGGAATGTCAACGGACTACCCCAACCGTATTTTTCTTTAGTTTCCCAGTTAGTAATTACAGAGCCGGAATTCATTTCAGATCCTGTTGCTGCAAGCGTCAGTACTGTTCCAAATGGTAAAGCTGCCTTTACCTGCGCTTTTTTAATGACAAGGTCCCAGGCATCCCCATCATATTTTGCGCCTGCGGCAATTGCTTTCGTACAATCGATGACACTTCCACCGCCGACCGCAAGGATGAAGTCAATGTCCTCCGTCTTACAAATCTCAACACCTTTACGGACTGTTGAAATGCGGGGATTTGGTTCGACTCCAGGCAGTTCGTGAATTTCGGCTTCTATTTCTCGCAGCTGGCTGATTACCTGATCATAAAGGCCGCTCTTTTTAATGCTGCCTCCACCGTAAACAAGCAGCACCTTCTTGCCGTACGAAGGGATTTCCTTCTTCAGTTGATCCACTTGCCCTTTGCCAAAGATTAATTTTGTAGGATTTTTATATGTGAAATTCTCCATATCACTACCTCCTTTTTTTCATTATGACCTAACTCCATGTATTATTTCAAAAAATGTGATTAAACATTTTAAGAAAAACCTGCATATTTTCAGAACATGAATAGCACCATATTACTTGAACTATCTATTTTAAGGAGGAAATACAATGAGTGGCATTCAAAGAACTGCACTTGTGCTTACAATTATCGGAGCGATTAACTGGGGGCTTATTGGATTTTTCCAATTCGATTTAGTCGCTGCTATTTTTGGCGGACAAGACTCAGCGCTTGCCCGTATCGTCTATGGTTTGGTTGGAATTGCCGGCTTGGTGAATTTGGCTTTGCTATTCAAGCCTAGTGAAGAACGCGTAAAAGAAGCTATAGCCAAACCAGTTAAATAAAGAAAACTCGTCGATTGACAAGCCATAAGGCGGAGATTAGACGTAGTTGCGCTTATACAGAAAGGAAAATTTATACTTTCCTTTTTGCATAAGAAAAAATAGCCGGTGAAATACCGGCTATTTTTATGCCTTACTTAAAAAGATGTCTATTTATGATAGAACCTTTTGAATGCGCTCGATTGCCCAGTCAATTTCTTCCTTCGTAATGACTAACGGCGGGGCGAAACGAATGACCGTTTCATGGGTCTCCTTACAGAGCAACTCCTCTTCTTTTAATGCCTCGCAATACTTGCGTGCCGGCTCTCTTAGCTCGACCCCGATAAATAAGCCGCGGCCGCGCACTTCCTTAATGTTTGGATTTTTGATTTCCTTAAGCTTGCTCATAAAGTATTCCCCAAGCTCAAGCGAACGCTCGGCCAGCTTTTCATCGACAAGCACATCAAGCGACGCAATTGAAACCGCACTGGCCATAGGATTTCCCCCAAAAGTAGACCCGTGGGAACCCGGGTTGAATACACCAAGAATATCCTTATTGGCAACAACACATGATATCGGGAAAACTCCTCCGCCCAATGCTTTGCCAAGGATATACATATCAGGGGTGACCCCTTCCCATTCGCAGGCGAACATTTTTCCGGAACGACCAAGTCCAGCTTGAATCTCATCGGCAATGAACAAAACATTGCTTTCTTTACAAAGTTCATACGCCGCTTTCAAATAGCCTTCCTCAGGAATTATAATACCCGCTTCTCCTTGGATAGGTTCAATCAGGAAAGCTGCCGTGTTTGGAGTGATCGCTGCCTTCAATGCTTCAAGGTCACCGTAAGGAATAAGCTTAATCCCTGGAAGCATTGGACCGAATCCGCGCTTGTATTCCTCGTCGGAAGAAAGCGAAACAGCGGTCATCGTACGCCCATGAAAGTTTCCGATACAAGCAATAATTTCCGCCTGATTATCAGCAACACCCTTTACATCATAAGCCCAGCGGCGTGCCGTTTTAACAGCCGTTTCTACGGCCTCGACTCCGGTATTCATCGGAAGTGCCATCTCTTTATCAGTCAGTTTGCAGATCTTTTCATACCACGGTCCGAGCTGATCGTTATGAAACGCACGTGAAGTCAGAGTGACCCTGTCGGCCTGATCCTTTAGTGCCTGAATAATTCTTGGGTGCCTATGTCCCTGATTGACTGCAGAATATGCACTAAGCATATCCATGTATTTATGGCCTTCGGGATCCTTGACCCATACTCCTTCGGCCTCGGATATAACAATCGGCAACGGATGATAGTTGCTAGCGCCATATTGTTCGGATTGTTGAATCAGTTTTTCAGACTTTGTTTCGATTGACATCATAATGCCTCCAATCATCTTTATACTTCCATTTTACAAGGTTAAAAAGAAATGTAAATTATGTACTTCGTTTCAATCAAAATATTCAATCATCTTCACTAAAAAAATAACCGGCCTAATGGGTTTGCCATCTTGGCCGGTCACTTTATTACTTTTTGATTAAATCCTCACGCTCAGACTGATCAATCCACTCTTGAAGCTTGTCCTTCAATGTGTTGAATCCTTCTCCATTATCATTTGCAGCAGCTTTTACAGCAGCCTGACGATGTTTCTTAGGAGACCGATTGGCTGGTGCCTCTGGACGTTCCGGAGCTTCTTCAGTAGCCCGGATGGATAATCCGATTTTGCCTGCAGCTTCATCAATAGAAAGAACCTTGACCTGCACTTCATCTCCTACTTTTAAGTGATCATTGATATCCTTTACATAACCGTGAGTAATTTCAGAAATATGCACTAAACCTTGTGTTGAATCGTCTAGAGCAACAAACGCACCGTACGGCTGAATCCCTGTTACTTTACCAGCAACAACGGTTCCAACTTCAAATTTTTCAGACATGGTAACACTCCTAAATAAATTATATTTTTCCACTTTTTCACACAATATAAAATTATATCATACATATTGGTTTTTATCAAAATTAGCTATCATCGTGGAACTTTCCAGTATAGATTTTGTCTTATTATTCCGATCGCGCAAAATTTCATCCTAAAACACGCGAAAAGAGGGAACAAATCCTTATAGGTTTGTTCCCTCTTTTCCAATCTTTTCAAACATATTTTGTTTATTAGAGACTTTTATTCATCCGCGAAGGAAGGAAAGGAGACTTTTTCATTTGCGTAGCCTTTTGGCAGCCTGAATCCATCCTTTTCGAGTTTTTCATATTCTTCTTCCACTTTCGCAGCAGTCTCTGTATCAGGATAAGACGTGCTCACACTCTTCCAGGCAGCTCGATCCCCGTTACTTAACATTCCTGCTACAACGGTAAGAGGGTAGTTATCCTTACCTCTAATAAAGGCCTCATAGTAAAAATGATAATCAGCTATTAAATCGTCCTTTAAAGCTTTCTCATTCGATTTAATAGCTTCCTCGTATTTCGCCAATACCTGTCCCAGTTCCTCCCTTGAGCCATTAAAACCTGATTCTGATTTGGGGTAGTTTTCTTTTAAACTAAGATAACTTTCTGCGGCCGCATTCAATTTTCCTTTTTCCGATTCACTTAAACCCTGATAATCAATCGTGATTGCAAGCCCCTCTCCCTCAAAGATGAACTTAAAGCCTTGTTCGACCACCCGCTGGCCAATCTCATCCAGGTCTTTATCTCCCGTTGGCTGGTTGGCATTTAATCGTTCTAAGGTCTCCTCCGTCAGGCTGACATTACCCAAATTCGCTATTTCATGAATTCGTGACAAATGCTTATCCTGGAAGATTTTAAGAAAGGTTTGCTGCTGTGCCAAATAAACATTTAGCAGGCGGTTATATTCCTTGCCTTCTGCTGAATTCATCTCCTCCTTGATTTCGGATGGTGTAATCAGTTTGGACTCGATTTCCATCCTCACCTCTTCAAGCGCTCTTGGCAGCTCATCCTCCGTAATTTGTTTATCTCCGATTCGCCGATCCGTTTCACGAACACGCAAATTGACCTCCATGGCGTACTTTGTGTTTTGGAAATCGCTCATCCCAATGATATTGCTCGTATTGCGCACCCGATGTTGATAATACTCCCTAAGTTCATCTACGCTCAAAATCGTGTAACGCTTTTCATTTTCTTTCGTTTCGCTGAACGGTTCTGTATTCTCGGTAAAAGAAGGATTTTCGTGATCACCTTGTCTTAAATCACCTAACAATTGCATCAGCAATATTCCTGAAATCATGCCAACCCCCAGTATACAAGCCACATAAGAAAAAGGGGTAAGACGGCGTCGTGGTTTTTTGACGTTCTTTTTGACCCCGGAGGCGATTTTATCAGGATTGGATTGTAAAGGAATCTCGGAATAGGCTTCTTTCAGGCTGTCAAGTTTTTCAACTAGTTGGTTATCATCCAATGCTTTCACCCTCTTTCTCCGCTGAAAGCTTCATTTGCTTCTTCAGCAGATTTTTCCCCCGCAGCAATCTTGTCTTCACCGTAGAAACATTGATCGTTAGAATGTCCGAAATCTCCTCATATTTTCGATCATGAAAGTAAAAAAGAATAATAGGTACACGATATTTCTCGTCAAGCTTCTGGATACATTCATGAAGCACCCGGTCTTCCTCACTCCTAAGCATGTGCTGCTCGGAATCCAGCGAATGGACCTGCCTTTCATTTTGCAATGAAAAGAGCTTCCTGATGTGACTTTGCTTTTTCCGTGAATAATCTCTTGTGACATTCAGCGTTATTTTGTAGAGCCACGTTGAAAATTTCGACCGTGAAAATTGATGGATGAATCTGTACACTCTAATAAAGACTTCCTGGGTGATATCCTCTATGTCATCGGCTTTATTGCCCATTTGATACGCAAATCTTTCAACAGTGGGGGAATAACAGCTAATCAGTTCGCTAAATGCCTGCATATCGCCGTTTTGCGCTCTGGATATGAGTTCTTCTTCAGTCAACTGGCTTTCCTCCTAACCTAACAAACTGCCTTACATCTATAAAACGACAGAACTTTCGTTTTTGTTTCATTGCTTTAAATAACATTTCCATTATATAGATTTGAAAATAGCAGTAAAATAAAATTTTATCATGATCACGAAATGTTCATTTTTTCCTCACTTTTCCATGGGAGATAAATGGTAAAATAAAAGTGAAAGATCATCTACATTTTTTCGAAAGGGTGTATGATCATGACAAACATTGGCAGAAATATCAAACTGCATCGTCAGCTTAGAAATCTGTCCCAGCAGGATCTTGCTTTTAAAGTATGTGTAGGAACAAAAACGATTGAAAAATATGAGTCAGGCGAGAAAATCCCTGATATGTTGACCGGACTCAAATTATCGACCGTTCTCGATGTCCCTGTTTCTGAAATCTTTGACCAACATGACAAAACAAACCCTTATGGAATGGATCATGAAATTGAATTACTCGTTAAACAATTAGGAACAAAGAAAGCAAAGCTCGCTTTGCGTAAGGCATTGGAATTTAGCGAGGAAGACTTTTTGCCGAATATGCAAATGCTTATGATGTATGAGGCTAACCATGCGAATAACTAAGACAAAAGTTCATTAAACCCAGATTCAAATCTTTAGATTTGCATTTGGGTTTTTATTTTTATTACAACTTTTGCATTGTAAATGATTTTTATATAAAATAAACATAATAGACTAAATATTTAGAAAATAATAAGGAAAGGTCGATGACTATGACAGCCATTCATATTCCAGAAGTTAAAGTAGCTGCAATCCAACTTCAGCCTGTGCTTGGAGATGTAAATGCGAATTTGTTAATGTGCGAAAAACTCGCAGATGAAGCAGCAGCAAAGGGTGCGAAATGGATTGTTCTCCCTGAATTTTTCACAACGGGGATGGGCTTTGACGAGCGAATCGCCAGTACGGCGTTGCCTCCGGACGGTAAAGCTTCAACTCTTTTGATCACGCTGGCAAAACGGCATCACGCGTTTGTTGGAGGGTCTTTTTTATGCCGCGACAGCGACGGACATGTTCGCAATGCATTTCTGCTTGCTTCTCCCGAAGGGGTAATCCTTGGGAGGCATGACAAAGATTTGCCAACGATGTGGGAAAATTGTTATTATGTCGGCGGTGAAGACGACGGTATCATACATACTCCTGACGTGACTGTCGGTTCTGCGTTATGCTGGGAATTCATGCGTTCACAAACCGCTCACAGGGTTCGTGAAAAAGTGGATATGATTATTGGCGGAAGTTGTTGGTGGAGCGTTCCTTCGTGGTATCCTAAATCATTGACAAGCAAATGGGAAACGGAAAACGCTAAAACAGCGTTGGAAAGCGTTCGTTCATTCGCGACGCTCGTTGGTTCCCCCGTCGTTCACGCGTCACACTGCGGGCCAATTGAATGTCCGTTGCCTTTGATGCCTTTGCGTTATCGCGGCTATTACGAAGCAGGCGCCATGATCGTTGACCAAGAAGGAAGTGTTTTAGCGATTCGAAATCGCCATGAGGGACCTGGTGTTGTTGTCGCGACTGTGCAACCCGGCAGACATCAGCCAAAACGCGATATACCCGATCAATTTTGGTTGTATAAACGGGGACAGTTGCCGGCATTTTCCTGGATGTATCAACGATGGCATGGAAAGCGTTGGTATGCAAAACATATGGCAGGAGAGAAATCCGGATAACCACTTTGCACGGCTTTTAATCCATGGCTCTGTTAAATTCCATTGTTGATTTTCAAATGGTCATGGAATCTACTCGCTTTCCGCGGACGAACTGGCAAGCCTCCTCACTCGTACCTCGCCGCGGGGTCTTGCCAGCCCGTTTTTCCGCAGGACGTTGAATCATCATCCTTGAATAGACACCGCACGAGAAAATGCGTATGCATTTTCGAGGAGTCTCGCAGATTCCCTTCCCAAAAACAACATTATCGTTTAACAGAGCCTAATCCATAAAAATAGACGTGTTCAGAAAACACGTCTTTTATCCTTTCATGTATAAAACATCAATAACTTGTCTATAACAGGGATAAGACTTTCTCGGTAATCACAAAATGATTACCTGAAAAACAATCGTAATCCATTTTGATTGTTTTTCGAGTATTCCCCCTTTTTGAGCAGGATTCTAAAACCGGGTGCTTAATAATGTATTAAGCTCATCCAATACGGAATCCTGCTTTTTTTATTTCACTTATTTAGGAACCGCTCAATTCTTCTGACGGCTTCTTGTAATTGTTCCATCGAAGAAGCATAGGAACAGCGAATGTGTCCTTCTCCACTGTCCCCGAATACATCACCTGGCACAACAGCAACCCGTTCCTCGAGCAGCAATCGCTCTGCGAATGCTTGAGAGCTTAATCCGGTCACTGCGATAGAAGGAAAGGCATAGAAGGCTCCACCCGGATTATGGCATTCTAAGCCGATTTCATTAAAAGACTTAACGATATAATTTCGTCTTCTTCGATAACTCGTCCGCATTTCTTCCACATCCGCCATTCCATTTCTCAATGCTTCCAAGGCGGCATATTGAGCCATGGTTGAAGCACACATCATCGCATATTGATGGATTTTCAGCATGGCTTCGGAAATTTCCAAAGGCGCGCAAACAAAGCCGAGGCGCCATCCGGTCATCGCAAATCCTTTTGAAAAACCGTTGATTAATATCGTCCTTTCCATCATGCCATCGATGGCTGCAATCGAAGTGAATGCTTCGTCATAGGCGAGCTCGGCATATATTTCATCCGCGATCACAAGTAAGTCATGCTTTTTAATGATTTGGGCGAGGTTTATTAATTCTTCTTTTCCAAGCTGGGTGCCTGTCGGATTGTTAGGCGAACAAATCATGACCGCTTTCGTCTTCGGAGTAATACTCGCTTCAAGTTCCGCCGGCATCAGCTTAAAATCGTTTTCCTTTGCAGTCTGAATCGTTTTTGGGATTCCGCCGGCCATGGTCACAAGCGGGGCATATGATACGAAGCACGGCTCTACCACCAAGACTTCTTCTCCGGGATTGACAATGGCACGCAAGGCAATATCTATCGCCTGGCTTGCTCCGACCGTTACAATAATTTGGTTTTCCGGATTATAGGAGACGCAAAACTCCTTTTCCATGTACCGGGCAATTTCCGTCCTGAGCTCCATTAAACCTGCGTTGGCTGTGTAGGAAGTACGTCCCTCTTCTAACGATGCAATCGCAGCTTCTCTTACAGACCAGGACGTTACAAAATCAGGTTCGCCCACACCGAGAGACACAACCCCTTCCATATTTGCGGCGAGATCAAAAAAACGGCGTATTCCAGATGGTTTGAGGCTTGCTACCGTTTTTGAAACATAACTGGTTTTAATCATGGAGACACCACAATTCGCTTATCTTCTTCCACTTGTTCAAATATTGTGCCGTCATGCTTATACTTTTTCAAAATAAAATGTGTCGTTGTCGAGATTACAGAATCGAGAGTAGACAGCTTTTCAGACACGAACTTGGCCACTTCATTCATCGAACGTCCCCTGACCACTACTGATAAATCATATACACCGGACATTAAGTATACGGATTCTACTTCTTTAAATCGGTAAACTCTTTGGGCCACCTCATCAAAGCCAACACCTCTTTTAGGGGTCACCTTCACATCGATCATTGCCGTTACACCCTCATATCCTTCGACCTTTGCCCAGTTAATGACGGTTGCATAACGGACAATCACTCTCATATCTTCCATCTTTTTAAGTACCGTTTCGATTTCGTCCTTTGACAGGTCGGTCATTTTCGCAAGATCACTATGATCAATCCGACTATTTGTCTCGATAATGCTAAGTACTTCGAGTTCTTTTTCATTTAAATTCATATGCTTTTCTCTCCCAGTTGAAACCATATTTATTTTCCTAACATCGTTTTCCACACAATATACAGAATTATCAAACAAAAGTAAACTCCAATCATTATAACAAATGCAACAAGCACTCCCAAGGGGTAAAATCTTTTTTTTATAAAATAGCAATAGACCATATGCATAATGGGTAAAATAGGAAAAACTTTCAGCGGGGTGACGCAGATGAAAAAGGTTCTCCATATTAGAGGCAATGACATCTATTACGAGCAGCAAATACTTTCGAAGGAAGCTCCTACGTTAGTCTTGCTTCATGGTTTTTTATCTTCTTCCTTTTGTTATCGAACGTTACTGCCAAAACTGAGCAGGGATTACAATGTGATTTCAATTGATATTCCGCCTTTTGGACATAGTGGCAAATCGAGGCGCTTTAGTTATTCTTATCAAAACCTGGCATTGACCCTGCTCGATTTCTTGGATGCTATTGGCGTTAGAAAATGCACGCTCGTAGGCCATTCCATGGGCGGACAAATTTGTTTGTATATGATTAAAAACCGTCCCGGGCTGGCCAAAAATGCCATTCTCCTCTCCAGCTCCGGCTATCTGCCAAAATCCAAGCGTTTATTACGATACACAAGTTATATCCCCTACTTCCCAAAAGTCGTGAAACGGTGGCTTGAGAAAACAGGGGTAGAAGTGAATTTACGAAATGTCGTGTATAACAAAGAACTCATTGATGATGAAATGCGAGAGGGTTATCTGGAGCCATTTCTGAATGATAATATTTTCAATGCTTTGACACGGATGCTACGTGACCGTGAAGGCGATTTGCCCGAAATGGATTTACAGGCAATCGAGACCAGCTGCCTTTTGCTATGGGGAAAACATGACCGGGTCGTACCTTTGAGCATCGGAAGGCGTCTCCAAGCTGACTTGAAGAATTCGGAATTAATTGTCATCGAAGATGCGGGACACCTAATCCCCGAAGAAAAACCTGATGAGGTTTACAAATATATCAAGGAGTTTCTTGTAAAAGAAAAGCTGATGCAAAAAGCATAATTTCGCTTTTTGGCATCAGCATAAATCATAAAGAACAGCTTGCGTTATGTTTAATAAGCAGTAACTTTTCCGAAATGGCTCGGCACTCTTTTAAATGAATCTCTATTTCAAACGACAATTCATAGATCCCTTGAATTTTGACTGCCAGTTCTTTCGGGTCATCCAGATCACTAACGGCCATAACGCAATCCGCGATTTCCGTTTCGTAAGCATCCCGACCCCAGCCAATAGGGTCCCATTCCTGCAAAGCCTGGACAAGCTCCATGTTCATTTGCTGTCTTTCCATCAGTAAATCACCTGCAATAATTATTTCAACCTGTTATCATTATAATATTATTATGAAAAAAATAAAACGGCGGTGATCAGTTTATGGACAACAAGTTATTTGAAACCTTAATAGAGAGAAAAAACACCGGTGCGGTCAAGTGGGATTATCTCGGGGAGATATACGGCGCTGAAGACCTTCTGCCCATGTGGGTGGCAGATATGGATTTCCCTTCCCCAGAACCTGTCCAAAAGGCATTGATTGACAGAATCAAGCATCCGGTTTTTGGCTATTCAGCACCATCCAAAACCATTAACGATACGATCCAAGCATGGATGAAAGCAAGACATGGCTGGGATATCAAAAAATCATGGATCATGTTCAGCCAGGGAGTCGTGTCGGCGCTTGCTGTCACGATCCAGGCATTTACGGAACCGGGTGATAAGGTGATGCTGCAATCCCCTGTGTATACGCCTTTCTTTGACATGATCAAAAACAATGAACGCGAAGTAGTCAACAGCCAGCTACATGTATCAGAAAACCGTTTTACAATTGACTTTACCGATTTCGAAGAAAAACTGAAAAGCGGGGTAAAGCTTTTTTTATTGTGCAATCCCCATAATCCTGGCGGTAGGATTTGGACAAAAGAAGAATTGGCGCAAATCGGTGAGCTCTGTGAAAAATATGGAGTTATCATCATCTCGGACGAAATCCATGGCGATCTTTATCTGCCGGAATTTAAGCACATTCCGCTTGCCTCCATTGATAAAAGGTATGCAAACATAACCGTTACACTAATGGCTCCGAGCAAAACATTCAATATAGCCGGATTGCAATCTTCATTAATGATCACAGAAAATATGGAATTGCAGAAAAAAATTAAAGCCGTTCAGGACCGGAATGCCTTTCACGGATTAAACCTTTTCGGATTGACCGCGATGGAAGCGGCATACCGTGATGGGGAAGATTGGTTGAACGGATTGGTGGCATACTTAAAAGAGAATGTTGAAATAACCAGGGATCTAATAAGTCGTGAGTTGCCGGAAATTGGCTTCATGTATCCGGAGGCTTCTTATTTAGTCTGGCTGGACTGCCGCAAATTAGGGCTGACTGATGAAGAATTAAAAAAATCGCTGGTTGAAAAAGGGAAGCTGGCTCTAGAGCCAGGCACTAAGTATGGACCAGGCGGCGAAGGTTTTGTCCGCATGAATATCGGATGCCCACGGTCTATCCTGTTGGAAGGTTTACAGAGGCTGAAGAAGTCTTTTTCATAAGGGAAGCATTAAAAAACGTGGAGAAAAGTTGAAAGTTTCTCCGCGTTTTTTATTTTTTATTCGTCTTTTTCATCTTCTTCAACATATGGATCATGTTCATAAGCAGGCAAGTCACCCAATATGCTCATAACTCCTTCTTCATCCAGCATTTTCTCATATTTTTCATGCTTCGGATATATGGTTATATTCTTGCCTTCGATATCGACTCCGACAAAATTCTCATAATCCTCTACATAGCCGATATTTTCTTCGCTTTCTTCATACCAATCATTGGGGTGATCCTTAGGGCTGGGCAAGTCTGATGGAGAACTCGAGGTTCCGAACGTCGCTACTTCCTGCCAGGTATCTTCTGCATCCGTCACAACATTTTCGTCTTCCTCATCCATATCAAACTTGCCGAACGGCGGCATAAGAACCCCTTCCTCGACCGGCCGATTGTGGGAGGTCTCATGAGAAGGCGTATGTTCAATACAATACAGGGTTGTAGGCAGGGCTTCGAGGCGAAGGGCAGGAATATCCTCTCCGCACACTTTACATTTCCCATAGGTCCCCTCATCCATAGCTTGAAGCGCTTTTTCATTATCCCTGATTTCATTTCGGTAATGTTCTAAAAGTGCGAGGTCCTTTTCCCTTTCAAACAATTCTGTGCCTTCATCACCGGGATGGTTATCATAACTGGACAATTCAAAAGAAGAGTCGCGAAGAAGGCTCTGTTTTAAATTGAGATCGTTTGACTCGTGTAATCTATTTCTTAAATCTTCACTTGTTTGCTGCAACTGATTTTTCAACTCGGATAACTTTTGATCTGAGAGCATCTGCGCCAATCCTTTCTGGTTGCTAAACGTAAATCCGATTCGTACGACATTACACATGTTAAGCGCTACTTCCCTTAGTATTTTCTATCTCCCCTCCTTTATTTAGGTATTTTTTCCCGACATAATTTATGGTCCGTATCCAAAAGATAAAAAGGCTGTATTCTAGGGTTGGGTTCGTTTGTTTTTTACAGGCGAAGCCTCTTCTCGTTTAATTATTAATATATTTCTCGAATACATATCCGAAATCTTTTACATGATATTTCTTCCGGCTTTCCATAAGCCAATTGAACGAAGCCTCATTTATCTGCTTGAAGTTTTCAACAAGTTGGGCTTCAGGGGACTTTACCCGGCTTAATGTATTCGATGCGAGATCGATGCTTTGATGCGCATAGTTTAATGAATACTCGTTTTCATGGCAGGTTTCTGCGATCTTGATTAAAGCTTTGAATAGGTCTTTAAGCTCCTCAATGAACTTTTTATGTACATCAATGGAAAATGGAACAGAACCGATGACAAATTTTATTTCGACATCCAAATCGACTGTACCCGCCGTTTCAAGAGAAACGTTGGAAATGGTATGCTCACTATAGCTGTAACGACGGAGAATGCGTTTTTTACTAACTGCGCTCGTGCCATCAAGGTGAATTAATGCTTTATTTGTAAAACAGTATTCATCCATTCTGGATTTAATAAGGAAATAAATTTTCTCACCGTCTTCATGCATAACATAATCATCCGCATCGACTTTGTCATAATCAGCAGGCTTGATGACACTTCCGATATCGCTCAAGCCAAGCATATCCGCAGCCACTTTTTTAAACATCCCATCATTCCTCTCCGTCCAATTAGTAAATAAAAAAAAATCAGAAAATATTTCCATATTCCCTTATCATTCTATTTGCGCTAGTGTAGTGTGAAAGCAAACAAACTTTAACTTACTATAGGGAGTATTTTATGAAATACATTCATCATTTATTATCTTTCGGCTATCATCAGGCCATGTCCTGCCTATTTCCTGTGATTATTTTTCTGACGCTGGCGGTTTCGAAGTTCATTCCGGGAGACTTTATCGCACGCTATGACTTTATTCTGCTGGTCTGTCTCATTTATCAGCTTCTATTTTTGGTCACCAGATTGGAAACCTTTGATGAATTCAAGGTCATATGCCTATTCCATGTCATCGGCCTCGCCCTTGAATTGTATAAGGTTCATATGGGGTCCTGGGCTTATCCGGAAGAAGCATGGTCTAAGATTGCTGGAGTCCCTTTATACAGTGGATTTATGTACGCCAGTGTCGCCAGTTATATGTGCCAGGCATGGCGCCGAATGGATTTGCAGCTGGTTAACTGGCCAAATACCTGGATGGTAACCCTGGTGGCTGCGGCGACTTACTTTAACTTTTTCACCCATCATTATATGTGGGATCTGCGCTGGGTTCTAAAGGCGGTAATCCTTCTGCTCTTCTTTAGAACGTTTGTAACGTTTACCATTCAAAGAACGACCTACAGAATGCCGCTTTCACTATCCTTTGTTTTGATTGGCTTTTTTATCTGGATCGCGGAAAACATCGTCACTTTCTTCGGTGCCTGGCAATATCCAAACCAGCAAGCTGGATGGCAGCTCGTACATGTCAGCAAGATCAGTTCCTGGCTCCTGCTGGTCATTGTCAGTTTTCTGGCGGTCGCTCTATTGAAACATGTAAAAAACAAGGAATTGACAGAAATGAAGGATAAAAACATTTCGTTTAAATAAGGGGAGTTTTTCGTTTGAATCGAGGGTATTTTCGTATAAATTAACCTTGTTTTCGTTTAAGAGACGAGATTTTTCGTTTAAATCAATTGACCTCTTTTTTGTATACAAACTTTCAGAAAAAGCTGTGCATTTCATGAATGAAATTCACAGCTTTCCTGACTCATGGCTGGACTCGTTTCTTCTTGTGATTTCATCCTCTAATTCCTTTGTTTTGAGCGCTTCCTTGCGGGAATATTTAATGATAAACCTCATGGTAAACACCGCGGCGATAAAAAAGATTGCCGAGGTTATGCCTGCAGGGATATATTCAGATTTATCTTCAGGGAAGTAAAGAAAAAGTACTAATACTGCATTATTAAGAAAGTCCATTTGTTACATCCTTTCTATAAGGCCACATTCTTTGATTTATTATATCAATTTACCAAGCTTCTCTCTATCATATCCGTGTAACAGAAATATGCTTTTGTTAGTGACTGTTTCTTAGCAAGTGATGGAGAAGCCGGTCTTTATCGTCAAAAAATTGTTTCATTAACCTAAAGTGATTCGTATCCTCAAGTTCGGTTTCCCTGATTCCGTCTACTGATAACTCTAAAATTTTCGCCTCTGGATAGGCCATTAAGATGGGGGAATGTGTTGCGATGATGAATTGAGAGTTTTCCTTTACCAGTTCATCAAGCCTTGATAAGATGGACAACTGACGTAACGGAGATAATGCTGCTTCCGGCTCATCCAGAATATAAAGCCCATTTCCTCTAAATCGGTGTGAAAATATTGAAAAGAATGATTCTCCATGTGATTGTTCATGAAGAGAAACACCTCCAAATGAATCGATAATCCGTGGGCCCCCGACTTCCCTATCCAGCTCTTCAATATTCGTTGCCAGATTATAAATCGTCTCAGCCCGCAAATAAAATCCGTCCCCGGGCCTGTTGACTCCTTTTATAACCTTGATATATTGCTCAAGCTCAGAATGGGAATCAAAGGTACTGAAGTTAAAATTAGCGCTTCCTCCCTCTGGATTAAAACCAGCAGCAACGGCAATTGCTTCAAGGAGAGTCGATTTACCCATACCATTTTCACCGATTATATATGTAACCTTAGGATGCAGAGACAATTCGTGTAAATTAAGGATAACTGGCAAGTTAAACGGATAGCTTTCAAATGAAGGCACTTCCTTGCGTTTTAATTCAATTCTTCTAATAAATTGAGTTAAATTCATAACAACCCCTCCAGAGCTTTCCTCCATGTTCTCTCAAACCCTTAAAAAAGAAACGAAAGCTTTTGCCTCGTTTCTCTTATCTCATTATAAAACTTTGATTGATTGAATGACAACATCTTCAACCGGCTTATCCCCAGATCCCGTTTCTAAGCCGGTGATTTTGTCGACGATATCCATGCCTTCGATAACGTGGCCAAAAACCGTATGCTTATGATCCAGCCAAGGGGTGCCGCCTTTTTCCATATAAGCGGTGATAATTTCATCCGGATAGCCCGCTTGTTTCATTTGCTCGCCCATGCTGCTGTCGACATGTGGTGCTTGAACGATGAAAAATTGGCTTCCGTTTGTGCCGGGTCCTGCATTCGCCATCGACAATGCGCCGCGTAGGTTGAATGCCTCCATCGAAAATTCGTCTTCAAACGGAGCGCCCCAAATGCTTTCTCCGCCCATACCCGTTCCCTGGGGATCGCCGCCCTGGATCATGAAGTCTTTAATGATGCGGTGGAATATGACTCCTTCATAATAGCCATTTTCGGCATGCGTAACGAAATTTTCTACCGTTTTTGGAGCTAATTCCGGAAATAGCTTAATCTTGATACTTCCCTGGTTTGTTTCCATGATAACTGCTTTTTCATTTTCCAGTACTTCTGTCGTTAATTGAGGAAAGTCTGTCATAATTGATTCACTTCTTTCTTCTTAATTTTCCTAAAATCTTGGCTTCTCTTCTATTTTATTGCCTTCATTTGTCAACTTTACACGACTTTTTTTAAAAAATCATCTTTTAAGAAACTTCTATTGTTCTGCGAGTTCTTTTATTTTTTGTAAGCTTCTTCAGCAAATTCTACTCGAAGTATTTTTCTCCATCAGGAAGCTTCCCAAAGTCCCCGATTTCAATTGAGAGCAGAATCTGTCCGTCACTACCAGATAAGCTGTAAGTATAGGCGAGGTCTTCGGGAGCCAAAGGCTGTTCCCACCTTGAATTATAAAGGGAAAGCCTAAGCAAGATCTTCGGTTCCCATGTAATGACAGTCAATTTCGTATATTGACCGTCATCCAGGTTCCATGAAATTTCACTGTCGATGCTTAAATCGACATTATAATCGGGATCTTCAGGCAAGTCATCCCACTGCTTGATAAATAGAGGCTTCACCAAAACTCCCCATACCTTTGAAGCAGGTGAATGAATAGTAATCTCGTCTTTCACAATTAGTTGATTGTCATTTTGTTTGCTCCTTCATTTTCCCCCATATTATCATTATCTAAATCTTCGTTCCAACCATGGAAAAAGAAATCGGCTGACTGTAAAAATCCAAGCATCTTATGTATCATGGAGAGTAGAAATGTATTGAAAGGGCGGATAAAGACATGACGGAAGACAACTTCAAGGTTGGGGATAAAGTAACGGCGATTTATAAAACGGGAAAATATATCGGAGAGCTTACAGACATTCGTCCAAATGCCTATCTTGTAAAGGTTCTTGCCGTAGCAAAGCATCCGATGCAAGGAGATCTCCATAATCCTAGGCAGACGGATGTGACGATGTTCCATCAAAGACGGGCCCTTGCTTTTCGGGAGCAGGCCAATATCCCTAAAAATATGGTTAAACATTATGAAGAGGAGATCCCGGAATATAAGACTTCACTAAAGGAGTCTATGGACAAAATGAAGCAGCAGCTTTCTGAAGATAGTAAGGAATGGAACCAAAGAAGCCTGGAAATGCTCGGCGAACTGGAAGCAGATTATTTTAAATAAAGGCCTGTTAAGGAATAATGTTGATTTTACTATTTTTGGCTTATTCGTGTGAAACCGAGGTTTCACACGCCTTTCAGCAGTATGCTGAAAGGTAGCAACAGTCCCTGAGACGTAAGAGAAAGCTCGCTTTCTCCTTCGTCTTAGGGACTGTTGCAAAAATGAGCCAAAAGCTACAGAGATATGTAACATTGCTTAAATAAATACTAAAAGCCAAATCAACTGTATGTGATTTGACTTTTATAATGCAAGATTATCAAATACTTTTGATAAATCGATACGGTCACCTATTGTGGTAGGTTGATGATTTTTCATGTAGCTTTTATCCTTTTCTACCAGTTTGAAGATATTGTAAGTAGTCAGTGCGTCATCAAGGGCACGGTGGTGTTTCCCTGTGCCTTCTTTTCCATATGCCTGAACGGCTTTCCACAATCCAGTCTGGTTTTGATCACCGAAAAAGCGTTTATATTCCATGGATAAATCGATTTGCTTGCCGCGGAACGGGAACTCAACATTTGCTCTTTGGCAGTTTTGGCGCAATACCTTCATATCCATGTTTCCCCAAGTAACAATCGAAGTAGGCTGATTTTGGTCATATTTTTTCAATAAAGCAATAAGGTCTTTAAAAGGTATCCCGCTTTCAACCTGTTCCTGTGAAATATTAAGGAAAGTTTTACAGCGATCTGTAAGTTTAGAGAATTTAGAGGGGATGACAAATGATGAAAATTGATCGATAATTTGCTCATTGATAACGGCCGCCAGTCCGACTTCAATAATTTCCGGGTAAAAACCATCAGGATTCATCTTTCCCTCAGGCATGGTAAATTCAAAATCGATAAATAAATGCTGTTGCCCACCTTCCATTTCCGCGCCTCCTTTCCTTATATATATAAAACGTTCATATTTTTAAATAATTGGCTCTGTTAAATTCCATTGTTGATTTTCAAATGGTCATGGAATCTACTCGCTTTCCGCGGACGAACTGGCAAGCCTCCTCACTCGTACCTCGCTGGGGGGTCTTGCCAGCCCGTTTTTCCGCAGGACGTTGAATCATCATCCTTGAATAGACACCGCACGAGAAAATGCGTATGCATTTTCGAGGAGTCTCGCAGATTCCCTTCCCAAAAACAACATTATCGTTTAACAGAGCCAAATAATTAATAACCTTCTATCTGCATCATTATTCAAACATTATAACAGAAACTTCTGAATAATTTTTATCTTTTTTGCATTTTATTCGGTATTTTTCTTAGCAACCCCTTTTTTCCTGCCAGGTTTTGGATTATCATGGGGAAGTAAATCGAGATTATTCGACACGAATCGATTGACGGTCCTTTAAGCGAAGAATTCTCCTGTACGCAGATAGAGACTACCTGTATCTGCCAAGCTTTAAGTCGGTGCCGTCATACCAAAATATATTAGATTGGAAGTTGGCTTATGCGCAAGTTTCTTGGCTATTTTTTTATCATCATGCTCATTCCTTTGCTTACGCTCTTGATTCTTCTATCATATCGAGAATGGACTTCCGCCGAGAGCTTCCACAAGCTGCTTGATACGAAAATTTCCGGCGATGGGATTAAATTGCCTCAAACCAGCTTCATGAGAGCAGCGGACGGCACCGTCATTTCTGAAATTTCAGGTCTTCAAAAAAGGAAATATATTTCTGATCAAGAAATTCCCTCATTTCTGAAGGACCTCTTTGTCACGATTGAAGACAGGCATTTCTATCAGCATGCCGGAATAGACGCTGTAGCCATCAGCCGGGCCATCGTTGTAAACTCCCAGAGTGACTCGATTGAACAAGGCGGCAGCACGATCACCCAACAGCTGGCCAGGAATGTATATCTTTCACAGGAAAAAACCTATAACCGAAAACTGACTGAACTTCTCTATTCCTATCAGCTGGAAAGGACTCTGTCTAAACCTGAAATCTTAGAATTGTATATTAATGCCATATACTATCACAACGGAAATTACGGGATCGAGTCAGCGGCTCAATTTTACTTTAGTAAGCCTGCGAAAAACCTTTCGAAGGCGCAACTTGCTTTTCTCGCGGCCATTCCAAACAACCCGAATTTGTATAATCCTTTGAAAAACTACGACGCTACCAAGAAACGGCAGGAACGGATTCTTTCCCAGATGGTAGAAACAAAAAAACTGACAAAAGAAGAATTTACGCAAATTGTCAATGAACCGATTGTGTTAAATGTCAGGAAACAAAATGACTTGCACCCAGATTATTCAGACTATGTGAAAAGGGAGCTTAGAAGCCTGGTCGCTCATTCTGAAGGAATGAGGGAAAGATTGAACGATCCCGATGCAAAAATTCGAGAAAAGGCTGCAGCTGAGCTTGATAAGAAGGTAACTGACTTGTTGGAATCGGGTATTACCATACACTCGGCTCTAGATACCGGGATACAGAGTCGTGCGAAACACGCGGTACAAAACCGCTTATCCTCCACCTCCGTTGAAGGTGCTGCAGTTGTCATACAGCATCATACGCACGAGCTTGTCTCTTTGATTGGGGGAACGGATTATAAAAAAAATTCTTTCAATCGGGCCTATCAAGCGTATCGCCAGCCGGGGTCGGCTATTAAACCATTATTGGTCTATGCCCCTTATATTGAAGAAACGAACGCAAGTGTCCTGGAGGGTGTCAGCGGGGCACGCTATTGCAAAAATGGATATTGCCCCAAAAATTACGACGGTAGTGTGTATGGAACAGTGACCATCAAAAAGGCATTTGCCAATTCATATAACACACCTGCCCTTAGGCTTTTTGAAAAAACGGGCATAAGAAAGAGCTTTAGCTATTTAGACAAGTTTCAATTTAGTCAAGTAAACGAACTGGATCACCATCTTTCTGCAGCAATTGGCGGGTTTACAAATACGATCAGTCCGCTCGAACTGACCAATGCCTTTACATCCTTTAAAGATGGCACCTATCTCCCTGCCCATGCCATCCGCAAAGTGACAAGCAAGGATGGAAAAGTGCTATATCAATGGAACGATAAACCGCAAACGGTATGGAAGCCAGAAACCGTAAAGAAAATGAGAGAACTGCTGCATGAAGTAACATTAAACGGCACAGCCAGAAGTGCCTACTTTCCCACAGAATACATTGGCGGTAAGACGGGCACGACAAATGATGTTAAGGATATGTGGTTCGTAGGGCTCACAAGTGACTATACAACGGGCGTATGGATTGGAAAGGACAAACCAGCTAGCATCGAGCATATTCAGCATACCTATCCGAACTTATCAATCTGGAAAGATATTAATAAAGATTTTAACTAAAGGCTCTGTTAAACGATAATGTTGTTTTTGGGAAGGGAATCTGCGAGACTCCTCGAAAATGCATACGCATTTTCTCGTGCGGTGTCTATTCAAGGATGATGATTCAACGTCCTGCGGAAAAACGGGCTGGCAAGACCCCGCAGCGAGGTACAAGTGAGGAGGCTTGCCAGTTCGTCCGCGGAAAGCGAGTAGATTCCATGACCATTTGAAAATCAACAATGGAATTTAACAGAGCCTAATTAAAAAAGCGGGAGGTCATTTTGATAGACTATCAAAATGACCTCCCGCTTTTCTTTGCTATAACGGCAAACTTGCCATCATGCTGTTGTAAAGCCTGATGGACGAATAAGCCACAACCAAAACAAGCGCCAACCAAATGAAAGTATCAAAGAAGATTAATCCAATCAACCCTGAAGTCGTCAAGCTCGGGCTTATTTTATACACGAGATAAATAAAAGCAATGACGGTCGTCCCTAAAAAAATAGCCGCCAAACCCAAAATCGAATTCACGCTGACCAAAGAAACCACTCCGCCAATAAAATAAATCATCGCACCCATCCGGATATTCTTTAAATCGTCCCCGTCCGAGTCCTTGGAGAAAAATAACAGAGAGAGTTCGATTATCGTATCGGAAATCAGCTTAAGGGCAGAGAACAGCATAAAACAAATCAGAAACATGACAATTAATAAGGAAAGCTTGATCCCCGTCTCGGATACAAATTCAAGCATTCCATCGTATATTCCAATATTCTTCAGCAAAATCAGAACTTTCATCTGCCCATATATCGCAAACGAAAGACTGAAAAGAACAATCGCAATCAACGGAAAATAACCAATCAAATATGTATTTTTCATTCTGTGTCTCCATCTCTATATCTAGTTCTCTTCCATTATGCAAAAATATCCATCAATGTACAATGGTCTTTTGAATTTGGACGGCAAAAGAGACAGCGACCGCTTCATTCTATCAAAACTGATGCCTACCCACCGCCATGGATTCGCACAGGATATCATCATTCCCTTCGCCATTCTCCAAGAGGGAGTTTATAGATAATTTTTTTTGGCGGATTTCGACCGGTTTCTACCTATTTAATAACTCGGGTTCTGTTTGCCGGCCAGGTAAACTGTATGCAATGCAGCAGCCTGAAAATTAGTTTATAATTTGCTTTATAGAAACTTTCTTATTTTTTTATATTATCTACAGATACTAAGGAAACATTTCGATAATTTTAAAAAACATGTACACCTTTACATATTATAAACGTACATTTTTAGCTATTCTCTAAGGAGGCTTACTCATGTCTTTACTTCACTGGGCCATCTTTTCCCCTTTTTTGGCCGCGCTTTTTGTGCCGCTTTTGTTTAAGCATTTCAGAAGTATTCACACCGGATGGTTTGTACTTATTGTACCCACCCTGCTGTTTACATACTTTTTTCAGTCTATTCCCAAGACGAGCAACGGGGAAATCCTGTCGGAAAGCCTGGCCTGGATCCCCTCGCTGAAAGTAAATATTGATGTATACCTGGATGGTCTAAGTCTTTTATTCGCTCTTCTGATCACGGGCATTGGGTCTCTAGTCATATTGTATTCCATTTTTTATCTGGATAAGACCAAAGAAAAACTTCACAGCTTTTACGTGTACCTTCTCATATTCATGGGTGCCATGCTTGGTTTGGTACTATCCGATAATCTCATTGTGCTGTATATGTTCTGGGAATTCACCAGTTTTTCTTCCTTCCTTTTGATCGGTTATTGGCATCATCGGGAGCGTTCCCGCTACGGTGCCCAAAAATCGATGCTGATCACCGTTTTGGGCGGGCTTAGTATGCTTGGGGGAGCTGTGCTGTTGGCTTTCATGGGTGAAACCTTCAGCGTGCGTGAGCTTATTGGCAAGAGTGGAGAATTGACGGCCCATCCAGTATTTAACGCCACCATCCTGCTTATACTGCTTGGGGCTTTCACAAAATCCGCACAATTTCCGTTCCATATCTGGCTACCCGATGCAATGGAGGCTCCTACACCCGTCAGTGCTTATCTTCATTCGGCTACCATGGTAAAGGCAGGGATCTATCTTGTTGCAAGGTTGAGTCCTGTGTTTGCCGAGTCTGGCTTATGGCTCTGGCTTATCGCCGGTTTTGGGATCCTTACTTTATTCTGGGGGTCGTTTTCTGCCGTAAAGCAAACCGACTTAAAAGCGATACTCGCCTATTCGACGATCAGCCAGCTTGGAATGATCATGTCATTATTGGGGCTTGGTGCAGCCGCCCTCCACTATGAAAACATGAATGAAAATATATATATGGCCGCAACTGTCGCAGCCGTGTTTCATTTGATTAACCATGCTACCTTTAAGGGGAGCCTGTTCATGGCCGCAGGTATCATTGACCATGAAACCGGGACACGCGATATCCGGAAGCTGGGCGGGCTGATGAATTTTATGCCGATCACCTTCACGATTACTTTAATCGGTGCGCTGTCAATGGCAGGTGTACCCCCTTTTAACGGGTTTTTAAGCAAGGAAATGTTCTTTGCGGCTATGATCCTTGTAACGGAAATGGATTTATTTAATCTGGACACATGGGGTGTGTTGCTTCCGGTTATCGCCTGGACGGGCAGTATTTTTACATTCATCTACAGCTTGATTATTGCCTTTAAGCCATTTACAGGAGTTTTTCGGCCGGAAATGCTGGAGAAAAAACCACATGAAGCGCCGATTGGTATGTTGATACCTCCTGTTATCCTGGCTTCATTGGTGATAATATTCGGCCTTTTCCCAAACCTGCTGGCTTCAAGCATCATCGAACCCGTCGTTGCGGCGATCCAACCCGGGCTGGCGAAAAATGAATTCCATGTTCACATCTCACCTTGGCATGGCTTTGAGCCAGAGTTATTCATGACCATCGGGGTTATCATTTTTGGGGTGCTTCTTTACCTCACATTGGACAAATGGAATAAAATCTACGGAATATTGCCGGATCGATTTTCTTTGAACCGCTTCTATGATGCCCTTATTAAAGGAGTCGAAAAAGTCTCCCTCTCGATAACAAAGCTGTTTATGACAGGCTATATCCGAACCTATCTTGTTTATATTTTTCTCTTTTTTATCCTTTCACTCGGATTTACGCTCTTCTGGAAAGATGCCTTTGCTTTTGATAGTGAAAACACTGCAGCCATCGGGATCTATGAACTGATTCTGGCAACGATCATCGCTGTTGGTGCCATTGCGATTCTTTTTGCAAAGTCCAGGTTAACCTCAATCATCATCCTTGGGGCGGTAGGCTATATGGTATCCATTTTCTTTGTGTTATTTAGGGCCCCTGACCTTGCGCTTACCCAGCTGGTGATCGAGACGATATCCGTTGCTCTATTTCTGCTTTGCTTTTATCATTTGCCGAAGCTACCGAGCAGGAAGGAAGAGCGGATGACCTTCAAACTGAATAACGCACTTATCTCTATCGGTGTTGGTGTCATAGTTGCTTTAATCGCCTTATCATCGCACAGTAACAAATTGTTTGACTCCATTTCCGGCTACTATGTGGAGAACGCGTATAAGGAGGCGGGAGGGAAGAATATTGTTAACGTCATTCTCGTAGATTTCCGCGGTCTTGATACCATGTTTGAAATAACTGTGTTAGGAATTGCAGCCCTTGGCATATTTGCGATGATTAAATTAAGGCTGACGAAGGAGGATGATGACGGATGAAAACGAATGATCTGATCCTACAAACCGTTACAAAAGTGGCATCCCCTGTTATCTTCCTTTTTTCCATCTATATATTTTTCGGGGGACACTACTCACCCGGGGGAGGATTCGTAGGCGGATTGCTGGCTTCGGGAGCCATCGTTTTGCTGCTCCTGTCCTATGATATAAAAACGGTGGCAAATATCTTGCCAATTGATTACAAGCTGGTGGTGGCTATCGGACTTCTGATTGCAGCATTAACCGGGACCGGAGCGCTGATCTTTGATGCTCCGTTTATGACCCATGCCTATCAGTATTTTGATTTGCCTATAATCGGTCACACGTCATTACATACAGCCGTTCTGTTTGATTTAGGTGTATATCTTGTGGTTATTGGCGTGACGATGACCATTATTCAAACGATTGGGGAGAGTGAATAATGGAAGTATTAATGGCAGTTGTTATTGGGATTTTGTTCATGAGCGCAACGTACTTGATGCTTTCGAAAAGCATATTGCGCATTATTATTGGTACCGGATTACTGAGCCATGGCGCCCATTTGCTTATTTTAACGATGGGCGGATTGAAGCATGGGACGGCGGTTCCACTGCTCGGGGAACAGGCTGAATCTTATGTCGATCCTTTGCCGCAGGCGCTGATTTTAACGGCAATCGTAATCAGCTTTGGGGTTACTTCCTTCTTTCTTGTCCTCGCTTACAGGACATACCAAGAGCTGGGAACGGACAATATGGATCAATTGAGGGGAAAAGAAGCTAATGAATAATATCGTTTTCCTGCCTGTTTTGCTGCCGTTCTTAACAGGCATCATCCTGATTTTCTTTTCAAAAAAGATACAAACACAGCGGATCCTGTCCCTGCTTTCTGTAATTCTTGGAATCGTGATTTCCATCGTCCTGGTTTTGAATGTGCATCATCAAGGGATTATGGCACTCGAAGTAAGCAGCTGGGAGGCGCCGTTTGGAATTGCCATGGTGGCGGACATGCTATCGAGCCTGCTTGTGGTTACAACAAGCATCGTAGGATTTGCGATTATGATTTATTCGTTTTATTCGATCGGTATTGAAAGAGAAAAATTCTTTTATTATCCGGTCTTTCAATTCCTGCTCGTTGGCATTAACGGGGCCTTTCTGACCGGGGATATCTTTAATCTGTTCGTATTCTTTGAAGTAATGCTGATGGCTTCATATGTCCTGCTCGTATTGGGCGGCACAAAGCCACAGCTTAGGGAATCGTTGAAGTATATTCTTGTGAATGTCATTTCGTCAGCACTTTTTGTCATTACCGTTGCCTATCTTTATTCCGTCGTGGGCACGCTGAATATGGCGGATATCAGCAGAAGGATTGCCGAAGCAGGACAGCCGGGCATCATTACAGTTATTGCTGTTTCCTTTTTGATTGTATTCGGCTTGAAAGGAGCGATTTTCCCGTTGTTTTATTGGCTGCCGGGTTCCTATTACGTTCCGCCCATCCCGGTGATTGCTCTCTTCGGAGCACTGCTGACCAAGGTCGGTCTCTATTCGATTATGCGCACCTATACGTTGCTTTTCTACCATGATCAGGGCTATACACACGAACTTCTTGGGATCCTTGCCATCGCAACGATTATCGTTGGTGTCATCGGGGCGGTTGGCTATTGGGATCTAAAGAAAATCATTATCTATAATATCGTGATTGCTGTGGGGGTTATCGCGTTCGGAATCTCTTTAATGAATGAACAAGGGTTGTCTGGTTCGATCTTTTATATGATTCATGACATCATCATCAAAGCAGCTTTATTTCTTTTGATCGGGGTCATGATTAAGATAACGGGCACGAGCAACCTGCGTGAAATCAGCGGGTTGATCAATTCCTATCCTTTCCTCGGCTGGACATTTTTTATCGCCGCCCTTTCGCTTGCCGGCATCCCGCCATTTTCCGGATTTACCGGTAAGCTGTTACTGCTGCGAGGAGCTGTAAGTGGAGGGGAATATGTTGGTTTTGCGGTGATTCTTCTTTCCAGTTTAATGATGCTCTACTCCGTCATGAAAATTTTCATCAATGGCTTTTGGGGCCCCCCATCCCCCTCCCGGCCACGTGCATACGCGGATGCCGAACGTGTGCCTGTCAAACGGCTTTTGTTTCCGTCTGCTCTTCTAGTTGCTGTATCGATTGTCTACGGTGTTGGCGCGGAGGCGGTCTACCCATTCATTTCCCAGGCAACGGAGACGCTAATGCAGCCCGACATTTATATCAATGCGGTTTTAAAGGAGTAATTTTATGGCCTTTCAAATATTGTTGAACGTGTTCCTTGCGTTTATATGGATGTTTTTAAAAAATGAATATAGCGGGAACACCTTTTTAATCGGTTATTTCTTTGGTCTGCTGATTATCTTGGGCATCCGAAGGTTTTTCGGCAGCAGGTTCTATTTACTGCGTGTCTTTGCGGTTGTGAAACTGATCCTGATTTTCACCAGGGAGCTGATTCTTTCCAATATTTCAGTGCTAAAGGTCATTCTCAGACCAAAGCTGGATATCCGGCCGGGCATCTTTGCCCTTGAGACGGAACTGGAGAAGGATTGGGAGATCACCATTCTCGCAAACCTGATCACGTTAACACCGGGTACTCTCGTAGTGGATGTTTCTCCCGACAATAAAACGCTCTATATCCATGCCATGGATATCGCTGATAAAGAAGAAGCAATCCAGGATATTAAAGGTTCGTTCGAAAAAGCGATTATGGAGGTGAGCAAGTAATGTTTGAGATTGTTTTGCAGATTTCCCTGCTTTGTGTCTCCATCTCCATGCTCGGCCTCCTCTACAGGTTAATTAAAGGTCCCACCGTTCCTGACAGAGTCGTGGCCTTAGACGCAATGGGCATAAACCTAATTGCGATTATGGCGCTAACTTCCATGCTCCTGGATACAACCGCTTACCTGGAAGGCATTCTTTTATTAGGGATCCTTTCGTTTATCGGAACTGTTGCGTTCTCGAAATTCATAGAGAAAGGGGAAGTAATCGAAAATGACCGAGATCTTTAAATTCATTTCAGGAGCATTTATTTTACTGGGCGCTTTCTTATCGCTCGTATCGGCATTCGGCATCATCAGGCTTCCAGACGTCTATACACGAAACCACGCGGCCTCGAAAACGTCAACCTTGGGAATTATGTCGCTGCTGACCGGCACATTTATCTTTTTCTTTGTGGAACATGGCCATTTTAATTCGAGAATTTTACTTGGCATATTTTTTATCTTCATGACCGCTCCGGTTGCCGGCCACCTAATCAGCCGGGCTGCCTATAATACGGACGTTAAGCTATGGGATCAGAGCGTTGAGGATGACTTGAAGGAGAGCCGGGACCGGGTGTCCACTCCTCCTACTAAAGAAGATTGAGGGGATTTGGAGGAAGAATTGGAAATTCTTCTTCCTATTCTTCATTCCTTTTAATGAGGACAAAATAAATCTAAACCGACTTTTTGGTTATATTCTTTAGGAGAAATGACAAGGGCTGGCCTTCTTCCGGCTTGCTCATGGCCAGATTGCGGCGTGAATCGCAGCCAAACCAAGTCACCGCGTGTGCGAATATACGGCGCCACCATTCTTCACTCCCCTGTTGATTACCCGTAGGCACTTCCTTATGCAGATTGTCCGATGTGACCTGAGACAATAAATGATCAGGGTTCGCCGTTTAGGTCGAATAGCTATTTGATCGCCTTCAATATGGAAATATAGAAGTAATGATAGAACCTAGGGCTTTCTTAGTGTACACCGGATGATAGTGTGGTTCATGTTTACATTGGGATGATGCCTTGGTTCTTTACCTTCCCCCTACTCTTTTAGCAGCTACTTTAGCATCTTTTTTAGATCTAAACCTAATCTGTTGCTGAGCTACATTCTAAGAGTTTCAAAGAAGGCCAACTCAAAAGTCACTTTAAGTGTTTTTGAAACTGCCCCTTGTCGAACTTAAATATATTTATTTGTTACATATACAATATCTTCTTCAAGATTGGCTAATTTTGAAACAAAACTCTCTCCATCTATTTTCACTTTCTTTAAAATCGGTAAATTCTCTACACCATAGACATCAGTATACATATGAAAATGAAAGGACAAACTATAACCTTCACTAATTAGTAATCTAAAAAGAGAGGCTAAAAACGGCAAATACTGCGACATCTTTTTATTATTACTAGTTTTTTTAAAAAAGTCGCAAGAGCACATACCGTTTGTTACAGTATAAACATAGCTATATTTGCCGGAAAATATATGAATAGAGTTTCCCTCAGATACTCTTTCGATCAAAATATTTTTTAACTCTAAATTATCTATTACCTGTTCCGATATTTCTTTATCTAATCCAATGGTGATTATATAACACACCTATGCAGCCTCCCTTAATAAAACGAATGTCCTCCTGATCGTTTTCAATTGTAATAGGGAATCAGCTTATATTTATATGTTTTAATTTATATATAGAGAAAAACAAACAAAAAAAGAGGGGAAAGTCCCCGCTATAATTACTTATTTTCTGTAATGATAAAGTTTCTCAGGTTTTTTGCAATTAATCGAGTATCTCCACTTTCATGTTCCCAGATATAGATTGGCTCCATCATTTGTTTATCCTGATTTTTAAAGCAAAGATGATTTCCACTTCCATCTTCCCCAATAATAATGTAATCATATTCATTTGAATATACTTGTTTATGGTTTGCTCTTACTATATCATCAAATGTTTTTTTTAGATTTTTTGGATCCTTTATGGGATAAAAAATCCACTCTCCTATCTCAGGTTTATTCGTAAGCATTACCAGTTCTCGATATTGAATAGGAAACGAGGTTCCTAATTGCTTTTCTGTTTCACATATTGCATCTGAAGTAACTCCTGGCTTGCTCGATTGTATCAAATCCAATAGGTCTTGCACACCTGCTCCTCCCTCTTTAAACTAAAGGAATTCAAGACTCAAAAATTTCTTTTTTTTCTTCTTTAGTCATACCCGTAAAGAATACTTTATGAACTCTTAGTTCTCTTGTTTTTTTTAGTATTCCTTTTTCTATCCATGTTGTAGCCAGCGGTATATGTTCTGGAAACGAGTTGACTTTAATTAGAAATTCCTCATATGGAGTTAAATCCATTTCTTCATCCTTTAGGCTACTATGTAAACTTGCAGCGTCTAACAATGCTAACTGCTTAGCTGTAATCGGTTCTTTTAATGTCTTAACGACACCATATCGAGATGGGATCCGTTTACCTGTTACAGAAACAAAGAAGTGATGTTCTTTTGGTAAACGGCCCTTCATCTTATCGTTAGCACCTGCAAGATATAAATAATCACCTTTATCTGCGTAGCACTTTAATGAAGCATCTCCAATTCCCACAAGCATTTTAGTGTACTTATTCATTACCTCATCTCCGCTTTCTTCCATAACCATCATGTTGATGTTGAGTTCTATGATTTCTTACATTTTGAAGTACGATATAAGTATATCCGTAACTTTTTTTGCTTCATAACCCTATCCAAAGATTTCACAATGCACTACGGATGCAACTAAGCATCTTTCTTAATGGATATTACCGCAAGGGTACAGCGGGATACGCTTATCAATTTGTCCTCTTCGTCACGGATTTTTATATCCCATACCATCGTCGTTTTGCCTTGATGCAGGATATTTCCTTCCGCCGTCACTACGCCATTTCTTTTTCCGCGGATATGATTGGCGTTTATTTCAAGTCCTACGACCGCTTCCCTCTCTTTATCAACCAATTCAAAGCCCCCGATGCTCGCCACTGTCTCTGCAAGAGCCACAGAAGCTCCTCCATGAAGCAAACCGAATGGCTGCCAGGTCCTTTCATCGACCGGCATCGTAGCGATAACTTTGCCCTCCCCCAGCTCTTTAATTTCTATTCCTAATGTGTTCATTAATGTTTTTTCCAGGTTCATATCAGTTCTCCTCATTCTCTTTTTTTAAAATGGTTCGTCATATTCCCCCTAAAACCCTTTTTTTCTTAAGATTTTTTCCACAAGAAGACAGTAAAAAACCGAAGCTTACAAAAAGCTTCGATGATTTATTACTCTTTTTCTTCCGCCAATCTCTCAACTAAAAGTGCAAGGGTCCTTACCATGACACCTGTGGCTCCTGCTGACCCTAAATCCGAAGCGCTGCTTGTTGTGGAAGTACCTGCAATGTCCAAATGCACCCATGGCGTATTTTCAGCGAATTCTCCGATAAACGCTCCACCCATGATCGCATGGCCCGCGCTTCCCGGTGAGTTGTTCAAATCGGCTATCTTGCTTCCGCGTACGCGTTCTTTGTCTTTCTCCGTAATCGGAAGACGCCACACCGGTTCCCCGGCTTCAAAGGAAGCTTCCAAAACCTGTTCAAAGAATTCCTCATTGTTAGTCATCGCGCCGGTCATATCATTCCCTAACGCTGTGATGACACCGCCTGTCAATGTAGCCACATCGACCAAGTAATTGGCTCCATGTTGCTTCGCATATGTAACGGCATCAGCGAGGACAAGTCGTCCCTCTGCATCGGTGTTCAGCACTTCAATTGTTTTCCCGCTCATCGAAATGATCACATCATCCGGCTTGAACGCGCTTCCGCTGATCATGTTATCGGTAGAAGGAATAACAGCGACCACATTTTGTTCCGGTTTTAATTCCCCGATGATTTCCATGGCGCCCAAAACGGATGCCGCGCCTCCCATATCCGTTTTCATGCCGACGAGGCCGGCTTTGGTTTTAATCGAGTATCCTCCCGTATCGAAGGTAACTCCTTTACCGACAAGACCGATAACGTCCTTCCACTCTTCCTTGCCTTGATATTTCAGAACGATCATTTTTGGAGCCTCTGTTGATCCTTGGTTAACCGCTAGCATGGCTCCCATGCCAAGCTTAAGCATTTCTTCTTTTTCAAGGATTTCCGCTTCAAAACCATAGCGTTCAGAAAGTTTTAGTGCATAATTGGCGAGATCGGTAGCTGTAAGCAGATTACCGGGAATGTTCACCAAATCTCTCGCCGAATTTGTCGCCTTTCCGAATACATGGCCTACCGTTAAGGATGCTGAGATCTCCTCTTCATCGGCTTCGCTATAGACCGTGATAGCCTCAATTGCTTTATCGACCTCATTTGATTTTTGCTTATAACCCGCAAATTCATAGGTGGAAAGTGCTAAAGCCTCGCCGAAAGCATGGGCCGTGTCTAACGCATCCACATTTGCTGTCGTGAATGTATCCAGTGCCAGGGACACGTTTGTGAATTTGGAGCCTTTCAAGGATTTAACAGCCTTACCAAATGCTTCTCTCAGACTTTCAAAGGTCAGTTCTTTTTCCTTTCCTAATCCTACGAAAATCAATCTTTTTGCTCCAAGACGCCCGAGGGTATGTACTTTGGCTACTGCTTTCTTTTTGGAAGAAATCTCTCCTTCCTTTACCAACTCCGTCAACTGACCGTCTAGCTTTTCATCTGCAGCCTGTGCCACGCCTTCCAGCTTGACCGGTTTATCAAATACGCCCAGCAGGAGACATTCCTGTTTATCATCTAAGTTAATGTTCTTTTGAACAGTAAACATTGTTCTACCTCCAAACTTTTCTCTCATACATTATATCGAAGTTACCACCAATTATGAAATTTCACCTCATCTGAAACCTCATAAGTAAAAAAGATTTTTCCTGATTTACGTTTAGTGTGTATCCATTTAGTTTAAAGACAATATATCTATGGAATCAGAGGCGTAATCAGAATAGATTATGGAAAAACTATTCAAATATCTGTAATCTCCTTTACAATGAAGAATAACAGTGGAAAGTAGGTTGGTCGCATGGAAATGTTTTTGAACTTCTCTTTAGTCGCATCCTTGACAGCGATTTTTTTCGCTCAATTCGTTAAGGTGCCGATTCAATATATTGCCCTTAGAAAGTTGGATTGGTCGCTGCTCACCTCCACCGGAGGAATGCCGAGCTCCCACTCTGCTGCGGTGACTGCACTCGCAACAGCAGTGGGACTGGAAGCCGGGATGACCTCGCCTGTATTCGCGGTTGCTTTGATATTTGCTATCATTACGATGTTCGATGCCACAGGGGTAAGGCGTCAGGCGGGTGAACAGGCTGCGGTATTGAATAAGCTTGTTACGGACTTCAATGTATTTGTCTCGGAAGCAAAGAAATGGCAAAATAAAGAAGAAGGCCAAAAGCAAAGAAAGCTAAAAGAGCTGCTTGGCCATAAGCCGATTGAAGTATTTTTTGGCGGGTTGACAGGAATCTTTATCGCACTTGTTCTTCATTTTTTTATTTTTAAAGGGTAGGTGAATCTATGTGAGGATTATCTCAATATGTCCCAGCAATACCGAACTTTGCGCCTATCTGGGTATCGAAGATCTACTGATCGCAGTTGATGATTATTCTGACTGGCCCGAAATGGTCGCCAGCCTTCCTAAATTAGGCCCGGATTTATCGATCAACATAGACCGGGTTGAAGAACTGCAGCCAGACTTGGTGCTAGCTTCCTTGAGCGTGCCAGGGATGGAAAAAAACATCAAACAGCTGGAGGAAAGAAATATTCCCCATATCGTCCTAAACCCGCAGTCTCTTGACGATATAGCCAATGATTTAAAGATAGTAGGGGAAGCTGTAGGAAAAAGACAACAGGCTGTAAAAAAGGCGGAAGAGTTTTTAGATATCATCGCACAATTTAAAAAGGTTTCCGCTACTATTCCAAACAAGCCTTCTCTTTATTGGGAATGGTGGCCGAATCCGTTATTTAGCCCCGGAGGCATTAACTGGCTGACTGAAATAAGCCGGCTAGCGGGGGCTTATAACCTCTTGGAAGATATTGAGCTTGCAAGCGTACAGATGTCAGCCGAAGAGATCATCAAACGCAATCCCGACTTTATTTGCCTCGCATGGGTTGGCGTTCCCGAAGAAAAAGTCAGGCCCGCGCTGGTAAAAAAACGCAAGGGCTGGGATGAGATGGATGCCGTTAAAAATGACAAAATCCTCATTCTCGAAGAACCTCTATACTGCCGGCCATCCCCTCGCCTGATCGAAGGCTTGACTAAACTTGCGAAAACTCTTCATCCAGAAAAATATAAGGCGTTAGAAATAATACACTTATAAGCAACACCATAAAACCTTGCCCCGAAATTGGAGCAAGGTTTTTGCTGGTAAATAAGTATTAGCCTTTTCAGCTGGGAAATAGACTAAATAAGTTGAATTTATAAATTTATAGCTGCCCGCCAATATATTTCGGCTTATGCAGTTGGAGCTTAGATGAGCCAAAAAGCAACAATATTATTTATCAATCTGTAATTCTTTAGTTCCACTTATATAGAAATGAAGGCTATTATTTTTTCGCCTTCCTGGTATATTGCTGGCGGAAAACCTGCATGTCTTTATCTTCATTCAAAGCGGTCAGTTCTTGCTCGGATAATTCCCCGTTTCCTTTCTTCATTATATATACGTCTAATGTCTTTTTTCCCCAATGATTATATACTTCATCGACGGTATCATAATAAAGATCCAGCTTGTTTCCTTTTATGGCTCCGCCTTTATCTGCAACGACTCCAAAACCATAATCCGGGATGAAGAGGATCGTCCCCACCGGAAATACAGTTAAGTCCGCCGCAACGGTAGAATACAAATCCCGTTTCACTTTTACGCCCGAATAGGTGATTCCATAAGAAGGGCTATCTGGATTCTTTCCAGTAGATTCATACCCTGCTGTATAACCGGTTGCCACAACATTATGCTTGGGATACTCGGAAAAGTCCACGGATTCCTCAATTGTCTTCGGTCCCGTGACCGAAGTCAACGTATCACTCCTGTTTTCGACCTGCAATGAACCAAGATTAACGTTCCGGCCTCCATTTACAGGTGGTTCCTTCTTAAAAGAATCATATCTTTCTGTCAAATACATACTAGCGTCGACTCCGGTAATGTGAACGAATGTAGTATGAAGTGCCAATAAAAATAACAATATAATAGCGACCCTTTTACATATTTTTTTCATATAAAGTTTTTCACTCCTCACAAGAATATTATTTTCCCAAAAAACAGAGAAGTATTCCTAATGGGAACAAATTTTTTTTTTAGAATAACGGTTAATCCAGGAAAAAAGCGAAAAAAAAGGCTTGCACATGACGTGCAGCCTGGCTTTCCTCTAAAACATCCGGTATCCCATTTTTCGTAACAATTTAATGACAATTCCAGCTAAAATTGCACCAGCAAGTCCGCTTAGCAAGATGATAATATCCGCAGTATGTAAAGCTGCGAATTTCTCCCCAAGCTGTCCAAAAGAATCACCCGGATTCCTGAAATACTCAATTAATTTCACTTTATTAACGATTGAAATGGCTACTAAAGGAAATATAAAAACCATAATCCAGGAAGATCGAAAAAGCATATTCAGCAAAAAGCCGATTCCAAAGAATAAAACAAAAAATAAAAGCACGGATATAAGTAATATAGGTATAGACATCTGTACTAGCCCCTCCCTAAGAAGCATCATTACTAGTGTACTTAATGAGGAGGGGCTCGTCAATATCGTATGCTTTAACCCTTTTCTCTTTAATTATCTTGTTTTTTTCCGCTTCCTCCGCAGCAGGAGCAGGTTTCTGAGCCACCAAGAAGTAGCTGGAAATAACCTTTTCCCGAACAATAGTCGCATTCATTATTTTTAGATATCATAAAAATCACCTTTCGAATAAAAGTTTTAATTTTCTGATAATATATCAAGAATGCTCAAAAATAGAAAATCCCATAATCGTTTATGTAAGCGAATACATATATCATTTTCTCTTATTAGCTTTATTTTTATCTAATTTACTGAAAATTACAAATATTTTCGATATGCCATATACCCAAACAGGTTCCTCGGATTCAGACCGTTAAAAAAGGGTCTGCATGCCTTCTTCTTATAGGAGAACGGTTGATCGAGCTTCAGTGAGCCTGTTCTTTCTCGCCCTATTATTCAATATAACTGAATCAATTTCATAAATTTCACCCTAAGAGCCCCAATGGTTCTGAGACGCAAAAAAAGGAGTACCTCCCCAAAATATAGGCTGTGTTAGTACTCACTCTTGATTTCCAAACCGGTTGATTGGAGCGGATACGGCGACCCCTGCGGGAAAAGCGTGGCCAGGTGAGACCCCGCAGGAGCGAAGCGACGAGGAGGCTCACGGACCGCCCGCGGAAAGCGTCCGCCTGTAGCGAAAATCAACAGCCCCATTCAACAGGTACAAACTCGACATCGTTACGTTCATTTATAATGCTTCATTTGTATCCATGCTCAGTTAAGTTAACAAAATATACGCTGTGTTAGTACTCACTCCTGATTTCCAAACGGGTTGATCGGAGTGGATACGGCGACTCCTGCGGGAAAAGCGTGGCCAGGTGAGACCCCGCAGGAGCGAAGCGACGAGGAGGCTCGCGGACCGCCCGCGGAAAGCGCCCGCCTGTAGCGGAAATCAACAGCCCCATTCAACAGGTATAAACTTAAGAAAATTTTTGAGTACCTAATATTCAGTTGGTCTGTGTTTCTTTATAAAAAGGAATTATGAAATTGATTCAACTTAGTAAACACTCATTCGGATAAAATAAAAAACTGCCAAGGAATAATCCCCGGCAGTCGTTCCTGATTAAATACTATAGAATATTGAACTTCCCTTTTTTGATAACCATTGAAGGTCCGCCAATCATATAAAGAGCGCGGTTATCGATCATTTTCTTCATGAATGAAGCCTTCTTCCCGGTCATTTTCTTGCCAAATGCGACACCGATGGCATCGTCTTCTCCAAGTGAGCAAACAGTACCTTTAATATCAGGTGTGAAAGTTTCCAGATTTTCCTCGTTACGCACTAAAGCTGTAAGGTTCTTCGCAACGACTTCTCCTTGTTGCATCGCGATTTGTGCAGTAGGCGGATATGGACGGTTGATTTCTTCGTTGATGATCAAGCTGCAATCCCCAATAATAAAGATATTATCATGTCCTGGTGCTCGGAGATCAGGATTGACTTTGACACGGCCGCGCATAGCCTCGATGCCGGAAGCCTCGATGATCGAATTACCGCGGACGCCCGCAGCCCATACAACGGTACCGGCTTTAATTTCTTCCACTTCATTTTCACCTTTGGCCACGATGATTCCTTCAGGTGTACAGCCCTTGATGGCAGTGCCGATTCTAAACTCAACACCTTTTTTCTCAAGATGAGAAACAGCATAGCTTACAAGTTCAGGATCAAAGCCCGGTAACGCGCTTGGGGCTGCTTCAACACAGATGACACGTACTTTATGGAAATCGACATCATATTGTTTGCAAAGCTCGGGAATACGGTTCGCTAATTCACCAAGAAATTCAATCCCTGTGAAGCCTGCACCGCCGACAACAATTGTCAAACGCTCATCTTTCTTTATTTCTTCAGTATTATAAGTAGCAAATTGGTATTCAATATGGCCACGGATTTGACGCGCAGAGTTTAGGTTGGAAATGGAGTATGCATACTCTTTCATCCCCTCAATTCCAAATGTTTCTGATTCCCCACCAAGAGCCACTACAAGGTAATCATAAGAAACTTCGCCGTTTCCAAGCTTAACGATCTTTTCAGCCGGTTTAATTTCCAGCGCAGTATCTTGAATGAAATCAATTTTGCTTTTGTCAATGACGCTGCGAATATCGTAGCGAACTTGATCAGGTTGCAGCGTGCCTGCAGAAGCTTCATGCAGCCAAGTTGTTTCATAATGGTAATCATTCTTGTTCACTAATACGACTTCAGCTTCGTTTACTCCTATAGACTTTTGCAAGCGCGTTGCAGTCATTAGACCACCGTAACCTGCACCCAGAATAACTATTTTCGGCTTTCTCACGTTATCAATTCCACCTTTACAATTTTTGTTGCTTTCCATAATTATATGTTTTCACAACTGGACAAACTTCATTATAAAAAGCTAAAAGTACTGAATGTGAATTACTTCACGAATAAATCTAAAAAAAGTCATAAAATCTTAACAAAATAATGTCTAAATAAATATTATTCCTTTTTATCCTCTTTTTCAAGACTGAAAACGCTTTTCCAAGTAAAAAATCATGTTTACAACCATTTATTTGTTAAATAAACGTTAAGTAGAAAGTAACGAAAATTGATGTAATTATCATCTGTTAGCATCAAAAGATACTATTTGAATATTCTTAAGAATGAATTATTTTTCACAATATCTCTGTTTTTCCATGCCTTTTTTCTTTAGTCGACAGCAATTTATGCTATTATATTAAATAAACAATTTTTACTTGAGGAGGATTACATTGAAGGAGAACGAAAAGGTATACGATATTACGATCATAGGCGGAGGCCCAACTGGCTTATTCACTGCATTTTATGGTGGAATGAGGCAGGCATCCGTTAAGATTATCGAAAGTCTTCCACAGCTAGGTGGACAATTATCTGCGCTCTATCCGGAAAAGTACATATATGATGTAGCAGGCTTTCCGAAAGTCAGGGCACAGGAGCTGGTTAACAACCTGAAAGAACAAATGGCAAAATTTGAACAGACGATTGCTCTTGAGCAGGCTGTTGAAAAACTGGAAAAGCAAGCAGACGGCATTTTTAAGCTTACGACTGATAAAGAAATTCACTATACAAAAACCGTCATTATCACTGCAGGCAACGGTGCATTCCAGCCTCGCCGCATTGAATTGGAAGAAGCCCATCAATATGAAGGAAAGAATCTGCATTACTTTATCGATGATTTGAATAAATTCTCAGGCCAAAAGGTCGTTGTCTTCGGCGGTGGAGACTCAGCGGTTGACTGGGCGTTGATGCTTGAACCGATTGCGGAAAAAGTGACGATTGTGCACCGCCGCGATAAATTCCGCGCACATGAACACAGTGTCGAAAATCTTAAAAATTCCAAGGTGGAAATAAAAACCCCCTATGTCCCGGCTGAAGTCATTGGCGAGGGCAATGAAATAAAACAGGTCGTTTTGGAAGGCGCTAACGGGGAGGAAAAAGAAATACTCGATGTGGACGCAGTTATTGTTAACTACGGTTTCGTTTCTTCACTCGGCCCGATTAAAGAGTGGGACCTTGAAATTCAGAAGAACTCCATTGTGGTGAATTCTAAAATGGAAACAAATATCCCGGGCATCTATGCTGCAGGCGATATCTGCACGTACGATGGGAAGGCAAAGTTAATCGCAACCGGTTTCGGTGAAGCGCCAACTGCCGTCAATAACGCGAAGCAATATATCGACCCTAAAGCGCGCGTCCAACCCCTGCACAGTACTTCCATGTTTTAATGTTCATTTAAAAAGGCCTGCTAAGCCGTATATGCAGGCCTTTTTTTGTTTACTAAAAACAACAGCGGGTACAAACACTATAGTGGTGATAAGGCATGTATAACAAAAACCTTGCATACCAAAAGCAACGTGAAAGGATGATATATTTTGAACATTTTAATAGCAGGGGCAAACGGAAAAACAGGCAAAATCCTTGTCGATCTTTTAGCGCAAAATGGACATACCGTTAAGGCAATGATTCGAAAGGAAGAACAATCTGAAAAAATGAAAGAACTGGGGGCAGTGCCGGTACTGGCAGACCTTGAAAAAGACACTAACCATGCCTTTAAAGATATCGATGCCGTCATTTTCGCTGCAGGATCAGGCTCAAAAACCGGACCCGAAAAAACAATCGACGTTGACAGAAATGGAGCGATTAGACTGATTGATACTGCGAAGAAAAACGATGTCAATCATTTTGTCATGCTCAGTTCCATGGGTGCCGACCATCCGGAGCAAGGCGTCAAGGAAATGCAGCCCTATTTCCAGGCAAAACACGACGCTGACGAGCACTTGCTAAGTAGTGGTTTAGCATTTACAATCGTCCGCCCTGGATTTCTGACAGATGGTGAACCGACCGGTGAAATCATCGCCCAGACAAAGCTGGAAAATAATAAGGGGGAAATTACCAGAGGAGATGTTGCCAAGGTCCTGGTTGAGTCCCTAATGCTGGAATCGACAAAAAACAAAACGTTTGAAATATTAAACGGCAATGTTCCCATAGAAGAAGCTTTAAATCATTTATAAGATAGTTGTATTGTATAAAAAAACAGGGAGGCCCCTGACATTTGCGCCGGGTCTCCCTGTTTTATCTGGTTATTAACAATTCTCCGGTGTACCGGCATTTACCGCTGTACGGAATGACGATCCGCAACCGCACGAGGCAATCGCGTTTGGATTATCAATCGTGAATCCGCCGCCCATCATGGACTGCTTAAGAATGTTGATATATAAAGGTTTATTTGTATTTTTGAGGGTTATAAATTGCAAGCATGGTTGTTAATTGCAAGCCAACTCGATTGTTAATGTCGTTAACCTAAGAATACCCAAATCCTTTACACATTTCAAGTAATAGCCGCACCATACCTAATGACTAATTAAAATATATTGATTCTTTTCCTACACTATAATAATAAGTCTTGAATTTTTTAAAATGCTCTAATTTTTCTTCCAACTTTTTTGTCTCTTCACCTGTAAGTGACCCAAGAGGTAACTCCCAATTTATTAATGATAGAGAATCGTTCACAAGTTCACGGGTAACTTCAAAAATTCTGTGTGCAAATGTACGTAAATCAAATAATTTTCCTTCATTAATTTTTGAATTAAACCCCCAGAAATTAGATTCCTTTATACTTAAACTTTCAAAAAGGTCTGGTGACTCATGTGGCAAAAATAATAAATTTGGTAATTTCTTGTCGGATGTAGAATAACCCATTCCTTGAATAAAAGTTCTATGTTGTAAAGAGTGCCTAATTTGGTAAATAATATTGATTTTTTTCTGGGTTACCTCATCTAATAAAAAGGCATACAGTTTAGGATTGAACACAGATAACTTCTTTATAAAATCAGTATTTTTTTTCTTCAATGGAACTTGAATAGAAATTTTCTGCGGATTTATTTCAAATTTGTAAAAGTCTTTAATAATCCAAGCTATTCCATCAAACGCACCTGTTACCAACATAATCATATAACCTAGATGATAAAGACATTCATCCAATGTATCATTGTTTGGGTTTTTTAGTGAATGAAAATCTATTTTATCTAATGCCTTGGATATTAAATACAACCTCTGATGTAAACTTCCAAAATTCGAGGGATGAATGGAAATTTCTTCATTTGAAATTGAATCCCATTTGATACTTGATTCAATAAGTCGTGGAAAATTAATTCTGACTCTATATGAGTAATATGTCTCTTCACCATAAATTCTACTATTTGGACGGTCATAAAAAATACCGTAATAAACTAAAAGTATTCGTAGTTCCTGTAAAAGTTCGTTAATAGTTATCTTTTTAGCATTTATACTGTTTCTTTCATAAAACTCATCATCCTTACTCATTACAAAGTAATCTGGATTAATGTGTGCTATTGCTTGTGAATCCAATACTCTAACCTTACTTTCTCCAACATACACTGCTCCCCACTTTGATAAATTACCATTTAAAATCCCTTTTTCTTTCCCGTTATACTTCAGTGCAACTTTTTCTTGAGAATACTTTGTATCTATATATGAACTGAATTCAATGTTTTCCTTTTGGAATAATGCTATTAAATGATTATTCGCTTCTCTCACAGGTAAAAATAACAAGGAAACAAAAGGAAGCTTAGAAATGTCAATAAGTTTCCTTACAGATTTAGATAATTGTTCATAATGTTCACTAAAATATTCTGTATGAACTACTATTACAATTGGATTGTTTCCAGAGGGTATTCCTCTATCAAATGGATTCTTTTGTATTTCATTCTTGTACATACCGTAACCCCTTAAATGTTTTAATCCGCTCCAACAAAAAATGTGGAAATAGACATTAATTCACTAAGTAATGTTGAGTTCCCTTTAATTTTATATTATCAATATGCACTTTTTATATGATGTTGTCGAGTTGTTCGATTTGTCTCGGCAACTTTTGAATTTTTGGGATGTGGAGATGAGGCAACCTATCCCATCTCCCGTCCATAACCCCCATGAAAATGTTGAATTCATCCCCCCATACCGATAGGAAATGAAAAAGAGACTCTTGGAGAGTCCCTATAGGCTAAAGTTATCCAGTTCATTGTCCGTCTCTTCTTTGTTGATGCCAATATAGGTAAGTGTAATCTTTGGGTGTGAATGATTCAGTATCTCTTGAAGCATTGCCACATTGTTGGTCTGCTTATAGAAGTGATAGCCGAATGTCTTCCTCATAGTATGAGTTCCTATTGACTCGATTCCTGCGAAATCTCCCGCCTTTTGAAGCTGTCTATAGGCTTGAATCTTGCTTATTGGCTATTGGCTTATCACCTTTACGAGAAGGAAATAGACACTCACTATCAAGTTCTGAGGCATATGTAAATACTTCATTAAAGATAGATGTGATATTAATTGTTCTTGCCTTCTTTGTCTTGCCCTCTTTGATTTGAAACTCCTTACGCTTCTTTGATTTCAACTTGATGATGGATTCTTTTTTCAGATTCAAGATATCACTCACTCGCAGTCCTGTGTTGATTCCGATTAGGAATAGGATATAGTCTCGCCCTGAACAGTGCCTCTTTAATGCCCACTTCATATCTTCTATTTGAGCCTTGCTTCTGATTGGTTGTACATCGATTAAGTGTTCTTTTTTAGTCATGCTAACGACTCCTTTATTATCAATGATTTGAATGTATACTTTTATATTGTATCCATAGCATATCACCAAAAATAGAGGAAGTCTATTATTATCAATGAAATGAATGTTAACTTTTATCTATTAGTTTACATTCATCTTGAGCAGTACAAATTCGCAAGCTTCCGATAAAAACACAAAAATGAAGCGATATCTATTCTTTTAATATCACTTAATGGGAAACATATTCGATTTAGATTATCCTTTTCGAACAACATCAGCTTATTACTTCCTGTTTTATCACTTTACCGCACTATAACACATCCATTTTTTGTGTCGTGTCGGAAATTTACCGAATACAAGTTTGTGAATGAGAGTGGTTTCTGATTTATGCCAACATACTAAGGAGTCACTAAAGGCTTCCAAAATACCCTCAGATTCAATCGTTAGCATCTTAGATTACTGGAAGGGAAAGAGGATTGGAGGAAACTCTAGACCCCCAACCACGAGCCATACTGAGCCTCTGTAGGCGTGTGAATATGAACTGTTGATGCTTCCCCTAACCTTGTATTACCACAACACCAAAAAGCATTCCTACTTTATCCAGAAACGCTTTAGCGGAATATTGGATTTGATTCCCATTCTTCTCGTAGAAGTCCCATACGGATAGAATCATAATGATTTCCATTATAAAAACGACACTTTCTAAGCCTAGCCTCCATTTTCATTCCAAGTTTTTCACCAAGCTTAATCATACGTTCATTACCTGACCAAGTGGCAAACCCTACACGAACCAAAGGTAAGGTGTTAAACAGATGATTAATCCATAAACGAAAAACTCTAGTGCCATAACCTCCACTCCAAAAGTTTGGATTATAAATTGCTATCCCCATTTCGAGCCAATTCGATGGCTTATGCTCCCAATAATAATTTACTGTCCCAATAACCTCTCCATTTACTTCAATAACCCATCGATTGTCTTGATTTACAATAGTTTCTTTGTTCGATAAAAACTCTTCATATGGAACTCGCTTAAGTTCGAAATAAGGTGCATCCCACTTTTTCCATTCGGGAGATTCTTCTTTATACATTAACTCCCATAGTTTTGGTAAATCGCCATCAATTATTGGTCGAACAATTAATTCATTATCCTTATAACACACAACCATTTCCTCCAAAACTTCACTAAATTCCCTTTAAATATATAGTTCTCGTCCTTGCCTTTATTTCCTCCTAAAAATTTCACTATTTCACTTGACAATAATACAAACAAAAAATTTTCCTTTTAAGCCTTGCATCTTAATACTGATAGGTAATAGGGTGAAGACCTCTCTTTTTCCACCTTACCGTTACAACCATCTGAACAGAGTGTCGTTTAGATGACACTTCATTCCAAAATAGGTTTAGATAAGGAGCATCCCTCACATGAGGCTTACATAATGTCTCAGATTCAATTTTAAGCACATCTTCAATTAAAGGGAGGGGAAGAGGTGATGATAAGTAAGGAAGACTCTCAAACCGCCACCACGAGCCATTCTGAGCGGCTATGTGATGGTTAAACCCTTTAGCATAATACAAAAAAGCGTTCCTGCTAGTACAGAAACGCTCCATTTAGTTTAATACCATGCTATTCTTTAAAGGCACTTCCTGAGATATTGACTCTCTTTGATACAAAGAAATATACAAATACATAAACAAATAAACTTCCAATTACAAGATAGTATATTTTAGCAGTAGAAGTATGAATCAACATAGCGAAAGATAGTATGAAAAATTGTGCATATAATATAATCAAGACAAACTTTAAGAAAGAATCATTCTTCTGGGATTTAGAAATTGGATAAAGTAATACACTTTGTTTAATTTCATGTTGTAAAGGGATTACTTGAAATCCAGTCATAAATAAAATTAGGAGATTAAAAATCCAACCATTTGTTGGCACAGCATAATTAACAAATATACCAATTAGAGTTAGCCTTAAATAAAGATAAAAGTAATCATTATATCTGACAAACAAGTGTAAGTATAAATATACAAATGTACGACTTTGACTATATGGAATAAACCTTTTCACAATCATAGTGAGCAAACGTCTATGACGATAAGAACGTTTAAGATTAGGAACATCCATGAAAACATTAATAAATTTAAAGTTTCTTAATAAGGCACTTTCTTCTTCGGCTATTAGCCACTGCCAATTCAGATTTCTTTTTTTTCCTATAAAATAAATTAAATAGAAGAAATTTATACTCATTAAAACAAACTCAAAAATCCAGTCATTATTAAACAAAAAATAACACATTAAATATACTGAAAAAATCCTCATCAAGCTATGTAACATAGATTGTACATAGTTCTCTATCCATTGTTCAGTCCATTTCATTAAAATGTTATAAGCAACAATCCCAATTATAAAAAAAAGGATGTGAAGATTAATTTTAGTTGTGTGTAAAAATAGGGATAAGAAAACAGAAATGAAACTGAGCAATTTAATCGTATCAATAACAAAACTATATCCAAGTGATTTAATAAAATACGGCTTTAACTCCCATTCTAACGGCAACAAAAAGACTATATCTGCTCTTTTAATAAATGTTCGAACTTTTGTCCGTATTAAAAGAAAGGTTATAAACAGGGATAAGATTACCTCAACTGATATGTGAGGAGGCATCCACTGAAGAAATAAATGAAAATAATAAATAAAGATACTACCAATGACCAGAAAAAAATAAACTACATTCGCACCAATGATTGAATAGTACCTGAACATTTTTCTATAAAATTCCTTAACTCTTAACTCCCATAAAGATTTTATATCCATTAGTACACCATACTTTCATTGAATAATATCCTAATGGCACTATTGTATATTTCAATTAGCTTTTTTCTTTTTGTAAAATTACCCCCGTTGTTTGAAAAGTAAAATAATTAAGCACCAGTAGTAGTCAAAAAATACATTCCAATAAGTATAATCATTATAACCTATACACCTATGAGAAAACGTTTCAAAATAATTCCTCCAATAAAATATTACTCCAATACCTACTTATGACTGAATATTCTCCATTCGAATTGCATCCCTTCTTTCACTAAGAAGCCAGTCAGTTTAAGTACATTCCATCACAAAAAATATAGCCTTTTTTAAGGGAAATAAATACACCACATTAGGCTTATATAATGCCTCAGATTCAATCCTAAAATACAACAACATAAGAAGAAGGGGGAGAAGACTCTTAAAACGCACCACGAGCCATTGTGAGCGTCTATGGACAGGGTACATTATAAACTCATCTGTTTTCCACTTATCGGGTTCAAATCGATACTAAAAAAGAACTTGGAAAGTTTCCAAGTTCTTCATCGAATGTACAACTATTGCATCAGTAATTGGAATATTTTTTTTGGTTCAATATTGTTAGCTAATTTATATCAATTTTAACTTTCTCTAACTCAACAGGTATATTCGCACTTAAAATTCCCATATTAACCCTTAATATATATTTACTTTGGCTAAAATCATCAAGCTTGCTAATATCAAAAGTGCTTCTAAATCGCAAATCGTCTTTCTTAACAGTTTCGACAGAATGTTTGATTGGTTCTTTATATATCTCTTTCTCTGATTCTTTAACTAAAGTGATATCGTTACGAGCAAAATCCTTAAAGAACATAAAGTTCCAATTCCTTTTATCACCATTATTAACTTGAAAATCGACAGTGACACTCTTATCTTTAACAGTAATATTTTCAACTTCCACTGACAATCTTTGCCTATTAGCCTTTATTTCAATAGGTGTTGGCTGATTTAATGATACAAATTGGTCTGGTTGACTTAAGGCTACTTTCGGATGTACCTCTATATAACTTGTTTTTCCTTTTAATGATTCTGGAATGATACTTCTCCCTTTAACAATAATTTTATCCTTTTCTTTAGTTGTTTCTAGGTCAATACCATCTTGGGAGATATTAATTTCGTTACTCGTATCATCGTATGCCTCCAACCTTACTTGGTCTTGTTTTCCTTCAATAAGGAAAGTAGCTGTATAGTTGATAGCAGTTGATGCTTTACCTACAATAATTGAATCAAATTTAACTTTAACACCTGCATTTTCTTGGATAATTTGTTTATCAATTGTTTCCGTTTCATATGGTAATTGGCTAATCGGAACATCGAACCTCCAACTTCCTTTTTTATCTCCAACCATTTTGAATTCTAATGGGAATGTAGTATTCGAAGGTAATTCAGTTTTAGGATAACTTAATTGAATATGACCAACAAATCCATTTTTAGAGGGCTTCATATATACGACTTCTTTACTATCAGATATACCTTCCTTGCCATCGAATATCTCATAAAAGCCAAAAACATTACCGTTTTTTTCGGTCTTCAAATCTCCCTTAACATTAAAAGTCACCCCAATAATTGCCCCATCATAATAGGCACTCGTAATTGAAACATCTATACCTTTACTGGTCGATGTCTCATTTAATGTTGTTATTAATTTTTGTGATTCTAAGTTTCTTCCAACTAAGTCGTTAAAAGACAGATATATTTTTCCTAGTAAAGGTACATCCGCCATAACACTTGAAATTGTAGGTGAAATAAAACTTGATGAGATGAAAATTGTTGCAGCCAAAACTGCCGAAATAACAAATGGTCTAGGATTCTTTTTATATGCTAACGTATGTTTTCCTTGCGATTCTAATAGTTCAATATCAGTTAAAATTCGATTTTTCAAATCTTGTTTTTGTTTTGTCTTCCACAAAAAATCGGAATCAAGCTTTTTCAATGGACTATCAAATTCAGTATCTTCGTATTGCTTCCTCACTTGAATATCCCTCCTTTAGTAATTGTTTTTTTAATGCTGGAGTTGCTCTAAAAAGAGTTGATTTCACTTTACTCTCAGACCAATTTAATATCTTTGCAGTATCTTCAATTGAAAACCCTTTGATTTTTCTTAAAATTATTACCTTTCTATATGTATCTTTAAGTTCTCCCAATGCTTTATAAAGTTCAAATGATTCTTCTTTTAATTGAAAAATTTCTTCTGGCAATGGGACGTGGTCTTTTTGCATTAGAAAAATCTCTTTAAAAAACGTGGCTGGTTTACGTTTCCTTAAAAAATCGACAGTAATATTATGGGCAATACTAAAGAGCCATGTTTTTTCACTGGAATAATGTTTAAATGAATCATAATATAAGTACGCCTTTACAAATGTATCGTGAGTTAAATCCTCCGCTTGCTGATAATCTTTTACCATAAGTAAAATAAAGCTTAGTATAGATTTGCTATGTTGGTCATACCAATCAGACATTTCTTCCTTTTTATGCTCTAACAAATACCACCCCTCCTTTCATGAATGTTCAATACTTAGACGTATGAGTTAACTAAAAGTTGTGGTTATTTTACCAAATTTTTTTGAAATTGTCGGTATCGATACTGGTATTAAAAAACATCATTTTCCATAGAAACTTGAATTCGTAGATAAACAAAGAAGGTAAGCCACTATCTTGGCTTACCTTCTAGTTAGAACAATCATCTTTTTTAGATTAGTATCAAAAAGCAGGGAGGATTGAGATTCTGTAACTCTTAATGAAATCACAGTTTTATTAATCGTTGGGCAGCTGCGTCTTGAAAATCACCCTATGTCCAACCATCCGCTCCAATGCACAAAAAAAAAGGAGAGACTCAAATATGAGTTCTCCTTATCATTTTCCACCATTCCTAATCCTTTGAAATACTTCTAACGGATTGTTTGTAGTTTGCCTCCACTTCACAGTCTGTCCTCCCTCAAACAGCTTATCCCATTTCCTACTCTCTGCTTCCTTTTCACGTTGCAATTTCTGTTTATACTCGGCTATACTTTCTTCTGCTTTAACCTCTCTTGCCAACTCCATAATAACAGAGTCAAGTCTCAAGTATTCCATAGCTTTATCTCCATACTTTTCTTCATACTCACGAATCTCATCTCTAATGTCTTCTATTGCTGCCATATATTCATCATCCAAGATTTCATTATTGTGATTGGTAGGTTCAATATTTGATTTAGCTATAGTGGTAATACCCTTTTGTTTAAGGTTTTCTACTCCATTCTCCTTATTGGTTTGATTAGCTTGATTTTGTTTAATTTGTTCTTTCTTAGTCAATTCTTCATGCTGTTCAATATTCACAGAGGATTCATCATAATTATGAATTCCATTCTTTTCACTTTTATTACTCTCTATTTGTTCTGGATTATCCAGTCCTAACTGTTCAAATTCTTTCCTTCTATCTTCATCAATCATTTTTTGAACAGCTTTGATTTCTTTAATGTCAATCTCATTCATGCTATGCAATTGGATATGGATGTTTCTAATGCAATCAACATACTTATCACTCTCAAGTAGAGACACATACGGTGAAGGCTCTTTTTGGTTCAAATCGACCTCCTCTTCTTCCTGTTCCCTAACAAATGCAGTGGCTTCTTCTTCTGTTAGTCCTAACCCAATCATGATTTCTTTCATAGCTTCTTTATTTTGAACTTTTTTGCCCTGCTTCTTCATCAAGTAATTGTCATGTTCCTTTTGAGCATTTCCTAAAACATAATCTAGCAACTTGCTATGGTATGCCTGTTCATTTTCTTGCAGCTTGAATGAATCAATCTCAAAAGGATAATGTGCCTTAATGAACTCATCAAGTGCGTTTTTGTTTAGAACCTCGATTTGGAACACTTCATAAATATATTGCAATCGCATTGCATCGCCTTCGGCATCTTCAACATTCTCGATATAGTCAAGCCAATCAGCTTTAAAAGCTTTAGTCTTTGGTGAGTTCTTAAACATTAGTGAATATGATTTAGAGATTTCATGCTTTTTGAGTAACTCGGCTTCGATGTAATTAATTTCCATTGCTATTGCTTCATCTATGTCAATCGGCTCTCTGGAAGCTTTCACCTTACCTTTCCATGAGGAGATTATCCTAATCATACCCATTCCTGAAGCTTGATTAAATACAGTCTGTAATTGTCCTTTACTTACGTTCCTTAATGTATATGCAATGTCTTGAAATACCTTCTCTTCTCCATCCGCTAAGATACCTAATCTAATCATGTACTCTTTGTATGGCTTAATTACTTCTTCACTGTAAATACCACTCATGATATCTTGCTCAGCTGGTGATATAAGTCCAAAATAGGTCGCCCAACCATTCTAGTCCTCGCCTTGTTATCTATGCCATCCATCTTACTCATAACTATTAGTGCTAGGTGCTTTGAATGAGACGGTGCTATTCCTTTATTGAAATGTCGCTTGTCTTCTTTCGGAACTTTTTCTTTTCGCTTCTTATCTGTGTAAATGATTCGATTCTTACCAATGCCTTCATACCAAACCTCTTCATAATAACATTCAATTTCTTAGATAAGAGATTCTAATTCACGTTTGTTTAAATTACCTTTATTCCTCTTCAATGATTCTATCTTTTCTGGTTTAAACTTCTTTACTGCATTTTCAAGTGTCCATTTTTTTGACACTTTGTTCACCTACTTTCTCCTTATTTTTTCAATATAGTGATACACCAATACAGTAAATTAATTAGAAAATCAAAAGGAGTGACCGAAGATGTCACTCCTTAATTATTTTTTACCTTCTCTTTGTTACCATCTTCATTACTGGTGAGAATGTATCATGACTTTTTCTAAGGTCGTCAGTGTCCATCTGAATGTACCTTCTCATTGTCCTTATATCTGACCATCCGCCCATCTTTTGCAGTGTAAAAGCATCGCACCCATTTAAGGTCATATACTTTGCCCAAGTATGCCTGTATACGTGAGCGGTTACCTTTTTGCCTTCTATTCCTGCTTTTTCTCCGTAATACTTAAGACGCTTGTTGAAATGATTTTGACCAAGCGGTTCTCCGTATGAAGAAAGGAATATCCTATCCGTTGAAAAATGCTTTTTATTTTCATTAATCAGTTGCAACAGTAATTTAACTGTATGTGCAGAAATCGGAACAATCCGAGGTTTACGATTTTTATTTTTCTCCCCGCCAAGTGTAATAAACCTTGTTTGGAAATCAACATCCCCTGCACGTAAGCTAAGTAGTTCATTGGCTCTGATTCCACTGTCTAATAACAAAACCATGGCTACATAATCTCTATATCCAACATAATCTCGTTGATTTGGCTGCTTTAGTAACTCTTTAACTTCTTCATCAGTAAAACAGTTTGTAAGGTCTATATCCTGTTTTAATAACCGTACACCTGACATCGGGTTAACCTCGATTAAATCTTCCCGCTCAAGAAAATTAAACATGGCACGATACACCCTGAGTCGAATATTAATGGTTGTTTCGGATAAGCCTATGCCTTGGTCACTTTGAATAAATTTATGCCCATTATACTTTGGTGCATCGTATTTCAAATAATTGATGTAGTCACGAAATATCTGAGGTGAAAGTTCATCTACAGTTTCAATTTCATAATTATTTTGAAGCCAAGTAACGAAATATCCCCAATCCTTTCGATAATCCTTTAATGTCCGTTCTCTTAAACCTTCTGCACTCTTTCCAGAAACAACTAGGTCAATTGCTTGTTCCATCGTTAATTTTGGATATTCCTTTTGATTGGACATTTTCCCTACTGGTTTTTTCCTTATTCGCTTGTTTAAAGACATAAAAAAGCCTCCTCAAATAGTAATGTTTTTCAACATTAACTATCGAGAAGGCATGTAATTCACAACCTTAATTTATTGCTTTTAGGGTTGTTAACACATCTTTTGAGACTTGTGTACACTCAAAATTTCAATGTAATTCATAACCCTATCCTTAGCAATTCTCCGGTGTACCGGCATTTACCGCTGTACGGAATGACGATCCGCAACCGCACGAGGCAATCGCGTTTGGATTATCAATCGTGAATCCGCCGCCCATCATGGACTGCTTGTAATCAATTTTAATTCCGTTCAAAATCGGGGCATCCTGGCTATCGACGAGAATATGGATGCCGAACTGTTCAAGCTGCTGATCCTTTTCGGCTGCTTCCTGTTCAAAGCCCATACCATAAGAAAGTCCGCTGCAACCACCACCTTTTACAGCTACTCTTAAGAAAGAGCCTTCTTCGCCATTATGCTTCATCATTTCTTTTATTTGAAAAGCTGCCGCTTCCGTTAATTGTAACTCTTCACTCATATAAAACCCTCCCTTAATAAATTTGAGAAAGTGCAAAATTTCCACTCGAAACCATCGTGACAATACTCTGTATAGTGAGAAGTTCACTACTCCCCTAGTATATACTAAAAAATTCAAGGTGCTCAACTCATATACATTTAAAGGCTGAAAGAATCCAATTAATCCTGTAAAAGTATTAACGTATTCGCTATAATTATTCTATAGGGACAAATTCCTATGATAAAAGAATCACATTATACATATGGCAAAGGGTGATGGAATTGGAAGAACTACAGCCTGCATTTGACCGGAAAGTTGAATGTATCTATTGCAAAAATAAATTCACAACTAAAAAACTTCGAGCCCAATTTGTTAAGGTAACCGAGTACGATACTGACTTCCGTCCACAATACGAAAGCGATCATGCAAATCCGCTCTTTTATAATATTTTTGTCTGCCCGGAATGCGGTTTTTCATTTTCCGAAGATTTCACGAAAACTTTTGCACCCGGAACAAAGAAACAGATAGAAGAAAAGATTGCATCCAAATGGACGAAGCACGATTATAGCGGCGAAAGAACAATCATTGATGCGCTCAACACTTATAAACTGGCAGGTTATTGTGCAACGTTAAAGAAGGAAAAACATATCACTACGGCTGGTATTTACATGCGTCTCGCCTGGCTATACCGTCAAAAGAAAGATGATGAACAGGAAATCCGATTTTTAAAGCTCGCACGGAAGGAATATCTTGAATCCTATTCAACAGAGGATTTTAAAGGCACACAAGTCACGGAAATCCGCCTTTTGTATTTAACGGGCGAGTTGTCGGTCAGAATTGGCGACATGGCTACGGCAACAAAATATTTTTCCATGGTTATTGAGAAACAAAAACAGGCTGTGGAGACAAAGCTGGTTGAAATGGCGAGAGAACGATGGCAGGAAATCCGTGATCGACAAACGGCAAAATAAGTGAATGAAAACCTGAAAAAGAAGCTGCCCATTTGAGAACAGCTTCTCTCATCCGTTTTCACGCCTTTCACATGCTTGAAGGGGAGGCTGCGGAATTATTTTTAAAACATTGGATTTTCTTCCAGATATTTATATATATTCTCGACAAGCTCTTCAGGAGTATCACCTGTAACCGGCTCGCCGTTAACAAGAGCATATAAGCTTGCCGCACATTTACCGCAATAACCCAAACAACCGTATTCTACAATATCAAAATTGGGATCTTGCTCTAGTTGTTCCAACGCCGTCTGAGCTCCACTGGCAAGGTTGCTTATGCAAAATTCTATGATTGGGTTCATTCTCTCACCTCTCTATCACTAACAGATTATCCTACCCTTTTTCTTTTAAACAGTCAACGAAACAAGTTTTGGAAAACGCTTTATTTTCACAATATTATTGTGATTTTGCCACAATTTCGATATACTTTGTATGGATTTAAAAATCGCAATATTTGAATTGAAAAGTAATTATTAAACTATTTAATACCCGTTATCATTGGAGCCGATATTTATTTCACTTTAATAATAATATCTACAATATAGGGTAAGTGAAAATAGTAACAAGTTATTCTGCAGAAACAAAGGGGAAATTCACGATGAGAAACTTAGTCATACTTGGCGGCGGTTACGGAGGAATGAGAATCCTTGAAAAATTATTGGATGGACAACTTCCAGACGATGTTAAAGTAACATTGGTTGACCGGAATCCATATCATTGTTTAAAAACCGAATATTATGCATTAGCAGCGGGAACGATTTCCGATCAACACATCCGGGTTGCATTTCCGGAGGATACGAAATTGAATGTCACTTATGGAGAAATCCATTCTATTGATTTAGAAGAAAAAAAAGTCATCCTGAAAGATCAGGAACCCATCGAATATGATGACCTGGTGATTGGGCTAGGGTGTGAAGATAAGTATCACAATGTTCCGGGTGCTGATACCTATACATACAGCATCCAAACAATCGATAAATCACGCCGCACCTATCAGGCTCTGAACAATCTTGGGACAGGGTCAACCGTTTCCATCGTCGGCGCAGGGTTGAGCGGTGTCGAGCTGGCAAGTGAACTGATTGAAAGCCGACCTGATTTAAAAATTAAATTATTTGACCGCGGTGATCATATTCTTTCCGCTTTTCCTAAACGATTAAGTACATATGTTGAATCATGGTTTCACAAACATAACGTTGACATCGTTCCAAATTCAAATATTACCAAGGTTGAAGAAATGCTTTTATATAACCATGACGAAGCGATATCAACTGATGTAATTGTCTGGACTGCCGGAATCCAGCCGAATAAAGTTGTCAGAGATATGAATATTGAAAAGGATAAACAAGGCCGTGCGATCTTAACTCCTCAGCATTTCCTTCCGACGGATGACAGCGTCTTTGTTGTAGGGGACTGCGCAAGCCTTTCTCATGCTCCGAGTGCTCAACTGGCTGAAGGTCAGGGTGAACAAATCGTGACAGTCCTTTTGAAAAAATGGGCAGGCGAACCGCTACCTGAGAGCTTTCCGACCATCAAATTGAAGGGCGTACTGGGCTCGCTGGGCAAAAAACACGGTTTTGGTCTTGTAGCTGACCATGCCATTACGGGAAGAGTAGCCCGTTTATTAAAATCAGGAATCCTCTGGATGTATAAGTATCATAGAGGCTAAAAAACTTGCTGAATTTCAGCAAGTTTTTTTGTTTTGACCTGCTTGTTGATTTCTGCTCCGGACGCTCGCTTTCCGCGGGCAGTCCGGGAGCCTCCTCGACGAAAGGCACACCTGCGGGGTCTCCCCTGGCCTGCTCTTCCCGCAGGAGTCTCGCGTCCTCCGCTCCAATCAACGTAGAGAAACTCGATGAAATAGGGTTTGCCTACAGCTTTTTTTCTTAGCTTTTATACCCGTACTTTTCCATTTCTTTAACGATTGCTTTTAGCTGTGGATTGCCTTCCCCGACTATTTCATTCTCAATGACTACCACTGGATAGAACAGGTCTTCTTCGATGACCCTTTTCGAGAAATCCAGTTTTTTTTGTTCCGCCTGGGGATTGAATATGTCAATATAGGTAATCGTAAAATTCTGATCCGGAAATTTTCTGGAGAGGGCTGCCTCAAGCCATTCGTATGTTTCCTTCGATGATGGCAGATTCACACAGCTCGCACATATTTGTTCGGCACCGTATACTTGTATCTCAATCTCTTTTTGCTCCATGTTTCCCCTCCTGATTATTTATTTCCATTGTACCTGATTTCCAGATGTAAAAAAAAAGAAAGATTCCATTAGAAGAAGTTTGAGTTGAATTTTTTTGAGTCATGGCAGTATAATAAAGAATAGGAAAGGAGTCGATTGCAATGTCTGAACAGGCAATGTTTGGTCAGGTTCAAGAGGTGCTAGATAAACTTCGTCCGTTTCTTCTTCGTGACGGCGGTGACTGTGAACTTGTGGATGTAGATGATGGAATTGTCAAGCTTCGTTTGCTTGGAGCATGCGGCAGCTGCCCAAGTTCTACTATCACGCTAAAAGCTGGTATTGAACGCGCTCTTCTTGAAGAAGTTCCAGGTGTAGAAGAAGTTGAACAAGTATTCTAATAGAGTAACATATACAGTAAACTCGCCGATTGGCGAGCCTGAAAGGCGAAATCAGAGGCGTAGTTGCCCTTATGCAGATAAGAAAGTTTATACTTTCTTATCTGCGAAAATAAAGCTGACTATGTGAAGTGTCCTTTATGAAGGACACTCACTACAGTCAGCTTTTTTGCTATGCTCTTTCTTTCGATTTAAGCTTCTCTCCTGTTAACATTTCAACCTTGCTTCCTTGATTATCGATTTTCAGTTCTTGTACAATAAACTCTGGAAATGCTTCAGCCAGGTTCTTCTTTACTTTGCTTGCCTTATCCCATAAAGCAAAGCTGATTACCGTAGGGCCGGCCCCGCTCAAGACTGTTCCAAATGCACCTGATTCTTCAGCAACTTCTTCCACTTTGGCTAAATGAGGGACAAGATGTGAACGAAATGGCTGGTGGAATTCATCATTTTTCATCATTTCTCCAGCCAGCTTCCATTGCTTGGACAACAGTGCCGCAACCAATACATTGGAAACAGCGCTTGCCTGCACAGCATTTCCAAATGAAAGCGTAGCAGGCAATACTTCTCTTGACTCCTCCGTTGGGAGTTCATAATCCGGAATGACGGCAATTACCTTCACTTCATCAAGTGGAAATGAAAGGACATCCGTTTTCTCTTTAACATGCCGACCTACGACAAGCCCTCCATATACAGAGGCACCCGCATTATCTGGATGTCCCTCAAAGGAGGAGGCATGCCGGTTTTTTTCTTCTCTCGTTAATTGAAGACCGCCGGCTACGTTCGCCAGTTCAATGCCGGCCACAATTGCGGACGCGCTGCTTCCAAGTCCTCTCGTAAGCGGAATATCACTGGACACATACACGCGGCACGGCCTTAGTTCCTTTCCGTGATGGTCCGCAACTTTTTTGGCCACTGAAATGATATAATTGTCTTCATTTGAAGGAAAAACAGCCAATTCCGTTGTAAGCGGAATGACCTCCCATTTCTCAGCAAGGCTGACTTCCAGTTTCAGGTAAAGTCCAAGCGCCAAGCCAATAGAGTCAAAGCCCGGTCCTAAATTGGCAGTGCTTGCCGGTACGGTGATGGAGTACATCTCACCTTCTTGCATCATGACTTGACCACATCTTGCAAGTGTTCCATGATGATCTTTTCGTCCATCGCTAACAAAACAGGCTGAATGAGACTTGTTTCCACAGCAGTCGTCGGATCCTTTAAGCCATTGCCAGTTAATACGGCAACCACCTTACTTCCTTTTTTAATTTCTCCGCTCTGCAGCTGTTTTTGCAGACCGGCAATGGAGGCACAAGAAGCAGGTTCGGCAAAGATTCCTTCCTTGCTGGCCAATAAACGGTAGGCAGCTAAAATTTCTTCATCAGAAACCTCGTCGATTTTTCCATTTGATTCCGCTGCTGCTTCCACCGCGAATTTCCAGCTTGCTGGATTTCCGATTCGAATTGCTGTAGCAATGGTTTCCGGACTTTCAAAGACACGATCATGAACAATCGCAGCGGCGCCTTCCGCTTCAAATCCTCTCATTTGCGGCAGCCCTGTTCCTTTTTGCTGATGGTACTCTTTAAAGCCTTTCCAATAGGCTGTGATATTCCCGGCATTCCCTACCGGCAGTGCAAGCACGTCAGGTGCTCCGCCTAGCACATCACAAATTTCAAATGCTGCCGTTTTTTGTCCTTCAATCCGATATGGATTTACAGAGTTTACAAGCGTAATTGGGGAAACATTACTAATGTTGCGGACAATCTGCAGTGCGTTATCAAAATTTCCCTCGATCGAGATGATTTCTGCGCCATACATAACAGCCTGTGCAAGCTTCCCCATTGCGATCTTTCCTTCAGGAATGACAACGATACAGCGCAGTCCCGCTCTTGCAGCATAAGCCGCGGCGGCAGCTGACGTATTGCCCGTTGATGCGCAAATGATTGTATCGCTTCCCTCTTCAATCGCCTTTGCCACAGCCATTACCATTCCACGGTCTTTAAAAGAACCAGTCGGATTGGCTCCTTCGTATTTAACATAAAGCTCGACGCCCAATTCCTCAGATAGCCGTTCACAAGGAAGCAATGGTGTGTTTCCTTCTAGCAGTGTCAGTGCCGGGGTTTTTTCCGATACAGGTAGGAATGATGCATATTCTTGAATTAATCCTCTCCAGCTCATATTGCTCCCTCTCCTTCTACGCGGTATGCACTTTTTATTTCTTTAATCATTTCGTAATCATTTAGTTCCTGCATAATTTTTTCAAAATTATATAAGGATGCCCGATGTGTTACAAGTACAACTTCAGATGATTCCTTCTGCTTTAACGGAAGCTGAAGGATTTTATCGAAGCTCACCCCATGGTCTGAGAAAATAGAGGTAATATTCGCCAGTACACCTACTTCATCGCTGACATGCAGCCGGATGAAAAATTTGGCGTTGATATCCTCCGGGCCTTTCATTGCTTTCGGGTATTGCGGGGCCACGGCGCTTCTGCCATTCACTCCCAGTCTCAAATTCTTTAAAACTCCCACTAAATCGGAAACGATTGCTGTAGCCGTCGGGAGGCTTCCCGCACCCGGTCCGTAGAACATCGTCTCACCGACCGCTTCTCCGTACACATAGACTGCATTATATTCATCTTTTACAGAAGCAAGCGGGTGATCTTCGGGGAGTAGAGTAGGCTGGACGCTTACTTCCACTTTTTCATCGCAGCGTGAGGCTATACCAATCAACTTCATCGTGTAGCCAAGCTTTTGACTATAATCCAAATCATCCTTACTGATTTCTGTAATACCCTGTACCTTTACATCATCCAAGTCTATATTCATTGAAAAACCAAGGGTAGCGAGGATCGACATTTTACGAGCGGCATCCATCCCGCTGACGTCAGAAGTGGGATCTGCTTCCGCATAGCCCAATTCCTGCGCCTCTTTAAGCACATCTTCATACGCGCTGCCGTTATTGCTCATTTTTGTTAAAATAAAGTTCGTCGTGCCATTGACGATACCCATCATCTTTGTAATCCGATCCGATGCAAGCCCGTCTACCAAACCTCTTAAAATTGGAATTCCACCAGCAACACTGGCTTCGTAAAACAAGTCACATTGATTTGCGGTGGCTTCCGACAATAATTCAGGACCATGAAGGGCCATCAAATCTTTATTCGCTGTCACGACATGTTTTTTATTTCTAAGTAAATTGAGTAGGAGACCGCGAGTTTCTTCTATGCCGCCCATGACCTCAATCACTACGTCGATATCGGGATCATTGATAACATCGTCCGGGTTTGTTGTAAGCAAGCTGGAATCAACAGCCACCTGGCGTTCTTTCGATAAGCTCTTTACAAGTATTTTCTTGATGACTACAGGGCATCCGATTTGGTGCATCAGTTTGTCTTGATGACTCTCGACAATTTTGACGACTCCCGAACCGACTGTACCTAATCCTAGCAGCCCGATAGAGATGGCTTTCATATAATTTCCCCTCTTCCCTGTTTTCTCTACATATACATTTGTTTTTACATAGTAGACATTATAAGGTGTATTCCACAAATTATCAAGAGTGACAGGCTACTCTATTATTTTATTAAGAAAAAGTGCCCTTCCCTTTTGGAAAAGCACTTTCTTAACGTTATTTTATTTTTTCCAGATGGTCTGTGGTGCTGATAAGGATGTGCGGCTTACTATCTGGATTCAGCCATTTAAGGATGCTGATGACATTTTTTTCGTCTGTTGCTGTGCATCCTGCTGTTGGGCTGTTCGGACCACGCCATATATGAAGAAAAATGGCACTGCCTTTTTTCTTAACGACCGGGTATCTGTTGTAATTTATCACGGCACCATATTTATACAGCGGGTGAGTCATTTTCTCATGGCTAACTGAAGGAGCCTTTGTCAATGTGACCCATTTGTTATAATCCTTAGACCTATAATCATCAATCCAGTAATCATTTTTTGTAGCTTTCCTGTATGCCCATTTCATGCCAGCGGGTTTTGTTTGGCTGCCAAAAGCAATTCCCATCGAATAAATACCCATTGGCGCTTTACCGTCACCCTCCACTTTATTCGCCGATAGACCATTCTTTCCGACCACACCTGCCATTGGCTTTAGTGCCCTTCTCCACTCGCCATATGTAAATTCATAAGCTTTGATCGAAACTTTCGTATCCGTTGTTTTATTCCCTGTCACCGCAAGAACCTGCTTGACACTTGATCGTGTTTTAAACTTGGAGAGTACCAAGTTTTCTTGGGAACTATAAAGCTCTTTTGCTTGATTTGCAGCGATATACCCAGGCTTGTTTCCATAACAAACCTTATACCACCCACCAATACGTTCCATGACGCCGAGCTTTTGGTTTATTTGCAGTTTTTTCAAAACCTTTGCCTTGGCATCCGGCTTTTCTTTAAGGTCGGCACTCATTTTGAGTTGTATCTGGAAACTGGTTTTACTACAGCTGCTCTGCTGTGTTACAGCGGCACTCGCTTTGCCGTTAAAACTGCTAATTAGTAGGAAAAGTATAATAATGGCCATCCCTGTTATTTTCTTCATATTCTGCCCTCTCCTGTACATGCATTTCTTCTGCTTTTTTATTTTTGAGATATTTTAATCGGTTAAAGTTATGATTATCATAACATAGGAAAATGAAGGATGAAATGAGATGAAATAAAATTCTGAATATATCACAAAAAAAAGGGGCGCCCCCTCCCCCTATACCTTCTTCTCATACTTAAAGCCAAGTCAATATCGGTATGTTCATTTGCCTAACAGGTATTTCGACCAACTCATAAAAGCTTCTTAGAAACTCTTCATAATCAGCCGACTTTTCGATATAAGCGGCAATTTGATCTTCAAGCTGCAGTGATCTTGCCTCGGATGGATTACTGTAATACCCTTCAATGGTTTCAAAATAGTGAATCGGGAAGATGAGGCGTGCGTAGAGAAACCTGCAGTAAAAGGAAGTAAGCGGCTGAACGCTCTGATAATCGTTTACGAACTGCCGTAGTCCAGGATGGTACGTTTGCGGGCTTGAGAAATAATGTTGCCTGGCCCATTCCGAGACATCCCTGCTTCCGTGATCAAATATCCAGTCAAAAGGATTTTTGATGCAATATGGCCCGCCCCAGACTTCGCTCGTAAATCGTTCATAACAGACCGTACCCGCGTCCAATTCGCCCGGGTTGTCGTCGATTTCCGTATCCACTACATATTGGATCGCATTTTCGCCGAGAGCCATAAAGTATGGGAAGGTTTCTACAAAATACTTCTCAAACTGATTATTGGGATGTGCTTGGAGTTTATCGCGCCATATTATTTCTAGTTGATCGATCCGCTGTTCCCACAAAACCTTCCAATTTCCGATTCGCGAGCATTTTTTTATCGGATAGTCAATAGAACGGGCTCTGGCATGAAATTTGGAAAGCTTCCTGCCAAGATGCAGATCTCTGGCCTTTGCAAGGACGTTGTTTCCAAGCAGCAGGAACATTTGGTCATCCGCTTCAGAAATATAACTATGATGCTTTGCCATGATAAAGGATGAAACATAACGGTCTCCTTGCTGAATGAGATGCTCAGACATTTTTAGCCTTTCCACCAATTCTCCCTGTTCCAATTTCTCAAGCGGTATAATACTATATAGTACATTCTGTGAACGAAAAGAAGGAAACCGCCCCATTGGCTCCTCTCGCTCCACTTGGATTCCGTAATTTTCGTAAATGATTTCTTCTATCATATGGGTAAACACCTGCTTTCAAATAGTGTAAAGTAAGTATAGTTGGGTATTCTATCTCTTATATATATGAAGATATGGCAGATTTCTGAATGAATAATGATTATTTGAACAGACATTTCATTACAGGTTTTAATACCATAAATTTTAGAAATATAGCTTAGACCAACTGAATTATTCAGAAACGGGTGATAATATGGCAGAAAAAAGCGTGAATATGACCGAACAAACGGCAAGAAAATGGTTAGCGGAAAGAGGGGTAACGATACAAGATATTGCGGATTTGGTTATGTATCTTCAAAAAAGTTACCATGAAAATCTGCAGATGGAAGACTGTATCGAGAATGTCGAAAGAGTCTTATCAAAGCGAGAAGTGCAAAACGCGATCCTCACTGGCATCCAGCTTGATATGTTGACTGAGAAAAAGATGCTCGAACAACCGCTTCAGAAAATTATTGAAGTCGATGAAGGATTATACGGGGTCGACGAAATCCTGGCACTTTCGATCGTGAATGTATATGGTTCGATTGGTTTTACAAACTACGGTTATATCGATAAACAGAAACCCGGGATCCTTAAATATTTAAATGACAAAAGCACCGGAATGGTTCACACATTTTTGGATGATATCGTCGGTGCCATCGCTGCTGCTGCTTCAAGCAGACTTGCCCACCGCGTACAAAATGTGGAGTAATCCGGTGATATAAGAAAAGCGGTAGTAAGGAGCTGCTGCGTCGTCGTTTTGCCCCACTTCCTGTGGGGGGACCCGCCGTTCCGCGAGAAGGCAGTTCCTATTTGTAAATTCAAATCATCCGTTGTAAATCTCAATAATCGCTCGTTATTTGAAGGAACAAACAGGGACTTTTGTTGCGGAAATTTCCGTTTTGTTGCCGGTTTAACCAGTTTTGTTGCCAGAACTAGAACTTTCGTTGCCGAATTTCTGACTTTGTTGCCGACTTGTTCAGTTGTTCTTTTGCAACTGGAACTTTCGTTGTTAAAACGTTATCCTATAAAAACAGGACCTGCTTCCCTTGCCAAGCATGGGAAACCGGTCCTTTATCTTCTTATTCGAATTTCCATAGGTGTAAAGAATCTATTGTATACGTAGGTTGTTCTTTATAATTTTGCAGCAGTTCCCTTGTCGTTACACCTGTATGAACTAACAGTGTATCCATCCCGGCATTTATGCCTGCAAGAATATCGGTATCATAATTGTCGCCGACCATAATCGTATCTTCTTTTGGCACACCGAGGACTTTTAAGGCTTGCTCGACGATGACTGATTCGGGCTTGCCTATAAATATTGGCTGTACTTGGGTCGAAACCGCAACAACCGATGTTAATGATCCATTCCCCGGGAGCAGCCCTCTTTCAGTGGGAATGGCTATATCTCCATTCGTTGAAATAAAGGTTGCCCCTTTACGGACAGCAAGGCATGCTTTTGCAAGCTTTTCATAATTCACGCCTCGGTCGATCCCCATGACGACAAAGTCCGGATTGTCATCATCGAAGGTCATGCCCTTTTCCTCTAACGCATTGATAATCCCCTCTTCTCCAACTACATAAACAGAAGCTTTCTTTTTCTGCTCGGCAATATAATTGGCAGTGGCCATGCTCGTTGTAAACACTTGGGTATCTTCGGTTGGGATGTCAAATTCCCTCAGCTTTTCAGCCACCTGTGCCGGTGTTCTCGAGGAATTGTTCGTCACAAACAAATACGGAATCCCTCTTTTTTTCAACTCATGGACAAAATCACCGGCCTCTTCTATTTTTTCCGTTCCCCGGTACATCGTCCCATCTAAATCAATTAAATAACCTCTATACTGTCTCACTATTTTCACTCCTACTATTCAGCAGACGACAGGAATATAAATGTTTGGTCCCGCCTGCCGCCTATATATTCATTTTAGTTTTTGAATGCAGACACGGGGCCTAGTTCGTTTGTTAGATATTGCCTGACTAGGTTGGGATATGCTTTAAACGCATTTATATTGTCAGTAAAATTTTTCAACAGCTCTTCATGCGAGATGGTTATGTAGTCCTGAACAAGCATTTTCCTTAGAGACAATACCCGCTTAAACTGATCGGCGTCTTTTTGCTCGATCACTTTTTCATCGAGCAGAATATCTATAATATCTTCAAAGCTTCCCGGATCTCGCATGATAAAGCCATCAATCATAGCGTTCCCTGCATCGAGTACGGCATCCAGCGAAGTTTGGACGATTCTCTCCAATGCGAGCCTAGCGAGATCATTCTCCCATTCTGGATTGTTTTCAAAACGGTCAAGCTGCTGTTCCAAGTAATTAAGTATTTGTTCAATTTTTTGTCGGTCTACAAAATACATTGTCACAAGACTCCTTTTCGGTAACGACCTGTTTTTACTATCGGATTTGTGTTAGATCAACCTCTTGATCATACCATAGCCTCCCCGCACTCTCAATTTCCTCTTGACACCCGGCCCTAACAATTGATTTTCTTTGACTGCTTAGTTGTATTATTTGATATGATGAAAAACAAAGACCGAAAATGGAAGGAGATATTAACTTTGGAAGAACGTTTTTTCTTATACAATGACTTGATCGATTCAAAGACACGTTTTGTGAGTTTTATGGGAGAACAGTCTAGATTCGACGTTGCTATTACAACAACTGATCGTTTTTATGGAAAAAAGCTTGTGCTTGATATGCAGAGTAACCGATTTGCGATAATTGGGCCGGATGATTTGGATGAGGAAGGCTATATTGAACATGCCTTTCAAATCTCAGAAAACGAAGCAATCGAGCTACGGAACTTTTTATTTGAAGTTGTCTAGAACCGTCACATTAGGGAACCCTTAGATAAAGATTGTCGAGTCTTTTTACACGACGCCAAAATGTATTTATAAGGGTGAATGCAATGGATAAAAAAGAAGAACAATTCGATTTTGCAAATGTGGAAAAACAACGGGACTACCTGGTTCCCGAAGAATTTACCGAAGGACCATATGGAGCTACAAGAGGGAAAAACAAACCTGTGGAAAATGAAGGAATTGTCAAAACGTAGGTTATCCATAAGAAAAAGGGAAACACAGAGCGATTCGGCAAGTGAATTCGCTCGGTGTTTTTCTGTTTTCATGCAGATTTAACTGTTGAATAACTCGTTGTAACTTAGCTTGCAAAATGTCCTTTGGTTTTCCGACTAATTTTTGATGAATTATCCCCTATTATGATTTCTTTTACGTTTATTTGGTCATAATTATTGGGAGTCTATATGATGAGGTGACGATTTGAAACGCAAAGTAATTTTAACCCTTGCATCAGTCTTTATATTATTTATGGCTGCTTTATTCATTTATTACCTCGTGAAGGGGGATTCATCACGCTGGCAGGTTGCGCTTGGGGGAGTATTTGTTAGTGCACTGCCCATTGCCTTATTGTTTATCAAAAAAAATCCATTCAATATTCCGATCATTATCGGATATTATGTTGCTATTTTCTGTACCACTTTTTTGGGATCAATTGCGAAATTTTACCTGAATCATAAGTGGTGGGACACCACCATTCATTTTTATAAAGGCGGATTGGTTGGTTTTATTGCAATTGCACTTTATAAACATTTCATACCCGGAAGGGTCCGAGCAGATATTTCGAAATGGCTTCTCTATCTGTTCGTTTTATCGCTGTCGATCGTTTCCAGTGTGCTTTGGGAAATATATGAATTCGTAGGGGATCTGTGGTTCACCCATACAATGCAGTTGGGCGGCAATAAAGATACAATGTATGATCTGATCGCAGGTATGGCCGGAGGGCTTCTTATCGCGATTTACGCCCGTGTGAATAAAACGAAGCTATAACGATAACTAGAGGTGAAATTGTGAATCGAAAGCTTGTACTGATACTTAATTTGTTGTATGTACTATTCATGGCCAGTTTAGCTGTCTTTTACTATACATCTGAAGAATCGTTTAAATCGCTAGTTGCGATTGGCGGAGTAGTTTGCGGGGCGATCCCACTCCTTTTGTCATTATTTACTAAGCTTCAATTCAATCTTCCATTAATCATTTCTTATTTAATATTTTTAATTGCTTCACAGTACTTAGGATCGATCTTAGGTTGGTACGGGCTAGGCTGGTGGGACACATTTTTGCATGTATTAAGCGGTTCCATCCTTGCTTTTGCAGGAATTGCCCTGTATGAACGTTTAGCGCACAAAAATGCCGGCAAAGAAATTTCACCATGGTTTGTCTTTCTGTTTACCTTCTCCTTCGCGGTACTTGGCGGCGTGATCTGGGAGGTCTATGAATTCAGCTCTGATCAATTATTTGGAATGACTTTGCAGGGCGGAGGAAATAAAGACACAATGGTTGATCTGATAGCAGACACTGCTGGGGGACTATTGATTGCTCTGTGGGCAGGAATAAGGACGAATCGCAAGTTGAAGAAGTCATAAAACCTTCATCCAATATTTCGTATCATTAGGTTAATCGCTACATAAAAACGGCCGGCTATTTTCAGACGGTTTTTATGTAGCGATAGCTATTTCAGACAGCATAGTTCAATCTAAGATAGAAATCACGTTTTAATAAGCTATCGAAGTCAAAATTCGTTTCTTATCCTTTAGAATTGCTTCTGCCATTTGTACCATTGATGCGGCTGGAGCACAGTATGCGATCCCTTGGCCGAGCAAATTAACTATTTCTCCAAATATATATCCTTATTTCTTTATTTTTTTCGCCACAAAATAAGGGCAGCCAAAATTGCAGTATTCATATAGATATTCGGTGAGGGTACTGATTTTATTATCAAAAGTTGCCTTCTGGTTCTGATCGTCAAAGAAACCGCGGAGCCTTAACTGGCCGTAACCCCAATCGCCGACTATATAATCATATTTCGTTAAAATCTCGCTATAACGAGCACGAAAAGCCTCTTCATTGAAGCCTTCCCTAAAATCCTCTGCTATTTCATAGGCTATATTATTGATACTAATCATTTTTTCACCTCACATCTTTACACTTAACTACCTTAAATTATAACTGATTCCCCATGAATTACTAAGCTAAATTTAAATGACTTGTTCATCCTAAGCATTAAGGGGGTGCTTGATCTTTGAAAAAATCGATACTGACAATAGGTTTGGGCTCACTAATTGTGCTTTCCGGCTGTGGCGCACATGGCGATAATGACCAGCGTACCGGCATCCTTGACACAACTCCGACGAGATTGAATGCACCATCTCAATATTATGATGAAGACTACCGTGGAGCAAATAATGATTCTGAGAATTTTGGGTTTACGCGTGTTAATAATGGAACTGGCGAAAATGAAAACGTAACAGAAGCACCTACGATAGACCGGGAACAGCTTGCAGATATTATCTCACGCCTGAGCAATCAAATACCAAATGTGAATGATGTATCTACACTTGTTACCGATGAAGAGGTTCTGGTCGTATATGATTCTGATACGAATAACCGCAATGCGACTGCAGATCAAGTAAAAAGGACGGCTTTATCCATCGTGCCGCGTTATTTTCACGTTTATGTCAGTGACAACGAATCACTCAGACAAAACATTGAAAATTTTGCGACACAAGATACAGACAGCCGTGGCATTGAAGACTCCATTGATTCAACGATAAAGCAAATGCTTAAATCTCCTCAGGGAAATAAAGTGAGCGACGGTGAAAACGCTAACGGCGAAAGCATTGGCGAACGCAGGTAATATACTCGGGTAACGAGGATTTAACCCGGCATACGGAAATATGTGTTGAATTTTAATAAAAGAAAGTGCCGTGAAATTACTGGCACTTTCTTTATTTGTCGCAATGTATATTTGTTGAAAATAATTTTTGGCTATTCCCATGAGCCCCTGAGAAAGCACGCTTTCTCTCTGGTCTCATGGGAATATGAGCAACCTTTCAGCTTTGCTGAAAGCCGTTTGAAACCAAAGTTTCAAACGATTGAGTCAAAAATCAACAGGGAGTATTTCTAATATAGCCTTATTTATTAATTTGCTTCCAGCACCTGTTCACCTTGCTGCTGCATTTGTCTGGCGGCAGAGTTTACTTGTTCATCGGCATGGTAGGAAGAACGGACCATCGGACCTGCTTCACAATGGCTGAATCCTTTTGAAAGAGCGATTTCCTTCAACTCTGCAAACTCTTCAGGACTGTAATATTTCTGCACCTTCAAATGCTTTTTAGTCGGCTGTAAATATTGACCGATCGTCATAATATCGACCTTGTGAGTGCGAAGATCATCCATTGTTTCCATAATTTCTTCTTTTGTTTCACCAAGACCGATCATTAAGCTGGATTTGGTTGGAATTTCAGGATACATTTCCTTTGCTCTCAATAATAACTCCATAGAACGATTGTATTTTGCTCTCGCACGTACGCGGTCAGATAAACGTCTGACCGTTTCAATATTATGGTTCAAGATGTCCGGCTTTGCGTCCATAAGTGTTTTAAGGTTTTCATAAACCCCACCCATATCAGATGGCAATACTTCAATCGTCGTAAATGGATTTTTCCTGCGGATGGCGCTTACTGTCTCAGCAAAAACAGCTGATCCCCCATCCTTAAGGTCGTCACGTGCAACCGCTGTAATAACAGCATGCTTTAAATTCATGGTAAATACGGAATCAGCAACGCGTTCCGGTTCCGCCAAATCCAATTCAGTCGGCAAGCCTGTTTTTACTGCACAAAAACGGCATGCCCGTGTACAAGTATCGCCAAGGATCATGAAAGTCGCTGTACGTCTCACAGCCCAGCATTCATGAATATTAGGACATTTAGCTTCTTCACATACTGTATGTAGGTTTTTCTCGCGCATCATTTTTTTCAAGCCTGTATAGTTTTCATTCGTATTTAATTTTATTTTCAACCAATCAGGTTTACGAACATGTTCTTCTTTTGTACTCATGAAGATGTCACTCCAATTCTGTTTTTTAAAAAAGCGACGATTGGTAAGCCTTTTTAGGCGACGATTAGGGTATCGCACTTTTGCAGATATCAAAGTTTATACTTTTGTATCTGCCAAGCAAAAGCGTGAATTTTTTCTTCTTATGTCACTTGCCACTTTATCATAATAAAATGCATTCAGACAAGTTTCCGGCCTTATTACCATTATTTGATTTCATTATTTTTATTATAACTCAGCAAACTAATTTCATGAATTAAAGAAAAGCGCGAGTGATGCATCGCTGCCGAATTACACCTTGTCCTGTACTTCTATCAGAGACCGGCACAGATTGAATAAACAATAATTAATTATTTTGCGGAAAGGAGAATCAGCGTGTTATTTAAAAAAGTCCTTCCATTTGTCGTTTTCATTATCATATGCGGGTTATTTCAAGCGCCGGCCCTTGCCAATACGGACCATTCAGTGCAGTCAGCCAAAGACCAGCTGGCTACAAGGATGATGTTGTATAAAAATATAGAAACCATTACACATATCCCCTGGTATTACATGGCAGCGATCGATCAATATGAGCATAGCCTGAGGAACGCTAGAAGAGACTTGGAGGAAGCCAAGGGGGCTGTTGGCATTTATATAGAACCCGAAAAATGGAGCGGACTGTTGAATCCTAATAATAATGATGACAATCCATTATCCATCGGTTTTTTTGAAGGAATCGGTATGGATGGAAACGGTGACACACGTGCGGATATAAATGATGATGCCGACGTTTTATTTACTATGGCTAACCAAATTCTCTATTTCGGTACGGATGAAGATAACTTTCGGATCGCACTCTGGGATTATTATAAGCGGGATAAGGCAGTCGGAATTATCATGGGCAATGCAAGGATTTTTAAAAAATATGGCCGCATAGACCTTCAGGAAAAAGCGTTTCCCGTCCCGGTCAGGACACATTACAGTTATCGCAGTACATGGGGCGTGGCACGCGGCTGGGGCGGAAGACGATCCCATGAAGGCACGGACATCTTTGCCGATTATGGATTGCCTGTAAGGTCAACCAGCTACGGGATTATTGAAATGAAGGGCTGGAATCGATACGGAGGCTGGCGGATCGGCATTCGTGACATTAACAATACGTATCATTATTTTGCCCATCTAAGCGGGTTTGCCAAGGATCTCAAGCATGGACAGATTGTTGAACCGGGAATGGTAATCGGCGGCGTCGGCAGCTCTGGATACGGTCCGCCTGGAACATCAGGGAAGTTCCCACCGCATCTGCATTACGGCATGTATAAGGATAATGGCTTCATTGAATGGAGCTTCGACCCGACCCCACACTTGCGTGTTTGGGAGCGAAAAGATTTAGCAAAGAAACGTCGTTAAACAAATACTGAAGGTCCGCAGCTGGACCTTCAATTATTTTTTGGCTTCGGCAATTCAACAGCCGGGTTTGAATTTCCACCGTTATTATAATACTGGGGAACCTCTCCGGGAATAACGACTTCTCCTAAAAGAATGTCTTGTTTAATTGTTGTTGTTTTAGTAGCAAAAGGTATGATCACCTGGACATTTACCTCTACATGAATAACAGCTTTAAAACTTCCAAAATTTATGCCGTATGATTTATAGCTGCTTTTCGCCTTTACTCTTGCATTCCCAATAGTATGGAACTGGACCGGGATTTTTGGACCGAAATTCCCAAGCAGGGTGATGTTGGTTGCCTTCCCGAGCGGAACATGGAACACCATACCCGATGACTTGCCTTTTTTATTCATTTTTATATCCACATCCGTTAAGGATTCAAGATCTGAAAGATTGCCTTTTTCCGCTTCTTTTAGATTCATCAAGATAAGGTTTTGCGTTTCGCCCTGTATTCGATTCACCGCACTTGGATTCAGTTTTGCATATTTTACTCCATTTTCATTTTCCGTGATTTCTATAATGTTATCAAAGTCATTTTCCTCAATTATTTTCTGGTTAATCGCTTTATTAATAACCAAATTGGCAATTTCATGAGTCTGGGCTTCAGCATAGCTCATCAATGTTGGCTCAATTCCTTTATCAATGATTAACACTCCACCTGCCGTAGAAAAAACAAAAAAAACAAATGATAATAGTAATACATATTTGAACGGCAAAGGACCTTTTTGCCTTCGTCTGAATGCCAAAGAAAATCCCCCCTTACATGCTATATGTATGCTTGTAAAGGGGGATTTCATTCTTTATTTTCGTCAATGGCTAACTTTACTATCGGAAGAGTCGGAACCGGTAATCATTAAATGAAGATATGTTTTTAAATCCACTTCATATGTATCAATAATTGGCAACTCGTTTTCCTCAAGTATCTCAATGACCGGCCTGTCACTTGCCCCGACATTCTGGCGAGATACTACTCCCTTTCGCCCATCGCTCAATATAACTCCCAGTCCATTCGGATAAATGGCTACGGCTCGTCTGAACGCTTCGACTATTTTCGTATCGAATTGAGTGCCTGCACCGGCATATAGGATTTCAAGCCCTTCATGGGGGAGCATCGCTTTTCTATAAACACGATTCGAGGTAACCGCATCAAAAACGTCAGCAACTGCAATAATCTTGCCAAAAATATGGATATTGTCATCGGCAAGACCGCGGGGATAACCGGAACCGTCCAATCTCTCATGATGCTGGTAGGCGCCGTGTGCTACGAGAACCGGAACTGTTTTTACACCTCTAATCAGTTCAAAGCCTGCCTCGGAATGCTTTTTCATTTCCTCAAATTCTTCTTCAGTCAGCTGACCTGGTTTCATCAGAATTTCAGGAGGAACGAGCATTTTCCCGACATCATGTAAAATAGCCCCGAGTCCCAGCATCTCAACTTGCTTTTGATTCAGTTGCATCTCCATCCCGATAGCAAGAGAATAAAGCGTAACATTAAATGAATGGGTAAAAATATAATTATCATATGTAAAAACATCTGCCATCATCGTCAAAAGATCCTGATCCCCGCGTATTTCATTCATAATATTGCGGATTAACTCATTAAAACGCTTTGAAGCCTTTTCAATGACAAATGAGCTGGAAAAGACATCCTTCCTCTGGATATCGACAAAAGTATTTTCAATCGTTTGAACGGCTTCTCTTCTCAATGCGTCTGATATACTTTTCCCCGGTTTAATGTGATCTGTCCTCGGATCCTTAATATACACAAATGGGATGTTAAGATCCTTCAGTCGCTGGATCATTCTCTCGCTTAGCTGTATCCCCTCACCTAACAGGATTTGTCCATTTTCATTTTGAATGCTTTTTCCAAGTTCAACACCTGGAATCAAAGAATCTGTAGCTAATAATCTCATGTTCATACTCCTATTGCTTTTAATTACCTTCTTTGGATATCTACAAATATGCCGGGTTATTAAGTGTTTTCTCCAATTAGGCAAAAATTACCTTTACTCCTTTTATCGGATATTCTTCTTGAAATATAAAGGTTTTATTTTAAATATCCAAAAAAAAGGTAAAAAAAGAACGCGACATCACTGGAGATGTTGCATTCTCTACAATTAATAAGACATGATTAATAAAGCTTCTCTGCCGATGATCCCTTTTGAAATCCCTATTTGTTCTGCTGCCAGCGTAACAGATTCTAAAGGGGCATTCAACAATTCATCTATCGTTTTAACACCAACCGCTCTACCTGCGATAATATTGCGGTCTTTCAGCCTTTCATTCAATAAGCCGACATCCAATGCACCGCACATAATATATCCAGTGTCGCTTGTCACAACGAGCAAATCCGTTTTTGGCAACGCAACAGAAATGCTTAAAAAAGTCTTGCCTTCTATTATTATGGGGGTGACGTTTATCATCTAATCGCTCCTTCCCTTTCATTCATACTTTATGAAATGAAGCAAAGAAGGGTGTTATCAATTCTCAAGAATACATCTTTTTCAGTTTCCAAATCATGATATCTCTTAAAAATTCGGGCATGAAATATTCTTTGTCTCTAGAGCGCTGGATTTGCGGAAAAAAGAATCCGAATGTAAACATATCCGGTATCGCCAGCTTGTAACGGTTTTCGGCAACAAGTTCCTTCCCGTTTACCAGCACTCTTGCAATCACTTCATTCTGTCCTTTTATAAAATCTACACGGTCATAGACAATAACTCCCATAACCTTCCCTCTAAATCCAAAGCCTTTCATCTGGATGTGCGGCCATTCTTCATTTAGGGATTGTAACAGAATTTCTTTCAATTCGCTTCCGCTTAACTCCACTACACAGGGATTGATCGGATGAGGAAGGATTTGATGGATATCCCCTTTCATAACCCCGCCCGCATCCAATCCCTCCAAAAGCAGCCCCGCATTTAAGAAAGCGCAGTCTGCCTGGCCCCATTCCCTTAAAGCCTCACATAAAATGGCTGAAAGCTCCGATTTCTTAAACCATTCACTTTTTAGACTTCTTGGAAGCCGCACAATTTCTTGTCGCAGCGAGTCTTTCCCCCGATTATAGATATCGTCTATCCAACTTCTTTCATCCGGTTTCTCCTCTAAATCATTTGTATCGTGTAAATAAGCTTCTTTTCGGGTAACTTTCCCGCTATCATCCACTACTATTTCTACATGTCCGACAAACATGCCAAATTTACCCCCGGCACACAGCAGCGTGTCATTTATCATTTTTCCTTGATGTAAGATGTGGTGCGTATGAGCACCAAGAATAATGTCAATCTCGGGAAATTCAGCTGCCATTCTTTCGTCTTCGTGGATTCCGAGATGGGAAAGAATGACGATCACATCGCTCTGTTTTTTTAAATTTCCCAGCTGCCTCCCAAGCTCCAGAAATGGATCAGAGAGCTCCCAGCCTAGTGCAGAGTAAAAGTGTCGGAAGAAGGCCGTTAGTCCGACCAGACCTATTTTTGTGCCATTTGCAGTCGTATGAATTTCATATGGCAATGCCCACTCAGGCCTTTCACCATTACGATAATAAATATTCGATGCCAGCACTTTGAATTCAGCCTGGTTATATAAAGCATCCAGCCCTTCGAAAGGCAGGGTGATCCCTTCATTATTCCCGATGGTTACATACTGATAGCCGGCTTCATTCAGAAGTGTAACATTTCCTTTACCGAGCGTTCCTTCCGTAAAGGGATGCCAGCGGTCGATATGATCGCCAATATCAAGAAGAATGGCTTCTTCTCCCACTTCTTTATGCAACGCACATCTTTGTTTGAGAAATTCTTTAATCCGCGGCCAATTTTCAAAATGGCTGTGAAGATCATTGGTATGATATAAGTGAATGATTTCTGACATTTTAACTCCCTCAATCTGGTAATGTCGATCCATGCATGAATGTTAATGTTTTGAATGGACTATGTTCTGGGGTCCCCTTGTTTAACTTACCCTTTTGATTTAAAACAAATCGAGCTGCTTTGGTGCAAGCCCTTCATAATTGATCCCAAGAAGGTCTATCATTTGTTTAGCGTTATCGGCGGCATCTCCACCTGAATTATTATTGAATAAAACATACAGATCCTTGGATTGTTTTTCAAGCAAATGGAGATTTTCCGCCCATTCTTCCAGTTCCTTTTGATTATAACGATACAGATAACGAACCTCTCGCCAGTTTCCATCCCCTGGATTTCTCCACCCATGAACGTTTCTTCCATGAAAACGGACTAACGTTTTATCAAGGTCGGTGGCTTTAATCACAATGGGAATGGAACCGCTACCTGCTTGCGGTTCATCACAGACTGTATGGATCCAGCCTTCTTGTTCCATAAAAGCCAACGTCTTATCATAAAAGTGAGCTTCATACCAGGTCTGATTTCGGAATTCAAGCGCCACAGGTATTTCCCCCATTTCCTGTTTGCACCAGCGTAAATAATCGACATTTTCCTTCTTGCAGTCAAACCAGGGCGGAAATTGAAAAAGAACCATTGAAAGCTTATCTGCCTCTTTAAAAGCCTTGAGCGATTCATGAAAAGCCGAAAACATTTCTTTCTTGTTTTCATAAGGGCTTTCCCCTCGCTGATGACCTGTCATTCCTTGATAGGCCTTGATGATAAACTGAAAGGATCCTGGTGTTTCAGAAACCCATTTTTCTGTATTCCGTTTAGATTGAATGGCATAAAACGATGCATCAATCTCTACGATTGGAAAATGGGCAGCATATTCTTTTAATTTGTCCCGGGGTGGAATTTTCGCCGGATACAAACGATCGTGGTCTCCCCATCCCGTAACTCCAATATAGATCATTATCATCACATCTTCTAAAAAAGTATATATATCCCATCATAGCATAGAACCACGTTTAAGAACCCTGTCTGTGATTGTCTTTAAAGATTAAAACCGATAGAACCTTGTAATCAAGAAACATCAACTAAAATCTGCTACATCCTTATGTCTTGCTTTTACGTGATCGACTGGTTAATATTTTATAATTCCCTAAATTCTACTCCGCTGAACCCGCAATGGCTATTTATTTATCTAAATTGATAGAACCTCATCATTTCGAACTTGATTAAATGGTTCATTTCCACACTCGGTACCATAGTTCTTTTGAAATTAATTTTTGATTTTTATATTATTAAATAGTAAAAAGTCCCAATCTTTTTTGGATTGGGACAGACTTTATATTTGTATGCTTACTTGATTTTAAAGATGGAAACCGAATCGCTAAGTTCCTCAGCAAGATTAGCAAGGGATTGAGCCGTTGAGGCTGTTTGCTCACTGCTTGCTGCTGCTTCTTCTGTAGCAGCCGAGATACTTTCAATCGAGTTCATTACATCTGAAGTTTGCGCTGCCTGTTCTTCACTTGCTGCCGCTATTTCTGTAACCTTATTCGCAGATTGCTGAACCATATTAATTATGTTTTCAAAAGCTTCTCCGCTCTTAAGAGAGGATTGCACTCCTTCACCGACCGCAACTACACTTTTCTTCGTGTTTTCCTGCATGCCTTTAATGATCACTGTAATTTCCTTAGTCGCTTCACTACTGCGTTCCGCCAATCTGCGGACTTCATCAGCAACTACCGCAAAGCCTCTGCCTTGATCTCCTGCACGCGCTGCCTCAATAGCCGCATTCAATGCAAGCAGATTGGTTTGATTGGCAATGTCTTCAATAACTTCAATGATTTCTCCAATTTTGTTGGAGTCCTCTTCAAGTAACGACATCTGAGCATTAACTCCATTCATTCCTTCAATTGAAGAGTTAATGATCGTACCTCCACCCTCGGCAATATCCATTGTATTATTGGCTAATTCTGAAGCATGCTCTGCACCCTGAGCAACAGAATTGATTGCCACTGAAAGTTCCTTGAATAACTCAGCCATTGTTTGTGCTTCATCAGCTTGACTGCTGCTGCCGCTAGCTATTTCTTCAGTAGTAGCGGAAATTTGTTGAGATGCTGCTGCAACGCTTTCAGCTGAAGATAGGATGCCACCAATAGTCGCTCTTAAGCTTAACACCATCTCGTCCATTGATTTGGACACTTGTCCAACTTCATCCTTCGTATCTATATCCAGTGTTTCAGTTAAATCACCTTTGGCTACTTTGCCAACAACAGCAACAACACGGTTTAATGGACGTGCAATGATTTGAGAAATAAAGTATCCGAAACCGATGCTTAGGATCACCGAAGCGATAATAATTATAATAGTAACCGTTCGGGAGCTATTGTATAAAGCGTTCCCGTTTTCACTTGATTTTTTCGCAAGTTCAGCGTTGTATGTAACTAACTCTTCCAAAATACCTTCTGCCTTGTCACCTTTAGCCTTGAACTCTGGAGCGATTTTTTTATATTCAGCAATATTGTCTGCATACGCTGATGCGATCGCATGGTCCATTATCACATTATATTCTTTCCAAGCTGCATCGAATTGGTCCAGCAATTCTTTTTCGTCTTTAATTACAAGAGTGCTGTTGTATTTATCGATATTTCCTTGAATTTCTTTTCTAAAGTCATTGATAGCTTGCTCTTTTTGAGCTTTTTCCTCTTTTGTCGCCGCAGTGAAATTCATATCGCGGATGTTAACCCTCATTCGTTGATAAAGAACTTGAGATTCGGCAACATAATTTGTCGGAACTACTCTCTCTTTGTACATAAAATCTAACTCGGTATTAATTTTATTCAAATTGGTTAACCCATAAAAGCCTACAAAGCCCAAAACGATTGCCATCAAGGCAAACGCGGAAATTAATTTTACCCCAGTTTTCAAGTTATAAAACCATTTCATTCTAATACACCTCTTCTTAGTTGATAATGCCTGATTGCTTTTCATTCTTTTTGACTATTAATTAGTTGATTGGCAATAAAATGCTTTAAGAATTTATTTGTAAAGATATTAAAACCCCTACGCCTAGCATTACGGTAGGTAGAAATACCCTCTACTAAAGCACCAAAATCTATAATCCTGAGTATACCAATAATTAAATGCTTTTCAACAAATTTCGACAATAATTCTTAATTTTTCAACATATCTTGACATAAAGTGTTCACATTTCATGGTAAATGTCAACATTGTGATACTGGGTCGCAAAGAAGATTTTTCAAGAAAGGTAGTTTTACTATAGTCGGCTCATATTAAACAACATCGGTAACAGTTCTTAAAATACAGATAAAATAAATTCACTTTTTATATTTAACTCAAAAAAAATGGACCATTTATTTGGTCCATTTTTCTAAAACGTGACGTCTCCGAAAAGGCATTTTCCTATAGAAAAAGTCAGTATGAAATCCTCGGTATTGGTCTGTGGCAGAGCTGGATATTTGATTTCTACATATAAAAAGTCATTACATGGGTTTCATTTATAATTACTTAAATATAAAATACCCCGCTGAAACATCTTCAGCGGGGCGGATTGTATATTCTTTTACCCGATAGAACCTTCCATTTCGAACTTGATTAAGCGGTTCATTTCTACCGCATATTCCATTGGAAGTTCTTTCGTGAAAGGCTCAATGAAGCCCATTACGATCATTTCAGTAGCTTCCTGCTGAGAGATACCGCGGCTCATAAGGTAGAATAACTGTTCCTCAGAAACCTTGGATACCTTTGCTTCGTGTTCTAATGAAATATTATCGTTTAAGATTTCATTGTAAGGAATGGTATCAGAAGTAGACTGATTATCCATGATTAATGTGTCGCACTCGATATTAGAACGGGCGCCATCTGCTTTACGACCGAAGTGGACAATACCGCGATATGTTACTTTACCGCCGTGCTTGGAAATCGACTTAGACACAATCGTTGAAGATGTGTTCGGTGCAAGGTGGGTCATTTTAGCCCCTGCATCCTGATGCTGACCTTTACCGGCAATCGCGATTGATAATGTCATACCGCGTGCGCCTTCCCCTTTTAGGATAACAGCCGGGTATTTCATTGTAAGCTTCGAACCGATGTTTCCATCAATCCATTCCATTGTTGCATTAGCATCGCAAACAGCACGCTTTGTAACCAGGTTAAACACGTTATTGGCCCAGTTTTGGATTGTTGTGTAACGGCAGTACGCATCTTTTTTGACGATGATTTCGACAACCGCACTGTGAAGTGAATTGGTTGTGTATACCGGTGCCGTACATCCTTCAACATAGTGCACATGTGCGCCTTCATCCACAATGATCAAAGTACGCTCGAACTGCCCCATATTTTCTGAATTGATACGGAAGTATGCCTGCAGCGGTGTATCAACCTTTATGCCTTTTGGCACGTAGATGAAAGAACCGCCGGACCATACAGCTGAATTCAATGCAGCGAATTTATTATCTGTTGGAGGAATCGTTTTTCCAAAATACTCGCGGAAAATATCTTCATTTTCCTTAAGTGCTGAATCGGTATCTTTAAAAACAATACCCATTTCTTCCAGGTCTTCCTTCATGTTATGGTAAACAACCTCGGATTCATACTGAGCGGATACACCAGCCAGATACTTTTGCTCTGCCTCTGGGATACCGAGTTTATCAAACGTTTGTTTAATTTCTTCCGGAACTTCATCCCATGATTTTTCTGATTTCTCGGATGGCTTAACATAGTACGTAATCTCATCAAAGTTTAAGCTTTGTAAGTCTCCGCCCCATTGCGGCATTGGCATTTTGTAGAAATGCTCCAATGATTTCAAGCGGAAATCGAGCATCCATTGCGGCTCCTCTTTCATTCGTGAGATCTCTTCCACGATTTCTTTCGTTAAACCGCGTTTTGACCGGAAAATCGATACGTCTCTATCAGCAAAGCCATATTTATAATCGCCAATCTCAGGCATTTTCTTCGCCATATCACTTTTCCTCCATTTCAATTAGCATCCGGTGTGAAAACACGCCATTGCTTGTGTTTTGTTTATTCCTGTAAGCCCTTTTCCATCGCTTTCCACGCAAGGGTCGCACATTTAATGCGGGCAGGGAACTTTGACACCCCTTGAAGGGCCTCAATGTCACCAAGGTCAAGACCATTTTCGTCATATTCTTTCCCCTGGATCATTTCCGAAAAAGTGTTTGACAGCTTCATCGCTGTTTCGACATCCTTCCCTTTGATGGCCTGGGTCATCATTGAAGCTGAACTCATTGAGATCGAACAGCCTTCTCCATCGAATTTAGTGTCTGTCACTTTACCGTCTTCCACTTGCATCGTTAACCTGATCCTATCACCACATGTTGGATTGTTCATATCCACTACAAGGTTGCCATTTTCCAAGCTGCCTTTGTTGCGGGGATTCTTGTAATGATCCATGATTACTTGACGGTATAGTGTATCTAGGTTATTAAAAGACATTGCTGAAATACTCCTTTGTTTTGACAAGCCCTTCTACAAGCTTATCAATGTCTTCTTCCGTGTTATAGAGGTAAAAGCTGGCTCTTGCCGTTGCAGATACATCGAGCCATTTCATAAGTGGCTGTGCACAATGGTGGCCAGCGCGGACGGCAATCCCCTCCGCATCCAGTACGGTGGCAACATCATGAGGATGAACATCCGCGATATTGAAAGTAACCACCCCTGCACGTTTGCCCGCATCCCGAGGTCCGTAAATGGTTAGCCCATCGATGGCGGACATTTTCTCAAGTGCATAGGCTGCCAGCTTATGCTCATGCGCTTCAATGTTTTCCAATCCGACTTCTTCCAGGAAATCGATAGCAGCTCCGAGCCCGATGGCTCCCGCGATAATCGGGGTACCGCCCTCGAACTTCCACGGAAGCTCCTTCCAGGTGGATTCGTATAAGCCAACGAAATCGATCATTTCACCGCCAAATTCAATCGGTTCCATTTTTTCGAGATGCTCTTTTTTTCCATAAAGTGCGCCGATACCGGTGGGACCGACCATTTTATGACCAGAAAAAGCATAAAAATCACAATCTAAATCACGGACATCCACTTTAAGGTGGGGAGCGCTTTGGGCACCGTCCACGACCATCACCGCTCCTTTTTCGTGGGCGATTGTTGCGATTTCTTTAATCGGATTAATAACACCTAGGACGTTGGAAACATGCATAATGGAAACAATCTTTGTCCGTTCGGTTACTGTATCTCTCATATCTTCAAGTGAAATCGTTCCATCCTCTTGAAGTGGCACATATTTTAACGTGGCACCGGTTTCCTTGGCAATTTGCTGCCACGGTATGATATTGCTGTGGTGCTCCATATAGGAGATGACGATCTCATCTCCAGCTGATAAATTAGCACCCCCGTAGCTTCGCGCTACAGTGTTTAAGGATGTTGTCGTGCCTCTTGTGAAGATCACTTCTTCGGTAGAGGCCGCATTGATAAACTTTCTGACCTTTTCGCGTGCCCCTTCGTACGCATCCGTAGCTTTCGTTCCAAGGGTATGGACTCCGCGGTGTACGTTAGAGTTGTAACCGCGATAATACTCCTCAATTGCTTTAATCACTGAAACGGGCTTTTGCGATGTTGCGGCACTATCCAGATAAACCAGTGGTTGACCGTTCACTTCCTGATCCAGTATTGGGAAAAGCTTACGAATTTCGTATGGGTTCATTATTTAACTTTCCTTTCAATGACCTCAGTCAGCTGCTTCTTAACTCCTTCAATTGGAAGCTGATTGACGACCGGTGCAAGGAAACCATGAATGACAAGCCTTTCTGCCTCAACTTGCGGAATTCCCCGACTCATTAAATAGTAGAGCTGAATCGGATCAACCCGCCCAACAGAAGCAGCATGTCCTGCGGTAACATCATCTTCATCAATAAGCAAGATCGGGTTGGCATCTCCGCGTGCTTTCTCACTTAACATCAGAACGCGCGATTCCTGTTCAGCATTAGCCTTGGTAGCGCCATGCTCAATTTTTCCGATGCCATTAAAAATGGTAGAAGCGCTGTCTTTCATTACACCATGCTTCAGGATATAACCTTCAGAACGCTTGCCGTAGTGAATGACTTGAGTCGTGAAGTTTTGTTTTTGCTCTCCACGGCCAACAACTACTGATTTGGTATCGCCAAATGATCCGTCTCCCATTAGATAGGTTGTATTGTCGGAAATCGTATCTCCGTCATTCATAAGACCAAGTGCCCATTCAATGCGAGCATCACGGCCTGCAACACCTCGACGATTTACGTATGAAGTATACCCTTTAGCTAATGTATCAACCGCACCATATTCAACCTTTGCATTATCATTAACAAATACTTCTGTGATGATATTTGCTACACCATTTTCTGCTTCTACAGTGGAAATGTAGTTTTCAACATACGTTACAGAACTATTTGCCTCTGCAACGACCAAGACATGGTTGAAAAGCGTAGTATCAGGATGATCAACAATGAATACCGCTTGGACGGGTTCTTTAATTTCGACATTCTTAGGTACATAGAGGAAGGTTCCGCCATTCAATAGAGCAGCATGCAGAGCCGTTAAACGATGCTCATTTACTTTCACGCCGTCTTTCATGAAATACTTTTGTACTAATTCTCCATGCTCGCGAGCTGCCGTGAAAATATCAGTGAAGATAACTCCTTGGCTTTTCAACTCGTCACTAATACTAGCGAACGCAGGTGTGTTATTGCGTTGAATGTATAGATTTTTTGCTTCTTCTATATTAATAAGCGATTTCACTTCCTCTGGAAGTTCTTCCAAAGAAGTAAATGTAGTGCTTTCCACTATATGCGATTTAAAGGAAGTGAAGTTCCATTTATCGATCTTTGTTTTATCAGCCTTTGGCAACGGAAGGTTTTCGAATTCAGCCAAGGCTTGAACCCGAAGCTCTGAAAGCCAGGATGGTTCATTGTTTTGTTGTGAATAGGAGCGGATATTCTCCTTATCAATCGGTAGTTTCGTTTCCGTAGTCATTTCAAATCCCCCTACTTACGCTTCTTGGCCTACTGTTTCGTCTTCAATTCCTAATTCTTGCTTAATCCAATCGTATCCTTCTGCTTCAAGACGCTTCGCAAGCTCAGGTCCGCCAGATTTCACGACACGGCCTTGCATCATAACGTGAACGTAATCAGGAGTAATGTAATTTAGGAGCCGCTGATAGTGAGTGATGATCAAGCATCCGAATTCTCCACCACGCATTTCATTGATGCCTTTTGAAACGACCTTCAACGCATCGATATCCAATCCGGAGTCTATTTCATCGAGGATTGCAATCTTTGGCTCAATCAGCATAAGCTGGAGAATTTCGTTTCGTTTCTTCTCCCCGCCTGAGAACCCCTCGTTAAGATAACGTTGAGCCATATCCTCATCCATTTCGAGAAGCTCCATTTTTTCATCCATTGTGCGAATGAACTTCATCAATGAAATTTCATCGCCTTCCTCGCGGCGACTGTTAATCGCTGAACGAAGGAAGTCCGCATTTGTCACACCATTTATTTCACTCGGATATTGCATCGCAAGGAAAAGTCCGACACGCGCACGCTCGTCAACTGCCATTTCAAGCACATCTTCACCATCGAATGTGATGCTTCCGCTCGTTACTTCATATTTAGGGTGACCCATTATCGCTGAAGATAAAGTGGATTTACCTGTACCATTCGGACCCATAATTGCATGGATTTCTCCACCTTTAACCTCAAGGTTTACCCCTTTTAATATTTCTTTACCTTCGATAGATACATGTAGATCTTTGATTGTTAATGTAGAACCAGCCATTATCTTTACCTCCGTGGAAATTCCTAATTTATAGCATGGAAGCGTTCCGCATTCCTTCTATAATTTCATTCATTCTCAATTTATTCTCATTACAATCTTATAACAAATAAAAAGTGTAAGCAACTAATAAAGGCTTTATAACCCTTTGTACATAGTGGAAATTCTCAGGCAGGCAGTCCAATTAACGAGGAATGGAATAATATGTGTGTTTTTCATGTCAAATACATTGTTATAGCTTTTGTCAATTCGAGTTTCTTCATTCGAAAAACATAGCGATTTATAAACGAAAAGAAGTCTCAAGGCAGCAAGTGCTCATGAAACTTCCATTGTTTAAACTGTATGAAGGTCAAGTTTTGTCTTCTTTTATAAAGCAAACTTACGGATGAAGCTTGCGCTGAAGATCATTAACGATCTGATTGCATTGCTCATACTCTCTTTCTCTTCGTTTTTCCACCTGGAGCCGGACATCTAACTTTCTGCTGTACTCACTATAGCCAATCCCGTGTGACTGTTGCATCGCCTTTTCCATTTCGCTTGTAACGTTTAAATCTAGAGAGTTGATAATGAATCAATCCTTTCTGATTTTCGTTTCTCTTTTATTCTAACACCTGAGCTTTTGTTCACTCAAACTTCATATACCCCTGTAGTTTGCGATTAAACTGGAAATTCCTTACTCTCGAAACGCTCATAATGAATCGGCTCCTTAATCCTCCAAATAGAGAAGTTTAACGGCCTTTTTTAGAATGGATGCATGAATTTTGAATGATAAAAGTATAAGTGAGTCCGAAAATAAATAAAAACCTAAGTTGAAAGTATCGGTACCTCGCCCTACCGAAACCTTCATCTTAGGTTTTTTAATGAACCTCTTTTAGTTCCTGCAAAGCATCCTGAACGAGTGTAACAGCCTGACTCATGACCGCACCACCACCGAAGGCCATCGAAACCCCCATTGCTTCCATGATTTCTTCTTCACTCGCCCCATTATCCAAGCATCCCTTTACATGGTAGAGAATGCAATACTCATCTTGTGTATAAAGGCTAATCCCCAGTGCTATAAGCTGTTTGTTCTTTTGGGAGACTTGGCCGTCCTTGAAGCAAGCTTCTGTAAAGGCGTTATAATGCTGTGCGAGATCAGGCATTTTTTGCATAAACATCCCTAGACCTTCTTTGTAATCATGGATCGCAGTCTCTGTGGCGTTTCTTGGTTCATTGCTCATCAAATCATCTCCTCATTCATTATCCCGTATAGTATTTACATACCGAAAACATATATACGAGTCCATCAAGAGTAAAAAAGAGGCAGATGACTGAAACCGAACTTACGATATTCAAATAAATACATGAAGAATTCAGCGGGAATCTATTAAAATTCAATCACATTTGTGAATCATTCAATCAACTTCAAAAATAAATAAAGAGGACAGCTCTTTATGAGCCGCCCTCTTATCAAATTATTCTGCAGGCACTACCGCACCTTTGTATTGTTCATTAATATAATCCTGAATTTCCTTGGATTTTAAAACTTCAACTAACTTTTTAATTTCCGCGCGGTCTTCATCGCCTTTACGGACAGTGATAACATTCACATATGGGTTATCTTTTTTAGATTCAACAGCGATTGGATCGTTGACCGGATCCAGTCCGGCATCTAACGCATAATTCGCATTGATAACAACTGCATCGCCTTCATCATTGTTATAAATTTGAGGCAGCAATCCAGCTTCAACATCCGGCTTAAACTTAAGCTTCTTAGGATTTTCTACAATATCATCAATGGTTGCGCTTGTCTTATCAATGCCGTCTTTTAGTTTAATAAGGCCTTTTTCTTGGAAAATCATTAAGATTCGGCCATGGTCAGCTACAGAATCCCTCATGATAATTGTTCCACCTTCAGGGATATCTTCAAGGCTTTTGTGCTTCTTGGAATAGATTCCAATCGGCTCAATATGAATTCCGCCAGCATTGGCAAATTTATAGCCTTCTTCCTTCATCTGCAATTCCATGTACGGAATGTGCTGGAAGTAGTTAGCATCGATTTCCTTATCTTCAAGTGCCCTATTCGGAAGGATATAATCCGAGAATACCTGAACTTCAAGCTCTACGCCTTCTTCTTCCAAAATCGGCTTAGCCTTTTCAAGAATTTCTGCGTGTGGAATATTTGATGCACCCACAACAATCTTCTTGTCTTCTGTTTCAGGTTTTGATTCTGATGCACCGCCATCTTCGTCAGTGCCGCAAGCTGCTAAGCTTAATACCAACGCTGTTGAAGCAGCCAATGTTTTTAACCACTTTTTCATTTCTTTTCCTCCTGTAAACTACTAAATTTGATTATCTTTTATCTATTTTAGATGAGATAATATCGCCAATAAATTGAATAATAAACACAATCACTAGGATAAGAACGGTAGCCAGCAATGTCACATCGCTATTACTACGCTGAAACCCTTCCAGATAGGCCAGATTTCCAAGCCCTCCTGCACCGATTGCACCTGCCATGGCAGTATAGCCAACGAGCGCAATCGCTGTTACCGTTATTCCAGAAACCAAAGCAGGCATGGACTCAGGCAAAAGCACTTTAAAGATGAGCGTGCTTGTTCTCGCCCCCATTGACCTGGCAGCCTCAATGACCCCTTTGTCTACCTCACGCAAGCCGATTTCGACCAATCGTGCGTAAAACGGCGCGGAACCTATGATTAACGCCGGAAGCGCCGCGCTTGGTCCGAGCATCGTATTCACGATTGCCTTTGTAAACGGAATCAACAGGATAATCAGAATGATAAAAGGAATTGAGCGGAAAATATTTACAACAGCCGAAACAATAACGTTGATGAATTTATTTTCCCACAGCTGACCTTTCGATGTCAAAAATAGCAACAGGCCGAGCAAGATCCCTATAAAAAAGGTTGCCACGAGCGAGATTCCCGTCATATACAGGGTTTGTTCTGTAGCCGTCCACATTCTTTCCCAAATAACATTCGGAAACAACTCACTCATCATCGGAAATCACCTCCACGCCAACCTGCTGCTCTTTGATGAATTCGATGCCGCGATTGATTTCCTCGATGTCCCCGTTTAGATGAATAAACAAAGTCCCGTAAGAACCGTTTTGAGTTTGCGAAATTTTCCCCTGCAAAATATTCACATCCAGATTATAAGTACGGATCAACTTGGTAATCACAGGGCTTTCTACACTGTCTCCCACAAAGGACAATTGAATCACTTTTCCGTCCGGAAATTGATTCAAAAGATGTGCAATTGTTTCCTTCGTTTCCTCAGGTTCCGTAACCTGTTGTACGAAACGCTTGGTGATTTGTTCAACAGGATTTTTGAAAACATCCAAAACCGGACCAAGCTCGACAATCTTTCCGCTTTCCATAACAGCTACCCGGTGGCAGATTTTACGGATTACATGCATTTCATGCGTGATCAAAACGATGGTTAATCCCAAGCGTTTATTGATATCAACGAGCAAATCCAAGATAGAATCCGTTGTCTGTGGATCGAGAGCGGAAGTGGCCTCATCACACAAAAGGACTTTTGGGTTATTTGCGAGCGCTCTTGCGATACCCACTCTCTGCTTTTGCCCACCGCTCAGCTGGGAAGGATATGCTTGTTCCCTGCCATCAAGGCCAACGAGATTAATCAGCTCTTCGACTCGTTTCTTACGTTGCCCTGCTGGAACTCCGGCAATTTCTAACGGAAAGGAGATATTGTCAAACACAGTTCTTGACCATAGCAGATTAAAATGCTGAAAGATCATGCTTATTTCCTGGCGGGCTTTTCGTAACTGGGCTCCTTTAATTTTGGAAACCTCATTGCCTGCAACCGTTACAGAACCTTCCGTTGGCGTCTCTAACCCGTTCAGCATTCTGATCAAGGTACTTTTCCCTGCTCCGCTATACCCGATCACGCCAAAGATTTCCCCATCCTTAACGGTTACATTCACGTCGTCTACTGCCACTATTGGATCGCCTGATGAAAATCCAGACCGAAATATTTTACTTAAATTTGAAAGTGTAATCATTTGCACTCACCTCTTATCCATAAAACTGTGAACTTCGTAGTATAGTCGACTCTTTTTAAGGCCAATAAAAAAACCTTCCCGCGTGAGCAGAAAGGCAGATTAATTATGAAGCCTTTCTCTCATCTCCCAAAGCATTCGCTTTGCGTGAATTGGCACCTTTTCAAGGTAAAAACCTTGCCGGTTGCCGGGCTTCGTCGGGCACATCCCTCCACCTCTCTTGATAAGAGCTAACTATATTAAATTGACGAAATTTCTTCGTTACGTTCATTTATGATTACTTTTGTGATTTTATCACGGAAAAAGAGAGAGTGTCAAATGTATATCATTTCTACGAGATTATTAGTTATACCTCTGTTGGTATCTATTCCACTTATATAAAGCGTTTTAGCAGCTTTGGATATTTATCCTGTCGCTTTCTCAATCGCCTGTTCTAAGTCCTCGATTAAATCTTCCACGTTTTCAATCCCAACTGATAAGCGCACCAGATCCTCACTGACACCTGACTTCAAAAGGTCCTCCGCGTTCAACTGTTGGTGTGTCGTGCTTGCGGGATGGATAATTAAACTTTTCGCATCACCCACGTTAGCCAGATGCGACCATAGTTCGATTGAATTAATTAATTTTGCTCCCGCTTCTCTTCCCCCTTCTATGCCGAAAATAACAACAGCCCCTGCTCCTTTTGGCAAATATTTATCTGCGAGTTCTTTATCCGGATGATCCGCTTTTCCGGGGTAACTAACCCAAGTTACAGCAGGATGGTTTTCCAAATACTCCACTATCGTCTTCGTATTTGTAATATGCTCCTTCATCCTCACATGCAAAGTCTCTAATCCAAGCGTAAACTGGAATGCATTTTGCGGGCTTATGGCTGGGCCTAAATCACGTAGCAATTGGACCCGTGCTTTCGTGATGAAGGCAGCCGCTCCAACCGCTTCGCTATATACGATCCCGTCATAACTTGGATCCGGTTCAGTAAAGCCAGGGAAGTTCGGAGAATTCCAATTGAATTTTCCGGCGTCAACGATGATCCCGCCAAGTGTTGTTCCGTTTCCTAACAGCCATTTGGTTGCTGAGTGAACGACGATGTCCGCTCCAAAGTCAATCGGACGGCACAAGTATGGAGTAGCAAATGTATTATCAATAATTAATGGGACACCTGCTTCATGTGCGATATCTGCAACCTTTTCGATATCAAGGATTCGAAGGCTCGGATTGCCAATCGTTTCTGCAAAGACCGCCTTTGTTCTTGGTGTAATGGCTTTTCGGAAATTTTCCGGATCAGCCGGATCAACAAAATGCACCTTGATCCCATATTTAGGAAGTGTGTTCGCAAATAGATTATATGTCCCTCCGTACAAGGTAGATGCCGAAACGATCTCATCCCCCGAGCCGGCTATATTCAAAATGGATAACGTAATCGCAGCCATTCCGCTTGCCGTTGCCAGAGCTCCGATCCCACCTTCAAGCAGGGACACCCGTTCCTCAAAAACGGTAACTGTCGGGTTGTGGATACGTGTATATATGTAACCTGGCTCCTTCAACCCGAATAAGTTCGCGGCATGATCGGTATCTTTAAACTGATACGCATTGCTCATGTAAATCGGCAAAGCCCTTGCCCCTGTTACCGGATCAGCTTTTAGTCCTCCATGAATACTCAAAGTCTCAAAACGATAGTCTCTCTTCTTTTCCGTCATAATACAACTCTCCTCCACCATTTGTTTTTCCAGCTCTGATTGTTATCTATTTCATGATGCTATAAAAGATAAAAAAACCTCTTCATAAGAAGAGGCTGATCTATCTCTCCTTATCTTCCAGAGCCAATACTCTGCTGGATTTAGCACCGTGTATGTGTTTACCGGTTGCCGGGCATCGTCGGGCCAGTCCCTCCGCCTCTCTTGATAAGACAATCTGAATATTCAATTTGTTTTGCTCATTTCCTGAAAATATATCATACAACACTACCGTGGTCAACAATGATGCATTTTGTTTTTTTCCTGGCTGTCCCCTTGTTAAGATATCTCCTTCAACACCTCATACAGGTATGGTACTGATTGAAATGCATATATTTTCCTTTCAAGTTTTCCTTCTTTGAATACCATCAGACAGGGGACGCTTTCGATTGTATATTGCGCCGCCAGGTTCTTCGAAAAATTCATGTTCATTTGACCGCAAGTGACGTCTGGAAACATTTCAAGTGACACGGATAACATTTTGGATGCGACCTGGCATGTTCCACACATGGGTGTATATAGATACAGGCAAAATGTTCGCTTCCATTGTATCGCCGTATTTAATTCTTTTTCTGTCCATTCCTCCATAACCCGTTAAATCATCCTTTGTTCTACAAATTCCATTTTCACATCGATATTCGCGCTTAACAGCACGGTAGCAATATGATAGGCCGGGGCCGAGGCAACTTCCCGATACATCCTATCGATATAAAGATGCGAGGCCTCGGGCATTTCCCTTTTGAATTGTTTTCTAAGCTTCTCACCCGACTCATCCGCATCCACAAGAATATAAACATCCCTGTTAAATAACTCATCTACCAGCTCATCCAGCTTCGTTAACGAAATCGTACCATTCGTGCAGATGATTTCAATGTCTTCCTTGAGCACACTTTTCACTTTCTTTTTATCAGAAGTTCCTTCCACAATGATAACTTTATCAAGTAATAGTCCGCTTTCCATTGTCATCACCCGCTATCACAGCCCAGAATACGAGCCCTAAATTATTATTTTTGCAGCTATGGTAAATTCCATTATTGATTTTCAAATGGTCAGGAAATCCACTCGCTTTCCGCGGACGAACTTCACTCGTGCCTCGCTGCGGGGTCTTGCAAGCCCGTTTTTCCGCAGGACGTTGAATCATCATCCTTGAATAGACACCGCACGAGAAAATGCGTATGCATTTTCGAGGAGTCTCGCAGATTCCCTTCCCAAAAGAACATTATCGTTTAACAGAGCCATTTTTATAAAGTGAAACTTCCATCGGTGGGGGTTTTGTTTATCCCCCACCGATGGTTAGTTGAACCAATCGGACTTTTACGGGCAGTTGTTCCCCCACTTATCTTTGTTTTTCCATCCAAGTCTTGAAGTGGGGGTCTTACTGCCCGTTAAAGCGGGATAAAAATGGAGAAGACTTAGACAGCCTTCTCCAACATCTTATCCTTCGTTTGTCATTTCTTCGTATTGTTCTGCAGTCATGAGGTTGTCGATTTCACTCTTATCAGAAGGCTCGATAACAATCATCCATGCTTTTTCGTATGGAGATTCGTTCACATACTCAGGGTTATCATTCAGGTCTTCATTAACCTCAACAACCTTCCCGCTAATCGGTGCATAAAGCTCGGAAACCGTTTTTACCGACTCGACGCTGCCAAATGGCTCGTCAGCCTTCACTTCAGCCCCAACTTCCGGAAGCTCAACGAATACGATGTCTCCAAGTTCGGATTGTGCAAAATGCGTAATGCCGACACGCACATTTTCCCCTTCCGTCTTTACCCACTCATGCTCTTCAGAATAACGAAATTCCTTTGGTGTTGTCATAGTAAATTCCCTCCATACCTATGTAATTAAATGATATCTATTGTTGTTAATAGATTTAGATGATCTTTGGCAATGATTATGAATGCCATATTCGCTCATACTCTTCTTCATTAAAGCCGACTGTTACCTTGCTGCCGTCAGTGGCAATCGGTCTTTTAATCAGCATTCCGTCGCTCGCTAACAAATCCAGCATTTCATCTTCGGTTGCGCTTTTTAGCTTATCCTTCAGGCCAAGTTCCCTATACTTTTGTCCGCTAGTATTAAAGAATTTTTTCAGTTCCAATCCACTATTTCGATATAAATTTTCCATTTCATTTCTTGATGGCGGATTTTCAGCAATATGAACTTCCAGATATGGAATCTCATGGCTATCCAGCCATTTCTTCGCTTTTCGGCAAGTTCCGCATTTTGGATACCAGTAAAAAGTTAAGGTCATTGTTTCACCACCTACTGATAGAATACCCGTTTTTCTTTTCCAATACAAAGTATATGATGTAATTTTTTTTGATTTTACATTTCATAATATTGTTTTAAAGTGAAAAACGGAAATACCCTTAAAAGGATATTTCCGTCTGGCAACGGTCTGACATGTTAAGTTGGATTATAGAGCGTATTTCTCTGTTTCGATCAACTTAGCAGAAGCTTCGCGCTTCTTAGCAATTACGTTGATAGGATTGTGTCTTGTCAATTTACGGAAAGCAGACAGCATCGTGCGTAGAGTGTCTCCGCTCTGTGCAGCAATAAGCGTTTCTCTTGCATGCTGTTCAATTTGGTTGAAAGCTTCCTGACAGAAAATTTCAGTGTAAAGAACCTTTTGTTGGTTCTTTTCAAGTCCTGTAGCTGCAATTGCTTTTTCGGTGCGCAATACCGCTGATTCCATCGCATAGGCGAAAGAGGCAATATCCGCAATGTTAACAAGCACTTCTTGTTCCTGCTCCAGTTCTTTGCCAAATGTTTGGGCAGCAAGGCCTGCAGCCAGTAAGCCGATTTTCTTGGCGTTCTGCACTAGCATTTTTTCTTGTGCCAATGGCTCATCGCCTGGCTCTTCAGGCATCATCATCATTAATTCTTCCTGCAAAGCCTGTGCTTTTTGGAACAAAGGAAGTTCGCCTTTAAGTGCTTTCTTGATGAATGTTCCGGGTACCAAAAGGCGGTTGATTTCGTTTGTTCCTTCAAAGATACGGTTAATACGGGAATCACGATATGCTCTTTCGATTTCATACTCCTGCATGAACCCGTATCCGCCATGAAGCTGAACACCTTCGTCAACAACATAATCTAACACTTCAGATGCAAAGAATTTGTTAAGTGAGCACTCTATTGCGTATTCGGCAATGGAGTTCGCCACTTCTTTACCGTTTCTGACTTCCTCGTCAGTCAGCTTGCTCATTCGGTCTTCAAAAAGCCCAACCGTACGGTAAACAGAGCTTTCAGCAGCATATAGCTTCGATGCCATAGTAGCCAGTTTTTCTTTTGTTAGGTTAAAGGAAGAAAGCGGTGTTTTGAACTGCTGGCGCTGATTTGTATAAGCTGCAGTTATAGCCAATGCATGCTTGGATGCACCTACAGCACCTACCCCTAATTTATAACGTCCAATGTTTAAGATATTGAATGCAATGACGTGGCCTCTACCAGCTTCACCAAGAAGGTTCTCTACAGGAACCTGTGCATCTGCAAGAATTAAAGTACGTGTAGAAGAACTCTTAATACCCATTTTCTTTTCTTCAGCCCCGGTAGAAACGCCAGGGTATTCGCGTTCAACGATGAAAGCTGAGAACTTGTCGCCATCGATTTTTGCATATACTACGAATACATCCGCAAACCCGGCGTTTGTGATCCATTGCTTCTCACCATTTAATACGTAATGAGTGCCTTCAGCGTTCAATTTCGCTGTTGTTTTTGCACCAAGTGCATCAGAACCAGAACCTGGCTCAGTCAGTGCATATGCAGCAAGTTTCTCACCAGTTGCCAGCAATGGAAGATATTTCGACTTTTGCTCTTCATTACCGAATAAAACGATTGGAAGAGAACCAATCCCAACGTGAGCTCCGTGAGTAATCGAGAAGCCGCCTGCACGTGCCATCTTTTCGGAAATCAATGCTGAACTTATTTTATCAAGTCCCAGCCCGCCGTATTCCTCAGGAACATCAGCCCCCAATAATCCGAGGTCCCCGGCTTGCTTTAACAATTTTACGGAACGGTCGAATTCATGGTTTTCAAGGTGTTCAACCTGAGGAAGAACTTCATTTGCTACGTAATCCTCAGTGGTTTTCGCAATCATTTTTTGCTCATCTGTGTAATCTTCCGGTGTGAATACTCTTTCGTAAGAAACGTCTTCGACTAAAAAGCCGCCGCCTTTTATTAAAGCTTCAGTTTGATTTGACATTTTTTAGGCCCTCCTGGATTTAAAGTGGAAGCGCCCTGATTAGCCGCGACAGGTATAAGACACACCGCGCAGGAAATCCTGATTTCTGGAGTGGGGTGGCTTATAACCCCGAGCGGCTGGGCGCTGCAACTAGATATTAGTTTCAATTTAATTTCATTATCCGCTCTGACCATATCAGGGCGGATCGTGTATTCACTTTAAGCTAGTAATTCGAATACACCCGCAGCGCCCATTCCGCCGCCGATACACATGGTAACGATTCCGAATTGCTGGTTTCTGCGTTTCATTTCATGTAGAAGGGAAAGTGTCAACTTTGCACCTGTACATCCAAGTGGATGACCAAGGGCGATCGCACCGCCATTTACGTTAACGATTTCTTCATTAAGGCCCAGCTCACGAATAATTTGGATCGATTGCGAAGCGAATGCTTCATTCAATTCGAATAATCCGATATCCGAAAGTTCCAGACCAGCTAGTTTTAGCGCTTTCGGAATCGCCGCCACAGGCCCGATTCCCATGATTTCAGGAGGAACTCCTGCTACAGCAAAGGAACGGAATTTGCCCATTGGCTGAAGGCCAAGAGATGAAGCCTTTTCACCATCCATTACCATTACAGCTGCCGCGCCATCACTTGTTTGTGAAGCATTTCCGGCCGTAACGGATCCTGTCACGGAGAAAGCAGGCCGTAATTTACCAAGAACTTCGGTAGTAGTTCCAGCGCGCACTCCTTCATCCTGGGAAAATTGGAATGTTTTTTCCTTAAGCTTGTTATCTGCGCCAACGGAACGAAGCGTTACGTCAACCGGTACAATTTCATCAGTAAATTTGCCTTCGGCGATGGCCTTAGCTGCTTTTTCGTGGCTGCGTACGGCAAAAGCATCCTGATCTTCACGAGAAATTCCGAATTTCTTTGCAACTTCTTCAGCCGTGTGGCCCATTCCCATGTAGTATTCCGGAGCTGTTTCCGCTAGCTTCGAATTCGGACGTGTTACATGGCCCATCATTGGTACAAGACTCATTGACTCTGCTCCGCCTGAGATAACTGTATCGCTTTGGCCGAGCATGATTCTTTCAGCGCCGTATGCGATACTTTGCAAGCCGCTTGAACAATAACGATTGATCGTGATGGCAGGAACTTCGTGCGACAGCCCAGCCAGCGCACCGATATTCCTAGCCATGTTCAATCCTTGTTCTGCCTCAGGCATTGCACAGCCTATAATCAAATCATCGATATTTCCATCGTAATTCCCCGCACGCTTTAAAGTCTCTTTGACAACAAGAGCCCCTAAATCATCCGGGCGTACGTTAGCAAGAGAACCTTTTTTCGCTTTACCTACCGGTGTACGTGCCCCGGCTACAATTACCGCTTCTCTCATGGAGATCCCCCTTACTTTTTTTGACTCAATCCATTAAGCAAGTTCTTTTAGTTGCGCAACGGCTTTCCTTTTACAAGCATGTGCTGCATTCTTTGTTGTGATTTTGGTTGAGCGATTAAGCTTAAGAAAGCTTCTCTTTCTAGATCCAACAAATATTGTTCATCCACTTCTGTGCCATACGGTAGTTTACCGCCTGCAATGACATATGCCAGTTTCTTGGCGATTGCCATATCGTGGTCAGAGATGTGACCCGTCAGCCTTAATGATTCCGCACCCAGCAGAAGTGCTGCATAACCAGTCTCGCCTACTACAGGAACTTTAGCTCTTGCAGGTGCCGTATACCCTTGCTCATGTAGGGCAAGAGCAGCCTGTTTCGCATCATGTAACAGGTGATCCGGGTTAACAGAGATTCCGTCTGCGAAGTTCAAGAAATTGTTTTCTCTGGCTTCTTCTCCTGATGTGGAAACCTTCGCCGTCGCAATCGATTCGAATACTTTGTTGGCAACCTTTTGCAGGTCGAACTCAACGCCTTGAGGCATGCTCTTTAAATGCTTGATATAAAGTTCTTTGTTTCCGCCTCCGCCAGGAATCAACCCGACGCCGACTTCAACTAAGCCCATATATGTTTCGCTTGAAGCCTGGATGTGTGTTGCTGGCAGACAAACCTCAGCGCCACCACCAAGCGCCATATTGAACGGAGCGGCTACAATCGGCTTTCCGCTGTATTTGATTTTCATCATCGCTTGCTGGAAGTGACGGATGACCATATCCAACTCAGGAAGGTTGTCATCCTGGGCTTCCATCAGCATCATGGCAAGGTTCGCACCGACGCAGAAGTTTTTCGCCTGGTTGCCGATAACAAGACCCTTGTAATTTTTTTCTACTTCATCTACTGCAAAATTGATCATTTGAATGATATCAAGACCAATTGCATTGTTTGGAGAAGTAAATTCTAATAAAGCTACACCGTCGCCGATATCAATCAAGCTGGCACCGCTGTTGTTCTTAATGACTTTGCCTTGTTTTTTCAATGATTTCAGATTGATGACCTTTGGATTCTCAACCAACTCTTTATATTCACCATTTACATAGTAGGAGATTTTACCTTCTTCGTTTTCCTGATAGAAAGAAGTAGCCCCATTAGCAAGCATGTCTTTAATCCACCCTGGAACTTGAGTGCCCTCTTCTTCCATACGGGCAACTGATTTTTCAAGACCAATGGCATCCCATGTTTCGAATGGGCCCGTACTCCAGCCGAATCCCCATTTCATTGCTTGATCGATTCCTACAATATCATCAGCAATTTCGCCAACTAATTCAGCCGAGTAAACAAGAACAGGGCTAAGGATATTCCATAGCAATTCACCCGCACGGTCATCGCTATATACAAGCGCTTTCATTTTGTTCGCTAGTCCTTTTTGCTGTTTTGCTGCCTCAGTAGAGGCTGTCTTTAATTTCTTTCTTTCAACGTATTCCAATGTTTCCGGGTTCAATTCAAGGATTTCCTTGCCTTTTTTCAGAAAGAAACCTTGACCTGATTTGCTGCCCAGCCAGCCATTATCGATCATTTTTTGCAAAAAGCCGGGAATTTCAAATACTTCCTTCTCCGCACCTTCCACTTGGTCATACACATTCCTGGCAACGTGCGCGAAAGTATCGAGTCCCACGACATCAAGTGTACGGAAAGTTGCGCTTTTCGCTCTTCCGATCATTGGGCCTGTAATGGAATCTACTTCCCCTACACTGTAACCGCCTTTAAGCATTTCACGGACAGTTACAAGCAAGCCGTAAGTACCGATCCTGTTGGCGATGAAGTTCGGTGTATCCTTTGCTTCAACCACGCCTTTGCCAAGAACATCTTCGCCAAATAGCTTCATGAATGAAAGCACTTCAGGATCAGTGTCCTTTGTAGGAATCACTTCCAATAGTTTTAAATAACGAGGCGGGTTGAAAAAGTGTGTCCCTAAGAAATTCTTTTTAAAATCTTCCGAACGACCTTCAGCCATTGCCTCGATCGAAATACCTGAAGTATTCGAACTGACAATGCTGCCCAGCTTTCTGAATTGGTCGACTTTCTCATATACTTGCTTTTTCACCGCAAGATTTTCGACAACCACTTCAATGACCCAATCGACTTCACTAAGACGGTCGATGTCATCTTCCAGGTTACCCGCTTCAATTAACGCTAAGTTCTTCTTAGCTGTCAGCGGTGCCGGCTTTTGTTTTAAAAGCTTTTGCACAGAACTTTGGCTGATGCGGTTCCTGACTTGCTTGTCATCAAGTGTCAGCCCTTTTTTCTTCTCATCCTCTGTCAGTTCACGAGGAACAATGTCTAATAATAAAGTTGGAATGCCAATGTTCGCAAGGTGTGCAGCAATCCCGGATCCCATAACTCCCGACCCCAGAATAGCAGCCTTTCGTATTTGTCGAACCAAATTCATATCCCCCTTACTTAATGTATTGAATGAATACTCATTCATTTTACTTTCAAAAAAATATACATGTTTTTTCCTGCTGATTTAAATATAAGATATTTTCGAAAATTCCGCAATTAAAAACTACTTTAAAAATCATATTTTTCTCATATTTCTTTCTTCTATCATTCTATTCATTCGCAGATAAAGAAAACTCGCCGATTGGCGAGCTCTGAAAGGCGAGGACAGAGGCGTAGTTACACTTATGCAGATAAGAAAGTGCGGCAACTGAGCGTTAGTATATGGACGGTTATTATAATTCGGTTCGGAAAAAATAAACGGGACAAGCAGGAGGTGAGATCAATATGGCGAGACTGAAAAAGAATCCCTCCAAAGCCGGAGTAAGTGCTGCGAGTGTAAAGGGGAATGCAGGTCCTACTGTGGAAAACGATGGCGGCGGGAAAGTGAACAGTCAGAATAACCAATATAAAAAATAAATAAAGAAAACTCGTCGATCGACGAGCCGTAAGGCGGAGATTAGACGAAGTTGAGGCCCACAGGATGTGGGTCACACAGACGAAGACATAAGGACGTGGCGCACTTAGTCTGTGTTCTGTTTTATATGCAGAAAGGAAAGTTTATATTTTTGCCTTAGGAATAGAATGAAAAAATGCGGAGAAATCATCAGGTAGATGTTTTTCCGCATTACGCATTCCCATTATTTTTTAAGCATTCCTTTTAAGACGAAGGCCACGTTAGCCGGACGCTCAGCGAGGCGGCGCATAAAATAACCATACCAGTCTGTGCCGTATGGCATGTACACTCTCATTTTGTAGCCTTCCTTCGCTAACTCCAACTGGCGCTCATTCCGGATGCCATAAAGCATTTGAAATTCGAATTGATCATTTGGAATGTTGTACTCTTTTACCAGCTGTTTTGTATAATCAATGATCGCATCATCATGAGTGGCAACTGCGGTATAGTTTCCATTTAATAAATGGATCTTGATGATCTTTTTATAGTTTTCATCGACATCTTTTTTATCAGGAAACGCCACTTCGTCGGATTCCTTATAAGCGCCTTTTACGAGACGGAGGTTCGGGTTAAGGCTGTTTAGATCATCTATATCCTTTTCGGTTCGAAATAGATACGCCTGAATGACCGTTCCGACATTCTCATAGTCTAGCCTTAATTTCTTGAAGATGTCGATCGTAGTCTCACAACGTGAATAGTCCTCCATATCAATCGTTACAAATACGTCGTTTTTTTTCGCAGCGCTGAGAATCTTTCTCATGTTCTTCATGACGACTTCCTCGGAGATATCCATTCCCATTGAAGTCATCTTTAAAGACAGCTGTGAATTCAATTTATGCTTGCCGATCGCTTCGATAGCCAAGATGGAGTTGTCCGCCATTTCATTCGCTTCTTTTTCGTTATCGACAAATTCGCCAAGATAATCAACCGTTACAGCAAGGCCTTTTTCATTTAAATCTTTTATTTTCTTTACCGCCAAATCAATGGTTTCTCCAGCGACGAAACGGGAGGCGCCAAAGTGCAGGCCATATTTTTTAGCCAGCTTGGTCAGACTTTTATTTTTAGAAAGAAAGAGAAAGAAATCCCTCATGATTTGCTCCATGCGTATAGCCCCCTATATATCTATAAAAGCGACGTATTTATTTTACCATTTGTCATAATATTTGAATATGAAAAATTATTTTGCGTTAATAGAAAATTTCAATGAAGTAAGGTGGCGTAATTTTAAATGTTCGAAATTCCTTTTTCTATATAATAGTTTGTAAACAATTCATAAAAAAAGGCTCTTCCCATCGGAAGAAGCCTGCTCATTATTTATCGGTCTGCTCTGAGCGTTTTGCATCATTTAGCTGTTTGATTTCCTTAATAATATCCATTAGCTCGTTCTTGGCTTCCGGATATTTTTCATTCCAATGCTTTGCGAGGGGTGGCATGGATTTGGCGATGTACGTATAAAGGATGTAATACTGGACTTTTGCTTGCAGATCCTGGTCGGTTTCACCAGTCAACAATTCGGTGTACTTCTCAAGCAGGGCATTAAATTGGGAATCAAATTCTTCATTCATATTATCACCCTTTCATCTTGCAGATACGAGGACAGCCTCCGCAAAAATTATTATTGGTAGATATCTTATATGAAAAGCAACAGGTTTCACGAATCCTCACTTGCTTATCTTGGGCCGGTACATAAATCTTCTCTGTATAATAATATCCTAATGGATTTTCAGCCAGTTTGCCAAAGATACTGCCAGGCGCTTGAACTAATAGATAATGAAAATCAGATTGTATGGTTTCAGCTTCATTTGCATCCTTATACTGTTCAAGAAGATTTTCATACAGCCAAAATAAATAGATGGCTATATTTTCCCACATTATCAACTTTGATAATCCCGTTTCTACTGAAAGAGATTCAATAACAGGATACAAGTGCTCCGCAAAAGTTCCCCTGCAGACCTCCTCCCTCCGCTTAACCCTATCCGATTTCAACGGAACGACCGAGAAGTCTTTATATACAATATTCGGGATCCACCCAGTTTTCCCACTATCCTGAAAAGTAATGTTCTCTATAGGAGAATATATTTTTTTGTTTAAAACCGACATCGTATACATATTAATGACAGCATAAAAACCGTACCGTTTCATCAGCAATGATGCAGCAACCTTTAAATCTGGGGTTTCAAGCCTTTTCTGTATGGCCAAAAGTATACCATTAAGTTTATCTGTACGAAGCAAATCAGTGGCAGGGAAAGAGAAAGATGAGGAATCGGCATGACAAGCAAAACGAAATGGGCTTAAAGCCTCGATTTCCTGTTCCGTTAATGCATGGTTCATTTACAAAACCTCCTTGATAATGCGCCTTCCCTTTCCGTGCGGTATGCAAAGAGGTGTCCCAAATAAAGGATCGACCGTAACCTCACAATCCATTTGGAATACTTCTTTTACCAAAGAACAGTTAATAATATATTCAGGTTTACCCTCGGCAAAAACCTCTTTGTTTTTCAATGCAACAATATGATGTGCGTAACGGCATGCTAAGTTCAAATCATGAAGCACCATAATAATGGTCCGATTTTCTTTTTCATTCAATTCAAACAATAAATCGAGAATATCAATTTGGTGTGCCATATCTAGATAAGTAGTAGGCTCATCTAAAAGAAGTATCTCCGTATCTTGCGCCAAAGTCATTGCTATCCATGCTCGCTGACGCTGGCCACCAGAAAGGGAATCGACAGGACGGTCTTCTAATTCAGCCAGTCCGGTAGCATCAAGAGCCGCTTTCACCTTCCGCTCGTCTTCTTCCGTCCACTGCTTTAACCAACTCTGGTAAGGATATCTTCCCTGTTTGACAAGCTGCATGACTGTCAAGCCTTCAGGTGCGATAGGAGACTGGGGAAGAATCGCCATCTTCCTTGCTACCTCTTTAGTAGGGAACTTCGCGATCGCTTCACCATCCAACAAAACAGAACCGGACTTTGGTTTTAGCAATCGGGCGATAGAGCGTAGGAGGGTAGATTTACCGCAACCATTACTGCCAATGAATACAGTGATTTTGCCTTTTGGAATTTCTAAGTTCAATTCATTAATGATCACATGCTCGCCATATGATAACGTTAATGATTCAGTTTTGATCGCACTATCCATTTTGCTTACTCCTTTTTTACGTATTTCGAGTCCTATACAGCAAATAGATGAAGTAAGGGGCACCGACGCTTGCTGTGAAAACTCCCGCCGGAATTTCCAGAGGCGCAAACATTGTTCGGCCAATTAAATCAGCAGCTATTACCAATACTGCCCCTATCAAGGCAGCTACAGGCAACAGCGCTCCGAAAGCACTTCCTACTAGTCGCCTGGCTATATGCAGAGCCATAAGCCCCACAAATCCTATGCCGCCGGCAAAGGCTACAGCACAACCGGTCAGGGCTGTAGCCATAAGCAATAAAAACAACCTTTGTCTTTGGACCTTGCTGCCAACACCAAGTGCAAGGTCCTCTCCCAACTCCTGAACATTCAGGTCACGAGCCAGGACAAATGCGATCACCATTAAAATTAAAACAAACGGGACAATGATAGAAGCGTCATCCCATCTAGAACCGTTAACCGATCCGGTAATCCAAATATTCGCCTGAGATGCCCTATAGATTGGGCCAAGTATCATCATTGTTGTAGTGCCTGCCTGCATCAGGGCAGAAATTCCAATCCCAATTAGCACAAGGCGGATTGGGGAAACACCATTTTTCCATGCTAAGAAATAAACGAGAAGAGCGGTAACCGCAGCCCCTATAAAAGCTGCAAATGGAAGCCAGCTAATGCTGACAGTAAGCGCATTGTCCTTAGTGCTGAACAAGGTTAAAAACGACACTACAGCAAACGAAGCCCCACTCGTCAAACCGATTATGTCTGGTGATGCAAGCGGATTACGGATAATCCCCTGCAGAATTCCACCGGCAATCGCAAGTCCCATTCCCACCATCATCGCTACCACAATTCTAGGCAACCTGAATGAAGTGATTACTGTTGTATGCAATTTGCTTCCAAAACCGAATATTGCTTTTGCTACATCCAAAGGTGATACATACAACTGGCCGATCCCTGCGCTCAGCAAAAAGACTAAGAGCAAAAGTAAAAACAAGCCTGTAAATACAGCAACTGCTTTTTTATCTACTAAAATGGACAGATAACCATTAAACAAACGGAAACTTTTAAATTTGTTCAATTTGCGTTGAACCCCTTTCTTGCAATGTGTATAAAGAATGGAGTTCCAATTATAGCTGTCATAACGCCAACCGGCACTTCCTGGGGCATGATGACATACCTGGCAAGGATATCCGCAACAAGAAGAAGTATACTTCCGAGCAAGGCGCTGTATGGAATGACCCATCTATGGTCAGTTCCGACAATTGCTCTAGTAATATGAGGGATAACAATTCCGATAAACCCGACTGGTCCGGCAATCGCTACAGCCCCTCCTGCAAGCAAAATGACACAGGATGCAGCAATTAATTTAATGAGGCCAACTTTGAGGCCGAGCCCTTTGGCAATATCATCTCCCATGGAGAGCAAGTTTAATTTTGAAGCAATCAACAAAGAAATAACCCAGCCTACTGCCATATACGGAAGAACCGCTGTCAACGTTTCAAGCTTTCGCCCTTGGACAGAACCCGCCAGCCAAAACAAAACCTGGTCGAGCGTTGTTTCACTTATAACAAGAAATCCTTGTGTAATAGAAGCAAACAAAGCAGCGACAACAGAACCAGCTAACGTCAATTTCAGCGGGGTAAGTCCACTGCTTCCCAACGAACCAACTATATACACTCCAATTGCTGCGATTGTAGCTCCTAAAAACGAAACCCATGTATAAGCAGGCGTACTGCCTACAGAAAAAATCGTAACCGTGATAACTACTGCAAGCCCTGCCCCCGCGTTAATACCGAATATATCAGGAGAAGCGAGCGGGTTCTTCGTAAGCGTCTGCATTAAAACTCCTGAAATGGCCAGGCTTGCTCCAACACAAGCTGCAATCAAAGATCTCGGCAGCCTTACTGACTGCAATATTAGATGTTCCTTTGAACCATTAAAATCAGTAAAGGCCTCCAGCGCGATTTCCCAGGAGGTGTCAGTGTATCCGTAAACAATACTTGCGCACATTAACAAAAGCAAAAGTATTAAAGACAAGTAAAATCCTACTCTTTTTAGAGACCGGGTTTTTAAAAGCATAAAACGTTTTTTCCTCTCATTAAAGCTTAATACTCACCGCCAATAATATGGGGTAAACTTTCTCACATTATTAGTCTAGTGAAAACAGGAAACCCTGTCAATGATATTGAAAATCGTTTTCAATTAGTTATTGACAAATCGTGCGATTGATTCTATCATCTAAATGTGCACAACTGATAATGATTATCACTAGCAAGTTAACTTACATATAAAGGAGTGGTATAATGCCAAAACAACGTGCAATGTTAATGGCAATGCTAACTGTTATTTTGGCTGTGGTGCTGACTGCTTGCGGCGGAAATGACAAACAAGACGAAACTAAAGAAGTTTCAGGACCCAAGAACGAAAGCTACACAGTTAAACATGCCATGGGTGAAACAGAAATTCCTTCAACCCCAAAAAAAGTTGTTATCTTAACAAACGAGGGCACCGAAGCCCTGTTGGCAATGGATGTTAAACCTGTTGGAGCTGTCCAATCATGGTTAGGTGATCCTTGGTATGACCATATTGCGGACGACATGAAAAACGTTGAAGTAGTAGGAACTGAGAGTGAAATTAACCTTGAAGCAATTGCAGCTGTTCAGCCAGATTTAATCATCGGTAACAAACTGCGCCAGGAAAAGCTATACGACCAGTTGAGCGAAATTGCGCCAACTGTTTTTTCGGAAACGTTAAGAGGAGATTGGAAAGAAAACTTTAGTTTATATGCAAAAGCATTAAATCGTGAAGATAAAGCAAAAGAAGTATTAAGCCAGTACGATCAAAAAGTAAATGATTTAAAAGAAAAATTAGGCGATAAAACCAACCAAGAAGTTTCTATTGTCCGTTTCATGGCCGGAGTTACCCGTATCTATTATACAGACTCATTTTCAGGAGTTATCTTTGATGAATTAGGTTTTAAACGTGCTAAACATCAGGCAACACTGTTTACTGATGAAAACAAGCTGGGCAATCTCGCAGTCGAGGTTGGAAAAGAGGCCATCCCTGAAATGGATGCAGACGCGCTTTTTTACTTCACTTATGCGCCAAAAGGTGATAATAAAGCCCTTTCCACCGAAAAAGAATGGACAGGTGACCCATTGTGGAAGAATTTAAATGCTGTTAAAGAAGGCAACGCTCATCAGGTTGATGACGCAACCTGGAATACGGCTGGCGGTGTTATAGCAGCCAACATTATGCTTGATGACATTGAAAAGATTTTTTTAGGTAACTAAGGAGAAATGGCATACAAAAAGGGGTTCGGAATGGTCTCATTCCGAACCCCTTTTTAGTGATTATTTCTATTTTTGCTTATTTTGAGTGTGAATGGACCTCACTTAGCCTTATTTATTAAGCCATTTCTGGACCTTGCCATGTCCAGTTTGCCATCTTCTTCAAATTCATGGCAGCGAAAACGGCGCTCATGTTTCTTGCCGAAAGTGGAGAAATGGGGCACCTTGTCATGGAACCCATAGCCCAGAAAACACCGTTAGGCCATATTGGTTTCCGTCTCCTTGATTGTCTGCCGCGTCAATGCTTGGGCGGCCCACTTCCGAATAGATATCCTTCACCAAGTCATAGATAAATGAGAAGTCAAGGGCTGCTTCCATCTTACGGACCAAATGGTCCTGTGGGACAGGCTGGTCTAAAGTAACCATCTCTAATTGATCTCGCTGGATAGGATTGTTTTCGAAAACATCTTCGTCACCTCAATCATTTTATGTATCCATTTTAAAAAAGATTTTAGGAACGTTCCATAATAAACGTTTAAAAGCCTGTTGATTGGAGTGGAAGGCGCGAAGACTCCTGCGGGAGCAGCGGGACAGGTGAGACCCCGCAGGAGCATGCGACGAGGAGGCTCACCTCCCGCCCCGCGGAAAGCGAAGCGCCTGGAACGGAAATCAACAGACCCCATTAACAGGCCAAATAAAAAAACTTGTGGCAAACTCGATTTCATCGAGTTTGTCTACAGTCTGAGGCATTTGATGCCGCAAATGTCTTTTTAAACGTCAGTAGCAAACATATATTTTTTATAATGATAGCGGATGCTGAAAATGATTCCCATCGCAAGCATATTGCCCATCAAAGAGCTTCCCCCGTAACTGATGAACGGAAGCGGAATACCTGTAATCGGAAGCACACCGATGGTCATCCCGACATTCTGGAACACGTGGAAGGTAATCATGCTGATGACACCGACACAAATATAGGTATAAAAATTATTTTTCGTCTCCATGCCGATTTTCGTGATTTGATAAATAAGCAGGAAAAATAAACTGATGACAATACTTGAGCCGATAAATCCGTATTCTTCACCGATGATGCTGAATATAAAATCGGTCTGGCTTTCCGGCAGATACACCTCGGAGGTACCGACTCCCTTGCCACCCGTTTGCCCTGAACCTATCGCAAGCAGCGATTGAGTCAAATGATACCCTTCAGTGTCCTGATAATTATACGGATCGATCCAGGAATAAATCCTACCGAACTGATACTGCTTAACTCCTAGATATTTTTCTAATATTTCAGGATTCCAGAGTACAAAATACATAATTGTCCCAGCTAATGTGATCCCCACAGAGAAAATCGGTACTAAAATACGCCAGCTTATACCTGAGATAAAAATCATCCCTACTAAAATAGCCAAAAGGACAAGGGAAGTCCCAAGGTCGCGTTGCATCATAATGAGTGTAATGGGAAGAGCTGTAACAAGACCAAGCTTCAACATGAGCCCAAAGTCGGTTTTCGCTGTTTTAATCGGTGTTTTCAGATGATGGCTCGAAATGACATTTGCCAGAGCCACAATCAGAAACACTTTCATAACTTCCGAGGGCTGAAAGGATCCCATCAACGGGACCTGGAACCAGCTTTTCGCTCCATTGATAGGCCTGGCTATACTTTCAGGAGCAATGAGTAAAAATACAAGTAAAAAGCAGCCAAATCCGTATGCGTACCAAGAGAGCTTTTTCAATTGGTCAGAGTCAAAAGTGATAACCCCAAAAATGATGACAACGCCAATCGCATAAAAAATGATTTGTCTAATAACAAAGTTGCCTTCATATTGCCCTGATGTCTGAGCACTATAGATGGCTATAGTACTTGCAAGAAACAAAAGAAATATGATAAATGTCAATCCGTAATCTAAACGGGACGTTAAATTTTTTTCTGACTGCATGGTAACTCTCCCTTTAAAAGGCTCAAGCAAAAAATCAAAGTGATTTACATCTTATTATTATACTTGATAAAGAGAAAATCACAACAGAATAGTAGGATTGGGTATTTTTTCTTATACTTCGAATTTATTGCTTTGCTTTTATCGCAAAATAAGCGGCAACCAATTCGATCGTGCAAAGTAATACTAGACTTAATAGGCCCTGAAGCATTTGAAATCTCCCCTTTCTTCTTAAAAACATGATAAGGGATGAAACGCATACCAGAACAATACCCTTTATTCCCTTTATTTCGTGAGTGAATTTATCGCCCACACACCTTTTCTTGCTCTGAAACGCATTTCATAAGTTAAACTAGTAGTAAAAGATAAGTGGTGAGGGATCATATGGCCAATATTAAGCAAATAGCCGCAAAAGCGGGTGTTTCCGTAACGACTGTTTCAAGGGTGTTAAACAGTCATCCGTATGTGAGCAGCGAAAAAAAAGAAGCTGTTTTGTCGGCGGTTGAGCAATTGCATTATACGAGGAACATCAATGCGATTCATTTAGCAAAAGGAAAAACGAACTTGATAGGCGTGGTGATTCCGTATACGAATCATCCCTATTTTGGCGCGATTATGGAGGGCATTTCGAAGCGGGCAAATGCATTCGGCTATCATTTGGTAATCTTCCAAACTCATTATGAAAAAGACAAAGAGTTACAGGCACTGGAAATGCTAAAAATGAAACAGCTGGACGCGCTCATCATTTGCTCGCGAATCAATGAAGTGAAAACTTTGAATGAATACTACCGATACGGTCCGATTATCTTATGTGAAGATTCAGCTCAATCAGCTTTTCCTTCGATAAGCATTGATCAATATACCGCTTTTTCAACCGCCCTTACTTATCTTATTGAAAGAGGCCATCGTAAAATTGGATACAGCCTTGGACGTAAAAAAGGCCGCAATAGCCATTTGCGTTCAAAAGCCTATCAAGATATTATCCGTGAATTCAAGCTGGAGACCAATCCGGATTGGATCTTCGAAGGCTGTTACAACATGAAGGACGGTGCGGATATTTTCAACAAATGGATCCATTTTGCAGATAAACCTGATGCTTTGATTATTACCAATGATCAGGCTGCTGCCGGATGTATGTTAGCAGGTAAAAATGCGGGAATCGATTTCCCGGAACAATTAGCCGTCATTGGCTTTGATAACGATGAAATCGCTAAGCAGATGGATATTACAACAGTTTCCCTTCCGCTTGAATCCATGGGGAGAACAGCCGTCGACTTATTCATTGATGGAAACGAGCCCCAACAAATTAAACTCGATTTTCAATTGATTGAGCGGAGTTCTTGTTAGTGATATAAGTTGAACTAAAGAATTACGCATCGGTAAATAATATTGTTATTTTTGGCTCATTTAACCTTTCAGCTTTGCTGAAAGGCATGTGAAACCCTGGTTTCACATGAATGAGTCAAAAAAATACTGGTCAACTGTTTGAAATTCATAAATTCGACTTATACATAAAAGCATGAGTAATATTTTATCGGAAAAATAATAGTATTTAAATAATAAGGAAGGGATATTTCTGCCGTGTTAGTGGAAGCTTAGGTAATATTCATATTTATTGCATATCTGCCAAAAAAATATATTGCGTTCTTCATAGACTTAAACTATACTTCAATAATGTAAAACAGAATACTTCCTCATTAACCGATGAGGTAGAGGCTGCGGCTTATATAAGTATGTCGGACGAGATACAGAGAATATCTTTGACTCCGTCAGAATGGATAAGTCGCCGAAGTTTGGATATATTCACTGTATATCCAGGCTGGCGGTGTTACCGAACAGGAACACCACTGTCACGTTTTTAGAAACGTGGGGAGCTACTTTCGGAAGGATTAAACGAGCTATTCAAGCAGCCGTCGATCTTTTTCGACGGCTGTTTTTTTATTTCCTTCCTATTTATTAAAGGAGTGTTACAAATGGAAAACGTAAATACGAATCCTACTGAGCTCAAAAGAGGATTGAAAGCAAGACATTTAACGATGATTTCACTCGGGGGAACGATAGGGACCGGGCTGTTCCTTGCCAGCGGTGGAGCTATTCACACTGCAGGTCCCGGAGGCGCTCTTGTTGCCTACGGAGCCATCGGCATTATGGTTTATTTCTTGATGACCGGTCTTGCGGAAATGGCGGCATACATGCCGGTAGCCGGTTCCTTCAGGGTTTATGCGACAAAATTCGTCGATCCCGCCTTCGGATTTGCACTTGGCTGGAACTATTGGTATAACTGGGCCATTACAATTGCTGCCGAATTGGCGGCCGTGGTCATTATTATGAAGTTCTGGTTCCCGGATAGTCCTTCTATGCTATGGAGCGCGCTATGCCTTGCGATTATGTTCGGCTTGAACTATTTGTCAGTAAAAGGCTTCGGGGAAGCTGAATATTGGTTCTCTATAATCAAAGTTGTAACAGTTGTTGTGTTTTTAATCGTCGGTTTCCTTATGATTCTCGGAATCATGGGTGGGGAAGCGATCGGCTTTAAAAACTTTACGATGGATGACGCACCGTTTAATGGAGGGTTCTTCGCAATCATAGGAATTTTTATGGCCGCCGGATTCTCATTTCAGGGTACTGAATTACTCGGCATAACCGCTGGGGAAAGTGAAAATCCAAGAAAGAATATTCCTTTGGCCATCCGCCAAGTGTTTTGGCGAATTCTTTTGTTCTATATTCTGGCCATCTTCGTGATCGGTTTGATTATTCCTTATACAACAGAAAGCCTTGTAAGCTCCGATATATCCGATATTGCCGTCAGTCCGTTCACGCTGGTTTTTGAAAGAGCCGGACTTGCTTTTGCTGCTTCTGTCATGAACGCAGTCATCTTAACAGCCATTCTTTCAGCCGGTAATTCGGGAATGTACGCTTCAACCCGAATGCTGTGGGATTTAGCACGCGATGGGAAGGCTCCGAAGTTTCTTGGGAAACTTGATAAAAGGGGCGTACCGGTGAATGCCCTAATTGTGACAGCTTTAATGGGAACTCTCGCATTTCTAACCACATTTTTTGATGACGGTATTGTGTATATCTGGTTGTTAAATGCTTCTGGGATGTCCGGATTCGTTGCATGGGTAGGAATTGCCATTAGCCATTACCGGTTCCGCAAAGCATATGTTGCACAAGGTCGTGATTTGAAAGATCTGCCATATCGCGCAAAATGGTTCCCGTTCGGCCCGCTTTTCGCTCTGATTTTATGTATAATCGTCATCCTCGGGCAAAATTACACGGCGTTTACAGGTGGTTCGATCGATTGGACAAGCGTGCTCGTCTCCTATATTGGCTTGCCTCTGTTCCTTATCCTTTGGCTTGGTTATAAATTCATAAAGAAAACAAAGGTCGTTTCCCTGGAAGAAGCAAACTTTGATGTAAAACAATAACTCTTTCTCTATCGCAGAAAATAGACAGACATTGGCAAAAAAGCCAATGTCTTTTTTCATTTTTATTCCGTAATGCCTTCTTGGACCAACTTTATGTCTACCTTTACCTCAATCGGAACTGTCTGGTATTCATCCTCCCAATGCTTCTTATCAAAATGTCTTGTTTGGCTTCGTGCTCGGTCACCAAGAGCAAGGGGATCCACATTATTTTCCTGGAACATTCTCACCATCCTGTACAGCTTTTTTTCAATGAGTTGCTGTGCTTTTTTTTCTATTCTTGGAATGGTTGACGGGTCTTTTAAATCCAAGTCATGAACCTCTAATACACCACCTCTGATTTTAACTTTTATAAAGACCTCCGGATTCCCGTTTCCATCCGTTATTTCGTATTTCACTTTGGAATAAACATTTTGAATATTCAAATAAGAATCTTCTTTCAGCTTAATTTCATATACGCCGTTTTTGAATCTCCCAGAAAGGACTTTAAATAGGAACCCGTCTTCATATGAAATGTGTTTTCCAATGTATTTATCATCCCGAAAAAGCGCAATGCCCTTTAATTTAAGATGTTCCCCATTTACTTCCAGGAGCGGCATTACCGGATCCATATTATCTCCGTAGTAGCGATTTAAAAAGCTGTGCAGGTTGGTATGGGGAAGATTTGTCTGGAAGTTTTGTTCAATCAGCTCTTGCGTCTTGATACCCGGTGTTTTGGTCATTTTAGACTCAAGCTTAATGATGTCCTCCGCCTTGCCTGAAGCAACCGCTAAATAGATATCCCTGCCAACGGAAGGGTCCCGCCTATATGTATCGACATAATCATAAATACCTCTTCTGGCAAGCTCTTCCCCATAGAGAATAGCCGATAAACGGCCTCCGACAAGACGTTTCGGTGTCTCAGATTCCATTTTCTGGCGAATGTTTTTTCCGGTATGGGCTACTGCCGAGTAAACTTCCTTTCCCATCGGGGCTTTGTCGCCCGATGACGGAACAGAAACCAAGGTGGCTCCCTTGACTTTATCGTCTCCTGCCTGATCATAAGCCGTTACTTCGGCAAGCAGGTTATCTTCTAAAATATTGTCCTTTACACCACAGCCTGTTAACATGGTACAAAACAATAAATAAATCAGAGTTCTTTTTTTCATTTAGTTTTATTCCTCACTTTGTGGACAACCATGAATAAAATAAACAATAACGGGATGTAAGCATAGATAATCCAGAAGCCGAATCGGGACACCATGCTATTTAGCTGATCCACCTCTTGGCGTGTTTGAAACCATGTGCAGGCTAAAACGGTGATACCCAAAATATAAACTAACGATTTACGCTGATTCACGGCAAATATCCGTTTCATTCCCCTGCTCACCGCCCATACTCCAAGGCAGACATTTGGGATAACTGCAAAAAGCCAAATAGCAATCCCCACATACTCAAAGCGCTCAACAAATGGCAGGTCGACGATTTTCCATAAGGTTAAAGTAGCCCATACGGAATGTTTCAATTGATCCGGGCTGTAATAAGCAAAGGAAACTAAGGTAGAAATCAAATAAATAATGGTCGAGAATATCGACCCAAAGTGGGCCCATTTTTCCGCCTTTCTTGGTTCATTTAAAAACGGGTAGTACATTAATAGGAACTCAAATCCAAGGTAATTCAGCGTCATGGCTTTCGCCGAAAGCAATAAATCTTTTACCGAATGGTCAAAAAGTGGCATCAAATTGGTAAAATCCGCGTACTTCAGGGGGAAGTATTTCAGTAATAAAAGTGGCAAAGTAATGAGAAATCCCAAAAAGGCAGCTCCCGCAACCACCCTGAATCCACCGGTAACCAGATTAAATACTAAAAGGGCAAAGATGGCCATTAACATCAGGACATTGACACCCGGGAACATCCATACCTGGATTACTTCCGTATAAGTTCTTAATATGGTAATCACTACGGATAAAAAGTAAATGAACAAAATAACGCTTAATCCGCCACCTAGCCACCTTCCGAATAAGTACTTGTGAATGCTGATGATATCATTTCCATCCTTATGTAACATACGAAAGCACATCCAAAGGATCACATTCACGCTAATCCCGGCAATCAATACAGATATCCAGGCATCATATTCCGCATATTTGGCAATAACCCGCTCAAATCCGAGAATCCCAACACCGATTTGCATTTTATAAACAAGGAACATGGCGAAGTATGGAGAAACTTTGTTATGCTCGTTTGGTTTTAAATCCATCATGCACCAACTTTCTATTCGTCAATATCCTTTGGGACAGCTTTTTGTTTGGGCGGGAGTTTTGTTGAATATTCCGGCCTTAAAAAGATAGGTCTCTGCTTTTGTTTTGTAAAAGAAAGCCTGACGAAACTATCTTTTAAATCTTTTAAACGCAAAGGATAGATGGGCTCTAAATAGGGACGTCCAAGCGATGTAAGCTTTAGGAGATGATTGAGAAAGAAAGCGGAACAGATGGCCACCCCTAAAAGACCATAAAGCTGTGCAGCGAACAAGAACGAAAAACGGATAATCCGTAGCGTATTGCTCATCTGATAAATTGGGGTCGTAAACGATGCCAAAGCGGCCAGTGCAACGAGCATTAATAGTACATTGCTGACGAAACCGGCCTCAACTGCAGCCGTACCGATTACAATACCGCCGACGATACCGATTGTTTGGCCGACCTTTGTCGGCAGCCTCGCACCCGCCTCCCGAAGCAATTCAATCGTCCCTTCCAGAAGTAGAGCTTCCATAAGAGGTGGAAAAGGCACAGCACCGCGTGAAGCGATTAAAGTCGGGAGCAATGCCTCCGGAATAGCTTGATAATGATAAGTAATGACGGCAACATACATCGACGTCGATAAGATGGAAAACAATACAGCCAATAATCGCAACAGTCTAATCGATGTGGCAAGATGCCAGGTTACAAAATAATCTTCAAAAGCCGAAAAGAAGTTACCGATTGTAGTAGGACCATTAAGCACATGGGGCGAACCATCTACTATGATGGCTACTTTGCCCTCTGCCAAAACACTTGCAGTCCGGTCTGGACGCTCTGTATCAATGAATTGCGGAAATACCGAGTTATGATTATCGGCAATCATCTGTGCAATAAACGAACTGTCCGCAATTATGTCATATTCAATTTCAGATATTCTTTGAATGACTGTATCAATATTCTCCTGATTCGCAATGCCATCTATATAAAGAATCCCTACTCTTGTTTGCGAAATCTCGCCTACTTTTATTTCCCTCACTTGAAGCTCTGGGACAGGCAGCCGTTTTCGAATTAAATTTATATTAACATCTATTGATTCTACAAAAGCTTCCTTCGGGCCAAGTACAGTATATTCCGTTTCTGGTATGGCAATCTTCCTTTTCTCTGTGCTGGCAGATGGAACAAGAAGACAATGTCCATTGTCCGTGTCAATCTGGATAATTACCGCTCCAGCCATAGCAAGAGACTGAATGGTCTTTAAATCATTTGAAATTTTTATCGTTTCAACCGGAATTCCCTTTTTCACTTCTTCGAGGGTGGATGGATGCTGTGTTGTCATTACAGGCAATATTTCTTTATGAATCTGATCCGGGCTCACGATCGATTTAAAATAAGATACAGTAAAAGCACCATCTGTAGGATATTGAAAGGAGATAAAATCATCTGAAGCTTTAAACTTCCTAAACAGTTCTTCAAAATCCTTTGCAGGATGATTAGCATTAGAAATCGCCGTATCCTTTTGTAAAGGTGGGACCTTTTTCTTCTTTTTGTTCTTAAAAAGCTTCACCAAAGGACTCCTCCTTCCAAATTCCTTCATGCTCATTTCGCGATTAAAAGAAAGGCGAGCCCTCTTTAGGTCAGGTCTATCCAAATAGATAAGACCATATGCCTAACTAGGGTCCAAAGATAAACATCTCTTACCGTTTCACCAAACTCATCTGCCAATCCCCGAACCGGCCTGTCATTTCTAAACCGCTGACATACCCGTCCATTCTATGCCATGATACCGCTTGCGATTGCTGCATATTTCATGAAAGTCACTCCTATAGAAAATCTGCACATTTTTACTATTTGTTAAGCTTATGCTTTTATTCATTAAGGCCAAAGAAAATAAAGAAAACTCGTCGATTGACGAGCCGTAAGGCGGAGATTAGACGAAGTTGCACTTATGCAGAAAGGAAAGTTTATACTTTCCTTTCTGCGAAAACAGCACCCCTCATTTGAGGAGTGCTGGTGTATCGTTTTAAGATAAATTTCCTGTCTGTTTTCTTTTCCTTAAATATCTGCCGATGAGTTTATTTCCCATTACGGTCATCCATAGCTCCTTGAAGGGTGTTGGAGCAAATTTTATAGCTTGAATAGTTCCCTGGACCGTGTCTTTCTTGTACTGGACATCAGCCGTGATTTCTTGCTGGGTCATCGTCAATTTATCCGTTTCAGATTTTATTTGATCTGTTTTCGCCTGTATCATCGCTGTTGTTTTAGTAATCCTGTTCATTACAGGCTTGGTATCCTTAAATGTCTTTACAGCATAAAAGGCTAAGTAAATAAGTGAGCCAGCAATGAGGGCGATGCTTAAGTAAACGATAATCACAGATGGTACCTCCTTTAGAATCGTTTTATGTATCTTTACCCAATCATAGCGGATAAAAACGGGAAAATTTTCAGACTCCCTCCCATAAATCGACGTAGCCTGCTGTCGCAGATGGGATTACTCCTACCAAATTCTGATAAGGCTTGACGAGTAACTGGAGGAGCATGCAATAGAATAATAAAAAAAAGCAGTCAAGAAGTATAAGCTTCTCAACTGCTTTTCATCATTTTTCCTCTTCGGTTGTTTCTACCTTTGGTTCTTCATCGTCGTCGCTATGGGTATAATCATAGTCAGCTGGGTCTATTGGTTTATAGCCATTTGGTGTATAGAAACGCAACAGGTCTCCATTTACCACTTCATCTGAAAGTCCAAGCATGGTCTCAACCATCTCTTGATCCCGAGCAATTTGTTCATTTTTCTCGATTAATTCACCAGTTGCATTATCATAAAATTTGCCTTTTAGAGCCGTGATTTCAGGTGTAACAAAATCTCCGTTTCTAAATGGCACCACTTGATTATGATCTTTCGATAATAAATCGGTACCAAAGTGGACGTAATCCTTTGTATCCATGCCTAGCAAGTGAAGCAATGTCGGCATCACATCAACCTGACCGCCATACTGTTCCATTTTCCCGCCTTCAACACCCGGTACGTGAATGAACAATGGGACACGCTGCAATTGGGCATTTTCGAATTTGCCAACTTCTTTTCCTAACACTTGAGACATCGCTTTGCTATGGTTTTCCGATATACCGTAGTGATCACCGTACATCACAATAACTGAATTATCGTAAAGACCGGACTTCTTCAAGTAATCAAAGAATTCTTTCAGAGCTTCATCCGCATAACGCGCCGTCTGGAAATATCCATCTACAGAAGGATCACCGGTTGTATGCTTAGCGATTGTTGCATCCTCTTCTTCCAATGGGAATGGAAAATGGTTTGACAGCATGATGAACTTGGAATAAAAAGGCTGTGGCAGTGTCTCTAACATCGGTATCGACTCTCTAAAAAAAGGCTTATCCTTCAGTCCATAGTTCATGACATCTTCTTCATTCATCTGGTAATGGCTTGCATCGAAAAACTCATTTATACCAAAAGATTTGTAGACCTTATCCCGGTTCCAGAATGACTTGTAATTCCCGTGGAACACTGCTGATGTGTAGCCTTGCTGACCAAGAATCGCCGGAGCGGCCTGGTACGTATTTTGAGCCTGTGTTGTAAAAGCAGCTCCCTGTGGCAAACCGAATAATGAGTTCTCAATCATAAATTCGGCATCAGCTGTTTTCCCCTGGCTAGTCTGATGGAAAAAGTTATTAAAATACATATGCTCATTGCCGTTCGCAAGTGAATTTAAGAATGGTGTTACTTCCTCACCATTTAATTTATAGTTGATGATAAAATCCTGAACCGATTCTAGATGTATATAAATAACGTTTTTTCCTTCAGCTTTGCCAAAGTACTCAGGGTTGGGCTCTGCCTTAGTTGCTTTCGTATAGTTTACGACCTCAGCGATATCCGTGCTGTTCGCAGTAGCGCGCTGGGCGTATGTTTTAGTATTTTGAATCGCGTCATAAACCGTATAATTGTACATACCAAGATATTTGACAATATAGTTCCGGTCAAATGTCCGACTCAATAGCTGCGGACGATCTTTTTCCGCTAACGCGAGGTTCACGGTAAAAGCCATAACCGCCGCGACAAATACTGTGGTTACCGAACGGCGCTTAGGCTTAAGAGCTTCCGGCTTCACGATTTTAGTTGAAAAAAGCACGATCAGGATAATCGTATCAAGGAAATAAAGAATATCTAATGGACTCATCAGCGCAAAAACACTCTGTCCTAAATCACCGGCATTCTTAACCTGAGTAATGGTCGGCAGGGTAAGGAAGTCGCTGAAGAAACGGTAGTACATGATATTCGCATATAAAAGAAAGGAAAGGATAAAGTTAAGTCCAATAATCCATTTATATGCTTTCTTGCCCGTTGCGAAAAGAGCTAAGCCAAAGAAGAATAGGGCTGAACTTATCGGGTTAATTAATAGAAGAAACTCCTGTATGGAATTATCTACTCCCAAGTTAAACTCAATTCTGTAGCCGCTGTATGTCTTGATCCAAAACAACACAACCGCTATAGCAAAAAAGCCTAATAATTTATTTGTAAAGAAATTTTTATTTTTAGTAAAGAAATTTTTCATTTTATACACCTCTATTAAACTAGGTAATGCCCTCTTCAAATCCGCTCAAGAGAACAGGCATAAACTCAATACTAACACCTGGAAATGTAAACTTCAATACAATTTTATCTATTCCCGTTTTTTACCACTTCACCAGTTTTGTAAATTACACTAGTTTGTTTTGGACAAGATAGCGTCCTCAATACTGATTATCCTATGTTGGACTTTATCAAAAAATTACACTGCATTTACAATAAATTCATATCATTAGTAAATGATAACGTAAGACTGCTTGTTTTACAAAAGAAAATTATCGACATTTTTTCACTTTTTTCAGTTTCTAAGTACAAGTAATTTTGCGAAACTTTTTTCATTATATAACTGGAATAGAAAAAATTCCACTATTTTTCCAATTGGTAAGGAATTGAAGCTTGTAATATATTTTTAGTTTATATTGCCTTCCTGATTTTTCTAGTAAATTTTAAACTTAGCTGAAAATACTTATGCAGTAAAAAAAGCAGCACAGATCCATTTATGAATCCGCGCTGCTTTTATTACAAGAGAGTTACTCTAGGCCTTCTTCCGCTTCTTTCGCCATTTCGGCAACAGATTCCAATCCGCCGCCTGATAAGTACCAGTAGCCAGGGTCCAGATAGACAATTTTGCCGTTTTTATAGGCGTTTGTTTTCTTTACTAAAGCATTTTCAATGACTTTTTTCGCATTATTGCCTTCACCGACAGCGGCATCTCTATCAATAACATAGAGAATATCCGGGTTTTGTTCGGCGATGAATTCAAACGAAATGTTCTGACCGTGCTGAGGATCTGCATCAAGATCTTCAGCCGCTGGTTTCACACCAAAAACGTCATGGATGACTCCAAATCTTGATGATGGCCCGTAAGCTGTTACTTTGCCGCCAGACGTAAGGGTAATTAATGCTTTTTCATTACTTGCGTCCGCTTTTTCCTTTAAGCCAGCAATGGCATCATCTATTTTTGCGAGCTCTTCCTTAGCCTGAGCTTCTTTACCGAAGATATCCCCCAGTGTTGTTACGTTTTCCTTAAAAGATTCCATATACTTCTTACTATCCACATCCATGAAGATCGTCGGAGCGATTTCACTGAACTTATCATAAGAATCTTGCTGCCTAGCCGAGATGATGATGACATCCGGCTGGAGCTCATTGATGGCTTCAAAATCAGGCTCCTTTAATCCCCCGACATTTTCCGCATCCTTGTATTTATCAAGATATTCAGGAAGGTTTTGTCCGGGAACGCCGGTAACATCCACGCCAAGCTTATCCAAAGTATCCAATGTACCGAAATCGAATACCACTACTTTTTCAGGATTTTTCTTAATCTTTGTCTCACCCAGTTGATGCTTGACTGTAACTTCTTCTGATTTCTTATTTCCTTCTGACCCGCCCGCGTTATCAGCAGAATCATCTGAACCGCACGCAGCAACAAAAACAGCCAATAAAGCGATTATAAAAAACAGGAAAAATTTTCTTTTCATTTTAAGTTCTCCTCAAAATATAGTTTTTTGTTAGGCGTAATAAACAGCAATCCTATTTTCATTAATATTTTCAATATTGATATCCATTTCATAAATATCCCCTAAAACAGTGCTGTCAATCATGTCATCCGTAGCGCCTTCCTGAACAATTTTTCCTTCCTTAAGGGCCACAATATAATCTGAATAGCAGGAGGCAAAATTAATATCATGGATGACGATTACTACCGTCTTGCCCAGTTCATCCGTAAGCCTTCTTAAAACCTTCATAATTTGTACGGAATGCTTCATGTCCAGATTATTCAAAGGCTCATCAAGCAAAATATAATCCGTGTTCTGTGCAATGACCATGGCAATGTAGGCCCTCTGCTGCTGTCCGCCACTTAATTGATCAATGAATTTATCCTGAAAGGACTCCAGTTCCATATACTGAATCGCTTCATCCACGAAATGCCAATCTTCTTTTGTCAATCTTCCCTGTGAGTACGGGAAGCGTCCGAATGAAACAAGCTCCCGGATCGTCAGGCGAATATTAATGTGATTGGACTGCTTAAGGATCGAGACTTTCTTGGCAAGATCATTACTTTTGCACTCGCAAACATCGAGCCCATCAATCGTTATCTTACCGGTATCCATAGAAATGAGCCTTGAGATCATGGACAGCAAAGTACTTTTCCCCGCACCGTTTGGGCCGATGAAAGAAGTGATTTTGCCTTTTGCGATTTCCAAAGAAACGTTATCAACGACTGTCTTATTGCCATATTGTTTCGAGACATTGCTTACTTTTACCATGATTTATTCTCCTTTAATAGCAGATAGATGAAATACACACCGCCGATGAAATTAATGATGACGCTAAGCGTTGTTGAAAAGGTGAATACTCTTTCGACAATCAGAAGACCACCTGTCAAAGCAATGATGCTTATCAAAATAGAACCAAAGATTAAATAAGTATGCTGATAGGTTTTTAAGAATTGATAGGCTACATTCGCGACAAGCAAGCCTAGAAATGTGATCGGTCCGACCAAAGCGGTCGAGATCGAGATCAGGATGGCCACTGCAATCAAAAGCCGTTTAACGACATAATCATAATCAACGCCAAGATTAACAGCCTGCTCTTTACCGAGTGATAGAACGTTCAGGTACTTGATAAACCTCGCAAAGTAGATGGAGATCAGCAGGATGAGCACAATCGAGATCATTAGCAGGTCATTGTTGATATTATTAAAGCTCGCGAACATTCGATCCTGGATAATCTGGAACTCGTTTGGATCAATAATCACTTGCATAAATGATGAAAAGCTCTGGAATAACGTGCCCATGACCAGTCCTACTAGTAGAAGAAAGTAAATATTCTGCCCTTCCCGTTTGAAGAGAAACTTGTAAAGCAACCCTGCAAACAAAACCATAAAACCAACCGATATGAGAAAATTCACATTCGTATTCATAACGGTCAAGCTCGATGAACCGAAAACAAAAATTAGGAAAGTTTGGATCAGCATATACAGGGAATCGAGACCAATAATGCTTGGGGTAAGTATTCGGTTATGTGTAATGGTTTGAAACACGACGGTTGAAAAGGCGATTGCAGTTCCCGTCAAGACAATCGCAAGTATTTTAACGCTTCGTCTGGGAAGCACATATTCCCAGTGGTTCCCAAGCTCAGTAAAAAGGAAGACGATAATTAGGACGACGGCAATCGCTGCAAGTATGCCCATTTTGATGTTTTTATGCATATGCCTTTCTCCTTATCAATAAGTAAAGAAAAATGCCGCTTCCTATCACTCCGACCGTTAATCCAATCGGGATTTCATAAGGATAGATGATAAGCCTTCCTAATATGTCACAGAAAAGCAGGAAAACTGCACCTAACAAAGCTGTGTGTGAAAGGTTCTTTTTTAGATTGTCCCCCTGGTAAATGGAAACGATATTCGGAACAACCAGCCCCAAGAAAGGAATCATTCCAACCGTAAGCATGACTACCGTTGTGGACAAAGCAACAATCACCAGCCCGATGTTGACAACGAAGCGATAATTGAGGCCGAGATTTGTGGAGAACTCTTCACCCATGCCTGCTAAGGTAAACTGCCCAGCGAATATGTACGAAATGACGACTAAAGGAATGCTGATATAGATCATTTCATAACGCCCTGCCATGATCATGGAAAAATCACCGTGCAGCCATGAGGAAATACTCTGAATTAAATCATGCTTGTAGGCAAAAAACGTTGTAATCGAGCTAAGGATATTCCCAAACATCAGCCCTACAAGCGGAATGAAAATCGCATCTTTAAATTTGATTCTGTCAAGCAGACGCATAAACAGAAAAGTTCCTGCCAGAGCAAAAAGCGAAGCGACAAGCATTTGTTGCATCATCGTTGCGGATGAAAAAATAATAAGGGAAACAAGTATTCCGAGCCTTGCCGCGTCCATCGTTCCCGCTGTTGTAGGAGAAACAAATTTATTCCGGCTGAGCTGCTGCATGATCAATCCGCAAATGCTCATGCTTGCCCCTGCTATGATAAGGCTCACCAGTCTTGGCACTCTGCTGATCATCATGATTTCCCGCTGGTCCTCGCTTAAATGAAACAAGTCAAACGGGGTGATATCTTTTACACCAACAAACAATGATGTAATGGACAATATAATGAAGGCAATGATCAAATATCTCTTTTTCATGACGATTCCTGCACTTCCCTCAGCCAGGCTGGACTATTTCAGATAATGAGATTCATTATCATTTAAACTTAAAAAAATATCAATAATGAGATTCATTATCATTTTGAAAAATAAAAAAAGCATGGAACCTATTTTTCTCTTTAGTAATGATTTTCATTATCAATTAGACTATTACATGAATTATTGTAATTTTTTACGCTATTTATGTCAATCATTTTCACAAAATGTTAACAAGAAAAGCGCAAGCGCCCTGCAAGTAAAGAAGAACGACTAAGATCGCCACATCGTTATGTCTTCGTCGTTCTGACCCACATCCTGTGGAAGTCCGGAGAGAGGTAGGAAGAACACCTGCCTCTTAGGACCTCGAGGCCGACTAAAATCGCCACGGCCTTATGTCTTCGTCGGCACTAGCACGTCCTGTGCGTCGGGGCTGGGCTGCTTACGCTAGACATCAATACATGCAAGTTAAGTCCTGCACGTCGGAACTAGACAACCTATAGAGAAAGGAGGAAATGTTTCTTCCTCCTTTCCTTTCTATCCTTTTAGTTTTTGCTGAAGAAACACAAGCTCATCAGCGAGTTCGCTCAATCTTCGGTCTACATCACCATTTATAATTTCATTTTCATTATTAAAGCTGTCGTTTGAAACAAAAACATTTTTGCTGGCAACCAATGCTTTAAAGAATGAGAGAATCGGCCTTAACTGATTTTCTGCCACAAGTGAATGATGGTTTGATCCTGCTGTGGAAACATAGCCGATTACCTTTGATTCAAACACCGTTGTCGGCAGATGGTCGAAAAGATTTTTGAGTACCCCTGTAATCGATGCCTGATACACCGGAGTACCGATCACAAAGAAATCAGCTTCGACTATTTTCTCAATGACATTTTTCGTGTCGTCATTGTAGGATTCTAGCGGTTTCCCTACTACAAACTCAATCTGATAATCCCGTAAATCAATAAGCTCTATATCAAGATCCGGATCTTTTTGTTTTGCCCGAATTAAAACTTCATTTACGATTTTGGCTGTCTTGGCGCCAATCAATGCTCCCGAAATCCCCAGTAATTTCAATGTACTTCCTCCTATTGATAAACATTTGCTGCATGATATGTTATTTCCATTATAAACCGTGTAGACGCGATTTATGTATTTAAATGCTTGAAGTTAAGATACCATATTTCTCGGAAATTTTTCATTAAATTGCTTTTTGGTTTCCTCGACTAACCATAAACGGTAAACTATAAATGAAAGTAGTATCAATTTTGAGAATTATAATGATGAGGGAAGAAGATAATGTGAAATCATTTATCACGAAAATGTTCTCTAAAGAAAAACAAATAACCGTCGAATTCTGTGAGAATAACCTTGACCGATTTTTGAATGAAGAGACTTTTTCACTCTTCCAGCAGTTCCTGACCCAGCCAACCGTCAAGTATAAGGAATATGAATGCTTAAGTGAGTGCAAGCTTTGCAAACAGTCCCCATACGCCAAGGTCGATGGCGATATCATTACCGGCGAAAACCCGGATGACCTGTTGAACAAATTAAAAGAATATAAAACTAAAAGATAACGAATAAAGAAGCTAAGCGGTGTTCCGTCAACCGGGGCACTTTTTCCTTTCCTCCATTTTTTTGAAATAAATTGTTTGACATTTCGATTGATAGGAAATATAATTTATTTCATATTGTTATATCTTGAATTTGAGATATATGATTTAAATATTTTGAAGAAATTTGGAGGAGATTTATAATGGCAAAAACAAAATGGGTTGTAGACGCAGCACATAGTAGCATTGATTTTTCAGTTAAGCACATGATGGTAGCAAAAACAAAAGGAACTTTTCAAAAGTTTGACGCAGCAGTTGAAGCCGATCCAGCAGATTTGACTACTGCTAATATCGAATTCACAATCGATGTCTCAAGTATCGATACACGCAATGGCGATCGTGACGCTCACCTTCGTTCAGCAGATTTCTTTGATGTTGAAAAAAATCCATCTTTAACTTTCAAGTCAACAAAGATTGTAAAAACTGGTGCAGATGAGTATGATGTAACCGGCGATTTAACAATGCACGGAGTAACCCGTTCTGAAACATTCGCTATAACTTTCGAAGGCCAAGGAACAAATCCATGGGGTGCAGAAGTAGTCGGATTCAGCGGAAAAGGCACAATCAACCGCAGTGATTATAATCTTACTTACAATGCTGCACTTGAAACTGGCGGAGTCCTTATCGGTGACAAAATTACCGTCTCTCTAGAAATCGAAGCATCAAAAGAAGCATAATATTTAAAGCGAATGGAAGCACATCAGAGGCCTCCATTCGTTTTTTTTGTGGATTAATCACGGCTTATCTCGAGAAATTCCAATATTTCAGCATCAGGTCCTGTTGAGAAAAACGTTTTCCAGCCATTTGCAAGAAAATAAGGACCTTCCGTTATGTGATACCCATCTTTTTTAAGTCTGTTCAGCATCCGTTCCATATTCTTCACCTCAAAACAGAGATGTAACCTCATCCTCCCTAAGGTTACATATGCACTATATTGCGTTTGAATAAGTTCTATCCTGAAATCACCCAAAGTCAAAAAAGCGATTTTTTCTCCCATTAATTCAAATTGTGTTTCTTTTTCCAACCCCAGATAATCCTGATAGAATCTCCTTGATACTTCTATATCCTTCACTTCAAAAGCTATGTGGTGGAACTTCATGGCATTTTCCCCTCATATAATTAGATTCATGTCCCCAAATTCATGCCAAAGGTAGCCTTGATCAATAGCTTCTTGGTATGCACATATTAATTTATCCTCGCTGATGAAAGCTGCAAGCATATCTAAATGGCTGGCTTCAGGTTCATGAAACCCTGTTAATATCCCATCAATCATTTTTAATTGATACTTCGAATCAATGTAAAGTTTAGTAGAGCCCTCAAGTTTTCCGCTGCTTATTGACGATTCGATTGCACGGACTACAGTTGTCCCGACAGCAATGACTCTACCGCCTTCGTCTTTCGTTCGAAGGATGCTCGCCATCGTTTCTTCAGGTATTTTGTATTGTTCAACCTGATCAACAGGACCGAGGTGCCATTTATCTTCCAATAAATAGCTTAGTCCGGTATGAAGCTGTAAGAAAGCGATCTTGACTCCTTTTTGCTGAAGAGCAAGTAGAAGCTCCCAGCTGAAGGCTCTACCCGCAGACGGCATTTCCACTGAACCCGGGACCGTCCCATAAACGGTTTGATAATAATTCAAATCCCACGGTTGATGAATGTATTCATAACGCACCGGTTCACCCAAGCTATAGATATCATTGAATAGCTCAGAACCCGTTTTCGAAAAATGCAAAGTCTTAAGGGGGGAGTTTACCTTTACTCCCGTGACCTTTGCACAGAGGGAGTATGAAAAATGCAATGTATCACCAAGCTTCACTGTATCGGAAACGATTAACGACTCCCAAACCCCCTCATTTTTACGCCTGGCAAGCCTTACTTCCACATCTTCATGCACTGAAACGCCATTTCTTTTCATAGTAGCTTTTAAAATGGCCGGTATGGTCCGACTGTTATTCAACACGAGCATATCGCCCCCGTTAAGATACTGATCCAAATGAAAGAAAAGATCATGGTCCACCTCACCGGATACGCGGTCCAAGGTCATCATCCGCACCCGGTCTCTTCTAATCCCTCGACGTTCCGGCGGTGTACCGGCGTGTAAAGCTGGCGGCAGTTCAAATAATGTATATATAGATGCCATTATCCTTCTTCCTTTCGATTAAATTCCTGAGCTTCAAAACGCATGCCGTTGATGGCACTCAATTCTGTAGAAGCGAGATATAAGAAAACATCAACTACATCATTGGGGTTAGCTAGTGGATAATCGCAATCCGGAACTGCTAATGCATGCATATTCGTATCCATTTCTCCGGGGTCGACCATATTGACCCTTACATTTGTTCCTTTGACTTCATCTGCCCACGTTTGCGTAAGACCCTCGACAGCAAATTTAGAAACACCATATGCCCCCCAGCCAGCATAGCCTGTATGTCCTGCTTCAGATGTGAGATTAATGACAGCACCTTCATTCCTTTGCAGCATTCCGGCAATCACCCTTTTTGTTAGTAAAAAAGAACTGACTGTGTTGACCCGTATAACTTCCTGAAAATCTTCTTCCGGAAAATCCAATAATAATGGGATGGGGCTGGGACCTAACATCGAGGCATTATTTATCAGCACGTCGATCCTTCCGAAGAAGTCCTCTGCCATTGAGGTGAACCTTTCAACATCACGGGAAACCGACACATCAGCTGTAACCGCAAGAACTTCGGTGCCGAGCTCCTGCGCCTCTTTTTGAACCTTTAGCAAGTCGTCCTCCCCTCTCGCACAAATCGCAAGCTTCACTCCCTGTTTCGCAAAGGCTAACGTTAATGCCTTACCCAGGCCTTTTGAAGCGCCCGTAATCATAACCACTTTACCGACAAATGAGTTCACAAAAATCACTCCTGATCTACATTTATTAATCGCCTTCCTATATTCATCTTACGTTTTTGCTATCTTACATTCGTCGATAGAAAGTTTGAATGTTCCCTACAACTTTAGTCTGAGGGCTTAAAAATCCCCGATTTAAGATTCATAGTTTTACTAAGCGGGTTTACGGGAATTTAACTAGTAAAAGCTATGGAGGTTAACTATGAATAGAAATAATCTGCAAACATATTGGTTCGAAGATGATGGTGTCATTCCAAACAATCCTAATCTGCCCGTCCTGTTTTATCCCGGGGCATTTTCCGAGCAACCTGAACGGACAGAAGAAACGTTCAATAAGAATAATTGGCGAAATAGCTGGACAAATGGGGTTTTTGACTTTCATCATTATCACAGCAATGCACATGAAGTGCTCGGTGTAGTCCAAGGTACAGCCACACTCCAGCTTGGCGGCGAAAAAGGAAAAGCGGTTGACATAAAGAAAGGCGATGTAATCATCCTGCCGGCGGGAACCGGGCACAAAAGACTGCAATCCAGCGATGATTTCAAGATTGCGGGGGCTTATCCAGATGGAATGGGGCATAATCTCAAAACGGAAAAGGAGGAAGATAGGCTGTTTGCTTCTGAAGACATCTCCAAATTGCCCCTGCCTGATACCGATCCGGTTTTCGGAAACAACGGGCCATTGATGAAGGAATGGAATGTAAGATAGAATATTTCTAAAAAACCTCCCGCTAGCACCATGATGAGTGAAAAGCGGGAGGTTTATTAAATCTATCAATTTCTCAGGAATCATGTATGGTTCTGCTATGAAAGCTGATTAATTGCTATAGAAAATGCTCAAAATACCATATTGTTATGTTCGGTTACATATTTTAATCGGTTTCTGCTCGATTATTTGGATTTCTGCTCGATTATCGAATTTTCTGCTCGATTATTTGGATTTCTGCTCGATTATTGAATTTTCTGCTCGATTATTTGGATTTCTGCTCGCTTATTGAATTTTCTGCTCGATTATTTGGATTTCTGCTCGATTATTGAATTTCTGCTCGATTATTTGGATTTCTGCTCGATTATTGAATTTTCTGCTCGGTAACAGTTCACCACAGGTCAAAAAGCCTCCGTAATTAAACGGAGGCTTTTTCACATAAAGATTATTCAGCAACAATTTTCAATTTATCTTCTTCAATAACCGCTTTAAAATTCTTCACTTCCGGCTGTTCAAAGATAAAGTCAGCGATTCCATCTTCCAGATGCTCTTGGATGCTGCGGCGGAGCGGTCTCGCGCCGAATGCAGGATGGTAACCGAGCTCGGCTAATTTTTCTTTTGCTTCGACAGTTACTTCGAGTGCCAATCCTTCAGTTGAAAGTGTTTCATACAGGTCTTTCAACATAATATCAACGATTTGCAGCAAATCTTCTTTCTTCAATGCAGAGAACTCAATAATATTGTCAAATCGGTTTAAGAACTCAGGCTTAAAGTAATTTCCAAGTGATTGGAGGATGGTAGCCTCTTCCACCGCTGAGTTAGTACCGAAGCCCATTACCTTTCTCTTCTCGCTGACTCCTGCGTTACTAGTCATAATAATCACTGTATTCTTGAAGTTAACGGTACGTCCTTGGCTGTCAGTCAGGCGGCCGTCTTCAAGAATTTGCAGGAACATATGCATGACATCAGGATGAGCTTTTTCAATTTCATCCAACAGGATGATGCTATACGGCCTGCGGCGAACTTTTTCAGTCAGCTGCCCTGCTTCCTCGTGGCCAACATAACCAGGAGGTGAACCAATTAGCTTGGAAACGCTGTGTTTTTCCATGTATTCACTCATGTCAAGGCGGATCATTGCATCCTTGGAGCCGAATAGCTCTTCAGCTAGCGTTTTTGAAAGTTCCGTTTTACCGACACCTGTTGGTCCGACGAATAGGAAGGAACCAATCGGGCGGTTTTTGGACTTCAAGCCAGCCCGGCTTCTGCGGATCGCTTTAGCCACTTTCTTAACTGCTTCTTCCTGTCCGATTACCTTTTTAGAAAGTTCTTTCTGCAGGTGAACCATTTTTGCTTGTTCATCTTCCTGCAACTTGCCTACAGGGATGCCTGTTTTTTGCTCGATAATCTCTTGAATATGGTCTACTGTAACGACTGGGCGGACTGCCTGTTCATTTAATTGCAGCATTTCTTCAAGTTTTTCTTCTTCATCCCGAAGCTTAGCGGCTTCTTCATAAGCTTCTTTAGCAAGAGCCTGCTCTTTTTCCTTATTGATCTGGGCAAGGCGTCCTCTAATATCCTCTTCTTGGGCGCCTTCGATGGTCAAGTTCAATTTAGAACCGGCCTCGTCCATTAGATCAATGGCTTTGTCAGGAAGAAAACGATCCTGGATGTAGCGGTGTGAAAGTTCAACAGCTGCCTTAAGCGCTTCTTCACTAAATGAAACTTCATGGAAGGCTTCATACCGTTCCTTCAAGCCTTGCAGGATGGCATAAGCTTCTGCTGGAGTTGGCTCGTCAATATGAACAGGTTGGAAACGGCGTTCGAGAGCTGCATCCTTTTCGATTTTTCGATATTCAGCCAGTGTAGTTGCACCGACAAGCTGAAGCTCACCGCGTGCAAGCGCTGGCTTCAGGATATTTCCTGCATCCATTGACCCTTCAGCGGAACCGGCACCGACAATTTGATGAATTTCATCGATAAATAAGATCGTGTTCTTTCTTTCCTGTAATTCGGAAATTAGCTGCTTCATCCGTTCCTCAAATTGTCCGCGGATGCCTGTATTGGAAACAAGGGATGCAACATCAAGCAAATAGACTTCCTTAGAAAGCAATTTAGCTGGTACGTTGCCTTCCACTATTTTTGATGCAAGTCCTTCTGCAACTGCAGTTTTACCTACACCTGGTTCCCCGATCAACACAGGATTGTTTTTATTTCTTCTATTTAATATTTCAATTAAACGCTTAACTTCCTCATCACGGCCAATAACCGGATCAATAAGGCCCGCTTTAGCATTCTGGGTAAGGTTCCGTCCGTATTGGTCAAGTAACCCATTACCGCTGCGCCCGCCGCCCCCGGCAGGTTTCGCTTTATTATTTTGAATGCCTGAATCCATATGGTTAGGTTGGCCAAATGATTTAAAGAAATCATCTAAAGGAAATCCGTTATGTGGTCCCATATTCATGCCTCCCATAGCTGCTCCCATTTTATTGTGTTCTTCTTTATAGCAAGTGGAGCACAAATTAAAACTCTGTTGATGGCCATTTACACTTACATGCAACGAAATAGCTGCTGGATTACTATGACACTTCTCACAATTCATATTTGACTCCTCCTTTAATTTCTGTTCAATGCATAGAAAGTCATTGCTAGTTTTTGTTTTTGACTTTGACTTTCTTTGACCTTGTGAAATTATTATAACCTGACCTTTTTTGACTTTCAACTATTTTGTTTATTGATTAAAAAAATATTTCTATTCTATTGAACAGAAGTGTTAAAGGTCTGACAGGATTATAATCTCCCTTAAAAACTGAATGTCTTTATATATTTTCCCTTTAATATTAATATCGCGGCAATTGGAGTATTCAACGGACAGCTTATCGAGTTCTTTTTTAAATATGAACAATTCATCTCGTTGTATCATTTCGATGCTCCTATCGAAATTACTTTATTTGACATTATATTACCCGAAATTCGATTTATAAAACGTAAAGGAAAGAAAAAGAGCAATGACGGCTGTCATTGCTTGTAAAGAAAAATTGCTATTTTCATGGTTTTAATTATGTGCACCAATGGCTTGAGACAGTGTGGATTTAATGGATACTTTGTCGAAAGGAATTCCGAGCTTTACAGCCGTTGAGGCGATCTCCGGCCGAAGCCCGGATAGAGTTGTTGTTACCCCGATCAGGTTTAGTGCTTCGATTAATTGAAAGATCTGGTGAGCTACCATTGTATCAATTATAGCCACTCCGGATAAATCAATATAAAGCTGGTCAACCCCTTTTTCGGCACATTGCTCTAACGTATTTTCGAGCATGAATTTTGCACGGGCGGTATCGATATCGCCAACTAAAGGAAGCAATGCGGCATTATTATTGAGTGTAATAACTGGAGAACTTAATTCGTTGATTAATTCCTGCTGACTTTGCAGTTTATGGAGAGAATATTTATGGTTTTCTTCCACGAACCACAGGATCACTTCGCCAAAAGTTTTCACAATCATTCGATTCCAGGATTCAATTGTCTCCAAAGAGTATTTCCCTTCGTGTATGGCAATAAATTCTTTAATAAAATCGAGATATTGTTCCTGGACTCTAAAAAACTCTCTCATCACGAACTGAACCGGTGTATTTATATGCTCCTCATCTTGCGCAACTTCAACGATCCATTTCTCAAAATCCTTAATGAGCTTGGACTTTTCTTCAACAAAGATCTTACAAAAATGTAAATGAAATTCATAATTTTGTTGTTTTACTGCTTTAACTGTCTCGGGATCTGTAGAAGCATAAACTCCTTTGGAGTCACTTTTGTCCAATGATTCATACCATTCCTCAGTCAGCTCCCAGGCTTTATCTAATAAGAATGTATACAATTCCTGATTTCTATGCATCCTCTCATCCCTTCTTAAAACTCAGTGAAACTATCTATTAAAATAGTATATGTTATATGTTACATGCTCAGGTACTCATTTTAACTTATAGGAATTTGAAAAGTCCATTTTTAACATATAAAGGATGAAAGGAAATCTATTTAGATAGTAGAGGGGATTATCAAGGCTCGCCAACAGAGCTGTTTGCTTTTAGTTCTAACTTTGGACTAGCTTTGCAAGCCGCTTAGGAGCCGTTCGAAGGTATCCTTCGGTTATGAAGCTCTCCAAGTCATCCCACTCGGGGACAACAGTAAAATCGAAAGAAGTCCATCCATGCTGACCAATATACGGAGTTTTAGAGAAGCCTTCCTTCTGTAAAAGAAACTCTTGTGTTTCTGGAAGCGTCTTGACAGCTATCGAAAGCCTCTCTTCTTCACCCATCATCACAAAAGGCTTGTCTTTCACACGAAACGACGTATGGCCAAAAGAATCTACTTCCTCAAACACTTCAGGGAATTCCATGCAAATTCCTCTTACTTTATCAAGAATTTCTATAGCTTCTTCAGATTTTACCCTTTTATCATGATCGGTTTTCGTCCAAACCGGTCGGATAAATGCCCGCCAACAAAGCCGCCGACCGTTCCCATTAACGGACTGATTCCTATTGTCAATCCTATAAGCAAAGGGTGAAGCTCCATTTTTGACAAATATATTGCCAGAAACGGGAGCGTCATAAATGAAGCCCCCCTTGCTAAAACCGTTCCAATTAACAATACCCATACGATTATATGAAATTGGCTGATATAACTTTTTATCCGGCTCACCGCTGCGCTCCTCTAGCCTAATGAATTTGAGTTGTATTTGGGTAACTCCCCTCCAAATCATAATGCTTTCATCGTCTATAAGTAAATAATCGATTTTTTATATAATTGCATTAGAAACGCTTATCGCTTTAATGAAATATAAATATCAACTTGACTGTTCTCAGGATCTGCACATCGTTCATCATATACTTCAAAATCCGTAAGGAATGCTCGTTTATTATTTTTGGACCACTCCCAAATATACTGCCACGCTTCCACGACAATTTCTTGAATCGGTCCCTTTCTTGTCGTGAACACGATATATTCGTTTTCCGGTATTTCAAATTCGTTCATTTCAGCTGGAACTGCATCACTACTCATTACCTCAGCGCCGATAACAAAAGAATAAGAACCATTTTCATCTGATTCATAATCCGTATAAGCAGCTAACACGGTTTTGTTCTTTTTATTTTGGGTCGTTTCTAACCAGTTCTGGTTATAAAAGCTTTCCCATAATGCCGGAATTACGCCTTCGCCCTTCATCTCTGCTTCGTTTGTTGTTTTTACAGCTCTTCCGATTAACTTTAAATGTCCTAATGTAGTTAATTTACTTTCGATAAGTGATGATGACATGTACAACCCTCCATTTTGAATATAACAGTATGGATAATAATACCATAAAATCAGTCATCCTTATGAAAATAATTGATGAATCTGGTTAAAGACAAAACCTTGTAATTTTAAAAAGATCATCCAGCCGCCGACTCCCAGTATGATTGCCAGCAAAAACGGCAAAGAGTATTTCAATGAAAGAGCTACAATCAGGATCAGAATAATCGTGCCAGGCAATCCGTATAAAACGCCAAAGAGAAAATTTCCAAGATTGCTTGCTGGTTCCCCTTGCACGTATAACCAAAAAAGACTTAATAAACTGACTAGCGGCAGGGCAGCAATAATTCCTCCATATTTCGGGTATTGTTTCGCTATCAAGGTAACGATAGCAATAATCAAAGCAGAAACGAGTGTCTTAACGACGAAATTCATGAATAGCCACCTGCCTCAGTAATTCAAATGAGTGATAAATTTGATCGCACTGTTCTTCAGTTAATCTCCCAAAAACCATTTTTAGTTTTTCTTTATCCAGTTCAGTGTTTTTTTCCAATACCGACTTCCCTTCAGCAGTAAGCTCAATATAAACGATCCTCTTATCTCCTTCTTGCTTATATTTTCTTACATAACCTTTTTGCAATAATCTTTTAATATGTTCAGAAGCCGTATTATGGGAGATGCCCATTGTATCAGCTAAAATTTGAACAGTTACGTATTGATTTTTATGCATGGTCTGCATGCACCTAATGTTTTGGTGAGTTAGATTTTCTTTATGTTCGTAATGCAGCAAATAATAAATATCGGTCCAAGCTTCATTTATTGATTGAATGTCCAAAGGATTCTACCTCCAATAATATATCGTATTATACGATATATTATAAACATTTTTTCCCCGCCTGTAAAATAAGCCCTCTTTTTGTACGGTATTAGTTAAGTAGGTCGCGTCGAAAAATGGTAGTTCTTGTCGAGAAATCGATATATCGGAAAAGTTGATAATAAATAGGCTGAAATTGATAATAAACTGCGAATCTCGATAATAAATCATAAAAACTCGATAATAAAAATGTCTGGGGCCGCTCACCAATTAGAGCACCCCTACACATTCTTAATAATGAAAGGAACCTCCATTAAATCATTAATAATATAATCAGCCTGGACATTTGTCCATTGTTTATCTTCCTTCCAGATCGCTTTAATCCCTGCATTTTGTGCTGCTTTTACATCATTTTCGGGATGGTCTCCAACGAAAAGGCACTCTTCCGCCGATACGTTTAGCTTCCGCATAGCTCTTTCGAAAATCTCAGCGTCCGGTTTTTTAATGCCTTCCCATTCTGAAATTAAGATGCTATCAAAATAATCTTTAATCTCTAGAGCTTGTATATTATCCATTTGAAATTGGCCTTTTCCATTTGTAATCATGCCTAAAAGGAGCGAATTGCTTTTTAATTCATTTAGCATTTCGATTAGATTGGGAAATCCAATGCAGCTGCTCTTAAAATGATTTAAATAATCCTGAAGTAACATTTCCCACGTTAATCCTTGAATATCACATTCACGGACCATTTCGCGATAAACTTTATCCTTCCAAACATATCCCCGGCAATCCAGCTCGATAAATCTAGAAGAATATTCATCTTTCTTTATATGAGCCAGCCATTTGTTCAGTCGATCATACTGATTATCGATAAATTTCTTAACAGAAGCATCCCGATTTAGCAAAGTGCCATCCAGATCAAATAGAACTGCCTTAATCATAGTTTCACCTCTTTTTCGGTTATATGAACCAGGCTTTTTTCAATAATCCAATGCCCTCATCAATCTGTAATTCCGTCAATCCTCCGTAACCAAGTAATATCTTTGGATGTTGGATATTATCTTTGTTTTGTTGATAGATCGTTGTTGGATAAACCCTAATATCTTTCATCGCAGCCGTCCGGATTAATTCATCTTCAGACATGTTGTTGTGAACTTCTAAGAGAATATGCAATCCTGATTTATCGCCAATGATTGTTACTTGATTGTTAAAATTTTTTTCAATTGCTGAGAGCAATACAGTATGTTTTCTTCGATATATATTTCTCATTTTATTTAAATGCCGCTCCCAATGGCCATCTAGCATAAATTGATAGAGCGTGTTTTGGTTTAGCCGGGAAACGGTTTGTTTATAAAGTTGAAACTTTTCATGATACTTCCTAGCTAGGTCAGGTGGCAAAATCATATAGCTAATCCGGATGGAAGGGATTAAAGATTTAGAAAAAGTCCCAAGATAGATAACCCTTCCATGAGCATCCAGTCCTTGGAGAGATGGGATCGGTTTACCCACATGCCGAAATTCCCCGTCGTAATCATCCTCAATAATATAGCCGTTTTTTTCTTCCGCCCATTTCAATAACTCCATTCTTCTCGTAATGGGCATGACGTTTCCATTCGGAAATTGATGGGAGGGTGTTACATAAACAATCCGGGCATTGCTATCTTTTAAATGACGGATGCTGATTCCTTCCTCATCCAATGGTATGTGCTTTAACCCGACTCCCTGGTCTTCCAGCACCGTTCTGATTCTGTGAAAACCGGGGTCCTCCATGGAATAGATGGGTTCTTTGCCTATTACCAAACATAGCAGGCCGATTAAATATTGCGTTCCTGCCCCAATAATCACTTGATCCCGCGCGCAACGCACACCTCTCGATTGGAAAAGGTATTTTGCAATTTCCTCCCGAAGTAACACTTCACCTTGGGAATCTCCGCTTAAAAATAATTCACGTTCTTCGAAATATAGACTTTGCTGTGTCAGCTTTCTCCATATAGAAAATGGGAAATGATCCAAATCAACTTTTCCATGATTAAAATCAATTTTATACTTCTTTTCATCGTTTTTTTCTTTTATGTATTGTGTTTCAGGTGATTGGAAGAAAATCGCATCTTCCTCCAATTTATTTACGAATATCCCTTTTCGTGATTTCGCTTCCACATATCCCTCTGCGTTCAATTGCTGATAGGCAGCCTCGACTGTATTTTGGCTAATCTCAAGATGGTTTGACAGCTTTCTTTTGGAGGGCAATTTTGTTCCCGCGCTTATGCCGCCGCTTTGGATTTCCTTCTTTATGTATTCGTAAAGTTGCATATATAACGGTGTACTATTGGATCTGTCTAAGTCAGGAGTTATCTCAAACATCTGGCTCCACCTCCATAAACTGATACCATCAATTATATCAAATCTGGAACTTAACGGAGGTTCAGATTTGCCATATAATCAGTGTAAATAAAAGGGGGAGTGAATTTGATGAAAATAAAAGAACTAACTAATGAAAGTGAATGGAAGCAAGCTTTTCCAGTTATGAAGCAGCTAAGAACTCATCTAGACGAAAAAACTTATCTTTATTTAGTGAAAGAATCACAGGAAAAAGATGATTATAAAATGTTTGCACTATTTGAAGAGGGTAAGATTGCTGCTGTTACGGGGTTTATGCCAATGGTTACTTTGTACAACGGCCGCTTTATTTGGGTGTGCGATTTGGTTACAGACCAAAACCAACGATCGAAAAATTATGGGGAACAACTTCTTTCTTATGTTCATAAATGGGCACAGGAAAATGGATATCATCTTGTTTCGTTATCATCTGGATTACAAAGGGCTGATGCCCACCGCTTCTATGAAGAGAAAATGAACTATGATAAAACCAGTTATGTTTTTGTTAAAAAAGTCTAAAAAAATGGCCGGGTGGACATCCCCCGGCTTTTAGATTATCTTCCAGTATCGGCAAATTGTTTGATACGTTCCCCGATTTGATCGCGCACACGCTGGAACACAGACCATTTCTCTTCATCAGATCCTTGTGCTTTTGCCGGATCATCAAAACCCCAGTGATCTCGTTTTACATGGGGCGGTGTCGTCGGGCACTTATTCTCTGCATCTCCGCATAATGTCACTACAAAATCAGCACTGTTCAAGATTTCAGGGTCAATGATATCTGACGTCTGATTCGAAATATCAATATCCACTTCTTTCATTGCTTTAACGGCATTTGGATTTAAGCCGTGTGCTTCAATCCCGGCACTAAGGACCTGCCATTCGTCCCCTAAATACTTTTTACCCCATCCTTCCGCCATCTGGCTGCGGCAAGAATTACCTGTACATAGAAAATAAATTGTCTTTTTAGCCATGTTTGTTTTCTCCTTTGTTTAATGAATAATAAGCAACCATACATACAGTCCAACAAGTGTAATGAACAATGTTGGAATAGTTAAGATAATTCCTGTTTTAAAATAAGTACCCCATGAGATTTTTACACCTTTTAATGATAATACATGTAACCACAATAACGTTGCTAATGAACCAATTGGCGTAATTTTTGGACCTAAGTCCGAACCAATCACATTAGCATATATAAGTGCTTCTCTAATTACTCCAGTTGTATTCGTATCGGAAATAGCAAGTGCGTCAATCATCACGGTTGGCATATTATTCATAACGGATGAGAGGATCGCTGCAATGAATCCCATCCCAATCGTGGCGGCGAACAAACCTTGATCGGCTGTCCGTTGAATGAGCGCAGCTAAAACATCCGTTAGCCCCTCATTTCGTAAGCTATACACAACCACGTACATCCCGATCGAGAAAAAGACAATGGCCCACGGTGCACCTTTTATCACAGTTTCAGTATTAACGGCAGGGCTTCTTCTAGCCATCAGAAGGAAAAAAATAGCGACAATACCCGCAATGATGGAGACAGGAATTCCTGTGAACTCACTGGCAAAATAACCGATAAGCAAAACCCCTAATACAATCCATGATAATTTAAACATCTTTTCATCCCGAATGGCTTCGACAGGCTTTTTCAAGTCTGATACATCATAATTTTTCGGTATACTCTTACGGAAGAAAAGGTATAAGACCAAGATACTCGCTGCTAGTGAGAACAAGTTGGGCACGATCATTCTTGAAGCAAACTCGACAAAACCAATACCGAAAAAGTCTGCAGATACAATATTTACAAGATTGCTTACAACTAAAGGCAGGGAAGTTGTATCCGCAATGAAACCACTAGCCATGATAAATGGGAAGACCATTTTTTCACTGAAATTCAAGTTGCGGACCATAGCTAAAACAATGGGTGTAAGAATAAGAGCCGCACCATCGTTTGCGAATAAGGCAGCAACTAATGCTCCCAAAATACTTACATACACAAACATTCTGACGCCATTTCCCTTAGCTGCACGAGCCATATGTAAAGCTGACCATTCAAAGAAACCAATTTCATCTAGAATAAGCGAAATAATGATAATGGCAATAAACGCTAACGTGGCATTCCATACAATTGATGTCACATCTAGTACATCACTAAAATCAACTACGCCGACAAGCAGAGCTAAAATAGCACCTCCACATGCCGACCAGCCAATACCTAACCCTTTCGGCTGCCAGATGACTAGCGTTAAAGTGGCTAAAAAGATTAGAATGGCTAAAATCGTAGAAACCATTATTGTTAAACCTCCGCTGTTTTGTCTTCTACCTGAGATATTATTTTTTCCATCGCAAGTACATCGACAAATTTACCTTCGAGAATTCCATGCTCTTTAAAAACTCCAACCTCCTGGTATCCTAAACGTCGATACAGGTTTTGTCCCAATGCATTGAAAGGGAAGGTGAAGAGAACAATTTTATGGAATTGGTTTTCCATCGCTTTTTCTTCCATGGATGATAATAGCACCTTTCCGATTCCCTTGCCACGTTCATCACGGTTTATGTAGATGGATAGATCTGCAACCCCTGCATAAGCACATCGATTATTATAAGGATTCAACGATGCCCATCCTACCACTTTGTTGCCGAGTTCTGCGACAATCACCTTGTACCTTTCCTGATGATCGTTGAACCAATCGTTCATATAAGCCACATCTTTTTTCTCTGTTTCTAATGTAGCGATGTGATCCTCAATCCCTTGGTTATAAATGTCCAGGATATACGGTACATCGGATAGTTCTGCTTCTCTGATAATTAGCGATTCACCCATAATCTTCTCTCCTCACCTCTCTATTATTGAACACATTCACTAACAGCTTTCATAAAATTTCCATAGGTGATTTCCCCTAATGAAGTATGGTCACCTTGAAAAAAACGGTCGAAAGTAAATTCTTTCGCTTCTTCCATGCTAAACTCTCTTCCACGAATAACCAAGTTAATATAGGCTGCAAAAAATTCACAGCCTAGATTCCCACTGCGGTGAACTCTCATTTTGGTATCTCCTTTTCATTAAAGCCAGGTGAAGCTACGCTGATAGGTATACTACAGGATGGTTTTTCAGGACCATCGAAAACAATCGGAGCGCAACATGATGAACTTTCACTTTGTACCAGTCTCGAATTATTTATACTGCATACGCCGGTTTCCGGCAAAATCAATTCAACTTTTGCTGATGATTCGACATCCCCTGAAATATAAGCAGCAATTGATCGAACTTGCTCATATCCGGTGGCCATAAGAAAGGTGGGTGCCCTTCCATAGCTTTTCATGCCCGCAATATAAAACCCATCTTCGTTGTGCCTTAGTTCTTTCTCTCCATGAGGGCGTACAGTACCACAGCTATGTACATTCGGGTCAATAAGCTGGGCAATCCCTTCAACACTTTCGGTTGTTTGATCAATACTTAGCCTAAGCTCGCGTAGGAACGAGAAATCCGGACGGTTGCCGGTATTTACAATGATTTCTTCAACATTTACCTCTTCTATTTGTCCCCCCGCCTCACCTATAAGTTTTATGTTGCCATTCTCTGATTCTATTACTTGTTGTACACGGAATGGTGTAATGACTCTGACCGTACCTGTATTAACAAGCTCATGAATTCGGGTCCCGAGTTCCCCTCGTGCTTCTAATTGGTCATTTGCTTCTCCACCATAAGCTTCTTCGGCATTTCGTTTTCTCATAATCCAAATAAGTTCAGTTTGCGGGTCATTTTCTTTTAGTTTAGCAAGGTCAATTAAGGTATTAAGGGCTGAGTGTCCTCCGCCTATAACAGCAATACGCTTACCTTTGTATTGATTTCCGGCCTCGCCTTTTACATTTGGAATACCATAATAAATATGTTCGCCTAAAACTCTCTCTCGGCTAGTCCAAACTCCCTCGGAATTAACCGGATTAGGATTGCTCCATGTACCTGTGGCATCAATAACTGCCTTTGCCTCGATACGTTCGGTTACATTATTTTTTTCAACATAAAGAATAAATGGCTGTTCCGCGCGTTGATCTGTTTTCATTTTATCGATGCCTTTTCTGCTGATAGAAACTACTTTTGTATTCAAAGATAGGACAGGTGCTATCTCTGGTAATGCGGCCAAAGGTTCTAGATACTCATTTATGATTTCCTTCCCAAGCGGCAAATCATCTTTATTTGGCGCTTTCCAATTATGTCTTAGCAGCAATTCCCTCGATGCCTGATCAACGTTAAATTCCCATGGAGAGAATAATCGGACATGTTCCCACTTCCGGATATTATCGGCAATTCTCGAGCCAGCCTCAAGTAAAATGAATTTTTTTCCTCGAAGAGCTAAATGTGAGGCCGCAGCTAACCCTATAGGACCAGCACCAATAATAGCAACAGGCAACTCTTTAGATATAGCTTTATCCATCTGTCATTCCTCCTATCTTTTAATCAAAAAAGTTTGATTTATAGGTTGATAAAATAATTATCTTCGAAATAGACAACAAAGTTCCTCCGACAATAGATGCTCCACTTCTTGGTTATTTAAGGAATAATAACTCCATGTTCCTCTTGTTTCTTTTTCAATAAGTCCGGCATCCAATAGTATTTTTAAATGATAGGAAAGTTTGGACTGAGGCATATCGATGAGAGGGATCAGATCGCATACGCATATCTTTCCCTTTTCTGTCAGAATGTTCATGATATGAAGACGTTTTTTATCGGAAAGAGCTTTAAACTTTGATTCATACTTTTCGAAAGCTGAATCCAGACTGATATCCAACAAAGGAATTTCGTTATTCAATGTTTTCACTCCTTCATCAACTTTTCTTGATTTAAGGAAAATATATATCATCAAGAAAATTATGGCAAACGAATTAATCAAAAAAATTGGATATGAATATTTTTTATTGTAGTTTATAGGATTTATTTATTATTCTCCATCATCATACAGGTTGTATAATAAAGATATTCAAAATTTTTCAAAAAGGAGAATTATATGGAATCCATTATTAATGAGTTTAGAAGTATACCGACAACTTGTATTTCTGATGCAATGCAGGGCCTTAACAATCTTGACCCTGCCATTAAACCTTTAAAAGAGGAATACAGATTTGCAGGGAGGGCTTTGACTGTAAAAACTGCGGTTGGCGATAATCTCGCCGTATTGAAGGCAATAAGAGAAGCTAAGCCAGGCGATGTAGTCATCGTCGATGTAAAAGGGGACCAATATCGGGCGGTAGCAGGAGATTTTGTCGTCGGAATGGCCCAAACCATGGGTATTAGTGCATTAGTCGTCGACGGAGTAATAAGGGATATTGTTGCCATTAAAGAGTTGGATTTCCCTGTCTTCAGCAGAGGGACAACCGTGGCTTCTAGTGGGAAAGCGGGGAACGGGGAAATCAATGTACCAATCTCGTGTGGCAGCGTTTCGGTTCAACCGGGAGACATTATTGTAGGGGATGCGGACGGTGTTATCGCCATCCCGCAATCGATTGAACAAGAGGTCTTGAAGAAGTCGTTGGACAAGCTGGCGAAGGATGAAGAACGAGAAAATAAGATTTCCGGAAATCCTGAAGAAATAAGAAAGTACATAGATGGGATGCTGGCGAAATAATATCCCTGATCGGTAAAGTCAAATTACAGAGACCGGAAAATCCTGCATCCAATCGTCAAAAGATTAATGCGAATTTTTTTATTATCCAAACTGCGGGGTTTATTATCCAAACCCGGAATTTATCATCCAAACTGCAGACTTATTATCCCTATCCAAAAACGGACTTCCAACAAGTCCGTTTTTCAATCTCCTTGGCTTGACGTCGAAAATCCATTTTATTTTTAAGCTACTTAATAGTTTTATTTTCTTATATCTTGATATAATCATATTAGATATTTCTTCGATAATCAGAAGGTCCCCCTTTTTTCACACATCCTGGTTTAAAAATCGATTTTATGCAGGACATTAAGCTAAAGAATATAATGAAGGATCATAGCATATTTTCTTTAGCGAAAAGTAAAAAGGACTTCTAGAATTTATACTTTACGCACATTTATAAGAATGGATGATTTTTTATCACCGAAAAATATTACCCATCCTCTTTTCATGCAGCATATCGCTCCCTAATGCAAAATTTTTTTCAGAAAACTAATTAATCAAGAGGTGGACAATGATCAATACAATTCAACAACAAGAAGGTTTAACGAAAAAGCAGCATCGCCGACGTTCAAAAATTTTACTTTTGCGGAGGATCTTGCTTATTACGTTTGGTGCTATTTTAATGGCAGTGGGCCTTGAAATCTTCCTTGTACCCAATCAGGTCATTGACGGTGGAGTGACAGGTATATCGATTATGCTCTCCTCCATCACAGACTGGGGAATCGGTGTGTTCTTATTTATTTTAAACTTGCCTTTTATCTTTATTGGCTACAAACAGATCGGAAAAACATTTGCTTTATCGACTTTCTATGGAATCATCATCCTTTCGATATCTACGACAATACTTCATCCGGTACCACCTTTTACCGATGATCTGCTTTTGGCCACCGTATTCGGTGGGATTGCGATTGGAGTTGGAATCGGTATCGTTATTCGAAACGGCGGCTCTCTTGATGGAACCGAGGTATTGGCCATCCTTGCCAATAACAAGCTCCCGTTCTCAGTTGGGGAGATCATCATGTTCATCAATATTTTCATTCTTGGCAGTGCTGGTTTTGTATTCTCTTGGGATAGAGCCATGTATTCACTTATTGCCTATTTTATTGCTTTTAAAGCAATCGATGTTACAATTACTGGTTTAGAAGAGTCAAAATCCGTTTGGATCATCAGCGACCATTATCAGGATATTGGTGATGCCATACTGCATCGCTTGGGCCGCGGAGTTACTTACTTAAATGGAGAAGGCGCTTTTTCAGGAGACGATAAAAAAGTCATTTTTTGCGTAATCACCCGATTGGAAGAAGCCAAGCTAAAAGATATTGTAGATGAGGCTGATCCAAATGCCTTTTTATCAATAGCAGATATTGCTGAAGTGAAAGGCGGACGTTTCAAAAAGAAAGGCATTCATTAAGTATAGCTAGAGGCCAACTCAGATATATTGGCCCCTAGCTTATTTAAATGGTAACTTCAAATTCTTTCACATACACAGCCTTCCCTGTAATCTCTACCTCAAATGACCCATTCTTTTTCGTAACTGTTACGTGCACTCTTCCATCTCTCCCCATTTCAAGACCTTGCTCTATAACCAAGTCTAACTGTTTATCAAATTCATTGGTTATATAGGTTGCAAAGTAAGCCCCCATTACTCCTGAGGCAGTTCCAGTCACCGGATCTTCAATCGTACCGGAAAACGGCGATGAGAAATGGCGGGCATGCATATGTGCAAGATTATCATAGGTTTCCAAACAGAACGGATGGACAGATGCTTTTGGCATTTCTTTTAAGATGTTTGGAAAAAGCTGATTATTGGGTTTCATTCTTTTAAAAGCACTGAGTTTTCTAATTGGAATTAATAATGTCCATATCCCTGTGCTTCCGTACAAAATAGGGAAATCCGGCTCAATATCACTTGCTTTTAGGCCGATTGAAGTTGCGAGCTCTATAACAGAGCCGTGGAATTCTTGAAACTGTGGAGTTGCCTGTTTCATCGTAATAGCTGGACCATCGTCCAGAGACTGAATCCTTATTGGCAATATTCCTGCTTTCGTTTCAATCGTTAAGTTATTTTTTTTTAATAGGCCTTTAGACTTTAAGGCATAAATCGTCGCCATTGTTGCGTGGCCGCACAGGTCCATTTCATGCCCCGGAGTAAAATAACGAATCGTGATATCAGCTGCATCCGAACGAATAGGAAAAGATGTTTCATTAAAGCCCACTTTGAATGCGATCTCTTGCATTTCTTTCTCTGTCAGGCCGCTTCCTTCTAAAACAATCCCCGCCGGATTCCCTTTATTCGGCAGATTGCTAAAAGCATCGTATTGATAAACCTTTACAGTTTTCACCTAAACATCCCCTAATCGACATCTATATAAGTTGAATTAATAATTTAATTTTGGCTCATTCATGTGAAACCAGAGTTTCACATGCCTTTCAGCAAAGCTGAAAGGTTGCTCCAACGGGATAGGCCGTGGAGAAAGCTCGCTTTCTCCACGGCCTATTCCGTTGGAGCTTAAATGAGCCAAAAATTTATTAATGCGTAATCTTTAGTTGAACTTATATAGAAATTAATATAGATAAATTTCTAGATCATTCGTAAAATACCTTTTTCTTTAAAGTGAAACATTTTAAGTCTAAGTCTAATATTTTGTAATGAGTTTAGTATTTCCATATGATATAACAAAACCATCACGTTCTAGTTAAGGGGGGGGATCTCCATGGGGCTGCGGGACTAAGAATTGGGGAATTCGCTGAATTAGCTAACGTTACTAAGCGAACCATTGACTATTACACTCGGATTGGATTATTAAAAGCTGAACGTTCCAGTTCAAATTACCGGTACTATAGCATGGAGGCAATTTCCCGCCTTCGCTATATCGAAGAATTAAAGAAAAAACATTTATCGCTGAATGAAATTAAAGCGGAAATAAAACAACAAGAAACTGAAAGCCTGGATTTAGATGAGCTTAAAGACAGAATAAAGGATTTGGAACAAGACGTATCCGCCATTGCTTCCTTATTAAAGGAAAAAGGAATCCAAAATCCTGACATGATCAAAAAACATCTTTCCCACGAGACCATGACACTCATTCAGTCTTTGTTGATGTTATTAGTATAAGGGAACAAACATAAAATGATTTTCCTTAAATGGATCTTCTTTTATTGTTAGCGTTAGGTCTAACAATTTGTGGACCATTCAGAGTAAACCGCTTTAATGTCACTTTTTGAATGAATTAAGTTTGTGACAATCTTCTTTCAGGGTAATCAAGAAGAAGACTAATATTTTGTACCACATGGAGGTGAACGCCTTACTTAGTAAGGCTACTTTTTGAATATTGTTAATATAATCTTATTGATCGTGTTAATTGCTTTGACCGCATTTTTCGTAGCAACCGAATTTGCGATTATCAGAATTAGAAGCTCAAGGATAGAACAACTTATACTTGAGGGCAAGACAGGAGCCGTTGCTGCAAAAAGGGTAACTTCACATTTGGATGAATATTTATCCGCCTGCCAATTAGGAATTACTGTTACAGCACTGGGAATTGGTTGGCTGGGCGAACCCACAATAGCAGATTTCTTGGAACCGATTTTCCTTAATTATAATATCGGGGAAAATACATCCCATATCATTGCTCTAATTATCGCTTTTTCCCTCGTAACATTTTTGCATGTGGTAGTGGGTGAACTTGCTCCGAAAACGGTGGCTATCCAAAAGTCTGAGGCTGTTACTCTTGCATTCTCTAAACCAATTATTTTGTTTTATAAAATCATGTATCCCTTTATTTGGGTTCTGAATGGATCAGCCCGTTTCATAGTAGGTCTGTTTGGATTGAAACCAGCTTCAGAGCATGAGTTGGCGCATTCGGAAGAGGAACTCCGTTTTCTTCTTTCTGAGAGTTATAAAAGCGGGGAAATTAATCAAAATGAACTAAAATATGTAAACAATATCTTTGAATTCGATGAACGAATCGCTAAAGAAATCATGGTGCCCCGCACTGAAATCATCAGCTTTTCGATCGATGACAATCTTGATAACATCCTGGCAACCATTCGGGACGAAAAGTATACCCGGTACCCAGTAGTTGACGGCGATAAAGATAATATATTAGGGATCGTTAATATTAAAGAAATACTCACAGCTAAGATTTCGAGAGAATCTTTGATGGAGGAAATCCCGTTAAAGCCGTTTATTAAACCGATTATCCGCGTCATTGAAACGATACCGATTCACGACTTATTGGTTAAAATGCAAAAAGAACAGACCCATATGGCCGTTCTTTTTGATGAATATGGTGGAACATCAGGCATTGTGACAGTTGAGGATATCCTTGAAGAGATTGTCGGCGAAATCCGCGATGAATTTGACGCAGATGAAATCTCAGATGTTCGTAAACTAAATCAAAATCATTACATCTTTAACTCCAAAGTGTTAATCAACGAGGTGAATGACACCCTCGGAATCCATATATCTGAAGAAGATGTCGATACGCTCGGAGGATGGTTCCTAACCCACAGCTATGATGTCAAACTTGGTGATGAATTAAAAGCAGAAAGTTATACCTTCAAAGTTAAAGAGGTAGACGGCCACCATATCTCGTTTATTGAAGTTAAAAAAATCTAAATTATTCTTTATCAAAAAGGGCCCCCTCGTATGAAATCTACGAAGGGGGCCCCCTTTTTATTATTTCTTTAGATGATAAGGTACGGTCGTCACAATTATATTCCTTCTATAAAGGAGATAGGCACGAATTAATAAACTGGATTGATTGTGAAGAATATTATGCCAGCCTTTTTTCGGGATAAATTGCGGGATGATTACCGTTACCCGGTATTTCGATTCCCTGGCTTTTTTTTCCACTTTGTCTATAAATTTAGTCAGCGGTTGAATGATGCTTCGATAAGATGAGTGTAAGGTGACAAGCCTAACATCTGGCTGCCATTTATTCCATCGCTCTTCAAATCGTTTTTCATCTTCCCTATCAAAAGCAACGTATACAGCTATAATCTGATTGGCTGACAGGGATTTTGTATAATTCAATGAGTTTTCAACCACATGAGTAATCCCAGCAACAGGCACAATAACGATGTTCCCCTCAATCGGGACAGCCGGTTCACAACTTTGTATACTCAATTGTTCACCAACGGATTGATAATGCTTTTTCACCCGGTGAAAGGCAAAAACAATCAGTGGCAAAAAGATTAATACGGGCCATACCTGGCCGAACTTTGTCAAAAAGAAAATCATCATGACGGTAAAGCTAATCAAGGCCCCAACAAAGTTGATCGCTAATTTAACCATCCATCCCTTCGGTTTTTCACGGATCCATTTTACAAGCATTCCTGTCTGCGATAGAGTGAATGGAATGAACACTCCAACTGCATAGAGAGGAATAAGCTGTTCGGTTTGTCCGTTAAAAACAACAATCAAAAGGATAGATGTGACTCCCAGCGTAATGATTCCATTTGAGTAGCCCAATCGATCTCCTCTGATCGTGAACATTCTAGGAATGTACTTATCTCTCGCCAGATTGAACGCAAGTAAAGGAAAGGCAGAGTATCCGGTATTAGCAGCAAGGACCAGGATTAACGCTGTTGTACCTTGTATAAAGAAATACATGAGGTTCCTTCCAAAAGTTTCAGATGCAATCTGGGATATGACCGTTTCTTCTACTTGAGGAGAAATTCCGTAATAATACGCTAAGACAACAATCCCTGAAAATAATACGGCAAGCAAGCCACCCATAGCAAGCAATGTTTTGGATGCATTATTTGGAGCCGGATCCTTGAAATTCGGAATGGCATTGGATATGGCTTCAACCCCGGTTAACGCAGAACTTCCGGATGCAAACGCCCTTAATAATAAAAACAAAGTGATGCCTGCAACCGGTGTGCCGATTGGAGCATGCAGATCCGGCGAGACATCACCGGTAATGATTTTATACAACCCTACACCGATTAAGATAAATAGCGCCAAAACAAATAGATAGACCGGGTATGCCAGAATAGAAGCCGACTCGGTTATCCCCCTTAGGTTTAGAATTGTAATGAAAACGACCAGTATGCTGGCAATCCCTACATTATGGTTGTGCATTGCAGGAAATGCCGAAGTAATAGCATCGGTGCCGGCTGAGACACTCACCGCAACGGTCAGAATATAATCGACCAGAAGAGAGCCGCCTGCTATCAACCCCGGATTCTCTCCGAGATTTTCCTTAGACACCACATATGCTCCGCCGCCCTGTGAATAAGAAAATATAATTTGCCTGTATGAAAGAATAAGAGCCGTCAAGAGTAAGAGCACTCCGATTGCAATCGGAATCGAATACCAAAAAGCAACTGTGCCTACTGTAATTAAAACGAGCAAGATCTGTTCCGGACCGTAAGCAACTGATGAAAGAGCATCCGAAGAAAGGATAGCCAGTGCTTTCCGTTTATTTAATTTTTGTTCCCCTAGTTCTGTTGATTTTAATGGCCGACCGATTAAAAATCTTTTTAATGCGGATATCATAATCCCATCACCATCATTCTGTTTTTGTATGTTTCCTGCTGATTAAACAAATTCCCCAACAACAAAAAGCCCACAAGGCACAGTAAACAGCCTAGTGGACAATTAAGCAATTTTTGTCTCACCAGCTCCATATCCACTCTCAAGAACGCTTACGGAGTTAGCTGTCGGATTCGGGCCAAAAGAGTAGCCCTACCTACGTTAATAGGATTCACCCCAGGTGAAAAAAGTCACCTTAAAAAGTGGGTCCCCCGCTCCAAAAAAGGATTAAGCGATATAGAAATCTGAAACTGATGATAACTATACTCCTGTGTACAAAATTTGTAAATAACTATTTTTTTAATTCTTTTAAGGCTTGTTTCCCTGACCTAAATAATGTGTTTCAATCACTTCTTCTACTAATTTATCCTTAACTTTCATGACTCTAAAAGCCTTTGCATCTTGTCTGGAGCTTACGGCCCTTTTAAACCCTCCTTCTATAAAATGGAGAGCAACCCCATCATCCGCCGCTATACCGCCCTTGATTTCTTCAGAAAGAATCAGCCTATGGTATGATGGCCTTCGCTCCGATTCTCCATCATAGTGAGGGCAATTGCTTCCTTGCAAAAACCCTAAACAAGTAATGGATGAGAGACCGTCCCCATAGGAATCCGTCACTCCTTCTTCAAACCAGCAAAGCGAGCCGGCACTAATTCCAGCGAGGATGATTCCACGCTCATATGCCTTTTTTAAAATGAGATCCAACCCCCATTCCTTCCAAACCGCCAAAAGATTCTTCGTATTTCCGCCACCGACATATATGATGTCTTTTTCCATTATATAATCCTCTATATTTCTTGTTGGTGGCCTGAACAATGAAAGATGTGATGGTTCACAGTCCATTTTCTCAAAGAAATCATAAAATCTCGCTATATAATCTTCTGAATCGCCACTCGCAGTGGGGATAAAACAAATTTTCGGACTTGGCTTTTTTGCTTGGTCAAGAATATAGGTATCCATTAATGGATTGTCAGGCTCCATTGAAAACCCGCCACCCCCTAAAGCAATGATCTGTCTCATTTTCCACACCTCCCTTTATTTCCTATAGAAATTCTATAACGACTCGAGGAATCCTGTTTTAATGACACATGTTGACATCTTCCATTAATATGTTATTTTAATATAATGTACTTTAACACCCAAAAGCACGAAAGTGTGTATAGATAACGATTTTAAGAAAGGCAGGAATACCCATATGGAAGAAAGGCATCATGATTTACAAAAGGGGTTATTGCCCAGGCATGTGATGTTTATTGCACTGGCGGGCATGATTGGAACCGGTATTTTTAAAGGCAGCTCAGATACATTAAATATGGCAGGCCCAAGTGTCGTCTTTGCCTATTTAGCCGGGGGGATCCTACTATTCATTGTCATGGCTGCTTTAGGAGAAATGGCGATGGCTTTTCCGGACTCAAACGTTCAAAACCTTGTTAATAAAGCGTTTGGTTTTCGGATATCCTTTGTCGTTGGATGGCTCTATTGGTTTAATTGGATCATTGTAATCATTGTCGAATTGCTGGCAGCAGGAAGCTTCTTGCAATACTGGTACCCCTCTGTTCCGTTATGGCTGTTCAGCTTACTTTGTGCTGCGGTAGTAATCGGGATTAATTTGTTTCATGTAAAATTTTATGGAGAACTTGAGTTTTGGTTTGCAGGAATTAAGATAATTGCAATTATTGCTTTTATTGTTCTAGGACTTCTGATCATATTAGGTATTTTTCCCAGCTCCACTCCCGATCCCTTCTCAAACTATACGGCACATGGCGGATTTTTCCCTAATGGGCTCAACGGAATTTTTAGCGCGCTATTGGTTGTTATGTTTTCCTATGGGGGCGCTGAATTAATTGGGGTGGCCGTGACAGAAACGAGAGATGCTAAGAAGGTGCTCCCCAAAATAATCAAAGGGGCCGTTTGGCGGGTTATCTTTTTTTACATCCTTCCGATTCTTATCATCTGCGGGATCATGCCCTGGAACCAAGTTTCGGGCGAAGACAGTCCTTTCGTTCAGGTTTTCAGTTTATCAGGACTCCCCGGGGCCGCTCATATTATGAATTTCGTTCTGTTAACAGCTGTACTTTCAGCCGCTAACTCGGGCATCTACGCCACATCTCGAACATTGTATTCAATGGCCCAAAGCGGAGAAGCGCCAAAAGGCTTGTTGCAAACAACTAAAAAAGGCATTCCTCTCAAAGGAATTCTGCTAGCTGCAACATGCCTATTGATCGGTGTGTTCTTGGCTTATATGTCACCCGAACGAATCATAAGTTATTTAATGACTATTCCGGGTTTTACGGTTCTTCTGTTATGGATAAGTATTTGTTCAGCTCAACTAAAGCTCCGGACGGGGTACAAAGAACAACCTGACTTCCGGGTGAAATGGCATCCATATACGACCTTATTTGCGATCGTCTCGTTATCGCTTATCTTTCTTGCTTTTATTTTTAATCCAAATAATCTCATCGGATCTGCCGTCTGTCTGGTGACTGTATCAATACTTGCAATACTCTCGTTCATTGTCCGAAAATGAAAAGGAAAAAGTCTTAAAAAACACTTTGAAACCTTATTCAAAGTGTTTTTACTTTTTTAGATATCTGCCATGTTTATTTCATTTTTTTCGCATGCCAAATTGGGCATTCAACTGGCCTCTGAGCATTCTTTCACGGGTTGTTCGCCGATCTTCCTTCTTGCCCTCTCTTATCATTTCCTGCCTGATTTCGTATGTTTGTACACCATCTTCTATTTTATTCGCGATATCCATTAAGGCTTCAACATCGGCAAAAGAGTACTTGCGGTTACCCTTTTCCGCTCTTTCGGGAAAAATGAGATTTCTTTCTTCATAATATCGAATCTGCCTTTCGGACAGACCCGTTAACTCGCTGACCACTCCTATTGAAATCACCTTTTTATCTTTATAAGATGCATCTCCGCTTCCCATATCATCACCTCGGACAGAAAGTTTATTAAAAAAAGGTTTACATTCTAAATATTCGAATAATTTATGTTAGGTAATATAACATAAAAATTCCATAATGAACATATGTCCAAAGAATTATCCGTACTTTTTTATAAAAATACGCTCAAAAAACGAAAACCATGTTAGATATTCTGACAAACATAATAATGATTCATACTTATAATTCTAATAACTCCCGATTACGGAATTAATCCTTCTTTTTACGGGATAATCCAAATTTTTACGGAATAAATGAAAATTTTACGGAATTATCAAGAAGAGGGTAAGGTCCCCGTCCATTTTTAGGCGGAGAACCTTACCCTCTTTTAATGAACATAACTATTCATCCAGCTTATAACGAATATAATCATAGTTCGAGGTAGGAATCACTTTCTTAACATTTCCTTCCCGGTCTTCATAGAGCTCATACTCCCGGTACGTTTCCACAAGATATCCGTCTACCTCTTCACGATCGACTAGTCTTTGATCCAGCTGTAGTATCAAATTTTCTTCAGATGCATTCTTTTTTTCTCCAGGTGTGGCCATGGTGGTTTCATTAATAGCACCACCCGCTTGTCCAAGTAATATAGGTTCTGTGTCATACAAAGTTTTCACATAATCAGATTCAAAATAAGCTACTGGAACCAAAACCATAGCAAGTAAAAGCAGAGGGTAAATCTTCACTTTTTTTTTCAAAGATATTTCTTCCTTCCTTGTCCTATCGTGATTTCTATCTATTCTATGTACGGTTATTTAGGGAAATGTCGGGATCATTCAATTTCTTTAAAAGCGCAAAAAAGCCTCTCAGCATAATGAGAGACTTCTTTAAATACAATTATACGAGCATTGTAAATCCTGTTAAGAATAACCCGATAATAAATCCGCAAACCGCTCCGTTTACCCTGATCCATTGCAGATCTTTTCCAACACTGTTTTCAATCATCTCTATGAGCATCTTATCATCCAGCTTATCCAGGTTTTCCTCTACAAGCTTGCCAATTTTCGAGTGATTGCCTTCAATAAGAACGCTAGCTTGTTCCTGAATCCAGTCTTCAACCCGAGTGATTTTTTGTTCATCCGTCTTTATCTCATTTAATAAATTTGTGATAAGCGGAAGGAAATATTCATCCATGAATCGGCTGTCCTGGACAAAGGACAATGCGTGCTGACGAACTTTTTCGACGATACCAGTTACCTGATCAGCCGGTTCCCAATCTGAAATAAGACGATCCTTCAGATTTTGTATTTCTCCTACTAATGGCTTGTTCTCTCCTATATTCCGTAATGCCGCGCGAAGCCGCAAGAGAATTGCCTCGCGATTTGTATCGTCTTCCTGACGCAGGCTTGCTATATTGTTCAGCAAAAGGTTCTGGAGAATATTCCCGAGCTTCTCCTCGTTCACCATGCTTTGAAAGGACTTAAGCGCAAACTGAAAAATCCCGTCTACCTCAATTTTATTGATCGCATTTAGAGCAAAGCTCCCAAGTTGATAATTACGGTTTTCTTGGACTAACCATTCTTCCGCTTTTAACAGTAAAAGATCAAACGCCTGCTTGTCATAACTGCTCAGCAGTGCTTGATTGGCAGCAGACTGAAGAAGCCCGCGCACTTCAAGTGAAGTGAGTGACTCCTTTAGCTGTTTCTCAATAAAGGGCACTACCCAATTGATGTCAATATGATGGATCAATCGAGTTAAAGTCTGTACGATTCCCTTTTTCAAATAATCAGAGTGAAGCTCTTTTTCGGTAATGTTCAGCAATTTCTCTGTAAAATGGATCTGTTTTAATTTATCTTTAATACTTTCTTTTGAAAGCCAGTCGTTTTCTATCGTGGATACTAACGCCTTTGTCACCCGTTTTCGATTTTTTGGCAAAAGCGCCGTGTGAGGAATAGGAACTCCCATTGGATGCCGGAATAAAGCCGTCACGGCAAACCAATCAGCCAATCCCCCTATGAGACCCGCCTCAAAGCCGCCTTGTATTAAATTTATAATGAAAGGCCCTTCAAAAGGAAGAGTGGAAATAAACCCCGTCCCCATGACGGCCAGTGAAATACCTGCTAAGTGCTTTGAATTTTTAGGCATACGATTCATTCATCCTTTGTGTAAATAAATATATTATACCCGAATGGTATATGATACTCTACTAATTACAACGCCTAACAAAAGAAGAACCGGACGTGCACAACACGACCGGTTCTTCTTTATCTTTGTCCGTCTATTTTTGATCCACTATCAAACTTACACTTTTACCGTCTTTTTGTTCACCATAATGTTTTTTATCATGAACGATTAACGATAAGCCCGATAATTCTTATGATGCTTGATGGGCAAATAAATATTCCCTCAGCAGGGAACATCCGAGGGGACAAATATTCATTTAATATCCAAAGGCATCTTCTGACGAGGTTTAGGAAAAATGTCATCAATCCGGTTTAGTTCTTTATCGGTTAATTCAATTGTCGCCGCTTTGGCATTCTCCAAAACATGTTGTTCCTGGACCGCTTTAGGTATGGCGATTACTTGATTCGTCCGTATCGTCCAGGCAAGAGCGATTTGCAGCGGTTCCACATTATGCTTTTCTGCAAGGTCGACCATGACCGGATCGCTCAATAAACGGTTTCTTAAAGAACCGCCTTGAGCAAGGGGACTATACGCCATAATCGGGACATCGTGTTCTTTTTGCCAGGGGAGAAGATCAAAATCAATTCCTCTGGAACCTAGATGGTATAACACCTGGTTCGTCACACATTTTTGCCCGCCCGGGGTGTTCCATAACTCTTCCATATCATCGGTGTCAAAATTAGAAACTCCCCACTTTAAGATCTTGCCTTCTTTCTTCAGCTGTTCCATTCCTGCAATCGTTTCCTCTAAAGGAATATTCCCTCTCCAGTGCAGAAGGTATAGATCTAAATGGTCTGTTCCCAACCGTTTTAAACTGTTTTCACACGCTGTTGAAATCTTCTGTAATCCTGAATTGTGCGGATACACTTTCGATACTAGAAAGACATCCCCTCTCATCCCTTTTATCGCTTCGCCTACTAGTCGTTCAGACCCACCATTTCCATACATTTCAGCCGTGTCAATCAGCTGCATACCCAATTCGATTCCAAGTTGCAAGGCTTTGATTTCCTTGCTTTTCGCTTGAGGGTCCTCTCCCATGTACCACGTCCCTTGCCCTAAGCATGGAAGTGATGTTCCGTCAGACAAAGTCACTCTGCGCTTTTCAAGACGATCTTTTATTTCGGCTACGTTGTTTTTATCCGGTAAATTCATTTTGCATCAAGTCCTTTCACATCGCTGGACATTTTCGGTCATCAAGTAGGGTTAGGGTTCCCTACTCCAGAAGATAAAAACCAGAAAAACGGTGGTAGGTAGGTGTCCTCACTTGGGGGATTGCACATATAGAGCAGCTTGCTCATCTTGCCATTTTAAGATTATAACGATAGACTTCTTCGTCAGATGAAAGCTTAAATCCCAGAGAAGGATTGAAATCTAAAGAGATTTTGTGATACAGATGTTTTTGGCTTTCTTTCGACACTAAGATGGGAATATTCTCAATGACAAACAAATCATCATCGGTTTGCTTTTTATCGATTTTAAGATGATGTTCGGCATATAAAGAACAGCTGCCAACAAATATCGCTTCTATTCTGACACCTTCATTTTCCTTAAAGTCATATTTTTTTAATTCCGCTGCTGCGGGTGGTTTTATCATTACTTCCATCATCATCACCCTTTCTTCATACTTTAACTATACCCCTTCCTCATGAAAATAATGGGTAAAAATATATGTAATTTTATTTCAGTTAAATGAAATGAAATAAAAATTACATATATTTTTAACGTAAGGAAAATAGTAACTTAACATTCCTCCTTTATTATTAATTTGTTGTTAGAAAATTCTAATTTCCTTGGAGGGAAAAAGATTGAACAAAATGGGCAAAAAAGTAGCAGGGTTTACTTTGGCTGGGGCAGTTGCTATTTCATCACTGGGATTGGCCGCCAAAAAGGAAGATGTTCAAGCAAAGGATAGAAAAAAAGAACCGACTAATGTCATCATGATGGTCATGGATGGGACTAGTGCCGGTGCCACTACCCTCTCAAGATGGTATAAAGGCGAAAATCTCGCTATCGACGAAATGGTGGCAGGCGGCGTTAGAACCCACTCCGCAGAGTCGGCCATCACTGACTCAGCACCAGCGGCAACAGCACTGGCTACTGGAAATAAATCCAACGATAAATTCGTTGGTGTCCTGCCTGCAGTGGTCAATTCACCGGGGGTTAAGCCGGTTTCCGCAAAAGATGCTCATAAACCGGTTGCAAATGTTTTGGAAGGTGCCAAACAACAAGGGAAAGCAACGGGTATCATTTCAACTTCCGAAATCCAACATGCGACACCGGCAGGCTTCTCTGCTCATGTGACACATAGAAGCAATTACGGGGATATTGCTGAACAGCAAGTCTATCAAAATATCGATGTAGTGTTAGGCGGAGGAAAAGAATCTCTTTCTCCTGGAACTACAAAAAATGCTAGAAAAGATGGCGAAGACCTCTTAACGGTACTTCAAAAGAACAAATATGATATCGTTGAAAATCGCAATGATCTCTTAAATTCAAAATCAAATAAAATTTGGGGAAGCTTTGCCCCAAGCGCACTTGCTTATGATTTTGACCGGGAAACAACCAAACCAAGCGAGCCTACTTTAGCAGACATGACAGGTAAGGCGATTCATACATTGGATAAAGATAAAGACGGTTTCTTCTTATTCGTGGAAGGAAGCAAGGTTGACTGGGCAGCGCACGCAAACGATTCGGTTGGAATGATTAGTGATGTATTAGCATTTGACGCGGCTGTAGAGAAGGCAGTTGATTTTGCGAAAAAGGATGGAAACACAATGGTCATCGCAGTGAGTGACCACGGAAACAGCGGAATTACAATGGGTAACCAAAATACAAATGCAACCTATCCGGAAACTCCTGTGTCAGCGTATATCGACCCATTAAAGAAAGCAAAAATGACGGTTGAAGGTGCATTAAGCCAACTCAAATCAGACAAATCGAACCTTAAAGAAGTAGCAGCATTATATGGTCTGGATAACTTGACCTCTGAAGAAGAAGCAACCTTAAATTCTTCTAAAAACCTTGCTTCAGACATGGTAAAAATGCTCGCGAACCGTGCAAATATCGGCTTTACAACGGGCGGACATACAGGTGAAGACGTATTCCTATATTCTTACGGACCTTCCAGACCAATCGGACTGCTTGAAAACACGGACATTGCCAAAAAGATGGCACAATTCATGGGCTTTGATTTAAATCAATTAACGAAGAAACTTTATGTTAATGGCAAAGACGCATTAGAGAAAAAAGGCTACACAACCCGCATTGATGTGACAGATCCAAATAACGTAGTTCTGATTGCAGAAAAAGGAAAACAAAAAGTACAATTCCCGGCAAATAAAAACATCATGATCCAAAGTTCTAATCAACAAAAAACGGTAAACACCATCAATGTGTATAATGGAAAAGACTTCTATATTTCTGAAAGTGCATTGAAGCTTGTGAAATAAGCACTCTCTTCATAGTATGCATGACAAGGGGCTGTCCCGAAAGTAGAAATTTAGCCGACATCTGGATAAAAGCAAAACCCAAGAATACTGTTAAATCAGCATTCTTGGGTTTTTAATTTGGTACATTTTAATCTTAAATGGACTTTTTAGACAGACACTTGTCCATTTTTCTCCCTTTACTAGATCTTAAATTGCCTTGCAAGGCTTTGCAGTTCTTGTGCGGTTTGGGCCAACGTGACTGTCGCAGCGCTTACTTCTTCAATGGATGCAGTTTGCTCTTCCGTGGCAGAGGCAACCTCGTGAGTATATCCACTTGTCTTGGCTGTTATCTCATTGACACCAACCATCGTTTCCACTAAGTTACTAGTTCCTTCGTTAATTTGATTCATGGAGCTTGTTACGTCTTTCAGTCGGTCTACGACTTGAACAACAGCAGTCCCAATCTCCCCGAAAGAGCTCCCCGCAGTATTGACTAATTCTGTTCCTGTCTTCAAGGCATTTTCACCATTTTTCGTCGACTCTACCGCCTTGTTGATACTAGCCTGGATATCTTTTATCAATCCATTGATTTGCTGTGTCGATTCACTGGATTGCTCTGCCAATTTGCGGACTTCATCAGCTACAACGGCAAAACCTTTGCCATGCTCCCCAGCTCTGGCAGCCTCAATTGCCGCATTGAGAGCTAGTAAGTTCGTTTGCTCCGCAATGCCTTTAATCAGCGATACAATTTTTTCAATTTCAGATGACTTCTCATGTAATAGTTGGATGACACTTCCCGTTTCAGCAGTATTACTATTAATTATTCCCATTTGTGTAATTGCTTGCTTTACAATTTCCTTCCCTTTCTCTGATTGCTCCAAAGAGAAATTCGTGGCTTCGGTTACACGTTCAACCTGATCTGAAATTTCTAACATATCATTCGAGATTTCCTTAGTAAATTGTGTTGATTTTTCAACTCTGTTTGTTTGTTCTTCAGCACCTGCCGCCACGTCCTGCATCGATCCGGCAATTTGCTCTGTTGCTTTAGATGTTTCATCTGCGTTCGCACTTAGCTGTTCAGAGGAAGCTGCTACTTGTTCAGAAGTTTCAACAACATTCATGATTAAGTCTTTTAAATTTTCTACCATCTTGTTAAAGCTGTCCGCCAACGACCCAACCTCGTCATTGCTTTTCACTTTCACTTTCTCTATCGTCAAATCACCCTCGGCCACAAGTGTCATCTCATGGGCTATTTCCCTTATTGGATTTGCGATGCGTCCCGAAAAGAACCATGCGACCACCGAGCCAACGACCAACGAAATCCCTAATGTAATTAATAAGACATATAAAATGGAATTGGCGCCGCTATTAAAATCCATCATATATGTCCCCGCAGAGACCACCCATCCCCAATTCTCTTCTTTTTTTGCAAATGTTACTTTAGGCTTGATGCTATCAGGATCATTAGGCAACGGCCATTGATAATAGGCATATCCATCGCCTTTAAATGCAGCGTCAACAATTTCTTCCCCAACATTTACTCCATTGGGATCTACAGAGTCAAATAGATTATTACCTTCTGAGTTTGGATGAGCCAGTAGTTCTCCCTTCTCATCCATCGCAAAAAAGTAGCCGTATTCGCCCATGTTTATGCTTTTATCAATCTCTCTTTTACCATCAGTACCTTTTTCACCAATGAGTGCAACCTTAGCCCTCTCTTGCGCTTCCTCTAAAGAAAGGGCTCCTTTTTCAACTTCTTGATTAAGATTTTCTATTAATTTAATAGCCATATTCACATTATTGGTTAAGTTTGTTTCGCCAAGTTGGTCTAGATTAGCTTTACTGGATTGATAGCCAGTAATACCGATTACCAATGATGGAAGCGCTAACAAAATTAAACATAAAAAAATGAGCTTTGTTTTCAGCGTAGTTACGATATTTTTAACTTTTAGGTTCATAACGCAATCCTCCGATGCTTTAATTTAGGACTATTTTCTTAGTAAATAATACCTAATTTTAATATAACAAATTTTCAGATTATTGCAAAGGGGGGGAGAAATATCGCCTATTGCCACTAAAAAAACCAAACAAAGCTGCTCAAGGCATCTTGCTTGGTTTTACGAACAATATAAAACTAAAAAATCTCTTCAAACTGTTTTCTTCTTCCCGCTTCGATATTATTTAAAATGATACTTAAATCGGCAATCGTTTCTTTTTTTAATTCAAAAAATTCAAATCCGTATCTTAGCTCCCCGTTAAGGTGATCCTCTCTTCTTACGATCTTGCCCATGAGATTAAATTCTCTGTCTCCCAATGTAAAATATATTTCTCCGATAATTTCATATTTTACAGGCAGCTCATACGTTGAGACAAACTTTACTCCGGTAACACTTATATTTTCTACCTGGCCAATAAAACGCTTGTTGCGTAATGATTCATACTTTTCATTGCCAAAGTCAACAATTTTAACGGTACATTCTATGTACGGGACTAATACCCTATGTGCTCTTTTTTGGATGGAATACTCTATTGCAGATTCATTACTTCCTTTTTTCGGATAGTTGTTTGTAGTATGGTATAAGTTCAAATTCTTTAATTTCTTTTCACTGCGTAAATATAATACTAGTAGTAATACAATCAGAAATGCTTCAAATAATATGAGATAATGCACTTCTTCACCCCCTACAAACCAAGTTCGCCTCTCACATACAAAAGGGATGAATCCAAAAAATTGTGGAGTCATCTCTTTGACTGAGTTCTTTATCATCAAACCATTTACCTAATTTATACAGTAAATATGTCTAAAAGTCTAGGAGAAAAATAAATTTTCTAACATTAATAAAATAAAATCTTATGAAGAGCTCCTCTTATTTGGGCTTTTTTCATTTTCTTAAAAATCCTCTTCCTGATTCTCGTTTTATTTGTATCAAAAAGATATAAGGTGTGATTTCATGACTAAAGAAAACCATACAAAGTATGCGGTCCTCGGCTTGCTCACCACAGGATGTCATACCGGATATTCGATTAAACAGATGATTCATGGCAGATTAAATCATTTCTGGAAGATTAGTTACGGGCAAATTTATCCAACCCTAAAGCATTTAGTTGACGAAGATCTTGCGACAGTTATGAATTCCACTCAAGATGGCAAGCCGGATAAAAAGGAGTACCATATCACACAGAAAGGAGAGCTCGCCTTACAATCGTGGCTTCAAACACCGATTAATGATATTCCTACCGAAAAGAACGAATTATTACTGAAGCTATTTTTCAGCCGCCATCAAAGCATCGATATAACCATCAATCATATCAACACGTACTATGAAAAGCTTCGTCTACGTTTTAATACCTATGAAGACATTACAAAAATGATTTCCGAAAACCTATCGGAAAAGGCCGATGCGCAATTTTGGCTCATCACATTGGATTATGGCAAAAGAATGACCCAGTCTGCTATAGAGTGGTGTGAGGATGCGATGAAGAAACTAGAGGAATAAAAGGAGGAGATTCATATGGGCAAAAGAATTTTTCCAGGCCGTTACACGGCTGATCATGAGGGCGAAATCGTTATATTCATCATTGGGATGCGCGTGAACAAATGGTGGGCCATCCATAAATGGGGGCCTGTGTTCAAATCGATGCCTCCTATGATACGTGAGCTTTTTATAAATCAAGAACATGGATGTTTGTCCATGGAGACCTTTTGGGGATTGCGATCTACATTAGTGGTTCAGTATTGGCGTTCAACTGAAGATTTACTTTCTTATGCGAAAGGACAAAAGCATTTAACCTCATGGGAACATTTCAATAAAAAAGCAGGAAATAATGACGCAGTAGGAATTTATCACGAAACCTATGTCGTTCCCAAGGGCCAGTATGAATCCATCTATGGATATATGCCAAAATTCGGGCTTGCCAGGGTCTCTGGACACAAAGCGATTACACCTTCCTTGAATTCAGCCCGACGACTCAAAGCATAAAAAGAAAACTACTTAAACCATCCCTTTTCTTTGGATTGAGTAATCGCTTCTATCCGGTTCTTCACTTCCAGCTTATCTAAGATCATTGAAATATAATTACGCACCGTTCCTGTTTTTAGCTTTAGTTGATCAGCAATTTCTTTTGTGTTTTTTCCATCGGCAATCAGTTCTAATACTTCCCGCTCCCGGTCGGTAAGAGGATTTTCTTCACTGTATATATCATCCATGAGTTCCGGTGCGTAGATTCTCTTGCCTGCCTTAACGATGCGGATTGAACTCGCCAGCTCTTCACTAGGGCCATCCTTTAATAAATAGCCGCTTACCCCTGCTTTTAACGCGCGTTGGAAGTAACCTGAACGGGCAAAAGTTGTTAGGATGATGACTTTACAACCTAGCCCTCTCAGTTCTTCTGCCGCCTCAAGTCCACTTTTTCCTGGCATTTCAATATCCATGATACACACATCCGGCTGATATCGCTGTACAAGATTAATGGCTTCTTCTCCATTACTTGCCTTTCCAACGACCTCCATATCCTCTTCCAAATTGAGCAATGAACCTAAGGCTCCCAATAGCATTCGCTGATCTTCAGCAATGACAATTCGAATCATTTAAGCTCCTCCTTATCTGTCTGCTTTACATCGTTTGGGACTTTTATGAGTAATGTTGTCCCTTCTCGAGCGATAATCCCGAGGCTGCCGTTGACGAATTCAAGCCGTTCCCTCATTCCTATCAGACCGTTCCCTTTTGTAAAGTCGTTTTCCGTCACGCTACCGACTCCGTTGTCCCTAACGGTAATGACAATTTCGTTCCACGATTGCCCGATCGTGATATGGCATATTGAGGCGCCGCTGTGTTTGACAACATTGGTCACCGCTTCTTTCAGACACATACTTAGAATATTCTCGGTCAACAAGGAAACATTCGTTAAAGCTATTTCTTCATCGCCTACAAACTCAATTTCAGCTGCTTTAAGGATTTGTTTGACGCGAATGATTTCTTCTTTCAATCGGATGCCACGCATTTGCGACACCATCTTCCTTACTTCATTCAATGCTGTTCTAGCGGTCTGCTGAACATCTTTCAATTCATCTCGTGCTTGCTCGGGATCTTTGTAAACTAATTTACTGGCCAAATCGCTCTTCAGTCCAATAAGAGAAAGCTTTTGTCCCAGTGTATCATGAAGATCACGGGCTATACGCTGTCGTTCCTCAAGCTTCCCCAACTCCGAAATCCGATTGTTGGCATCTTCGAGTTTTTCTTCAAGCTGTCCCATCTCATTCCGATTGCGAATACTAAAAGGTAGAAGGATGACACTTATCCAAATGATAACGACAAAGGGCAACTGTTTTAAGAACTGTTCCTCCTGCAGAACGACGTTTAAGTTGATCGAGACGGATGTGCTTACTAAATGAACAATGTACAATGTGATAAAGGGATAGCGACCCTTAATATTACCGATAAAATAGGCAATATAAAAGGCAAAATAGATGTAGTTGAACAGGCTCGTCGATGCAACCGAGATACCAATCAATAGAATCGTCCATATATAAACGGCCCATCCGTTTGATATAAAAGCTACTCCGTAAAAGAAAAAGAATAAGATTGTCAATAAAATCCCCACGATTATTTCATTCGTGGAGGAAGATTCGAATATGAAATAGAATGGTAAAATACTCAGGACAGCCCATATATAGGGAGCTATCCCGGTACTTTTCAGGAATATCATATACCTTTTTAGCATGTGCGAAACCTCTTTTTCGGTATTAGATATTAAAACACTTTGCTATCTTATCACACTCATATCTCTGTCTTGAGATAATCGTGATTCTTTTCATTTAGCTTACGACTTGATTTCTTTAAATCCCACGAATTTCTTCTTTTGCTCATCCCATAGGCGAAATTTAAGGGAACTCAAGCTGGTTGCCAGGCTGATAGTCGGTACATTCTGCAAAGGCTGAGTGTTATTGTGTGCCGCTTCAAGCTTGTAGTTAGGGACTCTGGGACTTAAATGGTGTACGTGATGATAACCGATATTTCCCGTGAGCCACTGTAGTAATTTCGGTAGCTTGTAGTAAGAACTTCCTTCAACCGCTGCTTTAACATACTCCCAGTCTTTATTCTCTTCAAAATAGGCATCCTCAAATGTATGTTGCACGTAAAAAAGCCAGATCCCTGCAGCGCCTGAAATCCAAAATATCGGCACTTGTACTAAAAGGAATGATTCCCACCCGAGGGTCAGTCCTAACAAAACGACCAATGTAACGATAGCGACGTTTGTTAGATAGGTATTAAGCCGCTCCTTCAATCTTGCACCCTTTCTGTTAAATCTATTTGTAATCAGGAATACGTAGATTGGACCTATGCCAAACATAACAATCGGGTTCCGGTATAACCGATAAGCCAGTCGTGTCCAAGTGGACGCTTCCTTATATTCATCCACCGTTAGCACCCATATATCACCGGTACCCCGCTTATCCAAGTTACTGCTTGTTGCATGGTGCACTGAGTGTTCGTGCTGCCATTGGCTATAAGGGAAAACAGTTAGAATACCTGTGATCGTTCCAAGGATTCTGTTGGCCTTCCGGTTTTTAAAGAAAGAGTAATGGCAGCAATCATGAAAAATAATGAAAATCCGCACCAAAAACCCCGCTGCAATTACGGCTAGTCCCAGCGTTAAGAAATAAGAAATGGACAGACTCTGATAAGCAAGAAACCATAACATAAAAAACGGAACCATCGTGTTAATGAGTTGCCTTACACTGTTCCTTGTTTCTGATTTTTCATAAGGGGCTACATACTTCCTTAAGCTTTTCGCATTTTTTTCGCTCATGTTTATCTATTTCCCTTCCAGATTTATTGTTATGCTTAATTATAAAGACATAAAAAAGACTTTTGAAGACATATGTGTCATGTAAGATACATGATAAATGTCATGTCTTAGAGGGGAACGAGGCAAATGAATCATAATCGTTACAAAGCAGATACTTGGTTCCGACCGTTTTCTTTCGATAAGTAGAGGGCAGAATCGGCGCGAACAAGCAAAGAACGTTTATCATCACCTTGTTCATATGTCGCCACTCCAAAACTGGCCGTAACCGTTTGTATATCCAAAAAAAGATGAGCTTCAATAATCGACCGCATTCTCTCAGCCTCTTCTTCAACCTTGGTCTCGCCCGTTACAATCATAATAAATTCCTCTCCACCCCATCTTCCTAGGAAATGATGCTCCTTTTTGTTCGCTCTTAATAGTGATGAAATTTCTTTCAATACCGAATCGCCAATATCATGCCCGTACTTATCATTAATCGATTTAAAATGATCTATATCAAGCAACACAATCGAAAAACCCTTCCCATTAGGTTTATTAAATTGCTTATTCAATATTTGATCGATTTTACGTCTATTTGGCAGGCCGGTTAAATAATCTGTACTAGCGATACTTTCCAGTTCCTGATTTTTTAGAAATACCTTAAAAAGTTCTTGGAAATAAAACATCGCAAAAATAAACACGTATTGGGAAATGAAAAAGTTGAAGAGAATTCTGGTTGTATCGTCAGAATAATCAAATTTCCAATATGCGAAAAAGATCATCAATAAATTTACCGTTTGGATGCTTAATGCATAAATTAAAGCTTTTTTCTTAGGGATCGATATAAAAATGGCAATGAATAAAAAGGGAGCCCAAAACAAAAACGTACCTGAATCTAACACATCTTCACGAGGAATTTCAACGAATAAAATATGGCGCAGATATATAAAAAGAATGATTGGTACTAGACCAAGCGTAATAAGTTCAACCGTCCTAAGCGAACTCTTCTTTATCATTAATAACACAGACCCAATTATAAACCAAGATAACATAAGGTAGTCTTTTAACTTGTCTTCAAAGTGTAAAGGTGAATCATTATGTTTGTAGTGAAACTGATTGATTAATAGAGATAAGCTAAACAAAGGAAATACCACTAAATATATTCTTCTTTTCAGCTGTTGGAATTCTCTTAACATAAAGCAGACTCCTCTTATTCCCAAAATGATTTTAGGTCTTTAGTAGTATGTTTATACCATTATACAACAACTAGTTTATGTAAAGTGATTTTTATTAATAAACAAAAACTCGCCATATTGACGAGTTCAATCCGAGAGTATTCATGATTCACTCATTTTTAACGAGTCTCACATACGTGTTCTGCGCGCAAAATCAACAAAGCGAAATTTATCAGGTCGATGCCTGGATTCCGTATATTGAAAAAGGCTCGCATTATCTAAGTAAACATAATTTTTGATAACGACAACATTATGAAATCCTTCCAGATCTAAAAGGGCCCGGTCCTCGGCAGAAGGTTCTTCAACGACAATCTCTTTTTTTGCGAAGCTAATATTTAAGTTTAAGTCATTCTCCAGATAATCATAAATAGAGTTTTCGCAAATATCTTTTGTCAATGTCGACACGTACTTCTTATTCAGGTAATCTTTGTCTAAAATGATTTTTTTGCCGCCTATCTCCCTCGTTCTGATTACCTTCCACACCTGATCTTTGTTTGACAGTTGAAGCTGCTGCTTGATAAATTCGTCGGGCTTTATTAAAGTCAGTTCATTGACAATCGTTTGCGGTTTGTTGCCCATTTTCTCAGCCAGTTCTTTAAAACTCACGAGACCGGAAACAGGGAAATCAAACTTACTGATGTCTATCACAATGGACCCTTTTCCTCTTACCTTTTGAATATATCCGTTTTGCGAAAGCAGGTTTAACGCTTTTCTGATCGTCTCCCTTGATGTGCTGTAGCTTTCTTTTAATTCATGTTCAGACGGGAGAAGAGTGGCAGGCGGAATCTCTCCGCTCTCTATTTTTGCTACAAGGTCACTATAGATTGTTAGAAACTTGTTTGTCATAAAAAAGAATCCCCAATCATTGATTATATATTTATATCTGGAATGCTACTTACATTATAGTATAAAAAATAAATTGTTTATAAAGAAAAGGAGGGAAACAAGTCCCCTCCTTTTAAACTCATTTCTTATTTTCTCTTAAAAGAGATTTTCCCCATGTTTGTTTTAGCAAACACGATTGTCAATACGAACGGAACAACAATCGCTACAACCATAGCTACAGCAAACATTGCGATATGCTGGGACTGGATGGATAGAATTCCTGGCAGTCCGCCAACCCCAATTGAGTTAGCCATAACATTGCTTCCTACTGATACGACAGCTGCAACGAGGGAACCTATCATGGCAGCCAAGAACGGGTAGCCATATTTCAAGTTAATACCGAACATAGCCGGTTCTGTTACCCCTAGGTAACAAGAAATAGCAGCTGGAATGGAAACCTGCTTTTCTTCTTCGTTCTTTCTATTGATATAGATCATTGCGAGAACCGCAGACCCCTGAGCAATATTGGACAATGCAATCATTGGCCACAGATTTGTCCCGCCAAGCTCACTCATCAGCTGAAGATCAATTGCGTTGGTCATATGGTGTAAACCCGTTATAACAAGCGGTGCATATGCAAATCCAAAGATAGCTGCAAATAACCAGCCAAAAGCAGATGTTAATCCGGAATAAACAATATCAGAGATGAACTTTCCGATTTCCCAGCCGATAGGGCCAAGGATTGTGTGCGCAATTAATACTGTTGGAATTAGTGCAAAAAACGGTACAACAATCATTGAGATTGAATTTGGCACAATGTCACGAAGCTTTCGTTCTAATACAGCCAAAAGAAGTCCTGCAAAGATTGCTGGAATAACCTGCGCCTGGTAGCCGATCATATCAATCTGGGCAAAACCGAAATCCCAGAAAGGTATATCTGCAGCTTTAGCGCCAGCAACACCATAAGCATTAAGCAACTGCGGTGATACAAGTGTGATACCGAGAACGATCCCAAGAATTTGAGATGTTCCCATTTTCTTTGTAATCGCCCATGTGATTCCGACTGGGAGGAAGTGGAATATCGCTTCACCAATCAGCCATAAGAAAGAATGGACTCCGGCCCAGAACTGGGAAATTTCGATCAGTGCCTTTGTATCATTTTCAAACATTTTAATGTCACCGATTACATTTCTGAATCCAAGAATCAGACCACCGACGACAAGCGCTGGAATTAATGGCGTAAAGATATCCGCAAGATGGCCAATCATTCTTTGCAGCCAGTTCATATTTTGCTTTGCGGCAACTTTTGCTTCTTCCTTAGAAGTGCCATCAATGTTCGCTAGTTTGACAAAATCGTTATAAAAAGATGAAACTTCATTCCCGATAATAACCTGGAATTGGCCTGCTTGTGTGAAAGTACCTTTAACCAGTGGAATGGATTCTATCTTTTCTACGTTAGCTTGATCTGGATCATTTAACACAAAGCGCATTCTGGTTGCACAATGGGTAACGGCGGCAATGTTTTCTTTGCCTCCAATGTGCTCCAGCAAGTCTTTAGAAGGATCTGTATACTTACTCATTTCTTAACCCCCTGATAAATTGGGATACCCAATTTTCTATTATCTTAATAATCAAACCCTTATTTACACAGAAACTGTTTACGCTTTCAAAAATCGATTTCCTGTATATACAAGTTTCTGTTTACGCTTTCATTTTAGCCTGTATATACATGCTTGTCAACCGAAAAAAAACTAACTTTATTAAAAATATAATATGGAATCAATGCCTGTGGATGATTCCTTGTTTAAATCAAGGTATTTCAGAGTGAAACGAAGAGCCAACGATTCGTAATTCACGGATTATCCGCTGCAAATAATAGGCATGGCCTTTTATTTTGATAGGATTTCCTTTAGGTACTCCGTGGAAAAGGATCAGCTGAATGACAAGCACTTCCCCCCATCCCTTATAAAAACCTTGCTATTGTATTTGGCAATTAAAAAATGCTGTTTATGGCAGTATGTTTTTTGAATGTGAAAAACCTGAAAATATGCAAGGAATGAATAAAAGCTTGCATATTTTCAGGTTTTTAGTAATTTAGGATATTCAACAAAAGCACCCAGTTAATTTAATAAAAAACCGTATTAGTTTAATAAGAAACTGATTAATAATTGTTCAGGAAAATAATAGGGTACAACTGAATTTAGTACGTACCCTACTCTATCTCAATTATCATTAAGAGAAGTTGCCACAAATGGAATTATTAAAAATCAAAGTTATCTGGATTTGGCCCTATACGGTGATTTTCGTTTATTCCATCGATTTTTTTCATATCTTCATCGGATAAGCTAAAATCAAATACTGTTGCATTTTCAACTATACGATGCTCTTTTGTGGATTTCGGAATCGTAATTACTCCGTTTTGTAAGTCCCAACGTAAAATGACCTGAGCAACAGATTTGGTATACTTTCTTGCAATCTCTTTTAGGATTTCATTATCTAACAACTCACCTTGCATCAATGGAGACCAAGCTTCCAGTTGAATTCCTTGTTCCCGACAAAACGACTGAAGCTCTTTTTGAGTTAAACGCGGGTGGTATTCAACTTGATTTATCACTGGTTTAATTTCTGCGTCTTTCATCAGATCTTCAAGATGGTGAATTTGAAAATTACTTACTCCAATTGCTTTGACGCGCCCTTCTTTATAAATCGTTTCCAATGATTCCCAGGCTTCTTTATACTTACTTTCTACAGGCCAGTGAATCAGGTATAAATCTAAGTAATCTAAACCAAGTTTTGTTAAACTCGCATTATAGGCTGCTATTGTGGATTCGTATCCTAAATCAGCATTCCAGACTTTCGTTGTCACAAATAAATCTTCTCTAGAAATACCAGCTTCTTTGATTCCTTCATGGATCCCTTTTCCAACGCCTTCTTCATTTCCATATATGGCTGCTGTATCAATACTGCGATAACCGTGTTTAATAGCTGTTTTAACAGCATTAACTAACTCTGGCCCTTCTTCTACTTTAAATACCCCTAGACCAAACCAAGGCATTTCCACTCCGTTGTTCAAAGTTGTCGTATCTTGTAAATTTTTAGCCATTATAAATGTCCCCCTTAATAATCAGTAAAACATCATTGCATTATTTATTTTGATATTTATAAATTACTCTACTGTAGAGACACCTCCTTCTTTGATGATGGTTGTCTCTCCTCCTTTTTTTCCAAAGCAGAGCTCCAAAACGTGAGAAGGACAGCTCCAAACACCATTACACCACCAATCCATGGAGTATGGATTAACCCGATAGAATCTCCGATAAGCCCTCCAACAAAAGCACCTATTGCTATTCCGACGTTAAATGCGGCGATATTTAATGCTGATGCGACATCTACTGCTGAAGGTACATATCTTTCAGCTAATTGAACGACATAAATCTGTAATCCTGGAACGTTCATAAATGCTAGTAAACCTAAAAAGAATATAGTAATAATTCCCGCCAATTTGAATGGTGCTGTAAACGTTAAGATAACGAGCACGATTGCTTGAATTAGGAACATCCATAATAAAGCCTTTAAGGGATTTTTATTGGCGACTTTCCCACCAATTGTGTTCCCTATAGCTACTGCAACACCATATACAAGCAAGATGACACTAACAGCACTTGGTGCGAATCCTGTAATATTTTCTAAAATAGGTGCAAGGTAAGTAAACGCTACAAAAGTACCGCCATATCCTAAAGCTGTAATAGCAAATGCCAGGAGTAATGGACCGTTAGTTAGGATTTTAAAGTTATCGCTTAATTTTGCCGGCGGTGCTTGTTTAAGATTTTTAGGAACCAGAATGGCACTGGCAATAATAGCAATTACACCTAGAATTGCGACAGCCCAGAACGTTGATCTCCATCCAAATGCTTGGCCAACAAATGTACCTAGTGGAACACCTGTTACTGTTGCAACTGTTAAACCTGTGAACATAAATGCTATGGCACTTGCCCGTTTGTGTTCAGGCACTAAATCTGCTGCAATCGTTGATCCGATTGAGAAGAATACCCCGTGAGAAAATGCAGTAATAAACCGTGCCACTAATAATAATCCGAAACTTGTTGATAAAGCAGCAACTGAGTTACCGGCAATAAAGATAACCATCAATATCATTAATAACGTTTTTCTATTCATTTTGTTTGTTAAAGCCGTAAGGATTGGTGCTCCAATAGCGACACCCATTGCATAACCGGATATTAATAAACCAGCTAAAGTAATTGAAATATTTAAATCATCAGCTAATGAGGAAAGCAATCCAACAGGTACGAATTCAGTCGTACCAATTCCAAATGCACTGATTGCTAATGCCATTAATGCGGCAGTGCCGCCTTTTTTTTCTTGCGTATTTATAGCAGTTGAACTCATAAAAGAATCCTCCTTGTATATTTTTAAGATGTGTATGATTCATAAACAGAGTGACTAGGCGCCTTTCAAATTTTTATCACACTGCCTTATGAACGTTATTATGAATCATCACAAACAGAAATAATAGTACGTACTTAAAAGTAATGTAGGAACTTTTAAGTACCTATGGTCTTTTTTCACCTTTTGTTTTCTGCTTGTGTATGTTATTATGATTGCACCACTCCAAATTGGAAAGTACGCACTTTAAAGTAATGTAGGTACCTTTTAGTGCCTAAAGAATAGAGGAGGAACAAAAATGGCTTATAATATTCCCGTAGAGGCCACACTGGATGTTATCGGAGGAAAGTGGAAAGTCGTCATCATGTGTCACTTGATCAAAGGAGAAAAACGAACAAGTGAGTTGAAAAAGCTTATGCCTGGCATCACACAAAAAATGCTGACCCAGCAACTCAGGGAACTGGAAGCAGATGGCGTGGTAAACCGACGGGTTTTTGACCAGGTTCCACCGAAGGTTATTTACTCTCTAACCGAATATGGCTGGTCTCTTCGTCCCATTCTGGATGCGATGTGCAATTGGGGAGAAGGGCACATTGAATTGACGGGTCAGGAAGTTGCACAATAAATATCAATAAAAAAAAGGGATTCAGATGCTAAAAAGCAATGAATCCCTTTTTGTATCTAACCTTGTTAATACAATAAGCACAGCTTAGCAATTATGTATAAATATAAGCATCTATACACTTCCGTTTTAAGTAATGATTCAAGGTGATTAATAAACATACTGCCAAAACATACATCATTTAAAAGCCAGAAACAGCTATTCATAAGATTCCCTGACATACCTCTAATCTTTGTAAAAAAACCATGTTAATTTATCTGACATGTTTGCTGAATCCTTTTAAAAAATTATTTATGATGGGAAAAATAGTGAAGGAGGTAAAAAATTTAGAGTGCCTTTATTGATTGAGCTGTCCATCATCGCCGCATTTCTCCTGCTCGGTAACAGCATTTTTTATCTGATTCAGCTTCCAGTATCGGGCAGTATAGTTGGGGAGCATTAGGATGCATTGCCATGACCGCCCCTGCAATCCTCCTCTCCTGTATACTTCCTTTCCTCCTGCTCATCATTTAAAAAAGAAAGAAGGCCTGAAAGATGGAACAGCGAAAAGAAATCCTGTTAGCCCAAAAAATAATCCAATTGGATATATTGAGAGATCAGCTGTATGAAGAGTTAATCAAAACCCTGGGATCCCGAGGACATGAGTTACTAAGAATTATGCAAAATAAATAAAAAAAGGAGTGTATCAACATGTCCATTCAACTTCGGAACGCGATTGATAAATTAAGACAATGTTATATTGATAAGCTGCTGCATGCCGGTGTTTTTAAAGAAGGGGATGCCCAGCTTTATCAGCTTACTGTTAGTGAATTGGAGAGTTTGTGCAGGAAGGTGAATAGGCTGAATGAGGAAATGAAATGAGAATTAAAATTGTAAATAGTACACTCTTCCCTTATTCGTACCTGCACAAGATAAGTTCATCGTTCGAAGCAGTCTTGTTGCAAGTGAAGGAGATGAAATCAGTAAGAAGTCTCTTGCCTCATTGTTTGTAATTGTAGAACCTAGGAGGAGGGAAAAGTCCTTTAACGCGAAAACGTGAGCGTCTTTAGATGGAAAGCTACACTTGGGACAGAACCAGTTGGCATACCTCCTTTCTAGTGGAAGATAATCACACTCAGGGCAAAGGACTCCTCTTAGTATTTCTTCCTTCCTAATCTGAAATTGATCTAAAATAGGAAAATCTCCTGGGGTATGCTGTTTCTTAAAAATGTTGATTAACTTCTTTATTTCCTTTTCAGTAAGGAGTTGTTCTTTATAAAGTTCTTTTAATTGATGAATTTTTTTGGGGAGAAAATCATGACGAATAACCTTTTCAAAAATAGTGGAATTTTCCGGTGAGGTCTGTATTTGAGTATATGGATTACTGATGACAACCAAGGAGAGAACCGGAATGTCTTTTAGACGGTTTTTAGCCAACCATCTTTTCAATTGAAACTCCTGGCGGTCTGTCTGAAGTAATGGATCGGGGAAGGTTGACTCTTGACCATCTTGAGTACGGATAAGTTGATGGAAATTAGGATCAAAATAGATGGTACCCGCAATATTTTTAACTTCTAGAATCAGAAGAAAGTTTTGCGTTATAACTAATGTGTCAATTTGGAAAAAGTAGGATTGGTCTTGTAGACGAAGATCGTGGAAAATATAGAGGTCTTTATCTGAAAGAAGGCCCAATGGAAAATCAAGTGCATTCTCGCCCTTATACCCTGATAATTTTTTCATAAGACTTTCTCTAATGATAGGGACTTTCTGATGATTCGAAGGGATTCTGCGGAGTAATGCTTGAGATTTTAGAACAGATAGGGGCAATTCTCGTTTTTTTACTATCATTTCAACACTCCTTGTCTGGTATTGTCATCTAACTTTCGACAAAGGGTGAAAGAATCCTGCTCTCATCTCTCGAAATTTTGGAGATTTCTGAGTGTTTTACATTTATTATCAACTTTCGCAATTTATTATCGACTTTTGAGTTTTATTATCAACTTTTGAAATATATTATCGACTTTAACAAATTTATTATCAACTTTTTCAATATATCGATTTCTAGACAAAAGTCTCCAAAATTCGACATAAACAATAATGGACTTTCCAGCGTAGGCAAGTCCTTATAAAAGTTGAATGCATCCCTAATTTGATATCATGGCACTCGATATGCTATCGCTTTTAGTAACCAGGCGATCGCATGAACGGTATTTTAAATCGAGGAGGACCAATGTTCACTCCTCGGTTTGCGGTATTCTTATATATACTCCTATCATGCTTGATTTTGACCAAACTGTAAATTACTTTCTAATTTTTTTAGCGAGTGTATTTCTTACGATTGGCGCTACTTTATTTGCTAACAAATCTATCGCTTTTTCTACATTTGCTAATGATTGTCCACCCATATCAAATTGTCCCATATAACGGCTATGGCAAAATAACTCATGTTGATATAAGATTTTTTCAGCTAATTCCTCTGCACTGCCAACTGCTAATATTTGATTGGATGCTCTTTGCAGGTGTTAACTTTGCACCAATCATTTCTTCAACTTTGGTTTTAACAATACGCCCCATACAAGCCACTTTGGAAACAGTTGCTTTTGTTCGATCCCTGGCAACAAGAACGCAAACCTGCTCTTGGCTGATTCCTCTGTTTTTGGAGCTGCCGCCACGTTTACGAGGTTTTCTACCTGAAATGCCACGTTGACCTTTTTGGGAGTATAAGAAGTAGGTCTCATCAACCTCAACAATACCTTCAAATTGTTCGAAATCAATTTGTTTAAGTGCGTTCAACAATTTGTGTCTCCAATAAAAAAGCGTAACCCAAGTAACCGCTATGATTTCAGCCGATTTTCAATAAAAGGATTTTTTATACAAGATTCTATTAAGTATTTTAGTTATAAATTGTAATTCTAAAACCATACTCCAAAATTACCTATATTACCTATTCTACCCATAATAAAGTGGTATACTTTTACAAAAGGGGGATTAGTATGGTTGATTTTAAAAAACGGCTTACTAGGAAAACAATTGAAAAAAAGATTCATCCAAGTGATATTTATTCAAATCTAGATAGGGCCAGCGACAAAGGACCTTTAAGACCCGTACAAGAGAAAATCTTAGACAAATGGTATGACAATTTCCAAAATAAAAAAGATGTTATTTTAAAACTGCATACTGGACAGGGAAAAACATTAACGGGATTACTTATGCTACAGTCAAAGCTAAACCAAGATAAAGGTCCAGCATTATATCTTTGCCATAATAAACAACTAGTTGAACAAACTTGCCAGCAAGCAGAAAGCTTTGGAATTAATTATACGACTATAGACGGTGACATACCAGATGATTTCATTGACGGGAAAAGTATATTAATAACTCATGTTCAAAAATTGTTTAATGGTGAAACTAAATTTGGGTTAGGCTCTAAATCTCTGCCAGTTTCTACAATATTGTTAGATGATGCACATGCTTGTATAGATGTAATAAAAAAGGCATTTAAAATTGAATTAAAACAAGAATCGAATGCATATCAGGAAATATTCGCTCTGTTTACTTCAGAATTACAAAATCAAGGAGCAGGAACCTTTGCTGATATTACTCGTAAAAAATACGATGCACTAGCGGCTATACCTTATTGGGTATGGCAAGATATGCATACAGAAGTTTCTGATATATTATCAAAATACAGTGATCAGTCCCATATCAAGTTTGCATGGCCAATAATTAAAGATATGATTAAAGATTGTCAATGTTTTATTTCCGGGAAAAGTATGGAGATTATTCCCTATGCGAATCCTCTTTACATGATTGGAAGCTATCATAAAGCTGAACACAGAATCTTTATGTCCGCAACAATCACAGATGATGCTTTCTTTATTAGAGGACTGGGTATATCATCAGATACTATCCGTAATCCTTTATACTTAGAAGACGAAGGCTGGTCAGGCGAAAAAATGATATTAATTCCTTCCTTAATTGATCCTTCATTAGACAGGACTGAGGTAGTTAATTTTTTTGCAAAACCTCCGTCTAATCCTGCTAAGCGGAAATTTGGTACCGTAGCCCTTGTACCTAGTTTCAATACAACTAAGGATTGGGAGAAGTATGATGCTACCATAGCAAAAAAAGAAACAGTAGTTAACGAAATAGAAAAACTTAAAGATAAAAAATTTGCTAAAACGTTAGTCATAGTAAATAGGTATGATGGAATTGATTTACCTGATAATACATGCAGAATATTAGTTTTTGATTCAAGACCCTATTTCGAATCATTATACGATAGATATTTAGAAGCGTGCAGGGCGAACAGTGATTATATTTCCATAAAACTTGCACAAACAATTGAACAAGGTCTCGGTAGGGCGGTAAGAGGAGAAAAGGATTATTGTGTGATTGTTATTACTGGAACAGAATTAGTTCGAGCAATTCGCAGCAAAAAATCTAGAGATAATTTTTCATTACAGACAAGAACACAAATAGAAATTGGTCTTGAAATTGCCGAGTTTGCAAAAGAAGAGATTAAGGACGGAGTTAAACCTCTACAAGCCCTAATAAAGTTATTAGGTCAGTCACTGAAAAGAGACGAGGGTTGGAAGGAATTTTATACTGAAAACATGGATGGTATTAAACCAGACAATGAGTCATCTAAAATGTTGGAAATACTTGAATTAGAAAAAAAAGCGGAAGAAAAATATGGTGAAGGTAATTATCAAGGTGCAGTTCAAATAGTACAGACGATAATTGATAAACACGTTACATCCGAAGAGGATAAGGGATGGTACCTACAAGAAATGGCCAGGCTAATCTATCCATTTTCGAAAATTGATTCAAACAAATATCAAGTTATTGCTCACAGAAGAAATAAATTACTTTTCAAGCCAAAAGAAGGAATGGAAATAACAAAGATTTCACCTGTTAGTTTAAAAAGGATTGAAAACATAAGAAAGTGGATTCACTCTTTTGATAACTATGATGATCTATATCTAGAATTGGACGATATTTTAAATAGGTTTAAATTCGGAGTTAATTCTGACAAATTTGAGCAGGCAGTTGATGAACTTGCAAAAGTGTTAGGGTTTCCTAGCCAACGCCCGGATAAGGAATGGAAAGAAGGCCCTGATAATCTTTGGAAAATAGGAGACAATAACTTTCTTCTAATCGAATGTAAAAATAATGTTAACATAGAAAGAAATGAAATAAATAAAGATGAAACCGGGCAAATGAACAACGCTTGTGCCTGGTTTGAAAGGGTTTATAATGAAATCCCTGTGAAAAACATCATTATTATTTCAACTAAGAATGTTTCAAGGGCTGCGGGATTCAACAAACCTGTAGAAGTGATGAGGGAAAATAAATTGAGATTATTATCTGATAACATTAGAAAATTTTATCGAGAATTTAAGGGACTAGACCTGAATGATTTATCGGAAGTTAGAATTCAAGAATTAATAAGTTTATATAAGTTAACAAGTAATGATTTCCTTAATGACACATATTCTGAACAACCAAGACAACATTAATCATTTATTTTAAAAAAAGGGCTGCTGGCAGCCCTTTTTTTAAAATAAAAATTAACCATAAATGGTCCACACTAAAAATAAAGCATAAACTGTCCTATTAGACAATTTATGCTTTAACTTACACCAGCAAATGCTGGTCTGTAGTCCACTATGTAAGTGGAGACGGTGGGACGTGCGTTTCCATGCTTTCGACATGGCACTGACTATATCTTGAACCTGTTTTTCACAGGCCCTCCGGCGTATTATGCGAAATGTGATTTTGCATAAATGAATCATGCAGGATTCCGCATCCTAGTACTACCGTTATCACGGCAGCCTATAAGTCGATACACGGCTGTTGGATTGCTCCACATACCGCTCGGCATTGCCTTATCGCACTTAAGCGACTTAGGTTTCACCGATAAAGCCGGATTTTCACTTGTATGTTGCCATACAAGGCGACTAATTACTAATCGAACCCACGTCCAGACATAACGGCACTTAAGCTTCTACGAGTGTAGTCGATATATTCGCATTTCGCGAACTCGTTAGCCTATCGACAGGCGGCAGAGCAGCTAGTCTGGTTGTTCTCTTCCTTCATCCTCAGACGGTGGAATCCGGCGTAGCCCACTTAGAGTGAGTCCCTTACCCTACCACATGGGCAATGGAGGGAGGAACCGCAATCAACTGTTATTAAGCAGCGAAAGCGAGGTTGTTGTTTTGTTTGCCAGTTATAGGCGTTGACGTTTTAACGAGGCCGATCCCCTCGACTCGCAACTTAAGCTCGAACTATCCCTGTCGAATCCGTAACGTCCCCATGATAAAAATGGAGCGTACGAGAACGAATAGTCAGCTATATTGCTGATATTCAGTTGTCATCGGTACATTACTTATTATAGCATAATCACAGCAAAATTCAATTGTAAGGTCCTGTAAAACCCTACATCTTCTGGTTATCGCGGAAGGCACGCTCGATATCGCGTTTCGCTTCCTTCTGCTTTAAATCCTCGCGCTTATCGTATTGTTTTTTTCCTTTGCCGAGCCCGATTAACACCTTGGCGAAGCCATTTTTCAAATAAACCTTCAAAGGAACGATCGTGTATCCCTCCTCTTTTGTCTCACCAATCAGTTTACTAATCTGCTTGCGGTGCAGCAAAAGCTTACGGGTACGAAGCGGTTCATGGTTATAGCGGTTCCCCTGCTCATAATGGCTGATATGCATGTTATGAAGGTACACTTCACCGCTCTCTATCTTGGCAAAGGAATCCCTCATTTGGACTTTGCCGGCACGGATGGACTTGATCTCAGTACCCTGTAGCACGATCCCGGATTCAAAGGTTTCTTCAATAAAATAATCGTGATTCGCTTTTTTGTTTTGTGCGACTTGTTTGCCTTCTCCTTTTGGCATCCTCATTCTCCCCTCACCGCAGAATTGTATTAAATAGATTACTGAAAGAGAGCCTGCAAAAGAGGCCCTCATCATCAGAACTATCTTTTTCTCGGTTTCTTTTTATTACGCTTGGCAGAAGGTGCGTTTTCATAAAACTTCTTCTTTTTTCTCGGTTTTTTATCTGAAGAAGTTCCGCCTTCTCCCGAACCGCTCTTGCCTCTGCCACCACCGCCATCACCTTTGCGGCGGGTTCTATTACTCGGTGATGCTTTAAAGATTCGTTTTTCGCCCATTTCACGGCTGCGCACATTTTTCATCCCGATGATTTCGAAATCCACGGCCCGCTCGTCTTTATTAACGTTTGATACACGGATAGAGATTTCATCCCCGATCCTGAAAACCTTTGCGGTGCGTTCCCCAATCATCGCCAGCTGGCGCTCGTCGAAGCGATAATAATCATCGGACATCGCACTGACATGAACAAGACCCTCAATCGTATTCGGTAGTTCGACAAACATCCCGAAGTTCGTGACAGAGCTGATCATCCCGTCGTATTCCTCACCGATCTTATCAAGCATGTATTCCGCCTTTTTCAAATCGTTTGTTTCACGCTCAGCATCAACAGCCCGGCGTTCTCGTTTCGATGTGTGATCAGCAATTTCCCGCATGCGCGCATTCCATTTTTCACGTGTGGTATTATCCAGCTTGCCTTCTATTAGGTATGTCCTAATCAAACGGTGGACAATTAAGTCCGGATAGCGGCGGATTGGTGACGTGAAGTGTGTATAATAGTCTGTCGATAACCCAAAGTGCCCGAGACTTTCGGGGTCATATTTCGCCTGCTGCATCGAACGGAGCATGACAGTGGAAATAACCATTTCCTCTGGCTTGCCCGCTACCGCCTCAACAATCTCCTGAAGCGCCCGCGGATGGACGGAATTAGCCTTACCCCTTACAATATAGCCAAAGTTCGTAATGAACTCAAAGAAACGCTGAAGTTTTTCTTCTTTTGGATCTTCGTGGATCCGGTACAGGAACGGAACTTCCATCCAATGAAAATGTTCGGCAACCGTTTCGTTGGCAGCAAGCATGAACTCTTCAATCAGACGTTCGGCAACAGATCGTTCCCTTAAAACGACTTCAGTTGGATGGCCATCCTCATCGACTAAAAGCTTGGCTTCTTTAAAGTCAAAGTCAATAGCTCCTCGGTTCATCCGTTTATTTCGAAGGATCTCCGCAAGCTTCTCCATTTCTTCAAACATTGGAATCAATGGTTCATAACGCTGTTGAAGCTCTTCATTCTTATCAACGAGAATTTTATTCACGTCGCTATAAGTCATCCGTTCCGTCGTCTTGATAACACTCTGGAAAATATCATGTTTCACGACTTCACCTTGTGCGTTAATTTCCATTTCACAAGAAAGGGTAAAACGGTTTACTTTTGGGTTCAATGAGCAAATTCCATTCGAAAGACGGTGCGGGATCATCGGGATAACTCGGTCAATGAGATAAACACTTGTACCACGCTCAAAAGCTTCCTGGTCGATGGCCGAGTTTTCTGTTACATAATGGCTAACATCCGCTATATGGACACCAAGCTTGTAATTGCCATTTTCAAGTCTTGTTACGGTTACGGCATCATCCAAATCTTTCGCATCCGCTCCGTCAATTGTAACGATTGTTTGATCGCGCAGGTCTCTCCGGTCCGTAATTTGGCTTTCATCGATGGTCTCAGGTGTATCATTTGCCTGCTGCAATACATCATCAGGAAACTCCATCGGCAGGCCATGCTTATGAATAACAGAAAGAATATCAACTCCCGGATCATTTTTATGTCCGAGAATTTCAATGACCTCTCCCTCAGCGCTCACCCGTCCTTCCGGGTATGATGTAAGCCGGACAACCACTTTATGTCCTTCCACCGCTCCTTGTGACACTTCTTTCGGAATAAAGATATCATTGGCGATTTTCTTATCATCCGCTATGACAAAACCGAAGTTCTTGCTTTCCACATATGTACCGACTACCTCAGTCACTCCGTGTTCCACAATCTTTTCTACTGTTCCTTCTCTTCTTGAACCTGAACTTTCTGAAGATACTCTTACTAACACGATATCGCCGTGCATCGCATTCTTTGTTTCGGTCGGCGGGATAAAGATATCATCCGCACCTGGTTCATCCTCAGGTGTTACGAAGGCGAATCCTTTTGCATGACCCGTCAGCTTACCGCGAATCAGATTCATTTTCTGCGGCAGGCCGTAGCGATTGCTTCTTGTCCTGACAACGAGACCTTTTTCTTCCATTTTTACAAGCGCTTTAACGAATTCCTTGAAATCGATAGAATCTTCTATTCCTAGCGCTTCTTCAAGCTCCTGGACTGTTAATGGCTTGTAAGCTTCCTCCTTCATATAAGAAAGGAGCCTATCCATATGGTTTTGGATATTTTCTTCCATGTTAATAACCCTCCTTAACGGGTAATTTTAAATGCGTATAGATAATGAAGGAGAAAGCTTGCTTTAGAAAAATTACTCAGCCCAATCCAGACTTTCTAGAAACTGATAAACATCTTCATTAAGTTGCTCTCGTTCTTTATCTATAGTAATGACATGTCCGGATTCTTCATACCATTTTAAATCCTTTATGTCTGATTCCACTCCATTATAAATGATGTTGGCGCTGTCTGTATTGATCATCCGATCGAGCCTGGCCTGCGCAATGAATACCGGGGCATAAATATGATCCACATGTTCGCGAACATCGGAAATAAGCTCCTGAAGTCCCTTTAACGTATCCATCGGCTCGAAGAGTTCCATTTCTTTTTCGATTTGATCAGGTGTTTTTTCTTCACGTTTTTTAAATTCTCTGGCGTACTTCAAAACTCCTTTATACATCGTCTCTTCGCTTTTGAAATACATCGGCGCACACATTGGTACGATACCCTTTATAGGAACAGTGTAACCTAATTTAAGGGAAAATACGCCTCCTAGCGAAAGTCCGGCAACTGCAATTTCATCATGACCCTTATTCCTTAGAAAATCATAGCCCATCATGGCGTCCTTCCACCAATCACTTGGCCCTGTCTTAACTAGTTCCTCCGGCGGTACCCCATGACCCTTGAAATGCGGCGCATGGCATGTATAGCCCCTCTTCTCCAAATAACGGCCAAGTATCCGTACGTCAGAGGAATTTCCTGTGAATCCGTGCAGAAGCAAAACCGCCCGTTTGCCCCCTTCGAAGGTAAAAGGCTGCGGCAGATTTATTTTCATAGTAAAAACCCCTTTTTCAGCTTCTTGATGAAAATCTAATCAATCCGTTTGATTAATAAACGGCAATACACATATTTTATCCGCGAAGCTCTGTTTAAAACCTTATACATAGGTCACCCTTTTATTAAAGCAAACTCTTGCGATGGATTCCATTTGTTAGCTTATAATTAGGCTCTGTTAAATTCCATTGTTGATTTTCAAATGGTCATGGAATCTACTCGCTTTCCGCGGACGAACTGGCAAGCCTCCTCACTCGTACCTCGCTGCGGGGTCTTGCCAGCCCGTTTTTCCGCAGGAGTCTCGCAGATTCCCTTCCCAAAAACAACATTATCGTTTAACAGAGCCTATAATTAAAAAAAGCCCGGCAGGCAGCCAGGCTGGTGTTCGCATATAATTACAAGCCAACATAAGTTACAAGCAACGTTAAAATAAAGAAAAGAACCGACAAAACAATTGTGGCGCGATGCAGAACCAAATCAAGGCCGCGAGCTTTCTGTTTTCCAAACAGCTGTTCAGCTCCTCCGGCAATAGATCCGGACAAACCAGCGCTTTTTGCGGATTGAAGCAATACACATACGATCAGCGCGATACAAACGATAACTAATAATGTAACTAGAAATGCGTGCATACAGTTAAACCTCCCGATTACCATAAAACATTATTTCCATTTTACCATACCATCAGCACCATTACAACACTTTCCGAACCTTCTTGAAATCATCTCCTTGCTTCATCAAAATGATAATAGGCATCAACGTATACGATTCAAACCGTATGGTGAAAATATACTAATACTAGTAAATAGTCAGGAGTCATAAATTATGAAAAAGTATATCATGACGTTGGCCTCTATTTTTTCGATGCTGTTTTTGACTGAATCCGGGATAGATCATCTTTCATATGCGGAACAGAAAAATATGAAACAGATTAATGAACTGACCATAATGAATGAAGGTAGAAACTCTTTCGCTGTTGAGTATCAAAAAGTGATGGATGGGAACCCCACGGCCCCCCGCCCTAATAATGTTCCTGTTCTTGTTAACAAGGAATATGCCCTGCCCGATCATTATAAGCCGACTGATCTAATTTATCCGGATGTTCCTTTTCTTGCAGATGAAAAAGATGAAAAACGGATGATGCGAAAAGAAGCAGCCTATGCGCTGGAAGAATTGTTTCAGGCCGCAAAAAAAGAGGGAGTAAATTTAGCAGGCGTTTCAGCCTACCGTTCTTATTCAACTCAGAAAGAGATTTTTACAAGCAATGTAGAAAAAGACGGCTTTGAAATTGCCTCAACATATAGTGCATTCCCTGGAACAAGCGAGCACGAAACTGGACTGGCAATTGATATCAGTGACAGTAAAGGTGTTTGTCCAGCCATTGATTGTTTTGGCGATACAAAAGAATCAAATTGGCTCGCGGATCATGCCCACGAACACGGTTTTATCGTCCGCTATCTGGAAGGTAAACAGGATATTACCGGTTACAAATATGAACCCTGGCATCTGAGATATGTAGGGACCAGCATAGCAACTGAAATGACAAATAGGGGAATTACCTTAGAAGAGTACACGAATGCAATGCCTGTGACGAACTGATATCCGGGAGCGTTTATACATCTTAGTTTTCGGTATATCTCAGATTTCGGTCATATATCTCGGATTTCGGTCATATATCTCAGATTTCAGTCATATATCTCAGATTTCGGTCATATATCTCATATTTCGGTCATATATCTCGGATTTCGGTCATATATCTCGGATTTCGGTCATATATCTCGGATTTCGGTCATATATCTCAGATTTCGGTCATATATCTCGGATTTCGGTCATATATCTCGGATTTCGGTCATATATCTCGGATTTCGGTCATATATCTCAGATTTCAGTCATATATCTCGGATTTCGGTCATAAAAAAATCTGCCTCTCGTCAGAGGCAGATTTTTTCGTTTTATAATCTTATTTTTTCAAGTTGTAGAAAGACTTCAATCCAGCATATACAGCCAATTCATCAAGTTCGTCCTCGATGCGGAGCAATTGGTTGTATTTTGCGATGCGGTCTGTACGGGACATGGAGCCGGTCTTGATTTGACCCGCGTTAGTAGCAACAGCAATGTCAGCAATTGTTGCGTCTTCTGTTTCACCAGAACGGTGAGATACTACAGCCGTGTAGCCCGCGCGTTTAGCCATCTCGATTGCCTCAAACGTTTCAGTCAATGTTCCGATTTGGTTAACCTTAATCAGGATCGAGTTGCCGACGCCTTTTTCGATTCCTTCTGCTAGCTTCTTCGTATTGGTTACGAATAAATCATCCCCAACCAATTGAACCTTTTTGCCAAGGCGCTCCGTTAAGAGCTTATGGCCTTCCCAGTCATTCTCGTCAAGTCCGTCTTCAATCGAAAGGATCGGGAATTCATTCACCAATTCTTCATAGAAGCTGACCATTTCTTCAGAGCTGACCCCTGTCCGGCCTTCACCAGCAAGGTCATATTTTCCAGTTTCTTTGTTAAAGAACTCAGAAGAGGCAACGTCCATGCCTAGATAAATATCTTTTCCAGGTTCATAACCCGCTTTTTTGATTGCTTCGATGATTACTTCAAGAGCCTCACGGTTTGAACCAAGGTTCGGAGCAAAGCCACCTTCATCACCTACTGCCGTGTTCAAGCCTTTCGAGGAAAGAACTGATTTTAAGTTATGGAATACTTCCGCACCCATACGGACGGCTTCCTTGAATGTAGGAGCTCCTACAGGAAGGATCATGAATTCCTGGAAGTCCACATTATTGTCAGCATGTGAGCCGCCATTGATGATGTTCATCATTGGAGTTGGTAATTGCTTGGCGTTGAATCCGCCGAGGTAACGGTATAAAGGTAGGCTTACAGATTCAGCAGCCGCGTGAGCACACGCCATGGAAACGCCTAGAATTGCGTTAGCGCCCAATTTCCCTTTGTTTTCTGTTCCGTCTAATTCAATCATCGTCCGGTCGATACCGACTTGATCCGTAACATCCATGCCGATGATCGCTTCTGAGATGATATCATTTACGTTTTCAACTGCTTTTTGAACACCTTTTCCGAGATAACGTGATTTGTCGCCGTCACGTAGCTCCACCGCTTCATATTCACCAGTGGAAGCACCAGATGGCACCATAGCGCGTCCAAAGAAACCGGACTCCGTCATCACTTCTACTTCAACAGTTGGGTTACCGCGGGAATCAAGTACTTCACGTGCGTATACATGTTCGATAAATGGCATAAAAATCTCTCCTTTTTAATTTCTTTTTTATTTATTAATTAAAGATGTCCCTGTCATTTCAACAGGCTTATCCACGTTCAACAAGTCGAGTATTGTTGGAGCTAAATCTCCAAGGATGCCGCCCGTTCTTAATGTTACCCCATTTTTCGTAACAATGATAGGCACTGGATTAGTTGTGTGAGCCGTCATTGGCGACCCCTCCATTGTCATAACCTCATCCGCATTGCCGTGATCCGCAGTGATGATTGCTGTTCCGCCTTTTTCAAGAATCAAATCGACAATTTTGCCAAGGCATTCGTCAACGGTTTCTATCGCCTTAATGGTCGGCTCCAGCATTCCTGAATGGCCAACCATATCCGGATTGGCAAAGTTCAGGAGGATCGCGTCAAATTTGTCGTTCTGAATCTGTTCCATCAGTGCATCCGTCACTTCATAAGCACTCATTTCAGGCTGCAAATCATATGTCGCCACCTTTGGCGAATTAATCAAAATTCGCTCTTCTCCCGGAAATTGCGCTTCCCGGCCACCACTCATAAAGAAGGTGACATGCGGATATTTTTCCGTTTCCGCGATTCTAAGCTGTGTCAGATTGTTTTGTGATAAAACCTCACCAAGCGTATTATCCAAATTGGCTGGTTGGAAAGCAACGTATCCATCTACTGTTTCCGAAAAATGCGTCAAACATACAAAATGAAGTTTTATTGGATGTCCAGGACCCCGATCAAAGGAGCGGAAGTCTTGATTTGTAAAAGTATTCGATATTTGGATGGCCCGGTCCGGGCGGAAATTATAGAAAATAACGGCATCCTTATCCGTGATGGTCGCAACAGGCTTTCCATCTTCAGATGTAATGACCGAAGGAATGACAAATTCATCAAAGATTCCGTTCTTATATGAATCTTCTACGCATTCTAGGGCGGAGGAGTACGCAGGACCATCGCCGTAAACCATGGAACGGTAAGACTTCTCAACACGTTCCCAGCGGTTATCGCGGTCCATCGAATAATAACGTCCGGATATTGTGGCGAACCTGCCTACACCGATTTCCTTCATTTTAGCTTCAGCTTCCTCGATGAATCCCTTTGCGGTTTGCGGACCTACATCACGGCCGTCCAAAAACCCATGAACATAGACATTTTTCACGCCTTCTTTTGCTGCGAGCTTCAAAAGGGCATACATGTGCTGAATATGACTATGCACCCCTCCATTTGACAGCAATCCAAAGAGGTGCAGATTGCTTCCTTTTTCTTTGGCATGCTTCATGGCGTTTAAGAACGTTTCGTTTTCTTCAAACTCGCCATCCCGAATCGCTACATTCACCCGGGTCAAACTTTGATAAACAATTCGGCCGGCACCAATATTTAAGTGCCCAACCTCTGAGTTTCCCATTTGTCCTTCAGGTAAGCCGACCGCTTCACCGCTTGCCGCTAATTGAGCGTTTGGATACGTGTTCCAAAAGCGGTCGAAGTTCGGCTTTTTTGCCTGGCTGACGGCATTCCCTTTGGTTTCGTTACGGCAGCCGAAGCCATCCAGGATAATTAACGCTACCGGGGACTTAGCCATTTTTTCCAGCCTCCAGCAATTGAAGGAAAGACCCGGCTTCAAGACTTGCACCGCCGACCAACGCGCCATCGATATCAGGCTGTGACATATATTCTTGAATATTGGAAGGCTTTACGCTGCCTCCGTATTGAATGCGGACGCTATCTGCTGCTTGCTGTGAAAATTGTGAAGCGACAACAGAACGGATATGCGCGCAAACTTCATTCGCATCCTCAGCTGTTGAAGATTTTCCGGTTCCGATAGCCCAGATCGGTTCGTAAGCAATAACCGTCTGCTTTACTTGTTCTTCAGATAACCCTTCTAACCCTTTTTTAATTTGGTTTCCGACAAGTTTATTGGTTTTTCCGCTCTCACGCTCTTCCAGGGTTTCACCGCAGCATACAATCGGTATTAAATGATGACTAAAAGCTGCTTTGGTTTTCTTATTTACTGTTTCATCGGTTTCATTGAACATTTCACGGCGTTCGGAATGGCCAATAATGACATACTTGACTCCGATATCCGCCAGTGCAACCGGGCTGATTTCGCCAGTAAATGCGCCGCTTTCTTCAAAGTGCATATTTTGGGCGCCGATTTCTACATCACTTCTTTCGGAACCTGTAACAAGTTCATTCAAAAAGAGGGCAGGCGCACAAATAACAGATTCCATTGCTTCCTTTGAAGGGACGAGGCTATCTACTTCTTCTAAAAAACTTCTTGCTTCTGAAAGGTTTTTATTCATTTTCCAGTTACCAGCGATGATTGGTGTACGCATGTGTACCATCCTTTCTTTTTCATCATAATGGGTGTTCATTTAATGATTCATACCACTATTTATCATTCAAGGCCACGACGCCCGGCAATTGCTTGCCTTCCATGAATTCAAGCGATGCACCACCACCAGTTGAAATATGCGACATCTTGTCTGCAAGGTTGAATTTTTCTACCGCAGCAGCTGAATCTCCACCACCAATGATGCTGTATGTATCACCAGCTTCAGCGAGTGCTTCTGCCACTCTCTTCGTTCCACCTGCAAACTTATCTATCTCAAATACACCCATAGGCCCGTTCCAAATAACAAGCTTGGAGCTCTTGATCACGTCTGCATAAATATCCCTTGTTTTAGGGCCGATATCAAGTGCTTCCCAGTCAGCGGGAATAGAATTGATTGCGACTTCTTTTGTATTCGCATCATTGGAGAAGTCGTCAGCTACCACTACATCAACTGGCATGTATAGCTTGACTCCTTTTTCTTCGGCTTTATTTATATAGAAATTGGCCAAGTCGATTTTATCTTCTTCGAGAAGGGATTTACCGATTTCATGTCCTTGTGCTTTCACGAATGTGTAAGCAAGACCGCCGCCGATAATTAAGTTATCTACTTTTTCAAGCAGGTTTTCGATTACACCAATTTTATCTTTTACTTTCGCTCCGCCAATGATGGCAGTGAAAGGACGTTCAGGATTGGATAACGCTTTGCCGAGAACTTCCAGCTCTTTTTCCATCAACAAACCTGAGACAGCGGGAAGGTGTTTGGCGATTCCTTCAGTGGAGGCATGGGCGCGATGGGCCGCTCCGAATGCGTCATTCACATATACATCCGCAAGATCGGCAAAAGATTTAGCCAATTCCGGGTCATTCTTTTCTTCACCAGGGTAGAAACGGACATTTTCCAGCAATAATACGTCACCGTTATTGAGCTTTTCGATTTCGGATTTTGCGATATCGCCATAAGCCTCATTAGACTTTGCCACATTTCTCTCCAATAACTCGCTTAATCTTTTGGCGACAGGAGTAAGACGCATTTCTTCAACAACTTGTCCCTTAGGCCGCCCTAGATGGCTTGCTAATATTAGCTTCGCTCCCTGTTCAGAAAGATATTGAATCGTAGGGATCGCTGCGCGGATTCTTGTGTCATCCGTAACATTGCCATTCTCCATTGGAACATTAAAATCCACACGGCAAAAAACGCGTTTCCCTCTCACATCGATATCCTTGATAGACTTTTTATTCATGACCGAAGAACCTCCTTTGGATTTTAAGGGTGGGGGATTATTTCATCCATTTTTACCTTAAAAGGGGAGAGGGCATATATCCCATCTCCCCTTTTTCTTTTTCATTATAGTCTCTTTGAGCCCGCTAATCCAAATTATACATTGGGTCCCTTGTGACTTTTTAGTTAAGCTAAGAAATTATAGTCCTTTTGAAGCGATGTAATCAACAAGGTCAACAACACGGTTAGAGTAACCCGTTTCGTTATCATACCAAGAAAGAACTTTTACCATGTTGCCTTCCATAACCATTGTGGAAAGAGCATCGATAGAAGATGAGTAACGGCTGCCGTTGTAGTCGGTAGATACCAGTGGAAGCTCGTTGTACTCAAGAATCCCTTTCAATTCACCTTCAGCTGCTGTTTTAAAAGCTGCGTTTACTTCTTCAGCAGTTACATTTTTTTCAAGCTCAGCAACAAGGTCAACAACGGATACGTTTGGTGTAGGAACACGCATAGCCATACCGTTTAATTTTCCTTTTAATTCAGGCAATACAAGCGCAACTGCTTTTGCAGCACCTGTAGTTGTCGGAATGATGTTCTCCGCTGCTGCACGCGCACGACGGTAGTCTTTATGCGGAAGATCAAGAATTTGCTGATCGTTTGTATAAGAGTGAACAGTAGTCATCATACCGCGTTTGATGCCGAATTGGTCGTTAAGCACTTTTGCGAAAGGAGCCAAACAGTTTGTAGTACAAGAAGCATTTGAAATAACATGATGGTTAGCAGGCTCGTATTTCTCGTTGTTCACGCCCATAACGATTGTAATATCTTCATCATTCGCTGGAGCGGAGATGATTACTTTCTTTGCGCCGGCTTCAAGATGCTTCGCTGCGTCTGCGCGCTTTGTGAAACGTCCTGTAGATTCTACAACCACTTCTACACCAAGATCTCCCCAGCCTAATTGTGCAGGATCACGCTCAGCTAAAACTTTTATCTTATGCCCTTCTACCAATAGGTAGTCACCGTCTACAGATACCTTTTCATTTAATGTTCCGTGAACAGTATCATACTGCAATAGGTGCGCCAGCATGTTTGCATCTGTCAAATCGTTTATTGCCACTATTTCTACGTTTGGATTGCGCAAAGCCGCACGGAATACGTTACGTCCTATACGTCCAAATCCATTAATACCAACTTTAACTGCCATGATTAGTTCCTCCTTATAGTTAAGAAAAAAATAAAACATTTATTTAAAAGGGATATTACCCCTTTAATAACTCTTTTGCTGCCGCTTCATCCGTTATCAAAACCGTAGAAGAAGGCGCAGTCTTCATATAAGAACGGATTGCCTTTGCCTTTGATTTCCCTCCGGCTACCGCAATTACACTTCTTGCATCCTTTAGATCATCAAGCTGAATGCCGACTGTTTGCACTTTATGGACAACATCACCATTTTCATTGAAATAATACCCGAACGCTTCTCCAACAGCATTCCCCTCCGTGATTACTTTCATAATCTCAGGGCTAGTTTTTCTTCGTTCGGCCATTGCCAATGCGTCCCCTACACCATGGATGACAATATTAGCTGATTGGATAAGTGAGATTACTTCCTTGATGGTTGGATCTTTCATAAAGGATTTGTAGGCCTCTTTGCTGACTTGATCGGGAATATAAAGAACCCTATACGCGGCATTCGTCTTTTCTGCCATCTTCGAAACAATCATATTGGCCTGGTTGTGAACATCTTCCCCAAGTCCACCGCGTGCAGGCACAAAAACCAAATCCTTGCCATCAAGGGCAGGTGTCAGCATGTTTGCGACCTCGGCTATTGTAGAGCCTCCTGTTACAGCGATGATATTTTCTCCAATAAACTCCTGTTTCATACGGTTTGCACACGCTTTGCCCAATTCGCTTTTGACCCATGGCAATTGGTCGCTGTCACCAGCAACGATGATCACCTGTTGCAACTTCAGTTTCCGCTTTAATTCTTGTTCCATTAAGTCTATACCCGTTACCTCACGCATTATTCCCTCTAATTTCTCGAGAATATCCTCACCTTCGACAGAAAGCTGCATACCGGAAGTGAACACATGAATAAGCTGTTGCTCTTTCAAAAAGTCAACCTCGCTTCTTAGCGTTCTTTCCGTTAGATTCAAGCTGACCGCCAAGCTTCTCCGGCCAACCGGCTGCATAATTTTGATATAACGCAGGATATCATATCGTTTTTGCATAACCGCCATCAAATCGGGTAATAATTTTCTTTGTACATCAAGCAATGAGCGCATGTAACCAAACCCCTTGCATTTATATTGGGACTTCAATTGTCCCGGTTAGACAATTAGTGTCCCACTTACGGCAAAAAAATATTCCTGCTACGATTTCATTCTAGCAGGAACGGATATCTACTTCAACCAATAAGCTTAATTATTTTTTCAAAATCCCGTGAAGGCTGGTTTTATCCAGATTACCGTATTGAATAATTTCTCCCTGCCACTCAAGCACCGGAATCATCAAGCCAAAGCGTTCAAGTAAATCGTCATCGGAATAAATATCAATCTCTTTATAGGAAATACCGATTTCATCCACTAATTCATCTAATATCTTTTTGGCCTTATCGCAGAGAGAACACTTCTCCCTTGTATAAAGCAATAACTCTTCTCTCTTCAAGTTCATTCATCCTTTGCCGTTACCCTTAATCGTATCTCTTTCTTTTTGACGAAGATGGAATGCCCAGCTGATCACGGTATTTGGCCACCGTCCGCCTTGATAGGATAATCCCTGCTTCTGCCTGTAATAAATGAGAGATATCCTGATCTGAGATCGGTTTTCGTTTATCTTCCGCCTGTATGGCTTGCGCTACCTCTTTTTTCGCTTTGCGCGCGGAAATATCCTTTTCTGTTGTCGATTGCAATGTCGATGTAAAGAATGCCCTCATTTCTAAAGTACCGAACGGAGCCCTAACATACTTATCCTTAACCACCCTGCTGACTGTTGACTCATGGATTTCCAGGTCCAAAGCAATTTCTTTCATCGTCATCGGAATTAAAAAGGACATCCCTTTATAAAAGCACTCAGATTGTTTCTCTACAATTTTTGCCATAACTTTCAGGATGGTTTCTTTTCTTTGTTGAATGCTCCGCTCGATCCATTGAAACTCCTGCCATTTTTCCTGCAGAAAACGGTCAACCTGCTGATCATTATGCTGTTTCATTTCTTTCAGATAAGACTCATTTGAGCTTATCCTCGGCCCATTTTTATCGAGGTTTGAGACAATGAATCCCCCATTCCTCAACTCTACAGCAACATCGGGAATAATATAAGTCGCTTTATCATGATCATACAACGATCCCGGCCGCGGATTTAATGTTTGGATAAAGTCCGATACACTTTGAATCTCTTTTAAAGATACGTGCAGCTTCCCCGATAGTTCTTTCCATTTTTTCTCCGCGAATAAAAGAAAATACTCTTCCAGAATTTTCTCGGCCAATTTATGTTTTGCTATTCTTGCTTGAATTAAAAGGCATTCCTGCAGGTTTCTTGCACCGATCCCAAAAGGTTCAAGCTGGTGAATTAGCTTAAGGCATTCCGCCACCTCTTCCACCCGACTTCCCGTCACTTCAGCAATGTCCTCCGATGTCACCCTCACATACCCATTGTCATCCATATTGCGAATGAATTGCAGGAAAATATTTACCCTAGTTTTCGATAACTTCTTAACATTCAATTGTGATAATAAGTGTTTTTCAAGCGTCCATTGCTCCCCGCCGATTTGTTCGATCCAATACTTTGGATCCTGCCCATTTCCCCTTCGCTGTATAGAAAGTGATTGCGGGTAATCCAGGGAAATCAGAGGATTCTCTAATGCCTTGCTTTCCAGAAAAGCTGTCAGCTCCTGTGAGGAATATTGTAAAAGGGCAATGGCCTGGCTCAATTCCTGGGTCATCGCTAATTTTAACGTTTGCTGTTGAAAAAGTCCCACTCTCATATTCATGACTTCTCCCCCCGTTTGTTTTCATTTTACAATATACGGAGATAAACGTGTATAAAAAGCTTTGAAAACGCTTACTAAATTATTTTTTTACTAACCCTATGATAAGTAATATATGAGAGAAGGCGCAAAAAACCCGCCTGCCAATTAAAAAAGGCAGGCGGGTTTAAGGATGCCCTCGACAGGAATCGAACCTGTATTTCAAGCTTCGGAGGCTTACGTGCTATCCGTTGCACCACGAGGGCATATGAAGGACAAACGTATAATTAAACACGAATTTCATTATATGTCAGATTTCATCTGTTTGCAAGTAGCCAAACTGTTTTAAATTCAATCATTATGGGTATTATGGATAAAGTGATTAATTTCACCTTTGGAAAATGTCGAACAAATTATCTAGAGACCAGATTGTTTTGTTTGACCTAAATTGACCAAAAGGTGTATCATACATACATAGAGTAAAACCTATAATCATTCTCTTCATAAGGAGGAAATAATGCATGAACTTAATTCCTACAGTTATTGAACAAACAAGCCGCGGGGAACGTGCTTACGATATTTATTCCCGTCTACTAAAAGATCGTATTATTATGCTCGGCAGCGGCATTGACGATAATGTCTCTAATTCCATTGTTGCCCAGCTGCTGTTTCTAGAAGCGGAAAACCCTGAAAAAGATATCACGTTGTACATCAATTCTCCGGGCGGAAGCATCACCGCAGGAATGGCCATTTACGATACGATGCAATATATTAAACCGAACGTCTCTACGATTTGCATTGGAATGGCTGCCTCCATGGGTGCATTCCTACTTGCTGCCGGTGAAAAAGGAAAACGCTACGCCCTTCCAAGCAGTGAAGTCATGATTCACCAGCCCCTTGGCGGAGCACAAGGGCAGGCGACAGAAATTGAAATCGCCGCGCGCCGCATTCTCTTCTTGCGTGATAAATTAAATAAAATTCTTTCTGAACGTACTGGCCAGCCGCTTGAAGTAATTGAGCGCGACACAGAACGCGATAACTTTATGATTGCCGAGAAAGCGATGGAATATGGATTAATCGACAAGGTGATCTCCCACAACATTGATAACGAGAAAAAGTAATAAGAAGAAAATAAAAGGATACCTGCCGATCTTCAGATAGATTGGCAGGTATCCTTTTATTATTTATATATCCTGTTCAATGAACGCTTGCAGTGCTTCAACCGCTTCCTGTTCATCCTTGCCCTCTACAACCAGTTTAATGACAGAACCTGTGCTTACAGCGAGGCTCATTAGACCCATTATACTTTTTGCATTTACTTTTTTTCCGTCCTTCTCCAGAAATACCTCCGATTGAAACCGGGTGGCTTCCTGGACAAAAAGGGCAGCCGGACGGGCCTGCAATCCGCTTTTCAAGCGAACCTCCACTTGTTTCTCGACCATTTCTGTATCCCCTCCTTAAATGATAATCTTTATATTTTTTGTGACGCAGCCATTTCCCCGGTTCTAAGCTTGTCGGCGATTTCATCAATCTTCCGTAAACGGTGATTAATCCCTGATTTGCTTATGTTTCCGCCAGATACCATTTCTCCTAGTTCCTTCAAGGTAACCTCTTGGAATGCCACTCTCAATTCGGCAATTTCCCGTAGCTTATCCGGCAATATGCCGAGGCCGACCGTATCATCTATATATCGGATGTTTTCAACTTGCCTTACAGAAGCGCCAATGGTCTTATTCAGATTAGCAGTTTCACAGTTCACCAAACGGTTCACCGAATTTCGCATATCACGGACGATCCGCACATCCTCAAAGCGCAATAAAGCCTTGTGAGCACCAATTATATTTAAGTATTCAGCGATTTTTTCCGCTTCTTTTAAATACGTAATATAGCCTTTTTTTCGCTCCAGTGTTTTAGCTTTTAGCCCAAAACCATTCATCAATTCGCATAGGGCGTCATTGTGCTCTTTATAAAGCGAGAATACTTCCAGGTGGTAGGATGAAGTTTCCGGATTATTGACCGAACCTCCCGCGAGAAAGGCTCCTCTTAAATACGCACGCTTGCAGCATTTCTTGCCGACCAATTCTTTTGAAATAGTATGCTGGATCGAAAAACCGTCCTCTAATATTTTTAAATCAGTTAAGATGGTTTGTCCGCCTGAAGAAAGTCTCACGATATACACATTATTTTTTTTCAGCTTCATTTTTTTGCGGACAAGCAATTCTACTTGGACCGCCTCATAGTTTTTCTTTAGCAGCGTGTAGATCCTTCTTGCAATTGCCGCATTTTCTGTTTGAATATCGACAACAAGCTTTCGATTGGAAAACGAGAGCGAGCCGTTCATTCGAATGAGCGCACATAATTCAGCTTTGCCGCAGCAATCTTTTTCTTCCAATGTTGTCAGCTCTTTTTTAGTTTCTGAAGCAAAAGACACGAAATCCCACCTCCAATCGAAAATTACGTTATGCTGGCTCAGTTTTCTTAAGTTTTATACGATTTAATCAACGGTTGGTTTCATCTAAAAGCATATTATATAGAATCCGCGCTACTTTTTTTGTATCGTGACGGATTGCATTACGGTCGTAGCTATATATTTTATCTACCACGGTATCTAAACCAAGATCCGTTAAACTGTCTAAGTCAAACCGGACCGGCTGGGCATCCTCTTCCTTATACCGTCGCAAGACCGTATCCGGAATGGCTTCATTGTTTACAAGGATGCTTGAGATGAAATGACAGCTCATATGATCATAAATCGCCTTCACATGATCGCTGGCTGTGTAATTCAAGGTCTCCCCTGCCTGGGTCATTAAATTACAAATGTAAACCTTCTTTGCCTTTGATTTGCAAACCTCTTCCCCAAGACCGGGAACTAACAGGTTTGGAAGGATACTCGTATATAGGCTACCCGGACCGATGACGATCAGGTCAGCTTGTTTAATTTCCTGAATGGTTTCACGCAGTGGTTGAATGTCAATGGGTGACAGGAAAACCCTTTTAATCTTCTTCCCCGAATCCGGGATTTTTGATTCTCCTGTTACAACACTGCCATCCTCCATCTCAGCGTTAAGAATCACACTTTGATTGGCCGCCGGAAGAACCTTACCCCTGACATTGAGTACTTTGCTCATTTCCTGGATCGCATGGACAAAATCACCTGTGATCGACGTCATGGCCGCAATGATCAGGTTACCAAGGGAATGTCCGGTAAGCTCGTTCGAACTTTTGAAACGATGCTGAAACATCTGTTCAACAAGCGGCTCTACGTCGGATAGGGCCGCCAGCACATTACGGATATCACCGGGTGCAGGAATGTCCAGCTCGTTCCTCAATCGGCCCGAGCTGCCGCCATCGTCCGCTACCGTAACAATTGCCGTGATATCAACCGGATATTTTTTTAACCCTCGCAGCAAAACAGGGAGGCCGGTGCCTCCTCCAATTATGACGATTCTTGGCTGTTGAGTTTTATTTGGTATCAATTTTGCTCTTCCTCTTCTCTATATCACGGTGAGAAACATGTGTCACATAATCGTCTTCAAAATATTTGGCAATATACTCAGCGAGCGCTACTGAACGGTGCTGTCCGCCTGTACATCCAATCGCGATAACAAGCTGCGCCTTACCCTCCCGTTTATAATGGGGAAGCATAAAACTTAGCAAATCGGTTACCTTCTCTAAAAACTTGGTCGTTTCATTCCACTTTAAAACATAGCCTGACACTTCTTCATCCAGACCGGTTTTCGGACGCATGTGTTCAATATAATGCGGATTCGGAAGGAAGCGAACGTCAAAAACAAGATCGGCGTCAATTGGTAGTCCATGCTTAAAGCCGAATGACATAACGTTTACTGAAAAGACAGGTTTATTTCCGTTAGCATACTCCGTTAAAATCTTTTCTCGCAATTCTCTTGGTTTTAATTTTGAAGTATTGTATATCGTCTGCGACCGCCCCTTTAGTTCCTCTAACAGGCTGCGTTCGAGATGAATACCCTCAAGAGGACGCTCTGAAGGCGCAAGCGGGTGCGTCCGTCTTGTTTCCTTGTATCGACGGACAAGGGCCTCATCATCGGCGTTCAGAAATAGAATTTGCGGGGTAACCCAAGAAGTCTCCGCGAGATTGTCGAGCGCCTTAAATAAATGGTCAAAAAACTCACGTCCACGCAAATCCATAACAAGGGCCACTTTATTCATCTTATTGCCGGATTCCTTCATTAACTCAAGAAATTTCGGCAGTAACGTCGGCGGCAAATTATCGACACAGAAAAACCCTAAATCTTCAAAACTTTGAATCGCTACCGTTTTACCGGCACCTGACATCCCCGTAATAATCACTAATTGCGTTCCGCTTACCGAACCTGTACTCATTTCACTTTTCCCCCTATCAAAAGAGCAAGCAGCATCTATTTTGAATTAACCTGGATCCAGTCTGTACGAAATCAAATCAAAATCAGGTGTATATGTAAACGTCCCGTAAATGATGCCGTTTCCATGAATCATATATTCCAAAATATGATGATCTCCTTCTGCCATCGGAAGCTTACTCACTTCTTCCACACGGTGCCAGAATAGTTCCCCTTCATCAGACTGATCAACATTCACTCCGTCAGCCTCTGTTGCCAGAAAGGTGAACATCATCCACTCGTTGAGAACTTTATCTCCCTCTTTTATGATGAAGGTAAAGATTCCTTTAATGGCAGGGTTCTTTATATATACTCCGGTTTCTTCGCGATATTCCCGGATACAGGCATCTCTTACTGATTCTCCCGGTTCCATTTTTCCACCCGGCGCGACCCACCAGCCGCGACGCGGTTTTTTTAATAGCAGGATTTGATCATCCTTAATCAAAACACAATTCGTTACACGCTGCATTTCCTTCACCTCTGGTCGCCCGAACTCGGCGTCTAAAACGTAATTTATCATGAACAAAGTATCTGCAATAAGCAAAAGACCAAGATGTATTCATGTTATTATACTATTTTTGCAAACCACCCACAATGAACAAAGACTGACAGATTACAAATACTGGTTTGATGCAAGTTTAGAGAAAATTGGCCGATTAAAGGAACCAGTCTCAGACTTCGTGGTAGAACCTTCAAATAATGTAGCGAGTATCCTGCTGATTGTAGCCCAGTTGAGGATTTTTGGAGCGAGAATCTTAATTTGTAACCCGTTTAAGATTTCGTAGCGAAGATTTCAATTTTGTAGCGAGTAGAGGGCATTTTGCTCTTATTCGCAAAAAAATAGGCACGGACTTTTGTCCGTGCCAGCCAAGGGTTATATTTATTAAAGGGGGTCAATTTCTATATCTACTATACCCAATCTTTATTTCACATATGTTACAGCATAATTAAAACAGAGTTACGAATTATTAAGCTTGTAATTTAATCTGTTCTTGTACTTCTTCCACATAATGCTGCGCGGCTTGAGCAGCGATGCTGCCGTCACCTGTGGCTGTTACAATCTGGCGAAGCGTTTTTTCACGGATGTCTCCCGCCGCAAAAATCCCAGGTATTTTCGTTTCCATTTTTTCGTTGGTTACGATATAGCCATTTTCGTTTGTGATTCCAAGGTTTACGAACGGTTTTGTCAATGGCAACATTCCGATGTAAATGAACACACCGTCGGCTTTGAATTCCTGTTCTTCGCCATTGATCGTGTTAACAAGCGTTACACTGCCGACTTTTCCGTCTTTGTCATTAATTTCTTTGATTGTATGATTCCAGATGAAATCAATTTTTTCATTTGCAAACGCACGATCCTGAAGAATTTTTTGCGCGCGAAGCTCATCCCGGCGATGCACAATGGTTACTTTTGAAGCGAAACGTGTCAGGTATACGCCTTCTTCCACGGCAGAATCCCCGCCGCCAATAACAACTAGCTCCCTTTGCTTAAAGAAAGCTCCGTCACAGACCGCACAATACGAAACACCGCGTCCTCCCAGTTCTTTTTCACCCGGCACACCGATTTTCTTGTACTCTGCACCAGCGCTTATGATAACGGAACGGGCTTTATATTCCTTTGAGCCAGCAACGAGCGTTTTATATTCTTCGCCATCAATGATTTCTTTTACATCGCCATACGCGTATTCCGCTCCGAATTTTTTCGCATGGTCGAACATCTTCGTAGAAAGCTCAGGTCCTAAAATGTGATCGAATCCGGGATAGTTTTCCACTTCCTCCGTATTCGCCATTTGACCACCCGGAACGCCGCGTTCAAGCATCAATGTTGAAAGGTTTGCGCGGGAGGTATAGACAGCGGCTGTCATACCTGCGGGTCCGGCACCGATTATAATTACATCATAAATTTTTTCTTCAGTCATGATGTTCACTCCTTCATTCAATCATTTCCACTAGCTCTTTACAGTTTTCTTTTACTAGTATTTCCTACCTACTATCCTATATAACAAATAAATCCTAGTCCAAATATTTGCTCATTGAAGCAGAGTATTGACTGATTTGATGTACTTGGAAAGAGTAGAGACCGATATGAAATGCTTTTCCGCGATTTCCGGCTGTGTTTTTCTTTCATTGCGAAGTCTTTGCCATACATATTCCAGCGCAGCCGCCCATCCTGCGGGGTTCGTCAGCTTAAGGTTAGCTTTCTCCGCTTCTACAAATACGGAGAACCACATTAAGTACAGCCCAGCCTCTGTATGCTGCACAGGTTGAAAATGATGGTACAGCATTTCCGCTGTCCGGTCAGCAAAATCAATCGCTGACTGCTTTCTTCCCTTGGCACTACCCTTAACGGCCGCAGCGTATTCCTTTTCAAACATTGTAAAGAGCGGATTTTTTTGGAATAAAGGATGGTTAAACACCTGCTCTTTTTGATTGGAATGCTTCGTTAAAAAGATCGCAAACAGCCTCTCTTCGATAAACTCGCTTTCCAGCCGTTTAATAATCGAAGGAAGATGGTGTTCAAAGCCATTAACTGCAGAATTCGCATCGCTCCACGGCTCCAACCCTTCTTTTTCGGGATTGGCTTCCAGCACTTTTTTCCATGCCCGTTTCGCGGTGCTTTCATGTCCTAAATGGAAGGCTGAATTACTAAGCCAGTAATAGAACGACCCGTCACCTTCGAATCCCTGCTTTTGCAGCTGCCGTAGCCACCTATAGGCGAGGGCATACTTCCCGACTAAAGCAAAGGTAGCTCCAAGCTTAAAGCGGTGATCTACTAAAATGGGGCGGATTTTTTCCAGACCCTTCACCAATTCTTCGACCTTCTCATCATTTTTCCGATAATAATGGAATACTGTCAGATTACAAAGGGCATGCAGATTGCCGGGGCTCTTAGCAAGAACGTCCTCCAAGGTACTGAAAGCCTCTTCTATTTCCCCTAAATAAAAGTAAGCGAGGGCCAGGTTATTATAAGCAGACCAAAACTCCGGATGCTCTTTAATCGTTTCATTCAGCACTTCAATCGCTTTCTGAAAATTACCTGCCTCCAGATATTCACGGGCTTCCTCTTGCTTAAAAATCAACCCGTCTTGCTCCGCAAGGCTTTCTTCCGTTTCATCAGCCTCAAAAGTGATTAAATCGAGCAAGTCTTCCGCATCTTCGCTGAATTCCCCATCTTCTTCTTTATCGAGGTACGCACTCGCATGGCGGTACGCTTCCTTGAACATACCCAAATGAGCATAATTATTAGCCAAAAAGTAATGGCATTCTGTCATATATGGATCAATTACATCCAAAATGTTCTGAAGCAAATGGTTAGAGCGGCTGTATTCGCCGATTTCCGTACAAGTAATCGCAAGCTGACACGCAATCATCGGTTCAGCGGGTTCCAGCTCAAGCGCTCTTTCGAAGTATTTCCTTGCTTTATATAAATCATGTCTATGATATGCTTTTAAACCCTTGGCGAAATAGTATTCTCCTGTCGGGTGAAATGATAGTATTTTGGCTGGCTTGCCAAGCTTAGAGTCTTTGCTCATGAAATCCTCCATCTTCAAGTTCTTTAACTATAGTAGTATACCATAACGGATGGGGTTTGCGTAACTTTGAGAACCCACAGGGGTTGTAGGGAAAAATTGTGTGTATAACTTATTAAAAATGTTCTATTGCTCATTATAGTGAGCTCGGTTAGTTTAAAATCAACTTTATATCTTTGTAATTATTTATTACAAAATTTATCTGATTCGATTATAAAAAACAAAAAATGTGTTATAATATTACAAAAGGAGGGGTTCTAATGTTAAATCAAGAGATTGGTTCAAAGATTAGTTTCCGCAGGAAAGCATTAAATTGGAGCCAAGAAGAACTTTCAAAAAAATTAGAAGAAAAAGGGCTTCCTTTGAGTAGAGAAGTCATAAGCAATATAGAAAAAGGCAAAAGAATTATTAATGTCGTTGAAATGAACGCCATCATGGATGTATTAGGATTAGACATTAACACGTTCTTGCATCAAGAAGAAGAAACAGATTTAATTACATTGTTTAGACAAAAAGAGGAGTTAGATCAGGAAGATGAATGGTTTTTGGAAGACCTACAAATGATAGCTGCTGCATTCATCGGACAGGAAAAAATAATTCAAGGGCTTTAGCCTAGTCTATAAATGGTGGTGAAAATATGAATAAAAAGAAGGCTACAGAGATCCCTCAATTCTTAGGTGAAAAAAAACGTTTAGATGCTAAAAAAATGGCACGACAAGTAAGCCTGGAAATCGCTCTATTAGGGATAACGGATATATTCGATGTTATTGAAGAAAAAGCATTACTTATAAAGTCTCCATATAAAAATTCAGAAGGAAAAGCAAGATTCTCCGGATTCTGCAGCTATATAGACAATCACTTTGTTGTATTTATTAACTCTGCATATTCACTTGGCCATCAACGCTACACGGCTGCTCACGAACTGTATCATGTGTACTTTGATACGGAAAAATTAAAAAAAAATAAATTGTTAAAAAGAGACGATAATAGCAATGAGGAATTGGCCCAAACTTTCGCAGCGGAACTGCTAATGCCGGAAGATCGCCTCAAAAGTAGCTTTCTAGAAGAAGTTGGCTCTAAGGAAATGGATGTTTATCATACTATCCGTCTTCATCAAACTTTCAAAGTTAGTTACCGGGCAATGGTTACAAGATGCCTTGAATTGGGATTAATCAATGAAAAAGCTTATTTAAAACTTACCGAATATGGAACAATTGAGAATAAGGAATTACTACAAACGCTGACAAAGGAAAGTGGATATAAAATCGATCTCCTTCTTGCAACTAATGAACGATATGTTTCAAGAAAGTTTGTTGATTTCGCAATTGATAATTTCTCCAATAATAAAATTTCTGAAGGACGACTTAAAAGTCTGCTAGAATATGCTGGTGTTGAGAATTTTGAATCCATTGTAACAAAACACAATAAGGAGAAAAATTCCTGATGAAATTGTCTGCGGCTATTTCTGATACAGATTTATTGATTCACCTATTTGAAACTGGGAATTTACATATTATTGAGACATTATTTGAAAAGATATATGTTCCCAGGCAAATTATGAGGGAATTACAATATAAGAACAAAGAGGTTGTTTTTCTTGTAAGAAAAAATCATAATTTAAAAAACATATATGTAAACACCGAAGATCAAGAATACGAGATATTTAATAGAACAGCTTCCATAAAAGCACGAGAAGTAGCTGCCTTCATTGATAACGGCGAAGCTCATTGTGTAGGCTATTCATTTGCTATGCAAATTCCCATTGTTATTTCAAACAATCGAAAGGAATTTGAAATAATGGAACAACATGTAGTCCCTTTGAACTTTGCTAGAATTCTTTTTATTTTGGAACAAAAAGAATTTATAAGTTTGGAGGAAGCAAAACGTCTATATACTGAAATTAACACAAATATGAGTTACCCTTCATCTTGGTCATATCAAAAATGGGCGGCTGAAATGAATCAAAAACTACAAAACCCCATCTGGAAAAAAGCATTGGACTTATAAACCTCATTTAGCTATGAAACTTCGCAATGTACACCTTAAGAGTTGATTTTATTTAAATGAAAAAACATCTAAGCGAAATATTCACCATTCAAATAAAAACGAGAAGGAGAGTTCTATCTCCTTCCCGTCTTTATTCTTTTACGGCGTGTCTTTGCTTAAGAACCGTTAGTACGGATTCCAGAGGCAATTCTTGTTCTTGAAGCAATACAAGCAAGTGGTATAATAAGTCCGCTGTTTCCAAAGACAATTCTTCGTGGCTTCTATTTTTAGCGGCAATAATGACCTCGGCTGCTTCCTCTCCGACTTTTTTCAGGATTTTATCGATTCCTTTTTCGAATAAATAGGTGGTGTATGAACCTTCCGGCAGCGATTTCTTTCGTTCGGCAATCAATGCCTCTAATTCTGATAAGAAGGTGGCATCGGTTTGATTATCAGAAGCGTTATCCGTTTGATACACTGTTTCTGTAAAGCAACTTGTCGTGCCGTTATGACAGGCTGGCCCAGTCGGCTTGACTAAGACAATCAAAGCATCACCGTCACAATCCAATTTCATTTCAACGATTTTCTGGGTATTACCGCTCGTTTCTCCTTTATGCCACAATTCATTCCTTGAGCGGCTAAAGAACCAGGTTTCCCCTTTCTCAAGCGAAAGCTGAAGTGATTCTTTGTTCATATACGCAAGAGTTAGGACTTCCTTTGAGTCCGCATCCTGAACGATAGCAGATATTAAGCCATTCTCATCAAATTTGACGTTATCTATATTCATCTCACTACCACTCCTTGGTGTTTAAGAAACGTTTTTACCTCTTTAACCGAAGTCTCTTTATAATGAAAAATGGACGCGGCAAGCGCAGCATCCGCTTTCCCCTCTTTAAAGGCATTTTCAAAATGTTCAGCGTTTCCGGCTCCGCCCGATGCAATAACCGGGACCGTTACCGCCTCGCTTACTGCTTTCGTTAAGTCTAAATTAAAGCCGCTTTTTTCGCCATCATTATCCATGCTCGTCAGCAATATTTCGCCGGCTCCCCGGTCAACCGCTTCCCTGGCCCAGCTAATCACATCCCGCTCCGTCGGTTGTCTGCCGCCATGTGTATAAACTCTCCAGGTGCCAATCGATTCGTCATATTTGGCATCTATCGCAATGACGATACACTGAGAGCCGAAATAGCCAGCTCCTTCATCTATTAAATCCGGACGCAATACGGCGGCTGTGTTCAAGGAAACTTTATCAGCTCCCGCCCGCAAAATCCGCTTCATATCCTCAAGCGAGTTGATTCCCCCGCCTACGGTAAACGGAATTGCCAGGCTTGCTGCAACAGCCCTTACAACTTCAACCATCGTCTGTCTGCCTTCATGCGATGCTGAAATATCAAGGAAAACCAGTTCATCTGCTCCTTCTTGATCGTAAAAAGCGGCGAGCTCAACTGGATCACCTGCGTCCCGAAGCGACACGAACTGAATCCCTTTTACGACACGTCCTTCTTTTACATCGAGGCAGGGAATGATTCGTTTAGTAAGCATTTAACCACGCACCTTTTCTAATGCCTCTTTAACCGTGAAACGATTCGAATAAATCGCTTTCCCGACAATTGCCCCGATAATTCCATGTGACTGGACAGCCTTCAGTGTGGTTAAATCCTCAAGACCGCTAATGCCACCTGATGCAATCACATGCTTTCCCGTTTCGTCTGCCATCCGAACAACTCCGTCTATATTCGGGCCCGACAACATGCCATCCGTTGCAATATCGGTTACGATAAATACCTCCGCCCCGGCATCAGCGACCGCTTTCCCAAGCTCATATGCATCGGTCTCAGATGTTTGCAGCCAACCGTGTGTTGCCGCTTTTCCATCCTTCGCATCGATTCCGATAGCGATTTGCTTCCCGTATTTTCGGATCATTTCCTTTGTGAAAATCGGATCCGAGACAGCAACACTGCCTAGGATTACTCGTGATATGCCATTTTCAAGATAATAGGCAACATCCTCTTCTGTCCGGATGCCGCCGCCAATCTGGATCTTAGCAGATAATTGCTTAGCCGCCTGAATCACGTATGCATCGTTCACGCGTCCACCTGCTTTAGCACCGTCCAGGTCAACCATATGAATCCATTCGGCCCCCTGATCTGCAAAGCTATTAGCCATATCAAAGGGAGAATCACCATAAACGGTTTCCTGATTATAATCTCCCTGAATCAAGCGGACGCATTTCCCCCCGCGCATATCAATTGCTGGATAGATGGTGAAATTGCTCATCGGCTAACCTTCCTTTCCACTAGTTCCAGGTAACTCTTTAAAAGTGATATCCCCATTTCTCCGCTTTTTTCAGGATGGAATTGCATGCCATACACTGAATCCTTGCCAACTATTGCGGGAACTTCTTCATAATAGCGGGCGGAAGCTTTAACTACACTTTCTTCTGCTGTTTTCACATAGTAGGAATGGACAAAATATACATAATCCTCTTTAAGACCTTTGAGCAATTCTGAGTCGTTCTTAAAATTTAGCAGGTTCCACCCCATATGCGGAACTTTATAGCGTTCTCCTTCGCCATCTGTTCCAGGAAAGCGGACAACCTTTCCAGGCAGCAAAGCAAGCCCTTTGGACAAACCATTCTCTTTACTTTCTTCGAATAGCAGCTGCATCCCAAGGCAAATCCCAAGTAAGGGCTTGCCACTGTTTGCATAATCTTTAATAAACCCTGTCAATTCCTGTCTGTCAAGCAAAGTCATCGCATCTTTAAAGGAACCGACACCCGGCAGGATGAGTCCCCTAGCATTTCCAAGCTCCTCGGGGTTATCGGAAATGAACCATTCCGTACCAAGCCGCTCCAATGCCTGGCTAACGCTAAACAAATTACCCATGCCGTAATCGATAATGCCAATCATCTACAACATTCCCTTCGTCGAAGGAATCCCCTTTACCCTCGGGTCAATCGACGTTGCCTCGTCAAGAGCGCGAGCCAACGCTTTAAAAATCGCCTCAATAATATGGTGTGTATTCTGGCCGTAATGGACAATTACATGCAGGTTCATTCTCGCTTCAAGCGCTAGCTTCCAGAGAAATTCATGCACAAGCTCCGTATCGAAGGTTCCCACTTTTTGCGATGGAAAAGAAGCACGGAACTCCAAGTGAGGCCGATTGCTTAAGTCAACAACAACCTGAGCTAAAGCTTCATCCATCGGTACGAAAGCATTCCCGTAGCGCCTGATTCCTTTTTTATCACCAAGCGCCTTTACAAGGGCCTGGCCAAGGCATATCCCAATATCCTCAGTCGTGTGATGGTCATCTACATCAATATCACCTTTAGCATCGACGGTCATATCGAAGTGCCCATGCTTTGTGAATAAATCGAGCATATGCGTCATGAAGGGAACGCCCGTCTCAATCACAGACTTGCCTTCCCCGTCTATCGAAAAATCCAATTTTATCTTTGTTTCATTTGTATTCCGCTCTATTTTAGCAACTCGTTCCATCTTGTCATACCTCCTATATAAGAACCCTCAAAACCCGTATTTATAGAAAACCCGTCCCGTTATTTCCTTGCTTCAACGGCCCGGGCGTGAGCCTCAAGGCCTTCCAATCGGGCAAAAGAAGCAATTTTTGCAGAGTTAGCCCTAAACGCTTCTTCACTATACATAATGATGCTTGATTTTTTTTGAAAGTCATCGACGTTCAAAGGACTCGAAAACCTGGCTGTCCCATTCGTCGGGAGCACATGATTCGGTCCGGCAAAGTAATCTCCCACCGGCTCTGTGCTGTATCGCCCAAGAAAAATCGCACCGGCATGGCGGATTTTCGCCATCACTTCCAACGGCTTTACAGTCAAGATTTCCAGATGTTCCGGTGCCAGCCCATTGACCGCATCAATCGCTTCATTCATATCGGCACAGAGAATTATCCGTCCGTAATCGACAATCGCTTGTTCTGCGATTTCCCGGCGCGGAAGCAACTCAAGCTGTCTTTCCACCTCAAGAGAAACTTCCTCTGCTAATTTTTGTGAAGTTGTTACCAATATACTGCATGCCCGCGGGTCATGCTCTGCCTGCGAAAGCAAATCTGCGGCAGCTTCCGAGGCTATCGCTGTCTCATCTGCAAGAACCGTGATCTCGCTGGGACCGGCGATCATATCAATGGCTACGTCGCCAAATACCTCCCGTTTTGCCAGCGCTACATAAATGTTTCCAGGCCCGACAATCTTATCGACCTTCTCAATCGATTCCGTTCCATACGCAAGGGCCGCAACTGCCTGTGCACCGCCTACCTTATAGATCTCTGTGACACCCGCTATTTTTGCAGCAGCGAGTACGGCTGGGGCCAGCTTGCCGTCTTTTCCAGGTGGTGAGACCATGACAATCCGCTTTACTCCGGCAACGAGCGCAGGCATGACATTCATCAAAACAGATGATGGATAAGCAGCCGTCCCCCCGGGAACATAAACTCCGACCGCATCAAGTGGCGTAACCTTTTGGCCGAGCATACTTCCTGTTTCATCCGTCGTCATCCAGGAATTGCGCTGCTGCTTTTGATGGAAGGATTGAATATTCGCAGCCGCTTCACGAATAATTTCGATATATTCTTCGCCAAGTGCCGCCATGCCTTCTTCTAGTTCATGATTGGTAACCCTAAGTCCAGACAATTCTACTCCATCAAAACGCTCCGTATATGTAAACAAAGCCGAATCGCCGTTATTTCTTACCTCTGAAATGATTTCCTGAACGGTCTTCCTTTGCTCTTCTGTACCGGAGTCAACCGATCGTTTCAAGGATATCCCTTCCGTATATCTCTCAATTTTCATACTCTCACCTCCAAGTCATTTATTCTCGGTCAACGATTCAATAACCGGCGTAAGCCGCTCGACAATTTCCGTTATTCGCTGCTCTTTAATCCGGTAGCTCACTGGATTCGCAATCAGTCTAGATGTAACATCCGCGATTCTGGCGTATTCGACTAAACCGTTGTCCCTCAACGTTTGTCCTGTCGATACAATATCGACGATTCGGTCAGCGAGGCCGATTAATGGCGCCAATTCGATGGAACCATTCAATTTAATGATTTCTACCTGCTCCCCCTGTTCACGAAAATAACCGGAGGCCACATTCGGATATTTGCTGGCAATTTTCGGAGCGACATCACTAAGCTTTGTGCCAGGAAGTCCCGCAACCGCTAAGTAACAGGCACTTATTTTCAAATCGAGGAGTTCATATACGTCCCTCTCCTCTTCCAGCATAACATCTTTTCCGGCAATTCCGATGTCCGCCACACCGTGTTCGACATAGGTAACGACATCCATCGGTTTCGCCAGCATGAAGCGGAGGTTTTCCTCCTCTACCTCAAGAATTAATTTCCGGGAATCATCAAACTCCGGAGGCAACCGGAAGTCCGCTTTTCTTAATAACTCTACCGCTTCCTCAAAAATTCTTCCCTTTGGCATCGCAATCGTTAAAAAGCTACTCATTTTCGTTACCTCCTTTGCCAATGAAGTGTTGCACTTTAGAGAATGTGGCGGTAAACGAATCCACATTTTGAACCGCATTTAAATCCTGAATCGTTATTCTTTTTCCTTCAAGACGTCTTTTCTGCGCATAAGCGAGCGCTTCTTTTCGATATTCAGAGGAAAATAGAACGCATTCAATCGGTTCCCCCCCGCTTTTCAATTCTCCTAGTGCTTCGGCCAATTGATCCATCCGGATCGCAAAACCGGTTGCCGGCACATTCCAGCCAAATTTTTGAAGCAGGCTGTCATATCTGCCGCCGTTGCCGATCGGCGATCCGATTTCCGCGGCATACACTTCAAACAGTGTCCCCGTATAATAGCTCATATGGCTGACAAGCGTTAAATCGAAGCTAATATATTGTTCGACGCCAAACTCTTTTAATTGGGCGAGTAATTCTTTTAATTCAAATAAAGTGTTTTTGCCCTTGTCATTTTCAAGGAGCTTCAGGGCACTGTCTATGGACTCCTCTCCGCCTCGGAGCGAAATGAACTGTATCAACCTTTGCTTATCAATAGAAGAAAGCGGAAGGGATTTTACATGTTCCCGGTAGCCCACGTAATTTTTTTCATATAAAAACTTCCGCAAATTTGCGGCTCTTTCTTCATTACCGAGAATGCTGATAAACAATTCCTGCAGAAAGCCTATATGTCCGATAGAAACCTTAAACCCATCCAGTCCAGCTGCCTTCAGCGCTGAGATCAATAAAGAGATAATTTCTGCATCTGCGCTAATTGAATCGTTGCCAATGCATTCAATGCCAATCTGCTCAAATTCTGCCGGCTTACCGCCTTCTCTTTGCTGGGCGCGATAGACATTTTCAGAGTACGCCAGGCGGATCGGAGTTTGCTGCTTTAATAACTTGGAAGCAGCCATTCTCGCGATCGGCGCCGTCATATCGGGACGCAGTACAAGGGTATTTCCCTGCTGATCCAGGAGCTTAAACAATTGAGCATCCAATATCGCCGAAGCCTCCCCAATCGTTTCATAGAACTCCAAGGCAGGCGTTTCAATAAATTGATAGCCCCACCTACTCATTTCCTCGCTCATCTTATTTCGAATGACTGCTTTTGTCTCATATAAAAGCGGAAGAGTGTCTCTCATTCCGAGTGGTTTTTCAAACATAAATGGCTTAGTCACTGCGACACGTCCTTTTTATTTCATTAATAGCTTCTATTTTATTATTTCTCATTGCACAATCTTTTTCCTATTAAAAAGAAAGAATTTTTCAAAACGCTTTAGTTCGCTAATAAAGTGAAGTTATAAAATAGTTTACCTTTGATGACTTTTTCAGTCAAGGGCAGTTACATTCAACAGCCGATTTTACGAGTATATTTTTAAAAAAATTCCAAATATTACTCTATTCCTTTTTCTGTAAATCGATTATAATCTTCTAGTAGATATTATTCATAGAGAACAAGGGGGATTAAGATGAAAAAGTTTTTGATGATTGTTATAAGTAGCGTTATCGTGCTCATGTCCAGTATCCCTGTTTTTGCTGCTGTTTCTGACCAAGAGCTGAATGATTATTTAGCTGGTACTATGACTAAATCAGAGTTCCTAATATATTTAGAAGATTATGATCTTAACTATCAAGATTATGAGTCCATTGATGCGTTGCGTGAAGAAATAGGGGACCCACTTACACGTGCGAATCTTGATATCTATTTAGAAGAAAATGGTATTACAGAGGAAGAACTTACAACCATTTTAATAGAAAGTGGTGAAATAGAAGAAGGCCAAAGTATTTTGGATGCTGAATATTTCCATTTCACTTTCGAGTTGGACTTCTATCTAGAAGAACCCCTTACGGATGAAGATTATGAAACTCTTAAACCAGAGGTCTACGCAGATTTGAAAGAAACCTTGGATGAATTAAGTATCACCCAGGAAGAATTTTATAAATTCTATGATCATGTAAATAATGTTCGTAAAGGAACAGACATTACGAGTGCATTAGAAGAACTGAACCTGCTTGCCGAAGACTTATTATCTGTCGGTGAATTTGAGTCCATTGATGATATTTCAGAAGAAGAGATTGCCGAGATGTTAGCCATCTATGAAGAAATACAACAAATCTTCCAAGTGGAATTTTCATATGCGCTTGTCCAAAATGGCACAGAGACAGATTTATCTCTTCAAGCATTATTGCAGCTGGATGAGTTAAGCAAGGATACTGTATTAAAGGTAAATGTTTACGCTCTTAATACAGGAGAGAAACTTCTGGATTTAATCATCACTCCTGAAATGTTTAATGACGACCTAATAGAAGATGTCGGAGATGACCTCAAGGATGCAACACAAACTGCACCAGTAAAGACAGAAAAAGGCGGCAAGCTTCCGAAAACAGCCGGTGACTATATGGCTGGAATGCTAATGGGACTGCTTCTAATTGGCGGATCCGTTGTATTCATGAAAAAAGCAGGGTCTGTTAAATAAGATGAAAACGAATAAAAAACAGCATTCAAAAAAGAAGACGGCGCTTATTGTTTGTGCAGTATTGCTGTTTTGCGGCGGTTTCTATTTTACGACAACCAACGCTTATACTTTTATTAAAGGGTATGCAATCTATAAGTTTAATAAGCCAGATGTTGCAGCTGAGACCAAGCCACAAAAGAGCGGCACAGTTTCTAGTGAAAAGAAGGATAAAGAAAAAGAAGAAGGCGTTCTTTATCCGGAACGTCCGAAAAAAGGGGATGTGGTAGGAGAGCTTTATATCCCTAAGCTTGAGAAAGGCCTGCCCATCTATCACGGCACAGATGAAGACGAATTGGAAAAAGGGGTTGGCCATTACGCGAAGTCGGTTCTCCCCGGCGAGAAAGACAACTCTGTCTTATCAGGCCACAGAGACACGGTTTTCCGCAAGCTAGGTGAAGTAGGCAAAGGTGACTTACTTGTAGCGAAAACAGAAGCCGGAACGTTTACCTATAAGGTCAGGAAAGTGCGCATTGTAGATGCGGACGACCGGACCGTGATCGTTCCGAAGCCTAAGGCTACGCTGACCGTTACGACCTGTTATCCATTTAACTTCATCGGCGATGCACCAGAACGTTATGTTTTAGTCGCTGATTTATTGAAAACAGAACTGAACTGAATTGCAAAGGCTGCTGAAGCGGCAGTCTTTGCAGATCATTCACCTTTTCGGTGATATATCCTGAATTTCGTTGATATATTTCAAACTTCGGTGATATATTTCTATTTTCGGCGATATATCTCAAATTTCGTTGATATATTTTCAATTTCGGTGATATTTCCTGAATCTCGTTGATATATTTCTATTTTCTGTGATATTCTAATTTTCGTTGATATATGTTTGAAAGACTACCAATCAGGGAAACTATCATTTGTAGCATCGATTATTTTGGAGGAAGAATAATGGACAAACAAAAACAAGAGAGCTTTTTTCAGCTGCTCCAAAGCACATATGAATCTACAGCGAATCGTGATGATGTTTCACTGGAAGATCTAATGACTACATTAAAAGATCAACTATCCATCTTATTTGCTGAAAAAAATTAAGGATTTGCCCAACAAAGGCAAATCCTTTTCTTTTACTCCAATAGTCCCCGCTGTGCTACTTCTTCTTTCGTATAAATCACTCTCATCGGGTTCCCTCCGACAAAAGCTCCTTCCGGCACATCTTTATGAACGAGGGTACCGGCCGACACGATCGCACCGTTGCCAATCGTTACTCCCGGCAGAATCGTTGAATTGGCGCCAATCATCACCTCGTCACCAATGTGGACCTCACCCAGACGATATTCCTTGATTAAATATTCATGCGCCAAAATCGTAGTGTTATATCCAATTACCGAATTCCGCCCGACCGAGATTTTTTCAGGGAACATGACATCCAGCATGACCATGAGTGCAAATGAGGTTTGCTCGCCGACCTTCATCCTCAGAAATGTGCGGTACAGCCAGCTTTTCGTCGCTAAAAATGGCGTATACCGCGCCAGTTGGATCACGATGAAGTTTTTGACAACCTTCCAGAACGGCACTGTTTTATAAACATGCCATAACGAATTTGCCCCCTCGACAAAATGCCTTTCGGTGCGTCTCATTTTCGTGAAGCCTCGGGAATCCGTAATAAGTCGCCCATGTGATCAAGCATATAATCCGGTTCAAAGCCTTCAAGATATTCACGGCCCTTTACTGTCCAAGCCACACCCGCAGTCAGTGTCCCGGCGTTTTTTCCAGCAAGAACATCGTGATGATTATCACCGACCATGATCGCCTCCGATGGAGATGATCCTAAAAGATGTAACGCTTTTAGTACAGGCTCCGGATCCGGTTTGGCGTTCTCAACATCGTCCAACGTGACAATCACTTCAAAGAACTCATCGAGCTTGCTGAGCTTCAGTCCTCTTAATACAACATCGCGTTTCTTTGTCGTAACGATGCCAAGCTTATATCCTTCTTCATGCAAAACCCTTATCGTTTCATACACGCCTTCATATTGTGTAACCATCACATCATGATTTTTAATATTGTGCTCGCGGTAACGGGCAATCATCTCCTCCACCCGTTCTTTGTCGATTGAATGGAAAGTTTCATAGAGAGATGGCCCAATAAACGGCAAGATATCTTCCCGTGTATATTGACCAGGATAATAATAATTCAGTGTTTCCGTGAAAGAAGCAATGATCAAGTCGTTTGTATTAATCAGTGTTCCGTCTAAATCAAAAAGTAATGTTGTAATCTTATTGCCCATAAGTGGCTTCCTTCCTTCTTGTAATATCAGCACGATTCCATAAGAACCCTACCGTTATCGTTAATATTAAAGCAACAGCAAGCCTAATAAGTAATAACGGCAAGACAGGAATGCCCAGGGGAACAAATATCAAGGTATCTTCCACAACGGCATGGCAGGCGACCAAAAAGATAAATGCCAATGTGATATCTTTTTTGCTTACATTGTCTTCTTTAACTGCCTGAATCATCACGCCCGCACCATATGCAAGGCCAATCGTCAAACCGGCCACGAGCGTCATTGAAGCGTTAGGTTTCATTCCAAGAACCCGCATAAATGGGGCGAGCAGCCGTGAAAAGGCATCAAGCCATTTCAAATCTTTCATAATTTGAATAATGACCATAAGCGGAATCACAATGATCGCCAGCTGAAGAATCCCCGCAAGCGCTTTTTCAATCCCGTACAAAACGATAGCTCCAGCACCCTCCAACTCCGGTGCAGCGCTACTTACAAAACCGTACTGTGCTGTTTCGCTCCCGCCGTTCCAGACAAGGTTGATCACAATAGCCGAAATCACCGCAAGGCCGATCCGCACCGCGAGGATCATCCAAAGCTTGACACCGACTTTCATGGCGACGCCGGATTCAATCAGCAAATTGTGGGAAAAAGAAAGCATAACGGCAATGATAAATACTTCTTTCACTGAGAGTTCGAGCGTCAATATTCCAGCAATCCCGGCGTATAGATTCAAGAAATTACCGAGTACAAGCGGGATCGCTGCTTCTCCCGGAAGTCCAAACAGATGCATCAATGGAGCGATGATTGTCGTAATCCAGCCCAGCACGGGTGTATATTGAAGTATTGAAATAATGAGTGTGACGGGGAAAATGACTTTCCCCAGTGTCCATGTCGTATGAAGCCCGGCAAGCAGTCCCTTTTTAACAGATTCCTTCGTCATTTCCCTTCCCCCTTGCCTGCTATATGCTTTATGATTCTAAATATCTCTTATCGGCATAGCCACGCATTCTTCTGACAATTATTAAACCTACCGCGACTACTAGTAAGACAACCGAGATTACCTGTGCGATCCGAAGTGTTTCCGTAAGCATTAAGCTGTCTGTACGAAGGCTCTCGATAAAGAAACGTCCAATAGAATACCAAATGACGTAGCCAAGAAAAAGTTCTCCCTGACGCAGGTTGGCTTTCCTTAATAGAATTAGAATGACAACCCCGACAATATTCCAGACAGATTCATATAAGAAAGTCGGATGATAATAGGCACCGTTTATGTACATTTGATTAATGATGAAATCCGGAAGAAAAAGACCTTCCAAAAACGCTCTGCTGACTTCCCCTCCATGCGCTTCCTGATTCATAAAGTTCCCCCAACGCCCAATTGCCTGCCCTAACAGGATACTTGGCGCCGCAATATCAGCGATTTTCCAAAAAGACAACTTTTTAATCCTGGCAAACACGATGGCGGTCACAACAGAACCAATGAGTGCTCCATGGATAGCAATTCCACCATTCCAAATGGCGATGATTTCCCCGGGATTCTGGCTATAATAATCCCATTCAAATAACACATAATAAATTCTAGCACTGACAATCGCAATAGGAACTGCATATAAAATTAAGTCCACAAACGTGTCCTTGTTGAGCCCTCTTCTTTCTGATTCCCTTACAGCCAGATAAAGCGCAAGCAGCACACCGGTACCGATAATCAAACCATACCAATGTACCTGAAGCGATCCCAATTCAAAGGCAATCGGATTTAAAGGCTTTATTCCTTCTTCCATTCAAACTCCCTCTTTTCGCTCGTTTCTTAATATCGATGTGTAGTTTATAGTTCCTCATGGTCTCCCTCGGCGATGGCATTGTTTAAGCGGCTCGAAAACTGCTCAGCCGCGTTGACGCCCATCCGCTTCAATCGGAAGTTCATCGCTGCAACCTCGATAATAACCGCCAGGTTCCGCCCGGGCCGGACAGGCACAGTCAATTTTGTGATGTCCGTGTCAATAATTTTCATCGTTTCCTCGTCCAGTCCAACCCGGTCGTACTGCTTATTTTTTTCCCATAGTTCAAGGTTGATCACGAGCGATATTTTCTTATTGCTGCGCACCGCCCCCGCCCCGAACAACGTCATGACGTTAATGATCCCAAGGCCACGAATCTCCAGCAGATGCTCAATCAACTCAGGAGCATTGCCAACCAGCGTATCCTGATCTTCCTGCCTGATTTCAACACAGTCATCGGCGACAAGCCGGTGTCCCCTTTTCACCAGTTCAAGAGCGGTCTCACTTTTACCAACGCCGCTTTTCCCGGTAATCAAGACACCCACTCCGTAAATATCAATCAAAACCCCATGTACCGCAGTAGTAGGAGCCAGCTTACTTTCGAGAAAATTTGTCAAGTGACTGAACAATCTGGTTGTCTTCATGTTCGATCTCATGACCGGCACCGATTCACGCTCTGATGCCTGAATCAATTCTACGGGGATATCCTGGCCGCGGGTAATGATAATCCCTGGAGTGATATCACGGCAAAGCTGTTCCATTCTGATCTTTTGTTCCGGTTCACTCAGCTTATCGTAAAAACTCATCTCCGTCATCCCAAGCAACTGAAGTCGTTCAGCCGGATAATAATCGAAAAAGCCGGCAATCTCAAGTCCCGGACGCGACAAATCACTGGTCACAATTGGTCTGTTGACCCCCTCTTCCCCGCTGATCAATTCTAAATGAAATGTATCGATGACATCTTTTACGCGTACTTTAGCCATTTATGTAATTCCTCCCATTGGAGTTGATTGTAAAGTTCCTTCTCTATTTTAGCATTTTTTGTGAAAGAACCAAATAAAGCAGTTCAAAAAACATTCTGACAAGATATACCTTACATATTCTAATAAGCCCTATATGAACATTTCTTAATAAAGACGCTACTTATTACGCATTCATTTATATGATATGGACGAGACAACGCTTTACAACAATTTTATGGAAAGGAGGAACGATAATGAAAATTATGCTAGATTCGGGCCACGGTTATCAGACGCCTGGAAAACGCACACCCGATGGGATGCGGGAGTATGAATTTAATCGCGCCGTCGCGTCCGAAGCTAAATCTTTGCTGGACAAGTATGCAGAAGTTACGGTCTACTTTGCTCATTCCGATCGCGAGGACATTCCCCTTCGCCGAAGAACCGACCAGGCAAATGCGCTAAAAGCTGATGTGTATATTTCCATTCATGCAAACGCATTTGGAAATGGCTCTTGGAACGATGCAGGCGGAATCGAGACGTTCGTGTACGAAACAAAACCGAAAGAGTCCTTTTCTCTCGCGAAAAAAATTCAAAATAATATGACAGACTTGACTGGCCTTTTAGACCGCGGTGTGAAAACAGGCAATTTCCATGTTCTTCGCGAAACAAAATGTCCTGCTGTTCTTGTCGAATGCGGCTTTATGACAAACCGCCATGAAGCGTCTCTCCTCCGTTCCGAAGATTATCGGAAGCTCTGCGCGAAAGCGATTGTCAAGAGCATTGTTCAGCATTTCCGACCTGAACTTTCCGAAAATCAAGGGAATACGCCCATTTACCGTGTTCAGACAGGTGCATTCAAGAGCAAGAGTAATGCCGAAGAACTTGTAAAAAGATTAAAAGCGGCTGGCTTTGAGAGCACGATTATCTAGAAAAAAAGTCCGGCAAAGCAGTTTCCCTTTGCCGGACTTGCCCTGGATGGGCTGGCATCGACGTAAGACATATCGATGTGGCAGGTCTTAGTCGATGTTCCTTACTTCCAGGGCTTGCGTTTTCTAATTTAGTTGATTGTTATAGAACCTGTCTTGGTATCAGCAAAAATATGCAGTGCCGGTTCATCGGGACGTGAAGTTTTAAACGTAAGCACCTTTTGGACCACTTCATTTTTTTCTTCTACAACTTCAATACCCGGAAGGTTCACATGCAAACTGCCGATATTGGACTTTAACTCTCCATGAACAGCCGTACCTGACTCCAGGTTCACGTATATTTTTCCGGTTACGGTTTTTGCATGAATATAGTCTCCCTGACGGCCTGGAAAGTCGCAGGATATATCACCTGAAAAAGATTGGGCATCTATTTTATTAAAATAACCATCAGTAACAATCGAACCGTTAAGTGTCTCAGCCTCGATTTTTTCTAAATGTGCATGTTCAACCGTAATTGCCCCGTTACCGGTTTCAAACTCGGCTTTTTCACCGGAAAGCTGGTTGAAAGTAATCGTTCCATTAGCTGTTTTTGCCTTCATTTTTTCAAACTGCAGATTTTTTCCGCTTATAGAACCATTGAATATCCTTATACTCACTTGGTCATAATGGGATTTCGGTACATAGATATTCGCTTCGATCTTCATTGACTTTTGTCTTGCAGCGAATTGAAAGCTATATTCGTTTGCTAAAAAAAGGACATCCCGCAAAAAGATGCTTCTCGCTTCATCCTGATTGTTTACCCTGTATATTTTCGCTTGGCATTCTACCCGCAAATCCTGCTGATCCCAAGGGATAAGATTAACTTTTCCGTTTGCTATTTCAATGTTGATTTCTTTAAAGAAGGTCTGATTTTGCTGGAATATATGGGCAATGTCTATGGAAGCTCCAAAGTTAAAATCCAAATCGGCTTCCTTCATTTTTTTGATGGCGCTATCGATAAAATCGATGACTTTGTCTTTTGAAGAGTGGATTTTTTTCTGAAAGGAATCATGAGATTTTTCGTCAGATTCTTCAAACTTAGTTACTGTTGCAAGCTCATGTACAAGGCTTTCTTCTTTTTTTCCGCTTTCCTGTTCGGCTTTATCCAATTCTGCCAGCAGAGCCAACGCGTCATCAGCTGATAATTTCCCTTCCTGAACTAATTTCAAAATCCGTTTCTTTTCCTCCTGCATTTACTTCCCCACCTTTACTATAAGTAAAAAAATGAATTCACTTATAATGTTTACGCTACCAGTTGCAAAAAGTTTCATATTGAATTTGTTTTATCATTGTATCAGGTAATTCGACAGTCGTGTCTCGACAACTTACTTCCGGGAATACATCCGAATTTCCCCGGAAATATTATCTTTCATATCGTTTCAATCAAACGATTGATTAAGAACCTAAGAGACATGAACAGACAGAAAACTCGTCGATTGACGAGCCGCAAGGCGGAAATTAGACGAAGTTGAGGCTCACAGGACAAGGAATTCTACGACAACGATGCATCACTAGCGCAGGATGCGCTGGCGTCGGTGTAAGACATAAGGACGTAGCAGGTTTTAGCCGACGTTTCGCCTTTCCTTGACAGCTTTTCGAGGATGTGGGTCACACAGGCGAAGACATAAGGACGTGGTGCACTTAGTCTGTGTTCGGCTTTCTGCCAAAAATAAAGCAAGCCCCATGGCTTGCTCTACTTTACATGTTCATGTTCTTTTTCTTCAATCCATTTTTCCATACGAATCTGGTCACGGGTTAAAACTGATTTTAGATATTTGCCTGTATATGATTCTTCTACCTTAATGATTTTCTCTGGTGTTCCCATTGCCACAATCGTTCCGCCTTTATCCCCACCTTCAGGACCAAGATCGACAATATAATCCGCTGCTTTAATCACATCGAGATTATGTTCGATCACAAGAACGGTATCGCCATTCTCGACAAGCCGTTGTAAAACAATCAACAGTCTGGAAATATCATCGACATGCAGCCCGGTCGTCGGTTCGTCCAAGATATAAAAGGAACGGCCATTTGATCGTTTATGCAACTCCGAAGCAAGCTTCACACGCTGAGCTTCTCCTCCGGAAAGCGTCGTAGCCGGCTGCCCAAGTGTAATGTATCCAAGACCGACATCATAAATCGTTTGTAGCTTCCTTCTGATTTTCGGAATATTTTCAAAGAATGGAAGAGCGTCTTCCACCGTCATTTCAAGAATTTCAGAAATATTTTTGCCTTTATATTTAACTTCCAGCGTCTCGCGGTTATAACGCTTTCCATGACAAACTTCACATGGAACGTAAACGTCAGGAAGAAAATGCATTTCAATCTTAATAATTCCATCGCCACGGCATGCTTCACAGCGGCCGCCTTTCACGTTAAAGCTAAAGCGTCCTTTTTTATAGCCGCGAATTTTCGCTTCGTTTGTGGAGGCATAGACATCACGCATATCATCGAAAACACCTATATAAGTAGCCGGATTGGAACGCGGTGTCCTGCCTATTGGCGATTGGTCTATATCGATGACCTTTTCAAGATGTTCAATGCCTTTAATCTCTTTAAACTGTCCTGGCTTTGCCTTTGCACGGTTCAGCTTTTGGGCAAGCGTCTTATGAAGGATTTCATTAACCAAGGTACTCTTACCCGAACCTGAAACACCAGTAACGGCTATAAAGTTACCAAGCGGGAATTTAACGTTAACATTCTTTAAGTTATTTTCATTTGCACCTTTAATTTCGACAAACCTTCCGTCGCTCTTGCGGCGCTCAAGTGGAAGTGGAATGAATTTCTTCCCTGATAGATATTGTCCCGTTATCGAGTTCGGATCTTCCATTACATGTTCAGGAGTTCCGGCGGAAATGATTTCTCCCCCATGCACACCCGCACCAGGACCGACATCAATAAGATAGTCGGCAGCCATCATCGTATCCTCATCATGTTCAACCACAATCAGAGTATTGCCGATATCGCGCATATTCTTTAACGTATCAATCAGCCGGTCGTTATCCCGTTGATGAAGGCCGATTGAAGGCTCATCGAGGATATAAAGAACTCCGGTCAGGCGGGAGCCGATCTGGGTGGCAAGGCGAATACGCTGAGCCTCCCCGCCGGAAAGTGTGCCTGCCGCACGGCTTAACGATAAATATTCAAGCCCTACATTCGAGAGGAAACCCAAGCGTTCTTCAATTTCCCGCAAAATCAGATTCGAAATTTTTCTTTCCTTTTCCGTTAACTCAAGATTATTATAAAAATCCAAAGCCTCTTTAATGGAAAGTGAAGTGGTCTGGCTAATATGCTTCCCTTGAATCAAGACAGCAAGACTTTCACGCTTCAGTCTGTATCCCTTACAGGTTTGGCAATCATGCTCAGCCATGTATTTCCCCATCTGCTCCCTAGTCCAATCAGAGCTCGTTTCCTTGTAACGGCGTTCTACATTTTTTAAGATGCCTTCAAATTGAAGATAATTTTCCCGGACCTGTCCAAAATCATTTTCATACCTGAAGTAGATTTTATCTTTTTTGGAACCGTATAATATTTTATCCAGAGCTGCTTCGGACATATCTTTAACCGGGACATCCATATCAATGCCAAAATGATTCGCGATCGCTTCGAGCAATTGCGGATAATACTGTGAGCTGGTCGGCTCCCATGGAGCAATTGCATGCTGGCGAAGGGTAAGACTCCTGTCCGGAATCACAAGTTCTATGTCTACCTCGAGTTTAGAACCAAGGCCGTCACAGTCGGTGCAAGCCCCAAAAGGACTGTTAAAAGAAAACATTCTCGGCTCAAGCTCTCCAATTGAAAAACCGCAGTATGGACAGGCGTGATGTTCACTGAAAAGAAGCTCTTCCTCACCGTTCACATCGATAATCACTTTCCCCTCGCCCAGCTTCAATGAATTTTCCAATGAATCGGCAAGACGCGCAGAAACACCCTCCTTTACAACGATTCGGTCGATGATCACCTCTATTGAATGCTTTTTATTCTTTTCAAGGTTGATTTCATCGCCTAGATCATGAATTTCTCCATTAATTCGAGCCCTGACATACCCTTGTTTCTTAATATCCTCAAGGACCTTAGCATGAGTGCCTTTTCTGCCGGATACCAGCGGAGCAAGTACTTGCAGCTTGGTGCGTTCAGGATATTCCATAATTCTGTCAACCATTTGCTCAATGGTTTGCGATGTGATTTCTATATGATGAATCGGGCATGTCGGCCGGCCAACACGCGCGTACAATAAACGTAAATAATCATAAATCTCCGTTACGGTTCCCACAGTAGAACGAGGATTCCGGCTCGTCGTTTTCTGGTCGATTGAAATCGCTGGCGATAAACCTTCAATCGAATCGACATCCGGTTTGTCCATTTGCCCCAGAAATTGGCGGGCGTAAGCAGACAACGACTCCACATAGCGTCGCTGCCCTTCCGCATATATCGTATCAAAAGCTAAAGACGATTTGCCAGAACCTGATAACCCTGTCAGAACGACCAGCTTATCTCTAGGAATGGTGACATCAATATTTTTTAGGTTATGCGCTCTGGCGCCTTTAACGATGAGTTTATCCATTACCATTGTCTCGTCATCCTTCCGCTTTTAACTCTAGCAGCAAATCACGAAGCTCTGCGGCGCGTTCGAAATCCAATGCTTTCGCCGCTTGCTTCATCTCTTTTTCCATACTAGCAATCATCTTCTCGCGTTCTTTTTTCGTCATATTAGCAAGGCTTGGTGCAGGATTATATTGTTCCTGTTCTTCCGCGGCATGGGTAGCCCTGATTCCTTCCCTAATATCCTTTTGGATCGTTTGTGGAACAATGCCATGCTCTTTATTGTGTTTCTCCTGTATCTCCCGGCGCCGTTTTGTTTCACTTATCGCCAGTTCCATCGAGTTCGTTATTCGGTCTGCATACATGATGACACGGCCATTTTCGTTCCGGGCAGCACGACCGATCGTCTGAATCAATGACCGCTCTGAGCGAAGGAAACCTTCCTTATCAGCATCCAAAATCGTAACTAGGGAAACCTCCGGGATATCCAATCCTTCCCTGAGCAGGTTGATTCCCACCAAAACATCATACTTCCCCATCCTGAGCTCGCGGATGATTTCAATCCGATCTAATGTCTTTACCTCAGAATGCAGATATTGAACTTTAATGCCGATTTCTTTTAAATAATCGGTCAGGTCTTCGGACATTTTCTTGGTTAAAGTCGTAACAAGCACGCGCTCATTCTTTTTAACCCGCTCCTGGATTTCGCCGATTAAATCATCAATCTGCCCTTCAATGGGGCGGACATCAATAATTGGATCCAATAAACCGGTAGGCCTGATGATCTGTTCAACCATCTCAGGGGAATGATCAATTTCATAAGGTCCTGGAGTCGCGGAAACATATACAGCTTGACCCACTTTTTTCTCAAACTCTTCAAATCTGAGCGGCCTGTTATCCATCGCGGAAGGCAAACGGAAGCCGTGATCAACAAGCACCTGCTTGCGGGCTTGGTCTCCATTGAACATCCCGCGTATTTGTGGAAGCGATACGTGCGACTCGTCCACGACAAGTAGGAAGTCTTCTGGAAAATAGTCCAACAGCGTATAAGGTGTCGAACCGGAAGGCCTTAATGTAAGATGGCGGGAATAGTTTTCAATGCCTGAACAAAAACCCATTTCGCTCATCATTTCAAGATCATATCTCGTTCTTTGTTCAATACGCTGGGCCTCAAGGAGCTTTTCGTCTTCCCGAAGATCGACTAAACGTTCTTCTAGTTCTTTTTCGATATTGGCAATTGCCAATTTCATTTTTTCTTCCCTGGTAACAAAGTGGGACGCCGGGAAAATCGCAATATGATCCCGCTCACCGATAATTTCTCCTGTCAGTGCATCCACTTCACGAATCCGGTCGATTTCATCGCCAAAGAATTCAACCCTCATGCAATGTTCATCACGTGAAGCAGGGAAGATTTCGACTACATCTCCTCGTACACGGAATGTCCCGCGTTGGAAGGCAATATCATTTCTTTCATATTGGATGTCGACCAGGCGATGCAGCAGCGTGTTTCTGTCCATTTCCATGCCGGTGCGGAGTGAAACGACCATCTCTCGGTACTCTTCCGGAGAACCGAGACCATAAATGCAGGATACACTGGCAATAATGATGACATCCTTGCGTTCGAATAAGGACGAAGTGGCTGAGTGCCGTAGCTTATCAATTTCATCATTGATGCTCGCGTCCTTTTCAATGAATGTGTCTGTAGATGGCACATACGCTTCCGGTTGGTAATAGTCATAATAGCTGACAAAGTATTCAACGGCGTTATTTGGGAAAAATTCTTTAAATTCACTGTACAGCTGGCCGGCCAGCGTTTTATTGTGGGCAATGACAAGCGTCGGCTTGTTCACTTCCTTTATAACATTCGACATAGTGAACGTTTTGCCCGTACCCGTCGCCCCAAGTAATGTCTGATGTTTTTTTCCTTTATTTAAACCATCAAGGATCTGCCGGATCGCTTCCGGCTGATCTCCTTGAGGTGAATATTTTGAGACTAGCTCAAATACGTCCTTCACTTGGTTAACCTCCCATCGTCTTTACCATATAACTTTATCTCTATTAAAAGAAGAAGGATCTTCTAGAATCCCTCTCTGCCTGTATCTATATATTTATAGCCATTTTCTTGACTTTCATATACACATTCTACCACATAGTCACAAAAACAAACCAGTAAAAAGCGAACATTTATTCGTTTTTCTTTCGACATTGGCTCATTCATTGAAGATAGGTTTCATAAAAAAAAGCACCTTACTAGGCGCTTGACGCGTTTTTCTCAATCATTCTTGAGGATAACCAAAAGCCAACAGTCAGTGAAAATGCGTCTATGATAATTAGCCACCACTCGTGCGTATACCCCTTATACGCAGATGCCGCAATTAATGCGACTGTCAACGCAAGGCCAATGACGCGATTATAGGTCACTCTGGTAAACAGCATAACGAGCAGAGCCGGAAGTATGAGTGCAGATAGTAGCTTAATCATTTCTCTATCTCCCTTCAGAGAACCAATCATATGAACTGAATATATCAAAAGGTAAAAACAGAACATACTTATTTTAACGGATTATTGCTTTTTTTGCCAGTAAATTGACCGACATATTTATGTATAAAAGGACCTTGCCAACCGTTACCGGAGTCAAGGTCCTTGCACTTTCAACCATTAAACTTAATAAGGATCCTGGGAGTGGCCTTTTTCTTCCGCTTTTCGAGGTGCGTCCTCCGCTCCTTCAAAGCCTATCGGTTCCCGGCTTGAAGTGTTAGCCGGATCAGCATGTCGCAGCCCTTCTTCCACTCTTCTTCCATAATCCTCATCGCACTTATAAAACATTTCGATCATTTTCGTTTTAATTCTTTCATCACACGGTGTCAACGTATTCACAAGGTTTGTGATCAATTCGTCTCTTTCCCAATCTTCAAAGTGTCTGTATGTCTCACCAGCTTGTCCAAAGTTGTTTTCGCGATCGATGCTTTCCTTAACAAGATTCCCTTCAATATGAGGCGTATGCGGCTTGCCACCTTCTTTTGCTTCTTTCAAGCCGTCAAGTGTTGATGGCTCATAGTTGATATGCGGATTGTGGTCTTCTCCGAGATCCACTTTATATTGCATCTGGCCCCCTCGTTGGTTGGTAGCCACACGTTTCTTTGGTGCATTGATCGGCAGCTGCAAATAGTTAGGTCCCACCCGGTAGCGCTGGGTATCAGAATAAGAGAATGTTCTTCCCTGGAGCATCTTATCATCAGAGAAATCCATTCCATCTACTAATACACCTGTCCCAAATGCTGCCTGCTCGACTTCAGTGAAGTAATCTTTCGGATTTCTATCCAGCACCATTTTCCCGACAGGTTTCCAAGGGAACTTATCTTCCGGCCACAGCTTTGTATCATCAAGCGGATCGAAATCCAATTCAGGATGCTCATCATCACTCATGATTTGTACAAGCAGCTCCCATTCCGGATAGTCGCCTTTTTCAATTGCTTCATATAAATCCTGGGTGGCGTGGTTGAAGTTTTTCGCCTGGATTTCTTCGGCGTCCTTCTGGGTCAAGTTTTTAATGCCTTGCTTCGGTTCCCAGTGATATTTTACAAGCACTGCTTTTCCTTCCTCATTGACCCAGCGGTACGTGTTTACTCCCGAACCCTGCATTTGCCGGTAATTGGACGGAATGCCCCACGGCGAGAAAAGGAAAGTAATCATGTGCATCGTTTCAGGGGAATTGGAAACAAAATCAAACTGCCTTTCTCCATCCTGGAGGTTCGTTACGGGATCCGGCTTAAAGGCATGAATAAAATCCGGAAACTTAATCGCATCACGGATAAAGAAAATTTTTAGATTGTTCCCTACTAAATCCCAGTTTCCGTCTTCTGTATAAAACTTGACTGCAAATCCGCGCGGGTCACGCAAGGTCTCCGGGGAATGCGTTCCATGAATAACTGTTGAGAAACGGACAAATAAAGGTGTTTTCTTGCCTTCTTCCTGAAAAAGCTTTGCGCGGGTATATGTTGACGGATGCTCATCCCCTACCTTTCCGTATGCTTCAAAGTACCCGTGAGCCCCTGCTCCTCTCCCGTGAACGACACGCTCAGGAATCCTTTCCCGGTCAAAATGACTGATCTTTTCAATAAAATCATAATTTTCTAACGTAGCGGGCCCTCTGTTGCCGACTGTTCGCATATTCTGGTTGTTTGAAACCGGATGACCCTGGCGGTTTGTTAAGGTTTCATCGGTTTCGCGCTCAGACTTTTTTTGGTTGTTGGATGATGGATCTTTTTCCACTTTTTCTCCTCCTTTTAGGTGATGTAGATACACTTACTACTTTTCCCTTATTTATATAAAAAATTCCAATTTTTTAAATGGAATTTAAAATAGGAAATAGGGAGCATTAAATTTCTTTTAAAGAAAAATAGACCTAAATTAAAAAACTATAAACCTAGTAAAATAATCCTATATTTCTACAAAATACTTAAAAATACGACAAGTAATCCGATAATTTCTATGTAACTTAAGGATCATACGCTAAAAAATAAGACAAAAGATTCTGGTTTTATTTGTCAAAATTCGACATATGAAATTTGTATCATTTTACTAAGTTTGTCTGATTTTTCAGTAGCTTTAAGTTATAGTATTTATGGAAGATGTCGTATATTGCTGTATTTGGAAAAAATTAAGGAAAGGGGGCGACAACATGACAAAGAGATTCGGAGCTCTCTTACTAGCTACCACACTCTTAATATCGTTATTCACTATCTCTGTTCCTCTGAATCAAGTATTTGCCTCTACAACGGCAAAAGTAAATGCAACTACTCTCAACATTCGGGAGAAGCCGACCACGTCGTCCAAGGTTATCGGGAAATACAAAAAAGGGCAGACGATTACCATCACACAACAACAAAATGGATGGTCCAAGGTTCCTGTCGGTAAAAAAACCGGTTGGGTATCCTCAAAATACGTCACGGTGATAAAGCCAACTGCATCTAAAGCAGCTGTCTCCACCGGTACCAAGTATTATGTGACAGCCACTACCTTAAATATTCGGAAATCACCAAGCACTTCTGCTGCTCGGGTTGATTTAGTGAAGAAAAATGCGGCGGTCACATTGTACGAAAAGAAAGGCTCATGGGGAAGGGTAAAGACGGCATCCGGCAAAATTGGATGGGCTTCACTTTCCTACCTTACAACGAAGGCACCTGTTGCACCTAAGCCTGCATCTAAACAGCCGGTTATTACTCCTTCTGGTAAATCGTATGTAGTTATTAGACAAAACAGTGTCAATATCCGGAAAAGTGCATCTACTTCTGCAGCTATCGTAGATAAAGTAAACCGAGGAACTAAACTTGAAAAGATTTCTACAGATAACGGATGGGTACAGGTCAAAACCAGTTCCGGACAAACAGGATGGGTAGCGAACTGGCTTGCTACTACAGCGGGTATAGGCGTTAGAGACAAAGTGATCGTTCTTGATCCTGGCCATGGAGGTACTGATCCTGGTGCCGTTGGAAGAACGCACAATGAAAAAACCATCAACTTGTCGACTGCCAATGAACTAAAGGCACTGCTTGAAAATGCCGGTGCAAAGGTCATCATGACCCGCACCTCTAATACGAGTCGCAAATTAGAGCTCAGTGAACGTGTCGCAATCAGCCATAAATACAAGCCGGATGTTTTCATCAGCATTCATTACAATTCCGGCGGAAATGCAACTGGAATAGATACCTTCTATGACACGAAATATGGCAATGAAAAAGAACTTGCTAGCAGTATTCAGAGTGAGCTTATCAAGAGTACTGGAAAGAAAAATCGGGGCGTGAAACCAGCGGAATTCTACGTTGTGAAATACAACGAAATGCCTTCCGTTCTTGTGGAGCTTGGCTTCATTTCAAACCCGACAGAAGAAAAAGAAATTGCCACAAAAGCCTACCAGCAAAAAGCTGCACGAGGCATTTATAACGGATTAACAAAATTTTTTAATCTATAAGAATATGAAAGAAACCTTCAACCTAGGGACCATTTCCCGAGATGAAGGTTTCTTTTTATTTAGGCAAAAAGCGTGGTATTCCCAGAACTTATTTGAACAAAAATCAAGAGTTATATAATGAATCCTTTATTTATGAGCAATAGTTTCCATAATCGTTGTTTTTTCACGCAACCGCTCGAGATTGCTCCTGAAATAATGAAACGATCGTTGAAAAATAGGGCTCTGAATGAAAGTATAAAGAAAGCTGACAACGAATACAGGACCGCCCAAAATGAAACCGATGACCAACACTACGCTTTCAACAATGATTCTTGCCTTGCTAACGGAAAGGCCGGTCTTATCTGAAATCGAAAGCATAAACCCGTCTCTCGGACCTGCACCAGCCCCGGAAGCGACATACAAACCTCCACCCGTACCTGCAAGCATTATGCCCCCAAAAATAATCAGATAATCAAGCCACGAATGCGTCGCCTTTGGCAGCATATCCGTCCATAGAAAAAAATCCATGATCGGACCAATCAGTAAAGCATTCAGAAAGGTTCCTAGACTAATATATTTCCGGTCCATGACAAGCGTGATCATCACAAGGAAAAAACCGCATAAGACTGACCAAGTTCCGATTGTGAAGCCAAATCTTTCAAACAAGGCGACATTCAATACCTCCCATGGATGGAGACCGAGAAATTGCACCTCTACAGCAATTGCATTCCCTAATCCAAAAAGGATTAATCCACCAAAAAACATAACCCACTTTACAAAGACATACATCCTCTTGCCCCCGCTGTTCTGTTTTAAAAAAATAATAAAACAAATATAACACATTATGCTTTGTTGTTTAATCCCTGCTTTGCGTAAACTTACCAATTACTAATGTTTCATTGTGAATCGAAGAAAGCCAACTACTTTAGCTGGGGGAGTATTAGCTCAACTTATCTCAGCTTTTTGCAGTCGGTCTGTTTCTTGAGAAACTGATGAAGGGGTTACTTAACGACTTATTGGGAGACCAACAGCTTTGTAGCTCACCTCGATTGCGATATACGCCAGTATCGCTATCTCTGTATTGTGGCGCTGGATCGGCTATGGTGTGGCGGCAACCATCATACTCGGCGGTTTGGCATTAGCGGTAAGAATTTTGCGGCAATATTTGTAAAAGCTGGGGAAATAGATTGAAAAAAACGACTGTGAATAAGAAATCGGAATCAAATTGGGCTCGATGATCTGAGTTTGTGTTCGAAGATATGAATTTGCGGTCGATGATCTGAGTTTCTGCTCGATAATTTGAATTTGTGCTCGATTTCCTGAATTTGTGCTCGTTAATCTGAATTTCTGCTCGATTTCCTGAATTTGTGCTCGTTAATCTGAATTTCTGCTCGATTTCCTGAATTTGTGCTCGTTAATCTGAATTTCTGCTCGATTATTTAAATTTGTGCTCGTTAATCCAGATTTCTGCTCGATGACCCTAATTTCTGCTTGATGACCTGAACTTCTGCTCGATGATCCTAACCGAATTTCCGCTCGACTATCTTTCTCATTACAAGGATAGACCTACTATTTAATATCATGATAAAGCTAGAGCCCGTCAGTTTAGGCCGGTTCTTTTTTTGGATTATACAAATATAAGTCCGGGACCATTTGATTGACTTCCTATTTTTGTATGACGTACAATGAGCAAATCATCTATACGGCCATTTCGTGGTCAAACAATTGAGAATTTTAGTATTAGTATCATGAAACGGCGGATACTAACTGCCAAAGAAAGTTTAAATAAAATGAATGAGGTATACATAATGCGGCTCCCATCAAAAAAGAAAAACCTGTCACTAATTTTATTATTAAGTAACCTATTTATCGCGTTTTTGGGAATTGGCTTAGTTGTCCCGATTATGCCTTCTTATATGAGAGCCTTGAATTTATCCGGCGAAATCATGGGGTACCTGGTGGCAGCTTTTGCCTTTGCTCAATTGGTCGTTTCGCCGATTGCCGGTGTTTGGGTTGATAAATTCGGAAGAAAAAAGCTGATTGTTTCGGGTCTATTCATTTTCGCTTTTTCGGAGCTGCTTTTCGGGTTAGGGAATCATGTTTCGGTTCTTTTTTTATCGAGAATTCTAGGTGGAATTGGTGCCGCGTTCATTACGCCAGCAGTTACCGCGTTTGTGGCAGATATAACCTCGCTTGAGGAAAGACCTAAAGCTCTCGGGTATGTCTCGGCCGCAATAAGCGCGGGCTTCATAATCGGGCCAGGGGTCGGCGGATTCATTGCTGATTTAGGTGTACGGGCTCCATTCTTCTTTGCTGCCGGCATTGCGCTTGTAGCTGCTATCTTCTCTTTAATCCTTCTGAAAGAGCCTTTATCGAAAGAACAATTAGCTGAAAATGGAAACACTAAAGTCAGGATAAGTTTTACGGGAGAGTTAAAAAAATCGTTTCACCCTTTATATTTTATCCCATTAATCATCGTCTTTGTTCTTGCTTTCGGATTAGCCGCCTATGAAACCATGTTCGGACTTTTTGTAGATGAGAAATTTGGTTTCACTCCGAAGGATATATCCATACTTATTACAGTAGGCGCGATTTTTGGGGTCATTGCACAGGTAGTCATATTTGGAAAGCTCGTTGAAAAAATAGGCGAGAAAAGACTCATTCAAATCACTCTTCTGGTAGCTGCCATCTTTATATCGCTCTCGGTGTTCATCAGTGGCTATTGGGTAGTTATGATCGTAACCTTTATTGTTTTTTTAGCTTGTGACTTACTACGCCCTGCATTAACAACCCTGCTTTCAAAGCTGGCAGGAGACGAGCAAGGCTTCGTCGCGGGAATGAACTCCACCTACACAAGCCTGGGAAATATCATCGGGCCCGCTTTAGCAGGGATCCTCTTTGACTTGAATATCAACTTGCCTTATATCTTTGCCTCAATTGTTCTCATGGCTGGATTTATCATGACCACAATATGGAGAGGGCAACAAAAAGTGGAAGCATAAATAAGAAAGTATAGCAGACACCATCCGGTTTTCGGATAATCCCCGCTGTTTTCGCTACCCTTTTGAGGAAATGGTTATTTTAGACATCTATAACCGAACAATGGGAAAATGGCTTTAATTACTTTTATCTTGCTCCTGATCACCATGGCACTGCCTATATAATTGGAGTCTCCATTAGCGGCGACTATACTAACTGGTTGTACTAACCTTAAACATCTGTAACCGCAGCAGTATTTAATCTTGTATGCTCTTTTGCAATCATGCCTCTAACCGTTGCGGCTTCTTGGTTTTATCTAATTCTCTTAAGGGTGGAAGGACCTCGCATTACACCATCTACAAGAGTGCGAAAGACGACTTTAAAAAGGATTGGTAAAATCTTCATCTTATCTAAACATATTTCTTAATGAAGATCCTTCCGAATATTCTTTATTGGTAAATCCAGCCAGATTAATCTGGTTGGTTTTTTTACTCTCCTTCAGATTTCTACCGATTTCGACAAAAAATTCCAAAAACCGCTTGCGAACCTATGTGCGTTGTGATAAAAATAAAGAATAATCCAATAATTAATAGGGTTATAATTTCTTTCTAAGGAGTTTTTAAAATGAACAAAACAGAATTCGTTGGTCAAGTTGCAAAAACAGCTGGTCTTTCACAAAAAGATGCAGCTAAAGCAGTAGATGCAGTATTCACAACAGTTTCAGGAGCATTAAAAAAAGGTGACAAAGTTTCACTTATAGGTTTTGGTAACTTTGAAGTTCGCAGCCGTGCTGCACGTAAAGGCCGTAACCCACAAACAGGTAAAGAGATTTCTATCGCTGCAAGCAAAGTACCTGCTTTCAAAGCTGGTAAAGCTCTTAAAGAAGCTGTAGCTGGTAAGAAGAAGTAATAGAATCGTATTCATTCATACGATCACAAAGTAAGAGGGTGTCCATTAGGACACCCTCTTACTTTTTCCCCGTCTATTTCCTGATCGTATAATTCCCATGGCGAACGACAGTATTTGGTGTTTCGTAATCCAAAACTTGGGCCATTTCCTTTGAGATTTCGACCAGAACACTATTTTCTCTTACTTGAAATACAGTTCCTTCACAAGAGATTTCTTTTCTTTCAAAAAGAATCGTATCGCCTACTTTTGCTTGTTTTTTGCTATATGGAATCTTATTTGCTTCTTGCATAATAGAATTCTCCTCATAATTTTCTTCTTTGGAGATTAACGAACCACAAGCTTTTCGCATGCGTTGGACAGATTTTGCAAGCATTCCACCCGATGTTTTTCGTCCCCTACGAAATCATACAAAATTTCATACTCCAATCCGGAATTTATGATAGATATATAATCTTCCCTAGTCAACGCTCTAATTTGGTTCTTTTCCAGATAACTTAGGATTTCACTTTCAAAGTACTCTACACTTCCGTATAACACAGTCAACTTCCGACTCACCTTTCAATTCGAATTTCTCTTTTTTATTAATAATTCTGTCATTTAAAATTAGATTGCTGTTTAGTGAATATCTATATATCTATTAATGATAAAACTTTAGAAGTGAAATTTCAACAATTTTCGCCATTTTTTAACAATTTTTTATCTTTACCCCTGGGATGAATCTCTAAACTTGCTAATATGCTGACTTCTAGCAAACAAAAAAAACCGTCCGGTGCTTAGACGGTCTGGAAATAGAAGGTTCCCAGATGACTTCCTAAGAGTTGGAATACACATAAACTTCCTGCTCTGTTAATATAATCTCCTTCTCACAGTTCATCCCTACTTCTCGTGATGCCAAATTTCCAGGTTGAATCAATGTAATCAATCTTTTTTTGCCTAGTTGATTGATTCCATGATCCCTGATGGCCTTCGCTGCTTCTGTCGCATAACCCTTACCCCAATAATCACGGACAATCCAGTACCCAATTTCGATTTCCTCCTCCCCATCGATTAACTGGGGAACTAGACCGACATGCCCAATTGGCATGTTTTCTTCTTTCCTGACTAGTACCATCAATCTCATATCCGGACCGGCTTCGTATGTACTATATATCCAATCCAAAAATTTCTTTGCACCATCACTATCTTTCGTTTGCTCATTCCCAATATATTGAACCATCTTCCGGCTCGGAAACAGGTACTCTGTATCGCTCATCTGAGCCGTATACTCCTCGATGTCTTCCCTCAGCTTCATCGGCAGCATAAATCGCTTCTGGTTATCTTGTTCAATTGAACATTTAAAAATTATTATTTTCCTACTGTATCGATTGTAGTAAATATTCTTGTGTAAACATCCTTGATATTTGTTTCATTAAAGGTATCATTATAAAGTCCATAATCCCAAGATTTATATATCTCTCCATCATGTAAATACCCTGATGCATAAGTTTGACTGTTTATTTCTGGAGCGTTCTCATAAGTTATATCCTCGTAAACAAAGGGTAAATATCCTTTTGAAGACTCTATAAAGAAAGTTGGGATACTTAAAATTTTGTACACATTTGCATATTTACTCTCGGCTGCTTGAGATAGATGTTCTTTCATAATAAAAACAGCATCAAATTCAGTTGAAATTTTTTCTGTATTTGTTTCTAATTCATCAAGGGTAATACTTTTAAATTTCACATTGTCTTCTCTTACATTAGGATTTTTTCCTACAACACCAATGTCCAGGTTTTTACCACTGTAAATAGGTGAGTCGGTTTCTTCTGAACTACATCCTGTCAAAATTATCATAATTACAAGGAAAAATAAAAATAGCTTATTCATATAAAAACTCCTTTACCTTAATATATATCTGAATTGTATCATTTCTCTATAAAGTAACCATCCATTCATTACATAAGAATAATTAAATAAGTTCTTTTGTTAAAGTAAATGAAAAATAACGCAAAACAACATAAATCGCTAAAAAAATTTCATACTCAATCCAAGATAGACAGTCTGATAAACTACTAAGAAAGATAAAGAAAAAACCAAGTAGTCTTTACACTTTAAAAACTACTTGGTTTTTTTACTTATTCAAGACTCATAAATAGTTCTACTTATTAGAGAAAATTAAAAATTTGTATACCCTTCTTTATAGAAATACTTGTAGAAATTAGATGAACTATATAAGTTGAACTATAGATTTTCCTGAATTGCACTTGATTCCATCCTTATACACAGTCGGTCAATGACTGTCATAGGATTTATATTCTTCATAAAAGCCTGGACGTTCTTGCGAATTTCAGCTGTGGTATAAAGAAAGGCGCCTGATTATGGAAAATCATCCCCTGACCAATTCATATAAGCAATAAAAGGCATTTCCTTCGTATCTTTACTACGAGAGGTTTAAAGCAATATTTTTGATGGCGTACATAATACTAATTCATATGACCTTCAACTAAGTCATAACATCTCTCTTCTGTAATCCGTGCTTGTATGCTTATATATTCTAATGATTCCATAGTGCCCCCTTCAAACTTCAATGATTCTTTCTGTGCCGTTTCATCTCTGTATATGATCCATTCTCGCTGTTCTTCTCTTAACCTATCCATTTCATTAGCAGAAAGTTGCTTCTCTAAAGTTCCATAGATATCATTTAAAGCATTATCCCATCTTGTGAAAATTTCCCCATAAGCCTGGCCCATTTCTACTTGTGTTCCAGTTTCCAATACTTTATCAAATTCACCTAAGCTTTTTTTTATTTCATTAAGTTTTATAATATATTTTGCCTTTTCACCTAACACAGGGGAGGATGTATTCTTTTTTGACGCATTGGTTTCTTCATTGTTTTTTGTATTAGGTGATTCAGTATTGTTTTTTTTACTTTCCGTACTTTGTGAATCTGCCTTGGTTTCTTTTTTGTTTTCCGTACTTTGTGAAACCGTTTTGGTATCTTCATTACTTTTTATATTTTGTGAATCTGTCTTAGTGTCTTGATTACTATCCGTATCATTTTCTGACACTGGCTTTTCCTCTTCCGCAGCCTGATCATTTGCTGTAGTTCCGCATCCCGCTAAAAGTAGAGAAATGCCGAGCAACATTACTATTAATTTCTGCATGATTTTTTCCTCCATATTGAAAGATTTAGATATCAGTCATGAGTGTTTCTTCTTATTCATTCCATTTAAAGGCAAGCAAACAAGTACCGTTGTTCCTGTACCATACTCGCTTTTCACTTCGATGGTTCCCCCATGTTTATCGACGATATTTCGGGTGATCGCTAATCCAAGCCCTGTCCCAATTGATTTTGAATCAATTTTGTAAAAAGAATCCATTATATATTTTAATTTTTCCTGTTTGATCCCAATACCATGATCTTGGATTTTCAGGACGACCATATCTTCTTTTAAGTACTGATATATTTCAATTTCGCTGCCTCTATCAGAAAACTTAATTGCGTTATCCAACAAATTTAATAATACCTGTCTTATCTTGTTGCCATCAGCATTAATTAAAACAGGGGTACATACTAGCTTCATCTGAACGTCCTTCTCGTTCGCCGTATTTTGAAGCTGTAGCGTTACATCTTTAATGAGTCCGTCAAATTCGATTACGGTTGGGACAATTGTGATTCGATTTGACTCGTACCTTGAGAAATCTAATAGATCTTCAACTAAATTCATGAGCCGTTCAGATTCACTGTTAAGCATACGCAGGCCGAATTTGTTTTCTTCTTCCGTTAAGCCCTCCGGTGATTCCATCGTCTCTACCCAACCCTTTATCCCCGTCAAAGGCGTTCGAAGCTCATGTGAAATCGAAGAGATGAAATCTGTTTTTAACCGATTCATTTTAACGATTTCTTCAGCCATATAATTAAGTGTTTGCGACATTTCTCCAAGTTCATGAGGAAACGTTTCTTCTATTCTTTTCTCAAACCGGCCCTTTGACATCTCCTGAGTGAATTGAATAATTTTATTAACCGGCCTGACAATGGAATCAGCAAGGCGAAGACTGACAAGAAAGACAATCGCTGCGACACTTAGACATATTAAGAATCCATAGCCTAGTAAACTGCTAATTAAATCCTGTACCTTACTTATAGAAGAAACATAACGAAGGACACCTACTGTTTGTCCATCAAACAGAAGAGGTGTGTACACAGCCAAAACTTTCCCTCCTGATTGTTCAAGTTCCTCTTTTTTATATATGGTCTGATAGGAAAAGACATCTGGATCGATGGAGTAGGTTTGATCTTCGTAAAAGCCTGTTGATGATTGGATAAGTTTGCCATCATAATTCAATAGCTGTAATTCGGCTCCATCATATTGATAGCTTTTAATTACAAGATCGCTATAATCGTCAAGACTCCGATAACCCTGCTCACTTCCCATTTCCCAAATCGGGTTGATGGCTTCAGCGTGGTTTTGAAAAGCATTGGCTATACCCTGGTAGTAATACTTTGTTAATGCTCCCCCATACACAGCCATTACCAATCCTAAAGTCAGGGTGATAATAATCATGAAATATAGAATGACTTTACGTTTCATCTTCTAACCCTTCCATAGATATCCACGTCCCCAATCGGTACATAAATAGACTGGGGAGGAAGGATTACTCTCTATTTTCTGGCGAATGCGCCGAATGTTGACGTCAACTACTTTTAAATCACCTACATAGTTTTGACCCCACACTTCATCTAACAGTTCGTCTCTTGAAAACACTCTGTTCTGATGAGTCATTAAAAAATGGAGAATCGAATATTCAGTTGGTGTTAAGTTGATTTCTCTGCCTGAGGATAGCAGTTTTTTGTTTTTTAATTCTAACTGGAAGGGACCTGAAGCAACCTTTGCACTGTCCTCTAATGAAACTCTGCCGCTTAGATTGATCCTGCGCAAAAGCGAGAAAATTCTTGCTTCTAACTCCACGATGCTGAAGGGCTTAAACAAGTAATCATCGGCTCCGAGTATAAGACCTTCCACCTTATCTTCCTCTTGAGTTCTTGCTGTAAGCATAATAATCCCAACCGTCTGATTTAACTTTCTAATTTCCTGACAAACTTCAAATCCGTCTATCCCCGGAAGCATGAGGTCAAGCAGCACGACATCATACTGTTCCTTTTGGAAAAAACTCAATGCATCTTCTCCTGTTTCCGCTTCCCGTACATCGTAACCTCTCTTTTTCAGATTTAAGCAAACGAAACTGCGTATAGATAGTTCATCTTCAACAACAAGGATTCTATTCATTTTTCCCCCTGACTTAAAACTCATCTTCCAACAAATGAAACTGACTAAAAGGAAACGTTTCATTTTCTTTGCGACCTGAATAAAAAACGGTATCCTTTGTTTTCTGTAAAACTACTTTTTCTTTTGATGGTTCAAGGGATTGTTTTTTTTTCCATTTCACCTCAAATACTGGTTTCTGATTAGAAACCGATAGTAATTGAATTCCATTTTTGATCTTTTTCACTGTAACCTTACCATGCCATTCAGAGGGAATCTCTATATAAAACCTGCGTACCCGCTCGGTAAACCGTTCGGTAATCTTTTTGGGAGCCCCCTCTATGGAATACGTTGAATAAAATTCGATAAATGGGATGTCCTCGAATAAAGCATCCTCCCAGCCTTGAGGGATATACATCCCGCCTACCTCTGTTATACCGTCATTATTTATATCCTTGCTGTACAGGGGATATTTTTTCATTTGTAAACTACCATGTTCCTCCCCGACTTTCACAAGTTTCCCATGATCATACGCTATTATTTCAGTGAGCATGGAATGGACGCCAATCATGCTATCAATAAATAATGCCTGATGGCCGTCGTTTAATTTACCGTTCACCATATGCTCATGAAAGGAAAATGCTTCTAAATCTACGGCCGAAAGAGACTCTAGATTACTGTCTTCATAACGGAACAAATCTGCTGTAAAGGATTCTCTTCTTTTTCCGTCTACAAGGAGAATATCCATTTTTGTATCGCCGTCGTAGTCCGCGATGTCTAATAAATGGTAGCTTCTCTTCATTTGTTTCATGAGCCCAGCCGTATCCCACTTATATATGACCAGCTGTTTCTCGGTTTCGAAATCCGAAGTCCCTAAACCCATGGTTACCTCCATTACTCCATCATCATCCAAATCGTGAAGCCCAAAATAATCAAGATTGATATAATCCATTTCGATATCTGATATTTGTATCCAATCTTGTTTTTTTTTCTGTAAAACGAGTAAATGAACTTGCTCGTTTTCCTTTAAATTTCTATATAAAATAAAGGCTTCTTGTTGTTTCCCGTCACCATTTACATCTTCAATGAATATGGACTGTTTTATCGCAGCTTGTTTGGGTGTTATAAACTCTATGCCAGATGGCAAAAGCTGATTGAGTGCAGCCCTGACTTTCAGCTGTTGCCCGTCATGCAGCTGAGGTGATTCAATTAAATCACCGGGTGATTTTACCATGCTACAGCCTGATAACATCAACCCAGTCAAGATATACATCAATATCTTCCATTTCGCTCTATTATCCACGCTGTATACTCCTATCATTTAGTCCATTATGGGTTAACTTTATTATAAAATTCCTTGACAGTTAAAAAGTTACAAAAAAATTACAATATTAGTAGTAATGAAGATTTAGATAAATAGATTTTTCCAAACCTTCTGCCACACTATAATGAGACTTTACCTGAAGAATCATTGATCATACTATTTTTTAACTCAATCGAGTGACACTTAAGTATAACACTTTCAGCGTATGCTGAGAGGTTCTTGCCCCTGAATACAATTGGAGGAATCTTGTTTTCTCTTTCGTCTCAGGGACAGCAAGTAAATGAAATCAAAGGTCATCTGAGTTATTGAAAAGAGATTATAAAGTAGCGAACCACAGATTTCATATCAATGTTCCTATCGACGCATTCTGTAACTATTTTGTAACCACTTACGGCATCCATGCTTTTATACTAATTTAAGTGCGATGAAATGGAAAAATATTAAAGACGTTCTGCACAACCAATTAGAACGACAATACAAAAAATGAAGTAAGAAGCAGGTGGAGAGAATGTGCGGTTTTGTAGGATGTTTAAGCAGTCATCCCTGGGCGCTGAATAACGAGATTCAAGAACAAGTAAGGGAAATGAATCATTCAATTATCCATAGGGGCCCCGATGATGAAGGGTATTTTTTCGAAGAATATGTGAATTTTGGTTTTAGAAGATTAAGTATCATAGACGTGGAGAAGGGCAGTCAGCCTCTCTCTTATGAAAATGAAAGATATTGGATTATATTTAATGGAGAAATATATAACTATGTCGAGCTTAAAGCAGAATTGATGAAATACGGGCACAAATTCAGCACGGATACCGATACGGAAGTCATCCTTGCTCTCTATAGCAGAATAAAGGAAGAAACCGCTCGTAAACTGCGCGGCATGTTTGCCTTTGTCATTTGGGACAAGCTCGAGGAGAGACTGTATGGTGCCAGGGACCATTTCGGGATCAAGCCTTTCTTTTATTGTGAACAGACTAATATCACTTATTTCGCTTCCGAGAAAAAATCGATATTAAAAGCCATTGAAGATGAGTTGGACATACATTCTTTCCAGCATTTTTTAAGCTTTCAATATGTTCCTGAACCTAACACGATGACTAAGTCTATTAAAAAATTGTCACCTGGTCATTATTTCACCCAAAAGCCTGGAGAAAGAATGAATTTTCACTCTTATTGGGAGCCGAAATTTAAACCATCTAACACGGAAAACTCTAAGTTAATAAAAGAAATCCAAGACACGTTAATAGATTCAGTAAACGTTCATATGAGAAGTGATGTACCTATTGGAGCCTTCCTTTCTGGAGGGATTGATTCTTCCTTTATCGTTTCTTTAGCAAAAGAAGTAAATCCAAAGATAAAAACCTTTTCTGTAGGCTTTGAAACGAAGGGGTTCAGTGAAATTGATATTGCCAAAAAAACAGCTCATCATTTAGATGTCGAAAATATATCATATTTAATCAGTCCGGAAGAATTTATGAATAAATTGCCGAAGATTATTTGGCATATGGATGATCCGCTAGCTGATCCTGCTGCTGTTCCTTTATTTTTCCTGGCCAGAGAAGCCCGGAAGCATGTAAAGGTAGCCTTATCCGGAGAAGGAGCAGACGAATTGTTCGGGGGATATAATATATACAGGGAACCCCAATCATTACAAGCGTTTACCTACATACCGTCTCCCATTAAAGCTCTATTAAAAATTGCCTCTAGTTGCATTCCGGATGGGGTCAGAGGGAAAAGCTTAATTGAGAGGGGCGTTACCCCCCTGAATAAACGGTATATCGGCAATGCTAATATATTTAATGAAAAAGAAAAGAAGCATCTATTAGTTCAATATCTATCTAATGCAGAAAATGAAAAAGTAACGGATCTGCTATACTCCAATTCTTTTTCCTATGATGATGTCACAAAAATGCAATATATTGATATCCAAACCTGGTTGAAAGGAGACATTTTATTAAAGGCAGATAAAATGTCAATGGCTAACTCATTGGAAGTAAGAGTGCCTTTCTTGGATAAAAAGGTGTTTAGCATCGCTTCAAAACTAACCAGCAACCAAAAAATAAAAGATGGTCAGACCAAATTCCTTCTGCGTGAAGCAGCAAAAGGAATAGTGCCACAACATGTATGGAACAGAAAAAAACTCGGGTTTCCAGTGCCTATTCGACATTGGCTAAAAAATGAAATGTATGATTGGGCTATCCAGTTAATCAATGACAGCCAAACAGACTCGCTATTTAACAAAGGTGAGATTTATAAATTACTTGCTGCTCATGTTAGCGACGAGAGAGATAACAGTCGAAAGCTATGGTCAATCTTCACATTCATGATATGGCATCAGATTTATATCGAAAAAGTATATCAATTTGATACACAAATAGTAAGCAAAGAAAGATTTACATTTGTGACATCATAAATAGAAACCAGCTCAAACCACCTAAAGGAAATTTGGAATGTTGTGGTTTCCTTTCCTTTTACATTATAGAATCGAACTCTTAAATCGCTAATCTATAACAAACCAAGGAATGAGCCACTCTTCTTTGAAAGAGTGGTTCATTCCTTTATTTAAAAACAAATCCTTAGAATTTCCTTTTTCTTCAAATAATGAAAGATTTGTTTTTCAACTAACCTGCCCCGTTAGCCACCCATGCAGCTCAAAATCGGCGCTGCACCACAGAGAATGAAAATGGATCAGGCAGTCTATACTGTTTTAATACTGGCGAAGAAGGTCTTTGAACTATGGTGCCTTTGAGCCCATCCGTTAGTCTGACTCCACCGACTGTCGCGCCCTGTAGGGTAGCACTCATGGGAGATTAATCCTTTTACTGGTTGTTGCGCCAGCTTTACTTGATTTCATTTTAAGTAGAAGGGTATGACAATTTGATTTTTATCAACCAATCCTATATTCCATTCTTCAAGAGGCTCAGCCGTTCCGCGAATTTCTGAAAATTAACACTCACACAACCCGCCCCTTACTCATTTTCGTCCCTTCCACAAACAAAATCCCAAGTTCGTGGTGCTCACCTTCAAAAAGCGCGCGCTGGGTGAAGCGGATTTGGCTGTTATTCCCGATGACTTCAAGCTTGCAATAGGCCCGATTGACTTGGAGGGCTTCATAGAATTCTCGATCGTCACGGACAATGACTCCGTTTACTTTCGTAACAATTTCGCCCATTTCAAGGCCCATCTTTTCTGCGGGAGACTGCGGAATGATGCCAAGAATACGGACCCCGAGATTGCTTCTTGAAAAATAGAGCGGCATTTGCTTATCATTGCCTTTAGAAAAATACGCAATCAGTTCCCTGACAAGCATTGCCAGCACCACTGCTGTTACCGTCAGGGCAGGATACCAGTTACCAACGATGGAAATCGCGGTGACCACTATGCCCAGAATCGTGACCTTCCTTCCATAAGCTGCGATGGCCCGCTTTGGAAGTTCACCCTTTACCTCAAGGGAAAAGCCGAGTAAAAACGGAACAAACAACGGCGATACGTGTATGCTACCTGCCGAAAATACAGGCCACCATTCAAACGGGGCAGGGAGGCTCCCGCCCGGCACAAGAATAAACATCGGAATCAGCCACAAACGTTTGGAAACATAAGCACCGACTGTAAAGCCCCGTTTCGAAATCAGCAGTTTCGGCGAAGCCTTCTTCTGCCCACTCCTGCTTATCAGAGAGCCTTCCGCTATCAACAACAGACCAAGCAGGACGGCTAGCGCCGGATAAACCGGTTGATCGAGACTAGCAAACGTTTCTTGAAATATTGGAAGCTGCAAATCACGGCCATAAAAAAAGAAAAGGAAGATGATAAAAAAGGCCAGTCCAAAGTTGTACGCCGGCGAGAGCAGCCTGAATTGCATCGTAACCGACAGGATAAGGGACAACAAGCCGATCAGCAGCAACGAAGCAAACGGGATGACAAGGCCCGCTCCGAGCGTAACCAGCGAAAGGATAAGTCCCCAAACAATTCCCAGGGGCAACAGAGAACGAAGCTCCTGAAGCATATCATGGACGCGGACATGGAAGTCGCTTCTTTCCCGTTTAATCCGAAGATAACCCATAATGATTGATAGTATGATAGAAAAATAAAAAACCGGATGAAGAAAAAATGTTCCCAATCCTTTTAAACACGCAAACAGCCACTCTTCAGTCAAGCTCCGTTCACCATCCTTTATCTATATTTTTAAAAATAATAAAAGAATCTATTATCTCATTTTAACAAACTGGTTCTGCCCTGCCTATATCTCCACAAAAGAAAAAAGTCTGGCCTGTATTCAGGTGCCAGACTTTCCCTATATTCAATTAAATACATTACTGATCATTTAACTTTGCGACAAATAAAAGCGCCGTTTTTAATTGAATGTCATTGTCTTCATCCTGTATCTTTTGTACAATGGCTGCTTCTAATTTTGTGGCTGTTTTTTGATCCATTTCACCAGTAATCTTTAAACCCTCTTGCTGTTGAAAAGCTTTTATGGCAATCTCGGTTTTCGCGTCATAATAGCCGTCATCTCTTCCCGGTTCAAGCCCCAGTCCTTTAAGCATCCCTTGAGCATATTGGATTTGCGGATTGGTCATATCGCGTTTAAATGTCTTTTCGACCTGTAATGGATGAACGTTGAAATAATCCGGCTGGTGGACTTCAATCGTTGGCTTTATGCCTTTTTTATGAATCCAATTGCCGTCTGGTGTCAGCCATTTGAATAACGTCAGCTTGATATCACTGCCGTCTCCCATTGGTACAGCTTGCTGGACCGTACCCTTTCCGAAAGTTTTTTCTCCGATTAACGGATAGTCCCCGGCTTCATTCAACGCGCCGGCCAAAATCTCCGCTGCAGAGGCACTTCCTTTGTCAGTCAATACAGCAATCGCATATTTCTTTTTTTCTGTTAATTCCGAAAAAAATGTCTCTGTGTCTCCATTCCGTTGCGCGATTTGCAGGTACGGCTTATCTTTTGTTACAAGTAAGCGAAGGATTTCCTGGGCGCTAGATAGCAGGCCGCCGGGATTTCCTCGTACATCTATGACCAGTCCTTCTACGCTCTTTTTCTCCATCGCTTCCAATTGCTTTTTGAAGTCGTTCGCTGTACCTTCCGAAAAGGTAGTCAATTCAATGTAACCGATATTCACATCATTTATCTTCTTAATCGAAGAAAAAACCGTTTCAACCGGAATCTCATCCCGAGTAACTTTCAAAGTCAGCGGCTCCGTTACGCCTGAGCGTTTGATTTCAAGCGTAACCTTGCTTCCCTTTTTCCCGCGTATCTTGAGGCTCATCTCATATAAATTCAGGCCATCCACGCTCTCCCCGTTTATCTTTAGCAACTCATCCTTAGGCTTGAGGCCTGCTTTTTCGGCTGGTGAATCCTTATAAGGAGAAACAATAATGATTTTGCCATCCTCCACGCCAATTTCAGTGCCAATACCTTCAAAGGAAGAACCCAACGCCTCTCCGAATTGCTCTGCCGTTTTTTTGTTCATATAAACAGAATAAGGATCCTTTAACGTGGAAAGCATCCCCTCTATGGCTCCTTCCACTAGCTGTTCATCTTTTACTTTTTCAATATATTGCCCGCGGATAAGTTCGTAGGCTTGTTCTACTTTTTTCAATTCTGTGCTTGTGGCTCCGTTTTCCTTTTTGGCAGCGTCCTCTTTACTTTCTGTTCCCACTAGCATTTGCTTGATATCCTGGTTCGGTGCCTGTGAGGTAAGATATACCCCTCCCGCAACCCCCATGATGAGTGAAAGTATCACAACCAGGGGGAATACCCACTTTTTTCCCATAACTTCGTCTCCTTCTTCCATAAGGAATCACCATGGATTACGATCATCCTGGTCCGTTTTACTCCATCATATGAAGGGCTTGTACGAAATATGCTGTGCTCTTTTTTTTGAGGGTAAGTTTATAAAGAGAAGGTAGGTTTTTCTATCAAATGTGTAGCATCTCTCGTAATTCGGGGTAATCGCTCGTAAATTTTGGTGATCGCTCGTAAATCTTGGTAGTCGCTCGTAAATTCGGATAAGCGCTCGTAAATTTGCATAATCGCTCGCAAATCTTGGTAAACGCTCGTAAATTTGTATTACCGCTCGCAAATCTCAATAATCGCTCGTAAATTTGTATTACCGCTCGCAAATCTCAATAATCGCTCATAAATACACATAACCGCTCACAAAAATTAAATACTGCCTATCGATTGAAATAACCTCATCCTTCCCTAAAGGATTATCCAAATAAATCAGGAATTTCGCAAAAAAACAAAGAGAAGTAATCAAAATGATTGCAAAAAAGTCGAGAACCACCGTCAACACTGGTAGGCCATAGAAAGACGACACCCCGCCTTATCCTAAGCAGCCACAAACCGAAAGAGTTCTCGATAAAAACAAAGCAGCCAAGGATCCATTCCCTGGCTGCTTTATCTAACTATTCATTTCTATGATTATTTCCCTACTAAAAGGGGTATATATTATTATAGATTCTTAATTAATAAGAAACATAATTCAATGGGTTTACGGCATTTGATTTAGAGACATTCCAAGATCCTTTGTGAATCTCGAAATGCAAATGCTGTCCTCTTGACGCTCCTGTGTTCCCCATAATGCCGATTTTTTGGCCTTTTGCAACGACTTGGCCGTTGCTGACATTCATGGAACGCAGATGTGCATAAAGAGTCGTATATTGTTGTCCATTGATGGAATGCGTGATCATGACGCAGTTACCATAAGATTGGGAAAAGTATGCGCGCATAACCACTCCGTCAGCCGCAGAAACGATAGGAACTGCACCAGCTTTGGCAATATCGATTCCAGCATGTTGTCTGCCCCCGCGTGGACCCATCGGGGATGTTAAACGACCTGCTGAAGGATTTGTGAATGCTCCAGACGAAATTTTCGGAGCCGCGCTTACACTTTCACCACCGCCGCCTGAACCGGATCTCGCTTCAGCCGCTGCGCGCTTTCTTGCTGCTTCAAGCTCTGCACGGCGTGATTGTTCCAGTTCAATCGCTTTCTGGATGGCTGATGCTTGAGCGGTAAGGTTTTCTGATTCTTCCTGAAGGCCCATTTTCAAATCATGTGTATGCTCTTCTTCTGCCTCTAATTTAGCCATCAAAGCATCTTTCTGTTGCTTTTGCTTTGTAAGGCCTGCTTGCATTTGTTTAAGCTCAGCCAGCATGTTTTGTAAATCAGCCATTTTTTGCTCAACGGCATTTTGGCTTTCTTCGAGTTCTTTTTTGTCCGCTTCATGCTGCTCCAGGATTTCTCGGTCAGCTTCGACGATCGTCGCAACGGCGTTTACACGTCCGACAAAGTCACTGAAGCTGCTGGACCCAAGCAGAACTTCAAGATAGCTAACGTCCCCGCCGCTTTCCTGGAAGGAAACAGCACGCTCTTTGAGAAGTTCATTCCGCTTTTCGATTCTTTCTATTAAAATAGCAATCTCTTCTTTTAACTTTTCAATCTCAGCTTCGGTTTCTTTAATTTGAATATCTTTTTCTTTAATCTTAGCTTCTGAATCACTAATTTCATTTTCAATGTGAGAAATCTGATCTTCCAGGCTTTCCTGTTGACCTTGTAATTTTTTAATAGTCTGTTCCGCATTATGTATGCCGGACTCCACACCTGAACGCTTCTCCTGGATTGCTTCTTTTTTCTCTTTCATATCCTGGATCGATTGGGCATCAACACCCGGAACTGCAAGTATACTGCTTAAGCCAAGCATAATCGTTGTATTAATCGCTACTATCTTTTTCTTCAAAATTCTCTTTCCCCTTTCATTCTCCCCATCGGACACAGACACAACATACGGTTATACTTCCCTGTAATGGTACTAGAAGAGAATGTGCAAAGCCGGTCGCCCGGCTTGCTTTAAATTTTCAAAAACTTTCTTACTGACATCAAGCTTCCCCAGACACCGATTAAACCGCCAAGCAATATAAGAATCGCTGAAATCTGGAAGATGAATGGGCTGACTGGCAATAGTTCAACAAAATTGATTTTAATTTGCGGGCCGATGGCTTCATACAAATAGTAATAGCCTGTCCCGATTAAGATAATCGGCAGTACAGCTCCAAGAACCCCCAGCCATAATCCTTCAAGGAAGAACGGCCAGCGGATAAAGCCGTTTGTCGCGCCTACCAGTCTCATAATCTCAATTTCTTTTCTTCTGGCGACAATTGTAATCTTGATTGTATTAGAAATGAGGAACATCGCCGTAAACAGAAGACCAAGGATTAACACAATTCCTACGTTTCTCGATACATTCACGACATCAAACAATTTTTCCACATATCCTTGTCCATAATTCACTTTCTGAATATAAGTTAAGCCTTCAATTTCTTCGGCTACCTTAATAACATCCTGGGGAGCTTTCGTTTTGACGATATAAACATCCCGGAGTGGGTTATCCTGTTCATAAAGCCGGAAGGCATCTCCGTCTTCCCCTAAATCTTCAATTAAGTTGGTTAATTCCTCTTCTTTTGGGGAAAAGACAACTGTATCGACCTCAGGGATTTGTTCAATTTGGTTGCCGATTGATTCCTGGTCTTGTCCGCTTGCCGCTGAATCAAGATGGGCCCGAATTTCCACGTCTTTCTCGACATTGCCGGCAATATGGTTCAAGTTCATCATAATGACAAAGAACACACCGACCAACAACAAAGTCACAGTAACGGCACTGATGGATGCGAACGTCATCCATCCATTCCGATTAAGGTTTTTTAAACTTTCCCGAAAATGGCGGCGAATTGTATTAGAATTCATAACCGTATTCACCTCGCTGCTCATCGCGGACAATCTTTCCATTTTCAATGGCTATAACACGATGTTTCATATTATTAACAATATCTTTATTATGGGTCGCCATAACGACGGTCGTCCCGCGTTTATTAATCTCTTCAAGCGTGTTCATGATTTCCCAGGATGTTTCGGGATCCAGATTACCTGTAGGCTCATCGGCAATGACCACTTTCGGTGAATTGACGATGGAGCGCGCGATGGACACACGCTGCTGTTCTCCGCCCGAAAGCTCATTTGGCATTGAACGAACCTTATGCTTCAATCCCACTAATTCGAGAACCTCCATCACACGTCGTTTAATCTCAGCCGGATGCTTTTCAATCACTTCCATGGCAAACGCTATATTCTCATAGACGCTCAGCGTAGGAAGCAATTTGAAATCCTGGAACACGACTCCGAGGTTTCTGCGGAACAAAGGGACCTTTGTATTACGAAGGCTGGATAGATTGATGCCATCGACCACAATAGTGCCTTTTGACGGCTTCTCTTCCCGGTACATCATTTTTATAAAAGTAGATTTCCCGGCACCGCTGGGACCTACAACATAGACGAACTCACCTGGCTCGATCTTGACATTCATACCACTAACAGCAACCACGCCATTTGGGTACGTTTTATGAACTTCAGACATTTCTATCATTTTAAAACCACCTAATTCGCTTCTAAAAAGTTTGCTTCTATCATAGTGTGTTGATTCTATTTCGAAGCTTGATATTCGACATAATTCTACAAAATCAATGAATAATTAACAGGTTTTTCAACCTGAACAAAAACATTATACCATCTCTATTTGTCAAAATACGCATTTTAATATTACAGTTTCATTTCAATTAGAGGGAAAAATTTAGAAAAGTCATGAGCATAAAGGTTTATTTTTTTAAAATGTAATGTTTCCGGAAGCGTTTCCATATAAAAATGCCCTGTCATTAATAAGACAGGGCATTTATCATGATCCATATTATTTTTGTTCGGATAGCCATTTAGCCATTTGTGATACTTGATCTCCTTCTATTAACCCACCAGGCATCGATCCTTTGCCTTCATTGATGATCTTTTCAATGTCTTCTTGAGACAAGCGGGATCCGACATTATTCAACTTAGGACCAAAGTCCCCTTCAAGATTATTCCCATGACAACTTGCACAGCTATTCACATAAATCTTCTCTGCATCCCCGGCACCGGCCGTTGTGGTATCTTGATCACCATTTCCCGATTCGTTCCCAGCATTCTCATCCTCGCCACCCCCACAGGCCGCCAGGATAAGTGATGTTCCCATCAACAATGCCAAAAGCTTTTTTTTCATAAAAAAACCTCCCAAACTATCGTTTTACATTTAAATTTTATACCTTTTTACGAATGTTTGAAACCTTCCCCCAATACCTCGGAAGCATCCATAACAATGACAAACGCCTTTGGATCAACCGTTTTCACCAATTGTTTCAATTTTGTGAATTCCGTCTGGTCAATCACGCACATCAGAATGGGACGGGCATCATCGGTATACCCTCCATAGCCTGACAGTCTCGTGACACCCCGATCTATCTCATGTATAATAGCATGTCTCACTTCCGGTTCATTATTCGTGATGATCATCGCCATCTTCGAGCGTCCCAAACCGATCTGCACCAAATCAATCGTTTTGCTCGTCACGTACAGGGCAATCAATGCGTACAACCCTCTTTCAATATCAAAAACAACAGCCGCACTTAAAACAATCAAACCGTCGATGAGCGCAACGCATGTGCCTAAAGATAAGTTCGTATACTTATGTATGATTTGCGCGGCCAAATCAGTGCCGCCGGTTGAGGCTTTTCCTCTAAAAACAATTCCCAGTCCCAATCCGACACCGATGCCGCCGAAAATCGAACCAAGTAAAGCATCATTCGTCCAAGGATCCCAGTCCTTGGTTAAAAATACGACAAACGGAAGAAACAAAGTCCCTGCCAGCGTTTTGGCACCGAATTGCATCCCCAGAAAAAAAAGACCCGCTATAAACAATGGAATATTCAATGCCCACTGCACATACGCAGGCTCAAAGCCGAACGTCGCATCCAATATCGTACTGATTCCGCTCACTCCGCCTGAAGCGATCCGATTAGGAAGCAAGAACATATTAAAAGAAATCGAGACACATGCCGAGCCGATCAGCACCAGCAAATATTCACTTATCTTCGCAATCATAGGAGGTTTTGGCTCCCTATATCTTCTTTTCATAAAAAAGCTCCTTTAATACTTGCATTTTTCCATAAACAGCTAATAGCCGACAGTAGTATAGCACCCCCATTGGAATTATGTAAATACCAGCAAGATAAAGCACTAAAGCGGATTTGAAAATATTATTATCAGGGGGTTTGGATTTACTAAAGTGAAGGCGAATCAAAGCAATTAGATTAGAGGACAATTTGGCCAGAAAAATATATTAGAGCTTCTCCATAAACTCCCGCTTCATTCAAATATAAAAGGGTCTAACTCTGATGAGTCAGACCCTCACAATTAATTCAATTTTGACCGCAAGTACGCATCAATGAACGGATCAATATCGCCGTCCATGACTGATTGTACATTACCTGTCTCTGTACTTGTGCGGTGGTCTTTCACCATCGAATATGGGTGGAAGACATACGAGCGGATCTGGCTTCCCCAGCCAATTTCCTTTTGCTCGCCGCGGATTTCATCCAAATCAGCCTGTTGCTGTTCAATTTCCCGTTGATAGAGCTTTGCTTTTAGCATATTCATCGCCTGAGCGCGGTTTTTAATTTGCGAGCGCTCAGATTGGCAGGTAACAACAACATTTGTCGGGATATGGGTGATCCGGACAGCAGAATCGGTCGTATTAATATGCTGACCGCCGGCACCGCTCGCACGGTACGTATCGATTTTCAGGTCTTCCGTACGAATATCAATCTCGATTTCATCATTAAATTCCGGCATAACTTCACAGGAAACAAATGAAGTATGACGGCGGCCCGAGGAGTCAAAAGGTGAAATACGCACCAAACGGTGGACGCCCTTTTCTGCTTTTAAATATCCGTAAGCATTGTGTCCCTTTATTAACAGCGTAACACTTTTTATCCCCGCTTCATCACCAGGCAAGTAATCGAGCGTCTCCACTTTAAAGCCTTTCTTCTCGCCCCAGCGGGTATACATGCGAAGCAGCATTGATCCCCAGTCCTGGGACTCGGTGCCGCCTGCACCCGGATGAAGTTCAAGGATCGCACTATTCTTGTCATATTCCTCGCTTAGAAGCAATTGCAGTTCAAAATCATTCATCTTTTGGGAAAGCTGGACAATTTCCGTTTCTAATTCGGTCTGCAGCTCCGCGTCGCTTTCTTCTTTTACAAGCTCATAGGTTAAATCGAGATTTTCAAAGCTGTCATTCAGCTCGGTTAACTGATTAACCTGGTCTTTCAAAGCATTCGCTTCATTGATGACCGTCTGCGCCTTTTGCTGACTGTTCCAAAAGTCAGGATCGGTCATGATGTTTTCCAGTTCCGCGATTCGGGCTTCCTTCTCTTCTAAGTCAAAGAGACCCCCTAAAGTCCGCTAAACGCTTAGCGGTTTTTTCAAGTTCATTTCTGATATCTGACAATTCCATTTTCCTTCACCTCATAGTATTAAAAATCGCTCATATATAAATACTTTATGCTAACCATTAACGTTCCGTATTCTCTTTTAAAACTATAAAGAAAAACCGGGGTAGAATCAATCTTTTTTGGATAGTTAAGAAACGCGCCCTTGCTTTGTCTGTAGAGGCAGTGCAGAGGCGTAGATATAGAAGTGTGATCTGCTAAAAATTCGCACGGAGCCTTCTGTTTTTGATTCAAACGATGATCTTGGGTATTTAAACGCTAATATAGTCGACTCAAACGAAAACTCAGTTCATTTAAACGAAACGTACATATTTTTATGAAACCCCAAGAAAAAGGCGGTAAAACCTGGAGTTTTACCGACCTTCATGGAACTGCTGTCCATTATGCTTCTAACTGGCCATGGCAGTTTTTGTACTTTTTGCCGCTGCCACATGGGCATAGGGCATTGCGGCCGACATCCGCTTTTTTACGAGCAGGCTTTTTCTTCACGGTTTCTCCGTCTTCCTTCGGATTAACTGCCTGTCCTTTCGCCACTTCCTGGCGCTCAAGATTATTTTGGATTTCCGCTTTCATGATATATTTCGCGACTTCATCCTCGATCGAAGCAATCATAGCCTCAAACATCGCAAATCCTTCATGCTGATATTCCTGAAGCGGATTGATCTGTCCATAGGCACGTAGGTGGATACCCTGACGCAATTGATCCATTGCATCGATATGGTCCATCCACTTGCTATCAACCGCACGAAGCACGATTACTTTTTCAAATTCACGCATTTGCTCAGCAGAAAGCTGCTCTTCTTTTTCATCATAGCGCTCTTTAATCTTGGCAAGGATACTATCAGCAATCTCACCGGCATCCTTATCTTTCAGGTCTTCCTCGGTAATATCGCCTTCATTTAAAAGATTGGCATTCACATAGTCAAGGGTTGCTTGAAGGTTCCAGTGTTCTTCGTCACCCATCGGTGCAAAGGAATCCACGCTGCGGCGGACAGAAGAATCAATCATGCGCTCGACGATGCTTCTTAGATTTTCACTTTCCAATACATCGAAACGCTGCTTATAAATGATTTCACGCTGTTGGCGCAATACATCATCATATTGCAGTAATTGTTTACGGGCATCAAAGTTGTTACCCTCCACACGTTTTTGTGCGGATTCAACTGCTCTTGTTACCATCCGGCTTTGAATTGGCTGGGTATCGTCCATCCCTAGCCTTGTCATCATTGCCTTCATATTATCGGAACCAAAGCGGCGCATTAATTCATCTTCCATGGAAAGATAGAATTGCGTAACACCTGGATCACCCTGACGCCCGGAACGTCCGCGCAGCTGGTTGTCAATCCGGCGGCTTTCATGACGTTCCGTCCCGATAACGGCAAGCCCGCCACGTTCAACCACACCTTCGCCCAGCTTAATGTCCGTACCACGGCCGGCCATGTTCGTCGCGATTGTCACCGAGCCCTGTTCACCGGCGTTCGCAATGATCTCTGCTTCACGTTCGTGGTTTTTGGCGTTTAACACGTCGTGACGGATGCCTTTTTTCTGTAAATATGTCGAAATGATTTCCGATGTTTCGATTGCCACCGTACCGACAAGAACAGGCTGCCCTTTCGCATTGCGCTCAGCGATATCCTCAACAACCGCGCGGAATTTTCCGTCCATCGAAGCATAGATTAAATCTGCCCGGTCATCACGGACGATTTCGCGATTGGTCGGAATCACGATAACATGCATATTATAGATATTACGGAATTCCTCTTCTTCCGTTTTCGCTGTACCGGTCATACCGGAAAGCTTTTCGTACATACGGAAGTAGTTCTGGAATGTGATCGTCGCAAGTGTCATGCTTTCGTTCTGGATCTCTAAGCCTTCCTTCGCTTCAATGGCCTGATGCAATCCATCGCTATAGCGGCGTCCCTTCATCAAACGTCCGGTAAATTGGTCAACGATAACCACTTCGCCGTCCTGTACCACATAGTCCACATCATTGAACATGGTGACATGTGCCTTTAATCCTTGATTAATATGGTGATTCAGTGCAACATGCCGGATATCGAATAAGTTGTCGATATTAAAAGCACGCTCAGACTTATTGATACCTTCTTCAGTAAGCTGAACACTTTTTGTTTTTTCATCATACGTATAATCGGTGTCTTTTTGCAGCGTCCGTACAAAGGCATTAGCTTGCATATACAGCTGTGCTGATTTTTGTGCAGACCCGGAAATAATCAACGGCGTACGTGCTTCATCAATCAGGATGGAGTCAACTTCATCAATAACCGCGTAATGAAGCGGGCGTTGAACCATTTGGTCTTTATAAAGAACCATGTTATCACGCAGATAATCAAAGCCAAGCTCATTGTTCGTGCTGTACGTAATGTCCGCATTATACGCTTCCTGCTTTTCTTCCTTGGATAAACCATTCAGGTTAAGGCCTACAGTTAAACCAAGGAATTCATAGAGCTTACCCATTTCAGTAGCATCACGGCTTGCAAGGTATTCGTTGACCGTAACGAGGTGAACGCCTTTACCGGTAAGCGCGTTTAAATAGACAGGCAATGTGGAGGTCAATGTTTTACCTTCCCCGGTCTTCATCTCGGAGATATTCCCGTCATGAAGCGAGATACCACCCATGAGCTGTACATAGAACGGATACAATCCAAGTGCGCGTTTCGCTCCTTCACGAACGACGGCGAAAGCTTCGACAAGCAGATCATCAACCGTTTCACCGTTTTGATAACGCTGCTTGAATTCATCCGTTTTCGCGCGCAATTCATCATCGGATAATGCCTCCATCCGTGACGCCAGCGCCTCGATCTGATCAGCAAGCTTTTCCAGGCGTTTCAATTCGCGCTTATTGGGATCAAACACTTTATTTAATATATTAAGCATTCTCAAACGCTCCTCTTAAAAAGTTATCGAAAAAAAATACTATCTGCCTTTAAATTTTTCACATAAAAAAGAATACATCTTCGGGTAAATACAATGCACTCTTAATTCTAACATTTCTATAGATTGGGTACAACTTCATGTATCTAAATTAAATATGGATAATCACATTGGAATCCTGCTAAAATAAATTATAACGAAAAACGATATTCAGGATGTGAAGCAATGATTGGCGACCGCGTTAAAAAGCTCAGAGAAGAAAGAAAGATGTCGATGACAGAACTTGCCGAAAAGGCCGGAGTGGCAAAATCTTATGTAAGTTCTCTCGAAAGAAATCTACAAACCAACCCCTCCATACAATTTCTTGAAAAAATTTCATCCGTGCTCGACGTTTCGATTGATTCTCTTCTGCATGACGAAATGGACACCGAGCACCTCGATGCAGATTGGCTGAAAATCGTTCAGGAAGCCATGGAATCAGGCGTGCCCAAAGAGCAGTTCCGAGAATTCATAGAGTTCAATAAATGGAGATTGAAGAAAGATTAATCCAAGCATGGAGAATGGCACTTCTTTATATTACCGGCTCGAGCCCCTTTCTCTAAGAAAGCAAATAAATCCCTTAAACAAAGCGCCAGCGATACTTGACGTCTTGTTTAAGGGATTTATTTCGTTCTGGCTATTATCACTTACACTGCTTTTGGTTTAACATTTGACTGCAAAAATTCTCTAACTTCAGTCACATTCAATCCGGTTTGCTTTGCCTGCGCAATTAGCTCGAGCCATTCCCGATCCAATTTCACCTGTTCTGCCATTTTTAATTCCATCCAGATAACCTCCCAAAATACCTAAAGTATTTCAGGCAGTCCAGCCGCCCTAGCAGGATACCCTACCGTAGACCCGTGACTTTGCGTCCTTATCTTTCAATAAGTTTGCCTTTTTCTGTATTACTGCAGATTATGTCCGCAAGTGTAATTATACAGATGATATATTAATGAATTTGTAGATTTATGTCAACAAATACGAAAAAGTTTCGACAAAAATCGAGACACGTCCCCCCTATGAAGAAGAGCCTCTGCTATTTTTTCACGATTTCTAACTGAGGTATTTTTTTATAATATCTCTCCATGCTCGTCGCATTGTAAGCTCTTTGTCCAGTCAGGTCATAGCCGCAAGTCGAACAAAGCCATTGCCCTCTCTTTGAACTGCTGTACGAAGGCCGCTGGCATTGGTAACAGGTTTTTAGGAACATACAACAACCCCCTTTTATCAGTAAAAGGAGCCTCCAGTTTTGGAAGCTCTTTGTCATCACAATACTTATTATTTACCAGTGAATGCAGGATATTTTGCAAGCTCTATTTTGATCTGGTCTTCAGCGGCCTCATTCACGCTTTTATTCGCTTCGGTTACTTTGCTGTCGACTTTGTTTGTTATCTTCGTTTTCCCTTCATCCACCGCTGTGTTGACGGTTGAATCGATATCGGCTTTCAATTGCTTATAATTGGTTTCTACAGCACCGTTCCCGCGAGTGATCTCTTTGCCGGCATGTCCCGCTAATTCATTCACGCCTCTATTTGCTGCATTCGTAACATCTACTCTAATCTTGTCTTCATAGGGTTGGCTGGTTACTGCTCTTCCTGTAGCATCCGCTGCCTTGTCTGTTGCAAAACCAAGTAATTTCGCCAACTCATTAATGAATCCGAAGCTGTTTGCCGCTACACCCCCGCCAAAAGCCAAAACGACTACTAATGATCCTGCTAAAATTCTACCTTTTACCGTTTTTAATAATTTCATATACCTTTCTCCTCTCCGGCTTACAGCCTGTTTACTTCTGGAAAGCATGCTTGCTTGCCCCAATTAAAATGGTCACACTTCTATTTATTTCAGCTACTTACCGACTTTTTTCTAAAGCTTTATCGATTAGGGCTTTCCCTTTGCCGATGTTTTCGTCAGTTTGAGTTTTGATATTCTTTTTACCTTCCTCAATCTCGGCATTTGCGGCATCATCGATTGATTTCATTTTTTCATCGCGGTATTTCTTTAATTCATCAATACCCCGGTAAATTTCAGCCTTTTTATAGTCAACAATTTCTTGTGTTATAACATTATTTGTTGTCTTTATATATTCAGTTATTTCTATACTGTATTGACTGCCAGCCTTTGAAATTTCTCTGTCAATTTCGGGTAACATCGGGTTTACTAGCGCTGTGACTAAGTTTTGAAATCCGGTTCTTAATTCATCAACCGTAGCAAAAGCTGTCGTTCCAGCCGAAAGAGATGTCGCCAATAAAATCGCGAAACTCAACTTTCTCATTTTGCTTTTTCTTTCAGCTCGTCTTTTATATTTTAAACTTTCCATCTCTTCCTCCTCCTTCTGCATATTTCGTTCTTTTTACTCTTGTTTTTGTTCTTTTTACAGAACACGTAGTTTAGTATAGTACAAAAGATATAGGATTGGAAAGTATTAAAATTGGTTATTTTTTCTATAAAAAGAGCATTTTACTTTCCCTTTCTTGAATTTACTTCTAATTCCTCTATTTCTAAAAAGAACAATTTGTTCTATATAAAGATGAAAAGCACCATCCAATAACTGGATAGTGCTTTTCATCTTTATCTTATTCTTACCAAGAAAAATTGTCTCGGCCATATGATACTTGGCCTGATGTTTTCCCAGGATTGTAGAGATCAAATTCTACGTAGCCGCTTACCCAGTTAAAGAAGCTGAGTCCAAATGGCCATTTGCTTAATCCTAGCCCAACACGGACTGTGAATAATGCCTTGTTTCCATTTAGCGCCTGTGAAGATGCTTCTATTTTAACAGGAAGCAATACGAAAAATTGTTTTTGAATTTCCGCTTTATTTCCTGCGGCGTCGGTTGCTTGAATCGTAAGGTTATACTTACCGGGTTTGCTTAAAGTTAGTCCTGCACCCTCTTCAACAACTCGTGGATCCCCAGTAGCATAAGGACTTGAAATAATCATTTTCCTATCGCCCAGACCAGACAATTGGTCTTCTAAAGAATACGTAAACTGAAGCGAATTCCAGAATTGATAACGGACTTTTCCGTCCATATTAATGACCGGGGCCGTTTTGTCAATCTTCACTTCCGCACTTTGTATTTCTTCTTTATTGCCAGCGTGGTCAACGGAGTAATAAGTGATTCGATTGATTCCTTCTGCATCAACAATGAAGGAAGTGCCTTCTTGATACTCCGATCCATTAATTGAGTAGTACGTCTTAGCTACTCCACTATGCGTGTCAGTTGCTGTTAATGTGACAGCCACATCTTCTTTGGTCCATGTGTCAGTCGCATTCGAATCAGTAACCGGCGCGGTTTTATCGGTCTTCACTTCAATCGTTTTTACTTCTTCCTTGTTGCCGGCTGCGTCAACAGAGTAAAAAGTAATTTCGCTGGCACCCTCTTTATCGACTGCTAAAGAAGTACCTTCCTGATACTCTGATCCATTAATAGAGTAATAGGTTTTCGCTACTCCACTACCCGCATCGGTTGTTATCAATGTTATAACTAAATCTTTGCTTGCCCATGTATCAGGAATAATCGTTTCGGTAACCGGTGCGGTTTTATCAATCTTTACTTCCGCAATCCGGACTTCTTCTTTGTTGCCAACCTCGTCTACTGAGTAATAAGAGACTTGGTTTACAGCCTCTTTATCGACTGTAAAGGACGTACCTTCCTGATACTCTGATCCATTAATAGAGTAATAGGTTTTCGCTATTCCACTGCCGCTATCAGTTGCCGTCAAGGTCACTGCTACGTCGCTATTTCCCCATGTATCAGGGACATTCGACTCGGTTACCGGCGCGGTCATGTCAATCTTTACTTCCGCAGTGCGGACTTCTTCTTTGTTTCCGGCCACATCAATGGAATAATACGTGACTTCGTTCACACCTTCTTTTTCTACTGTAAAAGAAGTACCTTCCGAATAATCCGAACCATTAACAGAGTAATAGGTTTTCGCTACTCCATTGCCGGCGTCAGTTGCCGTCAAAGTCACCGCTACTTCTCCATTTCCCCATGTGTCAGGGACATTCGATTCAGTAACGGGAGCGGTTTTGTCAATGTTAAATTTGACCGTTCTTACTGCTTCCTTGTTTCCGGCCTCATCCATGGAATAATACGAGACTTGGCTGGCGCCTTCTTTTTCAACCATTAGAAAAGTGCCTTCCTGATATTCAGAGCCATCAATAGAGTAATAGGTTTTCGCCACTCCGCTTTGCGCGTCAGTCGCTGTCAGTGCCACTTCTACATCTTTATTCGACCATGTATCAGTCGCATTAGATTCAGTAACCGGCGCTGTTTTATCAATCTTTACCTCTATTGTTTTTTTAGTTTCTGTATTACCAACCTTATCAACCGAATAGAAAGACAGTTTATTTACGCCTTCTTCTTCTACTGAAATGGTGTTCCCTTCTACAAATGGGCTATCGTTCAAGGAATAAAATGTTTTCGCCACTCCCGTCTCGTCATCGGTGGCATCTAATGTGATTTCTTGTATTTGATTGGTCCATTTTGTTGACGCATTAGCAACTGTTTCAGGCGCCTTTGTATCAACGATTAATTTCGCCAATACGACATTGGATGGTGCTGATTCGCCAAATGAATTACTGCTGGATGTAACGTAATATTCGTGATTGGCATACGTCAGATTTTGCAGCGTGTATGAAAGGTTATTAATGTTCTTTGCCACCAATACCGGCTGACCATCAACGATTTCATAGATATTATAACCGTTTGCGTACGTCGTAAAGCTCCAGCTGATCCGTGCACTTGTCGGGTTCAATACTGTCAGACTGGCTACTGGAGCCTGCATTTCAGGATACACAATGTCTTCGGTCACTATATTGGACGGTGCAGATTCACCAAAACGGGTATTGTATGCCGTGACTTCGTAAGAGTGAATATCTTCTGTTAGATTGTAGACTTTGTGATTCAGGGCTGTCCCTTTGTAGATTAGCTCCTTGTTACTATCCGTCACTTTATAAACTCTGTATTCATTTGCCCAAGTGACAGCTTTCCACGATAACGTAATGTTATTCGCATTAAACACACTTGCTTCTAATACAGGAGGCTGTACCACTGGCCAAATCAAGTTAAACTTAACTTCACTTGATTCCGGTGATTTCCCAAAGCGATTGCTGATGGAATGAACCGCGTAAGTATAATCACCCTCCGGCATATTCGTAAACGCTGTAGATGTTCCTGTCACAGCCCTTTTGAAGATCTTTTCACCATCAACAATTTGGTAAACGTTGTACCCTGTTGCATAGGTGGAAGCTGTCCATCTCAAGGTAATATCATTTCCACCAGTAATACTATGTGTTGGATTAACTGGTGCCTGCATGATCGGGAAAACCAATAACAAGCTTACGCTGCTGCTTTCTGCAGATTCTCCGAAACGGTCACTAAAAGCGTGGACTTCGAATGTATAATCGCCCTGAGGCATATTCGTAAATACCGTCGATGTTCCTGGTACAGTCCTATTTAAAACTTTTTCCCCATCAATAATCTGATAGACTTTATAGGATGTAGCATAGGTAACCGGATTCCATTTTAACGAAATATCGTTGCCGTTATTGATCGTTTGAACCAAATTTTCGGGTTTCTGCAAGAACGTGGAGCCTAATAAGATATTGATTTTACTTCCTTCTGCTGATTCCCCGAAACGATCGCTGAAAGCATGAACTTCGTATTTGTAATTACCCTCAGGCATATTCGTAAAGACATTGGATACACCGGTTACGGTTTTCTTCAGAACTTTTTCGTCATTAATAACCTGATAAATTTTGTAGCTTGTCGCGTATGGAACCGCAGTCCAGGTTAAGGATATGTCGTTACCATTATTAATTTTGAAAGAAGGATTGGCAGGCGCTCCTAATTTAGGATGAACCAACGATACTTTCAATTCCGCGCCATTCGGTGATTCGCCATAAAAAGGTGATACAGAATGAATGACGAAATCATAATCGCCTTCTGCCATATTAGTTAGAGCAGCAGTCGTACTTTGTACCGTGCGTGTTAGCACTTTTTCGCCATCGATTAAGCGATAGATTTTATAGCTGCTCGCATACTGGACGGCAGTCCATCTTAAGCTAATATCATTTCCGTTACCAATTGTGGAAGTCAGATTCGTTGGCGCTTCCATCGTTTGTCCGTTTAGCGTCACGTCAACTCTGGTACCCGCCTGTGATTCTCCGAAACGGGACGAATAGGAGTGAACCTGATATGTGTACTCACCAGGAAGTACATTACTATAAGAAATAGTTTTCCCAGACACTGTACTTTTTAAAATTTTCTCGCCATTCACAATCTGGTACACCTTATAATTTGTGGCATACTCAGCTACATCCCAGCTTAACGAAAATTCAGTTCCGCTTTTAACGGTTTGTATTACATTAATCGGAGCCTGCATTTCCGGTAAAACCACAGGGATAGAGAGGCGTTTGCCCTCTTGTGATTCCCCAAAACGAGTACTGTTTGAATGGATTACATATTCATAATCTCCTGCAGGCTGGTTAGCATAAGTTACGGTTGTGCCGGCAACCGTGCTTTTTAAAACTTTTTCGCCATTAATCACTTGGTACACTTTGTAATTGTTAGCATTTGGTGCTGCAGTCCATGTCAAAACAATATCATTTCCATTTTGGATCTTATAAGACGCTTCCGCTGGGGCTGTCATCGTTACAGATCCAACGTTAAAGGAAACTTTGCTTCCTTCCGCAGACTCTCCAAAACGAGTACTGTATGAATGGATTACATATTCATAATCTCCTACAGGCTGGTTAGCAAAAGTTACGGCTGTGCCAGTAACCGTGCTTTTTAAAGCTTTTTCGCCATTAATCACTTGATACACTTTATAATTGTTGGCATTTGGTGCAGCAGTCCAAGTCAAAGCAATATCATTTCCATTTTGGATCTTATAAGACACTTCCGCTGGGGCTGTTATCGTTACAGCTTCAACACTAAAGGAAACCTTACTTCCTTCCGCAGACTCTCCAAAACGGTCACTGTAAGAATAGACCTCATAAGAATAATCTCCGGCTGGCAGGTTTGTATACGTTACCGCAGTTCCGGTTACCGTGCTTTTCAGGACTTTTTCTCCATCAATCACTTGATAAATCTTATAACCGGTTGCGTTCGGCACACTTCCCCAGCTTAATACAGCATCATTGGTGTTTTGTAACTTAAAAGTCAAACTAGGCGGAGGTGTCATTGTTACCGCACTAACAGTTAATGCAATCGGAGTGCCTTCTAAGGATTCTCCGAAACGGCCGCTGTAGGAATAAACTTTATATTCATAATCCCCCGCCGGAAGATTTGTTAATTTTGCACTGGTACTGGTGACTGTGCTTTTTAACTCTTGTTGACCACCAATCACCTGGTAGATTTTATAGCTGGTAGCAAAGTTAACCGCTTGCCATTTAAGGTTTACATCACTACCGTTTGTAATAGAGAATGACAGGTTTGCCGGCTTTGCCATAACTGGGTGCGTTACATTCACATCCAATTTAGTAGACGGTGGAGATTCTCCATACAATTGATTGACTGCCGATACCGTGTAAGTATGTGATCCCTCTGCAGCATTAGCAACGGTGTATGTGCGTGATGAAGTGGATGTTACAAGCGTTTTTTCTCCTTCGGCCGAAATTTTATAAAGATTATAGCTTTCCGCATATTGAGAGGCCGTCCAACTCAAAACGATATCACTGCCGTTTTGAATCGTATGGGTCAAGCTTGTCGGAGCAGACATATCAGGATATGCAATGTCAACATCAATCGGTGCACCAGGACCTGATTCATCCTCTCCTGCTATTGTAGAAACAACATAGCTATATTTTCCTTCAGCAAGATTATTAAGACTGTAACTAGCTGTAGTTGTTTTTCCAAGTAAAGCTAGAGAACCTTCTTTAATTTCATAGACATTATAACCAGTAGCTCCAAATACTGAGCTCCATGTCAGTTTCCCGTCATCTGGTGTCGTCTTTTGAAAAGTCAAATTACTTGGAGGCAGAATACTGCCGGTATTCGCTAGTGCGCTTCCGAGTGGAACGGCCAATTGATACACGAAAATTGCAAAAACTAGAATGATACTTAATGAACGTTTTATCATGATTTCCCACCTTTTTCCGTGAAAAGGCCAAATAAAAAATGAACCTTAAGAACAAGGTTCATAGAATAACAACTATGTTTCCTTGTGGCTACCGGCTGCCGTTCACACTTTTTCCCGTGTGGGTAGGCCCTTGGCTTTGCGTCTCATAGTTTCCTATGATTTGCCCTTTTCACTTAGTATAGTATGACTTTATATCTAAAATATACCAATTAATAGGATGTTTGTCTAGTAAAATATGACTATCAATAAGAATAAATACCTATAAAACATACAGGGATTGTATCTGAAGTTTAGTTGTTTTTATCAAATTTGGTTCATCGCTCGTAAATTTGGATAATAGCTCTTAAATCTCAATAATCGTTCACAAAACAAATGCTGTCGATCGATTAAAACATCTTCATCTCTTATGCAGGATTATTGTAGTAAATAAAGAATTTTATCAAAGAACAGAAGGATAATGATACTTTTCACGATTTTTCTACCTCATTAAGCCTTTTACTGTAAATACCGAATTCAAAATTATCCCTTCTCCGCATATGACTAAAAGGATTCCCCATTCTATAGTGGGAACAGGAAAAAGCAAGATCTATCTCCAGCTAAATCACAGATAAATAGGGAACCCTCCACCACCATGAACGTACTGTGTGGGGTGAGGGTTCCCTTATCTTTATAAAAACATTGCGCCATAAATCAACGCACCCGCTATAACGTATGCGGGATGTACTTTCATCCTTTCCATCAACACGTAACTGAGCGCGCCGATGACGACAGTTTGAAGCCAGCCGACGCTTTCATAGGAAGAAAAGAAGAAATCGTAGGTCATCACGCCCAGCAAGACGGCAATAACAGGCCGTACTACAACGGTCATCCTTTTCACGCGCGGTGATTCTTTATGCTTCATCAGCAAGCCGAGCAAGCCAAGCATTAGAATTAATGATGGGGCAACAGACGCGAACACACCCATGAACGCTCCTATTATTCCGCCCTGTTCATAGCCGATATAACCTGCCATCTTCGTGGCAATCGGACCTGGCAGCGCATTCCCAATAGCGAGCACTTCACTGAATTCATTTACCGTCATCCAGCCGTAATGGTCCACCACTTCTTTTTTAACTAAAGGAATCGAAGATGGACCTCCCCCGTAACCGAGTATGCCCGGTACGAAAAACGCCCAGAAAATTTGCAAATAGATCATGATGTCGGATTCTCCTTTTCTTCTCCAGGAGAATTTCTTTTCAAAAGAGCCCCCAATAATAAGGCGAAAATAATAATCGCCGGATGAATGTTTACGGCTTGCATTAGCACCAAACTGACAACTACGAAAACAAACGTCCAAACCCGTCCCAAGCTCGAATTCATCGACTTCTTAAAGAATTCCCACGTCATCGTCAGCAGCATAACGGCAACAACCGGCACAACTGCAGCAGCCATCCCTTTCACCCAGGGTTGATCTTTATAGGAGTTCAATACATTTAAAAGCAAAATCATTAACAAAATCGTCGGCACCATTGTCGCGAGAAGCCCATTAAATAGGCCCCAAACCCCGCCGGCACGGTAGCCGATATATCCGGCAAGTTTAGTTGCAATCGGACCTGGCAACGCATTCGCCAAAGCAAGGATATCGCCGAACTCATCGGCTTCCATCCATTTATATTTCTCAACGACTTCTTTCTTAACGAGCGGAATCGATGACGGTCCCCCACCATACCCAAGTATCCCAACCCGAAAGAAAGCCATAAAAATATCAGCCTGCTTCAATTGAAATCTTCCTCTCTACCCTGCTCCCAAAAAAATCGAGGGAATAATAATACGAGGGCATCCCTTCATTACTTATCATTCTCTCCTATTTTATCATCCGGCGACACTTCCGTCAGTCCACGACCATTCCCGTCTTTTTCGACTAAAAGCTGTGACGGATAAGGATGATCGAGATAGTCCAATCCTCCCATTTTACAAAAAATATACTAGTATTATATAGAAACTTTGCTATATTTTTATATATACTAGAGTTGAACTTACTATTAGCATTACTTTTTCTCAGTAATCGATACGCAAATTATTATAGCAATAATATTTACTTGACACTTTTTCAAAAAGGGATAAGAAAGGAAAATTGAATGATCTACCCAACCTATCAAAGTAAAAACAACCAAGTCGTCCATATAGTAGAAGATCAACAAATTTGCTTATGCGGTCTTAAACACCATTCCTTTTATGAACTGAACAGAAAAGATTTACGAAGCATTGTGTTTAAGCCGGTTGATAACGTCACATGTGAAGATTGCCTTGATAAGTTTAAAGACTTTTCCTAATTCTATATCACTAAAAAAATAAAAACGCAGCCCGAAATTTTTCAGGACTGCGTTGATTTCATTTATCATCCATTTAGCTTGGCTCGATTAACCCATAGCGGCCATCCTTACGGCGGTACACTACATTAGTTGTACTTGTTTCAGCATTTGTGTAAACGAAGAAATTATGTCCCAGCATATTCATCTGCAGAATCGCTTCTTCGCTATCCATCGGCTTCAGGTCGAAGCGTTTATTACGGACAACCTCTAAGTCGTTATCCTCTTCTTCCTCGAAAGGAACTGTCTCAGTTTCTTCAAATGTTGTTGCGAACATTTCGGAAGTACTTCCAGTCGCCCTGAACTTGCGGTTAACCTTCGTCTTATGTTTACGAATTTGGCGCTCAAGCTTATCAGTAATCAGGTCAATCGCTGCGTACATATCAGCATTTGCTTCCTCGGCGCGCAATACCAAATTCGTCATGGGGACCGTCACTTCTACCTTGGACGTGTTATTAAGAACCTTCAAATTCACATGTGCATCAGCAGTTGGCGTATTACTGAAATACCGTTCCAATTTGCCGATTTTTTTCTCTACATACTCTCTAATTGCTGGAGTTACCTCAATGTTTTCACCGCGAACGTTGTAATTCATAAAGTGAGTCCTCCTTTAGAATAAGACTATATAGTTATATTCTACGATACCCTTAACAAACCCTTCACAAACAGTTGATAATTTGTGTCGAATTATGAAAAATGAGTCGAAAGTTGTAAATATGGATGGTATCGTATTTACATTATTATAACAATTCTTATGACTTAAGAAAACCAACCATGCCTGAAAAGTATGGTTGGTTTGAAAAATATTCTTTAATTTTTTTTATCATAAAACATTCCGTCGGTGGAAAGCGGTTGATAAGGGTTGGCGTACTTCTTATGATTTTCTTTTTTCTGCTTGATTTCTTTAAGGTCGAGGCCGATTTTTTGTTTAACAAGAAGCAGTTTCTCGTTTAATGATTTCTCCATTGCAATCAGCTTTCGTCCAAGTTCAACTTCCGCTTCTGTATAAGGCTGGTTGAAATCTTTCAGTAAGACCTGCCTTTCGTCGAGCATTGTTTCAATCACGCCAACGCCTTCATCCCTGTCATCAGCTTGCTGTATACTTTCGGCAAGATTTATCAGAATACTAGTCGATTCATAATAGGCCTGCAAACGATTCATTAAACAGACCCGCCCTGTGAGTATTGCTTCTGGCGGTTTATTAGGATGACCTGTTTCCAAGTGTCACGGAATTCTGTAATAAACTCTTCCACTTCATTTAAGATGCCGCTATCATTTTTGACATTTGCTTCAATTAACTGGCGGAGCAGATAATCGTAAAGGGTCATCATTTGTTTGGAAACTTCCAAATCCATGTTCAAAGTCACCATCAATTCCTGAATGATGTTCTGGGCTTTTTGAATATTTGTGTTTCTATTTTCAATAGATCCTTCTGTGATTGCTATCTTTGCCTGTGAAATAAATTTTAAACAGCCATTATAAAGCATTAGGGTCAAATCACCCGCTGAGGCTGTGTTTACTGAATTCTGTTGATAGGCTTGATATGGATTGCCAAGAGCCATCATTAGACACTTCCTTTATATTATGCTCCGCTAAATTGCTGCATTAAATAATTCATCTGTTCATTTGAACGCTGAATTGCTTTTTCCATTGCGGTGAACTGGCGCCAGTATCGGTCTTCTACCTGCAGCAAACGTCTTTCAAAACGGTCGATGCCGGAGTCTACATTATCCAGTTCCCGCCCAAGTGTAAACTGCTTCCGAGTTGAAAAGGAGTTCCCTGCTTTTGCCTTTAATCTATCCATACTGTCAGAAATGGAATCATATAACCTGTCGAGAATTCCCTTTTGATCGTTTGTATCTCCTGAAGCGTTAAACAGCGTTTCAATGCTCTTCGGGTCAACTTCAACTGCTTTTATCAGTTCAGCTTCATTAATAACTAGTTTTCCGCCTTCTAAATAATTAGCCGAGGTTTTGATACCAATTTCGGACAGCTGATCATAAGCCGAACTGATTGTATCATTACTAACCGGCGCATAGAAATCCAACCGCATCTTAGAAAGTACGCTGGATAAGGCAGAGTCCTTACGAAGCAACCCACTTTTTGCTTTTTCTTCCCATTGCTCTTGTTGCTTATCGGACAATCCTTCTCGCTGTTCATCAGTAAGCGGAGTATAGTCACGGTAGCGTTCTTCTCCAGTTTTCTTTTGGATCTTATCAATCATTTCATTGTATTTTTTAACAAATTCTTTAATATTCTCAACAACTTTACCTGCATCATTATTTACATTTACGCTGACTGCTCCTTCGCTTTCTGCGAATATCTTCTTAAGAGTGAAAGTTACCCCATCCATTTCAAATGAATTAGAGGTTCGCTCAGTATCCAAACCGTTAATTGTGAACATTGCATTTTGAGCCTGAGTTATATTTGCTGCAGGAATTGAACCTGTGCTTATATCATGAAAATTAAGAACATCAGTAACAAATTTACCGCTAGCGACCATTTCATAGCCGAAATTATTTGCAGCGTCAGTATTAAAATCGCCTGTTTCTGTTCTTGATAAGGACATTCTCTTCGTCTGTGAATCATAAAATAAAGATGCTCCTACATTGGAACTGTTGACCTTAACAATTACAGAATTGAGTGATTCACCGCCACTAATCAGGATATTCTCATGCTTTGCTCCCTTTGAAGTATGAGTATCCAATTGAAAATTCGAATACTGGTGGCTGTACGACATCTCTAATTTATAGCTATAAGTCTTTCCTGCCTCAGGCGTTGTCGGCGGTAAATGATTACCCATAGCTGGAGTAAACGTGATCAGTCCAGTGGCTTTGTCAAGTGTTCCAACTGTTCCTGTGGAATCAGTGATGTTTCCATTTATATCAATATCCAAAAACACATCAGTCGTAGTGTCCACTCCGCCCTCTGTGACGTTCTTGGTTAACTTTAGCTGTGAACCAGTAGCCACTACCGGTCCGTCCGCTAACTTCCATGTACTGGTAGTACTGCTTAATGAAGTTGAAACCGTTTTGTCCTGAGCTATATAATCAACCTTAACAACACTATTAGCAGCAAACTTTTTATTAAAGGTAAGTTTTCCATCGGTACCAACCAATACAGTATTATCGCTCAGTTGTGCCGGGTCCGTTGTGACCTTATACGAGGTTCCGTTAACTTTTACGGACCAGTCCAGTCTATGATCCGTAGCGTTAAGATTCGTCAGGCTGAGATCATATTCGAAATTCCCACCGGATGCTACTGCTGTATTATCTTGGACAGTTAAGGACTTTGATACTATCGCACCTGTTTTCCAATCACCCGTTCCAGCAGTCTGTGTATAAAGACCTCCAGCTGCATCGAGCGCTAGTGGATTTAAATTTAGCTGCGTCTCTCCCTTCGCCAGTTGAGTCACTTTTGAAATAGAGTTTGAAGTCTGATTAGCAGCACTGCTAGCCGTTATCGAGACTCGAGAATCATCTGTTGAACTTGTCGTCCTTGCCCGGAAATTCGAGCTTAGCTTCATTTGTGTCAATTCAGATCGAAAATTAAGCAATAAAGTATTCATTGATCGGTAATCGTCACGTTGCCATTCAAGTATTTGTTTTCTTTGCATTAATTTATTAAGCGGTAACCTCTCAGCCTTCATCAAGTCGCCGACGAGCTGGTCAATATCCATACCGCTTGCTAATCCGCCTATTCGTACCATTAATCATTCACCTACCTAAATTTTTCTATCCACTAACAAACCCATAAACTCTGTCATGGCCGCAAACATATCAAGCATTTTTTTCGGTGGTATTTCCCGAACCACCTCATGGGTAATATCATCCACTAACATTACATAATACTCATTTAACTTTTCATGAAATTCAAATTTCAAAGAAGTATTAGAGGGCTTTAAAAACCGATTTAAGCCTTCAACTATATTCTCTACTTGCTCCTTTGTCTTTTGTGCAACGGGGAATTCTCTTGCATCTTCAGAATTACTCGTCTTGGAAAAGATATCTATCTGGGGGACTTCTAGTCTTCCTTCTGAGATGGTTGTTCTAGGTTGAGAGGAAAGGTTAATTGTTGCTAAGCGATTAATCATCGTTTATTCCTCCCGCTATATATTATGTTATTAGTTATATCGACAGTTTCATTAAAATTTCTAGTTTCTAAGAGAAGTTAGTTAAATTAATAAGAGGGATTTTGGAGTTTTTGTAATGGATAAAAATTTATCATCTGCTTTTATTAAATACTTTTAAAAAACTAAAAAATGCCAAATATTGATCAACAAAAAGAGACTCTAGTAAACTAGAGTCCCTTTCGTGTAATTTAAAATTAACGTAATAATTGAAGTACTCCCTGCGGAGCCTGGTTTGCTTGAGCAAGCATCGCTTGAGCTGCTTGAGCAAGGATAGAGTTCTTAGTTTGTTCCATCATTTCTTTCGCCATGTCAACGTCACGGATACGTGATTCTGCAGCCGTTAGGTTTTCAGAAGCTGTGTTCAAGTTGTTGATTGTGTGCTCTAAGCGGTTTTGCTTGGCACCTAATTGAGAACGCTCGTCTGAAACTTTTCCAATAGCTGAATCAATTGTTGTGATTGCTGTTGCTGATGTCGGTGCATCTGCACCTAGATTTGGAAGAGTAGCGCCTAACAATGTTGCAGAGTCCATTTTACCAAACGTAACATCCAATTTTTGAGTATCATTTGCACCGATTTGGAAAGTGAATACACCATTAGTAGCAGCTCCACCTCCGCCATTCAATAGCTTTTGTGTATTGAACTCAGTAGTACCTGCAATACGATCAATTTCAGCAATCAAATCCACATTTTCTTTTTCAATCTGAGCTCTATCTGCTGTAGTGTTCGAATCAGAAGCAGATTGAACCGCTAATTCACGCATACGCTGCAGGATTGAGTGAGTTTCATTCAATGCACCCTCAGCAGTTTGAATCATTGAAATAGCATCTTGCGAGTTTTTAGATGCCATATCCAAACCGCGAATTTGTCCACGCATTTTTTCAGAGATTGCAAGACCAGCTGCGTCATCTCCGGCACGGTTGATACGTAGACCAGAAGATAACTTTTCCATTGATTTAGACTGTGAAGTATTTGCTGTTGATAACTGGCGGTGCGTGTTAAGAGCTGCGATATTGTGATTAATTCTCATTTCTTGTTTCCTCCTTGAAAGTAGAGTTCACATCCTTGTGAACTGTATAATATTGTTGAGAATGGGTGAGGTCGGCCGCCCTTCCCTGTCTCTCACAATATTAATATCGTCAAAAGTTTCCAAGTGTTTAATAGTTTTTGTTAATTATTTTTTATTAATTTTGTTAATTATCTGCTTTAGCTCCTCAATCCCTATTGAAGCCTCTTGATTCTCACTAAGAGTTTCCTCAAATAATTCATTTCTGACCACTTCAATTTCCTTTGGAGCCTTGATCCCTATCTTTACCTGGTCATTTTTTGCTGATACTATCGTTATTTCAATATTATCGCCAATTTTAATACTCTCTCCATTTTTCCTTGTTAATATCAGCATATTCTCACCCCTTTTTGGAAATCGACTTCTGATCGAAAATGCGGTGTTTCGTTGTAAAAGCAGGATTATTTAATATAACCTGCTTAGCTAGCTGATTAGATTTATTAATAATAACAGGAGATTGAAGGTTTGCTGTAGTCTTCCGGAACGGATCCTGTGCCGTCAGAATGTTAAATACTTCAACCTGTTCAGGTGCATCAAGTTTAAGCTGTTCAATTGAAGCATCATCTAAGGAGAAGTCGTAATCCTTGAAGAAATGGAAAGGATTCGTAATGACAAAAGCTAATTCCGGTGTTTTAACAGACTGCATAATCTGCAGAATGTCATCCTCGGAAAGTGGCAATATGATGAATTGTTTTTCTTCTGGAAACCCTGGGATACCTTTTTCAAATTTCAAAATCTTTTTTTCATCAATTTCAACTTTCCCGGAATATTTAGTTAATATGTTCATTTGCATCACCCTTTATATGTTTTGTTCATAGTTAAATCCTACAAACTTTAAATTTTCAAAATCTATCTTTAGTGATTGATATTGCTTTAACCGAACTGCGACCTCTCCAGGAGTATAAGAGTGCACTGGTTTTCTCACTTCACTATTGATAATTGGCTTATTGACTTTAACCTGAATATTAACCCTACCAGGTTCATAACTTAACTTTACTGAATTACCACCTGGAATCCAGCCAATATTAAATTCAGAAGGAGGTTTTTCGCTGTTTCTCTTTGCCTGAGCTGCAATTGGATTTCCTTTATATTCGATCCTCATCAATTCATCGCCATCCTGGCGGCGTCGGGCTATGCCAGCAAGAAAATCTTGATATCCCTGCTCAGCAAACTCTTCCTTTCTTTTTGCAATGCTTTTCAGGTCCACATCTTCTCTTGCTTTCGTTTGATCAATGGTCAACTTTGATGGAACACGCTCAATCGTCAACTCAGCCGGCGGTTGTTGAATATCAATTAATGGCCCTGGCTGTTCAATACTTTGGTTACTTGGCTTCGTTTGAATTTCAATTAGGGCCGGTTGGGATTGTAATCTAATTTGAGGGAATTGCATCGCGCTCACTCCTATTTAAATCCGTAAAGTCTTTGTCATTAATAATAAAGTAAATCGCTAAAGAAAAAAGCTATCCATGAAAGATAGCTTTATCTTAGAAAGTCCATGAGTGACGGCTGTATTATCCGTGCCCCTATTCCGAGCGCTGCACGGTGGACACTTTCTTGTGTTGTCAAATCTATTATCGCTCTTTCAATATCTATGTCTTCATTATCCGAGAGAATCCTTGTTGAAAATACTTCCTGCTGGGACAAGCGGTCATCCATTAAATCAACCCGGTTTTGACGGGCACCGATGCTGGCTCTCTCACTAAGAAAGTTATCAATATGTTTATCCATATTTGCCAATTCAGCGCTAATATTATCATCATTTTTTATTTTAGTGATCAGGGTATCTAAATAACCAGGACTCGCAGGAGTTATACTCGTATCACCTACTAATGGCTCAAACAGTTGTTTACCGGGGGTATTAATCTGTAATTTTATGCCATTGTATACCTCTAGCTCAATAACACCACCACTGAATCCCGTTGAAGATGGCCGTTGATTTGTTTTGGTTCCGTTAAAGATATATTTTCCGCCTACCTCTGTATCACCTAACGATTGAATTTGTTGTTTCATTTGCTCTATTTCTCGGGTTATATAGTCTCTTTGACTGGCATCCAACGTCCCGTTACTCGCCTGCACGGTAAGTTCGCGTATTTTCTGCAGAGCCAGTACGGTTTTATCCAGTGCATCATCCGTACTGTCCACCCAATTCCTCACTTCACCGATATTGCTCTGATATTGTAGAATTCTATTTAGATCAGTGCGATATCCCAATCCTTGCATTGCTGCTACTGGATCATCAGAAGGTTTTGTGAACTTTTTCTTTGAAGAAATCTGTTCCTGAAGTTTTCCTAAACGTTCATAGCTGTTGCTAATATTTCTTGTCATATTATTGGACAACATTGATTGTGTTACACGCATTTACTACTTCACCCCTTATCTTCCGACTACACCCATGCCATTGATTATTTTATCAAGCATTTCATCCACTACGGTTATATTTCTAGCAGACGCATTATAGGCATGTTGAAATTTAATCATATTGGTCATCTCTTCATCTAATGATACTGCGCTTACCGATTGGCGGTTTTTTTCAACGGAATCAGCAAGAATCGTCGCGTTTAAGTTGTTTTTTTGCATACTCTGTGAAAGAACGCCCAATTTTCCAATTACTCCGGAATAAAATGTATCCACACTTCCATTCAAGGTAGGTGCAGGTTGATATAGAGAAAAGTTTTTGGTCTTTAAATTTGCCAGTTCCAAGGCATTGAGGTTATTCCCTGAATCCCCGTTCCCCTGGCCTGCTGCTATTTTATTAGGGCTGTCCAAGATTACTTGATTTACTTTTATTGATTGTGCCGGATTTGGGTCTCCGGCAGTCACACCGTCAAAAAAATTAATTCCTGATGGCGCAGTGTCTCCAAGACCATAACCGAGTGCATGGATACGGTTAAATTCATTAGCAAATGCCCTTGTCATGTCGTTTAATTCCTTAAGCTTTTGAGGATAATGCACCTGGTAGCTTTCTATAAAGCCACCAAGCTCCCCGCCTATATCTGTAACAATCTGTCCGTTGAAATGCAGAGATGTAATTCCTCCGTTAGCATCCAAGTTAACTCCCATTGTATTACGTCCTACGACACCAACTGTTTTATTAGCTTCTACTAAAACTATTGGCGGGTTATAAGAATTGGAATTCTTATCAAGCAATTCAATATTGTACAACCCCTCTGCCATAGGCTTGGCATTTCCATAGTTATTAGGAGTCACCTTTGTTACTTTGATGTTTACCATTTTTGAAAGATTATCAACGAGCAAGTCCCGTTGGTCGTACAGATCATTTGTAATATAGCCATTCGGTTCAATTTGACTGATCTTATCATTAAGATCATGGATATCCCCAATAAGAGTGTTTATCTGGCTTTGTTTAACCTGTACTATTTCCTCATTTAGATCTCCTCTGATACGATCTAAAGAATTATAGTAGTAATTTAAGGTATCGGCTACCATTTGACCGGTTTCCGCGACCACATCTCTAGCCCCGGAGTTTTCGGTATGACTGGAAAGGGTCTGCAAAGAATTCCAAAACTTTTCCATCGTACTATGCAAGCCGCTCTCAGTTGGCTCATTCATAATCTCTTCCATCTTTGTGAGTGATTCACTTAAAGTCCCGTAGTACCCTACTTTCGTATTTTCCGTGCGGAACTGTAAATCAAGGAATCCTTCTCTGATCCTCTGCACCGTTCCCGCTTCCACTCCCGTCCCTATCTGCCCGGGAATTTGTGGTCTGTTCATCCCTACACCAGGATATGGTGTGGTTGTGGCGAAATTAACCCGTTGCCGAGAAAACCCCGGCGTATTCGCATTTGAAATATTATGCCCTGTCGTATATAAAGCACTTTGCTGCGTAGACATCCCGCGCTTTGCTGTTTCTAATCCCATAAAGGTTGAACGCATGTTTGGTTCCTCCGTTTCAAATAATGTAAAATCTATGCTCTTGAATCAAACATGCTGTTCGAACCTTGCTGCTTCGGCTTGGCAGGTTTGTCGTAGTTAAACTGCTTGTTTTGCGGCAGCAGCATGTCGAGAGTAACATTTACGAATTGTAGTGATTGATAGACTAGCTGTTGATTCAAATAATTTTGTTCCTTTAATGTCTCGGCTTCTAAGATAAGTTCTTCTTTTAATCTATTTAAAGCTTCCGCGTCAGTTGGTGATAATAATTCGATAACTCTTGTAATTGTCGACGGCTCAGCTTCCTGCCCTTCGATTTCAAGAAAGGTGGTCACAGCTGTTTGTCTTTCTTTCTCCGTCGCCTCGATTGCTTTAATATGTTTTTGCTCGTCCATCAGCAGCCGATTGAGGGCTTCGGTGTCCCCTTGTTTGACGATCTCTGTTTTTTTGAGCGCCAGTCCGTTCAGACTTTTATGCAGCTCAACCAGTTTTTCTAATGATGCTTGAATTTGTTCGGCGGACATTCCGTCACCCCCTCAGCTGTTGTAAACTTATGTATAGACGGTCAAATAACCGTCCGCTCTCTATTTTTTGAAGTAAAAGTCGATAATGCTTTTAGCTGTATCGTGCGCATTCACTTTGTACGTACCGTTCTCAACCTGAATCTTAAGCTCATCCACTTTAGCCTGCCTCTGAGCAGGAATTTGTAATGACTGCTGAAGCTCTTTAGCTGTGGAGGAAATCTCCAGCTTATCAGCATTCACATTGGCAGTTTTGGCTTGCTCTATCTTGTTGTATTCGCGATTGTAAGGGTTAACCCCTGAAGAACCAATATTATTAATTTTCATTTTGCAACCCTCTCTTTCGACTGAATTACAATTCTCTCTGATTTTATTATCGGCAACGGTTTCAATCTTTTAATTTTTTTATTGATTTTTTTATTGACAAATTTTTCAATCCGATTGTCGAATCAAAGACTTTTGTGCTATTTCAAGACGCTATTTTGAATTTTCATCCATCCAACGACCTATAAATCCGCATGAATTTCTTACCATTTAGTTCTTACGTGTATAATAAGTGGTACTTTTATCCCTTTTTTTAATCTCAAGACGGCGGGCTTCTTCTTTTTCGAATTGCTTTAATTCTGAACGAAGGCTGCCGCTGCATTCATCACACATTCTTCCGTTCTGTGTAATCTTTCCGCATTTCTCGCATGGCGTTCCCAAGTTGGGAAATTGCGAAACTCTTAGCTTGCCGGTTTTGATAAACTTAATAATCAAATCCTCATCGACACCTGTGGCTTCCACTACTTGCGGCATCAATGCCGAACGGTTTTCCCGCTTCCGGATGAATTGGTAAACCTTCTCGTATTTCTTTTCTTCTTCTTTATAGCAAGACTCGCAAACATCGCGGAATTTACTTTTCACAAAAAGCGTATCACAATTTGAACAGTTGGTTAACTCCATTGTTTAATCCCCCTTACGTGGAAAACCTTCATCTCTATCATCATTATATTATATCGAACAATCAATAGGAAAAATTTAGATATTTCACGATTTATTTTAAAAAAATTCAGCGAGCCAATGTTAATGAGGAAACTTCTGCTGCACCGGCCTTCACAAGAGCCTTCGCCGCCTGTCTCAACGTCGATCCTGTTGTATAAATATCATCGAGCAGCATAATCTTTTTATTTGTAATAGAATCTTGATTGCCTTTAACATGAAAAACTTGTGCCAGGCTAATTCGTTCTTTTCTCGACTTCTTCGATTGCTTTTCTGAGTGCATTCTCATTAAAATATCCTCGATTTCGAGATGAGCCATCTCTGCTAACGCCCTTGCCTGATTGAAGCCGCGTTCTTTTAATCGTTCTTCGCTCAGCGGTATGGGAACAATTAGATCAAAGTGGGCATTCAATAATTTCGTCTTCACATACGGGGCAAAAACTTCAGCAAGTGCATAATCTCCACGATACTTGAATTTGGCGATGAGCTCTTTCATAAACTCATTGTAGTTGAAGACGGAGGTATTCCTCATTAGATACCCACCCCATTCGCTGTCACCTTCCCACCTGACACAGTCAAAACAAAGCTCCCCCTGTCGATATTTCTCATCAAGAAGTTCCCTGGAACAAATCCGACACGTCGCTCCTGAAATAAAGGACAGCTTTCCTTTACATGTTTCACAAATAACCTCATCCTCCGTTTCAACCCATATGGTTTTCCATGTAAAAGGAGTCTTAATTTCTTCTGTACAAATTAAGCACTTTTTCTGCTTAAACATCGAGCAGCCCTCTCTTTTCGGCTTCTTTATTCATTCTGCCGATATGGCCGATGGCTCTTATCATGTTGTTGCTCTTTCCATAATGAAAAAATGTGATGTCACCTTCCGGATTTTTTTCACTCCTGCCGACCCTTCCCGCAATCTGAACAAGAGCACTTTCGCTAAATACCGGATGTTCCGAACCTATTACGGCCACATCCAGTTTTGGAATCGTTACGCCTCGTTCCAATATCGTAGTCGTCAGCAAACCCGAGATTCGCCCTTCTCTAAGCGCCGTAACTTTTTCTTTTCGTTCCGGATCCTGTGAGTGCACCGACTGCAATTCATTATCCAGGCTTTGTAATAAAGAGAGGGCTTGTTCCATCACCTTTATACTCGAAAAAAATAATAAGAACGGGGTTTTTAGTTGAAGGCGAAGGCTTACCCAATCTGCAATGACATTCGGAATTCTGTTTCTCTCGAATTCCCTTTTCCAGTTGCCGCACCATTTCATCAAAGGTGCAGGAATGGGATGTCGATGGTAGCGGGCTGGGATGGTGACACCTATTAGTTTTTGATTTTCATAGTCAGCTTGCATTTCTTTAGAAGGAGTTGCGGTTAAATAAATGATGATGGAAATGTTCTTTTTTGCTTTCCTTACGGCAAATTGAAGCGAACTGTCCATTGAATAGGGAAAGGCGTCTACTTCGTCAATAATGATCGTATCGAAGGCGTTGTGGAAGCGGAATAGCTGATGCGTCGTCGTGACTGTGAGTGGAGCCAGGAGATGGCGGTCATCACTTCCTCCATAGAGGGCAGCAACCTCAATTTGCGGGAAGGCGCTTTTCAAACGCGGCGCAAGTTCTAGTACCACATCCGTCCGGGGAGTTGCTATACAGACCCTTTTTCCTGAACGCAGAGCTGCTTCAACCCCCTCAAACAGAACCTCGGTTTTGCCCGCGCCGCATACTGCCCAGACTAGCAACTCTTCATTGTTGTTGACGGCGTCAATCACTCGCTCGGAGGCAATTTTCTGTCCCTCTGACAGAGAACCAGCCCATGCCATGACTTCTGTCAGAATCTCAAAAGAGAAACCGGGACCGCTCCAGAAATAAAGCTTGCTGCACTCACTTATCCTGCCCATCATGATACACGCCCGGCAATAGGCGCATTTCTTGCCACAGCAACTGCAGGGGAAACGGTAAAACATAGCATGATCATTATTGCCGCAGCGCGAGCAGTGATGCTGTGACTCAATTTGTTTAATTCCTGGCATTGTAGAGATATAACCGTTTTTGATGTGGTCAGAGAGTAATTCCTCAGGGAACGAGATTTCATCAAGAAGCAATAAGCGGCCGTATAGATGCTTTTGAAGTTCTTCAGAAAAGGAGTAGGAAGGATTTAGTGAAGTGGAGTTTGCCATAAATGAATAAGCCGATGGGGTTTTTATCGAAGAAAAAATACTTTCAAATAGGTTCAGAGTTTAACAGCCTCCTTAGAAATTCTTATTCATAATATTCGATTTCTAAGCTTAAAAACCTTTTTTCTTTTATCTTTCGGAGCAGAAAGTTGAAGAAGCAACAGTTCCTATGAATGATTTTTCATGAAAAAACGCCCCACCACTAGGGAGGAACGCTGCATATATTAATTAACCTTATACCAACCCAACCCCATCGCGCCTTCACCGAGATGAGTGCCGATGACGGGCCCGAAATAACCGATATCAAATTCTATATTCGGCAACTCCGCTTCGATTTCAGCTTGCCATTGCTTCGCTTCTTGTTCACGTTTGGCATGGATGATAACTGCTTTATATTGACCGCCTTCTGACGTAGCTTCTGTAAGCAAGTCCACAATACGCTTCATTGCTTTTTTGCGGGTACGTATTTTTTCAAAAGGAACAATGACCTTATCTTGAAAGTGAAGCAGTGGCTTGACCTGGAGCAGGCTCCCGATCAGAGCCTGGGCGCTGCTTAAGCGTCCTCCCCTTTGCAGGTTGGTAAGGTCATCGACCATGAAATATGCCCGTACAGATTTTTGGATTTCATCCAACCTCGCGATTATTTCTGATGGCTCTTTTCCGTCCAGTGCCATTTGAGCTGCTTCAATTGCGTAAAACCCCTGCACCATGCAGCTTATTTCTGAATCAAAAGCGCGGACTTCAAGCCCGTCGACCATTTCTCCTGCTGTAATCGCACCCTGGTATGTACCGCTAATGCCGCTCGACAAATGTACAGATATCACCGCATCATATTTCTTTGACAGTTCCTCAAACAGTTCGACAAACTGACCAACTGATGGCTGTGAAGTCGTCGGCAGCTTGTCAGCCCTTTTAATTTCTTCATAAAAATCATCTGCCGATAAATCGATTTCCTCTCTGTATGCCTCCTGGCCTATAATCACATTGAGTGGAATCATATGTATATGATACTTATCGCGAACTTCCTTAGGTATATATGCAGTACTGTCTGTTACGACTGCCGTTTTCATCAAATAAAAACCATCCTTATTAAAAGATTTTCTTCTAATAACATATTCATCATTTTAGCTGAAATTGCCCCGACTTGCATTAACTAGTTCTATTAATTATGTAAATATGTATTTGATTTCGTTGCTATATTGGTTTCGGTGATATATTTCAGTTTTCGGTGATAAATCCTCAATCTCGGTGATATATTTCAAATTTCGGTGATATCTCAAATTTCGGTGATATATCTCAAATTTCGGTGATAAATCCCCGATTTCGTTGATATATCTCAAATTCCGATGATAAATCCTCAATCTCGGTGATATTTCAAATTTCGGTGATATCCTAGATTTCGGTGATATATCTTAAATTCCGATGATAAATCCTCAATCTCGGTGATATCTTAAATTTCGGTGATATATCTCAAGTTTCGGTGATATATCCTAGATTTCGTTGATATATTTCAAATTTCGGTGATAAATCCCAGATTTCGGTGATATCTCAAATTCCGGTGATAAATCCCAGACTTCGGTGATATACCTCAAATTCCGATGATAAATCCCAGACTTCGGTGATATACCTCAAACTTCGATAATAAACATAGAAGGCCGCTTTCAAGATAACACTTCCTAGAAGACTTCCAGTCAAAAGTAACTCTCTATATATACTAATCACCTTAGCATCCCTTCGTAAAAAAAGAGTTGCACAAAACTGTGCAACTCTCTCTAATTATTTCACTTCGACCCAGCCATTTTTAATAGCCATGACAACAGCCTGTGTACGATCGTTCACATTCATTTTTTGCAAAATATTGCTGACGTGGTTCTTTACGGTTTTTTCACTTATGTATAAGGAGTCCCCGATGCCACGGTTGCTTTTTCCGTCTGCTAGAAGCTGGAGCACTTCGCATTCGCGGCGTGTCAGTAAGTGCAGCGGTCTTCTGATTTCTGGCGTTTTCAACGAATCGCCGCCGGAATTTTCGTCTGAAGCCAATCTGCGATATTCTCGGACCAAATTGTGGGTTACCCTTGGATGCAGATAGGAGCCCCCGTCTGCGACGACTTTTACCGCTTCAATCAGAGCGTCGGCATCCATTTCTTTTAAAAGATAACCGGAAGCACCTGTTTTTAATGCATGCTGCACATAGTTTTCATCATCATGAATAGATAGGATGATTACCTTTGTTTCCGGATGACGTTCAACGAGCATTTTCGTAGCCTCGACACCGTTTATGTTTGGCATGTTGATATCCATGATCACCACGTCCGGGTTATTTTGTTCTACGAGATCCATGGCCTCGCTTCCGTCGTCGCCTTCTGCAACCACTTGAAAAGATGATTCAAAATCCAAAATTCGCTTTACGCCTTCGCGAAAAAGTTGATGGTCATCAATAATAACAATATTAGTTCTCAACGAATGCGCCCCCTTACTTAGTTAGTACTTTTATTTTTCTTTTACTAGTAGGACTGATTTATTGTTCCAATGGCACTTTAATTGTTACGATTGTCCCCGCTCCGGGATGAGATATGATTGTCATTTCCCCATCGAGCAGTTCTACTCTTTCTTTCATTCCCATCAAACCGAAAGATCCTTCCTTTTCCATTGAAGAATCGAAACCTTTGCCATCATCCTTAACCGAAACTGTAATCAATTCCTTTGTCATGGATAATTTGACATGTATATAGCTTGGTTCCGCATGCTTGAGGGCATTTTGCACTGCTTCCTGAATCAGGCGGAACAGCGCAACCTCCATTTCCGAAGGCAGCCTTTTTTCCTCGCCAAGGTTTGTGAATTCCAGATCGATACCGTTGTTATACTCTTCGGTCGTCTGGAGATATTTTTTGAGGGTCGGAATTAACCCTAAGTCATCGAGAGCCATAGGGCGTAAGTCGTAAATAATTCTACGCACCTCATACAAGGCACTTCGAACCATCGTCTTCATACTGCGGATTTCACTTAAAGCCTCATCGCCTCCGCGCTCCCGGTATACGCGTTCTATCAAATCAGAGCGCATCATCACATTGGCCAGCATCTGTGCCGGTCCATCGTGAATCTCCCTCGAGAGTTTCTTTCTTTCCTCTTCCTGGGCTACGATGATTTTCAAACCAAAATCCTGCCTGCGCCGGGCATCCTCGAGAACTTCACCTACCTGCTTTAAATCCCTAGTCAGGTAATTCAAGACAACCGATATTTGGGAAACAAGCGTCTCTGCCCGTTCGATCGTCTGTTGTAGGCCTCTTAACCTCCGCTCCAATTCATCCCGGCGGCATCTTAAATCCTTTTCCAGCTGACGATTCATTTGCAGCTCTACTTGACGCTGATGCGCTTTTTCGTAGGCATCGCGGACTTCTTCTTCAGAGAATTGATTGAAATGCATACTCACTTCAGACAATTTTTTTCTGGAGTATCGTGCCTTAGCCTCAAGCGCATCTCCCTCACTGATAATAAATGCTACCTTTTTTCTGATATCTCCCAGTTCTTGTGTTAAATCGACATAATCACGGCGGCATTGTTCTTCAATTTCAAAAATCTCACTCTTACTATCGCCAACCGTTCCTACCATGGTTTCCAAAATTTCATCAAGCGCTTTGGCATCTACTTTTTTAACGGCCATACAGATTCCTCCGTTTTGGTCCAACAGAAGTCATTAATGTTGAATAATTGTTTTTGGCAAAAAGGAAAGAGTAAGCATTTTCCTCTCTGTATAGCTACACATCCGCCTTAATCAGCGAGTTCTTTTATAGTGACATCTGATAAAAATGTATGAACCTCCTGAGCCATGACAGCTGACTTTACACCTTTTTATGTAGTATTTATGTATTTACTCTATGATGTCAGGATGAGAAACATCCATTTGATAGCTGTTTATCTACCATACTTTTATCCTAATGCATACTACCTGAATGAGGCAAATGGTAGATTATTTCTTTTTCCGACAAAAAGAATGATCATACGAGCATAAAACTTTGAATGGTAGATGAACGAGGATAAATTTCCTGCGAAATTCATCAAAAAATATTCTTTTAAGTATATTTAACTATTGCAAAATAGTACTTAATACTTCAAGAGTGTACTAATTATAGCATGAAGATAGTCATTTTATATTAAAATTACTTTACAGCTCCTTACTGTTTTGTTACGAAAGACTGATATTTGTTTCCGCGCATGAATCCTTCTATAATATATTCTATGAATATGAGCAATCATGAGGAGGGCCGACATGCTTCCAAGTTATTTAACAGTCAAGGGAGACGGTATGCATGAAATCGTTATCCAAAAGTCTCGCTTCATCGCTCATGTCACCCGAGCTGAAACAGAAGAAGAGGCACAGCAATTCATTGCATCCATTAAGAAGAAGCATTATGATGCTAATCATAATTGCTCCGCGTACATGATCGGCGAAAATGACCAGATCCAGAAAGCAAACGATGATGGAGAACCGAGCGGCACAGCCGGGGTTCCGATTCTGGAAGTCATTAAGAAAAAAGGACTGAAGGATACAGCGGTCGTCATTACCCGCTATTTCGGCGGCATCAAGCTTGGAGCCGGCGGCCTAATTCGCGCTTACGGAAAATCTGCTTCTGAAGGAATCAACGCAACTGGCATCGTCGAGCGCAAACTAATGCGTGTGATGCATACAAAAGTGGATTATACATGGCTCGGAAAGCTGGAAAACGAGCTCCGTTCATCGACATATAACATAAAAGAAATAGAGTATCTGGATAACGTGATTATCCAAACATTTGCCGAAGAAGGCCAAAAGCAGCAGTTCATCGACTGGATGACGGAAATGACGAATGGTCAGGCCGTCATTGTCGAGGGAGATATGTTATATTTGGAAAACGACCATTAAGCCCATGATAACATTTTATTTACTTCAATATTATAATAAGCTAGAATTGTATGTTGTTTGGAATAATGCAAAAAATGCTTTTCCACTTATAAAGCGAGCGAGGAAAATATATGGTTAAAACGCGAATTGTAAGGACTAAAAAAAGGAAAAAGAAAAAAAAGCTAAGAAAATTCCTACTCTTAGTCTTACTTACTATAATCGGTGTCGGAGGCTATTGGGGATATGATGTTATTTCTAGTTCTAGATTAGCTTCAGATAAAATATATGAACAGTATCTCCCTGATCATAGAGATGAAGATGTGAAAATTTCTAAAGAACCTTTCTCCATTCTTTTAGCAGGCATTGAGAATCAGGACGGCGGTGAAGGCCGAGCCGATGTGCTGATGTTGATCACAATAAACCCGAAAACAAAGCAAATATTTATGCTTAGTATCCCGAGAGACTCCCGTGTGTACGTTCCTGAAAAAGGCTATAACACAAAAATCAATCATACCTATGGCTATAAGGGCGGAATTAGATCTACTATATCAATTACAGAAGATTTGATGGATGTTCCAATTGATTATTATGTGACTACCAATTTTGATGGCTTCGAAGACATCGTAGATTCATTAGGCGGCATAGAAGTCAACGTTCCTTTTACATTTACAGGCGTTTTAACAGGTTCACATAAGTTTAAAACCTTTAACAAGGGTCCAATGGAGCTTAACGGAAATGAAGCGCTGGCATATGTGCGCATGAGAAAAAATGATCCTAATAACGACAAAGGTAGAAATGAACGTCAGAAACAAGTGATTAAAGCCATTATCAGCAAAGGCACTTCTTTTAGTTCCCTTGTAAAAGTTGATGATGTAATGAATGACCTTGGCGAAAATGTAAAAACAAATATTCGACCTTCTAAAATGCTGCAATTTGCCAGACTGTATAAGAAAATAGAAGGTGGACAAATCCAAGATCTCAATCTCGAAGGCGAGAACCAAACGATAAATGGAGCAGCTTATTTTATACCTTATGAAAGTTCTATTGAAGAAAGCAGTAAGATAATGAAACGTTCCTTGCGAGGAGAAAAAGTAGATATTAATAGTGAAGCCTCTGAATAAAACGCTAAAATCCGATTTTATAATCGGGTTTTTTTATTATCTATCCCACTGACAAATCTTCCTCCAAAATTTTTGTAATCTATTAACAATTAATAATAAATTATTGTCGAATTATCAGGAAGGTGAGATAATTGAGATTACGGTGCATTTAATCAATGAGTTTTCTAAACTGTAAGTAAAAACGGCTTTTATAAAACAAACCAGAAGCTAGAGAGAACCTAGCTTGTTTATCATACCAATCCTTCATTTACAACTTACATTCTAAAATGAAAAGAGGGTAATGAATGCCTTACAATAGCAATAAAGAATCTACTACTCGTAGAGTCATTATAAGAAAAAGAAAGAAGAGAAAACGGAAACGTTTTATAAGACTGCTTCTTTTAGTTTCCATTATTTCCATAGTCGGATATACAGGATTTTTTATATTTAACACATACTCAGCAATAAGTAACTCGTACGCTGATGGTCGGGAAAAGTCAAATTTGCGGGACCAACAAGTCAAAGTTTCTAATGACCCATTCTCCGTTTTAATTCTTGGCATTGAAGACTATTCTGATGAACACGATCGGGGAAGATCGGACACCATTATGGTTGCGACCTTTAACCCCAAAAATCAAACCATGAAATTAGTAAGTATTCCTCGTGATACCTTAGTCGACATACCTGGAAAACAAAATCAGGATAAAATCAACCATGCTTACGCCTTTGGCGGCAGGGATGAAACAATTGAAACGGTTGAAGGCTTCCTTGATATACCCATTGATTATTTTGCTATGGTGAACTTTAAAGGATTCCAAAAGATTATTGACGAAGTGGGCGGCGTGAATGTAGAGGTCCCTTTCAGCTTTAATGATATTGACCGAGACTGGAATCGCTATTACTTTAAAAAAGGGGAGCAAAACCTGAACGGGGATGAAGCACTTGTTTATGCAAGAATGCGAAAAAAAGACCCTCAAGGAGATTTTGGGCGCAACTTTAGGCAAAGACAAATTGTAACAGGCTTAGTGGATAAGGTTGCTTCACCAAAAATAATAACTAAAATTGACAATATTTCCGAGGTAGTTGGAGAAAATATCGAAACGAATATGTCAATCGGAGAAGCACTCGCGTTTCGAAACAAATATGAAAACTTCAATAAGTCTAAAATTGATCAGCTCGAAATTAAAGGTGAAGATGACTATATGAATGGTGTATACTATTTCAAGCCTGACGAAGAAGAAGTGGAACTTCTAAAGGTTGAACTAAAGAAACACCTTGAATTGTTATCCGAAGACGCCTCAGGCACATCAGAAGATTCCACCGAAAGTGATGATACTAAAGAAGATGCTGAATTACAGTAAATAAATCAGCTAGCGATCACTTATACAAAAAGCACTTCCTGGATATAAAACAGGAAGTGCTTTTTCTTATTTCCTTCTGAAAATCTCAGGAAGGACTAAGATAGCTATATTTAGGAATAACCCTAAAATCAAACCTAAAATCGCCTTGTTCATAGGTGAAATAAAACTGACAGGAGATGATGTTACCTCTTTGAATAATACAGAGTTTTTCGAATTGTATTTATCCATCTGTACCTCATATAAATTACCTGTTGCAGTGCCTGGATCAGATAGTTGTCCCTGGGCAGCCTTTAAATCGTTAATTGTTTTATCCATTAATTCTTCTTTTTTCCTGAATAGTTCAGTTCCTTCTTTTAGAAACGCGTCTGTTACACTGCTCAACTTTCTTTCCGTTTCTTCCCTGTCATTCCCTATCAAAGTAAGATTAATGGTCTTATCTTCACCTTGTGTAACCGTAAGTGACCGGCTGGCTTCTGCTGGATTGATATCCAAATCATACTTCTCATTTAAATTGCTTAGAAAGTATTCGGACGGAATTAACTTCGGCAAGTATGTAGGGCTTGTAAACCCATCTGTATTCTCAAAATTGCCTAGCAGTATTGTTGTGCTTGCTTTATAAGAGGTCGGGGTGTTCGCAGAAAGCAAATATGCTACTCCCGCTGTTAAAATCGGCAATAAGATTAGTAGCCATACTAATTTTTTTGCACGTCTACCAATGTTGTGTATATATTGCTTGAATGAGTTATACATTCTATATAGCTCCTTCTGTTTTGAATTTTAGATCATTTTTGTAACGATAATTGATATATCCGATAGCAAAAGCCCATAGAACCCATGAATAATTTAATGTCATGATTGAGCTTGGGCTGACGCTCGCCAAAGAGAAAACAACTAGAGCTGTACAAAGAGCTTCCGAGAGTGCGCGATCTCGCTGGTTTGATGACTTAAAAAATAGTCTTAATAAAGTGACGATCATCCAAATATAAATAATCACATAACCAGCAAAAGGAATCAATCCATATTGAACGAGAATCTCAATCCACCAATTATGAAGATTTAATGTACCCGTGGTGGAGTATTTTGCATGGGAGTCTATAAAATGTTCAATATTCCCTGCTCCGATTCCTAAACCAATCGTGTTCGATAAAAATAACATAGCATTTTTAATTAAATTCACCCTGATGTCATTCGAACCGGAAGGATCTTGTGAAGGCTGAAACAGGCTAACAATTAATTGAAACATATCATTTGCTAGAAATAAGATCTTATCAGAAAAAAGCACAACACCAACTAAACCAGCCAATCCAACTGTGGATAGGACAAAACGCTTTTCCCTTTTTGAAGTAAAGAACAGAAACCAAAATGCAGCTCCTATTATTACGGCAAGCAAATTCGCTCTCGATAAGGTGGCGTTAATTAAATATAAGCTTGCAAGCAGCATAAAGACAGCAAATAATTTCGTAATCCATCTCTTGCTATAATGAAGCAATGGCAGGAGCAAAAAGACACTCAATGCAAGAAAGCTTGCAAGGTCATTTTCATTCTTAAATACAGCTGTCGGCCTTCCTCTTATATAAAGAGGCGCATCATACATTCTCGAAACAGGCAAAGCCTGCTTGGTAAAATGATTCCAAAATCCAAGTGCAATGATAAAAAGTAATGCTGTAATCCATATGTATAGTACCATTGTATAGTCTTTTTGCTGATTAAAAAATGTAGTAAACAGAAGAACTAACAATATTCCCAAGCCTAAAAATACTAATTCTTTTACTCCGTCTAGCGGTGATTCCGCCCACAGTAAACTAATCAAGCCATAACTTAACCAAGCTAGTAAAAAGAGGATAACAGGCGTGACAGGCTGTCTATGTATAATTGCATGTTCTTCTTTTTTAAATAACCAGTAGTAAAGCGCCGCAAGTACCGCAAACGGCAGTAATAGTCTATAAGGAAAAAGAGATATTGGCCCAAATTTAATGCTCAATATTCCCGGCCCGAGAAAAGACGAAAACACAAAAAGATAAATAATTAGTTTGCCGAGCAAGTCTCTATTTATTAACTCCTTAATAACAAATGGGATTACCAGGAGCAAGATTCCAGCAGCAAGCAAACCGATCGCCGTTACTAAAATTCCGAAGTGATATACCACACCCCAGCCTAGTGCAACTGATAAAATGAGCGCCACGAACATCTGTTGTATTAATTTCATTGGCAGTACATTTCCCATGCTCTGTCTCCTTTGAATCCGTTTAAAAATACACAAACATTAGTTATATCCTAATATAGGAGGATGAATAATTCATCCTCCTGCTATTATCTGTTATTGATTCCTCAATAGTTGTGTGTCAGGGACCTGACGAAATACCTTTGCAGGAGTGCCGACCACTAGCTGTTCCTTTTGAACATCTTTCGTAACCACACTCCCAGCACCAACCGCTCCATCCTCTTCAATCGTTTTTCCTGGTAAAATCGTTGAATTCGCTCCGATTCTTCCGCCATCTTTAATGGTAATTCCCTTAAATTTATCATATCGTTCCTTCGAACGCGCCATGAAATTATCATTAGTAGTGACAACACCCGGTGCAACAAATACAGAATCACCAAGCTTGGAGTAAGCAGTAATATAGCAGTTCGTTTCAAGCTTGCATTTTTGTCCGATTTCACAGTCGTTTTCTACCGCTACACCACGCCCGACAATTGTTTTCTCTCCAATTGTAACCCGCTCTCTAACAGTAGCTAAATCTGCAATGAACACATCATTTCCAATATTCGCATTCGCATAGATAATGGATGATGTCCCTATCGTACAGCCAGATCCGATATTAGCCGGTGGCAGTGTTTTCACATCAGGGAGAATAGAGTTTTTCGCTCTCGCAGGTTGTTTACCAATTACAACATTGTCCTGAATCATCACGTAGTCGCCGATAACCGTTCCATCATAGATAATGACATTGTGTCCAATTGTTACGTTTTTTCCAAACGTAACATTGTTCCCTATTACAACGTTATTTCCTTTTACAGCAGGCTCCATGAAAAATAACCCCCTTCTTATTTGTTATAGAATTCAGCAATTTTCTTCACAACATATACTTGCTGATCTTGCTTTAATTCCGGATACATAGGCAGGGAAATGGCTTCCGCACATGCTTTTTCCGTTTCAGGCAGGTCGCCCTCTTTATAGCCCAATTCATTAAATACCGGCTGTAAGTGTAAAGGCTTTGGATAGTAAATCATTGTCGCTACTCCATTTTCCTTCAAGAAAGCTTGTAGTTCGTCTCTTCTTTGAACCCGGATTGTGTACTGGTGGAATACATGATGGTTATGTTCCTCTATAAACGGAGTCACTACTTCATTATTAACCGCTTCATTTAGTAATTGTGTATAAGTATTCGCCTTCTCTTGACGAAGCTTGCTCCATGTATCCAAGTGAGGGAACTTCACATTCAGAATGGCAGCCTGAAGCTCGTCCAAACGGCTGTTATACCCTAATACATGGTGATGATACTTTGGTTTGCTTCCATGAACTCGGATGACGCGCATTTTTTCTGCCAGCTCAGCATCATCTGTGACGATCATTCCGGCGTCTCCATATGCTCCCAGGTTTTTAGTCGGGAAGAAACTGTAAGTTGCCGCAGTTCCTAATTCACCAACTGTTTTTCCTTTGTATTTAGAGCCGATAGCTTGTGCAGCATCTTCAATAACAACAAGATTATGTTTTTTGGCAACTTCATTTATGCCGTCCATATCAGCCATTTGTCCGTAAAGATGTACGACAACGACTGCTTTTGTTTTATCCGTTACAGCTTTTTCAAGACTTGCCGGGTCAAGATTGAATGTTCTTGGATCAATGTCAGCGAAAACAGGTGTAGCCCCCGCGCGCGCAACTGCTCCAGCTGTTGCAAAGAAAGTAAAAGAAGGACAAATTACTTCATCTCCAGGTCCCACTCCGGACGCCTGTAAGGCAATATGTATGGCATCGCTGCCATTAGCAACACCAATTCCATTGCTTACATTGCTGTATTTAGCTACGTCAGCTTCAAGTTTTTTAACGTTATCACCAAGGATAAAATGAGCCTTAGACATAACATCGTCCAGTGCCTTTAACATTTCATCGCGTAAACCTTGGTATTGCTCGGTTAAATCTAACATTGTCACTTTCATGGTAAAACCTCTTTTCAAATTTATTATTATAATGATTGATACAGTTGAATCAATTTTTCACTTTCATTTTCCCAATTATAAATGGAAGTAACCGCTTTTCGGCCGTTTTCTCCCATGATCTTTGCTTCTTCAGGGTTTGAAAGGATCCATTTAATCGCTTCCGAGATTTCTTCTATATTCATCGGATCGACACACAATCCACAGTTGTTTTTCTCAACAATTTCCTTCCATAGTGGGAAGTTAGAAGCAATAACAGGCAAGCCTGCTGACATGTATTCAAACATTTTAATAGGCAAGGAAACAACAAATCTAGGCTCAGGATGAAGTAAAACAAGGCCCATATTCGCCTCTGCCAGTACTTGTTTCACCTGCTGCCTGTCTAAAAATCCAAGATAGTCAGTAAACTCAAATCCACTCATACTCTTCACATTAGCTTCAAGGCTTTTTGGGGCAAATTCACCTGCAAGTGTTAGTCTACAATCAATTTCCTCATTCACTTTCTCTACTGATTGTATCATTTCTTTAATCCCTCTGAGTATATAGATTCCCCCAATATAAAGCGCATTATTTCTAGGAGAATCTATCATTTGGCGGCTTTCAACCGCCAGTTCATTGAGCAAAGGATAATTATGAAGCGTTATCGTCCGTTCATTGTATGTTTTGAAACGGTTGGCGATATGCGGTGTCGCCGTTACAATAGCATCAAATTTTCTGGAAGCATACTTCTCATAGCCTTTCACCGCTTTTGAAATGGTTTTTCGCATCGGTTTAGGTATCCATTGCTTCGAAAGAATCTGTTCCGGTACATCTTCATGAACATCATAAATCACTTTTTTACCATGTGATTTAAGCTTTAATCCTATTGGAATCAATTCTGGATCGTGAAAATGATACACATCCGCATCTACTTCCAGCGCTTTTTGGTATACTTTTTTGGTTGTGTTCCTCATCCTGTCCAGCTGTCCGCTTGCTTCGGAAGTTACGCTAAGAATCTTAACATTATTTCGAACAGCTTCTTCGGTGTTAGGGACAACATAGAAGACTTCATGACCCGCTTTACTCAAAGAACTGCTTTCTTTAATGAAGATTCTTGTGTCATTGGCTGAATGCACAGAGGTAATATGGCAAATTTTCATTTTTTCACTGCCTCTTTACGAATAATTAATGATTAATATTTTTTAGCAAATCATCCACAATGAACTTCCAAGAATATTCTTTTTCAACCCATTCTCGTCCAGAAGAAGAAAGTTCATGGTATTCCTGTTCATTCATCGAAACACAATGTTTAAACGCTTCGGCAATGGAGTCCGGGTCTTCAGGTTTGGCAAGGACACCGCAATGATTATTCTTGATTAGCTCGGCGCTTTCCCCTTCTCCGCAATAAACGACAGGAACTCCGCTTGAAAGTGCCGGGAAAATTTTAGAAGGCCTCGCGCCTTTAAACAGCTCAATGTTCCGTAAAGAAACAATAGAAAAATCGGTAACCGAAAAAATTGTCGGCATTTCAGTAACCGGGACCGCGTCATGAAAAACAAGGTTTTGGAGATTTAGCTTTTCTTTCAAAGCGATTAAATTTTCTTTTTCCGGTCCTTCTCCAATAATCAAAAACTTAGCCTTAATATTCTCCATTTCGAGAATTTTGGCTGCCTGTAGAATAGAATCAAGGCCCTGAGCATAACCAATCCTTCCGGCAAATGTGAAGACTGTGTGGTCTTGAAAACCTAATTTGTTGATCCAGCTCTGATCAGGCTCTTGGGGCGTAAATGTTTCTGTATTCACTCCATTAGGTAGCATAAACACATCTTCTTGTTTTTTGCCTTGCTTCATCATATATTGCTGAATCCCTTCAGTTGCAGTCGCAATTTTCCAGGAACGCTTATAAAGCCATTTTTCGAGAATTTCCGCCATTTTTATGAATTGTTTATTGGTGACAAGACCTAGTTCAACTGCAGATTCAGGCCAGATATCAGCAACATTAAATACAAATTTGGCTTTCTTCATTTTCGACGCAAAATAGCCTGTTATCCCTAAAAATAAAGGAGGTGAGGTACAAATGATAACATCCGTTTTATTAGCCTTTAAGACAGAGTAAAAAGCGCTAAACGTAAAGGAAAAATAGGAAAACAATCTTTTCCAAAAACTTCCCTTTGGACTTGGGTATATCCATGATCGATGGACAGGGATTCCTTCATAGTTTTCGAATTGATAGAATTTCCCTCGATACTCTTCTGGAATGATTCCGTTTGGATGGTGAGGAAACGCCGTGATCACTTCAACCTGGTAACCTCTTTTAATGAGTTCTTTACTTATTTCATATAATCTGATTTGTGGTGCGCCCGTCTCAGGTGGGAAGTTCTCGCTCAAAAGTGTAATTCTCATCTTATATCAACCTCATTTTAGAAATGCTCCAATATTTTCTTGGAAGCAAAACCATTCCCAAAATAGTCTTTATAAGCCGGGCTTACATTCTTGTGTATAGCGTTTACTATTTTCTGAACATCCGTACCCACTAAGATATTAGCGTTGTCTTCAAGTGTTTCTACCCATTCTGTCTGTTCACGAAGGGTGACACAAGGTATTTGCAAGAAGTATGCTTCCTTTTGCATTCCGCCGGAATCAGTCAATATTTTTTTGGCACTGCCTTCTAAAGCAAGAATATCCAAATAACCGACAGGTTCTATAACTTGAAGTCCCGGAATTGTCGCTAAGTCAATACCCATGTTGCTTAAGATATGTTTAGTGCGCGGGTGAATCGGCCACACCTTTTTTCCTTCAATTTGCGAAAATGCATGTAAGATATTTTTAATATTGGTTTCATTATCCGTATTCTCTGCTCGATGGATGGTTATCAGATAATAAGAATCCTTCTCCAATCCCAGCCTGTTTAAGATATCGGATTTGTCTTCAGATAATGCCCGGTTGTAGCTGACAGCGTCAAACATAACATCCCCTACATTAATCACCTTTTCACGGATGTTTTCATTATGCAGATTTTGCACAGCTGTGTCCGTTGGACAGAATAAATACTCGGAGATATGGTCTGTCATGATCCGATTTACTTCTTCAGGCATTTTTTTGTTAAAGCTTCTTAAACCAGCCTCTACGTGGACAACAGGGATATGAAGCTTTGCGGCTGCAAGTGCTCCCGCTAGGGTTGAATTTGTATCGCCGTACACCATCAGATAATCAGGTTTTTCATCCATAATTATTTGTTCAATTCCTCCGAGCATGGTTGCAGTCTGCTTACCGTGAGAAGAAGAACCGACATTTAAATGATAATCGGGCTTTGGTATATTCAATTCATCAAAGAAGATATCACTCATATTTTTGTCATAGTGCTGACCGGTATGAACATAGATTTCTTTATGTATGCTTCTTAATTCTCTAGAAACTGGAGCTGCTTTTATAAATTGTGGCCTGGCTCCGATTACGGTTAGAAATTTCATAACATCACCTTAACCTGTATAAGAATAAGCAGCATAGAAGAGTCTCTCTCCTATGCTACTTGTAACCCGCTATTATTTTACAGTTTTACGTATTTTTCTGGTTTTGTGTAGTTCTTCATCGCATTTCTTGTGTCGAACACTACTTTATTGCTTTTGCTGATTAATTCATAATCAAATCCGCTGTGATCTGTAAGGATTAATATTAAATCAGCATCATCAATGACTTCTTTTGTTAGAGAAGTTGTTTCCAACCGGTTTCCATCCACTTTAAATGATGTAACATGTGGATCGCAGATGGTTAGGTCTGCCCCTTCTTTAAGAAGCGTTTCAATAATCGGGAGTGACGGAGATTCCCTTACATCGTCAATATCTTTTTTGTATGCTACACCAAGTACGGCGATTTTTGAACCTCTTAGTGCAAGACCCTCGTTATTTAAGCTGTACATTGCTTTGTTTACTACGAATTCAGGCATTCCATTATTAATTTCACCTGCAAGCTCGATTAAACGAGTATGGTAGTTATACTCACGGGCTTTCCATGTTAAATAGAACGGATCGATTGGAATACAATGTCCGCCTAGTCCAGGACCTGGATAGAATGGCATAAATCCGTAAGGCTTAGTTGCCGCAGCGTCAATGACTTCCCATACATCAATACCCATTTTATTACATAAGATTGCCATTTCGTTTGCTAATGCAATATTAAGGTGGCGGAATGTGTTTTCAAGAATCTTTTCCATTTCTGCTACCGCAGGACTTGATACCTGGTGTACGTCTCCTTCAAGAACACTCTTATAGAGAGCTGCTGCAATATCTGTACATGCAGGAGTCATACCGCCAACTACCTTTGGTGTATTTTTCGTATTGTAATGTTTATTACCAGGGTCTACGCGTTCCGGTGAATAAGCAAGGAAGAAGTCCGTTCCCACTTTTAAGCCAGTGTTTTCAAGGATTGGTTTTAACACTTCTTCTGTAGTTCCTGGATACGTAGTACTTTCTAAGACAACAAGCATCCCCGCGTGGAGGTTTTTGGAAATCTCTTTCCCTGAACTTTCAACATATGAGGTGTCAGGCTGTTGGTACGTATCAAGCGGTGTTGGTACACAAATTGCAACTGCATCCACATCCTTAATTAAGGAATAATCAGTCGTCGCAATGAATTGGCCGGATGCAGTAATTTCAGCAAGCTCCTCATCAACAACATCACCAATATAGTTAATCCCTTGGTTTACTTGGTCTACACGGCTTTGCTGAACATCAAAACCAATGACCTTGTATCCAGCTTTAGCCTTTTCTACGGCAAGCGGAAGCCCAACATATCCAAGTCCTACAACACCAATGGTTGCTTGTCTGGTTTCAATTTTATTTAAAAGTTCTTTTGCTGTTTGGTTTAGTTCACTATTTTCTGTCATAAGGTTATCCTCTTTTCTCCTAATTCTTTGTTAGCCTATTCTTACAGGCTGATGAGATGCTGCTGATTCATACAGTGAAATGACGAGCTGTAACGCTCTTTTTCCATCTTCTCCTGTTACGACAGGCTCTCTATTTTCCTTAATAGCTAGTACCATATCCTCAATGATAGCTTGATGCCCCGGTGTTCCAAACGGATCTGCCTTGATTTCAGCTTTCATTGCTTCTACATCTTCTTGTGAAACACCTTCCATAACAAGATGTTCGATAAAGTTCGCGTTTTGTCCACTGATTTTAATTGTGCCCTGTTCCCCAAATATGCTGATAGATTCTTCGAAATTTTTCGGATAGATCGTTACAGCCGCTTCCACGACACCTAATGCACCGTTTTTAAATCGAACGACTCCGGCTGATACATCCTCTGCTTCAATATCTCGAAGTCGGGTTGCATCCATACTGAAGACCTCTTCTACATCACCCATTAACCATACTAACAAATCCAGGTTATGGATCGCCTGATTCATGAGAACTCCGCCATCTAATGACTTAGTACCTCTCCACGGAGCCTGGTCGTAGTATTCCTGGTTCCTATTCCAACGAACTGTAGCATTAGCATGGCTTAGTTTACCGAATCGCCCTTCTTTCATTAAATTTTTCAATTTAATAAGAGCGGGACGGAAACGGTTTGGATGTACCACCGCTAATTTTACATCATTGTCACTGCATGCACGAATAATTTTATCAGTATCTTCAATTGTTAAGGCTATAGGTTTTTCAACAACCACATGCTTCTTGGCTCTCGCAGCTTGCACAGCAATGTTCGCGTGATACCCACTCGGGGTACAAATATTTATTACATCGACTTCGGGATTTTCCAGCAGCTCTTCCAAGCTGGTATACCCTTTAATATTGTATTCTTCGACAAAAGGCTGCATTTTCTCTTCAATGGTATCACATACCGCTAATAGCGAAGCACCTTCACTGTTTATAATGGCTTCTGCGTGTTTTTTGGCAATGTGGCCACAACCTACGATTGCAAAACGAATCATGTCTTTCACCTTTGCTTTCAAATTTTGTCTATTTATATACAGAACTATCTTACACGAAATTTATATAGAAGTTAATATTGTAAATATTAACTTCGCGTCACATTCAGTTGACCGTTTTCTCAATAAAGGCTGCATATGTTTTTTCGAGCCCTTTTTCAAATGAATATTTGGGTTGCCAAGCAAGTTCTTTCGTGATTTGGCTATTATCCAAGCAGCTGCGATAAATGTCCCCTTTACGTGGCTCCATATATTGTTTATCCATGGATTCATCTGATAATGACGTTAAGACATCGATTAATTTATTTACTGATGTCTCAGTGTTCGTACCGACATTATATACACCGCCCGGATTCTTTAGAGCGGCCAGATGGGCAGAAGCAATGTCCTCGACATAAATAAAGTCTCTTGTTTGTCCACCATCCCCAAATATCTGGAGCGTTTCGTTTTTGCCCAGTTTATCTATGAATATTTTAATTACTCCGCCCTCTCCATCTTTAGACTGCTTAGGTCCAAACACGTTAGCATAACGAAGGATTGTCGCATCGATTCCATATTGCTTGGATAAAAGCTGCACATAACGTTCCCCGGTCATCTTAGATAATCCATATGGAGAAGTCGGCGCCAAAACTTCCGTTTCGTTCAAAGGACAGGCTGGATTTTCTCCATAGACAGCTGCTGAAGATGCAAAAATAAACTTCTTGGCATTTAACCGCTTAGCGAGCTGTAGCATTTTTACGGTACCCTCGATATTTTCACTCAAATCATATGCTGGGTCATCAATGGAATCCGGTACACTGGTTTGGGCGGCAAGATGGATAACCGAATCAATTTGAAAATCATTTAATTGCTCAAATAAGCCATCTTCCCTTATATCCTTTTCGATCAATATATCTTCTTTTTCAATGTTTTTTCTATCTCCGGTAATAAAATTATCGACAAGAATCACTTCATACCCATGCTCTTTCAGTACATTCTTCGTAAACGTTCCTATGAATCCGGCTCCTCCGGTGATTAAGACAGACATCGTTTTACACCTCAACTACGAATTATTTAAGCAGGCTTTCTTTTTAATCTTTTAGCTAAGTCCTTTACCATTGTAATATCTGCGCCTTTAATAAGCAAAAATTCTTTTATTGGCTGTTTTGTGACATTTTTATAAAGAATCACTTTTATTATGAAGCTGATGATATATGTAATAGAAGAAGAAACAGCAGCTCCTTGTATACCATATCTAGGAATTAAAAGTAGGTTAAGGACAACATTTAATGCCACATTGACAAAGGACACATACATATTCAAATCAGGCCGTCCCCTGCCGGCTAAATCGTTTGAGAGAATTTTTTCTACCGCCAATACCGTAAGCCCAGGTAAAAGCAGATTTAGTATATGGGCACTCGAGCGATAATCTTCACCAAATACATGAAAAATCAAGTCTGAAAAAAGGAAGATCACTAAGCTCACACAAACGATGAATATCATAATAAATCGGCTAACAATAGCGGTTATTTTATTTCGGTCCTCTTCCTGATTCGATGAGGCAATCCGGGGCAGCAATACTTGAGAAAAGGACTGGGAAAAAATCGATATCTTCTCACCAAGATTCACTGCTGCAACATAGATACCTACTGAAGCAGGCGAAACAAATACCCCCAATAATAATACCCCAAGCCGATAGTTCAAGAACGTCATTATATTACTAATATGGGCTTTAAGCCCATATGAAATGGACAACTTTATATATTTCCAAGAAAAGTAACGCAGTGAAAATTCAATTTCATATACTTTAAACAGCATAACAATGCTGTACATTACAGATAAAACATAGCCGAGAATAAAGGAGAGCAAGGCTCCTTTCAGACCTAATTGAAAAACAAACAATACCAGGATCAGGAGAAGCAAAGTTCCAAATTGCTGTACAACCAACACGGTATTAAACAATTTAAAGTTTTGCATTCCTTGAAAGATTGTTTGCAAAAAAATCATGAGAAACATAAAAGGCAAAGCACAAAGACTAAGATAGAGCAAACTGGAATCTACAGCTGAAAATTCACTGTCCCCCAAAAGAAAAATAGTGAAAAATCCGATCACAATACTAACTAAAGCAAGCACTATTGCGGATACAACGCTGGTAACAAATGCCTCTTTTAATTCTATCTCCTTTTTACTGACAAAATATATCGTCGATGTATTTAAACCTAAGTTAAGAAAAGTCATCAGCATTAGCGGCAGATAGGTTATTAATGTATACTTCCCATATCCACTTGACCCTAGAGCTCTAGCTATAATAATAAGCAAAAGCAGGCCTATGACAATACTAACAACCTGTCTGGTTAAGGTAATAATACTATTAGATAGAAAAGTATTTTTCTGTTCACTCATTTTGGAAAAACCTCTAATCTTTTAGCAAAGTTGCGAACTTCGTGTAATTTTTTTCTGCATTGTAGGAATGATCCCAGGTAGAATAAGCCGCTTTTCCCTTTTTAATCTTTTCTTCCAAAGAAAAGTTGTGAAAATGTGTAATCTGCGCTGCTATATCGAGTGGTTCAAGATCTTTTGGCAACAGAATCCCATTATCAGCATTCACAACCTCGGATGTACCACCTACATCCGTTGCCACAACTGGTATCCCAAAGCTAAAGGCTTCCATGATTGTCACGGGGATCCCTTCACTTTCACTAACGTTTACAAATACATCAAAATCAAGTGAGCGGTAAAGCTCCATTATTTCATCATTATTTTTATTCCCTAACAAGTTCACTTTTATCTGCTCGGGAAGTGTGGCCACAATTTTTTCGATGTTAGCACGCTCCGGACCATCTCCAATATGTGTCCATTCCACAGGAAAATGACAATGCTTCAACGCATCAGCTAACAAATGAATCCTTTTAACAGGCTTTAAATAAGAACAGCTCACTAATCGGAGAACAGCTGATTGCTTGTCCCAGTTAAGCTGATCATATTCAACTTTAGACTTTGTCCCCAGCCTTTGCACCGACAGCTTATCTTCTACATCACTATGTTTATTTATGAGATAATTCAACCCATTTTCAGAAATGGAATATGTTTGATCAAGGACAGAGATCACCTTACCCTGAAATGGGATATAAGCAGGGTTGTGCCGTTCCGCATATAAATCGCCGCCATGAACCCTTGATACGGCCTTGTCAATTTTCTCATCCTCTTTTAGCATGGCAAGAGCCAATGCAGAAGGGGTTAACCAATAAGAGTAAAAGATGTAATCATAACCATCAGGAATTGCTTTTTGAAGTTTGTTCTTTATCTCACAAGCGAGGGCAAGACGGTTGAGCATGATTAGCGGTGCCTTTAATCCATGACGAATGGAATGGGAAAGTTCTCCCCAGAACCATTTCATATTTTTGGTACTCTTCATAATGTCAATAACTCTCGATAGTGATGATCGTTTATCCCCTTTAAACAGGTGAATTACTTCTACATTATCAGGAACATCCTTGCGGGTTTTTTGATCGTATATAATCGAACGATTGGTTGGGATCAAAAAAATCCGTTTAAAATGTTTGGACAATACATCTAATTCCGCTTTTAAAAATTCCTCTCCAGGAGGGTATGGATATCTGTTAGATAGAATAACTAGAGTTGAATTCATAATAACTCCTTCTAAGATTTCCTAAAGTTGTTTAACTGAAAAAGCTGTAGGTTAGAATTACCTACAGCTCAGTTGTTTCTTCCACCAAATTTCTTATACACCTTGATAATAGGCTTATACTTCTCGCCTACCAGCCCGATTACCTCTGCTATCAGTGAAGTCACAAGCAATATGCCTACGATAATAAATATGGAACCCCATAGCGTTGCGTTGGAAAAAACAATTCCACAGACACTGAATATAATTCCCAAGGTATAAATAATTAGCACAGTTGCCCGATGCGAGAATCCAAGCGCCATTATTCTATGGTGAAGATGCGACTTATCCGGTGCCGATATCGGCTTTTTATTCACAATTCTTCTTATTATGGCAAAGGCTGTATCAAAAACAGGAACTCCGAGTATAATAATAGGGACTACAAAACTGAACAAGGTAACACTTTTATAAAGTCCTAATAAAGATAGGATAGAAATGATATATCCAAGGAATAATGAACCAGTATCACCCATGAATATTTTCGCTGGATGAAAATTGTAAAACAAGAACCCTAATGTGCTTGCTAATACAACCATCGCGATAGTAAAAATAAGTATATTCCCATTCATGGCAGCCATAAAAGCAATCGTTCCTATGCATATGGATGAAATTCCGGCCGCTAAGCCATCTAATCCGTCAATCAAATTAATTGCATTTGTAATGCCAACTATCCAGATAATTGTAAGTGGAATGGATAACATTCCAACATCAATTTTGTCTACAAAAGGAATGTGGATAAAATCAATTGTAAGTCCTGATTGAACAATGAGGGCAGCTACTGCAAGTTGTCCGGCCAATTTAACTTTGGCAGATATTTCGTATTTATCGTCCAGCACACCAAGGGCAATGATCAGGACTCCGCCCAAAGTAATGGAATAGATGTGTTCATTATATAATCCAGATATAAAGTAACCAACGGCAACACCAATAAAGATAGCTAAGCCACCTAACCTAGGCATAAGCTTGGTGTGAACTTTTCTAGAGTTTGGCTTATCCGTGGCTCCGATTTTTACAGCTAATTTCATCACAAGCGGAGTAACAAGAAGGACAGTGATAAATGAAGTAAAAACGGCAATGATTAAATTCTTGTCCATACCCAGCTCCTTAAAGTTTTAATTAAAATATCCTTTTTTAGTTTAACACAAAAACAACAACATTCAACAAAAATTATCGAAACGAGTGGTGTCAGATTTAGTCTTAATACTTGTAATTTGCTATTTCGCCCTGTTTTTAACTTGTATAAAGAGATGACATAAATCTTGCCTTTTCTACAAGACATTCATGATGTCAGCATTTCTATTCATCCTATATCCAAAATACATATTCGCAAACACATTGCTCCTGTACATAATAGGCTCTCAAAGATTATTTATGACCGCTAAGCTAAAGGAGTTACAACAATCTCGCGCACTTTACCTATGAACGATCTGATAAAAATAATAAAAAGAAAGCTCACCGATTGGTGGTCAAGACCCCAAAATGTGGAGATGTAAAAAAACCGGAGCTGTTTCCTTTAGGAAATGGCTCCCTATTTATTTATAGAGTTAGGTTCTTTGCATTTATTCACTTGACATAGAGCCTCGTCACGCATGATTCACGAGCTAGGAAGCAGTTGGCAACACCAACTAGCTTCCCCCAAAAGGGTATCATGCGTTGCTCCATATCAAGTGGTGTTTTACAAATTACTTTGTGCCTTCATCTGTAAGGGACCCATTTCCTTACGATGCAAGTTGCTGGTTGCGATAGTTTACTGGAGATTGTCGATTTAATCGTTTTTGTCTCCTCGTATGATTATAACGGTGGATATATTGATGTAATTTCACTTCTAAATCTTCTATACTTTGTACAGAATAAGGGTAGAACGCTTCCGTTTTTAAATGAGAAAAGAAACTTTCGATACAGGCGTTATCAAAAGGATTGCCTGATCGAGACATACTTGACCTAATATCGTAGGATTCCAGAGTGTCTTGATAAAGTTTGGATGTGTATTGTGTTCCCCGGTCGCTATGAAGGATGACACCTTGCACATCCTTTTCTTTTTGAATAGCTTGGTATACAGTTTTGATCACTAAAATTGTTTCTGTGTTTCTTCCCATTTCATAGGCAATGATTTCATTATTATACAGATCCAAAATGG
>NZ_CAKKNA010000004.1 GCF_918741275.1 Bacillus sp. CECT 9360
GGCACGCCGCCAGCGTTCGTCCTGAGCCAGGATCAAACTCTCCGAAGAATGTTTGACTTGCTCACTTGCACATGGATGTGCTGGCATCGACGTTGTCACAGGACGTGACGAACTTAGTCGATGTTCCATTTGCTTTTAAAGTGTGTGCTCACTTAAAAATTAACGTTGGCGCTTTGTTTTGTTCAGTTTTCAAAGAGCAATTCCGTTGTCATTCTTCTCAGAAGCAACTTTATTAATATACCATTTCTGCTAACGTAAAGTCAAGTGTTTATTTTTTCTCTTTGTTGCCTTAGTTATTATATCTAGTTTGTTTTTTTAAATCAAGCTTTAAAGATAAATTCATAATATTGAATTATCGGGAAAAGCCCAAAATAAAAAGCCTGCTGAAAAACAACAGACTCGAAATCAATGGTTTATAAGATCGCTTCAATAAATATTTCTCTGTTTTTACCTAGATGGATGATTTCTCCGTCTTCCTGGACTTTGACCATGGGCCTTGTCGGAGTATTGGGTTCAATGAAAATAATTTCGGCAATATATCCATTGGAAAGCTTAACCTTGCTACCGATTGATAAGGTTGCAATACCGGAAAGTAATGTTTTAACCACGCCTATATCAAACTTTCCAAAATCATCATGTAATATCATTTCCATCACTTTAAAAGGTGATTGCTTACTACGGTAATTTCTTTCGGACGTCATAGCATGATATACATCGGCCACCGCTACAATCCTTGAAAATTCACTTGGTGATTGTCCTCTTTTTCCCGCAGGATAGCCGCTGCCGTCTAATCTTTCGTGATGCTGAAGAATCGCATGTTTCATTGCATCACTTAAGATGGAGCTGTCTTGAATCATTTGGACGCTATATATCGGATGTTTTTTAATTTCGTTAAACTCATGAGAAGTCAAGCTTGTTTTCTTTTCTAGAATTCTTGAAGGAATTTTTGCCATGCCGCAGTCTACAAGTGAGCCCGCGATGACTATTTGGGACACATCGGTCTGTTTGTAATTTAATTTCTTTATGAGATACCCGCTTAACAAACCGACTGCAATGGCATGATGATATAAGTAATCTTCTTTTGTACTGTAATGGTGCAGCAAGAAAAGCTCAGACGGCTTTTTCATGACCTTATTAAATAAAGGAACGATTAAATCCCGGACCTTCGATACATCAATTGTACTTTCAGCCTGCCAATTCTTAAATAATTTTTTGTAGCTTTGAACCACTTTTAAATAATCCGTGATGAAGCTCGACCCATCTGTTTCTTTTCCTTTTCCTTTGGAATCAATAGATTCTTTTGGCTTAAAAGGCATGCCGTTGATCAATGTTTTCTCAACATTAACTTCACTAACCAAAAATGCCTTTAATACTTCTAAATGGGGTTTATTTAAGATTGTTTTGCTGGTCATAATCGGACGTTTGGTCAAGCCAATTATGTCCTGAGAGAGAATAGCACCTTCTACTAAATAATCCGTTTTAACACGCAAACTGTCCACACTCCTGTAACAGCATTTTTCATGATTACCATAATATTACTGCACTTTCCCAACAAATTCTAGTTAAAAGATTAAAAGGAAGCACCCATTAGGATGCTTCCAATTAAGAATGGCGCAAGCGCCCTGTTCAGCCCCAACCAGCATAGGGCGCACCTCGTAGGAGGGCCAAGTATGGACCATCAGCTAAAATCCGTCACGTCCTGTGACGAACGCTGACGTCACCACATCCTGTGGAAGACCGAAGTGGGGCAGGAAGAACACCTGCCTCTTATGACCTCGAGGCCGACTAAAATCGCCGCGTCCTTATGTCTTCGTCGGCACTAGCACGTCCTGTACGTCGGGGCATGGCTGCTTACGCTAGACATCAATACATGTTGAAAATTTTTACTTTCTTAATCTTTTAAAAAATAAATTATTCTTCGTCATTGCTTTCGGTTTCAGAGGTTGTTTCTTCGCTGTCATTGCTTTCGGTTTCAGAGGCTGTTTCTTCGCTGTCAGCTATTTCATCTTTAAAAGCTTCCACCGGCTGTGTTTCATCAACTTCTTCTTCCATGATCTCTTTTTCATCCTCTTTTTCAACCATTGCAACTGTAGACACATATTCATTATCACTTGTTTCAAGACGGATCAGTTTAACACCTTGTGTGTTACGGCCAGTCCTTGAGATGGTGTCTACATCCATTCGAATTAAAACGCCGCCCGCTGTGATTAACATTAGATCTTCTTCTCCGGTCACTGTCTTCACTGCAATCAGCGGACCATTTTTCTCGGTTACATTGCAGGTTTTGATCCCTTTTCCTCCACGGCTTTGAATGCGGTATTCTCCGGCTGGGGTACGCTTTCCGAACCCATTAACCGTAACGATCAGCACTTCTGAATCTTCTTCCAGGATTTCCATGCCGACAACTTCATCATTATTCCGCAAAGTAATTCCTTTTACACCGGTGGCTGTACGTCCCATCGAGCGGACATCGGTTTCAGGGAATCGGATCAGCATGCCATTTTTTGTTCCGATAATCATATGTTTCTTGCCATTCGTTAAACGAACAGAGATTAATTCGTCCCCTTCACGGAGTCCTAAGGCAATTAAGCCGTTGTTACGGATATTGGCAAAGGATGATAACGGAGACCGTTTTGAAATGCCTTCTTTAGTCGTAAAGAACAAGAACCAATCATCGGCAAATTTCTTAACCGGAATAATGGCATTTACCCATTCTCCTTTGTCAACTTCAAGAAGATTGATAATCGGCAGGCCCTTAGCTGTTCTGCCATATTCAGGGATCTCATACCCCTTAGCGCGGTATACCTTTCCTTTATTTGTAAAAAATAAAAGGGTATCATGCGTCGAAGTAGTAAGCAGGTGTTCCACAAAGTCATCTTCATTCGTTCCCATGCCCTGAATCCCTCTACCACCACGTCTTTGACTGCGGTAGGTGTTGACAGGCAATCGCTTAACATACCCGTTATGAGTTAATGTAACCACAATATTTTCAACTGGTATCAGATCTTCGTCTTCAATGTTTTCGAGGCCGCTCACGACGATCTCGGTACGGCGTTTATCGTTGAAGCGTTCTTTGATTTCGATAAGCTCCTCACGAATGATCTCCAATACCTTTTCTTCGTCTGAAAGAATGCCACGCAATTCCGAAATCAAGGCGACAAGCGATTGGTATTCCTCCTCGATTTTTTCACGTTCCAATCCTGTCAACCTCTGAAGGCGCATATCTAGGATTGCTTGAGCCTGCTTATCCGAAAGGTTAAATTGAGTAATTAACCCCTCGCGGGCAATGTCAGCTGTTTGTGAGCTTCTGATTAAGTTAATAACCTCATCTAACTGATCGAGAGCGATACGCAAGCCTTCCAAAATATGAGCTCGAGCTTCCGCTTTACGCAGTTCAAATTCTGTTCTGCGTCTAATGACGACCTGTTGATGCTCAAGATAATACTGCAGGCATTGCTTTAAGTTCAATACCTTCGGCTGCCCTTCCACAAGCGCCAGCAAATTAATACCAAAGCTTGACTGCATCGCTGTCTGTTTATAAAGGTTATTCAGCAAAACATTGGCATTTGCATCTCTGCGGACTTCGATGACAATACGCATACCGTTTCTATCCGATTCATCACGCAGATCTGTGATGCCATCGATACGCTTGTCTCGAACCAATTCTGCGATTTTTTCAATCAGTCTTGCTTTATTCACTTGATAAGGAAGTTCAGTAACGATGATTACCTGTTTTCCGTTAGATTTCTCTTCAATCTCCACTTTAGCGCGAAGGGTGATGGAGCCTCTTCCCGTTTCATAAGCCCGCCTGATTCCGCTGCGGCCTAAAATCATTGCCGCAGTCGGGAAATCAGGGCCCGGGATAATTTCCATTAATTCCGCGATTGTTACCTCAGGATTTTTACTGAAAGCTAATACTCCGTCTATTACTTCCCCTAATTGGTGAGGAGGAATGTTCGTAGCCATCCCTACCGCGATTCCGGAAGAACCATTCACTAAAAGGTTCGGGAAACGGGCAGGGAGGACGGCCGGTTCTTTTTCAGATCCATCATAGTTTTCTTTGTAATCAATCGTGTCTTTATTTATATCCCGGATTAATTCCATGGAGATTTTAGACATTCTTGCTTCTGTATAACGCATCGCTGCAGCGGGGTCTCCGTCGACTGATCCGAAGTTACCATGGCCATCAACGAGCATATAGCGATAGCTAAAGTCTTGAGCCATACGAACCATCGTTTCATACACAGCAGAGTCGCCGTGCGGATGGTATTTTCCAATAACTTCCCCGACAATACGAGCTGATTTCTTATAAGCCTTATCGGACGTCATCCCTAAATCATTCATCGCATATAAAATCCGGCGGTGAACGGGTTTCAATCCATCTCTTACATCAGGAAGCGCACGGGAAACAATAACACTCATCGCGTAATCTAAAAACGAAGTACGCATTTCCTGGCTAAGATTGATTTCTTGAACATTTGATTTTTCTATTTCAGACATGGAGCAACCTCCTATTAGTAGTGCCTCTTTTTGCACTATTTAAAAGACAGGATAGACCGTATTTCATCTATCCTGATCCAGATTAGATATCTAAGTTTTTCACATATATCGCGTTTTCCTCAATAAAGTCACGCCGGGGCTCTACCTTATCTCCCATGAGCATGTCGAAGGTAGCATCGGCTTCAATGGCATCCTCCAGTTTTACTTGAAGGAGCGTTCTGCTTTCCGGGTTCATGGTCGTTTCCCATAGCTGTTCTGGATTCATTTCACCTAACCCCTTATAACGCTGAAGTCCAGGCTTAGGCTGACTAGGAAGCTGCGCAATGATCTCGTCAAGCTGACGGTCATTATAAGCATATTCAATCCTCTTGCCCTGCTGTATTTTGTATAAAGGAGGCTGAGCGATATAAATATAGCCCGCATCAATAATCGGTCTCATATACCGGAACAAAAAGGTTAATAATAAAGTTCTGATGTGCGCACCATCCACATCGGCGTCAGTCATGATGATGATTTTATGGTATCTTGCTTTTGCAATATCAAATTCTTCTCCGATTCCTGTACCAAGTGCAGTGATAATCGTACGGATCTCCTGGCTCGAAAGGATTTTATCCAATCTTGCTTTTTCAACATTAAGGATTTTACCCCGGAGTGGAAGAATCGCCTGGTTGTGCCGGCTACGGCCTTGTTTAGCAGATCCACCGGCGGAATCACCTTCAACGATATATATTTCGCTGATCGCCGGATCTTTAGAAGAGCAATCGGCAAGCTTACCTGGTAAGCTTGATACTTCCAGAGCACTCTTTCTTCTTGTCAATTCACGGGCTTTTTTGGCTGCTAAACGTGCTCTTGCGGCCATTAAGCCTTTATCGACGATTTTTCTGGCAACCGCAGGATTCTCAAGCATAAATGAATCTAATTTTTCGCCCAACACAGAATTCGTGATGGTACTCGCTTCTGAGTTTCCAAGCTTTGTCTTCGTCTGCCCCTCGAATTGAGGGTCCGGATGTTTGATCGAAACAATCGCTGTTAATCCTTCACGAACATCTTCACCTGAAAGGTTTGCATCATTGTCTTTAAAGATATTGTTTTTTCTGGCGTAGTCATTGATGACCCGAGTCAAAGCTGTTTTAAAGCCCGACTCATGGGTTCCGCCTTCATATGTGTTGATATTATTCGCGAAAGAATATAAATTACTTGCATAGCCATCATTATATTGAAGGGCGATTTCAACTGAAATGCCATCTTTTTCCCCTTCAATGTAGATTGGTTCTTCGTGGAGAACTTCTTTTGTACGGTTCAAGTGCTCTACATAAGACTTAATACCGCCTTCGTAGTAATATTCATTAGAACGCTCTTTGCCTTCGCGCTTATCTTCAATAATAATCTTGAGCCCTCTGTTTAAGAATGCTAATTCTCTTAACCGGGTAGCAAGCGTTTCATAATCGTATTCAAGCGTTTCCGTAAATATCTCTCCATCGGGAGTGAAGTGGGTGGTGGTACCGGTATGGTCTGTTTCACCAATGATTTTCAAGTCGGCGTGTGGTACTCCGCGTTCGAATTTTTGATAATAAATATTGCCATCACGATGAACGAAGACCTCTAATTCAGTGGAAAGGGCATTAACAACAGACGCGCCTACACCATGCAGACCACCCGAAACCTTGTATCCGCCGCCCCCGAATTTTCCGCCCGCATGCAATACAGTCATAATGACCTCCACAGCCGGGCGTCCCATTTTCTCATGAATCCCAACCGGAATTCCCCGTCCATTATCAACAACAGTGATACTGTTATCATTCTCAATCATTATTTTGATTTCATCGCAAAATCCAGCCAACGCTTCGTCAATACTATTATCGACGATTTCCCAGACTAAATGGTGAAGACCTCTGGCAGATGTCGACCCGATATACATTCCGGGACGTTTACGAACGGCCTCTAATCCTTCCAACACCTGTATCTGGTTTTCATCATACTCTTGACCTTGAACTTCTTTTTGTTCCATTGCCACATGAATCACCTACACTTTTCTTTAAGCGTTTTTTTCGTTGGTAGATAGGAAAGTATAAACCAGGTTTCCTATCCACATAAGTGTAACTATGTCGCCTAATCGTTGCCTTTAAAGGCTTGCCATCGGCGGATTTTCTTTGTGAAATTCTTTAAAAATCCAGTTTATTGAAATCTATTATTCATCGATTAAAATCGCTTTTTGTAATGAACGTTTTTTTAGAGTCCCGGATGATAGAGGAGAATAATATATATGTTCATCCGTAACTACGATTGATTTAATTGACCCTTTTGATAAATTGAGGGTCACTTCTTCTTTTTCTTTTAGGAATTCCAGGATCAATGGAGATGACTGGAGAAGTTGTTTATCTAAAATGGCTATAACTTCATTCGTTTTTACAAGTATATCTTCTCCTATATGGAGATACATTGAATCACCCCGTCATTTGACCTTTGATAGATTTCCCTGAGTCACATAGAAGGTTGAGGCATCATGAAGAGTTTGATGATTTATACCTTCTACAGACGTCGTAGTTACAAAGGTTTGAACTTTTCCCTGAATCGTATTTAATAAATGAGACTGACGGTAATCATCCAATTCCGACAGTACATCGTCCAGGAGCAAAATAGGATATTCTCCTACTTCTGCTTGAATTAATTCTATTTCAGCAAGTTTCAAAGAAAGGGCCGTCGTGCGCTGCTGTCCCTGTGAGCCGAATGTTTGAACATCGCGCCCATTCACAAAAAAAACGAGGTCATCACGATGAGGACCTATGAGCGTTATGCCCCTTTCAATTTCCCTTGTTCTTATTTTAACAAATTTTTCTTGGAATTCCTCTACCATTTTCGTCAAATCCATAGATTCTGATACATCAAGCGATGGTTTATATTGGATTTTCAATACTTCCAGGTTCCTTGAAATTCCAGAGTGGATTGGTTCCGCCCATCCTTGAAGCAATGAAAGAAATTGATATCTTTTTTCAATAATTTTAGCAGCAAATTGAACGAATTGTTCCGTTAACACATCTAGCATCGCCATATCCGTTTGCTTGCGGATTTGAAGAAGCTTTAAATAATGATTTCTTTGTTGTAGTATTTTTTGGAATTGACTCATCTCGTGAAGGTAAACGGGCGAAACCTGGCCAATCTCCATATCAATGAAACGTCTTCTAACCTGAGGGCTGCCTTTTACCAGGTGAAGATCCTCAGGTGCAAACATCACTACATTCATATTCCCGACGTATTGGCTCAACTTTTGCTGTTCAATATGATTGCTTTTCGCCTTTTTCCCTTTTTTGGAAATGATTAATTCTAAGGGGATGGACGTATTTCTTTTTATTACTCTACCTTCTATTTTAGCATATTCTTCGTCCCAGCGAATAAGATCTTTATCGTTGGACGTCCGGTGAGACTTTGCCATCGCTAAAACAAAGATTGATTCCATCACATTGGTCTTTCCCTGCGCATTTTCTCCGAGGATCACATTCACTTTATTTTCAAAGCTAACATCGAGATCCGTGTAATTTCGATAATTCTTTAATTTAATATTTTCTATATGCATGATAGGTTATCCTTTATCTTAAAGCGTGATCACAAAGGTACCGACCTTCGGAATAAATACCCTGTCTCCTTCTCTAAGCTTCCTTCCTCTTCGCACGTCTAGATCATCATTAACAAAAACCTCATGTTCGCTTAAAAACCATTTTGCCATGCCGCCGCTTTGAATGATGTCTGCAACTTTCAAAAATTGACCAAGCGTAATGTACTCCGTATCAATTTGAATTTCATTCATTCGCATCTCACTCTTTTCTAAGTAGTCTCTAATAGTTTATTTTACTAAATATTTGAGATTAACACAAAGGCAGCATTTTCACTCAAGAAATAAAGGATTTTTAAAAAGAAGGCTCTGTTAAATTCCATTGTTGATTTTCAAATGGTCATGGAATCTACTCGCTTTCCGCGGACGAACTGTCAAGCCTCCTCACTCGTACCTCGCTGCGGGGTCTTGCCAGCCCGTTTTTCCGCAGGACGTTGATTCATCATCCTTGAATAGACACCGCACGAGAAAATGCGTATGCATTTTCGAGGAGTCTCGCAGATTCCCTTCCCAAAAACAACATTATCGTTTAACAGAGCCAAAAAGAAAAAGGCTGCCAGCTAAAACCAGCAACCTATTGTTTAGTATGTTCTTACCGGCAGTATTAATTGGAGCATCGTGTCATCGTGAAGTGAGCGGATGACGAAAGGACGCATCGCTCCAGTGAAGCTGACTTTTATATCAGTACCTTCCAATGCTTTTAAAGCATCCATAACAAACTTGGCACTGAAGGAAATCTTTAATTCCTCTCCTTCAATTGACTCGGCTTGTACTTCTTCAATGACTTTTCCGATTTCGGGAGTGTTTGAGGAGATTTCAATTAGGCCTCCTTCAAGAGTTGCCAGCTTTACGACATTGTTTCTTCCCTCTCTTGCCAATAAAGAAGCGCGATCGATCGCCTGTAAGAAGTCTTTTACACGAATCGATACTTCCGTTTTGCTGTCTGTCGGAATCAGTCTGGAGGTGTCCGGATAATTTCCTTCTAGAAGTCTTGAGAAGAACAATAAGTTTTTCGCTTTAAACAGCACCTGATTTTCAGTAATGACTATTTCAAGTAGATCGTTTGTATCATCCAGAATTTTACTTAATTCATTTAGGCTTTTTCCTGGAATGACTACGTTATAACTTCCGTTCACTGTGGTTTCAAGTTGGGCTTTCCTCATTGCTAAACGATGGCTATCTGTTGCAATACAGGTCATTTCCCCGTTTTCAACCTTTATGTTTACACCTGTCAAGATCGGGCGTGTTTCTGAGGTGGACACTGCGAAGACGGTTTGGCGGATTAAGGTTTTTAATAAATCTGCAGGAATTTTGAAGATATTTTCTTCCTCAATAACAGGCAGATGTGGATACTCCTCAGCGTCTAGTCCATTCAGGTTAAATTCAGCTTTACCAGAACGAATGACGGTTTGAAAATTATTTAGTAATTCTATGTCTACCGTATCCATTGGCAATTTCTTTACAATTTCGCTGAAAAAGCGGGCATTCAGTACAATTCTGCCAACTTCCTTGATTTCAATGATTTCATTTCCTGATTCCTCAGCAGGTATGAAGGATTCAATGGAAATATCAGAGTCACTTCCTGTTAATGTAACTCCTTCTTTTGTAACGGTGATTTTGATTCCGGTTAATATTGGAATCGTAGTTCTGGATGTGACAGCTTTCATTACCTCTTGCACACTTTGTACTAAACGATCGCGCTGAATAATAAATCGCATTTTCATTTCCCCCAATTGAGTAATATTTGCTTGCTTGATTGCATAGTTTATTTAGTTATTATTCTTTTAAAAAAATAGTAATAGTAGTAATAGGGCCTGTTAGTATGTGGATAACCCAGAAAATGCTATGGAAAAACAGTCTATCCCCATGTGGACAGACTGTGTGTAACTAGGAGCTGGTTATTAACATTATTCCCCTTGTTAGACCCTTAATTGATCTTGGATATCTTTTACTTGTCTCTGTAGCTGAGGATCAGTTTGCAGAAGCTTTGAAATCTTATCATGTGCGTGAATAACTGTCGTATGGTCACGCCCACCAAATTCATCGCCTATTTTTGGAAGCGAGAAATCTGTCAATTCTCTTGATAGATACATAGCAATCTGCCTGGGAAAGGCCACTGTCTTCGTTCTTTTCCTTGCTTTAAAATCCTCAAGCTTCACGCTGTAGTGCTCTCCGACCGTTCTTTGGATGTCGAGAATCGTAACGATTTTCGACTTTGAACTGGGAATGATATCTTTAAGTGCCTCTGCAGCGAGATCGGCATTTATGTCCTTGTTAATTAAGGATGAATAAGCGACAACTCGGATTAAAGCACCTTCGAGTTCGCGGATGTTTGAATCAATCTGATTGGCAATATACAGCATGACTTCATTAGGAATATCCAGTCCTTCTGCTCTAGCTTTTTTGCGCAAAATCGCAATCCTTGTTTCTAAATCAGGTGGCGTGATATCTGTAATCAAACCCCATTCAAAACGTGAACGGAGTCGGTCTTCAAGTGTTGGAATTTCCTTTGGAGGCCTGTCACTGGAAATAACGATTTGCTTGCTTTCCTCATGAAGTGTATTAAAGGTATGGAAGAACTCTTCCTGGGTTTGTTCTTTCCCAGCTAAAAATTGAATATCATCAATAAGAAGAACGTCAACACTTCTATACTTATTTCGGAAGGCTTCCGCGTTATTATCACGAATAGAGTTAATGAATTCATTCGTAAATTTCTCTGAAGATAAATAAACAACCTTGGCAGCCGGATTATGTTCCAAAACATAGTGACCGATCGCATGCATTAAATGAGTTTTCCCAAGGCCTACGCCTCCATAAATGAACAGTGGATTGTATGCTTTTGCAGGGGCTTCGGCCACAGCAAGAGATGCGGCATGGGCAAAACGGTTGCCCGATCCAATAACAAACGTGTCAAAAGTGTTTCTTGTATTTAACATATGCTGGGGAAAATCATTCTGGTCGTCCACATGTTTTTTTGGTTTTTTTGCAGGAGTCGAGAAGCCAAAATCATCTTCTCCCTGGTTTGGAGGAATGATAAATTTCACTTCAAGCTCTTCCCCGGTTAATTCTAACAATACACCGGAAATCAGATGAGAGTATCTCTCTTCCAGCCAATCACGCGCAAACTCATTGGGAGCCGTAACTGTGAGGTTATCTCCCTGCAGCGTATGTGCTTTAGTGGATTTTAACCAAGTTTCAAAGCTTGGTTTACTGATTTTTTTCTCTATTTTCCCAAGCGCCTGGTTCCATAAAGCGTCGATATTCTCCAATTTAGTCCCTCCTTTTCTGAAATGTCCTCTAAAATGAAAATCCCATATCAAAACGCGGCTAAATAAAGCTTAGCCTTAAAGAAAAATATAAGATTCGTTCTTTAGTAAGATTGAATAAATGAGTGTAATAAAACGAGTGTACAGGTTGAGATGATCGATTTGTATAATTATTCATCAACAGATATGTGGAAAAAATATATAATAAGAAGAAAAACGACTTTTCGACAATATCCACCATTTGTGGACAAAATCATCTACAACTCCTGGATAAGCTATCCACAAGTTATTAACATTCTGTGGATAAAGATTTCTGTTGATAAAATTATTAAGAGTGAAAACACAAATATAATATCAGATATTTACCTTGCTTGCAATGACTTTAAAAAGTTTATCCACAAGACACTCAACCTGCGCAAAATCTTTTCCACAGGCATTTTCTATGTGTAAAACTTGTCAATTTGGACTGTGGATATCGAGAATTTTGTCGAAAAATTATCCACAGTGACATTTGGAGAGTTTCAAATGGATTTCTGTTGATAAAATTTAAAGATAAATCCTTTTTCCCTTCTTTAAGATTTTTGAAAGAAAGTGGGGGGACCTTGACAGTTTCGTTCATATAAGTGAACTACTACCAATTTTTTTGACTTACAGTTCATCGATCAGTGAGTTTTCTATAAAAAGAAGTATCCATTTTAAAAATTTGAAAGATGTCTATATAAGTTGAACTAAAGATTACGCATTAATAAATTTTTGGCTCATTCATGTGAAACTCTGGTTTCACATGAATGAGCCAAAATTAAATCATTAATTCAACTTATATAGCTAGGACTGGCAGAACGCTTGCGCTTTTGATATTTCTATTGAAAGGAGGAACAATTTTTTTGAAGAGGTTGATTTTTTCAAACATCCTCTATATAATCATAGAGACTGTCTGTAACTGTTATCCTCAGGGAGGTGTCATAAATGAAAAGAACTTATCAACCAAATAAGCGTAAGCATAGTAAGGTTCACGGTTTTCGTAGCCGCATGAGCACAACAAACGGACGTAGAGTATTAGCTGCACGCCGTCGTAAGGGCAGAAAAGTATTATCTGCGTAGACCACTGAAAAGTCAGTGGTCTTTTTTTCCATAATGGATTAAGATGCAGCACGTGTTGGCATACCCAATTTACTTTATTGAAGGTGTAAGGATGAAAAAGAAGCTAAGGATAAAAAAGAATGATGAATTCCAGAATGTGTTTCAAAAAGGGGAGTCATTCGCTAACAGACAATTTGTTGTCTATGTCCTTGAAAAACCAAATCAGGAGTATTTTCGAATTGGTCTTTCCGTTAGTAAAAAAATTGGGAATGCTGTTGTTAGGAACCAAATAAAAAGATACATAAGGCAATCTTTTCTAGAATTAATGGATGAAGTTAAAAGCGGTCAAGACTATGTGGTGATCGCCAGGAAGCCGGCGGCTGAAATGGATTTTTTTCAAGTGAAAAATAGTCTTATCCATGTCTTGAAACGCTCGAAGTCTTTGTCGTTTAAAACAAATAAAAGTAATGGATCCATATAAAGTATAAAAATTTGATAGCCTACCAATGTAAATGTAATGTTCTAAATGGAATGAAAAGTTTAATTATAATCTTATTAAGGAATTAGTTTGTAGACAGGAGGAAAACACGGTTGAAAAGACGAATATTACTCATTATCGGACTTGTCTCCATGATGCTTTTATTGGCGGGATGTACGGAGGTAAACAAACCGATTACTTCGGAGAGTACTGGAATTTGGAATGAATATATAGTTTACCCGCTTTCTGTATTAATCATCGAAGTTTCCAATTTTTTAGGGGACTACGGTTTCGGGATTATCGTTGTCACGATCTTGATTCGTCTCGCGATTTTGCCATTAATGATTAAGCAAACGAAAAGCTCTAAGGCGATGCAGGCAATCCAGCCGGAAATGAAGGAGCTGCGTGACAAATACAGCTCAAAAGATGCTGCCACACAACAAAAACTGCAGCAGGAAACGATGGCATTATTCCAAAAATACGGTGTCAATCCACTAGCAGGCTGTTTTCCTTTAATAGTTCAAATGCCGATACTGATTGGTTTTTACCATGCGATCACCCGTACGAGGGAGATCGCAAACCATAGCTTTTTATGGTTCGACCTTGGCGATAAGGATCCATATTATATCTTGCCGATAGTTGCTGGTATCACAACATTCATCCAGCAGAAGATCACGATGGTCGGAATGGATTCCAATCCTCAGATGGCTGCGCAGATGACAATGATGTTGTATATCATGCCTGTTATGATCGTAGTTTTCGCTATTAACTTCCCTGCTGCCCTTTCTCTTTATTGGGTAGTCGGTAACATATTCATGATCATTCAAACATATTTCATTAAAGGTCCGGATCTGAGAAAAGCAGCTGCCGGAAACGCGGGAGGAGCAAAGAAAAAGTGAAACAGATAACTGCTACAGGACAATCTGTCGAAGAAGCAGTCGAATCAGCTTTAGCTCAACTAAATACTTCTCGGGACCGCACGGAAATTGAAATAGTTGATGAAGGAAAAAAAAGATTTCTAGGTTTGTTCGGGGGCAGGCAGGCTATCGTCAAGGTCACGTTGCAGCCTGATGCCATCGAAGAAGCCACCAATTTTCTTACAAATGTAAGCGAAAAGATGGGAGTATCCGTTCAGGTGGATGTAAGCCGCGAAGGGAAAAATGTCACTTTTCAGCTATCAGGTGAAAAAATTGCGCTCTTGATTGGTAAGAGAGGACAAACATTGAATTCAGTACAGTATTTGACTCAGCTTGTGACCAATCGTTTCTCCAAGCAATATTTGAATGTTATAGTAGATGCCGAGGATTACCGTACACGCCGGAATGCTACCCTCATTCAGCTGGCGGAAAGGATGGCTGACAAAGCTGTTCGAACCAGAAAAGAGGTTTCCTTGGAACCCATGCCCTCATACGAGCGCAAGGTCATTCATACCGCTTTAATGGATCACCCGGAGATTGAAACAACATCTAATGGAAATGAGCCATACCGCCATTTGGTAATAACGCCAACTAAATAAGTTATTAAGCCCCTCTGTGATTGATCACAGGGGGGTTTCTTGCGTGAAATAAGAGGTTCCTATCTGCAAATATACTAAATTCCCTTTTTCTTCACCCGAAAAACACCTGGCAATGGTCGAATTTTTTATAAAAAAATAAAAAAAATAGCTGGATAAAAAAACATGTGGACGGCTTTGTTGTTATTCACATGTGGATAAGTTAAAATAAACGGTGCGTAAAAAAATACTTTTCCTCATGTGGATAACTTCGAAAGCTATGTTCTAAGAGTACTTATGTTAATAGTTAATGTAGGAAGTCGACGATAAAAAAGCTTAATAAGAACTTTTATATAAATAGTATGTGCAGAAGAGAGGTGAAACAAATGGAATATGATACGATAACGGCGATTTCGACTCCCATGGGTGAGGGAGCGATAGCGATTGTCCGTATAAGCGGAGATGAAGCGATAAGCATGGCTGATCGAATCTTTAAGGGGCCAACGGGAAAGAGCCTCAAGGAAGTTCATTCCCATACCATCCATTATGGTCATTTGATCGATCCGAAAACGTCTGAACTAGTCGAAGAGGTCATGGTTTCAATCATGAAGGGACCAAAAACCTTTACCCGCGAAGATGTGGTCGAAATCAACTGTCACGGAGGAATGGTTTCTGTCAATCGGGTTTTACAGCTTATTCTTTCTCAGGGGGCCCGTCTTGCGGAGCCAGGTGAATTCACGAAAAGAGCATTTCTAAATGGACGAATCGATTTGTCACAGGCAGAGGCTGTCATGGACTTAATTCGCGCTAAAACGGACAGGGCAATGAATGTAGCGCTTGGACAGATGGAAGGACGATTATCCAAGTTGATTCGCAAACTGCGCCAGGAGATATTGGAAACACTTGCACAGGTAGAGGTGAATATCGACTATCCCGAATATGACGATGTAGAAGAAATGACACATCGTTTGTTTATGGAAAAGGCGAAGTTCGTTCAAAAGGAAATTAACATGCTGCTTCAAACCTCACAGCAGGGCAAAATTTTACGCGAAGGGCTATCAACGGTGATCATTGGCCGCCCGAATGTCGGCAAATCTTCATTGTTAAATAGTCTGGTACATGAAAATAAAGCAATCGTAACTGATATTCCCGGGACAACCCGTGATGTGATAGAAGAATACGTGAATGTCAGAGGTGTACCGCTCAAACTGGTTGACACGGCGGGCATTCGGGAAACAGAGGATATTGTCGAAAGAATCGGCGTGGAGCGTTCAAGGGCCGTTCTAAAAGAAGCCGATTTGATCTTGCTTGTATTGAACTACTCCGATGAGCTGACGCTGGAAGACGAAAATCTTTTTAAAGCTGTTAAAGGCATGGACGTCATCGTGATTGTCAACAAGACAGATTTACCAAGGAAGATTGATATGGAGCGCCTGGGTGTTCTTTCGGAAACTCTTAGAGTCGTGACCACTTCTTTATTGGAAGATAAGGGAGTCGATGAGTTGGAAGAAGCAATTGCTGCCCTGTTCTTTGAGGGCAATCTAGAGGCAGGGGATATGACGTATGTGTCCAATTCCCGCCACATTGCCTTGTTGGGTCAAGCTTTACAAGCCATCGAAGATGCCATTTCAGCGATTGAGTCAGGAACTCCGGTTGATTTAGTACAAATTGATTTTACAAGAGCATGGGAATTGCTCGGCGAAATAATTGGAGACAGTGTTCATGAAAGTTTGATTGATCAATTGTTCTCGCAATTTTGTTTAGGAAAATAACAGTAAGGAGGGGTAAAGATGCAATACGAAGCAGGTAGCTATGATGTTATCGTAATAGGGGCCGGGCATGCCGGAAGTGAAGCTGGACTTGCTGCTGCGCGGGTTGGCGCAAAAACCCTGATGTTAACGATAAACTTGGATATGGTAGCTTTCATGCCTTGCAATCCATCCGTAGGAGGTCCTGCAAAGGGAATCGTCGTAAGGGAAATTGATGCCCTCGGCGGAGAGATGGGCAAGAATATTGATAAAACGCATATTCAAATGAGGATGCTTAATACTGGAAAAGGACCAGCTGTACGTGCATTAAGAGCACAGGCGGATAAATTTTTATACCAACAGGAAATGAAAAAAACGATTGAAAACGAACCTAATCTGACATTGATGCAAGGAATGGTCGAACATTTACTTGTAGAAGATGGTGTATGTACGGGCGTGGTTACGCAAACAGGTGCCGCTTATAAAGCAAAAACGGTTGTCATTACAACAGGAACTTTTTTAAGAGGGGAAATTATTTTAGGGGAGCTTAAATATTCCAGCGGTCCTAATAATCAGCAGCCATCCATCAGGCTTTCGGAGCATTTGGAAGAGTTAGGCTTTGATTTGGTCCGTTTTAAAACAGGCACGCCTCCCCGTGTCAACAGCCATACAATTGATTACAGCAAAACGGAAATCCAGCCTGGCGACGAAGAGCCAAGAGCCTTCTCTTATGAAACAACTAAGTTCATAACCGACCAGCTTCCTTGCTGGCTTACTTATACAAGTCTCGAAACGCATCAGATCATTGATGACAATCTTCATCGTTCGCCGATGTATTCCGGGATGATCAAAGGGACGGGTCCAAGGTATTGTCCATCTATTGAAGATAAGGTCGTTCGTTTCAATGATAAGCCACGCCATCAAATCTTCCTAGAGCCTGAAGGCCGCAATACTCAGGAAGTCTATGTCCAGGGGTTATCAACGAGTCTGCCGGAGGATGTCCAAAGGCGAATACTGGCAACTATCCCTGGACTCGAAAATGTCCAAATGATGCGTGCCGGCTATGCGATAGAATATGATGCGATCGTGCCTACTCAGCTGTGGCCGACCTTAGAAACGAAAAAGGTGAAAAACCTGTATACCGCAGGGCAAATTAACGGAACTTCTGGATATGAAGAAGCAGCGGGCCAGGGGCTTATGGCAGGAATGAATGCCGGCTTGAATGCGTTAAGTAAAGAAGAAGTGATTTTAAGCCGCTCGGATGCGTATATCGGTGTTTTAATTGACGACCTTGTCACAAAGGGGACAAACGAGCCTTATCGTCTGTTAACATCTCGAGCGGAATATCGCTTGCTGTTGCGCCATGATAATGCAGACCTTCGTTTAACGGAAATTGGCCATCAAATCGGAATGATCAAGGAAGAACGCTATCAAAAATTCCTAGTGAAACAAGAAGCCGTAGAAGCCGAAAAGGCCAGACTGCAATCCGTCATCATCAAGCCGAATGAACAGACACAAGAGCTTATTAAGCAAAGTGGAGGCACTGAATTAAAGGATGGCATCCGGGCATCTGATTTATTGAAGCGCCCGGAAATGAATTATTCGCATATTGAGCTGCTCGCACCTTCCGAAGCTGAGCTTGACAGGGAAGTTTCGGAACAGGTTGAAATTCAAATTAAATATGAAGGATATATTGAAAAATCGCTACAACAGGTAGAACGCCTTAAAAAAATGGAGAATAAAAAGATCCCCGAAAACATTGATTATGATGCCATAAACAGCCTTGCGAACGAAGCGCGCCAAAAATTGAAAGAAGTGCGTCCTCTCTCGGTTGCGCAAGCCTCAAGGATTTCAGGGGTAAATCCAGCTGACGTTTCCATCTTGCTCGTTCATTTAGAGCAAGGTAAGGTTGCCAGAATTTAGCAATGGAATTTCGCAAAAACCAGATATTCAAAAAAAGGATTGAAACGCCTTATGAATGAAAATCAATTTCAAGAGCTGTTAAGGGAGAAAGGGATTGAGCTTTCTACCTTCCAGCTTGAACAATTCGAGACCTATTATCAACTGCTCGTTGAGTGGAATGAAAAAATGAACCTAACGGCGATTACGGATAAAGAAGAAGTATATCTTAAGCATTTCTATGATTCAATCAGTGCCGCCTTCTATTTCGATCTTTCAAAGCCTTTAAAGCTCTGCGATGTTGGAGCAGGAGCCGGCTTTCCGAGCATTCCTTTGAAAATTTGCTTTCCGAATCTCCACATTTCGATCGTAGACTCTCTTAATAAAAGAATATCGTTCTTAGAACATCTTGCTAAATCCCTGAAGCTTGGTCATGTCTCTTTTTATCATGACCGCGCTGAGACATTCGGACAAAAGGCTGAACATCGCGAGTCATATGACCTTGTAACAGCCAGAGCGGTTGCAAGAATGTCAGTCCTGAGCGAGCTTTGCCTTCCGCTTGTTAAGAAAAATGGAACATTCGTCGCGATGAAAGCATCCAGTACCAATGAGGAATTGGATACCGGAAAAAAAGCGATTGGGATCCTGGGGGGGAAAGTAAAGCAAATTCACCATTTCCTTTTGCCTATGGAAAACAGTGAAAGAAACATCATTATTATCGATAAGGTGAAGCAAACTCCTAACAAATATCCAAGAAAACCGGGAACTCCGAGTAGGATGCCAATCGAATCATCATGAAATTGAAAGAGAATAACCAGTGGGAATTTCAAATTCTAGTAGCGCTGGTTTCGTTTTTCTTTTACTATTAAAGGTGCAATGTTTTATAGTAATCATAAAGCAGGACTTTTTACTTTAATAAGAGAATATGTAATGTGGGAGTTTTTTAAAGGTGGTGTAGGGAGATGAAGCATCCTTTTTCGCGATTCTTTGGTTTAGCCGAAAAAGAAGAGCAGCAATTGGAAGTGGAAATGGAAGCACCGAGCAAGAATGAAGAAATCGTGAAAATTTCCATCTCCAATATTGTGCCGAATCGGTATCAGCCCAGAACGGTATTCAATGACGAAAAAATTGCTGAATTAGCAAAAACTATTCATACGCATGGCATCATCCAGCCAATTGTAGTTAGGGAGTATGAAAAGGATAAATATGAAATTATTGCCGGTGAGCGCCGTTTTCGGGCGATGCAATCATTAGGCTGGGAAACGGCACCGGCTATAGTTAAAAATTTCAACGACACAGAAACGGCCTCTGTGGCCCTTATAGAAAATTTGCAGCGTGAAGAACTGACGCCGATTGAGGAGGCTATGGCCTACGGAAAGCTGTTAGAGCTTCACAGCCTTACTCAGGAAGCGTTGGCACAAAGGCTCGGTATCGGGCAATCCACCGTAGCCAACAAACTGAGACTCCTTAAGCTTCCGCAAGAAGCACAGGATGCAGTGCTGCAAAAGCAAATCACGGAGCGCCATGCCCGCTCTTTAATTCCGTTAAAAGATCCGGCAAAGCAAATAAGATTGTTGCAGGATATAATCGATAAGAATTTGAATGTAAAGCAGACAGAAGAGCGGGTTGTAAAGCTGCTCGAAAGTTCCGAGAATAAACCGAAACCAAAAAGAAAAGCATTCAGCAAGGATATGAGAATAGCCGTTAATACGATAAGGCAATCAGTAAACATGGTTACCGATAACGGTATAAATCTGGATACGGAAGAAGAAGAATTCGAGGAATATTATCAATTTACCATCAAGATTCCAAAGAAAAAAGCTTAATATCCGTTATTCTTAACCCGCTTGGCAGCTGATGATTGCCAAGCTTTTTTCTTTGTTGCCAGAAAATATTAAGAAATAAACTTAAACTTTGTTTTTTTCATGATAAAATAGAAAAAGTATGTAATAGTTTCATAAGTTAAGCAAAAAGGAATTATGTTTTTGAAAGTAGGTGACATCGTGGGAAAGATTATCGCCATCGCGAATCAAAAAGGCGGCGTCGGGAAAACGACGACTTCCGTCAATCTCGGTGCCTGTTTAGCATATATAGGGAAGAAAGTGTTATTAGTCGATGTTGACCCGCAAGGAAATGCAACGAGTGGCGCAGGCATAGATAAAGCGGATGTCAATCAATGCATCTATGATGTATTAGTAGAAGATGTGGAGGCAGAAAAAGTCATTAAAGCCACAAAGGTTGAAAACCTTTATATGATTCCTGCGACTATCCAGCTTGCCGGTGCGGAAATTGAGCTGGTTCCAACAATCTCCAGAGAAGTGCGCTTAAAAAGGGCACTGGAGGAAGTGAAGGATAAGTATGATTATATTATCATAGATTGTCCGCCATCTTTAGGGCTGCTCACGCTAAATGCCTTGACTGCTTCAGACGCCGTTTTAATACCGGTACAGTGTGAATATTATGCGTTAGAAGGATTGAGCCAGCTGCTGAACACGGTCCGTCTCGTTCAAAAGCATTTAAATCAGGATTTAAGAATTGAAGGAGTACTCCTGACGATGCTTGATGCGCGTACAAATCTAGGTTTACAAGTAATTGAAGAAGTGAAAAAATATTTTCAGGATAAAGTTTATAAAACGATTATCCCGAGAAATGTCCGTTTAAGCGAAGCACCCAGCCATGGAGAGCCAATCATTATTTATGATCCAAAATCAAGAGGTGCAGAGGTTTACTTAGACTTGGCAAAGGAAGTGGTGTCAAATGGCTAGAGGACTTGGAAAGGGAATTAATGCCCTGTTTACAAACTTGGAAGCCGGAAAAGATGATGCTGTACAAGAAATTTCATTAAACGAATTGAGACCAAATCCATATCAACCGCGAAAAGTATTTGCTCCTGAAGCGATTGAAGAGTTAAAACAATCGATTATCCAGCATGGAATACTCCAGCCGATCATTGCAAGGAAAAGCATAAAAGGCTATGAGATCGTCGTAGGAGAAAGAAGGTTTCGGGCCGCGAAGGAAGCCGGCTTGACAACAGTTCCGGTTGTCGTGAGGGAACTGACAGAACAACAAATGATGGAGCTTGCCATCCTGGAAAACCTGCAGCGAGAGGACCTTAATCCTATCGAAGAAGCTGTTGCCTATCAAACATTGATAGAAAGACTTAATCTTACACAGGAAGAAATGGCAAAAAGATTGGGAAAAAGCCGTCCCCATATAGCAAACCATATACGATTGTTGACCCTGCCAAAAGAAATCCAAACGCATATCACCGATGGCCAGATTTCCATGGGGCATGGACGCACACTGTTAGGCTTAAAGAAAAAAAGTATGCTGAACGATGTTGTTGATAAAATTCTTAAAGATGGCATGAATGTACGTCAGCTTGAACAATATATCACTCATTTAAATGAAAATGTTTCACGTGAAACGACACCCGCTCCGAAACCTAAGAAAGATATTTTTATTAAAGAACGGGAAAATAGCCTTCGTGAACGTTTTGGTACACCGGTTACGATTAAACAAAGCAAGAAAAAAGGGAAAATTGAGATTGAATTTTTCTCTAATGAAGATTTAGAAAGAATCCTGGAAATTATTGATGCGGAAAATCTTTCGTCTTAAACCATCTGCGATAGGATGGTTTATTTTTTTAAACAATATAACGATAAAGGTGAAATGAAATGGTGTTATTAGGAACAATTGTCAATGGAGCATTGATCATTATCGGGACATTGCTTGGCAGATTTTTTCATCGGATTCCCGAAAAAATGAAGGATACGGTAATGTATGCGATTGGATTGGCTGTTGTTGTTTTAGGCCTTCAAATGGGCTTTAAAAGCCAGCAATTTTTGATTGTCATCTTAAGCCTTGTAATCGGGGCGGTAATTGGAGAAGGAATCGATTTGGATGCGAAATTGAATTCTTTAGGAAGATGGCTAGAAAAAAAGCTTGGGGCAAAGGAAGGCAATACGATATCGCAAGGATTTGTTACAGCAACGCTGATCTTTGTCATTGGTGCCATGGGCATCATCGGCGCATTGGACAGCGGCATCAGGCAAGATCATGATGTTTTATACACGAAAGCAATCATTGATGGATTTACGTCGATCATTTTAGCTACGACTTTAGGGATTGGGGTTATTCTTTCAGCCATTCCAGTAATGGTTTATCAAGGGACCATCGCCCTGTTTGCGACTCAAATAAATCAAATCGTACCCAAAGCGTTAATGGATTCATTCATTTTGGAAATGACGGCAACTGGCGGAATCATGATTTTCGCAATTGGCCTAAATTTAATGGGAATCACCAAAATCCGGGTCGCTAATTTGCTTCCCGGGATTTTGGTTACAGCAGTGCTTTCCTGGATGGTTTATTTTTTTGATATCCCTTTATAATGGAATGCTGTCAGGGTGTTTTTTCTTGCTCAAATGCCCAGTTTAAATGAGTAATGCTGCTTTTTCTATAATGCTGGCTGCCCGCAAAATAAACGCCGTTGGCAATCGTTCTCGCCATTTTAAGAACAAGATTCAAACGGGTGTTCTGCAGCACCATGAACTCCATGAAGCCGCTGACATTTACTATGCCCGTGATATGTGCTTCCCCAACGCAGGGAAGCTCTTTATTTACCCCGGCACCAGGCTTAACAGGCCCTTCACCGACCTGAACGATGCCAACGCTCTTTAATCGGCCTAAACAAGCGTCGATTCCAATAATGAAAGGATTCATATGAATTGTGTTTATTTCGGAGAGTTTTTCCTCCATGTTCATCGCATGAATCGGATCATCCAGGGTTCCGTACACAAAGAACTGAGAAGCTGCTTTCTCTTGAAGAAAGGTTCCGACAAGCGGTCCAAGTGAATCGCCGGTAGACCGGTCTGTACCGATACAAACAATAACAATAGGCTGAGTTTGGTTTTCAGGTAGCAATGCGAGTAGTTCTTGTGATATTTTCCGTGATGCATCGAAATCTTCATGCAAAATCCGGCTCAGTCTATTGGTATTATTTAAAAAACTCGGCTTCAGGTTCATCGGTACCACTCCTCTGATAATAGTATTAACAGTATACGGAAATACAGGGAATTGTATACGTAAGTAAAAAGAAAATCATATCATTCAGTTGAAATAAGATTGGGATACTAAATTAGAAGGTTGCATTTTAAGTAAGTAGTTTTATCTATATACCCATAGTTTTTTTATATAAAAACCTCTAATTTGTTGTTACAATATTCTTTAAAGTAATTTGCCTAAAAAGAAGGTGTAAATGTGAGTTCCTATGAAAAAATTCGAAATGAATTATCAAAACAATTTTTAAATGAAGAGACATGGCTCAATCTCGGAGAAGGGCTTCTGAAAATAATTCTTATTGTCGCCATCTCGGGTTTTGTCATTAAAATCGGGAAGAAGCTTATTAAAAAGTTTTTTGTCTTAAGAGAAAGGAGTCCATTACGGGTTTCCGAGCGCCGGGAAGCGACAATATTAAGGCTGGCTGAAAATGTTCTAACGTACGTGATCTATTTCATTACTTTTATCATGATTCTTGAAATATTAAGATTTGATGTCAAAGGGCTTCTGGCTGGAGCGGGAATCGTCGGCCTTGCTGTCGGATTTGGAGCACAAAGCCTTGTGAAGGATATTATTACCGGTTTCTTCATTATTCTTGAAGATCAATTTTCTGTCGGGGATTATATTCGAATCAATGAATTTGAAGGGGAAGTGCTTGAAATAGGACTGAGGACAACGAAAATCAAAAGTGCTACCGGGGAATTGCATGTGCTGCCAAATGGAAGTATTATGGAAGTTACAAATTTCTCCATTTTAAATAGTGTAGCTGTTGTGGATGTAAGCATTCCATATGACAGTGATGTGGAGCTGGCAGAAAGGGTTATCTCAGAACTGCTTGAAGAAATGCCTGAGCGGTATGAGGATTTGGTAAAGATCCCAGAGCTACTGGGAATTCAAACGTTAAGTCCCACAGAAATCGTTCTGCGAGTCCTTGCAGAAACCCAGCCTACACGTCATTGGTATATCGGCAGAATCCTGAGAAAAGAAATAAGGGCTGTCCTCGATGAAAACGGAATTGAAAGCCCTATACCGCAAATGGTGATGTATGATAAAGGCAGCAAAACCCAGAAACAAAAACAAGCGGAATAAAGGAGAGGGAGAGGAATGGAAGAAAAGGAATTTTCCCTGCATGATGTAGTTGAAATGAAGAAATCTCACCCATGCGGAGTAAACCGCTGGAAAATCATTCGACTGGGGATGGATATCCGAATTAAATGCGAAGGCTGCGGCCATAGCGTAATGCTGCCAAGAAGAGAATTCACAAGAAAAATGAAGAAGATATTAGAAAAGCATGAGCAGTAAGCATGCTTTTTTATTTTTGCCTTTTTTTATGTAGCGAGTTCCGGGTGATTATCAGTTTGCGGATGACTTTCGGAATTTATTATCAAGTTAACGATTTTATGGATCTTCACCATAACTGGTGGTTTAACATTGATTAACATAATATCTCAGTTAATTTTGCAATAAAGTTGATTGGCGAGGATGTGCGAGACTCCTCGAAAATGCATACGCATTTTCTCGTGCGGTGCCTATTCATGGATGATGCTTCAACGTCCTGCGGGAAAAGCAGGCCAGTTAACGGAACGTCGACTAAGATCTGCCACGTCCTTATGTCTTACGTCGACGCCAACACATCCTGTGTAAGTCCCGGAGGCGTGTCCTTGGCCGAGGAGGCTCCCGGACTGCCCGCGGAAAGCGAGCGCCTGGAGCGGAAATCAACGGATAATCAAAAGCTTAAACCACTTCTTTTGGTGAAGAACCGATTTTATTATCAGTTTCCATTTTTATCATCAGGTTCAAAGATATTTCTCCATATACTTGTCTTTTCCTAAAGCAAAACCTATAATTGTGAAAGGTTTATGTCTCAATTTTCCTTTATATTGAAATGAATTTTTCTATATAGATAAGGTATTATCTAAAGAGGAGTGGAATTATTTATGGCTTTAACAGCAGGTATTGTTGGATTGCCAAACGTGGGCAAGTCGACTTTGTTTAACGCAATTACACAGGCTGGCGCTGAGGCAGCCAATTATCCGTTTGCCACCATTGACCCGAACGTAGGGATTGTTGAAGTCCCTGATTATCGTTTAGAAAAACTAACCGAGCTTGTCCAACCGAAAAAAACGGTGCCGACCGCATTTGAATTCACTGATATTGCGGGTATCGTTAAAGGAGCAAGTAAAGGGGAAGGCCTTGGAAACAAGTTTCTTTCCCATATCCGTCAAGTAGATGCAATCTGCCATGTTGTCCGTTGCTTTGCGGATGACAATATCACGCATGTTTCCGGGAAGGTTGATCCGATTGATGATATTGAAGTCATTAACCTTGAATTGATCCTTGCTGATCTGGAATCCGTTGATAAACGAATCGAACGTGTCGGTAAAATGGCGAAGCAGAAAGATAAGGATGCCGTGTTTGAGCATGAGATTTTAACAAAGCTTAAGGAAGCATTTGAAGCGGAAAAGTCTGCCCGGACGGTTGAATTTACTGAAGAACAAATGAAAGTGGCAAAAGGCTTACACCTGCTGACCATTAAACCTATGCTCTTTGTGGCTAATGTTAGCGAAGAAGAGGTAGCAAATCCAACCGACAATGAATACGTCCAAAAAGTCCGAGACTATGCAACCAAAGAAAATGCAGAAGTCATTGTTATCTGTGCTAAGATTGAAGAAGAAATTGCTGAGCTTGAAGGAGAAGAAAAAGAAATGTTCTTATCCGAGCTGGGCATCCAAGAGTCGGGCCTTGATCAATTGATTCGTGCTTCTTACCATTTGCTAGGGCTGGCTACTTATTTTACTGCTGGCGTTCAGGAAGTCCGTGCCTGGACTTTCCGTAAAGGCATGAAAGCTCCGCAATGTGCCGGCATCATTCACACTGACTTTGAGCGTGGATTTATCCGGGCAGAAACGGTGGCCTATGATGACCTTCTTGCAGCAGGGAGCCATACTGCCGCTAAGGAAGCTGGTAAAGTTCGCCTCGAAGGAAAAGAATATGTCGTCCAGGACGGCGATGTTATCCATTTCCGCTTTAACGTGTAATATATAAAAAAATTCTGCAGATAGCTCTGTAGTCTTCTTCAAACATTTTTCTATTAAAAGATAAGTGAAATTGCAAAACCAAAAAAAATATGATATACTTTCAACTTGTGAGTAATTAAATAATAATTGCTCCTTGCCCGTATCGGGCCGTTTAGACCAAAAGGAGGTGACAGTGATGAGAAAATACGAAATTATGTATATCATCCGTCCAAACATTGAGGAAGACGCTAAAAAAGCACTAGTTGAACGTTTCAACACAATCCTTACTGATAATGGTGCGGAACTTACAGAAGCGAAAGAATGGGGTAAGCGCCGTCTTGCTTACGAAATCAATGATTTCCGTGACGGTTATTACATGCTTCTTAAGATTAATAGTGGAGCTGAAGCTATTCAGGAATTCGACCGTTTAGCGAAAATCAGTGAAGATATTATCCGCCATATGGCAACTAAAGAAGAAGAATAAGCCGATAAAAGATATATAAACATTTCCAATTAAAATGGAAAGTTTGGGGGTTGATTCTGATGATGAACCGCGTAATTTTAGTAGGACGCTTAACGAAAGATCCTGAATTGCGATATACACCGAATGGAGTACCTGTGGCCACCTTTACACTTGCTGTGAACCGAGCATTTACGAATCAGCAAGGTGAACGTGAAGCAGACTTCATTAACTGCGTAGTTTGGCGTAAACCTGCAGAAAATGTGGCAAATTACTTGAAAAAAGGTAGTTTGGCGGGCGTGGATGGACGAGTTCAAACACGTAACTATGAAGGACAAGATGGCAAACGGGTATATGTAACAGAGATTCTGGCCGAAAGCGTTCAATTTCTTGAACCACGAGGCAGCAGTTCAGCGGGTGAAAGAAATGAAGGCGGTTCTTATGGTGATCAAAGAAATAGCAATGATGATCAGAATGAACGAAATCAGAATCAACGCAACAACAATAACAACTACACTCGTGTAGATGATGATCCATTTGCAAATGACGGCAAGACCATTGACATTTCAGATGACGATCTTCCATTTTAAACAATTGATATTTTAAATAAAAACATGAGGAGGGAAATCACATGGCAATGGGTGGACGTAAAGGACGTGCAAAACGTCGCAAGGTTTGTTATTTCACAGCAAACGGAATCACTAAAATCGATTACAAAGATGTGGATCTTCTTAAGAAGTTCATCTCTGAACGCGGTAAGATTTTACCACGTCGTGTAACCGGCACAAGCGCTAAATATCAACGTAAATTAACGGTTGCTATCAAGCGTTCCCGTACTATGGCATTATTACCATATGTATCTGGGGAATAATAGTAATAGCAAAAGCCCTGTATGTATGTAAAAGCATAGCAGGGCTTTTTTATATGAGGGATGCGATAACAAGGACTTTCGCTTAAATCATTCTTTTACTCTCTCTAAGTTTTATGAATAGCACTCACGAAAAAAAGCGCGGCCAGTTGGCACACGCCTTTTTTCGTTCCACAATACTGTGGATATATGTGGAATTGCCTGGAAAAGATCCTAACGCTGTGTATATCGGTTCAACACCGTAGTTCCTTTCGCCCTATAGGCAAATTCCCCATACAAGGAGCCCAATACTTCACTGGAAGTCGCTGCTAAACGTTGCATGTCTATCAGTCCCTTTCTGTTGGTATGGTCTTATCCTTGGATTATTTATATACCCGTCCGTCCTCTTGTAAAACCTCATCTATAGAAAAAGGTCCATTCTTTTATAAAAGAGTGTTCAATGGAAAAAGCCGATAGAAATGGCTACAATACATATAGAGTACTTATTACATATAAAAAGGTTGTGTAAGTTTGAACAACGGAAAGAAGATTGCTGAAGGTGGAGCACTTTTAGCACTTTATAGTATTTTATTATTCATAACGATGCAGATTCCTGTTTTGGGATTAGTTTCTGTTTTCTTTCTGCCTATTCCGTTTATATTGACGGCTGTCAAGCAGAAGCTGGGATGGTCAATCGGGTTTTTGTTTGTGGCATGCGTGCTTTCCGTCCTGTTTGGCACGATCCTGTCGATTCCGATAGTGTTGATAGCAGGACTGTTGGGAATAATAATCGGTGATCTCTTAAAAAGAAATAAACCACCGTTTATCATTTATATTAGTGCCTTTCTTACGTTCCTGGCAGGAACATTAGTGATGTACGCCATATTCATTTGGTTCCTTGAGATTAATTATCTACAGGAATTAATAAAAGTGTTTGAGGCATCTGTAAATAGAACCATCGATACGATGAAAGCATTTGGGCTGGAGCCCTCGGAAGTTGAGCAAAAAAGACTATTTGATATGATTGACATGTTCGATACCCTTTTGCCAACCCTGTTAGTCATTACCTCCATGGTACTAGTTGCGCTTATGTTCGTCGCTGCCAGACCCATTTTAAAAAGATTCAGCGAGAAACAGCTATCATGGCCTCCTTTAAGAGAACTTCAACTGCCCAAAAGCCTTTTATGGTATTATTTAATTACGATGATAGTCATGTTGTTTCTGAACCAAGAAGAAAGCGGTTCTCTCTATATGGTTCTAGTCAACCTTTATGTCATTTTGCAGTTGTTAATGATGCTTCAAGGTTATTCTCTATTATTTTTCTTCAGCCATCTGCAGGGATGGGTAAAGGCAATTCCGGTAACGATTCTGGTTCTTTCCCTTGTCCTCCCTTTATTTCAAACCTTTATTCGTATTTTAGGTATTATCGATTTAGGATTTCCTCTTAGGGAAATTCTTCAAAAAAAGAAAGAATGAATGTACGTTTTTAAATAATATATCGTTTTAACATCATGCTTTTAGGAGCTGAAAATATGCCATCTTTTTTACAAAGGCAGTCTATTAAGTATCCGTTCTATGGATTGCTGGCTGCAACAGTGTTGCTTTTAGGTGTTGTTGCTTATTATTCCTGGTGGATCGCGCTAATAGGACTTGTGCTTCTATCCGGACTATTTTATATGATTTTACGAATTGACCTTCGCAATAAGCGTGAAACGGAAGAGTATATCTCGACATTGTCTTACCGCCTCAAAAAAGTAGGCGAGGAAGCCTTGCTCGAGATGCCGATTGGTATTATGCTCATCAACGATGATTATCATATTGAATGGACAAATCCCTATTTAGCTTCTTGCTTCAATGAGGATTCATTGGCTGGAAGGTCGTTATATGACGTAGCTGAATCCATTGTTCCGTTAATTAAACAGGAATTGGAATCGGATACGATCACGCTTTATGAGCGGAAATTTAAAGTGATCCATAAAAGAGAAGAACGATTGTTATATTTCTTCGATGTGACCGAACAGGTTGAAATTGAAAAATTGTATGAGGATGAACGGACAGCGATGGCGTTCATTTTTCTTGATAACTATGATGATCTCACTCAGGGCATGGACGATCAGCTGAAAAGTAGTCTGAACAGCTTGGTTACTTCACTGCTGGATCAATGGGCCAAGGATAACGGGGTATTTTTAAAACGTACTTCGTCTGACCGGTTTATTGCCGTCTTCAATGAAAGTATCCTTCAGCAGCTTGAAAGAGGGAAATTCACGATTCTTGATGAAATCAGGGAGGCGACAGTGAAACAGAATGTACCGCTCACATTAAGTATCGGGGTCGGTTCAGGAGTTTCTTCGCTTCCGGAATTAGGAACGCTTGCACAATCAAGCCTTGATCTAGCTTTAGGACGTGGTGGAGATCAGGTTGCCATCAAATTAACAAACGGTAAAGTGAAATTTTTCGGCGGGAAAACCAATCCAATGGAAAAACGGACAAGAGTGCGTGCTCGTGTTATTTCGCATGCTTTGAAGGATATCGTCGTTGACAGTGATAAAGTGATTATCATGGGACATAAACAACCGGATATGGACGCGATAGGCTCTGCTATCGGGATAGCTAAAGTAGCCCAAATGAACGAGCGAGAAGCCTATATTGTCATAAATGAACAAGAGATTGATACCGGGGTACGCCGGTTAATGGACGAAATAAAAACCAAGCCGGAGCTATTCACCCAGTTCATTCCACCGGAAGATGCGTATGAAATGATTACAGATGAGACCCTTCTCGTCATTGTCGATACGCATAAACCGTCGATGCTTATTGAAGAGCGTCTATTAAACCGTATCGATAAAGTAGTTGTCATCGATCACCATAGACGAGGCGAAGAGTTTATTAACAATGCGCTTCTTGTTTATATGGAGCCTTACGCTTCCTCAACAGCCGAACTCGTCACCGAACTCCTGGAATATCAACCGAAGCGGGGCAAAATAGATATGCTCGAGTCGACCGCGCTTTTGGCGGGCATCATCGTTGATACAAAGAGCTTTACGCTCAGGACGGGTTCAAGGACTTTTGATGCGGCTTCTTATTTAAAGTCTCACGGAGCAGATACGATTCTAGTACAAAAATTTCTCAAAGATGATGTTGATACGTATATTGAACGTTCGAAATTAATTGAGACCGTTTCTTTTTACAAAGATGGGATTGCGATCGCAAAGGGCAAACCGAACGAGTTTCATGGACAGGTACTAATCGCTCAAGCGGCCGATACCTTGTTGACGATGGATGAGGTGTCTGCTTCCTTTGTCATATCCAAACGTAATGAAGAAATGGTTAGTATTAGCGCCCGCTCGCTTGGCGATATCAATGTCCAGATTATTATGGAAACCCTTGACGGTGGGGGACACTTAACAAATGCGGCCACTCAGCTTTATATGTCCATCGATGAAGCGGAAGAGCAATTGAAAAAAGCAATAGATGAATTTTTAGAAGGAGGACAAACCGAATGAAGGTAATTTTTTTGAAAGATGTTAAAGGTAAAGGAAAAAAAGGCGAAATTAAAAACGTAGCAGACGGCTATGCACATAACTTCCTTCTAAAACAAGGCTTGGCGGTAGAAGCGTCCAATGCCAACACGAAAGCACTGGAAGCTCAGAAAAATAAAGAGCAAAGTCTTGCGGCCCAAGAGCTGCAGCAGGCTAAGGACTTAAAGGAAAAAGTAGAACAGCTGACGGTCGAGCTTCAGGCTAAAGCAGGCGAAGGGGGCCGTCTGTTTGGTTCCATCACAACCAAACAAATTGCAGATGAGCTGAACAAGAAACATACTATTAAGATTGATAAGCGTAAGATGGATCTTAATGAAGGCATCCGCGCACTCGGCCATACAAAAGTTCCTGTGAAATTACACCCGGAAGTAACAGCGATCTTAACCGTACATGTAAAAGAAATTAACTAATTTTAGTCCTTTCTTCTCGGTAGGAAAGCAGATAGAATAGAAGGAGAGAAAAATGTGATCGGGCATTTTGTCCCATCACATTTTTTTCTTGTAGGTATCCATCTATGGAAAACTCAAATAAGCTTTATTATAAAATTGTTTACTAGTTTTACATGAAGATAGAGCCCTTCTGAGAAAAGGAGGTTACAGGGTATGAATGAATTATTCCAAGACCGGATTCCGCCGCAAAATGTGGAAGCGGAACAGGCTGTATTAGGGGCGATCTTTTTAGAGCCTTCTTCGCTTACACTTACTTCTGAAATCCTGATTCCAGAGGATTTTTACCGAAGTTCGCACCAAAAGATCTTCAATGTGATGATCAAGCTGAACGATAGCGGAAAAGCGGTCGACTTAATTACGGTAACAGAAGATCTAGCTGCCTCCAAAAACCTTGAAGAAGTCGGCGGTATATCTTATTTAAGTGAACTGGCAGGATCGGTTCCTACTGCTGCCAATATTGAATACTACGCCCGCATCGTTGAAGAAAAATCACTTTTGCGCAGGCTAATCCGCACGGCTACCAATATAGCCCAAGAAGGATACAGTAGAGAAGATGAAGTAGAGAGCTTACTTGGGGAAGCTGAGAAAAATATTATGGAAGTAGCCCAGCGAAAAAATGCAGGGGCTTTCCAGAATATCAAAGACGTATTAGTTAAAACGTATGATAATATCGAAGTGCTTACGAACCGAAAAGATGATATTACGGGAATACCAACAGGTTTTGCCGAGCTTGACCGAATGACTGCGGGTTTTCAGCGCAACGATTTGATCATTGTCGGAGCCCGTCCTTCTGTCGGTAAAACAGCTTTCGCTTTGAACATTGCCCAAAATGTGGCGACAAAGACAGAAGAAAATGTAGCCATCTTCAGTTTGGAGATGGGTGCTGAGCAGCTTGTCATGCGTATGCTTTGCGCAGAGGGCAATATCAACGCCCAGAACCTTCGTACCGGCTCGCTGACTGATGAAGATTGGCGCAAGCTGACGATGGCGATGGGAAGCCTCTCGAATGCCGGTATTTATATTGATGATACTCCGGGAGTCCGTATCGGTGAGATACGCTCCAAGTGCCGTCGTTTGAAGCAAGAACAGGGTCTCGGAATGATTCTGATCGATTACCTTCAGCTGATCCAAGGGAACGGACAATCAGGTGAGAACCGCCAGCAGGAGGTTTCCGAAATCTCGCGTTCCTTAAAAGCGCTCGCACGGGAGCTGCAGGTTCCGGTTATTGCCCTTTCCCAGCTATCACGTGGTGTTGAACAAAGACAGGATAAACGCCCGATGATGTCCGATATCCGTGAATCAGGAAGTATCGAGCAGGATGCTGATATTGTTGCTTTCCTGTATCGTGATGATTACTATGATAAAGAAACCGAAAATCAAAATATTATTGAAATTATTATTGCCAAGCAGCGTAATGGTCCCGTTGGCACGGTATCGCTTGCGTTTGTTAAGGAATATAATAAGTTCGTTAATCTTGAACGGCGCTTTGATGATTCATCATCCATGCCGCCTGGTGCTTGATGAAACTGCCATCCTTTCTTTGAAAGGGTGGTTTTTTATGTATGGAAGTCATTATGTCTGTAGGATAATAGAAATGCAGCTTTTTCATAAATTGGGTCATAATAAATAACTAGGCAATTAAAACCACGAACAAATTACTAAATACATATATATAATGTTCGGTTTTTCATTGACTTTTTTCATGGATTGCTGATAAAATTAGTTTGTTTGATAAGAACCGGGCGATTATGTTGCCGGTATTACGTGAATCTGTGGAGGTGCTCTAAGATGTCATCAGTGGTAGTAGTGGGGACACAATGGGGAGACGAAGGAAAAGGGAAGATTACTGACTTTTTATCAGAAAATGCGGAAGCGATTGCCCGTTATCAGGGGGGCAATAATGCAGGCCACACGATAAAATTTGATGGCGAAACGTATAAACTGCATCTTATTCCATCAGGAATTTTTTATAGCGATAAAATTTGCGTGATAGGAAACGGCATGGTTGTAGATCCAAAAGCATTGGTGGAAGAATTGGAGTATCTGCACAGTCACGGTGTGAAGACGGATAATCTCCGAATCAGTAATAGAGCCCATGTCATCCTTCCCTATCATTTAAGGCTTGACGAAGTGGAGGAAGAACGCAAAGGCGCGAATAAAATTGGTACAACCAAAAAAGGAATCGGCCCTGCTTATATGGATAAAGCAGCAAGAAACGGAATCCGGATAGCGGATCTTCTGGACCGTGAAATTTTTGAAGAAAAGCTGGCCCATAACCTGCAAGAAAAGAACCGCCTTCTGGAGCGTTTCTATGAGACTGAAGGATTTAAGCTGGAGGATATTCTGGACGAATATTTTGAGTACGGACAGCTTGTGAAAAAGTATGTGTGCGATACTTCTGTCGTCTTAAACGATGCGCTCGACGAAGGCCGTCGTGTTTTATTTGAGGGAGCACAAGGCGTTATGCTTGATATCGACCAGGGAACATATCCATTTGTTACCTCATCCAACCCTGTAGCAGGCGGGGTTACGATTGGTTCAGGCGTAGGACCGACAAAAATCAATCATGTAGTCGGGGTTTGCAAGGCGTATACAACCCGTGTAGGTGACGGTCCTTTCCCGACCGAGTTAGATAATGAAATCGGCCATCAGATTCGCGAGGTCGGCCGTGAGTACGGAACAACTACCGGGCGTGCGCGACGTGTCGGCTGGTTTGACTCTGTCGTAGTACGCCATGCACGACGCGTGAGCGGAATCACTGATTTATCTTTAAATTCAATTGATGTACTGACAGGGATTGAAACACTCAAAATCTGTGTAGCCTATAAATATCGAGGGGAAATCATTGAGGAGTTCCCGGCAAGCTTAAAGGTGCTTGCTGAATGTGAACCTGTTTATGAAGAACTGGCAGGCTGGACTGAGGATATAACAGGCTGCAAATCGCTCGGCGAACTGCCTGAAAATGCACGCCACTACCTGGAGCGGGTCTCCCAGCTAACAGAGATTCCATTGTCAATCTTCTCGGTAGGTCCTGATCGTACGCAAACAAACGTAGTCAGAAGCCCTTGGCGTCAAGTTTAAAATGAAGGAACTGCTTATTGGCAGTTCCTTTTCTCATGCCTTCAACATGGAAAAACATTAATAATGACTCCTTTAGTAGGCTCTTCACCATAACTGGTGGTTTAATATTGATTAACGTAATATCTCAGTTAATTGTGCAACAAAGTTGATTGGCGAGGATATGCGAGACTTCTCGAAAATGCATACGCATTTTCTCGTGCGGTGCCTATTCATGGATGATGATTCAACGTCCTGCGGGAAAAGCAGGCCAGTTAACGGAACGTCGACTAAGATCTGCCACGTCCTTATGTCTTACGTCGACGCCAACACATCCTGTGTAAGTCCCGGAGGCGTGCCCTATGCCAGGAGGCTCCCGGACTGCCCGCGGAAAGCGAGCGCCTGGAGTGGAAATCAACGGATAATCAAAAGCTTAAACCACTTCTTTTGGTGAAGAACCCTTTAGTAACTCTATATCTCTTAATATGGTAAATATTCTATACACACGATTTAATCTAAGAGGTGAATTAATAGTCATAAAATGATAAAGTAGAATAGAGAACATATGTCTTTGTCGTAAAGATAATGTTCTATTTTGAAATTAAGCAAAATCACCTCCACAATATGGGCGTTTTAAGCTATCTTAACTGAAGGATAGCAGATTATTAATGAAGGAGAACAATCCATGGAAAAGAAGATACTTGTTGTAGATGACGAAAAACCAATTGCAGATATATTACAGTTCAACTTGAAAAAAGAAGGCTTTGAGGTTACGTGTGCTTATGATGGCAATGAAGCTATCAGAATAGTTGAAGAGATTCAGCCTGATCTTATTTTGCTGGACATCATGCTACCTGGACGCGATGGGATGGAAGTCTGCCGTGAAGTTCGAAAGAAGCACGATATTCCGATTATCATGCTTACTGCAAAGGACTCTGAAATAGATAAAGTGCTGGGGCTTGAGCTTGGTGCGGATGATTACGTGACTAAGCCTTTTAGCACACGGGAAATCATTGCACGGGTCAAGGCTAATCTGCGCCGACAGCAGGTGGTTGCCACACCTGAACCAGAAGAAATGAAGGAAATTGCAATCGGTACACTCGTGATTCATCCTGATGCCTATGTAGTCTCAAAAAGAGGCGTTACGATTGAATTGACCCATCGGGAGTTTGAATTGCTGCATTATTTATCTAAGCATATCGGCCAGGTTATGACTCGTGAGCATTTGTTGCAAACTGTATGGGGATATGATTATTTTGGTGATGTGAGGACAGTCGATGTTACGGTGCGTCGTCTTCGTGAAAAAATTGAGGATAATCCAAGCCATCCCGGCTGGATTGTAACTAGAAGAGGGGTAGGTTATTACCTCCGCAACCCTGAACAGGAGTAAGATACATGAAAAAGGTTGGTTTTTTCCGTTCTATACACATAAAATTTGTTCTCATCTATGTGTTGCTTATCTTGGTAGCGATGCAGATCATCGGTGTATATTTTGTAGACAAACTTGAAGAAAAATTGGTTGAAAACTTCCAAAAATCGATTTTAGGAAATATTGACCTTCTTACTTACAGTCTTAGTGAAGAAATGACAAATCATATGGAAAATGATGATTCAACAGATGTCGAGAACTCTACTCTCGGGGATGACATCCGGATGATTCTTGAAGATAACTCGTCCGATAATAATATCTCTGAGGTAAGCGTCATTGACAGTAGCAGAAAGATAATTGCGACCTCGGATAATGATAATCAGGATATTGTCGGGAAGAAAATAACCGAGAGATTAGTAAAGCAAGCCCATGTATTGGGGATCCAGCAGGAAGTGACGACGCACGACAAAGCAACAGGGGAGCGCATATGGATTCTGGCGACACCGATCAAGGATCAAGGTAATAAAGTAATCGGTATCGTGTATTCCATTGCTGAAATGGAAAATGTGTATGAATTGATGGAGCAAATCAATCGAATTTTCATCACAGGAACGGCAATCGCGCTGGGCATTACGGCAATTCTCGGCATTCTTCTGGCCCAAACGATTACCCGGCCCATGTCTGATATGCGTAAGCAAGCCTTGGCACTTGCCAAAGGGAATTATTCGAGAAAAGTAAAAATATACGGTAATGATGAAATCGGACAGCTGGCCTATACATTCAATAATCTGACTAAGGATTTGCAGGAAGCACAGTCGACGACTGAAGGTGAAAGACGCAAGCTATCTTCGGTTCTTGCCTACATGACTGATGGAGTGATTGCAACAGACCGCAGGGGAAAAGTCATTTTGATCAATGAACCCGCTGCTAAATTATTGGATGTTTCACGTGAAACAGTATTATCGCAACCCATTATTGACCTGCTTGGATTAGAGGGGAAATATAGCTATGATGACCTTCTTGAAGAAAGAGAATCAGTTATCCTTGATTACAGTACGAAAAAAGAGCCATATATATTACGGGCCAATTTTTCTGTCATTCAAAAGGAGACAGGGTTTATCAATGGTCTGATAACAGTCCTGCATGATATCACAGAACAGGAGAAAATTGATGAAGAGCGCCGGGAGTTCGTGGCAAATGTTTCCCACGAATTGAGAACACCGCTGACGACAATGCGAAGCTATTTGGAAGCATTGGCTGATGGAGCATGGAAGGATGAAACGCTAGCGCCTTCGTTCTTAAATGTGACCCAAAATGAAACCGAGCGGATGATACGGCTAGTGAATGACTTGCTGCAATTATCTAAAATGGACAATAAAGATTATTTACTTTCTAAAGGATGGGTGAACTTCACCAAGTTCTTCAACCAAATTATCGATAGATTCGAAATGACAATAACGGAGCATATCACTTTTAAACGCGACATTCCTTCCAAATCCATTTTAGTCGATATTGATGAAGATAAAATAACCCAGGTGCTTTATAATATCATTTCAAACGCGATTAAATATTCTCCCGAGGGAGGACAAATTACATTTCGTATTAAAGAAGAGTCGGAAAGAATCGTAATCAGCATCAGTGATCAGGGAGTGGGAATCCCCAAAAGCACGATCGATAAAGTCTTTGAAAGATTTTATCGTGTGGACAAGGCGCGCACGAGAAATTTAGGGGGCACGGGCCTTGGTCTGGCGATTGCCAAGGAGATGGTGGTCGCACACGAAGGGAAAATCTGGGCTGAAAGCAAGGAAGGAAAAGGGACGACTATTTTCTTTACACTTCCTTATGAGCAAGAACAAGAGGATGAGTGGTCATGAATTTTGAAGTCGCGAAAAATATCATTCTGACATTTTTAGTCGTCGCAAGTGTAATCTTAACTTGGAATATCTGGACGTATCAGCCAGATTTAAAGAAAAGTGAAAGTGATTATGTTGAGAGTGATGTACAAGAACTTGCAAATGTAATCAAACCAGGTCAGGTGCTTTTTCATCACGAGGGTCAACATTTTCAGACACAGGATAAAAGTGAAATAAAACGAATTCAAGATGAGCTTTTCACTTGGGATTTTTACAATTTTAAAGATGCATCACATCTCGCGAAGGAATTTACATCTTTTATCCATGCGAACGGGAATGCGGAAATGATTTTTCCAAGTACTGTCCCGCTTGACTTATATAAATCGGAATTGAAGATAGATGACCAGGAGCTTCCGAAGGTGTACTTTGACCGGATTGTGTTTAACACGGAAAATATGGGGAGCAATGAAACCGAGGTTTATTTTATTAACTATAAAAATAAAAAGATATTTCAAGCACAAGTTCAAACCGCTCAAATTAATAACTTCACTCAGAATTTTGCTTCAGGGGCGCATGAATACCCTGAATATATTTCAAAAGAGGTCAGTTCAAGCCGCACGCTTTTTCTGCCGAAAAACTCTGTCCAATTAAATCCGCTCACCTATTATATTGACTATCTCGATATTAATAAGGATTTCAAAAATGAACTATTTAATGACCCCGATAAAGTAAAGCGAGAAAATGTCAGTGTTGGAAACGAATATACCGATGGTTCAAGTCTACTGACTGTATTTAAGGATTCTTCGGTTGTTGAATTTGTAAATCCAGGCCAACGAAGTGATATGGATGGCACTACCGGCAGTCTGATTCGAAATAGCCTTAATTTTATAAACAGCCAGCCTGGATGGGATGATTATTATCAATATGCCGATATAAGCGAAGCAGAGCGGATGGTTTCATTTCGCTTATATATTGACGATATTGACGGTATTGGCAGGTATCCTGTTTTTAATGGGCAGGGTATGTCTGAAATAAAACATGAATGGGGCAATGAAGAAATTTATCGATACGAGCGCCCTTATTTTACATTGATTTCTCCTCCCTTTCCTAACAATCAAAATAAAGTAACCCTTCTTTCCGGACAGCAGGTTATAGAACGGTTAACGAGAAATTTCGAGTTGGCTGATGTGGAAGAGGTAAGGGTTGGATATAAATTATCCAAAGATCCGACCGAGCCTGTTATCCATTTGGAGCCTGCCTGGTATTACCGATATGGCGGTACTTGGACTGTTGTGCCACTTAATGAACCGGGGGGCGAAAAGAGTGGATTGGAGTAGGACGAAAACAATATTTATCATGGTGTTTCTAGTGTTGGATATCTTTCTGCTCTATCAATTCTTAGATAAGAAGGATTCTACACAGATAGATCCTATTACTGAAGCATCTGTAGAAGAACAAATGAAAGAGGATGGAATCAAATTTCCTTCCTTACCAAATGAAGAAAAACAAGAAAATATTCTAATAGCAAAAAGAAAAGAATTTTCAAAGGATGATAGTAAGAAACTGGAAAACCAGCAGGTGTCCATCAACGATGAAACCACGCTCGTTGGAACGTTTGAAAAGTCGATTATTGTAAATGAAGAGTTTAAACCGGGTGAATTGGCTGAATTTCTGAAAGAGAATATTTATCAAGGAGAACGTTATAAGTTCTGGTCTTATGAAGAATCCAGCAATTCAATCATTTATTATCAAAGCTTCGGTAACAAAACCTTTTATAATAATACGAATGCAAAATTAACATTGCGGTTGAATGAAAATCGAGAAATCGTTTCTTATGAACAAACTTACTTGGAAGATATTAAACCGATGAATAAAAAAGAGTCGGTGATTTCTGCCAACCAGGCAATCGCCAACTTGTTCAATAAAGGGCATTTACCCGAAAAAAGCGAAATATCAAAAGATGACGTAGAGCTTGGATATTATAACTTGCTGAAATCATCATCAGCTTCCTATTTACTGACGCCGACTTGGTGGGTGAAAGTAAACGGCAAGGATATGTTTGTAAAAGCATTTGATGGGGAAGTCATCGAATTGAATACAGAAGAAAAAATATTACTGGAGTGAGTTGCATGACCATGCATTTTAGTGTTCTCGCCAGCGGGAGTACGGGAAATGCCTTTTATGTAGAAACGGAGGATCAGGCATTTCTCGTGGACGCAGGCTTGAGCGGCAAGCAAATGGAAGCACTATTCAGCGGCATCGGACGGGATATGTCCAAGCTGTCAGGGATTCTCGTCACCCATGAACACAGTGATCATATTAAAGGCCTCGGAATCATTGCTAGAAAGCATAAGCTTCCAATCTATGCGAATGAAAAAACCTGGCAGGCTATGGAACGATCCATCGGAGAGATTTCACTAGATCAAAAGTTTGTATTCAATATGGAGCAGGTATCGACCTTTGGCAGCCTTGATATTGAATCTTTTGGGGTATCACATGACGCGGCTGAGCCGATGTTCTATGTGTTTCATCAGGGTGGCAAGAAGCTTGTCCTAATTACGGATACGGGCTATGTCAGCGACCGGATGAAAGGAATCATTTCAAATGCCGATGCCTACATCTTTGAGAGTAACCATGACGTCAGCATGCTTCGGATGGGGAGATATCCTTGGAGCGTAAAACGGCGAATTCTGAGCGATATGGGTCACGTTTCAAACGAAGACGCAGCCATCGCAATGAGTGAAGTCGCGGGAGATAAAACGAAGCGAATCTACCTTGCGCATTTGAGCCTCGATAACAATATGAAGGACCTGGCAAGAATGTCGGTTGAACAAACGCTGCAAACTAAAGGGATTCTGATTGGCGAGCAATTTTCGTTATATGATACCGACCCTAAGAAACCTACTGGACTAGTAGCATTATAAAGAATGAAAAAGCATCGGCTTTTTCATTCTTTTTTCATTTTTTTAAACAAAACCGCATTTCACGGATACACTCTCATGAAATGACTTAATATCCAGAAAAAGTACTTTTTTTTAGGATTTTTAAGTAGGATGAGTATAATTAAGGGTATAAACAAACACTAGTGGTTGCAATAATTATGATATAAACAGAGAGGGTTGAGCATAAATGGGATATTATGATCAAGATTATCCAGATAGAAACCAACGCAACAAGGGGAGCCGTAAGGGCTACTTTCTTACCGCATTAGCCGGGGTTATTATCGGAGCTCTCCTGGTTATGGTAGCATTTCCAAGACTGGGAATCGGTACTGGTACGGATCAATCTACAATTACAGAGAATTCTTCAGGAGGCAATTCGTCAACAAACGGGACCATACAGAATGTTTCCTTGGATGTCGATACGGCCGTAACAGAAGCGGTTGATAAAGCCAGTGATGCTGTTGTCGGCGTTACAAATATTCAGCAGTCCGGGTTTTGGGGTCAAGGGCAAGGCCAGGGTCAAAGTGAAGATGGCGAAGCGGGTACCGGGTCGGGGGTAGTCTATAAAAAAGAGGGCGGAAAAGCTTGGATCGTTACCAATAGCCATGTTATTGAAGGGGCAAACGAAATTGAAGTCACATTAAACGATGGGACAAAGATACCGGCTGAAATAAGAGGAAGCGATCGGTGGACAGACTTAGCCGTCATTGAGGTTAATAGCGACAAAGTAAAAACGGTAGCGGAATTCGGTGATTCAGACGCCCTTAAACTAGGTGAGCCGGTAATTGCAATCGGTAACCCGTTAGGATTGCAATTTTCAGGATCGATTACGCAGGGAATTATCTCTGGTTTAGAGCGTACAATCGAGATTGATATAAACCAGGATGGAGAAATTGACTGGAATGCAGAAGTCCTCCAAACAGATGCAGCCATCAACCCAGGAAACAGCGGTGGCGCCTTAGTCAATCTTAGCGGCCAGGTGATTGGTATCAACTCGATGAAAATTGCCCAGGAAGCCGTAGAAGGAATCGGTCTCTCAATTCCCATTGACTCTGTGATTCCGATTATTAACGATATTGAGCGGTACGGAGAAGTAAGACGGCCTTATATGGGAGTTAACCTCGGTTCGGTGGAGGAAATTTCTCAGTACCATCAGCAAAATACATTAAAGCTGCCTAAAAATGTGACATCAGGTGTGGCCATCACAGGTGTAGAGCCTACTTCTCCGGCATCAAAAGCGGGATTAAAGGAATTTGATGTGATTGTCGAAATGGATGGAGAAACGATTAAGGATGTTGTGGCCTTAAGGAAGTTTTTGTATACCGAAAAGAAAGTCGGCGACAATGTTAAAATTACCTATTATAGAAACGGGAAAAAACAGAATGCAACGCTCAAATTAACAGCAGAGACGATGTAGAAATGGGCAGGAGGCTTAGCTTCCTGCTTTTTCTTTTTCCTGTTTTTTTGTTACGATACATAGTGACAAGGAAAAACGAAAGAAAAACTGATTGCTGTGGAAATCGTAGTAGATGAAAACGTATTATGCAAAAGAAAAAAGGAGAATATAGATGATTTACTGTTGTCAGGAACACGTGGAATTAGCACTGGATGTAATCGTAGACGAGCATGAAACTTACCCGGTTTTAGATAAAGTTCCAGAAGAAAAACAATTATCAACAAGCTGTGAATATTGTCGAAATATGGCAATATATGTAGTAGGGAACTAATATTCGCCTACAATATGTGGATAGAAATTGTGGACATGTGGATAAGTGCTGTGGATAACGTGTTTGTAAACTGTTTGTAACCTGTGTGTAAAGTGAGGGTTAAGAATGAATATCACAATTGTAACGATAGGAAAGCTAAAAGAGAAATATTTGAAGCAAGGAATCGACGAATATGTAAAACGGTTATCTTCATACGCAAAATTCGACATAATTGAATTACCCGATGAAAAAGCACCTGAAACCTTAAGTGAAGTAGAAATGCAGCAAATTAAAGAGAAAGAAGGAGAGCGGATCCTAAGCAGGATCAGCCCGGATGCCTATGCTATAGCATTGGCGATAGAAGGGAAAATGAAATCCTCTGAGGAACTTGCAGACAACCTCGACAAGCTTGCTACTTATGGAAAGAGCAAAGTGACGTTTGTGATCGGAGGATCTTTGGGGTTGAGCGAAGCAGTGATGCATCGGGCGGACGAAGCTCTTTCTTTTTCAAGAATGACCTTTCCACACCAGCTTATGCGGCTGATATTGGTTGAGCAGGTTTATCGGGCGTTTCGGATTAATCGGGGGGAACCGTACCATAAATAACGGTAAACTCTAATAAAAATAATAGAATTATTAAAAAGAAAGGTAAACAACGAAGTCGAAGTTTACCTTTCTTTTTTTCATTAGACTTACTTATCTTTTCCAGAAATACGTATCGGTAAATCTGTAACATTCTCAAGTCCGAAATCTTGTTTACTAATTAAATATTTACTAAAGAAGTTTGGATCAATTCCTGTCATCCGATGAAAAAAGGAAACATCTACTTTCCAATCGTTTTCAATCATGTGACGAATATCTAAAAGCCCTTTTTTTGAAACTAAATCAATTATTGATTTTACCTTCATCGGTTTCTGCAGAGGTATTAAGTCATCTAGAGGTTCTTTTTTTAAATAACCCTTTCGATGAAGTGCAGCATAAAAGTTCCGATGATTTTTTGGTTCAATAATTCCCAGTTTGGCTGCCCTGTATCCTAATACTTGTAGCGAGGCACTCCATTTCTTTTTTAGATCGATGTAAGCATCTGGATTAGTAATATAGAGCATGTCTTTCATGTCATTTTTGAACTCATCCTCAGGCAATAGGAATGTACCTGCAAAAATATTTGCCTCATTTTCTATGATTTTATGCTCCTTACGATCCAGACTAGTGAATTCAAGACGGTAGTGAAGTAGTAAATGACCTAGCTCATGTGCAATATCAAAGTTTCTTCGAACAGCTGAACGCTTCATATTTCCTAATATGACATAAGGACGTTCATTAATGGTCCATAAGCTATATGCATCAATTTCTTCACCGATTGCCTTTTCGAAAACAAACACTCCACTTTTCTCAACGAGAAACATCAAATCCTCGTTGGTGTCATTCCTAAAACCAAGTTTTGTTCGAGCTAGTTCAGCTACTTTATTAATTTGAACCAATCTACTGTCATCTGAAGTATTTAAGTATTTAATTACTTCATCTCTTAACTGAATAATTTTCATAGTGGGATATCTTACTTTAGCCGTTAAATAGTCAACGAACGTATCTAAATATTCTAAATGCTTGGCTTCCGCCTGTGTTTTTGAGATGACATTCACAACCTTTGAACGGTAAGCGATGTTCATTACATTGACATTGTCTGGTTTCATCTTTTTCTTCAGAATGTCATTAGTGTAAAAATACTTATTTTTCACATTGAATATCTGTTTTAATTCGTTAATAACTTGCATTTTTGGTGATGTGTAATTGTTTTCGTATTGCCAAACTGCCTGTTCTGTTACGCCTATCATATCAGAGAGCTGTTTTCTCGAATATCCATGCATGATACGAAGATTGGTTAGATTTTCACCAATAAACATGCCGCTCCCTCCTTAACTAAATCAATTATTTCTCATTTATTCATTTTGTTGTTCTTCTTCAAGGATTCCAATGTCGAATGCTGCTGGATCCAAGAGATCATCATTTGCTTCTGGTGCAATTACTTCCCGATCCTCTTCTGTCAAATCTGCTCCAGAAATAAAACTTGAGAGATTTTCCACTTGGTAAGCTACATTATCTTCTGGGTTCGGTAGATAATGTATAATTTCAGATATCTGATATGCCTCATCAAGAGCATACGTGAGGATATGAAATTCATTATAAGATGATTTGAAGTGGTCTAGTTCTTCTTTTACTTGCTTTTCTGGAACTAGAAACGAAAGTTGTTCAAAGTGTTCAGAAGACATTTCTTCTGATTGTCGATGATGGGAAGAAAATAATACGTCTTTATTAATTTTAGATAATTCATGAAGGTAAGTTCGACGGCGCCCGCTCCTACCGCCATTAGTAGGTAGTATTGCCTGCGAGAAGCACTCTTCGTTAAAATATGCAGCATTTTTTATCAGAAAGAGAATTTTAGAATCTCCATGGATAAATTGGAGATAGTCCCATGTAAGTCCTGCTTTAGACTTCTTGTATGTGAAACCGTGGTCAATACACTCTTCTGCCACTTTGCTTTCAATAAAATTCCCTTTAGTCCATGCAAAGGCAGAGCTAATTTTCATCTTATCTCTTCGGTCTTTTCGATGCTCAATATATTCGCGATAACCTTCAACTATAGCCTCGACAATCATTTTGTTGTGTTCTGAACTAAATTTGTATTGATCCATCTCCACCATCACTCCAATTCATGAATTAAACATCTAAATCTATTTTAAACGATAATGGGGCGGCGGGGAATGATTTTTTCTTTTTTCTTTAAAGTTTCATGAAATATTTGTGTGATTATTATAGTATAGGGTTGAATTATATATATTATTCTTATTACACTTATCGTGTCAATCTATAATAGGTAAAAATAGTAGTCAAATTAGGTCAATAAAAGAGAAAAAAGAGAAGCTTATTTTGGAATTGTTTTTATGAATCTTAAGCACTATTAAAATTCGACACTATCCTCCATTCTTATTGGAAAAACGGAAGATAAATCATTCTTTAAAGGATTACAATGAAACACAAACAGGTGCAGAACATTATATTCCTCGACTTATAAAAGAAAGCTCAAAATGAAATCTAATCAGCATATAACCAAAGGCTAAAACAAAGAGAAAGAGTCGAAAATGAACGATTTCCAGAAAAAATCCAACGAATACAAGAGCAACGCTATGCAATACCACTTCAAAGCGATAAAATATACTATATAAATATAAAAGTGGAAAAATAAAATCTCCACTTATTTGCTGGGGTATGAAAAGGGGAGGAACATAGAATGAAAACAATCAAATCGGCATGTCAATTACAACCTAAGGCCCTTGATATAAATGTTGGTGATCAGATTGAACAACTAGACCAGATTATTCATGAAACCAATGGGCAAGAATACTTTAAGAAAACTTTTATAACAGATGGAATGAAGACTCTTCTTTCTAAAGGTATGGCTCGTCTCGCCGGAAAGTCAAACGATACCGTATTCCATCTTAAACAAGCTATGGGTGGAGGTAAAACTCACTTGATGGTGGGATTTGGACTACTGGCAAAAGATTCGACCCTTAGAGAGATACAAATAGGTTCCATGCCATATCAGTCAAATTTTGATACGGCAAAGATAGCTGCTTTTAATGGACGTAACAACCCTCACACTTATTTCTGGGGAGAAATTGCTCGTCAATTAGGGAAAGAGAGTGTCTTCAGAGAATATTGGGAATCCGGTGCAAAGGCTCCGGATGAACAGTCATGGGTAAATCTATTTGATGGTGAAGAACCTATTCTAATCCTCTTGGATGAGATGCCACCATATTTTCATTATTACAGCACTCAGGTTTTAGGGCATGGAACGATTGCAGACGTAATTACCAGAGCATTTTCCAATATGCTGACTGCAGCTCAAAAAAAGAAAAATGTCTGTATTGTTGTGTCTGACTTGGAGGCAGCCTACGATACTGGTGGGAAACTTATCCAACGTGCACTTGATGATGCTACACAGGAGCTGGGGCGTGCGGAAGTTTCTATCACTCCGGTTAATCTAGAATCTAATGAAATCTATGAAATACTTCGCAAACGTCTCTTTCTTTCTTTGCCAGATAAAAAAGAGATAGCAGAACTTGCCTCAGTCTATGCGTCAAGGCTTGCAGAAGCAGCAAGGGCAAAAACAGTTGAAAGAAGCGCTGAGGCTTTGTCTAACGATATTGAATCAACCTATCCCTTCCATCCAAGCTTCAAGAGTATTATTGCCCTTTTTAAGAATAATGAAAAGTTCAAACAAACACGTGGTTTAATGGAATTAGTTTCACGTCTTTTGAAATCAGTATGGGAAAGCAAAGAAGATGTGTATTTGATTGGTGCTCAGCATTTTGATCTTTCCCTCCACGATGTTCGTGAAAAGTTGACCGAAATCTCCGAAATGCGAGATGTAATTGCAAGAGACCTCTGGGATTCAACTTACAGCGCTCATGCGCAGGTTATTGACATCGATAGAGGGAATGATTATGCAAGACAGGTTGGAACCCTTTTGTTGACAGCCAGTCTTTCAACTGCTGTCAATTCTGTAAGAGGACTTACTGAAAGTGAAATGTTTGAATGCTTGATTGACCCTATTCGCCAAGGAAGTGATTACAGGGCTGCATTCAGTGAATTTCAAAAGTCCGCCTGGTATTTACATCAGACACAGGAAGGACGTAACTATTTTAGTCGTCAGGAAAATTTAACGAAAAAGCTCCAAGGGTATGCGGATAAAGCACCACAAAACAAGGTGGATGAACTAATACGTCATCGACTTGAAGAAATGTACAAACCAGTAACCAAAGAAGCGTATGAAAAAGTGTTACCTCTCCCTGAAATGGATGAAGCAAAGGCTGTTCTTAAGACTGGACGAGCACTTCTGGTTATCAGTCCAGACGGGAAGACCCCACCTGGTGTAGTTTCCAAATTTTTTAAGGAAATGGTTAACAAAAATAATGTACTGGTTTTGACTGGAGACAAGTCATCTATTGCCAGTATCGAAAAAGCCGCTCGCCATGTCTATGCAGTAACAAAAGCGGATATTGAAATTTTAGATTCACACCCGCAGCGAAAAGAACTAGATGAAAAGAAAGCTCAATATGAACAGGATTTTCAAATCACCGTTCTTTCTGTCTTCGATAAACTTCTCTTTCCGGGAAACAATCGAGGAGAAGATGTGCTTCGACCGAAAGCACTCGACAGTACGTATCCATCAAATGAACCTTACAATGGTGAACGGCAGGTTGTGAAAACGCTAACTTCTGATCCTATTAAATTGTATACCCAGGTTACTGAAAACTTCGATGCCCTTCGCGCCAGAGCAGAATCGTTGCTTTTCGGTCCTCTGGAGGAGGTGCGGAAGACTGACTTGATGGACAAAATGAAGCAGAAGACTCAGATGCCATGGCTTCCAAACAGAGGATTTGACCAGCTCGCTATTGAAGCGTACCAGCGTGGTGTATGGGAAGATTTGGGGAATGGATACATCACGAAAACACCTAAAACCAAAACAACTGAAGTCATTTTTAGCGAAGACACTTCTCCAGATGATTCAGGTACAGTGCGTTTGAAAATTGATGTAGTGAATGCAGGTAAAAGTCCACGAATCTACTATGCAGAAGACGGTGATGTTTCCGAAAGTAGCCCGGTAATGAAAGAAAATACATTGGTAACCAAAGCGCTTCGTGTTCAGTTCCTGGCCGTGGATCCTACTGGGAAAAACCTGACTGGCGCTCCTAAAACATGGGAAAATCGTCTGACACTGCGAAATAGATTTAACGAAGCTTCCCGAACAGTAGAGTTGTTTGTCGCACCGAGAGGTTCTATTAAGTATACCTTGGATGGGTCAGAAGCCCGAAACGGAATAGATTATACAGGCCCCATTCAATTAGGATATGAAGAAACGACTGTTTATGTCTTTGCCGAGTCTGACGGTATTGAAGATAAGCGGAACTTTACCTTTGCCAAGTCAGGCTCCACGGAAGTTCCCATTATTAAAGAAGCGCCAGCTATTTTAGTCAGCCAGTCACCTAAACGTTTGGATAGTTCCACGAAAACGTATGAAGGGTTGAAGGTCGCTAAGGAGAAAAACATAGAATTTGAGCAGGTTATGTTGATGGTGGGATCTGCACCAAAGGCAATCAATCTTTCCCTTGGTGAAATAAAAATCAGTGCTGAGTTTATTGAAAAGGAGTTGAAAAATCTCCAAACTCTCCTTAATCCGGATGCACCTGTTATTATGACATTTAAAAAAGCCTTTACACCTACCGGTTATGATTTAGAGCAATTTTCCAAGCAACTCGGTATTGAAATAGGCAATGGAGAGGTAGAACAAAAATGAGTAGAACTACAGATTTTGGAGCGCCAACAGAATTCGGTATACATCATTATTACGTGGAAATTCCAGCATCTCCACGGGATGCTATCGGTATTTTTGAAGATTTCGGTTTTGACGGCGATGAAGCTCGCCGTGAAACGGTTGAATGTAGACTAGTTTTGGCTCGTGAACTTTGGACTAAGATTCGAGATGACGCCAGACGAGATTTTAATGAACGGTTGAAAAAGAATAAGCAAAGCACTGGCAGTTGGACAACCGGAAAAGTAAAACTGGACCGATTTCTCGGAAGAGAATTATGCGTCCTAGGCTGGGCAGCGGAGCATGCCTCCCCTGAAGAATGCCTTGTAATAAGCCAAAAGTGGCTGGCATTGCGGCCCGAAGAGCGCTGGTGGCTTTACAGTAAAACTGCATCGGAGGCCGGGCTTGACAATCAGTCCGATCGAGGCTGGCGTAAGGCACTCTACTGTGCCTTGTCTGACGGAACTAACATAAAGCTGGAACTTAAGAAAAACACCAAGACAAAAAATAAGAAACAAGAACAACAAGAGGCACCGTCTCTATTTGATTTTATAGAAAAAGGGGATATCTGATGTCACTAGCACCTTTTGAATGGAAAGACAAACCGGCACTGATTGAATATCTGTTCCCGGTTCAGAAATTATCAGCTGAAAGTTTTAAAGAACAGATGCCAAGTGCTGCAAAAACGCTTGCTACAATGGGCAGCTATTGGAAAGGGAGAAAACCACTTATACTTAATAAAGCCTGTATACTAGGAACATTGCTCCCTGTTACAGAGGATCGGCTTAGAGATTTGGAAATCTTTGAACTCCTGATGGCAATGGACCCTCAGTCTATGCAGAAGAGGATTGAAGAGAAACTGCCTGTCTCAAAAAGAGGTTCCGTGGGTGAATTTCTGGTTCTTCCATACAATGAGCAGGTGAGAAATGCCAAACGTCCTGAGGAGATGAATAACTCACTTTACTCCCATATATGGTCTAAGGTGAACACTCATCTGGGAACATCCGCTACTTCATTCCCAGAGTTGGTTGAACAGATGGGTATTGCCCGGTTCGGCCGTCGCCCAAAAGTGGCAGATACCTTTTCTGGCTCTGGTCAAATTCCTTTTGAAGCTGCTCGGTTAGGCTGTGACGTTTATGCAACTGACTTGAATCCTATTGCCTCTATGCTTACCTGGGGAGGGGTAAATGTAGTTGGAGCAGAGAAGAAAATTCAATCAGAAATCGATTTAAAACAGAAAAAAATAATTGATAACGTACTTAGTGATGTTAATCAACTTGAAATAGAAACAGACGGAGAAGGTTGGACTGCGAAAGTTTATCTTTATTGTGTAGAAATAAAATGTCCAGAAACGGGCTGGAAAGTACCATTATTGCCAACACAAATCATATCAAAAGGATTCAAAGTATATCTCACCTTAAGACCAAATACAGAATTAATGATGTATGATATTGACGTTGTTTATGCAAAAAGTGATGCGGAGTTAGAAAATTACAAGACCGGTACTATTCAAGGAGGGGAAGTAGTTCACTCTCCAGATGGAATAACTCAATATCGTGTGAATATTAAGACGATCCGGGGCGATTACAAAGACGGCAAAGAAAATAAGAACCGTTTACGATTGTGGAGTAAAACCGATTTCACGCCAAGTCCTGATGATATCTTTCAGGAACGTCTCTATTGTGTTCAATGGATGAGAAGGAAACCAAAGGGAACACAATTTGATTATGAATTCCGTCCCGTAACCAAAGAAGATCTGAGACGAGAAGAAAAAGTTATCGATTATGTGAGAAGACATTTATACGAGTGGCAGGAAAAGGGATATATCCCGGATATGGTTATTGAAAAAGGATATAACACTGACCAACCAATTCGCGAACGCGGCTGGACGCACTGGCATCATCTATTTAATCCAAGGCAACTTCTGACGTTAGGGCTACTCTCTAAAAGAATTGATGCTCATACTGCTTTTGGGTTCCTACAACTCACCCAATATAACAGCAGGCTTTGTAGATGGAACCCTGTCGGTGGTGGAGGTGGTTGTGTAATTAATGTGTTCGATAATCAAGCATTAAATACACTCTATAATTATGCTACGAGAAGTATGGCAAATTCAACAGGGCAGTTTAATCAAAAATATCAAAATTACCCTCTTTCATCTATTGTTACTGTAAACAATCACCCTGCACAAGATCTTGAAGTTACTAACGATATCTACGTAACTGACCCGCCTTATGGTGATGCTGTAAAATATGAAGAAATCACCGAGTTCTTTATTGCTTGGCTGCGAAAGAATCCTCCTAAGGAATTTGCGCACTGGACCTGGGACAGTCGTCGTTCTTTATCTATTAAAGGTGAGGATGAGGGCTTCCGCCAAGGCATGGTGGCCGCCTACCGTAAGATGACTCAAAAAATGCCAGAAAACGGAATTCAGGTATTGATGTTTACCCATCAAAGTGGGGCTATCTGGGCAGACATGGCAAATATTATCTGGGCGAGCGGCTTGCAAGTGACGGCGGCTTGGTATGTGGTAACGGAAACTGATTCAGCTTTGCGTCAGGGAGCAAATGTTAAGGGAACCATTATCTTAATTCTCCGCAAGCGACGCCAGGAGCTAGAAACATTCCGTGATGATTTGGGTTGGGAAATAGAAGAAGCAGTGAAAGAACAGGTGGAATCGTTGATGGGACTTGATAAAAGTGTACGAGCTCAAGGTTCCGAAGGGCTCTACACTGATGCTGACTTGCAAATGGCGGGCTATGCAGCTGCGCTGAAAGTCTTGACAGCCTACTCCCGCATTGACGGTAAGGACATGGTGACAGAGGCAGAAGCCCCTCGCCAAAAAGGTAAAAAGACCTTCGTTGATGAACTCATCGAATTTGCAGTCCAGACCGCCGTCCAGTTTCTAGTCCCTGTGGGATTTGAAAAAGGAGATTGGCAGAAACTGCAGGCTGTAGAACGATTTTACCTTAAAATGGCTGAGATGGAGCATCAGGGTGCCAAGACACTAGATAACTACCAGAACTTTGCCAAAGCCTTTAAAGTCTATCACTATGACCAGTTGATGAGCAACAGTTCCAAAGCCAATTCTGCACGATTAAAGCTATCTATTGAGTTCAAAGGTGCAATGATGTCCGGAGAATCTGAAATTACGGGGACACCTCTGCGAGCCTTACTCTACGCTCTCTTTGAACTCTCCAAAGGGGTGGAAGTGGATGATGTGTTGCTGCACTTGATGGAAAACTGCCCCAACTATCTACCCAACAAATCATTGTTGGCCAAAATGGCGGAATACCTTGCAGAAAAACGGGGTGGTACTTTAGGCACGAACAACTTTAAACCTGACGAGGAAGCGAGCTGCGCACGCGTACTCGCGGAATCCATAAGAAATCAGAGGTTATAAGGTATGACGTTAAAGCGTTTTTCTTCTCGAACAGAAAGATTGGATACTGAGTTTTTGGCTAAAACTCTGAAAGGTGCTTCAAAGTATTTCCGTATTGCGGGCTATTTCAGAAGTTCTATATTTGAGTTGGTTGGAGAGGAAATCTCTAAAATTCCTGAAGTAAAGATTATTTGTAATTCGGAACTGGATTTGGCAGACTTTCATGTGGCCACTGGTAGGAATTCAGCCCTTAAGGAACGCTGGAATGAAGTGGATATAGAAGCAGAAGCGCTCTTAAAAAAGGAACGTTATCAGCTCCTAGATCAGTTATTACAGTCTGGAAATGTGGAAATTCGCGTTGTACCAAGGGAGCGCCTGTTTCTACACGGCAAGGCTGGATCTATACACTATCCAGATGGCGGCCGGAAGTCGTTTATTGGATCTGTTAACGAGTCGAAAAGTGCTTTTTCCCACAACTATGAACTTATATGGCAGGATGACGATGAGGAAAGCGCTGATTGGGTAGAGAATGAGTTCTGGGCCTTGTGGAACGATGGTATCCCTCTACCGGAAGCCATTTTGGCAGAGATTAGTCGTGTGGCTAATCGTAGGGAGGTCACGGTAGAAGTATTGAAACCTGAAGAGGTTCCAGCTGCAGCCATGGCGGAATCTCCAATTTACCGGGGAGGAGAACAATTGCAGCCATGGCAACGTTCCTTTGTAACCATGTTTCTAGAACACCGGGAAACCTATGGCAAAGCCCGCTTACTCTTGGCCGACGAGGTCGGGGTTGGTAAAACATTATCAATGGCGACCAGCGCTCTAGTGAGCGCTCTTCTTGAAGATGGACCGGTTCTTATCCTTGCTCCGTCCACGTTAACAATTCAATGGCAAATTGAGATGATGGATAAGCTGGGGATTCCCGTAGCTGTATGGTCTTCTCAAAAAAAGGTGTGGATTGGTGTAGAAGGTCAGATTTTATCACCACGTGGAGACGCAACCTCTATAAAAAAGTGTCCATACAAAATTGCCATTATTTCAACTGGATTGATTATGCACCAGCGGGATAAATCTGAATTTATCAAAGAAGCAGGAATGCTCCTTAAAAAACGATATGGAACAGTCATCCTGGATGAGGCGCACAAAGCACGATTAAGAGGCGGACTTGGTAATAAAGCATCTGGACCAAACAATCTTCTTGCATTTATGCAGCAAATTGGAAAGCGTACTCGGCATATAATATTGGGTACTGCGACTCCCATCCAGACGGACGTCAGGGAACTTTGGGACCTCTTAGGAATCCTAAATAGCGGGGCAGAGTTTGTTCTTGGGGATTCATTATCACCTTGGCGAGATCATGAGCAAGCCATTCCACTTGTGACTGGAAAAAGTCAAATCACTTCCGAGCAAGAGGCATGGCGATGGTTAAGCAATCCACTACCACCGGCAAATGAACATCATATTGTCCAACAGATTCGTGATTATTTGTCAATTGACTCCCAGTCTTTCTTTTGCGGACATCGGTTTGAAGACTTGGACTACATGATTAAGAACATGTGGCTTTCTCAATGTCTGGATCTGAAATTCTTCAAAGAAAATAATCCGGTCTTACGCCATACGGTTTTAAGAAAGAGAAAGCAGCTTGAAGACGATGGTCTGTTAGAAAAAGTGGGGGTTAATACACACCCGCTAAGCCGAAACCTTGCCCAGTATCAGTCTCGTTTTGTTGGCTTGGGGATTCCAACCAATACACCCTTTCAGGTTGCGTATGAAAAAGCAGAAGAGTTTAGCCAGCTACTTCAATCTAGAACCAAAGCTGGCGGTTTTATGAAATCGTTAATGCTACAGCGTATTTGTTCAAGTTTCGCATCCGGTTTAAAAACTGCACAGAAGATGCTAAAGCACTCTATTTCAAACGAGGATGAGGACCGCATTGAAGAAGTAGAACACATACTTTCTGAAATGACTTCCGCAGAAGTCACCTGCCTCAAAGAAATAGAAAGACAGCTTTCACGACCTGAAGCGGTAGATTCTAAACTTAATACATTGAAGTGGTTCTTAACTGAATTTAGGACTGATGGGAAAACGTGGCTTGAGCACGGCTGTATTATTTTCAGCCAATATTATGACACTGCCGAATGGATTGCCAAGGAACTGGCTAAATCTATTAAAGGTGAAGTTGTGGCAGTTTACGCTGGTGTTGGAAAAAGTGGGCTTTTTCGAGATATGCAGTTTAATAATGTTGAACGTGAAGTTATCAAAGCTTCTGTTAGAACCCGTGAGATTAGGCTTGTAGTAGCAACTGATGCAGCTTGCGAAGGGTTGAACCTTCAAACCTTAGGCACCTTGATTAACATTGACCTCCCTTGGAACCCGTCCCGGCTTGAACAGCGATTGGGTAGAATTAAACGGTTTGGCCAATCTCGTAAGTTTGTTGATATGCTCAATCTTGTCTACAGTGAAACTCAAGATGAGAAAGTGTACAACGTATTGTCAGAACGCCTGCGTGGCACCTATGACATTTTCGGCAGCCTCCCTGACACAATTGATGACGATTGGATAAATGACGAAGTAGAGCTTAAAGACCGAATGAATGAATACATTCACGAAAGGAAAAAGGCTCAGGATGCTTTTACTGTGAAGTATCGTGGGACCATAGATCCTGAAGCACAATTATGGGAACGATGTGCGTCTGTTTTATCTCGTAGTGACATTGTAAGAAAACTTAGCGAGCCTTGGTAATAAGAACCTCACCCGCACATCCTATGCTTCGGCGATGGGGTTGAGGGATACCTTATGAGATTGAAAGATGGCATGTTTTTGGGTTGGCTTACTAAGAATCTTACAAATGCAAATTGATAAAAGTAATATTAGATTAATAATATATATATTATAGAAATGATGCCTATGCTGATAGGCAATCCTCATGAGAGGCAGGAACATAGAGGATCACAAAAAAGAACCCACTTAGAACTAAGTGGGTTCTAGCTTTTACAATTCCTAATTACAAATTCTTCTATCGATGTTCGGGGAATTCTGCAAGATCTCCCGACTCTAAATCCTTTTATTTCTCCACTGTTAAGCCAGTTAAGTGTAGCCTATCCAAACTATTTTTTTATTGGGTTGGAGGTGTTTTTTTGGTTTTGTAATGCAGATAGGAAACAATATATGGAACGGTTTGTAGTAAAATTAGATTAAAAGTTAAAGAAGGTGAAAAGTTGTGTCAGAACTAACTGGAATAGATAGAATAAAACTAGAAAATATACTAGGAATGGGCGGCGGTTATGTTCTCGATTTTTCAAATCGGACATTTCAAGATTTTATTCTTGAGCATGTTAATAGAGATATCTATGAGGATAAGTACGCATTTAAAGGTGATTCTAAAGCAAACAGACTTCGAGCCTTTTGGATTATAGAAACAAATTACATTGTTTCAAAACTTACTTCTGCCTTATTAGAATATTGGAACTTGAATAATCAGCTTAGAGAAATAATCTTAGATCAGAAAGAGCAGGTTTTATTTAAAGATTGTTTACAAATAGCAGAAAGGTTAAAACAAAGTTCGGTTTCTGAACATTTAGAGGATATTTTACAACCAGCTTCTGATGATTCCGACTTTGAACTTCTAACTAATACAATTAGAGATAATATAGAACAAAATCAACCACAGGTAGCTTTAGATAGACTACATACATATGCAGTGAAATTTATTCGGAATCTGTGTGATAAGTATGGAATTGAATCTGACAGAGATAAACCTTTACAAAGTATTTTTGGTGAATATGTAAAATTTTTAAGAAGTAATGATCTATTTGAATCAGAAATGACTGAAAGAATTCTAAAATCTTCTATTTCTATTTTGGATGCCTTCAATGGCGTTAGAAATAATCAAAGCTTTGCACATGATAACAAGGTTTTAAATTATGATGAGAGTATGCTTATTTTTAAAAATGTAACAAGTACAATAGCGTTCATAGATTCACTAGAACGAAGAAGGAATATGGATGCAAATGATAAAAATGATGATAAATCAGCGAATATCGATTGGGATGACTTGCCATTCTAAAAGATTAATATGTTAAAGGTTTACCGTTTGATTTGTCACGGTGAACCTTATCATAAGTAAATGAGGTAACTAACGAAAATTCTAAAAGTAAAAGTTTATTAAAAAGTTTTGAGCTGCACTGTGCCACTCAGAATCCTAAATAAAAATAAGAATGAACCAAAACAGTTTATATGTTTTGACTCATCCTACTTTTACCATTCCTTTGGTTCGTAGTTTAGATCTGCGAATAGTCGATTGCGTTCTTTCTTTGTTAAGTCTCTCCATTGTCCAACGGGTAGATTGTTCAAATGAATATTCATGATTCGAGTTCGCTGAAGTCTATAAACTTCGTATCCAAGCGCTGTACACATACGGCGAATTTGACGATTTAAACCTTGGGTCAATGTGATTTGAAAAACAAACTTTGATAGCTGTATAACTTCACAAGGAAGCGTTTTTGTATCAAGAATTTTTACTCCTTCTGCCATCTGCTTCAAGAATGAAGGTGTGATTGGTTTATCTACTGAAACGATATATTCTTTTTCATGCTTATTTTCGGCACGCAAAATTTCGTTTACAATATCTCCATCATTCGTAAGGAGAATCAAACCTTCTGAATCTTTATCAAGTCGCCCAATATGATGAATACGCAATGGGTGATTGACTAAATCAATAATATTACCTTTTACCTTTTTTTCCGTCGTGCTAGTAATGCCCACGGGTTTATTTAAGGCGATATAAACATTGTTTCTTGCAACCCTAATAGGGTCTCCACTTACTCGCACATCATCCCCGGGCTTTACCTGGCTACCTATTTTTGCAATGGAACCGTTTATCGTTACTCTTCCATCACTAATTAGTTTATCTGCTCCGCGCCTAGATGTTTTTCCAGACTCGCTAATATATTTATTAATTCGCAGGTAAATCCCACCCTTATAGAATATTTAAGACAATCCAATTAACACTTTGTTTTTAAGCAACAAAGATGAAGATGATTGTTATCAGCCTCTTTAACACGTAAAAAATATGACGTGATAGGGGCAGACGTCTGTTTTTAATTACTACTTCTCTTACAATACAATATATAAATACTTGCTGGCAATATCTCTGAAATCACTTATCCCAAGGGAGTCAGTAAATTGCAAAAATGTAGAATAGATTGGAATGAATGCGTTCTAGATTTTTAAGACTTATCAAGACCTCATTTAAATTAGTAACGGTGAGCCTTATCATAAGTAAATGAGCCATGGAGACAGGGTTGGGGTACAATTAACACAGAAGTAATATGCAATAAACCAAAGCTTTTGGGAAAATAACAAAAAAAGAATGTGGAAAAAGTTAAATTGTTATAGGGGGCTAAATGGATGAAGACGTTTGAATTAAAATCGGGAACTACAGTTATGGTTGATGAGAGTAAAATGGTCATAGAAAGAACAGGCGGAAAAAGTGCGATGAAAGGATTGTTTGCAGGAAGAGCGATGGGTCAGATGACAATTAAAACGTCAGCAATAACAGGAGTGATTTTTTTTGCGGATTATTTAATTATTTGTGCATCTGGGCTCCCTACTCCCAACGATTTTAAGTTATCGAGCGTTGCAGAGATTAAACAGTATCCGAATTGCATTGTCGCAAAAGAGCAAGAATTAGAAGAACTCTATCAATACATAAATGGATTTATTAAATGAAAATAGATAAAGCACATCAATGGGTAAAGTTGATGTGCTTTTTTAAGTATATTTCGCTGATAAAGTCCAGAATCCACCACAGATTAGGAATTTAATACATTCCTTCAATTCGTTCGTAATGAAAAAATCTCGACTTTGAGGTATATTAAAGTGAAATAATATAAGTAGAAAGAAAGAACAGAAAAATCCGCTCTTCTTTACAAAATTATCACAAATCCAGGAGGGATTGTTAATGGAGATAGGAATCAGCACGTTTGTAGAAACAACACCTGATGTTAAAACGAGGGAAGTAATCAGTCATGCACAACGATTGCGTGAAGTCGTTGAGGAAATTGTGCTTGCCGATCAAGTAGGATTGGATGTATTTGGGGTAGGGGAGCATCATCGTCAAGATTATGCAGCATCGTCTCCAGCCGTTGTGTTGGCTGCTGCGGCATCACAGACAAAGCGTATTCGGCTGACAAGTGCGGTCACTGTACTTTCTTCTGCAGATCCGGTACGGGTGTTCCAGGATTTTGCTACGCTTGACGGCATCTCGAATGGACGTGCGGAGATCATGGCAGGCCGTGGTTCTTTCATCGAATCCTTTCCGCTATTTGGCTATGATTTAAGAGACTATGATGAGCTTTTTGAGGAGAAGCTGGACTTGCTGCTGACATTACAAAAGTCCGAAGTCGTGTCCTGGTCCGGCAAACATCGCCCTGCCATTAACAATCTTGGTGTGTATCCTCGTCCGGTGCAAGATCCTTTGCCTGTATGGATCGGGAGCGGGGGCAATAGTGAATCGGTCATCCGCGCAGGACTGTTGGGGCTGCCGCTTGTTCTGGCAATCATAGGAGGAAGTCCAGTCCAGTTCGCTCCACTTGTCCAGCTTTATAAACAAGCGGCGGCTCAGGCTGGTCATGACGTTTCCAAATTACCGGTTGCGTCCCATTCACATGGATTCATCGCAGAGGATGACGAGACAGCAGTAAATAAATTTTTCCCTCCCACCCAACAAGCCATGAATGTGATTGGAAGGGAGCGGGGCTGGGGGCATTATGACCGGGCAGCATTCGATGCGGCACGAAGCTTTGAAGGTGCATTGTATGCGGGGGATCCGGAAACCGTGGCCCAAAAGATCATTCACCTTCGAAAGAAGGTAGGCATCACACGATTTATGCTTCACGTACCGGTTGGTACCATGCCACATGCGGATGTAATGAAAGCAATCGAGCTGTTGGGGAAAAGAGTGGCCCCTATCGTTCGGGACGAAATCGCCAAATGGGAAGCCATGCAGTAAACCAAGCAACTACTACTGAACAATCTTTGCCAGTGAGAATGTCTTGTTTACCATAAACTCTATGCACCTATGCAAAAGCACGGTTAATTGGGTTATAGAATAGTTGTCCAAATTAACCCTCATTTAGATACATTACGAGGAACCGTATTACAAATAAAAAAGGTATTTTGAAAAAATAAGTAACATCAAATAACTTGAGCTGCAAACTTGCAGCAAATTGAAAACTCAAAAAGTTGCTAACGAAAAAGGAAACTTTTACATTGAAGAAGCAATAGAATAAATTCAATAGGTGGATAATGATGGCTAAAACTATAGTAGAAAAACTAAACTTAAAAAAATATAAAAAAGTTGCGGTATTGCATTTGCCAGAGGGTGAAAATTATTTAGCAGAGTTAGCAGATTATGATACAAAGCTAACAGATAGTACATACGATCTTATCTTTGCTTTTGTATTGGATATGGAGGCTTTAAAAGGCCTCGTTAACAAAGTTATCGAGAAAAATTATCTAAATAAAAGCGGCTATATCTTTTTGGCTTATCCAAAAAAGGGGAATAAAGTATATCCAACGTATATTCATCGTGATGCTTTGTTAGATGGGTTAGGTGCAGATGAAAATGGTTATGTTAGGACAAGTAACATTAAATTTGCACGTATGGTAGGATTAGATGACGTCTTTACGGTTGTAGGTCTAAAAGAAGATTCTCGAAGCCGTAATCACACTTCGATAGCGGCAAGTCAATCCGTAGATGATTATATAGAGATGATTCCAGATGTGGAAAAAGATTTACAACATACTCCCAATTTACTTGCTTTTTATCAATCACTTACTCCAGGATACCGCAAAGATTGGGCTCGTTATATTTATAGTGCAAAACAAGATGCTACTAAAGAAAAGAGGCGCGAGGAAATGAAAATGATTCTTGGTGCGGGTTACAAGAGTCGGGATCTATATCAGAGAGATAAATAATATATAAATCCTCTTAAAATGATAGAAGGTTAATTTCTTCTTACACTAAGCGTACAATCACCGATGTTTTATTTAATCGTAAATGACAATGATTAATGAAATGTATGGAATCCGAAAGGAGTTAAATATCTCTTGAAGTACATAAAATCGCAAATGAAACAGTTGGTTAAAGACAATAATGAACTGCAAAAGCGTTTAAAAGAGTTGATGGACGAACACGATCTTGAGAAAAACTTTGCCCTGAAGGCATTGTACCATTCAGAAGTTGCTGAAGGTGGGAAGTATCAGTTAGCATATCAAGCACTTGACTTGCCCCAAGGGTAGGTCATTTTTTTGTTAATTCGCACTAAGTCTATGGGGCGAAAAAAATAACAACCTCACTTAGATTCAATTACCGAGAACCTAATCTTAATTTTTTGGAAAAAACAAGAAGGACTGGCCCTAATTCTAAAATTATTCATCTCAGTTTAAATAAATCTTCCAATCCTGGGTATAACACTAATGATATAAATACATTTCAGTAGTCAATTTCAGGGGAGGAATATTATGAAATGGAGAGGGCGAAGAGGAAGCTCTAACGTAGAAGACCGAAGAGGCGTGGGAGGTAAAACGCTTGTTGGAGGGGGACTCGGCGGTATAGTCATTATCATTATCGTGGCCCTGCTTGGCGGAAATCCGGGAGACCTTTTGAATAACCTGGGAACTACGGGTTCAGACAATCCCGCACCTTATGAGGAAACCGAACAGGACAAGGAGCACTCGGAATTTGTTTCTGTCGTCCTTGCAGACACAGAGGAAGTTTGGACAGAAATTTTCAAGGAGGAAGGCCTGGTCTATGAAGAACCGACCCTAGTATTGTATACAGACAGCGTCCAGTCTGCCTGCGGGGAAGCCGGTTCGTCGGTGGGACCATTTTATTGCCCGGGAGACCAGAAGCTCTACATTGACCTGAGTTTCTATGATGAGCTCCAACAAAAGTTTCAAGCTCCTGGGGACTTTGCGATGGCTTATGTGATTGCTCATGAAGTGGGACACCATGTGCAGACACTTCTGGGAACGACTGACAAGCTTGCGACTCAGCGCCAGAAACTCAGTCAAACGGAGTACAATAAATATCAAGTCCGCTTTGAATTGCAAGCCGACTATTTGGCCGGCGTTTGGGCCCACCACGCTCAGGGAATGGATGTAGTTGAAGAGGGAGATCTTGAAGAAGCCATAAATGCAGCGAGTGCTGTCGGAGATGACACGATCCAAAAAAAGGCTCAGGGATATGTTGTGCCTGAGAGCTTCACGCATGGAACTTCCGAGCAGAGGAAGCGTTGGTTTAATAAAGGATTCCAATCCGGCACGATAGAAGGCGGAGATACCTTTAACGCAAGGAATCTATAGAGGCAGGCAAAGAGCGGGTTATTATGATATGGAATCAACCCATAATGATCTGTTCGCGGTTTATAAAGCTTAGAAAATGCAAAAACCCATTCGCTACCTCATTGGCGAATGGGTTTTACTGTAAATTCACGATCTCCAAATCTCGTTCCTGCATATATTCAATAATTCTTGGCAGTGCATCAATCACCTCTTGGGATTCATGCAAAAGGATAATAGACCCGGATGCTTTGGAGCTTTCTACATAATCAAAAATCACATCGGAATCATGGCCTTTCCAATCTTCCGTGTCCTTATTCCAGAGGACCATCTTATTATCGTGTTTCTCCATTAATTCGACTGTTTGATCATTATTAGCGCCGTATGGTGGTCTAAAAAGCAGCACAGGTTCATCGATAAGGCCTTCGATTAACTGATTAATTTGTGTCAGTTCATTTTGCTGTTCTTCATAAGGAATCTCCGCGAAATTTGTATGGGTCATCGAATGACTGCCAATCGAGTAACCGTTCGAATTAACATACTGAACATGATCAGGAAATTTCTTTACATTAAAGCCGGCGAAGAAGAAGGTGCCTCCAACTTCATATTTCTTTAAAACATCAACGATTTCCTTTGTGTATTTGGTAGGCCCATCATCAAAGGTAAGAGCAACAGTGCCTTCTGGAATGTTATAATTTACAGACTGATCAAGTGTTACGGTCGGAATGCTATCATTAGCAGGTTGATTTAGTGTTACAGCAGGAGTGCCGGTTTCAGCTTGTTCCCTGGTGGTTACACTTTCTATATCTTTCTCTTTCTGTTTCACACTGGCTTGTTCAGTTACATCTTTCAACGATGATTTTTGAGCAAGAGCTATTTCGTCTTTATTTGAGTGGACTGAATACCCTAACAGGATAGTGGATATGACACTGATCATGATGACGGCAGCCCAGGCAAGTTTAGGGTTATAACGGAAAGTAACAGGCTTTTTCTCTTGCACCTGTTCCGGTTCATCAGCCGGCTGATCCACAGGCAAGAAAGGTAAAGCATGAATCTCATTGATGGACTCGATGCTTTTAATGAAATTTAAGCCTTCTACATATTTCTCTGAACAGGAAAAATAGATTTTTTCACTTCGATCGCGGTGGGTTTTCGTAAAAAAACTTATATATTCCAGTTTGGCTGAGTCCCAGGATCCATGTAAGGATAATCTGTATCTATAGTGATCCTCTAATACAGCCATGGACTCCAGACTTTCCGCTGTATGATCATCGATTTCCCATAATAACTCAACTTCTTGTCCAAATGATAATCTGACTCGCAAAAAAGACTGCTCAGATTCTCTTTCAATCGATAATAGTTCAAGCAATTTTCCAAAGTAGACTGGCATGATCGGGCGCCCTCCTTTCCTCATTAGTTAAATGCTGCGGCCGGTTTATTCAGCTGGTGTGTTGGAACCATTCGCCTTTGGATTAAAAGAAAAAGACATCCGTTCTGTAAAATCATTAATGGTCTCCATTAACTGGGTTTTCTCATCAAGGATTTTTTCATATTGCTCAGCGTATCTCTGATTCTCTACTTCCAGATCTCTGATTCTCTCATCAAGATTTTTGACTTTTAACATGCTTTGATATTGGGCGTTCGTAGATTCTTCATTTAGTTTGTTATATTTCTGAATCTCTTTTTCAAGCTGGTTTGAAATCTTTTCATATTCAAAGTTTGAAGCGTTTTGATGATCTTTATAATCTTCAAGAAGCTGATCATAGCTCATTTGCTTGTTTGTCAGCTTGCTTTCCAACCCGCTGATTTCTTTGTTCTTTTCCTGAACCAGCTGGTCTTTTTTCACTTGTTCGTGCTTTAAGCGGCTAATGATTTCATTCGCTGTATATAATTGGTCTTCAAGCCCTTTATTTTTATATAGAACTAACTGCCGGTCCTTTAGCATATTTTCTAAAGAAACAATCATATCCAGCGAGATTTTGTCCTGGTTGTCCTTAGTAAATAACGGCTTATTACCAGAATTGTCCGATGGCACAGCTTCACTCACAGGATTAATAGTCTCTTCATCTATAAAAAAAGGATCTTCCACTGCCTCTGTGAACTCTTGCTCTTCTTTACTATTTTGATTGGGTTCATTTTGGTTAGAAAGAACCGTCTTAAACCAACCCTTTGATTTATTCTTTTCTTCCATGGTCAAATTTTTCATCTCCTTCTAAATTAAAGCTTCACAAAATGGTACAAAGGGAAAAAATAACCCCTGTTACCGTTTATTTTCCAATAATTATGACAAAATGCGTCAAAAATCCTATTATTATACTACTCTTATTGTATATTTCTGTAGAATATTGTCAACAGTCAAGATAGTTATATTACTTATGAAGGGCAAAAAAATAAGAATAATAGATAAATTAGACTAGATAGAAAAGAAAACAGTCGAAACTTTTCTTAGAGTTGCCTCCACATTATTACAAAATGTTTAAATATTTAATGCTACTGTAATATTTACATTAACTTATTGGGGAGATAACGATGAAGAAATTTGCGGCAATTTTAATTGTGTTATTCAGTTTCTTTTTCTTTTCAGGTCAAACAGAAGCAAAGGGCGAAGGCCAGCTCATCATCATTAACAAAGCGAACAATAAACTGGCCTATTACAATGAAGGCAAGTTAGTCAAAACATTTAAAGTCGCTACAGGCAGAAAAAGATCGTATACACCGGAAGGCAAATTTAAAATAGTCACAAAGATTGTAAACCGTCCGTATTACAAGGAGAATATTCCAGGCGGCCATCCCCGCAATCCTTTAGGTGATCGGTGGATGGGGATAAACGCTAGAGGCACCTACGGGACAACCTATGCGATCCATGGAAACAATAATCCAAGTTCAATTGGTACATATGCAAGTTCGGGATGTATCAGAATGTACGATAATGATGTCCGTTGGCTGTATAGCCAAGTCAAGAATAATACGCCGGTCATCATTACCCATTCGAGTCAAAGCTTTGATGCCATTGCTGCTTCTAATGGGTATGTCCCAAAAAGCAAAATTGGGAAAGTAACAGTTAGCAAGCCAAGTCCGCAATTAAAAAATACAATACTTACTATAAATGCCGGCGCTTCTACAGGGTATTCTCCATCGTTTAACTATTCCGTTTATGACGGCAAAAAATGGTCAACTATCAAAAATTATTCTGCGAGTAAATCGGTTCAGTGGAAGCCGACAAAGCCGGGTACATATAAGCTAAAGGTTGAAGTGAAAAGCAAGCATTCAAAAAATACATTCGATGATCAGAAAATTATCAATTATAACATCTATGAAGCAGCTTCAATGAAATCAGTGAAAACGGATAAGGCAAGTCCGCAGCTAAAGAACACGAATATTTCCGTTTCGGCCATTTCGAATAACAATGCGAATAATCTGTTCCAATATTCTTATTCTACTGACGGAAAAAAATGGACTACAATAAAAAAATACTCTTCAGCGGCAAAGGTAAACTGGAAGCCTGCTGCACCAGGTCAATATAAAATCAAAGTCCAGGTTAAACATAAATGGTCTAAGAAAGTCTTTGATCATGAACAAACGATTTCTTATAATATTTACGACGAAGCAGTATTAACATCATTCACGACAGATAAAGATAAAGAAAGTACGCAACCTGTACACACGGATATTACCTTTTTTGCTAATTCGACCAACAATGCCAATAACCTGTTTGAGTATTCTTATTCTACTGACGGGGGGGAAAAGTGGACGACAATAAAAAATTATTCGACGTCGACAGAGATAAACTGGAAACCTGATACACCAGGAAAATATAAAATCAGGGTCCAGATTAAACACAAGCTGTCCAATAAAATACAAGGTACGCTAGATATCGATTTCAACATCCTTTCTCTTGCAGAGCTAACTGGGGATACTTCTGTAACCGGACGGCTGGAGAGAAACGCGCAGGTTGAAATCACGGCAAACGGGACAGAGGAGGACGGAACTGGTTGATAGAACCGCAGTTTATTAATAATAATTCAAAAGAAGGGACAGCTTTTGCTGTCTCTTTCTTCTTGATTATCATTCCCATATTCCCGGAAGAGGAAAAATGTTCTATAATATTAGAACAGGTGTTTCTGCATTATTAGATAATATCTATGTAAGGGAGAATCCTATATGAAACAGTGGACGAAATATATTGAAATACAGGCTCCAATTGAACAAGTTTGGGAGCTCTTTAATAATGATGCCCAAATGCAAAAAATCATGCCACAAGTCGTGGAGAACAAGCCGGTTAAAATAACGGAGGAAGTGGTCGGAAGTATCTACCGCCAAAAATATAAAGAAGGAAAGCGCATCGAGGAGTATGATGTCCAAACGTTAGAATACGAAGATTTTCCAGACCATAAGAAATTGAAAGTCGGTTTTACACTTGCGAATATGTTTGAGATAACGGCTTTCTATGAATTAAATAAAATCAATGAAAATACAACTTTTTTTAGATATACAGCAACTAACCGCGCCTTGAAATGGTTCGTGAAGTTATTCTTACTGTTTGCAAACGATAAGATGGTGGTGGAATTTGTAAAAAAAGTAAAAAGTGTTGCTGAATCTGAAAGTAATAAGCAGGTACAATAATGGTAGACTGTGAAAAGTAAAAAGAAGTGAAAGAAAAGGAAGTTTATGACACCATTTACTGAAAGAGTAATCGAGATCATTAAAGAGATACCTGAAGGAAAAGTAATGACTTACGGACAAGTTGCCAAATTAGCAGGAAGCCCCCGTGGTGCCAGGCAGGTCGTCAGAATTCTTCATTCAATGAGCAAGAAGCATAAGCTCCCCTGGCATAGGGTCATCAATGCTAAAGGGGTAATCGCTGTTAAAGATTACGAGTCGAAATCTTTACAAAAGTTGTTTCTTGAGGGGGAAGGAATCGAATTTATAAGGGATAACGTGATAGATCTAAAGCAATACCAATTTCGTCCCGAGCCTGATGATCTTTTTTTTGATAGGCTCTGTTAAATTCCATTGTTGATTTTCAAATGGTCATGGAATCTACTCGCTTTCCGCGGACGAACTGGCAAGCCTCCTCACTCGTACCTCGCTGCGGGGTCTTGCCAGCCCGTTTTTCCGCAGGACGTTGATTCATCATCCTTGAATAGACACCGCACGAGAAAATGCGTATGCATTTTCGAGGAGTCTCGCAGATTCCCTTCCCAAAAACAACATTATCGTTTAACAGAGCCTTTTGATAAATAAAGGCCGTCGAGGATTCTCGACAGCCTTTATATTTTTGCCCCCAGGGACTATCTCTTTATATAATTCTGCTCATATCTAGATGCTTATGTTCCGTATTACCTTTTTTATCACCATAAAACTCCGATTACCGCAATGGCTGCAATGGCTGCAATGGCAACTCCTGCACCTCCATAGCCCCAGCCACCATAACCAAATCCCCCATAGTTGCGTTTTCCTCCAATTGGGCGAAGATACACTCTGTTGTGACTAACCCGATCAATAATCCCACGGTGTTTACGGCCGTCATGGGTTCTAATTTCTACAGCTCTTCCGACGTGTCGGCAACACATATCGTAATGGCGCGATATAGACAATATTACACCTCCAATATATCTACGAATTCCTATCTCTAACAGGTTATGTCCAAAGGTGCTTGTTTGCATGGTTAAATACACAAGGCGAAAGCGGAAAAACTGAGGGAGTTGATAAATTAGCGAATGAAGTATCGTTATTCGGGGCTTTATCATAAACTAAACCATCTTATAAATTAAACCAAAGGGAGTAGATATCGTGAGTGTTTCTTATCAAGATGCTTTGGCACATTACGGAATAGATGGGGCGCATCCGGGCGGAATCGCGCTTACTAAAAAAATATTGGAAAATGAGAAAATCACCCGCCATTCGAAAGTTCTTGATGCAGGGTGTGGGACTGGGCAAACGTCAGCTTATTTAACAAAGACATTTTCATGTGATGTCTTTTCCATTGATAAGCACCCCGCAATGTTTAAAGCAGCAACTGAGAGATTTAAAGACGAAAATCTTTCAATAAAAGCTCTTAAAGGAGATTTGGAAAATTTACCTTTTCCGAAAGATTCTTTTGACTTTATCATTGCGGAATCCTCTACATCTTTTGCCACTATACCTAAAGCATTATCTGAATATTGCCGGGTACTAAAACCAAGTGGCGTGTTATTGAATATCGACATGACTGCTGAACAAAAATTAAACAGCGATGAAAAAAAGGAACTTATGGAATTTTATAAAATGCAGGATATTCTAACTGAGAAACAATGGATTAAAACGATTAAGAATGCAGGGTTTAAAACAGTGGAGGCACTTCATTCTAATACAGTCTTGCAAGAGTTAGAAGAGTATCCAGTTGAGGAGAAAGACTATGCTAATACTGTGAATCCTAAAAACTTTGATCGGAAAATGGACGATGCTATCCAGAACCATCATCGGCTACTGATTTCTTATAGAGAAAAATTAGGATATCGGGTATATAAGGCAAAGAAAATGGACTTTTTATCGTACCCTTCATAAGGATAAATAAAAAACTCCTTCTCCAGTTCGTTAAGAAGCTGAAGAAGGAGTTTTTGCAGTAATGAAAATTAAGCCTGGAAAATCCGGCTGATCTTTTCAATTTCCTCATTCGTTAATTGAACATCTAATGTTTTCAAGTTGTTTGTAACTTGTTCAGGGCGTTTTGCACCGGGGATCAATACGTCAATTGAAGGACGAGTTAAATACCAGGCGAGAACTACATGAGCAACCTCTGCATTTTTTGCATTAGCAATTTCACGTACTTGCTCAACCTTTTCCAGGTTTCGAACGAAAGCCTCTCCTTGGAATAACGGGTCTTTAGCACGACCGTCCTCAAATTTTGTATCTTTATTATATTTTCCGCCTAATAACCCCGCGGCAAGCGGGAAGTAAGGGATGAACGAAATATTGTTTTGAGCGGTATACGGCAAGATTTCTTGCTCTACCTCACGTTTAAATAAATTATATTCAGATTGCAGCACATCCACATAACCATCTTTATTTGCTTCTTTTAATTGTTCGATGGAAAAGTTCGATACTCCAATTGCTTTGATCTTACCTTCATCCTTCAGTCTCTTTAACGCACCGACCGCCTCGTCTTTTGGCGTGCCTTCATCTGGAAAGTGAATATAAAATAAATCGATGTAATCCGTTTGAAGCCGTTTTAAACTGCCCTCTACGGCTTCTTTTAAGAAAGCAGGCGAATTATCCAAGACAACGTTTCCATCTACAAACTTATGAGCGCCTTTTGTAGCTATGACAATTTCATCCCGCTTGCCTTTTTCTTTGATCACTTCGCCGATCAATTCTTCCGAACGTTCAGGACCGTAGATGAACGCGGTATCTAAAAAGTTGATGCCATGATCGATAGCTGTACGGACAACATCTTTTCCAGTCTCTTCATTAAGATTTGGATAAATATTATGCCCACCGACAGCATTGGTTCCTAGTCCGATCGGATTTACATATAAATCTGTTTTTCCTATACGTGTCTTCTCAGCCATTATGGATAAACATCTCCTTTTCTAAGGTTCAGTAAAATCATGTTTTATTTCGATTACACTTATTCAACAACATCACCACCAAAATTAACAGATGTAAATTCCTTAGTTGCCATATCGCTTGCTATTTGTCTAAAATCTTCTACTTCAACCCACCAATCCTCATGAAACTTGTCAATAGGATCAAGTTCCAAATCTGTTGCATACTCTGAATTTACATCCTCTATGATAGCAGCGTATTGCTTGTGATAATATTCTTTTTGTTCTTGAGTTAAATCTACTAAAGGAATTGCTGGCATCACTACCTTTCCTTTATCGGTATCGGATAAATGCTCATCTTCTACTGTTTGTCCATCAGTCAAACCTTCCGATGTTTCTTCATTTACCTGTCCTTCTGTTTCCTCATTTACACTACACCCTGCTAAAACGATAGTTCCAAGTAAAATTCCAATATACAAATATTTTTTCAACATTCTCACCCCATATAAAAGATTGTTAAATGTAACCAATTACTTAAAAGTATACGATTTATAGAAAATTTAAGCAATTCCAGGAAAGCACCCCCTAAAACACTTTCCCTTTGTTCAAAAAATTTACATCTATTAACTTATTCAACACCATTTCCAAAATCCTTCTTATTCAACTCCCTCAGTTAAATACGATTTTCTCCCGAATACTCGCTTATTCGCAGGATTTCATTCTCGTTGGGTATAATTTCTTGATTAGGATGGAGTGATATCAGGACGTTTTGGCTACTTGAAGGCATAATTAAATAAAGGAGTAGGTTTTATTATCCATATTATTCCATATGATTTCTTCTCCACGCTGCCCCTGGGGGCTTTCCCTCCCATGTCTCAACGGGTCAATTGCCCTATCATTCCTTCGTCATGCCTAACCAAGGGGTGGAGGCCAGTTTTGCTAACCTAATGGATCAGTGCCCTTTTGTTGAAGAAATCTGGTACTCCGTAAATATTTGAAATCCTGCGAATAAGCCAACACTCGATGTTAGGTTCACTTCGAAAACGAAAAATTGGTTAGACTATGCTGCCAACTCTGTTAATCAAACTACATATGGTAAACAGAAATAGTTAGCCTGTATGTATTTGACTAGTATGAGAAAACGTATCTTAACTTATGCTCTCTTTTCTAATAGAGCTTTCTGTAGTTTCTTTATTCGTCTTTTGACTGGTTAGATAGACACCGATAAAGACAAGAATGCCACCAATCATTTGCACGAATGTAATGGTCTTGCCTAAGAGCAAGCTGAGAATAGCCGTGAAAACGGCAATTAAGTTCAAATAAATCCCCGCCCGACTGGCACCAATATGACGAAGCGACACATTCCAAAAAATAAACGATCCCACTGAAGGGAATATCCCAATATACAATAACCCAATTACAGCTTGCCGACTTAGATGATATTCTACTCCGGACATTAGAATAAACGGCAGCAATATGAATAACGCGAGTAAGACGGATACCGCTGTGGCTGCAATCGGAGGAATCGTTTTTAGCTTTTTCCCGATGATCGAATAAAAGGTCCAGACCAATATAGCTAGAAGCATTAGAAGGTCTCCCTGGTTATAGTCAAGCTGAAAAATCTGCTGCAGCTGTCCTTTGGTTAAGACGAGGAGAACCCCTAGCAGGGAAATGAACAGACCAAGTCCATTCTTCAGAGAAATTCGCTCCTTGAGCAGCAGTGCTGAGAACAGGACAATCACAGCAGGATTGATTGAATTGACCAGTGCCGCATTCATCGAAGTTGTGAATCTTAAAGCCTCATATAAAAGAAAGTTATAGGCGATGATGCCCAATATCGACATCACTAGTAAGGTCTTCCATTCTATCCATACCTTCTTCCAATCAGGGCGTTCAATCCAGTGGGCGATTGGAAACAAAAAGAACACAGCGATCAACCACCGCGAGAAGGTTAGTTGCAGAGGGGACATTTCTGCTACAACAAACTTTCCAAACACATAATTGCCGGCCCAGAATAGGTTAGCGAGAATAAGAAATAAAAGGACATAGTGCTTTTTCATAGACAGGACCGCCTTTATGAGTTTTCTGAAAATACTCTCAATATATCAAACGAGAAAAAGGATGGCAATTCATTAAGCTGATTAAAAGATAATAATTCTGTGGCTGTAGCTGTTTAAGGCTATGTAATAAAGCTATGTTTATTTTGGTTCATTTCAGCTTCCTGTATAAAAACGCCTGGGGAAAGCGAGCTTTTCCCAGGCGTTTTTATACAGGAAGCCACCTTTCAGCATAGCTGAAAGGCGTGTGAAACCTCTGTTTCACACGAATGAGCCAAAAGTACAGATTATCTACAATCACTTTTAACCTAGCTTTTCTTAAGAAAGTCTTAAGAATTATGCTACGAGAATGTTAAGATTTTCGGGCTAGAATATAGATATTTCCAAATATATGCACATGATATAATTTTGAAAGGAGAGTGAGAGATTATGAGCGAATTTAATGTGCTGGTTGTCGATGATGAGAAAGAGATTCGCGACGCTATTGAAATATATTTGAAGAATGAAGGAATAACAGTGATCAAGGCCAGTGATGGCATCGAAGCGATCGAAAGGCTGGAAGAGCAAGCGGTACACTTAATTATTCTGGATATCATGATGCCAAGAATGGACGGGATTTCGACGACTTTTAAAATCCGTGAACAAAAAAACATTCCGATCATCATTTTAAGTGCAAAGAGCGAAGACAGTGATAAGGTGCTAGGCCTGCAGGTTGGTGCCGATGATTATGTCACCAAGCCATTCAACCCGCTCGAGCTTATTGCCCGGGTAAAATCACAACTCAGGCGCTATGTCACGTTAGGTACATATGAAGGAAATAACAAGCTGATTAATTTGAACGGCCTGACGCTGGACAAGGAGTCGAAGGAAGTCGCGATTCATGGAGAAGCAGTTAAGCTGACCCCGATTGAGTATAAAATAGTTGTTCTGTTAATGTCTCATCCGGGAAGGGTGTTCTCAATAAACGAAATTTATGAGCGAGTTTGGAAGGAACCATGCTATAACGCAGAAAACACGGTTGCTGTCCATATCCGTAAAATTCGGGAGAAGATTGAGATTGATCCGAAAAATCCAAGATATTTAAAGGTGGTCTGGGGAATTGGATATAAAATGGAGAAATAGCATTAAATTTATAGTTTGGACAGCCATTCTTGCGATTGGGATAAGCGGTACCCTCTCAATCGTTTCAAAAGGCAGTGAATATATAAAGAAAGATTATTTCCATTCACCTGAGTTTGATGTTGAAATGGATCAATTCATTGGTTTACTAAGTATCTATGAGTTACATGACAAGACAAAAGTAGAGCTTCGGAATAATATTACTGTGATAGATGAGGAAATTGAAGAGCATCGTTATCGGTACGGCAACTTATCGGAGCAGGTTTCTACAATCAAAAATCAATATGAACCGCAAATTCAGGATGCTCTGGCAGCAAACAATGAAGAAGTCGCCAATCTGTATAAAGCGGAAAGAGACGAGAAGATTAAAGATATTACGAACAACTTTAAAAGTGACGAACATATACGGAAGAAAATAGTCAAAGAGGAAGAAGAGAAAATTGATCGATTCTTTCAGGAAAGAGAGGATTACGACTCGCAGTTTCAGGAGTACGAAAGAGCGATTAAATACTATCTTCAAAATACCGAAACCGGAGAAGTGTTTACCAATCTAAATGGTGTGGAAGACGGTTCGGTCAAAGAGATCATGAATGATAAAGAAATGCTCTTTATCCAGAATTATTCTGATTCCAAAAACGGTTATCTTTCCACGGAAGCTAGCTATCCCTATATTGGGGAGGGTTATGACGATATAATTGCGCTACTTTATAAAGGAGAGACGCAAACCTTTGAAGGAGCGATTGCCATCCCGAAATCAACGTCTTCGGAACATCCATTGATGATCAGGTATCACGATTATCAGAAAGCTCAAATCACCTTTTACGTTTATGCTGGAATAGGCCTTCTATGTTTAGTGTTAAGCATATTAATGTATAAAAAAATCAAGCCCTTCCAATTGGTGAAATCGTTAGAATGGGACGGAATCTATCAGCGGATTCCAATCGACTTGAGACTCATAGCTTATGTTGCGAGTTTTATAGTTATGGTGGCCTTGGCCTTCCAGGTTCTAAACAGTGAGATATATTATGATAATCTGTATTCATATATCTATGATTTGTTAGAATGGGTGCTGCCTGCAAGCATGATCGCTATGGCAGGGACACTCCTGCAATTTTACTTGCTTTTGGCTGTGTTAAAAGAAACTAGCAGTTTCAAAGAAGAATGGAGAAAAGCATTAATTTATAAGGGATATTTCATTTTAAAAAGGGCTTTCTTAAACACGAGTGTGGGAGTTCAGCTGCTGATTCTCTTAATGGTTGTCTTTCTGTCCGGTATCGGGGCAGGCATAACTTTCATGGACCCGGGTGTGATCCTGTTTTATTTGTTTTTATTTTTGGTGGTAACCCTGCCGGTCCTTATTTTCTTTATCATACGTACGGGCTATTTTAACACGATCATTCAGAATGCAAGCGCTCTTGCTAACGGGAATTTCGAGCCTGATCTTCCGGTTAAAGGCCAATCTGTTTTAGCAAGGCTTGCAGAAAGCATTAACACGCTAAAGCATGGCGTGAAAGCATCGGAAAAAGCCCAGGCCAAAAGTGAACGCTTGAAAACGGAGCTGATTACAAATGTCAGCCACGATTTGAGAACGCCACTGACTTCCATTATTTCATACACAGAGCTGCTTAAATCACCGGACTTAGCTGACGAAGACCGGGATGCGTACGTGCAGGTGATTGACCGCAAATCCAAACGGTTAAAAGTGCTGATCGACGATTTATTCGAAGCGTCTAAAATGGCAAGCGGCAATATTGAACTCGCAAAAGACCATGTCGATATTGTCCAGCTCCTTCAGCAGGCGCTTGCCGAATACGATGAAACGATCCAGGGTTCAACGCTGCAATTCAGGGTGGCGGTTCCAGAGAAACCGGTTTATGCCTATGTAGATGGACAAAAATTATGGAGAGTATTTGACAACCTGATCGGCAATATTTTGAAGTATTCTTTAGAGCATACCAGGGTTTATATTGATTTGATTAAAGAACAGAGCCATGTGGTGATTACTTTTAAAAATGTCTCCAAGTATGAGCTGGGGGGCAATACAGACGAATTGTTTGAGCGTTTTAAACGCGGAGATACTTCCCGCCATACCGATGGATCCGGTCTCGGACTCGCGATAGCTAAATCCATTGTTGATCTTCATGACGGCAGTATGGATATCGATTTGGATGGAGATTTGTTCAAAGTGACGATTGGACTGGCGACGATATAAAGCAGAAAAAAAGATGGCCTTCCCGGGTCATCTTTTTTTAATAGAATTATTTTGCCAAAGCTTCCATTTCATCAGATAAATAAATCGTTGTTCCTTGGCTATTATTCCGGGCTGCGCGATGCATGGCCAGTGCCACAGTCCTTGCCTGAATTGCCCTGTATTTCTTTAAGGGACCGACGAGCAGGAAAGATAATGGCGGTAATAGAACGGCAGCTGCTGATTCACCCGGTCGGGATTCTTTCCTGTTTCCTAACAGAAGAGAGGGCCTGAAAATGTGCAATGCCTGAAAACCTACATTGCCTAATTCCACTTCCAGCATTCCTTTCATGCGGGAATAAGCGAAGGAGGACTGTGGATCAGCACCCATTGAACTGATGACAAGAATTTGCCTTGCTCCTTCCTCCTGAGCGAGCTTAGCGGCACTCAACGGATAATCAACATCCACCTTCGTCATTGCTTCTCTTGTTTTCGCTTTTTTAATGGTCGTGCCTAAACAACAAAAGACATCATCCACGTGAAAATGCTCGCGGTACCATTCCAGATGATCAAAGTCTGCCTGGACCTCTATCAGTTTATGGTGCTGGATTCCGAGCGGTTTGCGAACGAGGATGACAATCGAGGCGTAGTCCTTTTCATTCAGCAAGCATTGCAGCAGCTCTGAACCAACAAGGCCGCTGGCTCCCAGCAGTAAAGCAGCTTTCTCTCCCACTTTTTGCACCTCTGTCATTCCGACTTTTTTTATAAGAACGGATATTATTTATTGCCCTGTGTCCGTTCCTTCCCTTTTTCGGTAGCAGCAAAATCCCGAACCATTGTTTTGATTTTATCTACTGGGCGGAAACGCAAGGCAGACCAGTCTTCGTCAATTGCGACTTGCCTGACGGGCTCATAGCCCTCATGCGCAAGCAGCACAGCCACAGTTTCGCGGCTGCAGTCAGACCCTTTATAAACTTTGGAAGACTTTTTTGGGTAGCATAGCCATAACAATCCATCCTCTGTAATTACTTTTGCAGCCTCCCGTGCCAGTGATTGAATCTCTGCATTTGATATCCCGAAGACCTGGACGAATTCATAGCCTTCACGTTTCGGGTCCTTATCGACTTCTCCGGTGAAGGCTGCGCTGATCTCATTATAGGCTTTCGGGGCGTTAATAATTAACACGGGCTGTCCCCGGTCTTTGAATTGCAGTTTTTTTTTAACAGATGATGCTTCATTCATCCGCATCGACCTTCCTTTACTCAGGTAATAATTGTCTACCTCAACTATATGAAAGGCTCTGGTCTATGTCAAACCTAGCTAAAGATCATTAATGGCTTGATCTGACGCCGAAAGCGGCAAAAAATATACCCTAGTGCGCACTCATATATTTAGATATCATCCTTCACCGTTCTGCCTGAATAGAACCTCGCATTTTCGTTAAGCATGTTTTCTTTTGCGGATAGTTTTTCCGGAACTAGCTTAAAAACTAGTGTTTTGCTTCCTAAAGGAGAGCGGTATTTCTCTACATGGTTTTTCGCCAGGGGAGAGTTATAATAGCCTGGTACATACTTATTCAGCATTGCCTGCATCGCTGAAGTGGCCTCGTCTAAATCGCTGATTATTTCAATGGTTCCGAATACCATCACGCTCATATAGGCGGTATCTGTTTTTGCAGGAACGGGATCAGCCATCGTTCCTAAATCTTGACTGACCGTAAAACATCCATACGGGTTTTCCTTTATCACATCGACTTTTCTTCCTTCGGTTGCGCCGTGCACATAAATACATTCGTCATGCCAGACAAAATTCAAGGGAACCACATAAGGATGTTCTTTGTCTGATAAGCCTAAATAGCCCGTTTTAGTCTGAGATAAGAATTCATTTATCTTTTTCTGGTCATTAGTTTCTAATTTTGCTTGTCTCATGGAATGCTCTCCTTATAATTGGAATGTGATAGTATAATGATCATAGGAAATTTATGACCCGGAAAAAAGTGACAGTTTAAACAAATTTATTGAGGTCAGATGGAGGTATTATGATAGAATTAACTCCTTTTCTTAATAAAAGACTCAATGTCCCCTTGTATGTGCAGTTATATAACTATATTAAAAGTGAAATCGAAGCAGGAGAAATACCTGAGGGTTCTTCTTTGCCATCTATTCGTTATTTATCAGAGCATTTAAGAATCAGCAAGAATACGATCGAGAATGCATACCAGCAGCTAGTGGCAGAAGGGTATGTCGAAAGTAAGCCAAGAAGCGGGCTAAAGGTGCTGCCTATGGAAAAGACGCTCACATCACGGCAGAATATAAAAAATACGATGAGGATAGAATCGGATTTTGTGAGGGGAAGGATGTATCCTTACGACTTTAAATATGGGGATGTAGATTCGCACCATTTTCCATTAAAGAAATGGAAACGTTGTTTGCAGGATTCACTTGAAGGACCGGATGCCGGATTATATGTATATGGAGATGAACAAGGAGACAAGAGCTTGCGAAAGGAAATAGCCAGCTATTTATTCCAGGCCAGGGGGGTTACCTGTTCGCCCGAACAAATCGTAATTTGTGCCGGAACGCAGCATGCGATAAGTTTAATCTGCCAGCTTCTCTCATTACACGGGAAATCTGTCGCATTTGAAAATCCGGGATATGACGGAGTAAGGTCTGTTTTCGAAAACCACGGATGCCACATTTCAGCTATAAGCCTGGAGTCGGATGGACTTGATTTAAACCGCCTGGAAGAGAGCCGAGAGAATCTCGTATACATTACTCCTTCCCATCAGTTTCCATACGGAATGGTGCTTCCGATTCAAAAGCGGCAGAAGCTGCTGGATTGGGCTCATAAGAATAAAAGCTATATCATAGAGGATGACTATGATAGCGAGTTCCGCTATCAAGGCCAGCCTATCCCATCACTAAAAGCTTTGGATACTAAGGAGAATGTGATTTATTTGGGGACATTCTCAAAATCATTCCTTCCTGCTGCCAGGTTGAGTTATATGGTTGTACCATCGAGGCTGGTTAAAGAATTTAAGCAAAAGCTCAATTATAATCAATCTGCTCCACTGATCACCCAACGAGCTATGTCCTTGTTTATGAAAGATGGCTCTTTCGAGAGACATGTCCGCAAAATGAAGAAAGTTTATCATGGAAAGCATAATGCCTTATTACATGCAATTGAGACCCATCTCAGTGATAATGTCGAGGTTATAGGCAGTAAAGCGGGGTTGCATATCTTACTCCGTGTAAATCACAGAGACAGCAGCCAGGAATTAGTCAGAAAAGCTGGAGAATATGGAGTAAAGGTTTATTCACCTGAAAAATACTGGCTTGATAAAGAACAGAGCCCCTCTTCATTAATAATGTTAGGTTTTGGCGGAATGACGGAAGAACAAATTGAAGCGGGAATTTGCCTTTTGAAAAAAGCGTGGTATTAGTGAAAATAGTGGGAAGCATTTGAATCATAATCATACTGTTTGTATTTTTGAAACAGTATGATTGTGATTTTATTTTGTTTTAAGCAATGGTCTATCTCGGATGGAAGTAATTCGTTCAATTACTAGGATAAATTTAATTTTATATAAAAATAATAATTAAACTTCAAATCCTAGAAAGACCCCTTAATTATGAAAGCGTTTTTAATTTGTCAGAATTAAAAAAGTTATTTACATATTCAGAAAACTTATGTTAGGATAACAAAAACAATAAGAAATGAGGAAAAATAAAGATGAAAAATCGAATGAGTGTACAGGCAGATATTATTCTCATTATTAACACATAGAGGACTGGAACAGCCATTTGACTTACAGTGGAATGTTTGAGTCTATCTTGTGCATTGAAGGACAAGGCGCTCAAACGACTCAAGCGCCCATCCATCATGGAAGGGTTTTTTATTTGGATAGATTGAAAAAATACAACAGGTTTATTGACAGAGGAGTGCGGATAAAATGAAAAATTATTTCGTCGAACGAATGTATAAAGCTTCTACAGGAATTGCCAATGCTGTATTGGTTACGCTGGGAATAGGACTTCTGTTTGAAACAATCGGGAAATTCATTGGCTGGGAAGCATTTATCGGAATAGGATCAGCGGCCAAGGTGTTGCTTGCTCCAGCAATTGGGGCAGGGATTGCTTATCAGCTGGGTGGCAATACGTTGGTCATCTTTAGTGCAATGGCCTCCGCAGCGGTGGGAGGAGCGGCGATTCATCCTACAGCCGAGGGGTTCTTCACGATCGTACCAGGACAACCGATAAGCGCGGTGCTCGCCGCCGCCATCGCCACATATGTCGGCAAGCGTTTGACAGGAAAGACAAAGCTGGATATGATGGCAATCCCAGTGGGGGCAATATTGGTCGGAGGTGTATCGGGTGTCGGGTTAGCGGCTGTCACGACACCGTTATTGCAATGGTTGAGCGGAGAAATCACATCTTCAGTACAAGGGTCTCCTCTTATTGCTTCGATGGTCATTTCGTTAGTCTGGAGTATTCTGTTAATGACACCTGCTTCATCTGCAGCTCTTGCGATTGCTTTGCAAATGGACCCAGTATCAAGCGCTGCGGCACTAATCGGCTGTACGGCGCAATTTGTCGGATTTACGGCGATGTCGCTTCGTCAGAATGACCTTGGCGGTTTTTTGGCCCAGGTTGCTGTTACGCCAAAGGTCCAATTCCCCAATCTTATTAAAAATCCGAGATTGGTAATCCCGCCCTTTGTCGCGGCAATCATTTGCGCCCCAATCGCAACGCTGGGATTCGATTTTCAGGTTTCTTATGAGCTTGCCGGGCTTGGCTTGAATTCATTCATTGCACCGCTAAATATTTTAGCAACACAGGGAATCGAAGGATTCTTGATTTATATAGCAGTTGGGGTTGTTCTTCCGATTGCCATCACGCTAGGACTATACCAGCTGATTAAAATGGCCGGCTGGGCAAAAGCGGGCGATTTGCATATGGAGGTTCAATAACGATTAGGCAGGGCACAGCAAACGTTGCTGTGCTCTTTGTTTTTTGGAGTTGAAGCTGAACATTGGTTATAATGGTAAAAAGATATTGAATGCCGGCCAACAGGTTCACTTTGGCTTGCAGATAGGGTGTAAAATCATGCAATCGGAAATCAATGTAAACGTAAAACAGAATGACGCGGCTAGACTTAGCAAAGGTTATCCGTTAATAAGCAAGGAAGCTCTGGTAAATGAAAACCAGTTGCAAAAAGAAGGATCCGTTATCAGGCTCTTGGACGAGAAAAACCATTTTATCGCAAAAGGGTATTACGGCAGGCAAAACAAAGGCTACGGCTGGGTATTGACGAGAAAAGAGAATGAAAAAATTGACCAGGAATTTTTCAACAGGAAAATGAAGAGGGCCTTTGATCACCGGGAATCCTTTTATAAAGAAAAAGATACAACAGCTTTTCGGCTCTTTAATGGAGAGGGAGACGGAATCGGAGGGCTGATTATCGATCAATATGATGGTTATTATGTCGTGAGCTGGTACAGCAAAGGGATCTATCAATTTAAGGATTATATTTTAAACGCATTAACAAATACAGCCAGTGTGAAAGCCGTTTACCAAAAAAAACGCTTTGATACGAAGGGGCAGTATATAGACGAAGATGACTTCGTAATGGGTGCTGAACCAGCATTTCCACTGATCGTAAAAGAAAACGGCGTAAATTTTGCTGTGCATTTAAATGACGGAGCGATGGTGGGTGTTTTTCTCGATCAGCGTGATGTGAGAAAGAGGATACGTGATCACTATGCAAAAGGAAAAAATGTCTTAAATATGTTTTCTTATACAGGGGCTTTTTCTATATTTTCCGCTGTAGGAGGGGCTTTGAAAACGACGAGTGTCGATTTGGCCAACCGTAGCCTTTCTAAGACGATAGAGCAGTTCAGTGTAAATGGCATTGATCATGAAGCCCATGATATTATCGTCGAGGATGTTTTCAAATATTTTAAATACGCGATAAAGAAACAATTGAAGTTTGATCTGGTGATACTCGATCCGCCAAGCTTTGCCAAGTCTAAGAAATTCACATTCAGTGCGGCAAAGGATTATAAAAATCTTTTGAAAGATACGATTGAAATAACGGAGGACAACGGGGTTATCGTAGCTTCAACGAACAGCAGTGCTTTTGATATGAAGCGGTTTAAGAGCTTTATCGATATGGCTTTTAAAGAGAGCCATATTAATTATAAGATATTGGAGGAATTTTCCCTTCCAGGAGACTTTAAGACAATCGATGAATATAAGGAAGGGAATTACTTGAAGGTCGTCTTTATTAAGAAGCTGAAAATATAACAAAAAAGCCGGAGTCGTTTCACGTGAAACAATTCCGGCTTTTTCATAAAGTTAAGCTGCGTTTTCTCTGGCTAAGTTATTTCTCAACCAATTTTTCCCTTCGACGAGACGGGTAACCATCATTGCACTTACGGTATTTCCTGTAGAGTTGAGCAAAGTTGCCGGTGCATCAATAATCGTGCTGATAACCGCAATAATAGGAAGCACTTCTGCAGGGAAGCCGAAAATGCTGAGAATTAACATTTCACCAATCATTCCTCCGCTAGGAATCGCTCCCATTACAGCTCCTACCAGAAAGGAGACAGCAAGAATGCTTAAAATGTTTGAAAAACTAGTCATGTCCTTACCGAAAAGGGAGAATAAGAAAACGATTTTAAGTACTCCTCCAAAAACAGATCCGTCCTTATGGGTATTGGCGCCAAGCGGAATAACCGTTTCCGCGATGTCTTTAGGCACACCCATTTTTCGAACATATTCAAGATTAACTGGGATGCTCGCGGCACTTGAACAAGTAGCGATGGCTGTGATAGAGGGAGTGAACGCATTTTTCCAGAAAACTTTCACTCCGGCTTTTCCGCTGGCAATAAAGGCATATAGAGTAAAGAACCCGAAGTAGTAAATGAGTGCCAATCCTAGATAAAGAAGAAATGCCCGCAAATAACCTTCTAGAATCTGCGGTCCAAGTTCTCCGATAACGGCTGCAAAGTAACAGCCAAGCCCGATTGGCGCATAATACATCACAAATTTAACCATTTGCATCATCACGACTGAGCCGGCAGATAAGAATGCAGAAACCGGCTTTGCTTTTTCCCCAACAATAGCTGTGGCGAGTCCGAACAAAACCGAGAAGACGATCAGCTGCAGCATATTGCTTTTTGACAATAATGCTGAAAAATCAGGAACCGTAAAGGTATTAACAAGCTGGCTTAGGAAGCTAACTTCCTCCGGTGTTTCTTTCATACTATCAGCTGAGCTCATTAACTCTTTAATTGCCGAAGTATCCGTGTTTTCTAATGGATTGACAATCATCGTACCGGCAAAGCCAAGAATAGCTGAAATGGCAGCCGTGATGAAGAAAACCAAGAGGATGCTGCTCATGATTTTTCCAAGCCGCTTCATTTCATTCATACTAGCAATCGCTGAAGAAATGCTGAAGAATACGAGCGGAATAATGATCATGAACATTAAGTTTAAAAACAAATCCCCAAATGGTTTAACAACGGAAGCTTCCGTACCGAAAATTAATCCGGCAGCCCCGCCGATAATGATGGCAATGAGCAGCAAAAGCGTCCCCTTATAGCTTTTTAATAAACCTTTCAAATGGTGACACAACCTTTCGTGATAGAAAATTAGAATATAAAAGCATCGCTTCATTATCCTATTATGTGTTTCGTTTTACAATGGCTTTTGACACACAAAGGAAATAATAATAATCTAAGTGAAGAACAATCTTGTCTACCGATGGAGTGTGGGTTATGGAGAATCTTCCAAAAACGTATGAAGTTATCGAAGTGTGTATGCTAGCAGGGAAAATCATGCTGGAAAGCGGCGCGGAAACGAATCGCGTGGAAGACACGATGTCCCGGATCGCAGCCTCCTTTGGGATCTATCACTCACATAGCTTTGTGACTCCGACAGGAATTATCTTTTCGATTGACGGAGCTGATCCGAGTAAATTATATAGAATTTCAAATAGGTCAACAGATTTGAAGAAGGTTACTGAAGTGAACAGCATTTCCAGAAAAATCAGCAGCGGGGAGATATCCGCCAAGGATGCTCTTGTTCAATTGAAACGGCTGGAAAAAGCTAAGCTCGCTTATCCGTTATGGCTGCAAATTCTTGCTGCATTCATTTCAAGCGGCTGCTTTCTGATTATGTTTCAAGGTGGATGGCATGATTTCATTCCGGCATGTTTGACAGGAGGGATCGGTTTTTCTTGTCTGATTTATCTCAATCGATTGCTTGAGATTAAATTTTTTTCAGAGTTCCTTTCTTCCTTAATTATTGGATTGGTGGCAACCCTGTTTGTTTATACCGGAGTAGGGGACGAAATCGATAAAATAATAATCGGTTCAGTTATGCCGCTTGTGCCGGGTCTGCTGATTACAAACGCAATCCGGGATTTAATGGCCGGACATCTGGTCTCGGGAATATCAAAGGGCGCTGAGGCATCTTTAACCGCTTTTGCGATAGGGTCAGGAATTGCCGTTGTCCTTTCATTCTTTTAAACGATGAGGTAACTATATGATTGCACAGCTTATTACTAGTTTTATTGCGTCTGCCGCTTTCGGGATTATTTTTAATGTCCCGAAGAAGTCCATCATGCAGTGTGGATTCGTCGGAATGGTTGGCTGGATGCTCTATTATGCGCTTGTCGAAAGCGACTTCGACAGTGTTTTTGCCACGCTGGCAGCGGCCTTTCTTGTAGCACTGATCAGCCAGACCTTTGCTAAATTATATAAAACACCGATTATCATTTTTAATGTGTCGGGCATCATCCCCCTCGTCCCGGGAGGAATGGCATACGATGCGATGAGGCATTTTGTCAGCAACGATTATAGTACAGCTGTCCAGCTTGCCGCAAAAGTCTCAATGCTCTCAGGGGCTATTGCTATGGGGATTGTTTTCTCCGAAGTCTTGAACCAAGTTGTAAAGAAATACAGTAGAAAGTAAGTGATCAGGCAGGGATAATTTCATTCCTGTCCTTTTTCTTTTGATGCCCGAAAAGAGGGTTTGGCCGAGTGGTGTAGAATTTATATGAAAGCGTTTTCTTAGGGAGTGAAATGTAATGAGCTTACCTGAAACAAAGTTGAATGAAGCGATTTATACTGAAGCCGATTTTGAATCGACGCAATTGACATCGAGCTACCGAATCGATCTGAGAAATCCGACAAATGAATATCTTGATAAGTTTATCAATGCTAATCTTGTTTCAGACTGGTCTGTGCTGACTTGGAAGGATGTCGGCAAGCCATATGAAGTGAAAACTGTGGCCAAATCGAAACGTGACTGGGAGCAGGAGAACGGTGAAATGTCTGTACGGGAGTCTTGGGAGTTTTTCAACAAATCATTTCATGAATGGTTTGTAAAAGATGTACCTGAAGAGATTTCCAGGTCAAAGAAAGAATTGAAGGGATACTTGTCTCGTTTTCAGTTAAGTGACGTGAAAAAGGCACTCGGTGAAACGATCCGGTTATCGTTATGGAATTATGCCCACCGGGTGGAGGATGGTATTTGGGATCCACGTGGAAAGAGGGCCCTTTTTGAAGGACTTGATATAAGAAAACCCCGTATTCTATACTTGGGTGCCGCTGAAGGCTATGAAGCGATGCAGTTATATGCGATGTACCCTGAGGGCGAAATCGTAATGGTCGATTATGATGACTTTTGCCGCACAGACCGTTTCGGTCACTTTCCTGATCGTTATCCATTCCTTGGAATTAATCCGGTTACCGGCCATCCGCGGGTCTGGCATAAAGACCAAATGAATATTGATTACGTGGTGGATGATATCCGGAACCTACCATTCGGCAAAGAATTCGATATCGTCCTGAGCGTCGGACTTTTAGAGCACTTTCCGGATGACTTTAAACAAGAAGCGATGGATTGGCACCGCAAATTCTTGAAGCCGGGCGGTTACGTGATAATGACTACGCCCCGTTTGCAGCTGAAATCACGCTTGTTTTACACGATCATGGCCGATGTGATGAACCATACGTACAGGGAGTTAATGGATGTCCGTCAGATGGGATTGTATGTGTATGAAGGCGGCTTTGACATCCTCCGCCATGGATATATTAAGGTTCATAATGGGATCGTGGCACAGCCTAGATAATTCGAATTAAGTCAAATGGAGAGACATCAAAACAGATGTTTTCTATTTGGCTTTTTTCGTCTGGGCAGAATGGAAGTAAAAGCTGGGGATTTGCATGAGTGCAACTACGCCCAATCTTAGTAAGGTCTGCAAATCTGTCTTTAAAAAACTTCCAAGTGATGTTAATATTTAAATAAAATGGTTCATCACCATAACTGGTGGTTTAATGTTGATTAACATAATATCTCAGTAATTTTGCAACAAAGTTGATTGGCGAGGATATGCAAGACCCCTCGAAAATGCATACGCATTTTCTCGTGCGGTGCCTATTCATGGATGATGATTCAACGTCCTGCGGGAAAAGCAGGCCAGTTAACGGAACGTCGACTAAGATCTGCCACGTCCTTATGTCTTACGTCGACGCCAACACATCCTGTGTAAGTCCCGGAGGCGTGCCCTTTGCCGAGGAGGCTCCCGGACTGCCCGCGGAGCGGAAATCAACGGATAATCAAAAGCTTAAACCACTTCTTTTGGTGAACAACCAATAAAATGAAAGACGGTGAAAAGGTGGACATCAGTGAAAATCCGATTATAAAAATTAGGGAGTTATCGGTAAATTACGGTGCGAATACCGTGCTCCAAGATATAAATCTAGACGTACATAAAGGAGAAATTATTGGTTATATCGGCCCCAATGGTGCAGGGAAAAGCACAACGGTAAAAGTAATGCTTGGATTGCTAGAGGAATACAGTGGAACCGTTGAAATAGATGGAAAAGACATAGCGGATAGAAACGTAGAGTATAAGAGAAAAATCGGGTACGTACCAGAGATTGCGGAACTATATGAAAATCTGACCGCAAGAGAGTATTTATCCTTTATCGGTGAACTTTATGGCTTAAACCGCGATATGGTTGAAATGAAAGCAGAAAAAATGATAGCTGTGTTTCAAATCGCAGAGGTATACGATGCAAGGATTTCCTCTTATTCAAAAGGAATGAAACAAAAGGTGATGATTATTGCCAGCTTGCTTCATGACCCTGATATATTATTTTTGGATGAACCTCTAAGCGGTTTGGACGCTAATAGTGTAATTGTAGTAAAGGAGATTCTTGCTCAGCTTGCTGCGCAGGGGAAAACAATTTTCTATTCTTCTCACATTATGGAAGTGGTAGAGAAGATTTCGAGTCGGATTGTTTTATTAAAGAGTGGCCAGATTGTCGCGGATGGCAGCTTTGCTGAACTTAAAGAAAGAAGCAAGGAAGGTTCCTTGGAGGAGATCTTTAATCAGCTTACAGGATTTACCGATCATCGGGATGTAGCAAGAGAATTTGTATCTATTGTACAAGAGGGATGAGAGCATGAAAAACTTGAGAGTATTGAAGTTTCTTGATAGATGCAAGGGTTTGTTTGAAAAGCTTGGAGTCGATTACGAAAAAATGAGGAGCATCCTGCAAGTCAAATTGGTTATGGACAGCAGAAAAGTTCCAACGATTCTGGCTGGTTCGGGCAATAAGAAGAATAAAAAGAGCGAAGATGAAAACCAGTTTGTTAAATCTTTGTGGTTTTACGTGATATTAGGAGGGTTTATGGCAGTAGTTGTTGCTATGGGCAACAATTATATGCTACAAATGAGTCTCTTTTTTGGCGTATTGATCTTTATCGTTTTGACTTCATTAGTATCTGATTTTTCTTCTGTTTTATTGGATACACGGGATAAAACGATTATCTATTCGAAGCCGGTTGATAGACGGACAATGGGTATGGCCAAATTTCTACATATCTTTATCTACATGTTTTATCTAACAATGGCGATCTCAGGACCTGCACTTGCTGTTTCGTTAATCCGTCATGGAATTGGATTTTTCATCTTATTTTTAGCGGAAATTATTTTGATAGATATTTTTGTCGTTGTGTTAACAGCTTTATTATATTTAGTGATATTGAGATTTTTTGATGGAGAAAGATTAAAAGATATTATTAATTATTTTCAAATTGGATTAACGGTTGCCATGACATTAGGATATCAACTTTTGTTCAGAGTTTTTGATTTTATGGATGCGAGAGCCGTTTTGGAACCAGAATGGTGGCATTATTTTATCTTACCAATCTGGTATGGAGCTCCTTTTGAATGGATATTGAATGATGCTACCAATGGGTATTACACGCTCTTCTCAGTATTAGCGTTTATTGTCCCGCTTATTTCAATTTTCTTGTATATTAAACTAATTCCTTTATATGAACGGAGCCTGCACCGTCTAACGAGTGTGAGTGGCAGCAGGAAAAAGAAGAAACGATTTATGACTTGGTCGGCAAAAGTATTGTGTAAAAGTCGGGAGGAACAGATATTTTTTCGATTTGCTTCTGATATGATGGCAAATGAGCGCGATTTCAAATTGAAGCTATATCCTGGTTTGGGCATTTCGTTGATTCTCCCATTCTTTTTAATCTTTAATTCGCTGGATGGTAGCAGCTTGGCTGAGATTAAAAATAGCAGGATGTATTATAATATGTATTTTTGCGGAATGGTTATTCCGACCTTGGTCTTGATGTTAAATTACTCGAAAAATTTTAAGGCTGCTTGGATTTATAAAACGATTCCCATAAAAGCTGAAGGGTCTATTTATAAAGGAGCGTTAAAGGCTGGTATTACCCGATATCTCTTTCCGCTTTTCTTGTTTGTAGGAATGTTGTTCATTTCCTTATTTGGATTCAGAATTCTTCCTGATTTAACTGTTATGTTTTTCGGCTTCTTACTGTTTGTAGTGCTTTGTTTTAGATCATTGTCTTCAGGTATGCCTTTCTCAGAAGCATACGAGGCCATTCAGCAAAATGAGGGCATCAAAACGTTTCTATTGCTGACTTTCCTCCTTTTGTTAGCTGCGCTTCACTTTATTGCAGCTTATGTATTCGAGTATGGAGTTTATATCTATTTAGTTCTTTTGTTTATTATCAATCTAATAGTTTGGAAATGGTCTTTTCCTACTAAAAATGCGATAGATTTATAAGAAAAACCTGATGGCAGCAAGGTAAGTTGCTGCCATCAGGTTTTATTATTTATTCGCTTACTGATTCTTTAATACCTGTATTGGCTTTTACGAGAATTTCATCAAATTTCTTCGCATCCGCTTTTTTACTGGAAACCAAGGTGCCGACAACGGCAGCCAGGAATCCAAGCGGAATCGAGATGATTCCAGGGTTTGTAAGCGAGATGAGCGGATCTCCTACTAAAATGGCTACGCCTTTTTCCGGAGCCCAAACGTTAGGGCTAATGGCTACAAGGAATAGGGCACTGAACAAACCTACGAGCATTCCAGATACTGCGCCTGTCGTATTAAATCGCTTCCAGAAAATGGTCAGCATGATAATCGGCAGGTTGGCACTGGCAGCTACCGCAAAGGCAAGTGCTACAAGGAATGCAACGTTCATCGTTTGGGCGAATAAGGCAAGGATAATCGAGATTACCGCGACGCCAATCGACGCCCAACGAGCTGCGACCATCTGTTCTTTTTCAGTGGCCTGTCCCTTACGTAAAATATGGCTATAAAAATCATGTGCAAAGGCTGAGGCCGCAGAAAGTACGAGACCTGCAACAACCGCAAGTATCGTCGCAAAAGCGACTGCAGAGACGAAGGCAAACAGGAAGTCACCGCCGAGTGCCTGGGCGAGCAATGGTGCGGCCATATTGCCGGCAGCGTTTGCTTCTACAATTTTGTCATACCCTACAAAAGCGGCTGCCCCGAATCCTAGGAAGATTGTCATGACATAGAATACAGCGAGAATCCAAGTTGCATAGGCAACCGACTTGCGAGCCGTGATTGCGTCCTTAACCGTAAAGAAACGAATGAGGATATGCGGAAGGCCGGCTGTTCCTAAGACAAGTGCCAGGTTGAGCGATATGGTATCAATTGGATTCTTAAACTTATTGCCAGGATTCAGAAAATCTTCTCCTAAAGGTGTAGCTGTTTTCATTGCATCAAACATTGTGATGACACTGAAATCAAATTTGGCGAACACCATGATTGATATCACAAATGTTCCGCCCATAAGCAGTAAAGCTTTGACAATCTGGACCCAGCTTGTAGCCATCATGCCACCAAATACTACATATAACGTCATCAGAACTCCGACGATTAAAACGGAATATACATAGTCAATTCCTAATAATAATTTTATGAGTGCACCTGCACCAACTAATTGAGCAATCATATAAAAAGTTGAAATCGTAATTGTATTTAAGGCTGCGACCCCTCGGACTTTTTTTTCGTCAAAACGTGCCGCGATCATATCAGCCAGTGTATATTTCCCTAAGTTCCTTAATGGCTCGGCTACGATAAACAAAACGACAAGATACGCTACCAAAAACCCGATACTATAGAAGAAACCGTCGAATCCTGAAAGCGCTACCATCCCAGCGATTCCTAAAAACGAGGCAGCCGACATATAATCCCCCGCGATGGCAAGTCCATTTTGCCAACCGGTCAGGCTTCCATCCGCCGTATAGAAGTCACTCGTGGTTTTTGTCCGTTTTGAAGCCACATAAGTAATGATCAGTGTTATCGCTACAATTGCGATAAATAAAGCAAAAGCTAACATATTCATCTGGATTTGCCCCCTTAACCTCTGGTTTCTTTGCTTACTTTTTCAACAATTTCATCAAATTCTCTAGCTTTTCGAGTATAAATCATACATAGAGTAACAGTCATGATAAATTGGGCAAATGCAAAAACCCAGGCCCAGCTTATCGATGCAAATGCCGGTTGATTAAGAACCGTCGAGTAAGCGGTCAAGATGGGGAGAGTAAAATAAAACACCATGAAAAAGATGGACATAGGAATAATGAATTTCTTTTTCTTATGCATAAGCTCTTTGAAGGATGATGAATGGACAACTTTCGTGTAATCAATAGATGAATTTTTTTGCATCTTTTTTACTCCTGATTCGTTCATCGCCAATATAATTCCCCCTTTGTTTTGTATGGACTGTCCCTCCCCTTTAAAAGGCTAAAGTCCAATACATAATAGTATTATAATGTTTCCCAAATAGATTGTAAAATCAGAAAATAAAACATATTGCGACAATTCGTGTCGTAATGTTTAACTACTTATTCTTTTGGGTAAAAAGTGGTTGTCTTTCGCTCATAGAAAGAAAGAGAGGGATTTACTCTTCAGCTATACAAATGTATAATTTTAGAAGATACATAATATTATGAATGATAGAGGGGGTTTATCTATGAAGAAAATAGGTTTTTTCAGTCTTTTTTTTGTTATGATTCTATTATTAGCGGCATGTGGAACTTCTGAAGAAGGCTCGGGTTCAGGCACGAAAGAAGAAAAAGTTTATAAGGTAGGAATCGATACGACCTACCCGCCGTTTGAGTTCGAGGAGAGCGGAGAGTATAAAGGAATCGATATTGATTTAATTAACGAAATTGCGAAAAACGAAGGATTTAAAATAGAACTAAATCCAATGGACTTCGGGGGCATTATTCAAGCGATGCAGGCAGGAGAGCTGGATGTTGCTATAGCGGGAATGAGCATTACCAACGATCGTAAAAAGGTGGTGGATTTTTCGGATCCATACTTTGATGCGGGACTTACCCTTGTAGTCAAAAAAGGAACGACGGATATTAAAACACTGGACGACCTTAAGGGTAAAACTGTAGCGGTTAAGAAAGGTACAACCGGGGCTGCATTTGCCACAGAAAAAGCGAAGGAAAAAGGCTATAAAGTTGTCCAATTTAATGACAGCCCGGCAATGTTCCAGGAAGTTTCCAACGGCAATGCAGATGTTCTGCTTGAGGATTATCCGGTAATCGCTTATGCGATTGCCCAGAAAGATCTTGGTCTTGAGATTGTCGGTGACCGTTTGAATGGTGACAAATACGGGATCGCAGTCTTGAAGGGTGAAAACGAAGAGCTTCTGGACAAAATCAACAATGGATTAAAAGAGTTAAGAGACAGCGGAAGATATGATGAAATACTGAATAAGTATTTAGGTGAATAATAGATTTCACAGGAGGGCGCGCTCATAGCGCGCCCTCTTTTTTGAAGGGAGAGAGAATTACTGATGGATGTTATCAGTGCGGCCTTGCCTTATTTACTGGAAGGTCTTCAAGTGACATTGTATATTTTTATCATTGCCATCATTATCGGTTTTTTAATTGGTTTAGTGATTGCATTAATGAGGCTGACCCATATAAAACCATTAAATTGGATTGCGGTAGCTTTTATTGATGCGATTCGCGGGACACCATTTTTGGTCCAATTGTTTTTTATTTATTTTGGCCTTAATTCCTTGCCGTTTATTTCTTTCAACAATACAACGGCGGGGATCATAACGGTTGCAATAAATGCAGGCGCATACTTTGCGGAAATCATCCGGGCCGGAATCCAGTCCATTGATAAAGGGCAAACAGAAGCAGCCAGATCACTGGGCTTAACCGGTATACAGAATATGAGGCATATCGTCTTGCCACAGGCGTTCAGGAGGATGCTGCCGACAATTACAAACCAATCAATCATCAGTTTAAAAGATACTTCGCTGCTGTCTGTTATTGGGATCGCGGATTTAACTCAGCAGGGAGAAATCCAATCGGCGGCAACGTTCGAAGCCTTTAACATTTGGCTTACGGTCGGCATTATTTATTTCATCATTATTTATTTACTCACCCTGTTTGCTAATTTCCTGGAAAGGAGATTTGAGCTGCGATGAATATGATTACTGTGAAAAACTTAAAAAAGTCGTTTGGTAACCAAGAAGTGCTTAAGAGCATTGATGCTGAAATAAAAGAGAGAGAAGTCGTATGTGTCATCGGACCTTCTGGTTCAGGCAAAAGCACCTTTTTACGCTGCTTAAACCAGCTGGAGGAGATTACAGAAGGGCATGTTATTATTGATGGTCAGGATATTACCGACCCGAAAACCAACATAAATGAAGTTCGTCAAGAGGTTGGCATGGTGTTTCAGCAGTTCAATCTATTTCCGCATAAAACCGTGATGGAAAACATCACTTTGGCTCCGATGAAGGTTCGTTCCTCCTCGAAGGAGGAAGCAATTACTAAGGCGCTCGAGCTGTTGGACAAGGTGGGATTGAGAGAAAAGGCGGAGAGTTATCCTGCTGAGCTTTCAGGCGGTCAGAAGCAACGGGTTGCCATTGCGAGGGCGCTGGCCATGAATCCTAAAATTATGCTATTTGATGAACCAACATCCGCTCTTGATCCGGAAATGGTCGGAGATGTGCTCGAAGTTATGAAGCAGTTGGCCAAGGAAGGGATGACAATGGTCGTCGTCACGCATGAAATGGGATTTGCCAGAGAAGTAGGGGACAGGGTTCTCTTTATAGACGGGGGCTACATTGTGGAAGAAAATGAGCCCAACGCGTTATTTAGCAACCCGCAAGAAGAACGGACAAAATCTTTCTTGAGTAAAGTATTGTGAGAAATGAAAGGGCGACTGCTAATAATAAGGTCGCCCTTTTATCATGTTTATTTTACGATAAAATATTTTTTTACTTAAATGGTTGATTTAAGAAATATTTTTTCATATAATCAAGAATGAAAGTGCTTTCAGCAGATTATAAAAAAATGAAAAATCTTTAAGGGGGATTAAAGTATTATGTTATTATTTATTGTTTTAGCAGCGATTGTTGTCCTTCTGCTTCTTATAACGGTGGCCAAGCTAAATCCTTTTGTCGCGTTGATCATCACGGCAATCGGAGTCGGTTTAGCAACGGGAATGCCGCTTGTTTCCTCAAACCCTGAGGTTCCGAGTATCATTGATTCGATAAAAGCGGGTATGGGGAATACACTTGGATTCTTAGCAATTGTATTGGCGTTAGGAACCATGCTTGGAAAAATGATGGCTGAATCGGGCGGTGCTGAGCGTATCGCGCAAACTCTTATTAAAAGGTTTGGTGAAAAGAACGTTCACTGGGCCATGATGGGGGTAGGATTCATCGTCGGGATTCCGGTTTTTTTCCAGGTTGGATTCGTTCTATTAATTCCATTAGTATTTACAATTGCACGTCAGACGAAAATGTCTCTTGTGTCGATCGGTGTTCCGTTAGTGGCGGGTTTATCTGTAGTCCACGGTCTTGTGCCGCCGCACCCAGCCGCCATGGCTGCTGTAGGCATTTTCCAGGCTGATGTTGGGCTCACCATTCTTTATTCTTTGATTGTCGGTATTCCGACTGCAATCCTTGCCGGTCCGGTATACGGGAAATGGATCGGAAAAAGAATCTATAAAGAAGTTCCAAAGGAAATCGGCGACCAACTGGCCGAGCAAAATCCAACAAAGGAACTTCCTGGGTTTTTTAATACTCTTTTCACAATCTTAGTTCCTGTTCTATTAATGCTTGCTTCTTCTATTGCACAATTAGTATTTGAGAAAGAAAGCTTTGCGTATGAATTTTTCTTTTTTATTGGGGATCCGATTGTAGCTCTTTTGATTGCAACTGTTTATTCATTCTTTAGCCTTGGTTTCTTCCGTGGCCTTTCTCGTGAAACCATCTTGAAATTCACGAATGATTGTCTTGCGCCGACGGCAACGATTCTTTTGGTTATCGGTGCAGGCGGAGCGTTTAATAGAGTGTTGCTTGATTCAGGGATTGGAGATTATATCGCTGAGCTTGCTCAAGATTCAAATGTCTCACCTATTCTTTTAGGATGGGGAATTGCGGCGATGATCCGGGTTGCTACAGGTTCTGCTACCGTTTCTATGATGACGGCAGCTGGTATCGTGGCTCCTATTGTAGCGGTGATACCTGGTGTAAATATAGAACTCCTCGTTTTGGCAACTGGTGCAGGTTCATTGATCCTTTCCCATGTTAACGATTCAGGATTCTGGCTCATTAAAGAATATTTCGGCATGAACGTAAAGGAAACATTAATGACCTGGACAGCGCTGGAGACCATCATCTCTGTTGCGGCCCTTGTCTTTATCTTAATCCTCAATACATTTGTTTAAAAAAAGGGTGGACTTTACGATAAAGTCCGCCTTGAATGTATCTATATTCACATCTTTGTTTCGGCAATGACATCTCTTATTTTTTGGAGAGATTGTTTGGCTTTGTTCTTATTTTTCATCATGACATTTACGTAGAGTGCATCAATCAAACTTAGTTGGCTGATTCTTGATGCTAAAGCTTCAGAACGGTATTCTGTCTCCTCAGCACTCGTGATTAATGGAACATTAACCCTTTGGCTGAGAGGTGATTTTGGGAAGCTGGTGATGCCGATTGTTTTGACACCGTTTTCATTTGCTGTATTTAAAATTTGGATCGTATCTTTATTCGTTCCAGAATGCGAAATGACAACCGCTACGTCGTCTGATGTTAGCTGTGAAGCGGACATTAGCTGAAAATGGGTATCGATAAAAGCAAAAGCCTGGATGCCGGTTCGAAGGAATTTATGGTAGGCGTCCATCGCGATGACAGAGGATCCACCGGTTCCGTAAAATTCAACCCGTCTCGCGTTTAATAGCAGCGAGACCGCTTTTTTTAGCGAGTCGGATTCAAGAATTTGCAGAGTGTTTTCCAGCGATCGATTATTCGATTTGAAAATCTTTTCTGCTACCGTCTTTTCATTATCCTGTTCCGTTATTTCTTCGTGAATCTGCTGGATCGGCGTCATGATTTCAGAGGCAAGCGCTATTTTCATCGCCTGGTAACCTTTAAAGCCGATGCGTTTGCAAAAGCGAAAAACAGTAGCATCGGCAACATTCAAATCTTCAGCCACTTCATTGATAGTACAATGTATAATCTGCTCTGGATTTTCCAATATATAATTAGCAATCTTTTTTTCTTTTTCACTAAAACGCGGATAATAAGACCTAATTTTTCCTAAGCAATTTTGTGTCATAAAGAGAAATTTCCTTCCCTGATTTTAAAAAAATTATAGCATAAAAGATCGTGTGAAAAAATATTTCTTTATTAAGGTTCACATATTAAAAAATATTTCTTATAATGGAAGCATGATTGAAAATTTTTTTGAAAAGGTGAGTGTCATGGAAATAGGAATTATAGGACTTGGGAAAATGGGATATAATCTTGCCTTGAATGTTATGAATAAGCATGAGGTGGTAGCTTATGATGTAGATGCTGCCAATATAGAAAAGCTCGCAACCGCTGGTGGCAAAGGGGTTTCTTCGCTTGCCGGTTTGGCCGAAAACCTGAAGGCCCCTCGCGTCATTTGGATGATGGTTCCTGCCGGAGACATTACCGAAAATGTATTAATTGAGTTAAAAGGCATCTTAAATCCAGGAGATATTGTCATAGATGGAGGCAACTCCAATTATAAGGATTCAATCAGACGTGGATCTGATCTAAAAGATCTTGGCATCCATTTCCTTGATGTTGGGACGAGCGGGGGAATGGAAGGAGCAAGAAACGGAGTCTGCACGATGATTGGCGGAGACAAAGCTGCCTTCGACTCTGTCGAGGAGTTGTTCCGTGACATTTCTGTGGAAAACGGGTATCTATACGCAGGAGAAATCGGCAGTGGTCATTTCTTGAAAATGGTGCATAACGGCATTGAATATGGCATGATGCAATCCATTGCCGAAGGATTTGAAGTGTTGGAAAAAAGTCCGTATGATTTCGATTACGAGAAGGTTGCACGGGTATGGAATAATGGGTCAGTCATCCGCTCTTGGCTGATGGAGTTAATTGAACATGCTTTTTCAAAGGACGCTCGTCTTGATGACATCAAAGGTGTGATGCAATCATCCGGTGAAGGAAAGTGGACGGTCGAAACAGCGCTTGACCTGCAGGCTGCTACTCCGATTATCGCGATGTCATTGATGATGCGTTACCGCTCATTAGATGAAGATACATTCTCAGGAAAAGTCGTTGCAGCCTTAAGAAATGAATTCGGCGGCCATAGTGTGGTAAAAAAATAATATACGGTTTGTTATAGTTGGGGACTTTGCAAGGAGGCGGAAAGATTTTGAACACTAAATATGTAATCGGAGTAGACATTGGGACAACCAGTACAAAGGCTGTGTTGTTTTCGAAGGATGGCATGATTATTTCCAGCCATGGCATCGAATATCCATTATACTCTCCTACCCCTGAAACGGCGGAACAAGATCCGGACGAGATTTTTCAAGCTGTTGTTCTTTCCATTAAGAAAGCAGTTGAAAAGGCAAATGTCGACCCTGAAACGATACTTGGTGTTTCTTTCAGCTCAGCGATGCATAGTGTTATTGCAGTTGACCAAGATGGTAAACCTTTAACGCGCTGTATTACATGGGCTGATAACCGAAGCTCGGAGTGGTCGGAAAAAATCCTCAATGAAATGGATGGTCATAATATTTACTTGAGAACGGGGACACCAATTCATCCAATGTCTCCATTGTCTAAATTGGTATGGCTTCGGAATGAGCAGCCCGACTTATTTGCAAAGACTTATAAGTTTATTTCCATCAAGGAATATGCTTTTTATAAGCTCTTCGGCAAATATGTAGTCGACCATTCGATCGCCTCAGCTACGGGCCTGTTCAACCTTACATCATTGGCTTGGGACGAAGGGGCATTGAAAGTAGCCGGTGTAACAGCAGAAAAATTATCTGAGCTGGTTCCGACTACTTACAGCCTGAAGGGCATGGATGAAACCTATGCAAACGAAATGGGTCTGCCAGTATCCATCCCGTTTGTTGTCGGAGCAAGTGATGGAGTTCTCTCGAATCTGGGAGTGGGCGCGATTGAACCGGGAGTCTTGGCGGTGACGATTGGGACGAGCGGGGCGATCCGGACCGTTTCTGATCGCCCCGTAACAGATCCGAAAGGCCGCATATTCTGCTATGCCTTGACTGAGAATCATTGGGTGATCGGTGGGCCTGTTAATAATGGCGGAATGATTTTCAGATGGGTTCGCGACCAGCTCGGAGCCTCCGAAATAGAAGCTGCCAAGCGGCTCGGAATTGACTCATACGAAGTTTTGACAGCGATTGCTGCCAAAGTGAAGCCGGGTGCTGACGGATTATTGTTCCATCCTTATTTCGCGGGAGAAAGAGCACCGCTATGGAATGCGAACGCAAGAGGTTCTTTCTTTGGCTTAGGTTTGCACCATAAAAAAGAGCATTTAATCCGCGCGGTTTTGGAAGGGGTCATTTTTAACCTTTACACTGTTCTTCTCGCGCTTCAGGAATTAATTGGGGAGCCGGTGAAAATCCAGGCAACCGGTGGCTTTGCAAGATCAGAGCTATGGCGTCAGATGATGGCCGATATCTTCAATCAGGAATTATCTGTACCGGAAAGCTTTGAAAGCTCCTGCCTTGGCGCTGCGATCCTTGGAATGTACGGACTTGGCGAAATTGATTCGTTGAATGTTGTCTCCGAAATGGTCGGCGCAACTCATCATCACAAGCCGATTCCAGAAAATGTAGCGGTATATGAGGAACTGACACCGATTTTTATCCGCCTGCCAAGACTATTGGATCAGGAGTATAAAAATATCGCTGACTTCCAAAAGAAGATGATAAAAGAAGAATAATTGACAGGAGCCGGATGAGCCGGCTTCTTTATTTGGGACAAGTTATAAAAAACGCTGAATGACTAACAATAAACAAGTACATAAAACCGTTTGCTTTTTCTGAAAAAATACAACTTAGTGGAGGCAGCTAATGAAATATATCATCGCGATAATCGGCCTGCTCGTTGTCTTTGGTTTGGCATGGATAGCGAGCAATAACCGGAAACATATCAAATTCAGACCAATTATCATCATGGTCTTCATTCAATTGATTTTATCCTTTCTTTTATTAAATACAAAATTCGGGTTAGTGATGATCACGGCGATTGCGAATGGCTTCGGAAAATTACTTGAATACGCTAATGAGGGAATTAATTTTGTGTTTGGCGGGCTGGCAAATGAAGGGCAGTTGCCTTTTTTCCTGAATGTATTGCTCCCGATAGTGTTCATTTCCGTCTTAATCGGCATCTTACAGCATTTTAAAATTCTTCCTTTTATCATGAAAGGAATCGGCATCGTGCTTAGCAAAATAAACGGAATGGGCAGATTGGAATCGTATAATGCCGTTGCATCCGCAATGGTTGGACAATCCGAGGTTTTCATTACCGTAAAAAAACAGCTCGGCCAACTGCCTGAACACCGTCTCTACACATTATGCGCGTCCGCAATGTCAACAGTATCGATGTCGATTGTCGGCGCTTATATGACGATGATCGAACCTAGATATGTTGTAACTGCGATTGTTATTAACCTGTTTGGCGGCTTCATCATCGCGTCGATTATCAATCCTTACACAGTGGATGATAAAGAAGACATCCTTGAGGTACAGGAGGAAGCGAAACAAACGTTTTTCGAGATGATCGGCGAGTATATTATGGATGGTTTTAAAGTAGCCATCATTGTAGCGGCAATGCTGATCGGCTTCGTAGCTTTAATCGCTTTAATCAATAATGTCTTTGATATGGCTTTAGGCATGAGCTTTCAGGAAATTATCGGCTATATTTTCGCGCCGATTGCCATCATAATGGGTGTGCCAGTGGGAGAAGCGGTTACGGCCGGAGGTATCATGGCCACTAAATTGGTGACGAATGAGTTTGTGGCGATGATTGAATTAGGAAAGGTGGAAGCAGACTTGAGTGCACGGACGCTTGGCATCATCTCAGTGTTCCTTGTATCCTTTGCAAACTTTTCTTCCATCGGCATCATTGCTGGAGCGGTTAAAGGCCTTAATGAAAAACAAGGAAACACGGTAGCTCGTTTCGGCTTGAAATTATTGTACGGTGCCACATTGGTTAGTGTGCTATCCTCAGTTATTGTAAGCTTTGTGTTATAGCAAATACGGATTGAACAATGGCAATTCTTTTTTGGTATAAAGGGATTGCCTTTTTACAATTTGCCTGTAGGGCAAGTCGAATTGTAAACAAACAATCCGTATAGGTGTTAAGCGGTGAGTAGTTCAAGTAGAGTCGTCTCCAGGGAACCGCTGTTCAGCTCCCGGGACAAGTACGACAGCGGCTGCGGCTGGCCAAGCTTCACTCGGCAAGCGTCACGGAAAAAATCGACCTGAGCCACCGGATGACACGGACGGAGGTGAGAAGCAGGAAAGCCGACTCACATCTTGGCCATGTATTTCCGGATGGCCCGGTACCAACTGAACTTCGTTACTGCATGAATTCTGCGGCCCTCCGCTTCATCCCGAAAGAAGAAATGGAGCAGCAAGGGTATAGCGACTTACTGTTGCTGTTTAAAATCAAATGATAAGGATGAGCGGAAAAAAACCACTCGTTTAGTTAAATCGAATCTAAAATATCGGCCGTGGACTTCACTATGGCAAACTCACCATGGAGACTGCTCAAATGCACCCTATGGATAATGTCAGCAGTAAATATTTGGCCACTAATGAAATCCTCGTGATCGAATGTTGCTGTGGCGTCTTCCGCCACAATCATTTCAAAGCCAAGGTTACCGCCCATCCGGACTGTTGTCGATACACAATGATCCGTCACTAAACCGGCGGTAATCAGCCGGGTAATCCCGTTTTCACGCAGGTAATCTTCAAGTTCAGTTCCGATAAAGGCACTGTTTACATGCTTCACAATAACCTTTTCATTTGCTTCCGGCAGCAGACCATCAATAAATTCAGTGGCTCCTCCATTTTTATATAACAAGCTATCTGGATTATTCGAAAGATGTTGGGTATGGATGATCGGCCAGTGATTTTGTCTGAATTTCCCTAATAGTTCTTGCGCGTTTCTTTCTGCAGTTGGATTATTCCGATTTCCCCATATTTTATCGTGAAAAGCTTTTTGGAAGTCTATAAGTAATAGGGCAGTATCAAATTCATTCATTTATTGATTCCTCCTTATTTTCCGGTTTTAACTCCATAAGTGCCCCGAAGTATTGCTGAGCTGTTGTGAAGCAAATAAAAGCGATCAGCTCAGATATTTCTTCATCAGTGAACATTTCCTTCAAGACGTGAAAAAACTTCTCCTCTACCTTTTCCCGCTGCATGAGAAAGACTTCAGTGAAAGCAACTGCATAGCTTGTTTTCATATTTTCCGGACTCTCAGGCCTTCCTTTAGATTGACAGTATTCACAGCGATTTCCAAATGCTAAGACTCTCCTTACTTGTTCCTTTAATTGATAAGATAGTAAGGCATCTTCAGAAAGAGCCTCTGATAATGAACTCCATTTATCAAGAACTTCTTGTGAATAAAAGAGCTGTTGAAAAGGTGAAAAACCAAGTGCCGATTTTTTAATCCTTGCCATATAAATTCCCCCTTTGAGATAATAGTAAGGTAAAATTATGCAATTTTTAATTTAGATTGTAACGATTAAATAAAAATATATTTAAAAATTTAACCACTTTTAAGGGGAGAGTTTAAAAATGAAAATCGACGAAATCGACCGTCTTATTTTACAAGAGCTAGGAAAGGATAGCAGATTATCGATGAGGGAGCTGGGAAAGAAGGTCAATATGTCTTCTCCGGCTGTTACAGAAAGGGTCAGGCAGATGGAGTCCTTTGGAATCATTAAGGGGTACAGCCTTGAAACAGATATGAAAAAACTGGGCTATCCGATTGAATGTATTATTGAGGCGACGATAAAAAATGGAGAGTATGATCGGTTTAAAAGATATATCGGAGGACTTTCCTGTGTGGAATTTTGCTATCGGATTGCCGGGCAGGCTTGTTATATTTTAAAAATCCATTCCGAAAGCATCGAAAAAGTGGAGGAGTTCATCAATGATACGATTCCATATGCATCCACAGTCACCCATGTGGTCTTGTCACGGATCGAAACGCCACGAGTAGAAATGTAGTAAAAATAGAAAAAACGTAAAATGTTTATTCTGTACAAATAAAGCCTGAAATCCGATTCTTTTAGGATTCCAGGCTTATTAATATCTTAAATTTTAAATGAACTTTTTAGTTCAACGATTTGATTGAAGACAATATGATCTGCAGTTGTATGCTTAGGATCGACATTGAAGTAGCCATGTCTGAAGAACTGGAATTTATCCTGTGGCTTGACAGTCTTCATGTTTGGCTCGACAAACCCTTGAATAATTTCTAAGGATTTTGGGTTAACCCGTTCAAGGAAGGATTTTTCAGCTGCTTCCTCATTCGCCTTCTCCTCTTCGTCGTGGATGAGCGGCTCATATAGACGGAATTCCGCAGGAACCGCATTCTTGGCATCGACCCAGTGAATCGTTCCTTTTACTTTTCGGCCTGTGAAGCCAGTACCGCTTTTTGTTTCCGGATCGTACGTACAGTGTAGCTCGATTACGTTTCCATTCTCATCCTTGATAACGTCTTCGCATTTGATGAAATAGGCATGCTTTAAGCGGACTTCATTTCCAGGGAAAAGGCGGAAGTACTTTTTCGGCGGATCTTCCATAAAATCGTCCTGCTCGATATAAATCTCCCGCGAGAATGGAATCTGTCTTGTGCCCATCTCCGGATTTTCTGGATTGATCTCAGCTTCGAGCATTTCGACCTGATCTTCCGGATAGTTAGTGATGACCACCTTAAGCGGCTTGATGACTCCCATCGTACGCGGTGCTTTTAATTTTAAGTCTTCCCGGACAAAATGCTCCAACACTTGGGTATCGACTGCACCATATGCTTTTGAAACACCAATTTCATGACAGAAAGCGCGAATCGCTTCAGGTGTGTAGCCTCGTCTTCTCAAGCCCGAAATTGTCGGCATACGCGGGTCGTCCCATCCGTCGACAAGACCTTCATCGACCAATTGCTTCAGCTTTCTTTTGCTCATAACCGTATTTGTTAGATTCAACCGTCCGAACTCGTATTGATGGGGTGTGCTTTCCATTTCACAGTTTGCCACGACCCAATCATAAAGCGGGCGTTGGTCCTCAAATTCCAAAGTGCAAATGGAATGGGTAACACCTTCAATCGCATCCTCCAGAGGATGAGCGAATGCATACATCGGGTAAATACACCATTTATCACCCGTATTGTGGTGGGTAACATGAGCAATCCGGTAAATCACCGGGTCACGCAGATTGATGTTCGGTGAAGACATATCAATCTTGGCGCGAAGCACTTTTTCACCGTTACCGAACTCACCATTTCGCATCCGCTCAAATAAATCCAGGTTTTCTTCAACAGTACGGCTTCTATAAGGGCTGTTCTTGCCAGGCTCGGTCAATGTCCCGCGATATTCACGGATTTCATCCGCTGAGAGGTCGTCCACATACGCTAACCCCTTTTTAATCAGCAGCACAGCCCGTTCATACATTTCGTCAAAGTAATCCGAAGCGAAGAACAGATTATCCCAATCATAGCCGAGCCATTTTACATCTTCTTTGATGGAATTCACGTATTCAACGTCTTCTTTTAGGGGATTTGTATCGTCAAAGCGCAGATTTGTTTTCCCGTTAAACTCGTCTGCAACACCAAAGTTCAGGATGATCGCTTTTGCGTGGCCGATATGCAGGTATCCGTTCGGTTCAGGAGGAAATCGTGTCACGATACGGTCATGCTTGCCGGTCTCCAGATCTTCTTTAATAATATTTTTAATAAAATTTGAAGAGTTATGTTCCAACATGTTCGACCTCTTTCATGGTTTCTAGTGCTTTTAATTTTACCTGTATATATATCATAAATACAGACATATTTCCATGTTTGGCTCCAGATGGGCCTGCTTGATGCCAAGAAGGTTTGGTTATTTGAAACTCAACTCAGAAAAAACGCGATAAATGTTCAATGTTTCACAATCTTTCAATTTAGAACTCATGCTACATTAGATATGTAAAGAGTGCTTCAATAATCTTCAAGCTTGAAAGAAAAAGGAGGAATGATCCGCATGATTTATTGTGTTTGAAGCGATGAAAGTTGATGAAGGAACAGACTTTCCATTCTGTATTTGGACCGTCAACTATGTAGTGCTGGCGAAGCCGAACGCAACAGCATATAATGATCTGTCTTTCGTGAAAATATTCCGCAATCCGGTTTGCGAATGACTAATCCGTTTAAAAAGGAGGAAAAATATTATTTTATGTTACATGTTCAATTATTCACAAATATGACAAACACATTTTTCCAACAAACTACTATAATAAAAATATAAAGGTGAACGGTAGAAGGATCCCTAGCGCTCGCCTATATTTTTCAAAGCACATGTGAAATATTTCACAAACTATTGGAGGTTTTTTTATGGCGACTGAAGAAAAAGTAATAAGTCAAAAAACCGCGGTAATGAAGAGTATCGATGCATTGGCGAAAAACGCAAAGAAGGCTCTCGACCAGTTCCGACAGTTCGATCAGGAAGCAATTGATCGCATTGTAAAAGAAATGGCGCTGGCAGGGCTCGATCAACACATGCAGCTTGCCAAGATGGCAGTCGAAGAGACAAAACGGGGAGTTTATGAAGATAAAATTATAAAAAACCTGTTTGCTACAGAGTATGTGTACCATAATATCAAAAACGATAAAACGGTTGGCATCATTCATGAAAATGTCCATGAAGGAATAATCGAATTTGCCGAGCCGGTTGGCGTCATAGCAGGTGTGACACCGGTAACTAATCCAACTTCCACAACTATGTTTAAAGCGATAATTAGCATTAAAACGCGGAATCCAATCATCTTTGCTTTTCATCCATCCGCCCAGAAATCCAGTAGCGAAGCAGCAAAAATCCTCCGCGATGCAGCAAGAAGGGCAGGAGCGCCTGAGCATTGCATTCAGTGGATTGAAACACCATCTTTGGATGCAACAAGGGAGCTTATGAATCATCCTGGTATTTCGTTAATTCTGGCGACAGGTGGTTCCGGCATGGTGAAATCCGCTTACAGCTCAGGTAAGCCAGCGCTCGGGGTCGGTCCGGGAAACGTTCCGGCCTATATCGAAAAAACAGCGTATGTAAAACGAGCGGTAAACGATTTGATTTTATCTAAAACATTTGATAATGGGATGATTTGTGCTTCCGAACAAGCAGTCATTATTGATAAAGAAATATATGAACAAACCAAGAACGAATTGCAGAATAACGGCTGCTACTTCTTAAATGAAGAGGAAAGAAAACAAGTCGAAAGTCTTGTCATTTCTGAAAAAACCTGTGCAGTAAACCCGGATATAGTAGGAAAGCCGGCGTTTGAAATTGCTAAACTGGCCGGTGTCGCTGTTCCTGAAGAAACAAAAATATTGATCGCTGAACTGAAGGGCGTAGGTCCCGCGTACCCGCTTTCCCGTGAAAAGCTAAGCCCTGTACTGGCATACTATAAAGCTGCCAACAGGAAGGAAGGCTTAAGGTTTGCTGAGGAAATGCTGGAATTCGGAGGGCTCGGTCATTCCGCTGTCATTCATACCGAAGATGAAGAGGTGGCAGAGGAGTTTGGAAGGATTATGAAAGCAGGCCGGATTATCGTAAACTCCCCTTCTTCCCAAGGAGCGATTGGTGATATCTACAATGCTTACATGCCTTCCTTGACACTCGGATGCGGAACGTACGGCGGCAACTCCGTTTCAACAAACGTCGGTGCGATTCACCTTCTCAACATTAAAAAAATGGCCAAAAGGAATGTTAATATGCAATGGTTTAAAGTTCCGCCGAAAGTTTATTTTGAAAAAAACTCAACCCAATACTTGGCTAAAATGCCTAATATCTCGAAAGCATTCATTGTTACCGATCCTGGAATGGTAAAGCTCGGATACGTCGATAAAGTCCTGCATTATTTAAGAAAGCGGCCGGACTATGTTCATTGTGAAATCTTTTCCGATGTGGAACCGGATCCCTCTATAGAGACTGTCACCAGAGGCGCAGAAAGGATGAAAAGCTTTGCGCCTGATGTGATTATCGCGCTTGGCGGAGGCTCAGCTATGGATGCGGCAAAAGGCATGTGGCTTTTCTACGAGCATCCTGAGACAGAATTCCACGGGCTGAAGCAGAAGTTCATGGATATCCGCAAGCGGGTCGTAAAATTCCCACATCTAGGCGAAAAAGCAAAATTTGTTGCCATCCCGACAACATCAGGAACCGGCTCTGAGGTTACGTCATTCGCGGTTATCACCGACAAAGAAGCAAATACGAAATTTCCGCTTGCCGATTATGAACTGACACCGGATGTGGCGATTATCGATCCGCAATTTGTCATGACCGTTCCGAAGCATATCACAGCCGATACAGGAATGGACGTGCTGACCCATGCCATCGAAGCATACGTATCTAATATGGCGAACGACTTCACGGATGGACTTGCAATGAAAGCGATCCAGCTTGTATTTGAATACTTGCCAAAGGCATATCGGGACGGAAGCGATGAGTTAGCCCGTGAAAAAATGCACAACGCTTCAACGATCGCTGGTATGGCATTTGCCAATGCATTCCTTGGCATAAACCATAGCCTTGCCCATAAATTGGGTGCTGAGTTCCATATCGCCCATGGTCGCTCCAATGCGATCTTAATGCCGCATGTAATCAGGTACAATGCGACAAAACCGACCAAATTTGCCGCTTTCCCGAAATATCAATATTTTATCGCCGATCAGCGCTATGCTGAGATTGCGAAAGTTCTCGGGCTGCCGGCAAAAACAACGGAGGAAGGTGTAGAAAGTCTGATAACGGCCATTGTCAAAATGGCAAAAGAACTTAATATACCGATGAGCATCGAAGCAAACGGGGTTAAAAAAGAGGATTTCGAGAGTAAAGTGGCTGAGCTGGCAGATCACGCATTTGAAGATCAGTGCACAACAGCCAACCCTAAGTTGCCGCTCGTCACCGAATTAGAGGAAGTATACCGCAACACTTTCAAAGGGGTATAACAGCTGTTTAAAAGGGCCGACTTAAAAATCACGTCACGTGCTTTTGGGTCGGCCTCCTTTATTTTTCCATTTTGATCGTTCTCACCGTGTCGAAATAGATTGATTATTAACGAGAAATCGATATATGAGCTAGGTTAATAATCAATTTTGCAAAGTTCGTCTTCGGTTTATTTTAAATCGGTGGTACTTAGAAATTCTTTCGTACGTTCTTCCTTAGGGTTAATAAAGAATTCCTCGGAAGGCGCACTTTCTACGATTCTTCCTTCGGACATAAAGATGATCCAATCGCCAACTTCACGTGCGAAGCCCATTTCATGGGTGACGACAACCATGGTCATCCCTTCCTTGGCAAGCCCCTTCATGGTTTCGAGCACCTCGCCTACAAGCTCAGGGTCAAGCGCAGATGTAGGCTCATCAAACAACAGGATGTCTGGTTTCATAGCCAGCGCTCGAGCGATGGCGACACGTTGCTTCTGCCCGCCGGAAAGCTTACTTGGATACACATCGGCTTTATCAGATAGTCCTACTTTTTCTAGCAGCTGTTTCGCTTCTTCGATGGCCTGCTTCTTGGGCACCTTTTTTACATGGGTAGGCGCTTCGATGATATTTTCGACCACCGTCATATGTGGGAATAATTGAAAGTGTTGAAATACCATCCCCACTTTTTCACGGACCTTGTTAATATCATGGGAATCCGGGGTAATTTCCTCCCCCTCAATTAAAATTTGACCGCTATCTTTCTTTTCTAAATAGTTGATGCATCGCAGCAATGTACTCTTGCCGGAGCCGCTGGAGCCGATCAGGCAAACCACGTCGCTCTCCAGCACCTTCATGTCAATGTCCTTCAACACATGAAGATCACCAAATGATTTATTTAAATTTTTTATTCGAATCATTGTTCGCTCACTCAATTGAAAATCCTCCCTATTTGTCGCTTACTGCCAATCTCTTTTCTAAAATATTTACAATAGCGGTTAACAGAGCTACAAGAATTAAGTAGTAGACTGCAACAATCAATAAATATGTCATTTCGTCAAAGTTATTCGATCCAAGCGTAGTGGCCACGTTAAACAGCTCGTTCATCGATATGAAGGCAGCCAGCGAGGAATCCTTTAGACCAATAATGAACTGGTTCCCGAGCGGTGGGAGGGCTCGTCTGAACGCCTGAGGAAGGATAATGCGCCTTAATGTTAAGGGCGTACTCATCCCAAGGGAGCGTCCGGCTTCCATCTGCCCTTTATCAATCGATTGGATGGTTCCGCGGAAAATCTCGGCGATGTATGCCCCATTATGGAACGCAAGCGCTAGAGCAGCTGCCCAGAAGTCGGGAAGCAGGAAAATACCGCTGATTCCGAAGTAGAGGACGAAGATTTGGACAATAAGAGGGGTACCTCTAATCAAATACACATAGGCATCTGAAATCCATCCTAGAATTTTAATGTTAGAAATTTTTAATAGAGCAAAAAAGAGTCCGATTACAATACCCACCAATACAGAAACCGCCGTAAGCTTTAAGGTCAGCAGCATGGCATCGATAAATACATCATTCGAATCTATCAATGTAGTAAAAAAATGAGAAAAACTAGGCAAATGAACAACTTCCTTTCTACTGTCTTCTATAATCTATTCAGGCTTTGTGGTGATATCTTCTCCAAAGTATTTGTTGCTGATTTTCGATAATGTTCCATCCTTACGAAGGTTTTCTAGCGCCTCATTTACGCGCTTTAACAGCTGTGGATTATCCTGCGGCAAGACAACTGCCTGTTCACTCCGTTCAATCAGCTGGCGGCCTTCGATTTTGAAACCTTCCTTCGCGGCTGTTTTGCCTGTTACAAAGTCGGTGATTACGGCATCATGACGGCCGCCATCCAATGCTTTCAACGCTGTTATATCACTGTCATATACTTTCACGTTGTTTGTATATCTGGACGCGGTATCGGCATATGTCGAACCTTTTGCAGCGGCTACTTCCTTGCCTTTAAGATCATCGATAGTTTTAATGCCGCTGTCTGGCCTTACGAAGATTTGCGGACCTGAATAGTAATAGGGTGTCGAGAATGAGACATGCTTCGCGCGCTGTTCATTTATTGTATGACTCGCAACCGCTGCGTCAGCCCGTCCGGTTTTGACGCCTTCGACAATCCCTTTAAATTTTATGCGCTTCTCGACCGGCTTTAACCCTAATTCTTCAGCAATGGCCTTGCCGACCTCGATATCGAATCCGGTTAGTTCCATATCATCTGTCGTGTAGCTGAACGGTTTAAATTCTCCGGAAGCCGCGTATACAAAGGTATCCTCATCTATTAGCTTAGAGCCGTCATCCAACCTGTCTTTCTCAGCACAGCCTGATAGAAAGGCGAGTAGTAAAAGGGATGATGATAGGGCTAGCTTGATTTTCATTTTCATGCGTGATCGTTTTCTCCCTTCAGGATTTAAGGACTAATAGTTACCTAGTTAGTTAACTACCCTAAATCCCGGTTAAATAATCTTGTGGAATCACAAAGGAAAAATATACAACCTTAAACAAATGTAAAATATGATCGAAATTTATTTAAAAATATGAATATTCAACTCTGACTGCAGCGGGAATGTCTAATTCTCCCGGCTGAATGGGAGTGGCGGCATTTTTTAATAGAGCTGTGGACTGGAATAGGATTGGCTGGTTAACACTGACTTCTTGGACGAGATCCGGTGTTTTGTTGAGGGTAACACCGAGTACTTTTGCAAGGGAGGTGGCTTTTTCGCGAGCATTTTCGACGGCAAGGGAAAGGGCTTGATTATAATAAGCCTCCTGATTTGAAAGGGTAAACTGTAAGCTCGATACTGTATTGGCACCATTACTAACAGCCGTATCCAGAATCTCTCCCACTTGTTTTATGTTACTTATGGTTATTTGAATAAGGTGAGTCACTTTATAACCCCTGAAGATTTGCATTGCTTCCTGGTAATCGTATTGGGGTTCAATCCGATACTCAACAGTTCTTATTTGGTTCTCCGGTATACCTAAACCGGTAATCGAATTTATTACTTTGGATATGGCGTTTGCGTTTTCCTGTTGGGCGACTGCGGGGTCTTTGTTCTCTGTGATAACACCTAATTTAATAATTGCTTGATCGGGAGCAGCCAGAATGGTTTCCTCTCCTGAAACGATCAAGGTATTCGATTTATTATGATTGCTCAATGCTTTCACCTGCTTTCCGCACAATGTGCTTATTAGACAATGTACGGGAAACCGGGTGGTAAAATGACTTTTATTTGGTACAGAAACAATTCAAAGAGGGGAAGATGGGGTTAACAAAAGAAAAACCCCTTCAGAAAAAAAGTACCCTATAGTGTAGACACTAAAAAAAGTCTACTTATAGGGTACTTTTTGTATAATGAAGAAATATTCCTTGCCTAAAAGACAATACGTGGAGGCGCTCCCAAATAGTAGTCTGATGGTACCTCTCTTATATATCCATCTCCCACCACTTTTGTTCTTCTAGCTTCATTTGTTTTTCCGTTTGTTGAGGATAGGCGGTTCGGAATTTATGATGGTCAGCTGGGATGATTTCTACCATTTTTGCAATCATATCTTCCGGGTCGAACTGGTTTTTTAACCCATCTTCCGCCTTTTTTATATCCTCTTTCCTCGTGAAGTTTTTCTCTTCATCGTACCATTTCCATAGCTCTTCTGCAGCGCGATCATTAAAGCCTGTCTTGAAGTCACCAGGGTTAATGGTGGCAACTTTTACTCCAAATCCTTTAAGTTCCAACTGCAGGGTATGGGCAATTGCTTCAATCGCGTGCTTTGTAGCGGCATACGGACCGCCATATGGAGATGCTAAAATTCCAGAAATTGAACTCATAAAGACGATTTTTCCGCTTCCCTTTTCAACCATCTTCCGTGCAGCTATCTGTGCTGTTTCCAAGGTTGCGAAAACATTTACTGCAAAAAGTGCCCGAAGCCGGTCCATTGGCACTTCCCCGAGCGGCCCTCGTTCATTAATGGCAGCATTTGCAACAAATACGTCAAAATCATACTTCTCAATCTGTTTCAGATCCAAAGGGTTGGTAATATCGACTTTGATCACCTCTATATCCAGTTCCAGGTCATTTGCTTCCCGCAGAAGGTCTGTTTTTTGAGAAGTCAGCTCTGTAGTCGCAATCACACGATGGCCTTTTTTGGCAAGACCAATTGCTGCACCTCTGCCAAGCCCGCTGCCTGCGCCTGTAATGAAAATTGTTTTGCCCATGTTAAATTCCTCCATTCGATTAGAGCATGCCAATTTATTGTTCCCTATAGCAGTAAGGGCAAACCGAACATGGGCAAATTTACCGATTTCTTGCAGGATCAATGATGACGTCGCTCTACAATAACTACAGATATCAGTGGAATTTAAATAAGATGACCCCTGTTCAATAATGAGATCATCTCCTTAAAACTGCCTAGTCTTTTTTAAACTGTTCTTTACAAAGGGTACAATTTAGAAGGGGCTTGAGCCTTTCCTATTTTAAATCAACCTTCTTCAAAGGTTCGACAGCCGGGCCCTCCAAAACTTCTCCGCTAATAGAGAATCGCGAGGCGTGACATGGGCAATCCCATGTCCTTTCACCGCTGTTCCATTCTACTTCGCAGCCCATATGGGTACAGGTGGAATCAACAGCATGGAGCTGCCCGTCTTTATCGCGATAGCAGCCTGCTTTGCTGCCGTTGATTTTTACAATCGCCGCTTCATCTTTTCCTAAATCATCTGGACCTTTATGAACCATGGCGAACTTACCTTGAATCAGATGCTTTGCGACATCGGCATTATCTTTAATTAAATTCTTAACGCCTGGTTTTGGATGGAAACGGGATGGAGTGTAGAGCTCTTCATAGCGGTTTTTCTTTTTGATAATAAGATCTTTTAGCAAATTAGCGGCTGCCGTGCTGTTTGTCATGCCCCATTTAGCATAGCCGGTCGCAATGAAAACATTCGGATGGTTTTCCGTAGCCGGGCCTACATAAGGGACTTTATCCATCGTTATGATATCCTGTGCTGACCAACGGTACGGAATCTCTTTAATACTGAAGACTTCTTCGCTGAAGGCTTTCAGTGCAGCATAATGTTCAAACGTCGAAATTCCCTGTCCGGTTTTGTGGCCCTCGCCTCCGACCAGAATAAGTTTTTCTCCATCGATTTGCGTATAACGCAACGAGCGGCTCGGACTGTCTGCGCTAATGTACATACCACCTGGATATTCCTGTTCCGCTTTTATCCCGAGTACATAGGAGCGCTCTGCGTGCATTCTTGCAAAATAAAGGCCCATTTCATCGTTAAAAGGGAAGTGGGAGGCTGAAATAACATATTTGCAGCTGATGGTTTGTCCATTTCTTGTCAGGATTTTAGGTGTATCTCCGTCTTCTACTTTCATTGCTGTTGTATGTTCAAATATTTTGCCGCCTGCTTCGGTAATCTGAGGAATAAGGGCAGTTAAATATTTTAATGGATGGAACTGCACCTGCTCTTTCATTACTACCGCTGCTTTACAGGGAATGGAGAAGGGGATTGTTTCCGTATACTCTCCGGGTATGCCGATCTTCTGGTAAGCTTTGATTTCATCCTGGATTTTGTTCACGTATTCTTCTGTTGCCGCGTAAACATAGGCATCCTCATATGTTAAATCACAATCAATTTTTAAATCTTTGACAGTTTCTATGACAAATTCCATTGCCTCTTTGTTCGCTTCATAATATAGCTTTGCTTTTTCTTCACCTATGTCTTTAATAAGCTGATCATATATCAGGCCATGCTGCGCGGTTACTTTTGCTGTCGTATGCGCAGTTGTGCCATTTAGAATTTCCCCTGAATCAATGAGAACAATATTAAGGCCTTCCTTCGCCAGAAGATAGGCAGCTGTGATTCCTGTGATTCCAGCGCCTACAATTGCTACGTCTGTTTCAATATCATGATCCAGCTTATCAAAGGTCGGGAAGTCAATTAGATCCCTCCAATATGGTTCAGGGTATTGCGGGAGTTGTTTTTTTTCCTTTTCTTCACTCATATACATACATACCTCCAGTAAAACTTTTTATCGTTTGCTATTCCTGATGATTTAGTCCATTAATTACCATACCCATTTTTTTCTGTTATACACGTTTTTTAGGCTGAGTCACATGAACCCGAATTGAAATTTAGGAGTGTTTAAATAATTATGTTTTTTAGTAGAGGATAGGATTATTTGAATGTTTACGATATTTGTATACTTGTTTACAAAAAAGAATACAACGTGTACAAAAAACGTACACAAGTATACAAATATGTATACACGTTGATATGAAAGGATGTACACAACTTATCGTCATATGTTTACAAATGTGAATACAATTTGACTAGACGATTATCCACCGAAAGAAGTATTGACCAAACTATGAAACTTTTCTATTCTTAAATAAATGTGCCATCACATTTTCCTATTGGCATATAAAAGAGAAGGGAATGGTTTTGTGAGTAATTCTAGAATAGCAGCAGTAGATGTTGGTAATGATGCCATCAAAGCTTTGTTTGGAAAGTTAGACTCGGAGCTTTACATACCTAATGTAGTCGCAAGAGATACGGAGGACCGTCCCGTAATCGGAATCGAAGAACTAAATGAGCAAAACCCGATCGATGGAATCCATATCAGGGTCCACTCCCCTGCCCTTCAAGACAATAATGTTATCTACCGGGTTGGCAATCTAGCAACGAAAAGTGATAATCCATCGGAGTTGGATCTCGGGAGCAGTAAATCCGAAGAAGATCAGACGTTGGTTATGCTTTTTGCAGCATTGGCATTGGATGCAGTTAAGGAAGAAAATGCCCAAATCTTCAAAAAAACCAATAATGTCGTAGATGCCACCTATTCTTTAGGGACAGGCCTTCCTCTTCGTGAAGTGAAAGAAGGAAAAGATGTCGGCTACCGCTCCAAACTTCTTGGATCTGTTCATCAGGTAGAGTTTTTGATCACGCCGAAATACCAGGGCATAAAGGTCAATATTAAATTTGATGATGTAAAAGTATATCCGGAAGGCTTTGCAGCATATATCAATTTAGTGATGGACAACGATTTGAATGTCATTAACAGAGATTTAATTGATAAGCGTATCCTTATTCAGGATATTGGTGGACTGTCAACGGATATTGCCGTTATTAAAAACCGTAAAGTTGACGACGATAAAGCACAAGGCTTTAATCTCGGTGTTGCGGAAGCACTTGAAGCGATTAGAGAAGAAATTAGAAAGAAGCATGGTGTTGAACTCGACAGCAGACGGGATGTCGTTGAAATCATCACGAAGAAAAATGATAGAAACCATCTTATGGTACGCGGAAGCCGAGTAAGCGTGCACGATATCACAGATCGCATTTTAGGTGAACTTGCCAAAAAACAATACCGTCATCTTCGCAATGTGTGGCAAAAGAATTCCCAGACGGAAATCTGCTATTTTGTCGGCGGTGGGGCCATTGTTTTGAAGGATTATTTAAAGACACTCAATAACAATTTAGATGGCTATAATATTGACTTCTTTGAAGATGAGAAGGAAAGCATCTGGATGATGGCTAATGCCTATTATAAGCTTATTGCGGACTTCACCAGAAGGAAAGAGACGGAAAAACCAGCTAAATCAGAAAACAAAGTGGAAGACCAAAAAGCCGGCACAGCTAAATAGGCGGTGGTTATATGAAAAATACAATTCCCTCGGGCATCCAAAGGGGTCAGGCGATAACCTTCCGCCTTCCTTCTGATACTCCCGACCACATCATAAGGCAGCTTCAAAAGCTGAAAGAAACAGAGAAAAGAAACTTTTCAAGCAAAATTGCTGAGTTTGTGTTAGAAGGTGCAGGGAACAGCTCTATACAAGAAAGGGAAATGATTAAGATTCCCTTGCCACAAAAATTGACCAAATCACAGCGGGACTGGTTGAAGCATGCTCATTCGGAAGCGCTTCTCGGCAGTATTCTTTATCAGTTACTGACCGACCCGATGCGGGCAACGGCATTGCTTGCTTCAATGAATAGCAATGCAATGGAAATTGATGAGGCGTTATATTTACAGGAAGATGTGCCAGATTTACCAGACTCAATGGATTTGGAACAAGAAGCGACTGGGAATGAAGGATCTACCTCACAAGAAAATGATTTAGATGATTTTGATTGGAACCAGGCGGAGATAAAGAATTCCAGTGAGAGCAAGGAAACAGAAGAGGAAGAAAGTCTAGATGACTTACTTGGAGACTTCTTGGCTCAAATGAATAAATAGTAAAGAGGATGTCTGTTTGCTGCAGGCATCCTTTTTTGCATATAAAATAATATATATCTTTCCATATGAATTAGTGTCTAGCTTCGGCGCCTAGCCCCGACGCACAGGACGTGACGGATTTTAGCTGATGGTCCTTACTTGACCCTCCTACGAGGTGCATCTTATGCTTGTCGGAGGCCCACAGGATGTGGGTCAGAACCGACGAAGACATAATGATGGGGCGGTCTTAGTCGTTCTTCCTTACGCTTTTCTAACTAACTAGCCAGGAAGATAAGCTGATATAAGAAAAGAATGGCAAAGATATAGACAAGCGGGTGAACGTCGCGGAATTTTCTTTTGGCGATTTTCATGATGGGATAGGAAATGAAGCCAAGCGCAATACCGTTTGCGATACTCGAAGTTAGCGGCATACTGACGATGACTAAAAATGCAGGGAAAGCTTCATCAAAATCGTGCCAATTAATTTCCGAAATATTTTTAATCATGAAGCTACCGACGATAATCAAACTCGGTGCGGTAATGGCTGTAACATCTGAAACCGCTCCTACCAGCGGACTGAAAAAAGCTGTAATAATAAATAAGACAGCGACAGTAAGTCCGGTCAAACCGGTCTTTCCGCCTGCCCCAACACCAGCCGAGGATTCAACGGAAGCAGCAGTTGGACTTGTCCCAAACATAGCTCCAACCGTAGTACCGATTGAGTCAGCAAAAAAGGCGCTGCCTGCCCGATCAAGTTTGCCTTCTCTTAATAAGCCGGCTTGTCTGACAATACCGAGCAAAGCTCCGGTTGTATCGAATAACATAACAAGCAGAAAAGAAAATACGACACCATACAACCCATATTGAATGACATCGTTAATGGATGTGATGGGATTAAAGACAACAAGTCCTTCAGGAAGGCGGGGGGTAGCCACTAAACCATTTGTAAAATGGAGATGCCCAGTGAAATAAGCTATTGCCCCGGTAATAATCATCCCTATAAAAAGCGCACCTTGAATGTTCAACGTCATTAAAATGATTGTAATGACAATTCCGATTAAAGTCATTGCTACTTTCGGATCTTTGAAGTCACCAAGCGTGACCAAATTGGAAGGGTGATCGGCGACAATACCGGACAGGCGCAAACCGATGAAAGTAATAAACAGTCCGATACCAGCGCTGATTGCATGCTTTAGATTATGAGGAATAGCATCAATAAGCTTACTTCGGAAAGAGGTAAGAGAAAGAATTAAAAATAAAATTCCGGTAATAAAAACAGCGGAAAAAGCAATGGTATAAGGGATATCATTATTACCAAGCACTGAATAAGCAAAATACGCGTTTAACCCCATGGCCGGAGCAATAATAATTGGGTAGTTAGCAAAAAAAGCCATGCAGAGCGTTCCGACCACGGTAGCAATGATTGTAGCTGTAAAACCCTGATCGAAGGGTACTCCTGCATCTGATAAAATCATTGGGTTAACGACTATGATATACGCTATTGTTAAGAAGGTTGTAAGACCGGCAAGGATCTCTGTTTTAACACTGGTGTTTCTTTGTTTCAGTTTAAACATACTGACATTCCTTTCTACATACTGCGAACCAATCCGACTTCGTTTTAAGAACATGGATATACGATCATTAGTATAGTCTTAAGTGAATCATGTTATAAGTTAAATTAGGAATCTGGCGGGGGCAATACCAGAGTAAAAATAAAAAAACTTTGGGCCGCTGTCAGATGGTGATGTCTCTCAATTAAATAGCCGAATAAATGATATACTAAGCAGATTAAAACAGATAAGAGAGAAGGTAGGCCAAATAAATGGATTTTTCCCAGCTAGGAATACGAGAAAATCTGAATAAAGTGCTTAAAGATTCCGGAATAACTTCGCCAACACCTATCCAGGAAAAATCGATTCCTGAAATAACCGCTGGAAGGGATGTAATTGCAAAAGCCCAGACGGGAACAGGCAAAACATTAGCCTTTCTCCTTCCGATTCTTCAAGGAATAAAATTAGAAAGCGATCATGTGCAAGCCCTAATCGTGTCGCCTACTAGAGAACTTGCACTTCAAATAACCACTGAATTAAACAAGCTTACAAAAGCTTTTACAGGTATAAGCGCTGCGGCTATATATGGGGGACAAGATGTGGAGCGGCAAATGAAACAATTACAGCATCACACATCTATAGTGGTAGCCACTCCTGGAAGGCTGCTTGATCATGTCAGGCGGGGAACAATTGATCTTAGCAACGTTTCAATGTTGGTATTAGATGAAGCAGATCAGATGCTGCATATCGGATTTTTGCCTGAAGTGGAGCAAATCATTGAAATGGTTCGAAGCAACAGACAAGTTCTGCTTTTTTCAGCAACGATTCCAAAGCAGGTTGAGTCCATTGCTAAGCGCTTTATGGTCAATCCAGTCTCAGTTTCCGTAAAAAGCAACAACATCACAATAGAACGGATCAGGCAGCGTGTAATTGAAACGACTGACAGGGCAAAACAAGCTGCTTTATTTAAAGTGATTGATGAAGAACCTCCATTTATGGCGATTATTTTTTGCAGGACAAAACGAAGAGTAAGTAAGCTATATGATGCTCTTAAAGCCGCCGGTTATAATGCGGATGAACTTCATGGAGATTTATCACAGGCTAAAAGGGAACGAGTAATGAAAGGATTCCGGGAAGCAGCCATCCAACTTCTGGTTGCTACTGATGTAGCAGCTAGAGGGCTTGATGTGGAAGGGGTTACACATGTATTTAATTATGATGTGCCCGAAGATACAGAAAGCTATATTCATCGGATTGGGAGAACGGGAAGAGCGGGGGAAGACGGTATCGCGATAACGTTTATCGCTCCAAAAGATATCCCTCAATTGTTAGCGATTGAAAAGGGGATAAAGGTCGATTTAGAACGAAAAGTAATAGAGGGAGTAAAGATTAATTCGAATTCCCCGAGTGGCAGCGAGCAAAAAGGTCAAAATAGACGAGATAAAAACTTCAGACCAGAGAAGGAACCGGGTGACAGGACCGGACGCAGAACATCAGCGAAGAGAAACACTGAAGGAAGGGTAAAACGAAACACTAAAGATAGTGATAAAAATCATGTAACAAAAGTAAATAGGAAGCCGAAGCAAGCATCTCGTGGAAGACGAAGAGAAAAATAAGCATGAAGTCTGGCTTGTCCTTCGGTTAATAATTTTAAAAACCCGTTGTTACGGGTTTTTTTCTTTTCCAATTGCATCTAAGCCTCAGGTCTTATCTGAAAATATAGCTAAAGCTCATTATGGGGAAACGGGAAAATAGATAAGCTAGAAACATGAAAGGAGGAACGTCAAATGAAAAAATTTGGTTTACTGATAGCAGGGGTAATCGCGGGGTGTGTCTTACTCGCAAATGTCGGCCCAATGATTGGGTTAGTCATCAGCCTTGTGATTCTTTACTACGTCATCAAGCAATTTATGAAATCAGCATCCACCTCAGGGAAAATCGTCTGGGGGCTCATCGGCCTTGTCGCACTGGCAGCGTCGGTGGCTAATATTCCGTCCATCATCGGCGTTGTAGCGGCATATGTTTTATACATCGTCTACAAAAACTGGAACAAAGCCAAGAAAACCACTTTCAAAGAAGAACAGGAGGATCCATTTATCAATTTCGAAAAACAATGGGCCGAAATAAAAAGATAAATTAAAAGGAGAGAATGAAATGAGTAACTTATTTACGAGAATCAAAGAAACAATTACAGCGGATTTTCATGAAATACTCGATCAAAAAGAGCAAAAAAACCCGATTGCTTTATTAAACCAATATCTTCGCCAGTCGGAGCAGGAAACGGAGAAAGTACGCAAACTGGTAGAGCGGCAATATCTTTTAAAAGAAGAGTTTACTCGGGAATATAGCCATGCAAGAAATCTTGCAGACAAACGTAGACGCCAGGCTGAGATCGCAGAACAAGCAGGCGAAACAGAATTACATGGATTTGCAGCCGAGGAAGCTGTCCAATACGAAGAACGTTGCCAGAGGTTGAAGGATTCACTGCAAAAGGCAGAGCAACAGCTTGATGAGTTAGAGCGCAAGTATGAAGAAATGAAACACAAGCTAAAAGACATGAATCTTAAGCGTTTGGAATTGATGGGACGCGAAAATATTGCCCGTGCACACCATCGGATGAATCAAGTAATGGATTCAACAACAGCGTCGACTAAATCTTTTGCGAGATTCGAAGAAATGGAATCCTATCTCGACCGGCTTGAACACCAGGTCAACTCGGCTTATCACCGCAATACAATCGATGCCCGGATCGCTCAGCTTGAAAAAGAATTGAAAAACAAAGAAACACATTCTATTTCCTAATAAAGTCATGGTATTCTTAAAAGGCGTAGTTTTCTGCGCCTTTTTGAACTATTTCTTAAGGCAGGCCCGGTTAGTGAAGGGAGAGGTGCCCCTATGTTTAAACAAATGAAAACCGATTATATTAGCTGGATATTATTGATAGGAATTATATTGCTTTTTCTTGAAATTTCTTTATTTAACGGGGGCTTATTATTCTCCCTTGCCCTGACAATTGGACTCATGTACCTTGGCCGCAAATCATATTCCCGTAAAGTAGGAAAAGTCATGTTTTGGGTCGGGTTAACTGGAACGATCATTACCGTTTTAAACATGATGATCTTTAAATTTTTCGTAGTAGCCATCTTACTATATATCGTTCTTGTTTTTTATCAGTCCAAACAAAATCCTGAAGTCATCAAGCCTGTGCTGATAGAGCCAGAAAATTCACATGACGGTCTGGAAAAAGAACCTCTGGTTAAAGTGGATCACTTGTTGCAGAATAAGTGGTTTGGCCGCCAAAAAACATCGGATTACATTTATGAGTGGAACGATATAAACATACAGGGCGGAATCGGCGATACAATTGTTGATTTAAGCAATACCATTCTTCCGAAAGGTGAAGCCGTCATCTCCATTAGACAATTCATCGGCAATATCCAAATTTTTATTCCTTACGATATCGAAGTGAGCATTCATCATTCGGTGGTAGCTGGGAGAGCTGACATTTTTCAGCACCAGGAAACCAAAGTTTTTAATCAGATTCTTTCCTATCAGACGGTTGATTACCAGAATACGGGCCAGAAAGTGAAAATTATCACCTCGCTCATAACAGGAGATATAGAGGTGAAAAGGATATGAGTGTAATAGCCCGGCAAATTATATACGGAATCGCTGTCCTATTCACATTATCCATACTTCTGTCTGCGGTTGTTTTCTTTGTGTTTCCATTGGAGGATTGGAGCTTGTTATGGAAAAAAGAAATCATGGATATCCCTTTTGTTCTCTTTGTGCCAGGTTTAAGCTTATGCTTGGGGCTTATTTTTGGAATAAGCTCGGGCTTGTCTTGGAGGAGGCGCCTTCAAAGGGTGGGGGATGCGTTGTACCAGCTTGAGCAGGGAAACGCTCCGTCCCGGAAAGATTCTTATCCTGTCCAGGAATTGACAATGATTTCTACCAGAATTGAGAATATTCATAAACATGTGTCAGAACAAGCCAAAATGTCGCAAAAAATGGCAAGTGAGAAAGTGGCTGATCGAGAGAAGATCGTCCAGGAAATCGTCTCTCAGGAGCGCAATCGGCTCGCCCGGGAACTGCATGATTCTGTCAGCCAGCAGTTGTTTGCGGCATCCATGCTTATGTCAGCAATAACGGAATCGAAGCCTGAATCGGAAAGCGCAGAAACAAAGCAGCTGAAGCTGATTGAGGGGATGATTCATCAGTCTCAGCTCGAGATGAGAGCATTGCTTTTACACCTTCGTCCTGTTCCACTGCGTGATAAGTCACTACAGGAAGGAATTCAGGAACTGTTAGCGGAATTATCACAAAAGGTTCCGATGAACATTTCATGGAAGATAGAGCAGATGCCGTTAGACCGTGGAATAGAAGATCATCTGTTTCGTATTCTCCAGGAGTCTGTATCCAATACATTGCGACATGCAAAAGCCAATACCTTGGAGGTTCTATTGATCGGAAGGGATGATTTAATTATTCTCAGGATTGTCGATGATGGTCTCGGATTTAATATGGATGAATCGAAAACAGGCTCGTACGGCTTGCAAAATATGCATGAAAGAGCGGTTGAAATAGGAGGGACAATGAAGATTGTCAGTGTTCCCAATCAAGGTACAAGGCTTGAAGTAAAAGTCCCGGTACTTGCAGGAGGCAGAAGCGATGATTAAGGTATTGTTTGTTGATGATCATGAGATGGTACGAATCGGTGTTTCGTCTTATCTATCTTCACAGCCTGATATTGAAGTCATCGGGGAGGCTGATGATGGCGAAAAGGGAGTGGAGCTTGCATTGAGCTTACGTCCCGATATTATCTTAATGGATTTGGTCATGAAAGAAATGGATGGCATTCAAGCTACCCGCGCCATTATCGAGAAATGGCCGGAAGCTAAAGTCATCATTGTGACAAGTTTTCTTGACGATGAAAAAGTGTATCCTGCCCTGGAAGCAGGGGCAACCAGCTATATGCTGAAAACATCCAAGGCCAGTGATATCGCCGACGCTGTTCGTTCTACATACCAGGGTCAATCTGTTCTTGAACCGGAAGTGACCGGTAAAATGATGGCGAAGATGCGTTCCAGAAACATTCAATTGCCACATGAGCAATTGACGAACCGAGAAATGGAAATACTTCTTTTAATGACTGAAGGAAAAACGAACCAAGAAATAGCAGATGAATTGTTTATCGCTCTAAAGACAGCAAAGGTCCATGTAAGCAATATTTTAAGCAAACTCGAGGTTCACGACCGGACCCAGGCGGTTATCTATGCGTTTAAGCATTCACTTGTTAAATAAAGAATCTGTTGTAAGAAATTTTGGAGGATTTCATGAAAATAAGGTATCTTAATACAATCCTGACCGTAGGAACCTCACTCGAGCAAGGTAGCATCCCCTATCAATTTACGGGGGCTTCTGCACTTATCGCTCAAGGTGTAGAGATAAAAGAGTATTCAAGCATAACTGTGTCCGTACAATGGGATCTATTCAATGAGGCGCATCAGCTTTTTTCTGCCTATTCACCGTCAGAAACGGAAAGAAATCCGGGGCAGGTCGCTTTCCAATTTGAAGTTGACGGTATTCATGTTACGGTAAGCTGCTTATTCAATACAACGATTAAAACAGATCCTTATCGGATTTTAGTGAAAAATGAAGGAGTGGATATTTGGTGCCGTTCCCTCTACACGTACTTGTATGACAGGGTAATGGCAGCTTACAGTGACGAGATACATACATATCTGGAAAAGAAGCAGCACGGGTTTACCTCTCAAAATGAACAAGCCTGGAACCAAAATAACTATCAGGCCTTGATAAACCGGTATGGAACTCCTGAGGAGATTGCGGCAAAGATTAAAGAAAACCCAAAATGGAGGTTGCATCCGTTTTATAAATATCTTGGAGAAGTTTCCGGCAAAAAGGTTGCTCATCTTATGGGATCTAATGGGGTTAAGGCTGCCGCGCTCGCTTTATTGGGAGCAAAGGTTAAGGTTGTCGATTTCTCTAAGGAGAATTCTGCTTTCGCAATGGAGCTGGCAGCTGCTGCGGATGTTTCCATTGAGTATGTTATTTCTGACGTATTGTCTATGCCAAAAGAACAGATTACCGGGGATTTTGATATCGTTTTAATGGAGCTTGGCGTGCTTCATTATCTAATTGATCTCGAACCGCTTTTTGAAATCGTAAAACGGTTATTAAAACCGGGAGGAAGGTTCATCCTGCATGAGTTTCATCCAATTTCCACAAAATTAATAACCTCTGCCGGAAAGAAGCACAAAGTGACCGGGAATTATTTTGACCCGGCGATTGAGACCCATACTGTTGCGTTCTCCAAGCATATGCCCGGCGAGGATCAGAAACAGCTTGCCAAGGTTGCCCAAAGAAAATGGACGATCGGGGAGCTAGTTACGGCCGTGGGACAGGCTGGCCTGGTGATAAAGGTATTGGAGGAAGAACCGAATCATAAAATCCATGATATCGGATTGCCCAAAACATATACACTCGTTGCTGAAAATATATAAGTTGAATTTATGAAATTAAAGCTGTTGACCAATATATTTTGGCCCATTCATGTGAAACCCTGGTTTCACATGCCTTTCAGCAAAGCTGAAAGGTTGTTCCAACGGCATAGGTCGAGGAAAAAGCTCGCTTTCTCCTCGACCTATGCCGTTGGAACTTAAATGAGCCAAAAATCAACAATGCGTAATTCTTTAGGTCAATTCATATAGATAAAAAAGTCCATCTTCAATTTAGAAGATGGATTTTTTCATTAGGTTAGTTAATTTGGTTATACCATTCCTCGACATCCCATACCTTTGTAACCCAATCTTCATAAAAATCAGGCTCATGGCTGACAAGGACAATCGTACCTTTGTATGCTTTCATCGCACGCTTCAGCTCTTCTTTCGCGACAACATCTAAATGGTTTGTCGGTTCGTCAAATAACAACCAGTTGCTTTCATTAAGCATTAACTTACAAAGCCGGACTTTTGCCTGCTCCCCACCGCTTAGCTGGTTCAGCGGGCGGGTGATATGTTCATTTTTCAGCCCTACACTTGCGAGGATACCGCGGACCTTCGGCTGATCGAGATGAGGGAACGCATTCCAGACATCATCAATCGGAGTGATATTGTCTGCTTTGACTTCCTGTTCAAAGTAAGAAGGAAACAGAAAATCACCTAAGACAACTGAACCGCTTAATGGTGGAATTTTACCAAGAATCGTCTTGAGCAATGTCGACTTTCCGACTCCGTTGTATCCAACGATGGCAATTTTTTCACCACGCTCAATGTTCATGGTCAATTTAGGGAGAAGCGGGCGATCATAGCCTATTTCCAAATCCTCACCTTCAAAAACATAACGGCTACTCCCGCGTGATTCTTTAAAGTCAAATCTCGGCTTCATCGCTGTTTCAGGACGGTCGATCCGTTCCATGCGATTGAGCTGCTTCTGACGGCTCTTGGCCCGTCCAGTAGTCGAGTAGCGTGCTTTATTTTTAGAAATAAAATCTTCCTGCTTTTTAATGAATTCCTGTTGCTTTTCATATGCATTGATATGCTGGTTCTTATTAATCTCTGCTAATTCCAGGAATTTTTCGTAGGTCGCGGTATAGCGTGTCAGCTTGGAAAACTCGAGATGGAAAATGACATCGACGATACCGTTCATGAATTCCGTATCATGGGAAATTAAAAAGAAAGCATGAGGGTATTCTTTTAAATAATGGCTCAACCACCTAATATGCTCGACATCGAGAAAGTTCGTCGGCTCGTCCAATAACAGTACCTCGGGTTGTTCTAGCAGCAATTTCGCGAGTAAAACCTTAGTCCGCTGGCCGCCGCTTAGCGTTGAAACGTCCCGATCTAGTCCGATTGCATCAAGGCCGAGCCCGCGGGCTGCATCCTCGACTTTAATATCCAGGTTATAAAAGCCTCCTGCTTCCAGCTTATCCTGGATTTGTCCCATTTGTTCAAGAAGGTCTTCCAATTCCTCGGGAGTGGCTGTTGCCATCTTCTCCGTCACTTCATTGAGGGCTTTCTCTTGTTCATATAAAGCAAGAAAGGCATCGCGAAGCACATCGCGGATTGTTTTCCCTCTCGTTAGGACAGTATGCTGATCCAAATAACCATATGTTACGCCAGGTGTCCATTCGACACGGCCTGTGTCATGAATTAGCTCGCCTGTAATAATACTCATTAATGTTGATTTCCCGACACCATTTGCCCCGACCAATCCAACATGTTCCCCTGCCATCAGGCGAAAGGAAACATCCTTGAAAAGCGTACGGTCACCGAAACTGTGGCTTAATTTATCTATTGAAAGTAAGCTCATTTTACTTTGAACCTCCATTTGAATTGTAAAAAAAACATCTATTTCCCATCTTACTAAAATCTTTGATAGATTGCTATCATTCCATTACTGGAAACTCCGCGGGTCCCATGAAAAAAGCCACAAAAGTGGCTTTTAATTAAAAAAAATATATATAGCGGTTATTAAAAGAAAGGTAATGACTATAAAACCTATAATGAAATATCCGATATATCTTATTCCTTTAGGCTGCTTACTTATATCTAAGCTGTCCTTGTTATAAGCTCCACCTGATTCAATTCTCTGCAAGTCTTCTATAGGTGAATATATTTTCCCTTCTTCATAAACATATTCTTCGGTCGATTGCGTTTCATGAGTATTTTTCATTTGAAACACCGTCCCTTTTTTATTTAGTTTTTATTATCTGGTAGGTGCCATTTATTTATGTTAATAATACCAAAAATTACAAATGATTATAAGGTGAAAACTATCATAGGTGCGAATTTCTCTTAGATGTCTAACTTACAAATGAAAGTCTTAAAGAAACGTAGAGAACTCAGCAATGTTTCGACATATTTCTTGGGAAATATTTCGCAATAATTGCTCGAAAAATAAGGAGGGTTTTGTCTGGATATCGATATATGAATAAGTTGAAAATAAATAGTGTTAATCTAGGATTTTTTAAAAATGACATAAATAAAAGACTGCATATGACTCACTTTTGGGATGAATTATGTGCAGTCTTGTCTACAAATAAAGTATCAAACAATTAAATGTAATCTAATCCATTTAGGAATTATGGGGTTTGAAAAACTTTATATATGCTAATTTAATAAAAATAAAACGCATAGCAATCGCTTTGCGTTTTACTTTTTGTTTTTATTGATCCAATTTGAGTTTTTTTAAAGCTTCAGCTAGTGCATTGTTAACAGGTTCATCTTGTTTCTGTTGTTTTAAATATTTCTGTACGCTATGTTTATCAGCTTTTCCACTACCTTCTTTTTTACGTCTTGCTTCAAAAGCAGATAGCTTCTCACGATAGCCACACTTACATGTGAAGATTTGGCCGTCACCTTCGCCACGAAGTTCGAGTTTCTTCTTACATTGTGGGCAGCGAGCGTTTGTAACACGTGCTACGTTTTTACGATGACCACATTCACGATCTTGACACACAAGCATTTTGCCTTTTTTACCGTTTACCTCAAGCATTGGTTTTCCGCAATCTGGACAAGATTTTGTTGAGATATTGTCATGCTTATATTTTTTTTCGCTCGCTTTAATTTCAGCAACAATTGTCATTGTATGCTGTTTCATTTCATTGATGAATACTTCTTTCTTCAGCTTGCCGTTCGCAATTAGCTCCAGCTTCATTTCCCACTCAGCAGTAGTTGTTGGTGACTTCAACTCATTTGGTACAAGGTCTAATAACTGACGACCTTTAGATGTAATATGAATATCCTTGCCACGCTTTTCAATTAAGAATGAGTTGAATAACTTGTCGATAATGTCCGCACGTGTCGCTACTGTCCCTAATCCACCTGTTGACTTTAATGTTTCTGCTAGCTGCTTATTTTGAGTCTCCATGTACTTCGTAGGGTTTTCCATTGCCGATAGTAACGTCGCCTCATTAAAGCGTGCAGGGGGCTTTGTTTGACCAGATGTTTGAGCAATTAGTTTTACATTTAATGTGTCGCCTTTTTCGATACGAGGCAAGATTTGTTCTTTTACATCATCTGTTGCATCATCATCTTCAAATCGATTTTCATATACTTCCTTCCAACCACTTGAAAGAATTGTTTTTCCTTTTGCAACAAAGTTTTCATCACCAATTTTCGCACGAAGAGTCAATTGTTCGTATTCAAATGCTGGGAACAGCACTGCCAAGAAACGTTTCACCACTAAATCATAAATTTTACGCTCTTTATCCGTCATAGCTGATAAGTTCACATAACCTTCTGTTGGAATAATTGCATGGTGATCTGATACTTTACTATCATCAACAAACGATTTAGAGGTCAATATTTGCTTGTTTAAGACTTTATTTGTTAAAGAACGATATTCTCCAACTCCGCATGATTTTAATCGCTCTGGAAGTGTACTAACAATGTCTGAAGAAATGAAACGCGAATCCGTACGTGGATACGTTAACACTTTATGTTGCTCATATAGTTTTTGCATGATGTTTAGCGTTTCTTTTGCAGAATAGCCAAAAATTTTATTTGCATCACGTTGTAGTTCAGTTAAATCATAAAGACCAGGAGCAAATGTTTTCTTAGCTTTCTTTTCGATGTCTGTAACCGTTGCTTTAATATTATCTAATTTCTTAAACGTTGCTTCAATTTTTTCTTTATCGAAGCTACGTGAATTTCCTTTTGCGTCTTGCCAAGTCAATTTTAAATGATCAGCGGTTTGAGCTTCGATACCATAATACGTTTGCGCTTTGAAGTTTTTAATTTCATCTTCACGTGAGGCAATCATTGCGACAGTAGGTGTCTGTACACGGCCACAGTTTAATTGTGCGTTAAATCGAGTTGTTAGGGCACGTGTTGCATTTAAACCGATATACCAGTCAGCTTCTGAGCGTGCAACAGCCGCAGCATAAAGGTTTTCATAGTTCTTACCGGGTTTCAAATTGGCAAAACCATCTTTAATCGCTTTATCTGTTACTGAAGAAATCCATAAACGTTTAATCGGTTTATTCACGTTCGCTTTTTCAATAATCCAGCGTGCAACTAATTCTCCTTCTCTTCCCGCATCGGTAGCAACAATTATTTCATTTACATCGCTACGTGTTAGTTGCGATTTCACAGCATTGAACTGCTTACCAGTTTGCTTCATTACAACTAATTTCATACGCTCTGGCAACATTGGAAGGTCTACTAAATTCCATGTTTTATATTTATTATCGTAAATTTCTGGATCTGCGAGTGTCACTAAATGTCCTAATGCCCATGTGACAATATACTTGTCGCCCTCTAAAAATCCATTACCTTTTTTATTACACTTCAATACATTTGCAATATCACGTGCAACTGAAGGTTTTTCAGCGATTACCACACTTTTTACCATATATTCGTACTCCTTTACTAACTATGTACCGTCTAATATACCATAATTTAAAGGTGGAATTGCTTAGACCCACTTACTTAGCAGCGATATTCAATTCTACGTTCTAAATTTCATGTTAACTCCTAATATGAAACAACAAAACAAAGATGAACCAATCAATACAGCACTGGCAGAGGCGCTTGCCAAGCTAAAGCTTGATAAGTGAATGATCTTTTCAATATATAATGTGTCTAGCTCCAGCGCCTAGCCCCTCGAGGTGCCGCTCCAGAGCTTCCACACGATGTGGCAGACTTTAGTCGATGTGCGTTACTTGCAAGGCGCTTGCGCTTTTCTTGCAAAATTGTTGTCACTTCTTTTTTTATTCGTGTATAATCAGGGAAGCAGAAAAAATTTCATACATAGAAACGGAACTAGGTGTCTATTAGTAGACTTAAAAGGGAAGTTGGTGAAAAACCAACGCGGTCCCGCCACTGTAAATGGGAGTAAAACGGCAAATGACCACTGTATCGATTAGGATATGGGAAGGTGCCGTAAACGATGACCATAAGCCAGGAAACCTGCCTGTATCCGTGCACCAGTGAAACCTACGAGGATGGGGAGGTGTGTGGCGGCAGTTTAGGTGTAATTCTACTTAATTTTACTGGCCATACTAAAATCTCCAATATAAATTTGGAGATTTTTTTACGTTTAAGACTGGTTTCTGCGATGAAATGATAGTTACTCAGCAAGAACTATACAAGAATCACATTATGAATCTGGAGGAAGTACCATGAAAAAGTTGTATTCATTATTATTTTTAATTCTATTATCCATAGGGGTTTTAGCTGGTTGCGGCGATGACCAGGGCAAGGAAAGTAATTCAAATGAAAAAGCGAAAACGGAACAAGGTGCAGAAGCGGCATATCCGGTAAAGATTAAGGATGCCAGTGATCAAGAGGTTACGATTGAAGAAAAGCCTGAAAAGATTGTTTCACTGATTCCAAGCAACACGGAAATTGCTTTTAGTTTAGGGTTGGATGATGAGATCGTCGGAGTTTCCGATTTTGATAATTATCCAGAAGAAGCTATTAAAAAAGAGAAAATTGGCGGGCTGGAGTTCAACGTTGAAAAAGTGATCTCTTTACAACCAGATTTGGTGTTGGCTCATGCTTCTTCAGGAGATAGTGCAAAAGAAGGCCTTCAGCAGATAAAAGATGCCGGTATTGATGTTATTGTCGTAAACAACGCGCAAACCTTTGACCAAGCGTATGAATCTATCACAATGATTGGTACAGCGACGGGGGAGAAGGAAAACGCAGAAAAAATCGTAGCCGATTTGAAAGCGAAGTTCGAAGAAATAAAAACCGCAGCGGCCAAGATCCCGGAGGAAGATAGAAAAACGGCTTATATTGAGGTGTCAGCGGTGCCTGATATTTATACAACGGGCAAGAACACATTCATGGATGAAATGCTTCAGACTATCAATGCAAAGAATGCAGCCGGGGATCAAGAAGGTTGGGTTGCGATCGATCAGGAAGCGATCATCAAAGGAAACCCGGATACCATTATTTCACTATACGGACCTGATTCTATTAAACAAATTCAGACACGCGAAGGCTGGCAGAATCTGAACGCTGTCAAAAATGAGCAGATATTTGAAGTGAATCAAGATCTCGTGAGCAGGCCAGGACCAAGGCTTGCCGAAGGAGTAGAAGAATTTGCGAAAGCCGTATACCCTGATATCTTTAACAAATAATAAGTGGATTGCTTATTTACTTGCAACAATTTTCCTTATTTGTGCCATGGTCATTGGTATTTCGATCGGAACAGTCGCTGTTCCGATTTCTTACATATTAAAGATTATTGGACAGGAAGCGTTTCATCTTCCGGTTGCCGGGCAAATCGATCCGATGTATGCAACCATCGTCATGAATATCCGCCTGCCGAGGGTCATTTTAGCAGGATTGGTGGGGGCGTCTCTCGCGGTAGCCGGAGCCGCCTTTCAAGGCTTGCTGCGGAATCCGCTTGCCGACCCATATACTCTTGGTGTTTCGTCAGGTGCCTCGGTAGGCGCAGTCGTCACTCTTTTCTTCCAGATTTCATTGCCAGGCATAGGGTTGTATACATTGCCTCTTTTTAGCATCACGGCTGCATTTGTAACTATTTTTATTGTATTGCTGTTTGCCCGCAAGATAGACCGGTCCATGAAGGTTGAGACAATCATTTTAACGGGGATTATTTTCAGTTCGTTTTTAGGTGCTTTTATTTCCTTGATGATCGCCTTGACAGGAGACGAATTAAGACAGATTATCGGCTGGCTTCTCGGGAGCGTATCGATGAGGGGTTGGGAGTACATCCAAATCATGCTTCCTTTCTTTATCATTGGATCCTTGTTGCTTATAATCAGTTCCCGTGAATTGAATGCGATGTCCTTTGGCGAGGAGCAGGCGCAGCACTTAGGGGTTAATGTACAGAAAAGAAAGCTGCTCCTACTGTCGGCAGGCTCGATTTTGACAGGCGCAGCGGTTGCTGTTTCGGGCACCATCGGCTTTGTCGGTTTAGTCATCCCGCATTTGACAAGACTCCTATGGGGTCCGGACCATAAACACCTTCTTCCCCTTTCCATTTTAATAGGCGGAGGATTTTTGATACTTGCGGATCTTGTGGCCCGGACTGTGATTTCGCCTACTGAACTGCCAATCGGTGTTATTACAGCTCTTATTGGTGCACCGGTGTTCGCAGTCATTCTAGTGAAGAGAAGAGGTGAGCGGAGATGACAGAACTTCTTAGCATCCGTGATGTGACAGGCGGGTACAGTGAAGAAGCTGTGGTAAATGACATATCGTTTAATGTCCATCAGGGTGAATTATTCGGCGTTCTTGGTCCAAATGGGAGCGGGAAAACGACACTGCTTAAGATGATGAGTGGTATCTTGCCGTATGGGCAAGGGGAAATCACGGTAAAAGGAAAGAAAATAAAAGATCATACGGCCAAGGAGCTCGCAAAGATTGTTGCTGTGCTACCACAACATTCCGCCCAGTCATTTTCCTACACGGTCAAAGAAACCGTTTCTCTTGGCAGGTATGCCCATCAGCAGGGCTGGCTGCAAAGCTGGAGTGCAGAAGACGAAGATATCGTGAAAAAGGCAATGGCTCAGACACGAATCACGGCTTTTGGCGACCATTATTTAGACGAACTTTCTGGAGGAGAGAGACAGCGTGTTTTCCTTGCTCAGGCTCTCGCGCAAGAACCGGAAATATTGCTGCTCGATGAACCGACCAACCATCTCGATCTATCTTTTCAAAAAGAACTGCTCGACCAATTAAGACAATGGACGAAAGAACGGCAACTAACCGTTGTATCTATCTTTCATGATTTAAATCTGGCAGGTCTTTATTGCGATAGATTGCTGCTACTTGAAAAAGGGCGAATCAATCAAATCGGAACGCCGATCGAGGTTCTTCGGAAAGATAGAATTGAAACAGTTTATCATACCAGTATTGAAAGACTCGCACATCCAGCGATTCCGAAGCCGCAAATGGTTTTATTGCCTGAAGGAACTGGTGGTGACAGCACTAATATTGAGATAAACGAGCAATATCTGAAAGTGTCAGACGATATCATTCAACTAGTAGCGCCGATTCCGCTTAGAACGTTGTCTTCCGGTGTGACGGGTGCAGGGTTTAGCTGGCACCATACTTTCATAAACAGATATGTCGATCAAAACTATGATTGCAGCGACCACATTCAAGAAATGAAAGAGTATTTGCTCGCTCGCGGATTTGTTCCTGAAGAGACGGTAGGGATGATGACCGCAGTCAATTTGAATGATGTGGTTTTTCGGTTTTACCAGGAAGATGACATTTCGGTTTTCATCGTACTGACAGCAGGCACTGGGAATGCCGTCGATGCGACAAGCAACAAAAGGATAAGCTATAAACAAACTCCGGGTACCATCAATACTTGGATATTCATAAATGGTCGCCTGTCTGAAGCCGCCTTTGTCCAAAGTATGGTCACTGCTACAGAAGCAAAGGTAAAAGCATTGCTGGATTTTGGCATCAAAGATCCGGTAACAGGCACATATGCTACAGGGACGTCAACAGACAGTATTTTGATTGCTTCTATCCAACAAGGTAACGAGATTCAATATGCCGGGACGATCACACCGCTTGGTAACCTCATCAGTAAAGGGATATACGAATGCATGACAATTAGTCTCGAAAAATATAAAAACAGGCATTCATTATGATGGTTTTATATCATTTACTTGCTGTCACCCTTGCCTATTTACTGGATTTGCTGATCGGCGACCCGAAAAATTGGCCTCACCCCGTTAGATGGATGGGGGCACTTATTGGCTTTTTGGATAAGCGTTGGAATAAGGGCAGCTACAAAAAATGGATGGGCCTACTTATGACGGGTACTGTACTTATCACAGTGTTGCTTGTAACGTATGTAACTGTCTTTGTCATGTATTCACTGCATCCCGCTGCCGGTGTGCTTTTGGAAGCGATCCTGATTTCAACTGCGATTGCTCAAAGAAGCTTAAAGGAAGCAGCAATGGAAGTGTATCACCCGTTAAGCAACAGTGATTTAACTGAAGCGAGGGCAAAACTTTCTTATATAGTCGGGCGTGATACAGATAAGCTGGACGTGAGTGAAATTGTCCGCGGCACGGTTGAAACAGTGGCTGAAAATACGAGTGACGGGGTGACGGCTCCCCTGTTCTGGGGAACAATTGGCGGAGCCCCTTTCGCAATTGCCTACAGGGCAATCAATACATGCGACTCCATGGTCGGCTATCGAAACGAGAGGTACGGGCAATTTGGCTGGGCCTCTGCGAAACTGGATGATCTCGTAAATTGGGTTCCGAGCAGATTGACCGCATTCGCGATGTTAATAAGCATGAAATCAAAGGTTAATAGTTTTAGAGACTGCTGGAAGATTACCTGCGGGATGCCCCGAAGCATCCGAGCCCCAACAGCGGCTGGGGAGAAGCCGCAACAGCATCCATTTTAGGAATCCAGCTTGGTGGTGTGAATTATTATAAAGGCAGTATTTCGGACCGGGCCAGAATGGGAGCCCCTGTTATCAGCCTCAAATCCATTCATATTCAGAAATCAATTACGTTAATGCAGCGGGCATCGTTTGGCTTCATGTTGTTATTATGGATAGGAGGTATCAGCCTTGAAATGGCCCTCTCATGGATCTAACCCCCATTTACTTTATCAATCACTACAAATAACCAAACCTGAACATATCATTGACTTTAGCGCAAATATCAATCCGCTCGGCCCGCCTCCTGGATTAAAAAAGAAATGGCCGCAGTTATTTGAATTGGTGAAAGATTATCCCGACCCCAACGCTAGTTCGTTGATAAACCGTATTTCGATAAAAGAGAAGCTTCCGCAGGATACAATCTTAATGGGAAACGGGGGAGCGGAACTGATCACTCTTGTTGCCCGGTTTTTATCAGGAAAAAACGTTTTGATTATCGAGCCTGCATTTTCTGAATATGAACAAGCCTGTGAATCGGCGGGCTGCCGTTTGCGTTATCATATTCTCGAAGAAGGGAATTGGGAGCTCCGGCTCGAGCGGCTCCTTCCGCTTATCAAGGAAGCCGACGCCGTTTTTTTATGCACGCCTAATAACCCGACCGGAATTTCTTTTGAGCAACAATCCGTTTTACAGCTGCTGGAAGCATGCAAAAAGCATAATTGCTATACAATCATCGATGAAGCCTTCCATGATTTCCTGGAAGAGGGCTTTACGTATGCCTCCTGCATCGATGAATATCCCAATCTGATAATCCTCCGGTCTTTAACAAAAATGTATGCGATACCAGGATTAAGGCTGGGATACTTGCTCGCCAACCCGGACATTATCGACCAAATCAAAAAATTTCGCCCTCATTGGAGCGTGAACAGCCTTGCTCTTATCGCAGGTGAAATAAGCCTTGAGGATGAAAGACACGTGGAAAATACCAAACAATTAGTCAGCCAGCAACGGGAAACTCTGAAAAACTTCTATGAAAACAGTGGTTTCATTGTTTCAGATAGCAGCGTTAATTTTTATATAGTAAAAGATCGGTATGGATCAGATCTGCTGCCCCTAGTTCGGTTTTTGTTAAGAAACGGAATCGTGCCGCGGCATACATTCAACTTTCCTGGTTTAGACGGAAGATGGCTGAGGTTTGCCGTGAAAAATGAATGTGATAATCAAGGACTGATGGAGGTCTTAACACAATGGCGCAATCATCCCTCGTTTTTGTCTCAGGAGGAGTAAGGAGCGGCAAAAGTAGCTTTGCGGAGCAGCTTGCCATCAATCTCGCCAATCATCAAAATGGAACGTTATATTATATCGCTTGCGGACGTCCCGGCGACCCGGAAATGCAAGAGCGGATTGCTCAGCATAAAAGCGATAGGGAAAACGGGGCCGGAAATTGGATCACTCTAGAGTATCCGGTTGCGATAGAAGCGGCTGTACCGCTTTTAGACTCAAACAGTATCGTGCTGCTCGATTGTCTAACAACATTGTTAAATAATGAAATGTTCCCGTCTGCTTCAAATATGGATGAATGGGAAGACCCCGCCTTCCTGGCTTCGTTAAGAAAGAGGTTATTAGACGCTATTAAAGAAATAAGTAAGCATGCGGCATCCTTGATTGTCGTAAGCAATGAGGTACTTCATGCCCCGGTCATCGCTAAAGGGGTAAATCAAACCTATTCAAAAATGATTGGCAGCCTTCATCAGGAAATGGTGGCCATGTCTGACACTGCCTATTTAATGGAAGCTGGTTGCGCAGTGCTTATGAAGGGGGAAGTAGAATGAAAGGAATCATGATTCAAGGAACATCATCAGATGCCGGAAAAAGCTTTATTACAACTGTTTTTTGCAGGCTTCTGGCACAGGAAGGAATGAAGGTCGCCCCCTTTAAGTCGCAAAATATGTCCAATAATTCCTATGTAACCGTTGATGGATATGAAATCGGTAGGGCACAAGGCATTCAAGCCGAAGCGGCAAACACGGAAGCGACCATTTGGATGAACCCGATCCTTTTGAAGCCCAAATCTGATCAGAGCTCAGAGGTAGTCCTTTTTGGAAAGTCGCTCCGTACGCTATCAGGCATGTCATATCGAGTGAACTTCTATGAACAAGGAATCGAAGCGATCCGGCTTTCCCTTTCCAAACTCAAAGAAGAATATGAGGTGGTTGTTATGGAAGGGGCAGGCTCGCCTGTCGAGATTAACCTAAAAGATAGAGAGCTAGTGAATATGAAAGTCGCTGAGCTAGCTGATGTGCCGGTGATTCTTGTCGCGGATATTGAAAGAGGAGGGATATTTGCCAGTATTATCGGAACACTTGAACTGCTCACACCTTCTGAAAGAAAACGGGTCCGGGGAATTGTTGTGAATAAATTCAGAGGCGATATCCATTTGTTTGAAGATGGTGTTGTCTGGATCGAAGAGAAGACAGGGATTCCTGTTTTAGGGGTTATTCCCTATATAAGCGGGCATATGGTTGAAGGAGAAGATTCGCTTTCCTTGTCGGACCGGTTTTCAGCTTCTAAAAAGGCGCCGCTTGACCTGGCTGTGTTGAAGCTGCCATACATATCGAATTATACGGATTTCGAACCATTCCTATACGAGAAAGAGGTTTCCATCAGATGGGTGGAAGGAGCTTCAGATTTTGGAAAGCCGGATGCCTTGATCATTCCCGGGACAAAAAGCACGATTCAAGATTTGCGTTATTTGAAGAAAACGGGATTAGCCCAGAAGGTGATAGACTACTATCGTGACGGGGGTTCGATCATCGGAATCTGCGGCGGCTTTCAAATGCTCTGTGAACAATTGATAGATGATGAAGGCTCGGATACGGGTATGCCGCAAACGAAAGAAGAAGGCCTGTGCCTCGTACCCGCACAAACCATTTTCTCAACAGAGAAAAAGACCATCCGCTCAAAGGGAAGCCTGCATCCTGAAACAGGCGTAAAAGAAACTGTCCGGCTTGAAGGATATGAAATCCATTTAGGAGATACTGTGTGGAGAACGAGACAAAGAGAGTTACCGTTTATAATACTTGATTCAGGAGAAGCGGAAGGTTTTTATACGGAAAAAGGAAGGTTGATAGGGACCTATATGCATCATCTATTCCATAATGACGAATGGAGAACTTTGTGGCTGAATCGTCTCCGGGAGAAAAAGCATCTGCCATTAAGTAAGACAATCTACATGAATAAAGAGAAGTATAAGAATCTGGATAAAGCTGTGGAACAGATACGTCCTTTTTTAAACTGGGAAAAAGTGAAGGGGATTTTGAACGAATGGGGCCAGGAAAAATGAAAATATGGACCGGATTCCTCATCAATCTGCAATTTTTCACTATTCTTCCGGTGAAGAGGCAGTTGCCAATGGATAAAGAATACATAAATAAAACGTTCCACACCTTCCCGCTGCTGGGGCTGCTACAAGGAATGGTCTATGCAGTTTTATTATTTGTCCTATTAGAATGGACACCCTTATCTCCGCTTGCCGCAGCCTTTTTCCTTTGGCTGCTGACAATCATCATCACGGGTGGCCTTCACCTTGACGGCTGGATCGATGCAAGTGATGCTTATTTTTCCTACCGGGACATACCAAAGCGACTGGAAATCATGAGCGATCCAAGAACGGGTGCTTTTGGGGTTATTTCTGTCATTGTACTTCTAGGCAGCCGGATGCTCTTTCTCTATGAAATTATTCAAAATATCAAGCCATGGTCCTATAGTCTGATTATTATGGTTCCCTTCTTGGGCAGGACGGCCATGGGTCTTATTTTAGCCAAAATGCCATTGGCCAAAACGGATGGGTTGGCGGCCTTCTTTCAAGCGGCAGCGGGAAAGAACAGCACAGCGGTATATCCAGTATATTTAGCTTTGGCAGGGCTTGCCTTACTGTCCACAAACGTAACAAGCTTTTATTCATTCATCGTTCTTATAATCGTCTTAATTTTTTCAATGCTTTTTTTAAAAAGGAAGATTATAAAATGGTTTGGCGGAATCACAGGTGATGTGAACGGTGCTTCCGTTGAAGGAGTTGAATTAATACTGTGGATGACAATCTGGTTATTACATTATTTCGTCACGGACTGACGGTTGCGAATGAAAGAAAAGCCTATCTCGGCTGGTCTGATTCGCCGCTAAGCAGGAAAGGCAAGGCCCAGCTTTGCCCATTGGTGATGGATGCTCCATTGGTTTTTTCCAGCGATTTAAAAAGGTGTACAGATACGGCAGCGATCCTGTTCCCTGAGAAACCCGTCCAGCAAATAAAGGAGTTCAGGGAGCTTCACTTTGGAGAATGGGAAGGAAAGACATATGAGGATTTATTGGAAGATCGCGACTATAAAAAATGGCTCGAGGACCCCCTTGCAGTAATACCTCCAAACGGAGAAGGCTTTGATCAGTTTGCAGACCGAGTCCAGCGCGGCTGGAAATCAGTCAAAGAGCAAATGGCTGAACAGGGGATTAAACGGGCTGCGATTGTGACACACGGAGGAGTTATCCGATATCTGTTAATGAAATATGCTCCGGTGGAAAAGCCATTTTGGGAATGGGGCATCCCACACGGAAATGGGTGGGAAATGAATTTCCATACGGAAGACTTTAGGAGGGATGGAAGGTGCACTTTGTTACGGGAGGCGCTTATAACGGCAAATCCAAGTGGGTCAAGGAATATTATCAAAGAAAAGGGAAAGTGTTAAATGCATATAATGGCGATATCCTTCCTGTCGATTTAACTGTCCTTGATAGCAATATTCTCGTAATAGAAGGAATCGAACAGTTCCTTAAAGAAGACTGTAAGGTATTGGATGCGCATACTTGCAGGGAAATCTGGAGAAAAAGGCTCAAGGAATGGAAAATATGGGAGGCGAGCGGCAGAAAGCGCCTGGTCGTTATTATCGGGGCGGACATTACAAAAGGGATTGTACCGCTTGCGCAAGCAGATAGAAAATGGCGGGATATGACTGGCTGGGTCTATCAGGATATTTCTTCAAATGCTGATAGAGTAGATGTGATTTGGTACGGGTTGAATAGGCAAATCAAATAAGGAGGAATCGGCATGAAATTATATACACGGACCGGGGATAAAGGAAAAACAAGCATTATAGGGGGAAGGGTTGATAAGGACGATATCCGCGTCGAAGCATACGGAACCGTTGATGAAATAAATTGCTTTGTCGGTCAGGCGATTCTAGAACTAGATTCATCCGTTTTTGAAGATGTCCTGGAAGACCTGGAACGAATTCAACATGAACTGTTCGACTGTGGCGGTGATCTTGCCTCAATTTCCGAAAAGCGTCCGTTAAAGCTGACTGAAGAAGCAGTCTCTGTTTTGGAAAGCAGGATAGACACTTTCATTAAGGAAGCTCCGGAGCTTGAACGTTTTATTTTACCAGGGGGGACGAAGCCTGCTGCTTCCATCCATATTGCGAGAACCGTAACGAGGCGTGCAGAGCGGCTGACCGTTTCGCTAATGAAAGAGGATGAAAATACCTCACCTGCAGCCTTGCAATATTTAAATAGATTGTCTGATTATTTCTTCGCGCTTGCACGAGTGATTAATTTTCGGTTAGGTGTGAAAGATGTGGAATATGCGAGAAGTGCGAAAGTATTTAGGGATGGAAAAAGAAAAGAGGATAAATGATGTTTGCCAGAAAACTAAGCTGGTCGGCAATCTTTATTGCCCTCTCCGCTGTCGGGTCCTTCATCAAGCTTCCTGCCATTATAGGAACGGTTGCCTTGGATAGCTTTCCTGCCCTGCTTGCTTCTGTGTTATTGGGACCTTTATTCGGCGCGGTCATTGCAGGAGCCGGCCATATTATTTCGGCCATTTTAGGCGGCATGCCCCTTGGGCCCTTTCACTTCTTAATTATGGTTGAAATGGCTGTTTTGGTATGGGGATATGGTCGCCTATATCGAACGAAAAAGCAAAAAAGTGCTGCATTCTTTTTCTTGGTTGGTAATGCATTAATAGCACCGCTTCCTTTTATGACGCTGATCAGTCCTGCCTTTTATACAGCACTGCTGCCTTCTTTGCTTACGGGAACAATTATTAATCTGGCACTTGCCCATCTGTTGACCCCAAGACTTCATCCCGTTGTGAAAAAGATACTGCCTCAAAAGGAAGTAAACGAATGAGAGATCCATTATATGTCCCGTTCAATGACCAAGTTTTGATTATAGCAACCGACAATAGCGGGGGAATCGGCATGAAGGAAAAGGATCTCGTGAAGGTCCCCTATCATGTTGTTTCCTATTATTCCTTTCGGGTCGCGGTCATGGAATGCATGGCAGCTGGGGGATTCCCGGTTTCCATCGTCATGCAGAACTTTTGTGGGGAATCGGTATGGGAGGAGCTGAAAGAGGGAATCCAGGAGGGCTTGGATGAATTGGGACTGGATATCCCTATTACCGGAAGCACAGAAACCAATATGGAACTGCTTCAGTCTGCATTGGGATTGAGTGTGCTTGGGACTGGCGGCAAATCAGCGTCAACGGAAGCGCTGCCTTTGCAGGAGGCTAATTTGGCTGTTATCGGCAAACCGTTGGTAGGTGCTGAAGTGGTCGAAGAATCGCGATCCATCGCTCCGCTGCAGTTGTTTAAACAGCTTTGGCAAAATGAAAGAGTCACGATCTTGCCAGTCGGTTCAAAAGGAATAGCCGATGAACTATGCAGGTTTTTACCAGGCATAAAAATCGAAAACATAGAAAACATAGGAATCAAACTGGATTTACATAAGTCTGCAGGTCCATCCACTTGTTTTATCATTTCCTATCCAGCGGATTTGGAACAGGAGATTCAAGAGATAAGCGGTAATTTTTTCAACAAAATAACACTGTCCGGCCATTGAACGCCTACCGCATGAAGGAATGTCGAATACGGATTCTCGTCTGATACATCGAGCCATGTATCTTTTATGGATTTTACGTGGCTTTCTTTGCTCTGATGATTTCCTCTCCAGCTTCCAGCTCGTTTATCATTCGTTGCTTCTTTACACTGTGTTTTAGGACATGTATATGTGACACCTGAAAATATAGATTTTATTTCTCTGACAAAACTATCCCAAAAGGTCTACCCTATTGGAAGTGTTGCTTTTGAATCATGTTTGAGTAAATTGATTCTAATAACCTTGATAAACGAACAAAAAGAAAGAGCGTGTTTGAAAAAAAGATTGATCAAAAACACGCTCTTAATATATTTAATTGGATCATTCTTTATAAAAAAGTTTGATCATTTCTGTGATCCTTCCTCAATTAAAGCGCCCTTTAACCGAAGAAAGCCAACCGTGCACATACAAGAATTATTGAAACTTTTTCGGATGAAAATATTCAACCGAATAAAATAACGATTATTTTTTATTATAATTCTGCAAATATTAATTTTGCATCATCTGAAGAAGAACCATGGTCAGTATTATCGTAAGAAATTGAAATAACTTCACCTTCTTTTAAGCTGACAACTACATCATCATTAGTAGCAGTAAACATTTGATCTCTGCTCTGACCATTTTCATCGTTATATATTGTAATTTTCCATCCTAAATTCTCAAATTCAGGATTTAATTTAACATTAGTTGAAAGTTTATAATCTCCAGGCATGATATCTCTTCCAACTATAAACTCACCTATACCTAATTCATTAGAAGGTTCAACCTTTTCAGGTACTGCATTAAATTTAACTTTAGAAATATCGCTAAATTCAAGAGTATCACCTTCAAAAAGTATCATTCGTATTTTTGAAGGATATCCTCCAGTATTTTCTTTTGCTCCTCCAACCCAATTTATGAATAACGAAGAAACAGAAGAACGGTCACCAAATATATTTCCAGAACCTCCTGTGATTTCTAAATCATAAATACCAGGTGTAACTTCTTCATTTTCGCCAATTACTATATTGCCTGTAACATAAAGCTCTTCTGTTTGGGTAGAAAGTGTTGCAAGTTGATTCAAAATATCCAGAGGTGCATTTTTCTCTTCGGGTTTATCCTCTGTAGTGTTTTCAACTTTGTGTACTTTGTTTTTAGTATCTTCTGTAGATCCACTTGAGTCATTTCCACAAGCTGATAATAAGATAATAGATGAGAGAAACAACCCTATAATAATGTTTCTTTTATTAGTGATTTTGATAGAATTCATAATACTACTCCTCTGATTTTCGCTCAATTATTTTTTAAAAATATCAAATATAATATGGGTTAACCAGTTTTATTAAAACTGATATTTAAAGAAGGGCAAGCCATAACAACTATAAAGCAAATAAACTTTCAAATCATAGTTAAAGTTAAACCGTCACCTAATCTTATACCTGCAGCAAAACCACTTCCGTTGAACTTTCGCTCTTTTCAAAGATAATTATCAACCTCCAACCTTACTTTGTTAAATATAGCCGCATTGTACAATATTTACATAATCTATTATACAAAATCTTGGTCCTATTGTGGCACGGTTGTTTTCCATTAACGCGCCCGATTGCGGAATATCGATATACGTGTTATTGGTACGTTTTCTTACATGGTAATCTATTTAAAGGGTTAATTAAATTTATTTTTTATTTTTGAAACTTTTTCTGAAGATATATTCCACTAATAGTTGAAAGGGGTTGAAAGAAAGATGGAGTCTGGGAATGATAAGCTGGTAATAAAAGCAATTAGAGGCAATAAAAAAGCCTTTGAACAACTTATCAAGCAGCACTATGAACAAATCTACCGAACTGCTTATCTTTATGTACATAACGAAGAGGATGCATTGGATGTGGTTCAAGAGACGACATATCAAGCTTATTTGAGTATTCACGCTTTAAAGCAACCGGAATACTTTATGACTTGGCTTACCAAGATCATTATCCGATGTTCTGGTCATATTCTCAAAAGAAGAAATAATATTGTGCCACTAACAGACGAAGTGTTGTCTAATTTATCGGTAACAGATCATTCGGACCAAGATGAGGCAATAAATCTTTTGAATGCTATTGGACAGTTAAAAGAGAATTATCGAACCGCCATTATTTTATTTTACTACTATGATTATTCTATTAAAACCATTAGCGAAGTTATGGAGATTCCCGAAGGAACTGTCAAAACTTATTTAAGCAGGGGGAAAGCTAATTTAAAAAAGTCTTATAAAGAAAAGGGGGACAAGTGTCATGGATAAAAAGGAAGTAAAAAGTGCAATTGATAAAATAGTTGTACCAAAAGAAAAAATATTTAACGCCATTGATAAAGGCTTAAAAATGTCAGGACAAGAGGGAAAAACAAAGAAAAAGACAGTTCTTGCAGGTTCAGCTGTTGCCGTTGCTCTTCTTGGAATAACTGTCACCTCTGGTTTTATTAATCCTACAATGAACAAAGTATTAGCGAATGCACCCTTAATTGGCGGAATCTTTAAAGACTTTGACGATTCAATGGGTGTAGAATTGGCCAATCAGGATGCAGTTACAGAATTAAATCAATCTTTAACAAAAAATGGAGTCACTGTAAAACTAACCAGCGCCTACTTTGATGGAAATGTGGTGTCAATCACAGGATTTGTAGATGAAGATGTTGAAAAAGGGGGGAACGAAAAAGGGGAAGTAAGCTTTGATATGAACTTCGAAAACTATAAAGGGGATCATGACCCGTGGCTACGTGGAAGGTCAAATAACATTAAGAAAGTGGAAGATGGATATAACTTCCAATGGAAAATGGAATATCCATATAAATCAATTAAGGAGAATTTTACTCTTCCCATAACGATTCATAATATCAACGGGATAAAAGGTGAATGGAATTTTGATATTCCAATTCAACAAGAAAAAAATCGTACACTTGTTATTAATCAGGAGCAGGGATACCCAGAAGATGAGGTCAAAGTCCGTATAAAGGAGATTCTTACCGCAAAAACGTCTTCTTCGCTTATTTATGAGACCGTGGAGAAATACAAGGGCGATGATATTGATATAAAAGTAGTTGATAATAAAGGGAAAATGTATACGTTTGGAAACCCAACAATTATTGAGGAATCGAAACAAGAAGATGGATATCATAGTACCGTGAGAAGAGAAATGACTAAGCTGAATTCAGATATTACATCACTTACCTTTTATCCTTCGTTATCAGCAGCAGATCCAAAAGTACAACAGCTTTTGAATATAAAATCTTTCACCTTAAAAAGCACACGGTTCAATTTAGGCTTGCAGGTAAACGATGTTACTCAAAAAGGTGGGAAATTGGCAATAGATTATCAACTTACAGGGCTTCCGAAGAATTTGAGTAAAGGTAAACTTGAAACAATTAACCATAATTTAGAATACCTATTCTGGTTGGTTGATAAGGAATATTTAACCAAGATTGACCCAGAAAATCCGTGGCCTCCTAAAAACCACGGTATTCCCTTTAATAAAGTAAAAATGATTGATAAGGCAACGCTACACTTCCAATCCACATTCGATTTGAATGGAGAAGAAAAAATAAAGAACTTAAAGCTGGAAAATACAATCCTGCAGTTCGATTTTTCAAGCTTTGTCCCATCTGAGGATTTACAACCATTTACTGTTGACCTTCCAATGGTGAATAAATAAACTCATCAGCATCCTATATGTTGCCATATACACTCTGGACATATGGAATACTGCTCACTTTTCGTGAGGAAAGAGGCAAATAAAGAATGAAGCAGTGAACTATGCCTCCCGGCAATCAGGGGGGCTTTTACTTTTATTCCGTTAGATGGCCCGTTTGTTGAATACAACAAGACCTACACCCTTTATTTTTCGTATAAGAATATAAAAGAAAAAAATGTATCTATCTAAAACTATCTCAATTATCCCATTATTTCCTAATTTCAAGCAACAACGCTCTTCCATTAAATTTAATTGAATACATTTAAAAGAAAACCCCTATATTTATACAGAGATTTATCAAACTTTGTTCTATTATCAATCTTTTTTATAAATTATCGAACTTTTTTACAAATGATCAAACTTTCTTTTAAATCTACAGGAACAATAAAAAATACCTCCCGGCAATCCGGAAGGTATCATTGCAAAAATGTGGCAATCTTATTTAAACATTCCTCCACGATTGCATCGTGAGCTGTGTCATTGATTGTGAGGCCCTTGGCTCGCCGGTCACAATTTAGCCAAAGCTGCCGGTGAGAAAAAGATTGAAATGCTTCCCGTCAAGGACTTGCAAAAATGGACAGGCTATATCCGGGGCGGCTGCTCACCAATCGGGATGAAGAAGCTTTACCCGACATATGTTGACGAAAGTGCTTTGAAGCTGGATACGTTGACTGTCAGCGGCGGGAAAGTCGGAATCCAGGTGGAGCTAAAGCCGGCGGGATTAATCAAGGCAATTGAAGCAAAATTTTTAGGGTTAATTAAAGTATAAATCGCTCTTTATCGAAATTGGGAACCGAGGCAGTAATGAAGCATCTTGACAAAAAACCATTCTTGTCCCAAATATAATAGGTATTCATACATCGGGGAAACGGGAGTGGATCAGATGGAAATGCAAGAAAAGCATGAAGGACGACAAAGGGTTTCCAACACAAAAGGGGAATCCGATCGAAGGCATCTGTTCCGGGATGTAACGGGCCAAAATATATCTTCTGGTCTCATTTCAAGTACATTGGTCATGACTGGCCCAGCATTAATTATTTTAGAAGCAGCTGATTCAGGACGGTTTACGGAGCAACAGACAGTCGATTGGATGTTTGCCGTATATTTCTTCGGCGGACTCTTCGGCATACTTATGTCGATGTTGTACAAAATTCCGATCACAGGAGGCCATTCCATATCCGGTGTCGCTTTTTTGGCAACGATGACTTCCCAATTTACATACGAACAGTTGATTGGCGGATATGTTATATCAGGGCTGTTGATTTTTCTCGTTGGTATATCCGGCCTTTTTACAAGAATCATTAAATGGGTTCCAAAGGAAATTATTTCGGCAATGCTCGCAGGACTGGTAACGGGTTATGTTGTTCAACTCGTTCCATCTATAAAGGAATTGCCAATGGTTGGAGGAGCGGCTCTCGTCAGTTTTTTAATTTTCACGAAGTATAGCAGGCGTTTTCCACCTGTCATGATGGCGGTTGTGGTAGCTTTCCTTGCTTTATTATGGACACAGGGTCTGAACATGGTGCCTGCGGAGACCGCTTTTTACCTGCCATCCGTTCAAACACCGGAATTCACTTGGATGGGGGCACTGACACTGGCCCTGCCTCTTGCTATGCTGATCCTGAGCAATGATGCCGCACCTGGAATCGGTGCACTGAAAAGCTCGAATTTTGAGCCGCCTATTCGCAAAATCGTTTCGCTTAGCGGTGGTTTTTCTATTTTTGCGGGCTTTTTCGGAGGGCAAAGTGCAAATATCGCCGGAATGATGACGGCGATTTGTGCCGGTCCGGATTCAGGCCCTAAATCAAAGCGGTATATGGCTTCTTTTGTATCCGGGGTCGTACTTTTATTGTTCGGAGCTTTTGCCTGGACGATTGTTCCGTTCATACAAGGTTTGCCGCAGGCTTTTGTTGCCCTGCTGGCAGGATTTGCTTTGATCGGCGTCCTTCACTCCAGCCTGCAAATGGGCTTTGCCGGAAGTCAATATAAATTAAGCGCGCTGGCCGCGTTTGTCATTGCGATGTCAAACGTATCCTTTCTCCATATTAGTTCCCCGGTATGGGCACTTTTAATTGGAGCGGTCATTGCCCGGACGGTAGAAAAAAAGAGTCCTTAATATATAGTTTCCTGTTCCAATCCCCTTCCCATTTGACATAGGCATTCACCCATAAAGGGGGTGATGCATATACTAATGGTTGAAGCGATCCTTAGCATTTCAAAAAAGGAGTGTTGGTAACTTGACGGGAAAAATTAAAAACTATTATGCCGGAGGAAACACAGCACGCGGTTTTTACAGTTTGTATGAATCCAATCTTCAAGGACTTGATAAATTATTTATCCTAAAGGGCGGGCCAGGCACAGGGAAGTCCACCCTTATGAAAAAGGTAGGCCAGGCATGGGCAGGTAAAGGATTTGATATTGAATATTTGCACTGCTCCTCTGATAACCAATCGATTGATGGAGTCATTATCCCGAAATTTAAGGTTGGTATTGTGGATGGAACGGCTCCCCATGTAATTGAACCGAAGGCTCCGGGAGCCATTGAAGAGTATGTTAATTTAGGGGAGGCATGGGATTCAGACAAACTAGCTGCTGAAAAAGAGGCAATTATCCGGCTTTCCGCGGAGATTAGCCATTCTTTTGAAACAGCGTATTCAAAATTTGCGGAAGCGCTTCGGGTTCACGATGAGTGGGAAAAAATATATATAGAACATATGGATTTCAACAAAGTGAACCAGTTGACTGAAAAATTGAAAGAAACGTTTTTCGGTGAAATGTTCATTAACAAGCTAGCTTTCGTCCGCCACCGTTTCCTCGGGGCAGCGACCCCCAAGGGAGCCGTTGATTTTGTTCCGAACCTTACCGAGGATTTAGCTAAACGCTATTTTATTAAAGGAAGGCCTGGCTCTGGCAAGTCGACTATGCTGAAGAAATTGGCGACTGCTGCCGAACAAAGAGGCTTTGATGTGGAAATCTATCACTGCGGCTTTGATCCAAACAGCCTGGACATGGTGATTGTCAGGGAAATCGGTCTTGCGATTTTTGACAGCACGGCCCCTCATGAATATTTCCCAAGCCGGGAAGGCGATGAAATCATCGATATGTATAAGGCGGCGATTACACCGGGAACAGACGATAACTATGCCCAGGAGATAAATGAAATCTCCGGGAGGTATAAATCAAAAATGAACGAAGCCATTTCGTATCTCGCACAAGCAAAAACCTTGCACGATGAGTTGGAAGCGATCTATGTAGCGGCAATGGACTTTGTAAAAATAGAAAAAATACAAGAGGAAATAAAGGCGGCTATTGAACAAATAGCAGGTGTTTCCTCTTTATAAAGGTAAAAGCCGGCACGGATATTAAATCTACCGGCTTTTCTTTTTTCTGATAAAGCATGCCTTACAAGGATGTAATCGTTTATGACTTTCATCATGGCTATGATAAGATAAAGACTGACGAGCTTTTTAAGGCTGAGATTCATATTTGCCTATTGCAGGCGGGAAGATATATCACTGCCGTCTGCAAAAAAAGACGAATTGATAACGAGAAAAGGAAGGGTGCTTACATGGAGAGGATTCAGCTTCAAGATGATTTGCAATTTTCCCGAATTATTCATGGACACTGGAGATTGGCGGATTGGGATTATACGGATCAGGAAACGCTGCATTTGCTTGAGCAGTGCCTGGAATTGGGAATCACGACGATCGATACGGCCAATATATATGGAAAATATACGTGTGAAGAGTTTTTTGGAAACGCCCTCTCTTTAAAGCCGGAGCTTCGGAGTAGGCTGGAGATTGTCACAAAATGCGGTATCAAGCTCGCGAATGATAAAAATGGCTTCCGTTTAAATCATTATGATTCAAGCAAGGAGCATATTATCGAATCGGCAGAGCGTTCATTAAAAATGCTTAAAACGGATTACATAGACGTACTACTCATTCATCGCCCGGATGTTTTGACCAATCCGGAAGAGGTCGCTGACGCATTCTCAAGCTTGAAAAAAGCCGGTAAGGTCAAGCACTTCGGTGTTTCCAACTTTCTGCCGTCTCAAGTGAATATGCTTAATGCTTATTTAGATGTACCGCTGGTGACCAATCAAGTCGAACTATCTGTCTTGTACCGCGATCATTTTGAAAATGGCGTAGTTGACCAGTGTATCGAGAAGAAAATGCCGCCGATGGCCTGGTCGCCCTTAAATCGAGGGATTATTTTTACAAGTGAGGAAGATAAGCCGTCACGGGTACGGACCACATTGCAAAAAATAGCGGAAGAACTGGGAGCATCCAATATTGATGAAGTGATTTACGCATGGCTCATGCATCATCCGGCAAAAATCATGCCGATCGTCGGCTCGGGAAAGGTCGAACGGATCCAGAGTGCTGTAAATGCTTTGTCACTAAAAATGAATCGCGAGCAATGGTATGAAATCTGGGTAAGCTCCCGAGGGAAAAATGTGGATTGAGATATCGATTGACAGCCTGGGCTATTCAGGCTGTTTTTTGTTAAGTATTTGGCAAACCCTGAATTTATTCGGATAATAAAACGAGTATTAAATGCTATATAGTAAAAAATATAAAATATGAGCGTGTAATTTTTAAAGCAAAATGAAACAGAGGTGTTATGGTTGGTTAAATTCATTGCCAGTGATATGGATGGAACATTATTAAATAAAGAACAAAAGGTAAGCATGGAAAATAAGGAGGCAATCGAACGCGCCCAAAAAGAAGGGGTGGAAGTAATCATCGCGACCGGAAGATCTTATCAGGAGGCGCGCTATGCCCTGGATGAGGCCAATATAGAGTGTCCGGTCATTTGTGTGAATGGCGCGGTGGTTTATACAAAAGATGGAGCAATCGCTGCTTCGAATCCAATGAATCCAGATACAGTTAAATCTGTCATACGATATTTAGAGGGAATCGGAATCTACTTTGAAGTTTATACAAGCGATGGGACTTATACGAAAAACTATGAAAAGTCCATGGCTACATTGGTTGATATTTTACTCACGGCGAATCCTGATTTAGATCCAATCAAGGTGACCGAGCAGGCAAGGCAGCGTGTTACTGTCAGCCAGATAAAATCGATAGAAGACTACGAAAACCTTTTTAGTATTCATGAACTCGAATATTATAAGTTTTTAATTTTCTCTAATGATTTTCAAAAACTCGGCGAGGCTGCAAGTGGCTTAAAGGAGAATACAACACTCGCTGTCAGTTCTTCCGGGCGGGAAAACCTTGAGGTTACGAACAAGGACGCACAGAAAGGAATCGCATTAGAAAAGTATGTAAAAGATAGAGGCGGTTCATTAAGCGATACCATGGCGATTGGTGATAATTTCAATGATGTCTCGATGCTCGAACGTGTCGGCCGATCCTTTGCGATGGGCAATGCACCTTCTGAGATTAAAAATTTATGTAACTTTATCACTGATACCAATGATGAAAATGGCGTGGCTAAGGCAATAAATAAGGTTTTGAACGAAGGACTATAGGTTACGTAGGCGGCCGATCATTTACAGCTTTGACCGACATCATATACCGCTTCTAACATTGAAAAGGAGGGAGTATTGTGGTTAAAAAGTTTATGATTCTCTTTAGTATGGTAATCCTAATCAGCGGCTGTTCCAAAAACCATCAAAACAACACAGACAACAGTAAGCCTCAACCCGAAGAATCAGCCAACCAGGGAGATGCTGAGGTTTTATTGACCAAGCTGGAAGCTCCCTGGTCCATTCAGAAAATCAATGACACCTTCTATTTGGCTGAAAGAAGCGGCGCCATTGTGAAATGGGAAAACGAGAAGATGACTCGTGAGAAAGTTGAATTGGATCATTCCCTTTCCGATAATCCGGAAGCAGGCCTGCTTGGTTTTGTGCTTAGTCCGGATTTTCAAGAGTCCAAAGAAGCCTTCGCTTATTATACGTACGAGCAAAATGGAAATGCGATGAATAGGATTGCAGTTCTTCAATACGCTAATCAGCAATGGAAGGAAATGGACGTGATCCTCGATGGAATCCCAAGTGGAAATTACCATCATGGAGGCAGGCTGAAGCTTGGACCGGATCAGAAACTATACGCTACTACAGGGGATGCCAGCAAGGAAGAAATTGCACAGGACAGCAACTCATTAGGCGGGAAAATTCTACGCCTGAACCTTGATGGCAGTATCCCGGAGGATAATCCACTTCCTGATTCCCCTGTTTATACACTTGGGCACCGCAATCCCCAAGGCCTCACCTGGGATGAGAACGGTCAATTATACAGCAGCGAGCATGGCCCTTCAGGCTATGATGAAATCAATAAAATTACGCCAGGAAAAAACTATGGATGGCCTTTGATTACAGGGGATGAAAAGAAAGACGGAATGGAAAGCCCGCTATTCCATGTGGGGACTGACACATGGGCACCTTCAGGAATTGCTTATCATGAAGGGAGCCTTTATCTAGGTGCGTTAAGAGGGGAAGCCGTTAAAACTTTTGACCTCGAGAATAAAGAAGATGGCAATGTTTTTACGGGTGCGGGAAGGGTCCGCGATATCCTGATTGACGAAGAGTACTTATATTTTATAAGCAACAACACGGACGGAAGAGGAAACCCAGATCAAGAGGATGATAAATTATATCGGCTCCGGCTTTCATCTTTATAAAAAAAATTTTTTTAAACCGGGTATAAAGAAAATGGACGGGGGACATACTATAACCATGATGAATTTTCCATAGTAATCCCCCTTTTTATCCGCTTGCTAACGCAGGCGGATTTTTTTTGCAAAAAAAGAAGGAATGGGCAAAGGCCAATCCCGTTCCATCCAAAAGAATCATTCTGAAAACTTATAGGTCCAAAAACGTTCCTGCCGAATCCAGGCCAACATTACCGGGTCCTGGTTTTCCGTTTTTTCGGCCCAGGAGGCTATCATCGATTCGGTTTGTGACCGGTGGGCTTTAATGGCAGCGATTTTTTTATCTTCTACAGCGGTAACATCATTAATAATGTCAGGCTCACCTAGCTCTGTGAGGCTATTATTAGCAAAAGCAACACAATGCAATTTAGGGCGCGCATCCGGCTCAATTCGCTTTACAGCGCGGACTACTGCCCTTGCCGTAGCTTCGTGGTCAGGATGGACACTGTATCCCGGATAGAAGGTGATGACAAGGGAAGGATTTAATTCCTCGATAAAGGCCGACATTTTTTCGGTCAGCTCTTCATCATCCTCAAATTCCACCGTTTTATCGCGTAAACCAAGCATCCGCAAATCCTGGATGCCCAAAGTATTGGCAGCATCCACCAGTTCTTTCCTGCGAATCTTCGGAAGCGACTCTCTTGTCGCGAAAGGCGGATTACCCAGATTACGTCCCATTTCACCAAGTGTCAAACAGACATAGGTGACGGGTGTTCCACTTTCAATATTCAAAGCGATCGTACCAGAAACTCCAAAAGCCTCATCATCCGGATGAGGGAAGATTACTAATACATGACGTTCTTTTTCCATAACGGTACTGCTCCTTTCTTTATTCAAAAGGACTCGGGCTGATTTGCATGGCAACGGCTAGCTTTCCTGTGAAATCCAATCCTGCCAGCAAAAGCCTTCCCTGGTCATCTATTTCATAATGCGTCAGGCCTTCCGCGTAAACCCAGCCAATTTCAAGCTTCAAGCCGACTCGATAAGGGCCGTCCCCGATAATCTTGCCATGCTCATAATTGATAAAGGCATTACGGATATACGCGCCTGCGGAAAAGAATGATTCATCATTATGGGTGGCGTAAGCACCATTGGTCGTTTCCAGATGCAAATAAACATTACTTCCTGCAAACGAATTGATGGCATGCTGCACTTCAGCACGTTCAATAGGTTTCATTTGCTTTTCCTCCTCTACTGCGGACAATAGAACAATCTAGATCATATCTATCTTACTAAAAAGCATCCTAAAAAGCGAAAAGTTAGGTTCTGCCATCTATTTAATACCTAGAAAAAAGAGGCTTCCCTAAAAAGAAAAGTGTAGTCCTGTACGTTATAAAGATGCCCAATCTACAGGAAAACTTTTTACTTTTTGGCTCTGTTAAATTCCATTGTTGATTTTCAAATGGTCATGGAATCTACTCGCTTTCCGCGGACGAACTGTCAAGCCTCCTCACTCGTACCTCGCTGCGGGGTCTTGCCAGCCCGTTTTTCCGCAGGAGTCTCGCAGATTCCCTTCCCAAAAACAACATTATCGTTTAACAGAGCCTACTTTTTAAATGAATCCTCAGTTCTGTTTATTTTGAAACTTGCTTTCTGTCTGCCCCGAATTTACGGTAAGCACTGTGCATAGTAGGGCCGACATATTCGTTTAATTTCCACGAATGGCGGATCGCTTCCGTAATAAATTCTTTTGCTGTATAAATCGCATCAATGACAGACCTTCCATTAGCCAGTTCAGCCGTAATCGCAGCTGAATACGTGCAGCCTGCGCCGTGCGTATAACTTGTTTCAATCCGTTCGGATTCTAAGATTTCGAAAGTTTCCCCATCATATAACAGGTCAATTGCCTGTTCATGCTCAAGCTTGCTTCCGCCTTTGATCAGCACATACTTAGCACCTAATTGTTTAATCTTCACAGCCGCAGCTTTCATATCGTCCACTGTACGGATCGGACCAATTCCCGACAGCTGCCAGGCTTCAAAAAGATTTGGCGTTACCACCGTAGCACGAGGAACGAGAACGTCGCGAAGTCGGGTGGCTGTTTCCGGGTGGAGTACCTCGTCTTCTCCTTTACAAACCATGACTGGATCGATCACAATATTCTTCAAACCAAGCTCATCGATTTTACGGCCGGCCAGTTCAATGATCTCTACAGAACCTAGCATTCCAGTCTTCATTGCATCGATTCCGACTGAAAGAATCGTTTCTAGTTGAGCTTCCACTGTCGCGGTAGCTTGCGGAAATACGTGGTGAGACCAGCCGTTTTTAGGATCCATGGTTACAATCGTTGTCAGTGCTGACATTCCGTATACGCCCAATTCCTGGAAGGTTTTCAGATCAGCCTGTATTCCTGCTCCTCCGCTCGAATCAGAGCCGGCCAGGGTCAATGCTTTTTTCATTGCCATAGTGAGATCTCCTAACGGTACTAATATATGTTATTTTTAATGAACCTTTGAAATATCTCCGTCAAGCATATACCATTATATTTAGAATGTAAATTTACAAATGCCTAAGGGAACGGGGTTTAAAGCTAATCCTTCAATACACTTTAGCTGATGTTTCTCCTGAGTCATTATGGGATTTCATTCGCAATGGATAAATAAACGAGGGAAGGGAGCCCACTCGTAAATGAATACAACAGGATTGCTGCTAGCAGGCGGGAAATCAAGCAGAATGGGGACAAATAAAGCCATGCTTCCGATATCGGAAGAAGTGAGTATCCAGCAAATCGCTTCCGAATTAAGAAAAGCGGTCGGTGAAGTATATTTGATTACCAATTCACCGGCTGATTATACATTTCTGGACTTTCCGATGCTCGAGGATGAATATGAAGGATTGGGTCCGCTTGCAGGGCTGCATGCAGGTATGCAAGCATCGAAAACGGACACGGTGTTCATTTCGGCTTGTGATATGCCATTTATAAGGGCTTCTCTCATTGAAGAAATGCTGGATAACTTAAAAAATTACGAGGCACTTGTCCCGGAGATCAATGGCAGGCTTCACCCTTTATTTGCCGTGTATCGAAAATCTTCAATTCCGCTGATTGTCTCATGTCTTGAAGAACGAAAACTCAGGATGCTGGATTTTCTTGAAAAGATCAATGTGAAAATAATGAAAGAAACTGATTTCGAGCTATACGCGACACACAAAAAGCTCTTTCCTTATCTGTTTTATAACATGAATACGCCGCTTGAATATGAACACGCAAAAAGCATGGAAGATGAAATGGCCCTTTATTTCCCCAAATAATTTTTCCAAGCCATAGGATGTTAATTATCCCCCTTAACTGTGTTAGGATTATGAATATAATCAAGGAAGTTAATTGTGAGGCTTTAATCCAGTTAAAAGGGCAGATTATCCGACAGCCCGCTGATCTCATGATAATTTCATTAAAAAGGATGAGACAATGAACTTTCAAATTTCGAAAAACCCCATCCAGGTTCAGGATGTAATCGATAAGGTTGTTGCAAGGGAAGCCGGTGCAGTTACCACATTTATTGGGACCGTCAGAGAGCTGACAAAAGGTAAAAAGACTCTTTTTCTCATATATGAAGCCTATGAATCAATGGCCGTAAAAAAGCTGGAACAGATCGGCAAGGAAATTAATGAACGCTGGCCTGATGCGCATGTTGCGATCACCCACCGTGTCGGCAAGCTTGACATTACGGATGTAGCCGTGGTGATCGCGGTAAGTACTCCGCATCGCAATGATGCCTATGAAGCTAATCGATATGCGATAGAAAGAATCAAAGAAATAGTCCCGATCTGGAAAAAAGAACATTGGGAAGACGGAGAAAAGTGGATCGGGGATCAGTTGGAAACCGTTCGTTATCCGTCTGGGAAGCCTGAAAAGGAGGATTTACATGATTAAAGTACTCTTTTTTGCACATTTAAAGGATGCTGTCGGCAATGAGGAAGTTTCCGTAGAAGGAACGGAATGGACCGTTGCCGAGTTAAAGAATAAAATGGCCACTGATTACGGGTTGGAAGAATTGAATACAGTCATGACGGCTGTTAATGAAGAATTTGCCGATGACGAAACGGTTCTTTCAGATGGGGATACCGTTGCTTTTATTCCCCCGGTCAGCGGCGGGTGACAGGTGGGGGAGAGTCAATCATGGATGGACGCTATTCACGGCAAACATTGTTTTCTCCAATTGGGGAAAAAGGACAAGCAAAAATACGCAGCAAACATGTACTGCTCGTGGGTGCGGGCGCATTAGGATCCGCGAACGCCGAATTTTTGACGAGGGCTGGCATCGGCAAGCTGACGATTGTTGATCGAGATTATGTTGAAGCAAGCAACTTGCAGAGACAGCAATTATATACAGAAAAAGATGTACGGGAGAAGCTTCCGAAAGCAGAGGCAGCTAAGATGCATTGCCATGATATCAACGGAGAAGTTGAAATTGAGGCCGTAATTATCGATGGAACCGCTTTGACGCTCGAGCCGTTGCTTTCAGGTGTATCTTTGATCATTGATGCGACCGATAACTTTGAGACTAGGATGGTGATCAATGATTTATCCCAAAAGCATAAAATTCCGTGGATTTATGGTGCGTGTGTCGGCAGTGTTGGAATGAGCTTTACAATTATTCCTGGAGTGACGCCCTGTTTGAATTGTCTGCTCCGTTCGATTCCGATCCAGGGGATGACATGCGATACAGGCGGTATTATTTCACCTGCGGTACAAATGGTTGTCGCTCATCAAAATGCCGAAGCTTTGAAGATTCTGGTCGAGGATTATGAGGCGGTCCGCCCGGGTTTTTCAACGTTTGATCTTTGGCGAAACCAATACCAAACAATGAAAGTCGGCAAAGCAAAGAAAAGTGATTGTCTATCATGCGGGGAAGCGCCGACTTATCCATTTTTAACGCTGGAGAATGCCACAAAGACAACGGTTCTTTGCGGCAGGGACACTGTTCAAGTACGGCCACCGAACCCGCGGAAGTTGCAGCTGGACAAGCTGGGGAGCGATCTTTTGGCAAGCGGATATACCGTGAAATCTAATCCATTCCTGTTGTCGCTTGAGACAGATGATGAACGGATGGTCATTTTTCATGATGGACGCGCCCTCATTCACGGTACAAAGGACATGGCGCATGCCAAGGCGTTATATCAAAGGATTTTGGGATAATGAAAAAAAGAGGCAGGCTCCACTTGGGGCCCGCCTCTTTCCATGAATAAGCGATTAATTTACTTCTTTGCTGGCGACAAGAACAACTTTGCCTTTATCGAGATCTACTTCATATTGTTCCGCTTCCGTCTTACTCAAGCCAAGAGAACTCATTTTGGAACGAAGCTCATCGCCTCGGGACTTAAACATGTTTCCAACTGAATCAAGCAATCCTTGTTCTTTCATGCCGATTCCTTCCGTATCTGTATTTTCTGTCAAATGTTCAGAACGGTTTTTATCATGTGCAAATAAATAAAGATTTTCTTTTGAGTAACCTGATGTTAACAAATGATCAATTTTTTCCTTCGCTTGGACTCCGTTTTCTATCACGTGTACTTGATACATAAAAATTCCTCCTTAAGGGTTACTAGATTTGTTATTCGTTTGATTTATTGAGATGCTGTACAGCCATATTATATATTTAGCCTAAAACGGTCCCCGTAAAACATCTTTTTTTGGATTTATTCCAAACCATGACTCTAGATGGCGGTTTAAAAGGTTGTGAACCGAAATGCCTTTTGAATTCGATAAAGCACATATTTAATGACAGGCAGCTTATCTTGATAATCCTCATAATCGGCTGTATATGTGCCATCTTCGTTCGACCAGATGCGATTGAAGTATGCTTCAACATCTTTGGTGATTTGTTCGGACCCTGATGCTTGGATTTTAACATTAGCTTCAAGGTTATAATCATCCAGGTTACGTTCTGTATAGTTGGCTGAACCGCCAATGATTACATGATCTTCCGGCTTTTGGATGTACAATAGCTTTGAATGGTACTGCTCCTTCTCCGTCTTATACCAGCGGATTTCAATGTTGTCCTCCCCTAATTCTTGAAACTCGGCTGCGACAGGCAGATTGGGAAGCCCGATTTTTTCGGAACCGAAGGCATTTTGGTTCGGATCCAGCACCATTTTGATTTTGACCCCACGCTTAGCGGCATCGGTTAGCGCCTCAACGACTTTGCGGTCGGCAATATAATACATCCCGAGCCAGATTCGGTCCCCTTTCCTAGTGTCATGAATGCTTGCTAGCACATGTTGATAAATCTTGCCTTCCGTTAGAAATTGTACTTTTATCGGTCCTTCTCGTTCAGGCTTTTTTTCATATACGGGAAATTTATCGGGTCCTTTGGAAAACCGTCCGACGGCTTCCTCAGCCTTGATAAAATCCCCGATAATGTTCCCATCCATTCGAAAAGCGATATTGGAGTGAAAGCCGCTTGCGTCATGCGGGTTGGCAGATGAAATAATCGCTGTTTTCTCGGTGGCCAGGAGCTTTCTATGATTTGCCTTGATGTTCAACAGGCGCAAATACGAACGGAAGGTAACTTTTGGGGCATTGCTTGCCATCGGATTGCGAATCCATCCATAACCGCTTTCGCCGAACCATTGAAAAAAGGTCCGATAGACTCCGGAATAGAGCGGATTGGAATCGCGCAGGCGATCAAGGTTAGTGATTACTACTTCGACTCCATGGTCCTTCAATGTCTCAATTTCCTTTAATTTATATGCTTGATAGGATGTATTCACTTCATCTGTAATGAAGATTACTCTCAGATTGGGCTTTGCTTTACTTTGTTCGACTATTTTTTTGGTCAATGTTTCGCTGATATTTGGGAACTTTACTTTTTCATCATAATAGCCGTTAAAAAGGAACATATCGATGACAATATACGATTCTGCTTCTTCAATAGCATGATAAATCTCTTCGAAAATTCTTCGTTCATGCTGAATTTCCCCATTTCGATCCTTATATGAAAGATCATATAGGAAGTCGACATCATCCACCTGGTGGATCTCCCCTTCATAGGAAACACCATCAGGAAGCGGTTTATACTGGTTATATGAAATGATAATCGTAACGATTATGATAATGATGGCTGGTATATAAAAGCGTTTTTTCGCATACCATGATTTTTTCTCTTTTTTCATGCCTGTTCCCCCAAATAAGAATTTGTCATCTCTTATATATATCCAAAAGGAGGGTGTCAAGAAACCTAGCAAGCAAGCATTGTTTTTCTTAGGTCCCAAAATAGAATCCAATTTCATGCCCGGAATTCGATACCAGCCTGCGGTTATCGTATAATATGGTATAGAGGGGAGTGCTTTTATATGGCAAATGAAGTATTGCATAACGATTGGCAACACGTACTGTCGGTTGAATTTACGAAGGATTATTATAAGCGGCTTCGGGAATTTCTGAAGCAGGAATATAGCAATCATACAATCTACCCGGCTGCCGGTGACATCTTGAATGCACTGCATTTAACCCCATATGAAAAAGTGAAAGTCGTCATTTTGGGACAGGACCCTTACCATGGACCGAACCAGGCTCACGGACTTAGTTTTTCCGTAAAGCCCGGCGTGCGCTTGCCGCCTTCCTTAAAAAATATATTTAAAGAACTACACGATGACATTGACTGCACCATTCCGAATAACGGATATTTAGTGGAATGGGCTGAGCAGGGCGTACTGCTTTTGAACACTGTCTTGACAGTGCGTGAGGGTGAAGCCAACTCACATCGCGGCAAAGGGTGGGAAAATTTTACGAATAAAGTGATCACCAGTTTAAGTGATAGAGATAAACCTATGGTCTTCGTCCTTTGGGGAAAGCCTGCGCAAGGCAAGATTCCGTTAATAGATGCGAGTAAACATCATATCATCACGTCCGCGCATCCCAGTCCGCTGTCCGCAAGAAGGGGATTCTTCGGAAGCCGTCCCTTTTCTCAGGTAAACGACCGCTTAAGTGCATGGGGAGAAGAAGAAATCCATTGGCAGATTTCCAACCGGTGAGTGAAAGTTGAAGCAATAGCGAGGTTATAAAGCGATGGTTGAAAAAATAAACTGTATGTCATGCAAGCATTATTATATAACCTGGGACCCTCAGTTTCCGAAAGGATGTAAGGCCTTTCAGTTTAAAACATCCATGATTCCTTCCCAGGAAGTATTTCGTTCATCAGGACAGCCATGCATGAAATATGAGAAAAAGCCTGTTACAAAAAAGATTTAGCTCTTTCGAATAACTTTCGCAACCAAAGTCCCCGTTGCCGGCAACAAAATCGAAATATCGGCAACAAACAAAGGAACTGGCAACAAAACTAAAATTTTGGCAACGAAAGTCCTCGTTCCGGCAACAAAACCAGTTAACCCGGCAACAAAATCGAAATATCGGCAACAAAAAAAGGGACTGGCAACAAAATTAAAATTTTGGCAACGAAAGTCCTCGTCTCGGCAACAAAACCAGTTAAACCGGCAACAAAATCGAAATATCGGCAACAAAAAAAGGGACTGGCAACAAAATTAAAATTCCGGCAACCAAAATCCCCGTTGCGGCAATAAAACCAGTTAACCCGGCAACAAAATCGAAATATGAGAAAAAATATGTTACAAAAAAGCTTTAGCTCTTCCGAGTAGCTTTCGAAACAACCGGGGTCGGAAGAACAGGCATCTTTGTTTATAAGTAAGTTTTTTGATATGCTATTAAACAGTTTAACTGAAACTTTTATGAGGTGGGGTACATGGATATTTCTTCAGATAAAGTGCTGGATAAAATAGAAGAGCTTGTAACGAAAGCCAAACATACAGAGTCCCGGGAAAAACTGGGTGGATACGCTACTGCGATTCAAGCATTGTGTGATTTATTGCTTGAAGAGAGAATCGGAATAGAAAATGATCCTACCGCGGGTTACACTTCCGACCGTCAGCTACCTGTTGTGAGCCAGGCCGCACAACCCATATCGGTGTCTATGCCGACATCAAAGCCGGTAAAGATGGATGATGCAAATGGGGATTCTTTGTTTGATTTTTAATATTGTAAATTGAGAGGAGTTTTTATATTGAAGCTGTTTATTATTTTAGGGGCAATCAATGCCTTTATTGCTGTTGCTCTTGGTGCATTCGGGGCTCATGGTTTAGAAGGAAGAATTCCTGATAAATACTTAGAAACATGGAAAACGGCGGTTACATATCAAATGTTCCATGCAACCGGATTGATGATCGTCGCTCTTATCTCAGGTAAAATTGGCGGACCGCTTATGACCTGGTCAGGCTGGTTAATGTTTATTGGCATCATTTTGTTCTCAGGCAGCCTTTTTGTATTGAGTGTTACGCAAATTAAAATATTGGGTGCAATCACTCCTTTAGGCGGAGTTTCCTTCCTGGCTGCATGGGTGCTGTTCATTGTGGCTGTATACAAGAACTTATGACAAATTGAGGATGGCTTTTTGGGAATGTTCAAGATTCCTTAAAAGCCATCCTCTTTTAATTATGTTCTTTCCTTACCTTGGGGGATAAACGGAAAGGTTCGTGGTTCCGCCGTAGGGATAATCATATTCGATTTCTTCTTCGAATGTAACATAATCGACAGCGACCATCAGAATCAGGTAGCGGGCTCCGGTTTGCGGGTCACTCAGAATGACATGATCACGGCCGGCCGCTTCGATTATCCCTTTGAAAACCTTAGCATTCCATTCTTTATTGCCTTCAAATGTAGCGTAAACGGTTGCTAATTTACCTCTATTCAGACGAAGGATATTTTCAATGTACGAAGCTTCAGCAGGCAGCATACCCTGCATTTGTGACCCTGGCGGAGCAGGCTGGGCACCAGGCGCGGCTTGCATATTTCCCTGTGGTGGTGGGGGGGAGCCCATGCCTCCCTGTGCCATCTGATTCTGGGAGTAGCCTCCCGGCGGATATTGCGTGTACTGCGGCTCCTGGCGCTGGGCGGGATTTACATTTGCATAAGGATAGTAGGGAACTCCTCCCGGATACCCGTAGTTTCCCTGTGAACTCTTGTTGTTGTTTTGCTGACTCATCAATTTCCCTCCAAATCGTTAAATTATTTAAGGCAGGACACGAATGATTAGAAGAAATCCTCACTATTTCATATGTATGGGTGGAGGTTATCTTTTATGACTGCAAAATAAAAAAGCCCCCAAAGGAGGGGGCTTTCGTAATTATACGTGCAAAAAGGATTGAATCTTTTCTTCGGGAAGAATATTGCCAACGTAGAAGGCACCAAATTCGCCGTAGCGGGCGCTTACTTCGTCAAAACGCATTTCATAAACGAGTTTCTTGAATTGAAGGACATCATCGGCGAATAAGGTAACACCCCATTCATAGTCGTCAAAGCCGACAGAGCCGGTAATGATTTGTTTTACTTTCCCTGCATATTGGCGGCCGATCATCCCGTGTGAGCGCATCATGCTGCGACGATCTTCCATTGGGAGCATGTACCAGTTTTCTTCACCCTGGCGGCGCTTGTCCATTGGATAGAAGCAGACATGCTTTGATTTCGGAAGAATCGGATACAAGCGAGCCTGGAATTGAGGGTTTTGGTAAGGATCCTCGTCCTCCGGCAGGTAATTCCCCAATTCTACAACAGAAACATACGAATAGGCGGGAATGGTATACTCGGCAAGCTTGGACTTATTGAATTCCATTTCAATTTCGTTTAATTCCTCCATTGTAGGGCGAACAAACATTAACATAAAATCGGCTTTTTGGCCAACGATAGAATAAAGGGCATGACTGCCTTCTTTTTTGCTTTGGGTTTTATTCCATTTTTCCAATAAACTATTGAATTCTGAAATAGCCGCCTGGCGTTCGTCGCTCGTAAGCATTTTCCATGAAGTCCAGTCAATCAGCCGGAAGTCGTGCAGGCTATACCAGCCATCAAGTGTTTGTGCAGGTTCACTCATTACGATCACTCCTATATCTCTTTAATTACATCCATACTATACCATAGTATAAATTAAAGATAATTTCTCAAGTTCTTATTCGCTATTTGTTCGGAAAATGTTCATATTTTTAAAAATGTCCGAACTGGTAAAATATAAACATAAGGATGATTGAAATGGAATAATAAGCAATGGGTTTAACAAAAGAAAAAAAGGAAATCATTCTAAAAGAAACCTTATTAAAATGTTGTTATTTTCGGAATTTAATAATATTTTTATGAAAACGCCAACACCGTTCCCGATGATGGAATTCTTGATGATGAACGGGTATCCTTAATAAGGAAAAGGGCATTTTAACAGAATCATGGATTAAATTATATGGTTGAAAATGAAGGAGGAGATAATATGAGTGATTTATTTGAATCATTAAAAGCGAAGATTTCGGGAAACAACCTGAGAATTGTGTTTCCTGAAGGGCAGGATGAGCGTATCCTTACGGCAGCTGGGAGGCTTGCAAAGGAGAAACTTGTTACACCTGTCCTAATCGGGAATATCAAACAAGTTCAGGAGAAAGCAAAATCTTTAGGCGTCTCCGTTGAAGGTGCTGAAATCTATGACCCTCATAATTACATGATGATGGACGAGCTGGTCGCGTCATTTGTGGAACGGCGCAAAGGGAAAGCAACTGAAGAGGAGGCTCGAAAAATCCTCCTGGATGAGAATTATTTTGGCACGATGCTTATTTTTACAAATAAGGCAGACGGTCTCGTAAGCGGAGCGGCGCATTCTACCGCTGATACTGTGCGACCGGCTCTTCAAATCATTAAAACGAAGGAGGGCGTCCGCAAAACGTCGGGTGTCTTCATTATGGTACGTGAGGATGAGAAATATGTCTTTGCCGATTGTGCGATTAATATCGCTCCGGACAGCACGGATTTAGCTGAGATTGCCATTGAAAGTGCACGCACAGCCCAAATGTTTGATATTGAACCGAGAGTGGCCATGCTAAGCTTCTCGACAAAAGGATCAGCTAAATCACCAGAAACGGACAGAGTCGCCGAAGCCGTTCAGGAAGCAAAGAAAATGAATCCAATGCTCATATTGGACGGGGAGTTCCAATTTGACGCGGCCTTCGTTCCATCTGTGGCCCAGAAAAAAGCTCCTGACTCACCGCTCCAGGGAGATGCGAACATATTCATTTTTCCTAGTCTGGAAGCTGGTAATATTGGCTATAAAATTGCGCAGCGATTAGGGAACTTCGAAGCCGTCGGGCCAATTCTTCAAGGCTTAAATCGTCCGGTAAACGACCTGTCCCGGGGATGCAACGAAGAAGATGTGTATAAGCTGGGAATAATTACAGCCGCTCAGGCCCTTCATAAATAACACGGTTCAGGCTGCCCTACTTCCAAGCAAGGCAGCCTTTTGTTCATTAATTTTATGTTATAATGAGAAGAGGATTTTTAAAGAAAACTCGTCGATTGGCGAGCCGTAAGGCGGAGATTAGACGTAGTTGCACTTATGCAGAAAAGAAGTTTAAAACTTTCCTTTCTGCGAAAAAAAGGAAGAAAACGTATGAATGATAAAGAGTCGTTATTAATACAGCCAGAGTGGCGAATTATCGATCAATCTTCATTGGGACCGCAGTTTCATGCATTGCAGTCTTTTGCAATGGATGATACGCTATGCGCCTCAGTAGGAAAGGGCGATTCCCCTGCAGTGGCCCGGGCTTGGGTTCATCATCGGACAATTGTACTCGGAATCCAAGATAGTAAACTACCGTTTCTTCAAAATGGCATCTCCTACCTCAAAGAACAGGGGTACCAAGTGATTGTGAGAAATTCCGGTGGTCTGGCAGTTGTATTGGATGAAGGGGTATTAAACCTTTCTTTGATTTTTCCGGAAACAGAACGGAAGATTGACATCAATCGCGGGTATGATGCGATGTGGATGCTCATTGAAACGATGTTTGCGGATTTTGGAATGTTGATTGAAGCCAAAGAAATTGCAGGTTCTTATTGTCCAGGAAGCTATGATCTCAGCATTGACGGAAAAAAATTCGCCGGAATTTCACAGCGAAGGATTCGCGGCGGGGTAGCTGTCCAGATTTATTTGTGCGTCAGCGAAAGTGGATCCGAGAGGGCGGAGCTGTTAAAGGAATTTTATCGACAAGGAAAGGGTCAGGCTGAAACTAAGTTCGCCTATCCTGATATCCAGCCGGAAGTGATGGCTTCCTTATCCGAACTGTTAAACGTACCGCTTACGATTCAGGATGTGATGCTCATGTTTCTACAAACCTTAAAAATTAGGAGCGGAACAATCCACGCAAGCGGGCTGACCCCGCAAGAACTGCCAGTATATGAAATGTATTTGGCCAGAGTGGCCGAGCGCAATGAAAAGGCTTTTACACTTGAAAAGCCAAAAAAATCTGTTTAGTCCCTCCATGGGCCTTTAACAGATTTTTTTCATGGACAGAGATTCCTCTCATTCTTTCACATGTGAAAAAGTTCTATGTGAATGGGGCTGTCGCCAATCGATCTCCTTAACAGAATTATTTAGATTTTGGTTTTTAAAGTTAAAGACCGTGTAAATTTATTAACTTTGAAAGATGTCTAGCCACGACGCACAGGTTGTGGCGGTCTTAGTCGTTCTTCCTTACTAACAGAGCGCTTCCGCTTTTCTATTTATTCCGCCAACTTTTCTAAATTACCATTCCGGTCCATTTTGAATTTAGTTGCCGGACGCTCGTCTTCCTCTAACAGAACGAGCTTCCTCGCTCTATTCATGATGTTCATTAATGTCTCATAGTCTTCTTGAATCATGCCTGTATTCTGTTCCAGATTCTCAGCCTTTTTCTCAAGCTGCTGGTTTCTTTTTCTCAATTCTGCCATTTCGAGTTTTAATCTTTCGTTCTCTGATTTTAGCACTTCGGCCTGCAGTATCATGTTATTCATAGATTGCAAATACGTAATAACAACGTCGAGTGTGAGAGTATTGCTGTCACTTCCTTCGTTGCGCACCGCATTTGCAGGGGCGACCGTCTCCGGAATGGCATAAGCAATTGTTTCAGTTTCAGGTTCTAATTCTAATTCAAGTTCTAATTCAGGTTCGTTTAATTCGTGCTGATGGTGATGGGGTCCCCTCACCCTAATATCCTCAATAGTCGGAGCTGGAGGAGTGTAGAGCAGCTTTTTCTTGCCTCCCTGATCCTTGCCCAGGATTCGTTGTCGTTGCTTTCTCTGTTTTTTCGCCAATTGGAGCGCTTTGTCGTAATTATGGCGCACAACTGCATTCCAGCGGAATCCACAGGCGGCGGAAGTGCGGTTCAACTTATCTCCAACCTCTTCAAATGCGTTTAATTGGGTGCTACCTTCACGGACATGCCGCAGAACAGTCTCTGCTAATAACAAATCATCTTCCTCTGTCCAAGCGTCTTGACGGACTTTCATACTACCTACTCCCTTTCTTTTTATCAAATATTCATAGCTTAGTAAATGTGAAAGTTCATAATTCAATGAAGCGAACTTCCAACGGGGTCCTACTTACATCTTGGACAATTCGGGGATATTTTATACAAAAAAGTTAAAAGGATAGTAGTTTTTTGGCAGTTATGCAGATTGGATTGGAAGACAGACAGCCTTGAAATTAGTTCTTAGAAAATGTAGAATACCTTTTAGTGTTTCGCTTTATATTGTTTTAGATAGAAAGGATGGTGACCCTGGAATGTCAAATGAATTCAGGGTGTGTGACGATTGTCAGGCAACGAACATCAAGACTCTTATTCCCCGCCTGCAAAAGCTTGATCCGATCGCGGTGATTGATATAGCCTGCCAATCCTATTGTGGCCCGGGCCGAAAGAAATCATTCGCATTTGTTAATAACCGTCCTGTCGCAGCGCTGACAGAGGATGAGTTAATAGAGAAAATTGATAAAAAGCTTAAGTGATGTCTGTCCTGCATGAAGGGCAGCTGCCTATATAGTTACTTCGAATTAACCAATCACCCGCAGGTCTTCAGCATGCAGCGGTGATTTTATTTTTCCTATAAATGTCGGATTTTGATGAAGTATGGTTTTTTTCTGCAGACAAGATATAATAGAATTGGATAAGAAAAAAGGGGGTAGCCAATGGGATATTCCACGGAAAAGCTTAGTGAGGAAAAAGTATTTAAAGACCCGGTTCATCGCTATATACATGTACGTGACCAGGTGATTTGGGATTTAATAGGAACGAGGGAATTTCAGCGTCTGCGCCGTATCCGTCAGCTGGGAACTACTTACCTGACCTTTCATGGAGCAGAGCATAGCAGGCTGAACCATTCACTTGGTGTTTATGAAATTGTCCGTAGGATCATCGACGATGTGTTTGCGGGGAGGCCTGAATGGAAACAGGAAGAGCGTCTTTTATGCTTATGTGCCGCTCTGCTTCATGATTTAGGGCACGGACCTTTCTCGCATTCTTTCGAAAAAGTTTTCGATCTTGACCACGAACATTTCACCCGGCAAATCATTTTAGGAGATACAGAAGTTAACCGCGTCCTATCTAAGGTTGACGGAGCATTTCCGAAAAAGGTAGCAGAAGTAATTGCAAAAACATACGAAAGCAAACTCGTTGTTAGCATGATTTCAAGCCAGATTGATGCGGATCGGATGGATTACTTGCAGAGAGACGCTTATTTTACGGGAGTTAGTTATGGGCATTTTGACATGGAACGGATCTTGCGCGTGATGAGGCCGCGGGAAGACCAAGTGGTTATTAAACAGAGCGGCATGCATGCTGTGGAAGATTACATCATGAGCCGATATCAAATGTACTGGCAGGTTTATTTTCATCCGGTAACCAGAAGCGCGGAAGTCATTCTTACGAAAATTTTACATAGAGCCAAGCATTTATACGAATCGGGATATCGCTTTCAAGAAGAGCCTCACCATTTTTACTCGCTGTTTAAGGGGGACGTCACTTTAGCGGATTATTTGAAAATGGACGAATCCGTCATGCTCTATTATTTTCAGATATGGGAGGAAGAGAAGGATCCTATTCTCAGAGACCTCTGTGACCGCTTCATGAACCGTAAACTATTTAAATATACCGAATTTCATCCGTCGAACGATCAGATGAATAAGCTAATGGAATTAAAGAGCCTCTTTAAACAGGTTGGCATTGATCCGGAATATTATCTTGTGGTCGATTCATCCTCAGACCTTCCATATGACTTTTACCGTCCTGGTGAAGAAGAAGAAGAGCGGCTTCCGATTCATTTGCTGAAGAATAACGGCGAGATAAGTGAGTTATCAGTAGAATCGGAAATTGTAGATGGAATTTCAGGCAAAAGAAGGACAGACCATAAACTATATTTTCCCGACGATCTCCTTAAAGATGATTCAACGGATAGAGAAATTAAAAGACAAATACGTGAACTGCTGGATCTTAAGGATTAATTCTTTATTCAGAGAAAAAGCAACATTTAGGGTGAGGAGTGACGAGCCTTGTTTAAGGATCATGCAAAAATTATCAATGCCATTTCAGCTGCCGGTGAAGTAACGGGCAGAAAAAAGCTTCAAAAAATCATTTTCATCGCCAAGAAGCTGTCTTTCCCGTTTCAAGAAAAGTTCTCTTTCCATTTTTACGGACCATATTCCGAAGAGTTGACGCTGCGAATCGAAGAGCTCTGCGATATGGGATATTTAAGTGAAGTCAGGGAAAAAAAGGCGGGGTATTATCAATACTGTTATTCGATCACCGATCCAGGTATGGACTTTCTCACGATGCATGAATTGGATATGCCTGCGCTAGGGGATTGCTTACTAGATATGAATGCACAGAATGCCCGCTTCCTCGAGCTTGTTTCAACCGTCCTTTATTTTGATGCGCTGGAAAGAGACGAAGTAGTGGAGAAGATTGCCACATTAAAAAGCAAACAAAAATACACGCATGAAGAAATTGATCAAGCATATGCATATATTGATCAGCTAAAAGAGAAAGCTAAGGTAAATTAAAAATCAATTTTTTAGAGGGACGCTTGGAGTATCTTTGTCCAAGCGTTTTGTTGTTACAAATGAGAGGGTTTTCTGGGAGGGGCACCTGCTAATTTCTATAATAATATCAAGACTGCGGAGTTTATTATCCGAACTCAGAATTTATTAGCCAAACCCGACAATCTATTATCTGCCATTATAAAGGCCAAACCGAAAACCGATTTGGCCTTTATTAATTACTCGTCGCTCAGGCGTTTCCCGGCGACTCCGTAATGGTTTTTAGACATTTCTTCTATGAATACGACTACTTTATCCTTTGATGCGCCGGTCGTTTCTGTAACGGCTTCGGTAACCTTTTCTACTAGCGCTTTCTTTTGTGCATCGGATCTTCCTTCAAGCATTTTCACAGTAACGTAAGGCATAGCTTTTTTTCCTCCATTCAATTCTTTCTCTGTAGTGTTCCATATGATCAGGAAAAATGCAATCCTGAAGTGCAGCGTTTTAACTTATGACACCTTTTCATGTATACTTACGGTAATAAGAAATCGGGGAGAAAAAAATGGAGAATTTTTTAAATCAGTTTTTAGCCTTTCCTTTGGAAGAAATACCGTTTGTGGTAGTCGTGTTATTAATTGCGTTCACTCTACATGAATTTTCCCATGCATATGTGGCCCATAAATTTGGCGATCATACTGCAAAGGATCAGGGACGGGTCACATTAAACCCGATCAACCATTTAGATCCGCTTGGAACCCTGCTTTTATTGATTGCAGGATTCGGTTGGGCACGGCCTGTCCCAGTAAACCGCAATAATTTTAAGCGACCGCGGCTGGCTGGGGTTCTCGTTTCTTTTGCAGGGCCCTTTAGTAATTTACTGCTCGCCACTGTTGGTTTTATCATTTGGCACAGTCTTGTGGCCTCGGGGCTTAGCACGAATTTGCCGGTTTACGTATATACCTTTATCCATTTGTTTATCCAACTAAATATTGTTTTATTTGTTTTCAATTTGCTCCCTTTTCCGCCTTTGGATGGATATCGCATTATACAGGACTTGGCGCCAGCAAATGTCAGGGCGAAGTTGACACAATATGATTCATACGGAGCACTCATTTTTCTAATATTGGTAATCACGCCGCTGAGTATATATACAATCCAACCAATCTTTCAGGTGGTATTGCCGTTAGTCACGAACACGCTGAATGACATTATTTCTACACTATTCTAGGTGCCTGGCACCACTAACATAAAGGAGGCAACATGATGGATAAGCAGAAGCTTGGTTTCAATATCATTAAAAATGATCCGACGGAAGGACATGGGGGATATGGTGCGGGTGTATTGACGCTCGACAACATCTCACCGGTGATTATTGACGTGGAAGCGGGGGAGGCGTCTGTTGATATCGGGGCATTGCATGCGAGAAGTACGGTTGAGCGGGGCATTAAGTTCCTTAAGAATAAAGAGGAAGTCCCTAATGCCAAACCGTATTGGCTTGTTTGGGTGACGATTGAAACGACGCAGGCTGGCCCACTTTATGCCGGGGTCACAGCCTGTGAGATGATGGTGGACCGCTCCATTAGAAGGGGCTATAAATCGTTGCCTGAGCATGTAAACCGCATGGATAAATCATTGAAACGCCATGTTATTGTCGAACATATGGACGATCAATCAAAGAAAGTGCTGGCTGAGTTTTTGAAAAATCACAACGCTGATATGTGGAACCATTCATCAGATGAGTTGAAGAAGGGGTTAAACGCAGCCGACTTGTAAGAATGGAATCACTAGCTAAACTTATCTGTCTTTCATAAGTTCACCTGCACTTCAACTTTTAAGAAAAAATGTCAAAATTTCAAACTTACCACTTGTGAATACTTCGTAAAATAAAGTAAACTAAATACAGCGTGTAACGCTGTAAAGCAAGGACATGAAAAACCTCGAGATGCTAAGACTCTCGAGGTTTTTCGTTTCTAAAAATCAAATCAATTCCAAAAGGGTAACAATCGTTTATACCATGTGTCTTTTTCTTTTTTCTCTTTTTCCTGTTTAGAGTGCTTATTATCTGGTACATGCTCGGTACAGACCTCCGTTGGTTCTGTTCCCTTCACATAATAGGCCAGTTTTTTCACCGGGCAATGGGGTGTCGCGAGCTTGCCGTTTGCAGGATTGACATATACGCTAACTACATTGTCTGTCTCCTTGAAATCTTTCTTCGGATTATCTTGTAAGCTTTCCTCCATAAATTGCGCCCAGATTTTTTTAGCGTACGCTTTTTCAGCGCTCGCCGTGATTTCTTGTGGCTGGTCATATCCGGCCCACACCCCGGTAACCAGCTGCGGCGTATATCCAATCATCCAACTGTCAGTTTCAGTTGTGCCGGATTTGCCGGCATACTTCCTCGTCAGTTGAGAAGCGATTGAGCTCCCGGTAACCTTTGTATAGCCGTTTAGTTTCTTATCAAAGATACCTGTCAGCATGTCAGTCATCACAAATGCTTTTGCCGGATCAAGCACTTGCTTTTTTTTGCTTTTTTGTTCGAAAATAATCTCGCCATTGTGTTTTTCCACTCTTTTAATATAAATGGGCCTGACTTTTTTACCGCCATTGGCAAGCATACTGTAGGCATTAACCATCTCAATTACCCGAACGCCTGACGTTCCAAGTGCGGCAGACGGGACGTGCGCCATTTTAGTACTTAGGCCAAATCGTCGGGTCGTGTCAAACAGTGCTTTTTCACCCAAAAATAAATGGGTTTTAACAGCGTACACATTATCCGATAAAGCAATGGCCTGGGCCATGGTTATTTCGGAATCGGCATACTGATGGTTAAAATTATGTGGCGTATAGGAAGATTTGCCGTCATCATATGTGAAAGTAGTCAGCTCGCTTCTCAACGTTGAGGATGGCGTAAACCCTTTTTCCAGCGCTGCATAGTATAACAGCGGCTTAATCGTCGAACCTGGTTGCCTGATCGCATGGATCGCACGGTTATAAGGAGTCTTATCATACTTCCTTCCGCCTACCATCGCTTTGACTTCTCCCGTTTTCGGATTCATGGCGACCATTGCTGCTTGTATATCGGATGACTCTCCAATGACATCGTCGAACGTCTTTTCAGCAATATCTTGTTCTTTTGTATCCAGCGTTGTATATACTTTTAAACCGCCCAGTTGAATGGTACGTTCGTCCAAATTCAGCTGTGTCTTTAAAGCCTGCTTTACGGCATCCTGAAAATAAGGCGCTATCTTTCTATCAACCGATTTATGTCCACGGTTAAACGCCAGCGGCTCCCGGCTTTCTTTCTCCACCGCTTCCTTAGGGATCATATCTCCACTCGCCATCGCGCGCAAAACGACCTTTTGCCTTTTTTTCGCCTGAATCATTGATAAAAACGGAGAGTAGTTTGCCGGCCCTTTTGGTATTCCGGCAAGCATGCTCGCTTCGCCCACGGTTAAATTTTTGGCATCCTTCCCGAAATAGTACTGGCTTGCCGCCTGAATCCCGTACACCCCATGGCCATAGTAAATCGTATTCAGATAGCCTTCCAATATCTCTTCTTTTGAATAATTAGTTTCCAGTCTGATTGTATAGAAGGCTTCGTTAAATTTACGGTTCCATGTTTTATCGTGGCTCAAGTATAGATTCCTGGCGTATTGCTGGGTAATCGTACTCGCCCCCTGTACCTTCGACATCGCGTTTAGATCCGCTAAAACAGCACCCGCAATCCGCTTCGGGTCAAAGCCGTGGTGCTTGCGAAATTGACGGTCCTCCACTGCGATAGTCGCATCTACCAAGGCCGGGGAGATATCATGCAAATCCACCCAATACCTTTTCTGCCCGTTATTGCGTTCCCCTATCAAGCTGCCATCGTCACTGTAAAAAAGAGTAGATTGAGGAACTGCTAAGGGAGGAGCTCCTAGTGTTTTTGAAAAAATGACAAGGGAGGCCAGCAATAAAAAAGCAAGGATTACGGCAATCCCTGTAAAGATGATAATCGCCCGGATGTATTTAGCTTTACGCTTGAACCCTTGGCCTGTAATCAATTCCACTGTTTACACCTCTTTCCCCCAGAAAATGTTATTATCAGTATGAAAATAATCGCGCTGTTTTAAACATCGTCTAAGAAAAAAGGAAACTTTTTTCTTGCTTTTTCATAGGATTCGACTATACTTTTTCTAGTTTGTAATTTTTTTGTTGGGGAACGTTAATATGGACGAGGATTGTCAAATAAAGCTCAAATAGAAAGGATGGTTATGAATGGCTATTTGGTTTACAGAAAAACAGACGGAGAACTTTGGAATTACGATGAAAGTGAACCGGACTTTACATACTGAACAAACGGAATTTCAAAAGCTTGATATGGTAGAAACGGAAGAATGGGGAAATATGCTTCTTCTTGACGACATGGTCATGACCACGAAAATAGACGAGTTCGTTTACCATGAGATGGTTGCGCATGTTCCCTTGTTTACCCATCCTAATCCAGAAAATGTCCTTGTTGTCGGAGGAGGAGACGGAGGGGTAATCCGTGAGATCTTGAAGCATTCGAGCGTCAAAAAAGCTACTTTAGTAGATATAGACGGTAAGGTCATTGAGTACTCAAAGAAATTCCTTCCTGAAATCGCGGGCAAGCTTGTGGATCCTCGTGTCGAAGTAAAGGTTGATGATGGATTTATGCATATCGCCAACAGTGAGAATGAATACGATGTAATCATGGTTGATTCCACTGAGCCGGTTGGTCCAGCCGTCAATCTATTTACAAAAGGCTTCTATGCAGGCATTTCTAAGGCATTGAAGGAAGACGGCATCTTTGTGGCTCAAACCGATAATCCGTGGTTTAAAGCAGATCTGATTACAGAAGTGCAAAGAGATGTGAAAGAAATCTTTCCAATTACCCATTTGTATTTAGCCAACATCCCGACATATCCAAGCGGTTTATGGACATTCACGATCGGTTCAAAAAAATATGATCCGCTTGAAGTAAGCGAAGATAGATTCCATGAAATCGAAACGAAGTATTATACAAAAGAGCTTCACAAAGCTGCCTTCGTACTTCCAAAATTCGTTCAGGATCTAATTAAATAAAGGGGTCAGTCCCCCATCGTGGTAATGCGTTAAACCACTGGGGGTCAGGCACCTGACAGAAAAGGGGACATGCTATGCGTTTTGATGAAGCATACTCGGGCAACGTGTTTATAAAAAGCCACCCGGATTTTGAAGAATCTGAAGCAGTCATATACGGGATGCCGATGGATTGGACGGTTAGCTACCGGCCGGGATCTCGTTTCGGTCCGACAAGAATCCGCGAGGTATCTATTGGACTTGAAGAATACAGTGCATACCTTGATCGTGATCTTGAGGAAGTAAAATATTATGATGCCGGAGATATTCCGCTTCCATTCGGGAATCCCCACCGTAGTCTGGACATCATTGAAGAGTTTGTTGACGGTATTCTCGATGCAGGCAAGTTTCCGTTTGGGATAGGCGGCGAACATCTGGTTTCCTGGCCGGTGATGAAGGCTGTCTTCAAAAAATATCCCGACCTGGCCATCATCCACATGGATGCCCATACAGACCTGCGTGAGCATTATGAAGGTGAACCGCTTTCCCACTCCACGCCAATCCGGAAAATCGCCGAGCATATCGGACCAGTTAATGTCTATTCTTTTGGCATCCGTTCAGGCATGAAGGAAGAGTTCGAGTGGGCGAAAGAAAATGGGATGCATATTTCTAAATTTGAAGTCCTTGAGCCGTTGAGAGAAATTTTGCCGAAGCTTACCGGCCGACCGGTCTATGTAACGATTGATATTGACGTGCTTGATCCGGCCCATGCCCCTGGTACAGGCACAGTTGACGCTGGCGGAATTACATCGAAAGAATTACTTGCTTCCATTCATGAAATCGCGAAATCGGACATTAAGATAGTCGGTTGTGATTTAGTGGAAGTGGCGCCGATCTATGATGTTTCCGAGCAAACGGCCAATACGGCCAGTAAACTGATTCGTGAAATGATTTTAGGCTGGGTCCAAAAGCGATAAACTTTGTGGATAAAAGACTGATCCTGAATCATCATCAGGACAGTCTTTTTTCTAAGATTAGGAAAGTATTATTTTTAAAATTTGACTGATGTCCAGCTGCAGCGCCCAGCCCCTCGGGTCATAAGCCAAACCACTGTTTCACTTTAGGAACTGTCTCCTCGCGGTTTGTCTTATGCCTGTCGGACTTGCCCAGGATGGGCTGGCGTCGATGTTTGCCACACGATGTGGCAGGTCTTAGTCGATGTTCCTTACTTGCAGGGCGCTTACGCTTTTCTAACGATAAGTTGAAAATTTAGGGCAGAATATTTATACTTATAAAGTTATAGTTCTATTTAAGGAAGTGTAGCATATGACTATGCAAAACACCGATAAACAAGATGTTAAAGTGAAATTGAATACGAAAATAAGCAACGGTGATGAAACAGATACATATGAAATAGTCACTTCTGGTACAAAGTTTACTAAAGGGAATGCTTTGTACCTGCAGTATACGGAAGAAGATGATAACGGGAAAACGTACACGACCCTTAAATTTAAAGAAGCTGACGCGTTGTTAATGCGTAGTGGTGTTGTAAAGATGCGGCAGGTTTTCAGCCTCTCTGAAGTGACGAATGGCCATTATGAAAGCATATATGGCACAATGACGACGCAAACGAGGACAAAGCTAATCAGCCATCTTTGGGATGAGAATAAACGTGAAGGAAAGTTTCTATTCGACTATGAACTTTTCATGCAGGGTAACTTGCTTGGCCAATATGAAATGGTGATCACTTATAAGGAGGTAACGTAATACGATGAACGTAGTGAAGCAGGTTCAGGATAAAATAAAGCTGGAGATCATAGCGGCAGTGGTAAAGGCGGGTTTGGCGACAGAAGAAGAGATTCCTGATGTGATATTAGAATTACCGAAGGAGAAGGAGCATGGCGACTACTCCACCAATATGGCGATGCAGCTGGCGAGAGTCGCTAAAAAAGCCCCTCGGATGATTGCGTTCGGCATTGTCGAACATTTTGATCGTTCGAAAGCTTCAATCGAAAAAATAGAAATCGCTGGCCCGGGTTTTATTAATTTCTACATGAACAATGAATATTTAACGGAACTGATTCCAGCCATTTTGGAGGCGGGGGACCGTTATGGTGAAAGCAATTTTGGAAACAATCAAAAGATCCAGGTTGAATTTGTTTCCGCCAACCCGACAGGCTCCCTTCACCTTGGCCACGCACGGGGCGCAGCTGTTGGGGATTCCTTATGTAATGTGCTGGCTAAAGCCGGCTACGATGTATCCCGGGAATATTACATTAACGACGCCGGAAACCAGATAAACAACCTGGCCTTATCTGTCGAGGCGCGTTATTTCCAGGCGCTTGGCATCGATAAGGACATGCCCGCTGACGGCTATCATGGAGCCGATATTATCGGCATAGGTAAAAAGCTCGCCGAGGAACATGGCGATAAGTTCGTAAACACGGATGAGCAGGAGCGCTTCGACTTTTTCCGTGAGTACGGCTTGAAATATGAAATGGAAAAATTGAAGGCGGATCTCGAAAACTTCCGCGTCGGCTTTGATGTCTGGTATCCGGAAACCTCCTTATATGAGAATGGGAAAATCGACGAAGCCCTTGCCGCTTTAAAAGAACGCGGCCATATATACGAACAGGATGGCGCCACCTGGTTCCGTTCCACGGAATTGGGCGATGATAAAGACCGTGTCCTGATCAAACAAGATGGCTCGTATACGTATTTAACACCTGACATTGCCTATCACCGTGATAAGCTTGAGCGCGGCTTTGAAAAGCTGATCAACATTTGGGGAGCGGACCATCACGGCTATATCCCGCGTATGAAAGCCGCGATTGAAGCACTGGGCTATAAAAAAGAGCAGCTGGAAGTTGAAGTGATTCAGCTTGTTCATCTATATAAAAACGGCGAAAAGATGAAGATGAGCAAACGTACCGGTAAAGCTGTATCGATGCGGGATCTGATTGAAGAGGTAGGCTTGGATGCCACACGTTACTTTTTTGCGATGAGAAGCGCGGCTACTCATATGGACTTTGACCTTGATCTGGCCGTATCACAGTCCAATGATAACCCGGTTTACTATTCTCAATATGCCCATGCACGCATATCAAGCATCCTGCGCCAGGGTCAGGAGCAGAACCTTAGCTACGAGGGTACACTTGATTTCTCGCCTATTGCTTCGGAAAAGGAAATGGAGCTACTGAAGAAGCTTGGGGAATTCCCGCAGGCAATTGCGGAAGCGGCAGAAAAACGCATGCCACATCGGATGACGAATTACATTTTTGATCTTGCCTCCGTGTTCCATAGCTTTTATAATGCTGAAAAAGTACTGGATACGGATGACGTCGAAAGAAGCAAAGCGCGCCTGGGATTAGTGAAGGCAGTACAAATCACGCTCAAAAATGCGCTGTCATTGATCGGCGTATCCGCTCCGGAAAAAATGTAAAAAGGCTATAATAACAGGAATTCCACTTATTAGGAACTTTGTTGAATTTGTCGATTTAGGGTGGTTACTGTCGAAAAATCGATATACGAGAAAAGTTGATAATAAATGTAGCGAAGTTGATAATAAATCGAAAAACTTGATAATATATATGCAAAACTCGATAATAAATCCGAAAACTTGATCATATAGCATAAATACAGGTCATTAAAAAGAGGCTGTCCCATAAGTGCTTGGCTTTCTCTCCAACGCATACAACATATGACGTTCGTGTCTATATCTTGTATGGGAGGTGCCGGCACGGGGCAGCCTTTTATTTTTGGCTCTGTTAAATTCCATTGTTGATTTTCAAATGGTCATGGAATCTACTCGCTTTCCGCGGACGAACTGTCAAGCCTCCTCATTCGTACCTCGCTGCGGGGTCTTGCCAGCCCGTTTTTCCGCAGGACGGTGATTCATCATCCTTGAATAGACACCGCACGAGAAAATGCGTATGCATTTTCGAGGAGTCTCGCAGATTCCCTTCCCAAAAACAACATTATCGTTTAACAGAGCCTTATTTTAATTCAACCGTTCCACCGCCTATCCTTTTTACACCGCGGACCTTCGACAGATCCTCAATCAATTTCAACATGGCCTTATCCTTCGTTTTCGCTTCAATCATAAAATCGATATCCTGCTTCATGCTTTTAAGTACTTGTATCAATGGCATGATAAATTCAAGATTCACATAATCCGCATGCGAACGGAATTCTTTTTCTGACTTGGGTGAGGAAATATGGATCTTAGGACATACACCTGTATGGTCCCATGTTTCAAAAACAAGCGGAAGCAGCATCTCTAGCGATATTACTCCGGGATTAGCCATATGGTGATGGTAATCAAATGCTAATGGGATTTTCTCAAGCTTACAGACCGTTAACGTTTCCTCGGCCGTATACGTTTTATCGTCGTTTTCAAGGGTCATTTTTCTTTTCACGTGTAGGGGGAGCTGTTTAAGGTTTTCGTGGAATCTGGCCGTAGCAGACGATTTATCTCCGTATGCCCCTCCGACGTGGATATTGATGAAAGAATGATCATGCACACCCATGGCTTCAAGCATTTTGTAATGAAACTCCATATCTTTAACAGCGTTGGCGGTGATCGACGGATTCGGACTTGTAAAAAGAGTGAACTGGTTAGGATGGAAGCTTACCCGCATATGATGGCGTTTAATCCATTCCCCAAGCTCCCGCCACTCGGCACGAAAAGGTGTAACAAAGTCCCAATTAACGTACGGGTGAGTAGCGAGCGGGACAATTGAGCTCGAAAGCCGGTACACTTGGATTTCATGTCCTGTATTGTAATAGAGAGTCCGTAAGGTACTGGCAATATTTCGCCGAGTTATATCATAAAGCTTTTGCATGCGTTTTTCCTTTTCAAGCTCGCCGTATCTTTTGAATGTTAACGTTCGCGAAGGTGTTGCCTCCCAAAGAGAAGTGGCGGTTGAAACATATCCCAGGCGTATTTGCATGGCAGTCTCCTTTTTCCGGGTAATGTCTTATAGAAACGGTGAGATTGCATAAGCGATTGATTCTTTGAACATACGGACAGGATTAGGCGTTGTAATCATTTCAATTGTTAAAGGTGTGGAATGAAAGATATCGTAATCCAATTCTTTCTTAATATCTTCAATGCAAGCTTTATCATAAATTAGGCAATTCATTTCACGGTTCAAAAATAAAGAACGCCTATCAAAGTTTGCCGTGCCAATATCACAAACCTTATCATCAATCAGAATGATTTTCGAATGATAAAACCCTTTTTCAAACTGCATGATTTTTGCTCCTTCCTTTAAAAGAACCCGAAAAAAAGGATAGGATGCTTCCTGGACAAAAAGATGATCCGCTGTTTTTGGAACGATCACAGTCAAATCAATACCCCGCGTGAGAGCTTTTCTTAAATCAGAGAAGAGTTTCCGGCTTGGAATGAAATAAGGCGTTCCAACTATGATTCTTTCATTTGCCGTTAAGATCATTTCGGAAAAGGCTTTTTCAAGAAATATCCCTTCGGTGGGTAGGAACCGATGAAGACAATCCCCTTTTTTTAAGGACGGAAAATACTGCTGATTACTGCGCTGATCTTCCCCTGTCGCGCGAAACCAATCTTCAAAATACTCGTACTGAAGATCCTGTACTCCCTCTCCAGTAACTTTTAAATGGTAATCCCGCCATGGGCTCAGCTTGGAGTCTTGGTCAATGTATTCCTTGCCGACATTGTAGCCGCCTAAATAACCGATCTCACTATCAATGATCGTAATCTTCCGGTGATTCCGTTTATTAAGAGAATAAAATAAGTAGGGGAACTTCAGGCTGTTTGTAAACGTGAATCTTACCCCATGTGCTTTTAAATCGGAAATCATCTTTTTACTGACTCGATACCCGCCAATCCGGTCAATCATTAATCGGACCTCAACTCCGGTTTGTGCTTTTTCCTTCAATAGCTGAAGGAATGCCTTGCTAAATTGATCGTTGGAAACGATATAGAAGAGGATATGTACATATTTTTTGGCATCCTGTATTTCGTGAAAAAAATCGTTGAACAGCTTTTTTCCATTTGTGTATAGCTGGATGTCGCTTTGGCGATTAGGTAAATTTTTCTTAAAAACTTTGCGCTTATGCCTTCTCCGTCCTAGATGAAAATCGAGTGGCAACCAGACGAGGAAACATATGATAACGACGCCAATCGTTATTGTAATTATCAAGATCATCCTCACCTTTACTCAGGGGTTATATTTATTTTGTACAAATTTATCATCATAATCCATTCATGTTGAAATAAACACTAATACAGAAATTAATAGATGAAAATCAGGATACCTAAATCAATTTCATAATTTCACCCTTAAAGATTTGAAGCTGTTTTTTCAGCTATTGATATTCGCTTTGGTATCGAAGAAATCATGTTTGGGAGACCTGTCTGAGCTAAACTATGCGGCAATGATTTATTCCTTGATCGTATTAATGCTCAGTTAAATCAACAAAATATAGTCTATGTCAGTACTCACTCTTGATTTCCAAACCAGTTGATTGGAGTGGAGGGTGGCGACTCCTCGAAAATGCTACGCATTTTCTCGTGCGGTGTCTATTCTAGGATGATCACTCAACGTCCTGCGGGAAAAGCGTGGCCAGCTGAGACCCCGCAGGAGCGAAGCGACGAGGAGGCTCACGGACCGCCCGCGGAAAGCGTCCGCCTGTAGCGGAAATCAACAGCCAAATTCAACAGGTACAACTAAGAAATTTTTTTGAGCACCTAATATTCTGTTGGTCTGTATTTCTTTATAAAAAGGAATTATGAAATTGATTCACCCACATAAAAAATTTCCCATGTAAAAAAGATAGCGAGAAGAGTAAGAAAAAAGTTGACTGAATGCTCATTCATTATATAATGTAATTAAATCAAATTCAGAAAAATGTCACTGTTTCTAATTTTAAAGCATTTGAAGCGACGTGCATTTTAAGACCAGCATATGCAGAGAAAGGAGCGCAAGATTATGAATGCGTTACTATGGATTAACCTAATTGCGTTTTTGTTTGTAACCGCTTACGCTATCAGCCTGTTTGTATACCTTATCAGAACAAGAACAGCCTACATCAAGCTTGGTAAAAAAGCAGAATTCGATAACCGTGTAAAAGAACGGCTCGAGAAAATTTGGGTCAATGTATTTGGCCAAAAGAAGCTGTTAAAGGATAAGAAGAGTGGAACCATCCACGTCGTGTTCTTCTATGGTTTTATTCTCGTACAGTTTGGTGCGATTGATTTTATTATAAAGGGAATTAAACCGGGTGCAAATTTACCATTCGGTCCCTTGTATCCTGCGTTCACGTTTTTCCAGGAAATCGTCACTCTGACTATTCTCGTTGCAGTTGCGTGGTCTTTTTACCGCCGCTATATTGAAAAGCTTGTGCGTTTAAAGCGCGGCTTTAAATCAGGCATAGTCCTGATTTTACTCGGTGGATTAATGCTTTCCGTCCTTTTGGGAAATGGAATGAGCATGATCTGGCACGGACATGAAGCGACTTGGACAGAGCCTGTTGCTTCGGGGATCGCCTTTCTTTTAGGCTGGATGGGACCAACCGCCGCCACGGTTATATTCTACATGGCATGGTGGATTCATACGATTTTCCTATTCACCTTCCTAGTATATATACCGCAGTCCAAGCACGCGCATTTAATTGCAGGGCCTGTCAACGTCTATTTTAGTCGCCTAGATAATCCAGGGAAGCTTAAGGCGGTTGACTTTGAAGACGAATCCCAGGAATCCTTCGGTGCAGGAAAAATAGAAGATTTTAACCAATTACAATTGATAGATTTATATGCCTGTGTGGAATGTGGGCGCTGTACGAATATGTGTCCGGCATCCGGAACAGGTAAAATGCTGTCTCCGATGGATATCATCATCAAGATGCGCGACCATCTGACTAATAAAGGGGCTGCCATCACTGCAAAACAGCCTTGGGTACCAACATTCGTATTCGGAAATACGCAGGGCAACCAAATTGCCTTAGCAAGTGCTGGACAAGGTGCTCAGGAATCTGCAGCAGCTGTTGAATACAACCAGGCCTTAATCGGCGAAGTCATCACGGAAGAAGAGCTTTGGGCTTGTACGACTTGCCGTAACTGTGAAGATCAATGTCCGGTTATGAACGAGCATGTTGATAAAATCATCGATATGCGTCGTTACTTAGTACTTACAGAAGGTAAAATGAACCCGGATGCACAGCGCGCGATGCAGAACATCGAACGCCAGGGCAACCCTTGGGGCCTTAACCGTAAGGAAAGAGAAGACTGGAGAGAAATCCGTGACGATGTCGTCGTGCCAACAGTCAAGGAAATGAAAAAGGCTGAAGAAGAATTTGAATACTTATTCTGGGTCGGTTCAATGGGTTCTTACGATAACCGTAGCCAAAAGATCGCATTATCCTTTGCTAAGCTTATGAATGAAGCGGGCGTGAAGTTCGCGATTTTAGGAAACAAAGAGAAGAACTCCGGAGATACGCCGCGCCGTTTAGGTAATGAGTTCATCTTCCAGGAGCTTGCAGCGAAGAACATTGAAGAATTTGAGAAAAATGAAGTGAAGAAGATCGTAACGATCGATCCACACGCATACAATATTTTCAAAAACGAATATCCTGATTTCGGTTTGGAAGCGGAAGTGTATCATCATACGGAGCTGCTTGCCGAGCTTGTTAAAGAAGGAAGGCTTGTGCCAAAGCATCCGGTTAATGAAACGATCACATTCCATGATTCCTGTTACTTAGGACGCTATAACGAAGTATATGACGCACCGAGGGATATTCTCAATGCGATCCCGGGCGCTAAGCTTGTTGAGATGGAACGTAATCGTGAAAATGGCATGTGCTGTGGCGCCGGCGGTGGACTGATGTGGATGGAAGAAGAAACCGGACACCGCATCAACGTAGCCCGTACAGAGCAAGCGTTAGAAGTAAGCCCTACTGTCATCAGTTCAGGCTGTCCTTATTGCTTGACTATGATTACAGATGGAACAAAAGCAAAAGAAGTGGAAGAAGACGTGAAAACATATGATGTCGCTGAGTTATTGGAAAAATCAATCCTCGGCGAAGCTTCCTAAGCTTTAACAAACGAATCTTTTCATCAGTAATGCCTATATCAAGATGCCTGCTTCCAAAAATGAAATATTTATTTGAAGAAGCAGGCACTTTTTTTCTTAAAAAATTAATTTAAGAGTTAAATTTTTTCCAATTTTCATATAAGATATAATAAAGCGCTTACATTAACGGTGTTTTTTTATCTCATCATTTTGAGCGAGCGTTCAGTCAGTTTATTTTTAGCATTCAATATTTATATAGCAAGTTAAAGAGAAATTAAAGGAGGAGCTTTATGGCTAGAACAGTTATTGTCAGTGGAGTAAGAACACCCTTTGGAAAATTTGGCGGGGGATTGAGCAGCTTGACTGCATCTGAGCTTGGCGGGATTGCTATTAAAGAAGCGTTACAACGGGCAGGTTTAGATGGCAGTCAGGTTGATGAAGTCATTATGGGAAATGTACTTCAGGCAGGCCAGGGACAGATCCCTTCGCGTCAGGCTTCAAGAAATGCCGGACTTCCATGGGAAGTGAAAACAGAAACGATCAACAAAGTTTGTGCCTCTGGGCTGAGAAGTGTGACGCTAGCTGACCAGATTATTCGCCTGGGTGATGAGGAAGTTATCGTGGCTGGCGGCATGGAATCGATGAGCAATGCCCCTTATATTATGCCTAAAGCGAGATGGGGAGCCCGCATGGGAGATGCCGTGATGAAAGACGTAATGGTTCATGACGGTTTAAGCTGCAGCTTCACCGGCGTGCATATGGGGACATATGGCAACAGTACGGCTGAGGACTTGGAGTTGTCGCGCGAAGAGCAGGATAACTGGGCATTCAGAAGCCACCAAAAAGCGATTGCTGCTATTGAAGATGGTGTCCTTGCCGAAGAAATTATATCTGTCCAGGTTCCCGTCAGGAAAGGTGAACCGGTAACGGTTAAGAACGATGAAGCGCCGAGAAAAGATACTTCCGTTGAAAAGCTTGCTAAGCTTGGACCCGCTTTTAATAATGAGGGCACGATTACTGCCGGTAATGCCCCTGGTGTCAATGACGGGGCAGGTGCGCTAGTGCTTATGAGCGAAGCAAGAGCGGAAAAGGAAGGGAAAACTCCTTTTGCTTATATCATTGGACATGCAGAGATTGCTGTGGAAGCAAAGGATTTTCCTAAGACCCCTGGACTTGTCATCAATGAGCTGTTGAAAAAAACAGGTAGGTCGTTAGAGGAAATTGATTTATTTGAAATCAATGAAGCTTTTGCAGCTGTTGCTCTTGCCAGCGGGAAATTGGCAAACGTAGATCCTGAAAAAGTGAACGTAAATGGCGGAGCGGTTGCGCTTGGGCATCCAATTGGGGCCAGCGGAGCACGGGTGATCATTACGCTCATGCATGAATTAAAACGGCGTGGCGGCGGAATCGGGATTGCGGCCATCTGCAGCGGCGGCGGCCAGGGAGATGCCATTTTAATCGAGGTTCCGAAACAAGCTTGATAGATTGCCAATTGTCCAGAGTGGAGGAGCATTCATGAAGATTGCAAAAGTGATGGTCATCGGAGCCGGTCAAATGGGCTCGGGAATCGCCCAGGTATGCGCGATGAACGGGTATGAAGTTATTTTGCATGACTTAAAGCAAGAATTTGTTGAACGGGGACTTTCAATTATTAATAAAAACCTTTCCCGCCAAGTAGAAAAGGGAAAGATGGCAGAGCCAGTTAAAAGCAATACACTGGCTAGACTGACGCTTTCCACAGATTTAAAAAATGCATCTGATGTGGATCTTGTCATTGAAGCAGCGGTAGAAAATATGGAAATCAAAGCGAAGCTGTTCAGTGACCTGGATGAAATAACACCGGAACATACCATTTTAGCTTCCAATACTTCATCGCTGCCCATCACCGAAATTGCAGCAGCGACCAAGCGGCCTGAGAAAGTGATCGGGATGCACTTTATGAACCCGGTCCCTGTCATGAAGCTAGTCGAGATTATCCGCGGGCTTGCCACAGCCGATGAAGTTTATGACGCCATTGAAGATATGTCGAAAACGTTAAATAAAGTCCCGGTTGAAGTGAATGACTTTCCCGGGTTCGTCTCTAATCGGATACTGATGCCGATGATAAATGAAGCCATTTATACAGTATACGAAGGGGTCGCTTCTAAAGAAGCGGTCGATGAGGTGATGAAGTTAGGGATGAACCATCCGATGGGCCCGCTGACGCTTGCAGACTTCATCGGCCTGGATACGTGCCTCTATATCATGGAGACGTTACACGAGGGCTTTGGAGACGATAAATACCGGCCGTGTCCATTGCTTAGAAAATATGTAAAAGCAGGCTGGCTCGGCAAAAAATCCGGCCGTGGTTTTTACGAATACAACTAATCTCGTAAATAGGCATCCGGGAGGCACTTTATGAATTTTACATGGAATGAAGAGCAGAATATGATGCGCAAAATGGTGCGCGATTTTGCGGAAAGCGAAATAGCTCCCTTTGTTGGAAGGATGGAAGACGGTGAATTTCCAAGATCGCTGTTGAAGAAAATGGGCGGGCTTGGCTTGATGGGAATACCGGTTCCTGAACAATATGGCGGTTCGGAAATGGACTTCATCTCTTATATCATTGCCATCCACGAGATTTCCAGAATAAGTCCCGCTCTAGGGGTAATTCTATCCGTTCACACATCGGTGGGCACCTATCCTATTCTTTATTTCGGCAATGAAGTACAGAAGCAAAGATACGTACCAAAGCTTGCATCGGGAGAGTATCTCGGAGCTTTCTGTTTGACGGAACCGAGCTCAGGCTCGGATGCGGGCGGCCTCAAATCAAAGGCTATTAAAGTCGGAGATTATTATAAAATCAACGGCTCCAAGGTTTTTATCACAAATGGTGGAGAAGCAGAGGTTTACATCGTTTTTGCCTCCACGAATCCGGAGTACGGCAGTAAAGGGATTTCAGCCTTTATTGTTGATAAGAACACAAAGGGCTTAATCATCGGCAAGGATGAACACAAAATGGGCCTTCACGGTTCACGTACGGTGCAGCTTACGTTTGAGGATATGATGGTTCCTGCGGAAAACCTGCTTGGTAAAGAAGGAGAAGGCTTCAGGATCGCAATGTCCAATCTTGAGTCCGGACGCATCGGGATTGCTGCACAGTCCTTAGGAATCGCTGAAGGCTCCTTCGAACATGCTGTCCGTTATGCAAAGGAAAGAGTCCAGTTTGGAAAGCCAATCAGTGCACAGCAGGGCATAGGCTTTAAACTGGCGGAGATGGGGACGGCTATTGAAGCTTCCAAGTTACTAGTTTACCAGGCCGCCTATTTAAGGTCACAGGGACTGCCATGCGGAAAAGAAGCATCCATCGCAAAACTGATGGCCTCAAAAACAGCAGTTGAGGTCTCTACGGAAGCCATCCAGGTGTTTGGCGGCTACGGCTATACAAAGGAATATCCGGTGGAGCGCTATTTCCGGGATGCGAAGGTTACGGAAATCTATGAAGGCACAAGTGAAATCCAGCGGATCGTTATCAGTAAACATCTCTATAATTAAATTCCTATTACCCGGGACTTCCAAAATAAGTGGAATTTAAGTTTCGCTTAAATCAGGTCCATTTTCGCTTAAAACAAGCATCGTTTTGCTTAAATCATCGGAGTTTTCGCGTGAATGGGTGGTACCTTTCACTTAAATCATCACTTTTATCGCTTAAATCGCCTACTTCGTGCTAGCAGAGGCTTACTCAGACGATGGCGATTTCAAACAATGCCTATATTTAACAAAGACAGGGGATATGGATCATGCAATTTAAACTGACCGAAGAACATGAAATGATTAGAAAAATGGTTCGCGATTTTGCCAGAAATGAAGTAGCACCTACAGCGGCTGAAAGAGATGAAGAAGAACGATTTGATCGTGACATTTTTGATAAGATGGCCTCACTCGGCCTCACTGGTATCCCATGGCCGGAAGAGTATGGCGGTATTGGCAGCGACTATCTTGCCTATTGTATTGCGATTGAAGAATTGTCCAAGGTTTGCGCCTCTACAGGAGTAACGTTATCGGCACATACCTCGCTTGCGGGCTGGCCAATTTATAAATTCGGATCTGAAGAACAAAAGCAAAAATACCTGAAGCCGCTGGCTCAAGGCGAAAAGATCGGCGCTTATGGTTTGACAGAACCAGGAGCGGGCTCGGATGCGGGCGGTATGAGGACATCTGCGAGATTAGAAGGTGATCACTACATTCTAAATGGCTCAAAGATATTTATCACGAACGGTGGAATCGCTGATACGTATGTCGTGTTTGCGTTAACAGATCCGGAATCCAAACAAAAAGGCACAACTGCGTTTATCGTCGAGAAAGATTTTCCGGGCTTTAGCGTAGGCAAAAAGGAAAAGAAATTAGGGATCCGTTCATCACCTACAACCGAAATTATTTTTGAAGAATGCAAGGTTCCAAAAGAAAATTTGCTTGGCAAAGAAGGGGAAGGCTTCAAAATTGCGATGATGACACTTGACGGCGGCAGGAACGGGATTGCAGCGCAGGCTGTAGGAATTGCACAGGGCGCTTTAGATGCCGCAGTAGACTATGCAAAAGAACGAGTGCAATTCGGAAAGCCGATCGCAGCTCAACAGGGAATCGGTTTCAAGCTTGCTGACATGGCAACGAGTGTAGAAGCAGCGAGATTGCTGACATATCAAGCAGCGTGGCTTGAGTCGGAAGGACTTCCATACGGGAAGGAATCAGCCATGTCCAAACTGTTTGCCGGAGATGCGGCTATGAAGGTAACAACAGAAGCCGTCCAAGTTTTTGGAGGCTATGGTTACACAAAGGACTATCCGGTTGAACGCTACATGAGAGACGCAAAAATCACGCAAATCTATGAAGGAACCCAGGAAATTCAAAAACTGGTTATCTCGAGAATGATCACGAAAGATTAATAATCCAGGCAACCTGCCAAACGAAAACGTTTTGGCAGGATGGCCTTTCCACAGTCTTCGAACTATTCTTCTTCAAAAAATGCACCGTTTAAGCAATAAGGTGGGTGACGTATGAAAAAAAGAGAAATCCATGCTTCCGTAAAAGACGAGAAGCTTGTTAGCAAGCGGCGCGAACAGATGATTAAAGGAGCCGTTAGCTTATTCAAAGAAAAAGGATTCCACCGGACCACAACAAGAGAAATCGCCAAGGCAGCCGGTTTTAGTATCGGTACACTATATGAATATATCCGTACAAAAGAAGATGTTTTATATTTGGTCTGTGATTTTATCTACGATGAAGTAAAAGACAGGCTGCAAAAGGACCTGGAACAAAGTGTAGGCACAATGGAAAGCTTGAAGTTGACGATTTCCTATTTCTTTCAGGTAATGGATGACATGCAGGATGAGGTGCTTGTCATGTACCAGGAAGCCAAGTCGTTGACAAAGGACGCGCTTCCTTATGTATTAAAAAAAGAAATGGAAATGGTTCATATGTTTGAACTGGTTATTACGCGTTGTGTAGAAAATGGCGAATGTTATTTATCGGAGCGCCAAATTCGCCTGCTTGCACACAATATTTTCGTCCAAGGACAAATGTGGGGGTTCCGCCGTTGGGCCCTTCAAAAAATGTACTCACTTGAAGAATATATCGAACTGCAAACGGAATTGCTTATAAACGGAATGTATTACAATCAAGGGCACTACCATAAAGGAGGAGCGATATGAGTACAATTAAGGAATACAAGCCGAAAAATCACGTTCGTTTTGTAACCGCTTCCAGTTTATTTGACGGCCATGACGCATCGATCAATATTATGAGGCGGATTTTGCAATCAAGCGGGGCAGAGGTGATTCACCTGGGTCATAACCGGTCTGTAGAAGAGGTAGTCAATGCCGCAATTCAAGAGGATGCTCAAGGCATAGCGATTTCGTCTTATCAAGGCGGGCATGTTGAATATTTTAAATACATGTATGACTTATTGAAGGAGAAAGGAGCAAGCCATATTCGTATTTACGGTGGAGGCGGCGGAGTCATCATCCCTCGTGAAATTAAAGAGCTTCATGATTATGGAATTGCCCATATTTTTTCACCGGAAGATGGAAGGGTCAATGGCCTTCAAGGCATGATCAATCTCATGCTGGAGGAATGTGATTATTCAACAGTAGAGTCATCGCTCCAGGAACGTTTCGATAAGTTGCTTTCCGGGGAATCAGGAACGATAGCCCAGTATATCACTTTTGCTGAAAACAAACAGGACGCAGCGGCTGAAATGGCAGCAGCGGCTGAAAGCCTCCTTGAGCAAGTTAAGATATCCGAAAAAAACGTACCGGTTATCGGGATAACCGGTACAGGCGGGGCGGGTAAAAGTTCATTAACTGATGAACTGATACGTCGATTTCTAACTGAAATCCCTGAAAAGAAACTTGCCGTTCTCTCTGTTGACCCCACAAAGCAAAAAACAGGGGGCGCGCTGTTGGGAGACCGCATCCGGATGAATGCGATTTTCTCTGATCGGGTGTATATGAGAAGCCTGGCGACCCGGCTTTCGAAGAGTGAACTGTCGCTTGCAATGAAAGATGCCATCTCTGTCGTGAAAGCGGCCGGGTTTGATGTGATTATTGTCGAAACAAGCGGGATCGGTCAGGGCGATGCCGGCATTACCGATATTTGCAACGTATCGATGTATGTAATGACAAGTGAATTCGGAGCGCCATCCCAACTGGAAAAAATCGATATGATCGACTATGCCGACTTAATTGTCATAAACAAATTTGAGCGTAAAGGCTCAGAGGATGCGAAGAGACAGGTCCAAAAACAATATCAAAGAAGCCATTTGCTGTTTGAACAGGATGCGGATGAACTGCCTGTATACGGCACAATCGCATCCCAATTCAATGATCCGGGAACGAATGCTTTATTTGCGGCATTAATTGAGAAGGTCAATGAAAAAGCAGGGACGGACTGGGTGGTATCGTTCTCCAAGAAAGCTGAGGTAAAGAAGCAAAATGTAATCATCCCGAACGACCGCCGTTATTATTTACGGGAGCTTACGGAAACGGTGCGCAATTATCATAAGCAAGCCGAAGAACAGGTTCATCTTGCCCGGAAGTTGTTCCAGATTGAAGGAGCCATTGATGCTGTAAAAGAAACAGGAACAAAACAAGAAATCCTTTCTGTACTGGAAACATTAAGGGACGGGGCAGCTTCTAAGCTTACTGGGGAGTCAAAAAAGATCCTTGATGGCTGGGCAGCCTTTAAAGAGCAATATTCAGGAGAGAAGTTTATTGCGAAAATCAGGGATAAAGAGATTATTACAGAATTGAAAACAAAAAGCCTTGCAGGACTCATGATCCCAAAAATCTCACTTCCTAAATTCGTCGATTACGGTGAAATCTTACGTTGGGTATACCGCGATAATGCTCCGGGACATTTTCCGTATACCGCTGGAGTATTTCCGTTTAAACGTGAGGGTGAGGATCCAAAGCGCCAATTCGCAGGAGAAGGCTCCCCCGTCCGGACGAACCGCCGTTTCCATTATCTTTCAAAGGATGATGAGGCAAAACGTCTCAGTACGGCTTTTGATTCCGTGACATTATATGGCGAAGACCCGGATTACCGCCCGGATATTTACGGAAAGGTCGGCGAAAGCGGCGTCAGCATCTGTACATTGGATGACATGAAGAAGCTATATGACGGCTTTGATCTTTGTCTTCCTTCCACATCCGTTTCGATGACCATCAATGGTCCGGCCCCGATCATTCTGGCAATGTTCATGAATACGGCCATTGACCAGCAGGTCCAGAAAAAGGAAGCGGAGCTCGGAAGGGTCTTAACTCCCGAAGAATTTGTCGAAGTCCGTGCCTATACTCTTCAAACGGTTCGCGGTACGGTACAGGCTGATATTTTAAAAGAAGACCAGGGACAAAACACCTGTATCTTCTCAACTGAATTCGCATTGCGGATGATGGGTGACATCCAGGAATATTTCATAGAACATAAAGTGAGAAACTATTATTCCGTTTCAATTTCGGGCTACCATATCGCCGAAGCGGGCGCAAATCCCATTTCGCAGCTGGCCTTCACGCTTGCCAATGGATTCACCTATATCGAGTATTACTTAAGCCGCGGGATGAATATCGACGATTTTGCACCGAATCTTTCATTCTTTTTCTCTAACGGACTCGATCCGGAATACAGCGTAATCGGACGTGTAGCGAGAAGAATTTGGGCTACGGTCATGCGTGATAAGTACGGCGGAGGCGGACGGAGCCAAAAGCTTAAATACCATATCCAGACCTCAGGCCGTTCGCTGCATGCTCAGGAAATCGACTTTAACGATATCCGTACGACACTCCAGGCGCTTATGGCGCTCCAGGATAACTGTAATTCGCTCCATACAAACGCATATGATGAGGCGATCACAACGCCGACACAAGAATCGGTGCGCAGAGCGATGGCGATCCAAATGATTATTACGAAGGAACATGGATTATCAAAGAATGAGAATCCGCAGCAAGGTGCCTTTATCATCGAGGAGCTGACCGATTTAGTAGAGGAAGCGGTGCTTGAAGAATTCGACCGCATCAATGACCGCGGCGGTGTACTGGGTGCGATGGAAACACAGTACCAACGCGGAAAGATTCAAGATGAATCGATGTACTACGAGATGAAAAAGCATTCAGGGGAGCTTCCGATTATTGGCGTGAATACCTATCTGAACCCGAACCCTCCTTCAGAGGAAGCGATGAACAGCATGGAAATCGCTCGTGCGACCACGGAAGAGAAGGAAGGGCAGATCCAAAATCTCCGTGAATTCCAAGAACGGAACCGATCTCACTATGAAGCGGCGATCAATCGCCTGAAGCAGTCGGCAGTGAACGGTGAAAATATTTTTGCCGAATTAATGGAATGCGTAAAGGTCGCAAGCCTTGGACAAATCACCCACGCGCTTTACGAGGTTGGCGGACAATATAGGAGGAATATGTAGCATATCTGAAAGGTACTGAACGACAAAAACAGTGGTTCAGTACCTGCTTTTTAATTAAATCAAGAATAGAAATAGCAAATGGTATTTTTTACTTATAATAATCAGTAAAAAAGGCTATAATGATAGTTCCATTGTTTTTTAAGCGTTTGTTTGGAGTGATAGAAAATGAATGTGAAACATGTGAGAAACGGCATTTTTTGTTTAGGAGCACTTTTTATCCTTTATAAATTCTATGAATATGCATTGGGTGCTGTTTCTTTTTTGCTGTTATCTATTTTCTTTTTCTGGATGGCCTATCGCCAATGGAAAAACGGTCGCGTTCAATGAGCGAAAAGTAAAGAAAACTCGGTGAAAAAACGTTGAAAGATTGAGATATGTCTGGCATAAACCTATTTTAATTGTTTATAATGAATAGTATGTCTGGCAAGAATTTCAATTTGACAGGCAAGAATCCTTGTTAAGATTATTTTTTTATGTAAAAAAACATAATGTATATGTTTGGAATAGAGAAAGGAAGTGCAGAGCTTGGCTTTAAAAAAATACTCAAAAGAGAAATTATCGGAAATGTCACTTTTAGAAATCGCTTATGAATTACTTGCTGAAAAAAAGCAGCCGGTTTCTTTTAAGGACTTAATGGCTCAAGTTTCAAAATTACAGGGTCTTTCGGATGAAGAGATAAATAAAAGAATCTCTCAATTTTATACCGACCTTAATGTCGATGGCCGATTCACTTCGCTTGGAGAAAACCGTTGGGGTTTAAAGGCGTGGTATCCTGTCGATCAAATTGAAGATGAAGTCGTCCACGTTGCCACCAAACCGAAAAAGAAGAAGAAATCGAAGAAAGCGGTTGTGGAAGATATTGAAGATGAAGATGACCTTGATTTTGAGGAAGAAGAACTGGAAGAAGACGATCTTCTCGATGATGATGATTTGATTGAAGTAGATGATGATGACGATGATGACGACTTCGATGAGGATCTTGAAGAAGATTTAGTTGATGAAGAAGCTGAACTTGCTGAACTAGATGACGAGGATGACGAAGATGACGAAGAGGAATCGGAGGATACCGACGAAGAGGAGAAATGATAAGTTTCTCTGACGCGCTTGACTTTTCAAGTCGGAATTTGTAAAATCATTTTTGGGCTCCTTAAAAAAGGACATGTTGATAAAATACAGCGCTCCCTTACTTTTGTAAGAGGGGCGTTTTTATTTTTTTAGTACAGATAACGACCTCCTAATGAGCTTATTTTAGTAATGATTTTTCGTTGTAGGGAAAAACTACATGAATATCCAACAAGGTCTGATTTTTAAATAATCCGTCCTTTTGTTACTCATAAAGATAGAAGAGGGGGAAAAGACAATGACAAAATATATTTTCGTAACAGGTGGAGTCGTTTCTTCATTAGGAAAAGGAATAACGGCAGCTTCTCTCGGAAGGCTGTTAAAGAACCGGGGCTTGAATGTGACCATTCAAAAATTCGACCCGTATATTAATGTGGATCCCGGGACAATGAGCCCGTATCAGCATGGGGAAGTCTTCGTAACGGACGATGGGGCAGAAACCGATCTGGATTTAGGCCACTATGAAAGGTTTATTGACATTAATCTTGGCAAACACAGCAATGTAACAACAGGAAAAGTTTATTCCACCGTTTTAAGAAAAGAGCGCCGTGGTGATTACTTAGGCGGAACCGTACAAGTTATCCCCCATATTACTAATGAAATTAAAGAGCGCGTATTCAGAGCCGGGCATGAAACCAATGCAGACGTTGTCATCACGGAAATCGGGGGAACAGTTGGCGATATTGAGTCCTTGCCATTCCTTGAAGCCATCCGTCAAATCAAGAGTGACATTGGCCGCGATAATGTGATGTACATCCATTGTACCCTCGTTCCATATATTAAAGCAGCCGGTGAAATGAAAACGAAGCCGACCCAGCACAGTGTTAAAGAGCTTCGCAGCCTGGGCATTCAGCCGAATATTATCGTAGTCCGTACAGAAATGCCAATATCCCAGGATATGAAAGACAAAATTGCTTTATTCTGCGATATTGACACAAAAGCAGTCATTGAATGCCAGGATGCCGATACCTTGTATTCGATTCCGTTAGCGCTGCAAAAGCAAAAAATGGACCAAATCGTCTGCAATCACTTAAAGCTGGATTGCCGTGAAGCGGATATGAGCGAATGGAAAGAGCTAGTCCAGAAAGTCACCAACCTATCAAAGGCCACGACAATCGCATTGGTTGGTAAATATGTTGAACTCCAGGATGCGTATATTTCGGTTGTAGAAGCGCTTAAGCATGCTGGTTATACGTTCGATTCAGATATTAAAATTAAATGGGTCAACGCAGAGCATGTTACCCGTGAAAACGTGGCCGAGTTGCTCGGAGATGTTGATGGAATTCTTGTACCGGGCGGATTCGGTGACCGCGGAATTGAAGGGAAAATCTCTGCGACCGAATATGCACGGATCAATAAAAAACCATTTTTCGGTATCTGTTTAGGCATGCAGCTCGCCTCTGTAGAATATGCACGTCATGTATTAGGCCTTGAAGGCGCCCACTCATCAGAAATCAATTTTGAAACGCCGGATCCGATCATTGACTTGCTTCCTGAACAGAAGGATGTAGAAGACCTTGGCGGAACACTACGTCTTGGCTTATATGCTTGCAAGCTCTCAGAAGGTTCGAAAGCGCATGCCGCTTATCAGGATGAAGTAGTGTATGAACGCCATCGCCATCGTTTTGAATTCAATAATCATTACCGTCCGGCTATGGAACAGGCGGGATTTGTATTCTCTGGTACAAGCCCTGATGGACGTCTCGTGGAAATTATCGAAATCAAAGACCACCCATGGTTTGTTGCTTGTCAATTCCATCCTGAATTCACTTCAAGACCAACACGTCCACAGCCGTTGTTCCGCGACTTTATAGAAGCGTCACTAAAGTACGGAGAACAGCAGTAATTTTATAAAAGCAAAAAACGCTTGGTGCAACATGACCAAGCGTTTTTTAATATGAAGGGCTAGTATGAATTATCAACCGTCACCGAGCAGTATTTGGATGGATAATTGCTCGTAAATTTTTATACCGCTCGTAAATTCTAATAATCGCTCGTAAATTTGGGTAATCGAGCACAAATTCAGATGATCGAGCACAAATACGAATAATCGAGCACAAATCTAGATAATCGAGCAGAAATCCAGATAATCGAGCACAAATCCGAATAATCGAGCACAAATCCGAATAATCGAGCAGAAATCCGAATAATCGAGCACAAATCCAAATAATCGAGCAGAAATCCAGATAATCGAGCAGAAATCCGAATAATCGAGCAGAAATCCAGATGATCGAGCAGAAATTCAAATAATCAAGCAGAAATCCGAATAATCGAGCAGAAATCCAGATGATCGAGCAGAAATCCGAATAATCGAGCACAAATCCGAATAATCGAGCAGAAATTCAAATAATCGAGCAGAAATCCAGATGATCGAGCACAAATCCGAATAATCGAGCAGAAATCCAGGTAATCGAGCAGAAATCCAGATGATCGAGCAGAAATCCGAATAATCGAGCAGAAATTCAAATAATCGAGCACAAATCCGAATAATCGAGCACAAATTCAGATGATCGAGCACAAATCCGAATAATCGAGCAGAAATTCAAATAATCGAGCACAAATCCGAATAATCGAGCAGAAATTCAAATAATCGAGCACAAATCCAGATGATCGAGCAGAAATACGAATAGTCGAGCACAAATTCAAATAATCGAGCAGAAATCCAAACACTCGCCCAGAAATCAAAAACTCAAGTAGAAATATCAGATCAATACACCTGAGAACTATAAGTTTCTATACAGTTATTCCTCCGCATACTCTTGTAAAATTTCATCCAACGTGAACCTAATGCCATAATAAGCAAACAAAGCCACCATCAGGGATGGGAAACCAACCCGTTTTCCATTATCATCTGGAACCAAGCCTTTTTGAAGCCGTAAATCAATATGCACATCAGCCAGTTCGTCCAGCGATAAACCTGACGACAGGACAAGAGTGGAAACCGCGGTGAAAGGAACCCCTTCTTTCTGAAGATATTTGGCAAGACTTAGCGCTTCGCTATCATCCGAGTAACGCGTAAAGAATAGCACCCGGTCTGCATTCGTGAGCGAAGCAAGCTCTTTCTTATCATCGTAAAGAGCCATCACATTCGGAAAGGGTTCAACCCCTTCCAAGGCTTCTGACAATATTCCCTTCATTTCGCCAAAGCCGTGTAAATATATGGTGCCGTCTCCAATGGAAGCCTGGGCGAGCAACCGGGCACAGTCCTCAAATGCGAACTCTTCTTCATCCATAATCTTTTTAAATAACCCGGTCGTCTGGGTCGAAAACATTTTCAGCATGTAGTGGTCTCCTTTAAATAATCGTAGTATTCATTATAAAACAACGATTTTGTGAAGGCGAAGAAATAAATTCTTGAATTTGTTTCCACTTGACGGCAGGATTTGAGAAATATTTAGCGAATAAAAATATAAAGTAGACATTCAATATGCAAATATAATAGAGGGAAAACACGGGTTACATGCCATACATAAACTGGGCAAAAGGTATCTAGATAATAATTCATCAAGTTTATAGCTATTTATTCTTTCAGATAGGAAAGAGGTGAGGGAATGGCAGAAAAAATATTAATTGTAGATGATCAATTTGGAATCAGAATTCTGCTCAATGAAGTGCTCAACAAGGAAGGTTACAATACATTTCAGGCCGCAAACGGGGTGCAAGCGCTGGACATTGTTACAAATCATTCCCCTGATTTGGTCTTGTTAGACATGAAAATTCCGGGAATGGACGGCATTGAAATTCTGAAACGAATGAAACAGATTGATCAGGATATTCGAGTCATCATCATGACGGCCTATGGAGAATTAGACATGATTCAAAAAGCCAAGGATTTAGGTGCCATGACTCATTTTGCTAAACCTTTTGATATCGATGACATACGGAAAGCGGTTAAAGAGTATTTACCTGTCCGAAAGTCCGAATAGTAAATGGAATTCATATTGAAAAATCTTAAATAGAAAAAAACCTCATATATTGAATGTGTAACCCAACGGCTGTATTTCAGGAAGGATTTTATCCTGAAATATGACCGTGTTTTTTGTAGAAAACGATTCCATTTTTCTTAATATTCCCCCAATAAGTTAATTGGTTGCTGTTTTTTTCATGGACTGATATGCTAATAGTGTTTTTAATATTCCCAGCCTGCATGAGGTATAGTAAATACATAAGTAAGGGAATATTTTAGAGAGAATCTGCGTCTGCAGGAAAACATTTGCTATAAGGAGGAAATCAAATGCCTTTAGTATCAATGAAGGATATGCTTAATAAAGCGTTGGAAGGTAAGTATGCGGTCGGTCAGTTCAATATCAATAACCTGGAGTGGACCCAAGCTATATTAGCTGCCGCCGAGCAGGAAAAATCACCGGTAATCCTTGGTGTATCAGAAGGAGCAGCTCGCCATATGGGCGGGTTTAAAACGACTGTGATGATGGTCCAAGGTTTAATGGAAGACATGAAAATCACAGTACCTGCAGCGATACACCTTGACCATGGTTCAAGCTTTGATAAATGTAAGGAAGCGATCGATGCAGGATTCACTTCTGTTATGATCGATGCCTCTCACCATCCGTTAGAAGAGAATATCGAAACCACTTCCAAGGTTGTTGATTATGCTCACTCAAAAGGAGTTTCTGTCGAAGCTGAGCTAGGAACTGTTGGCGGCCAGGAAGATGATGTAGTAGCAGACGGAGTTATTTATGCAGATCCGAAAGAATGCGAAGAATTGGTTAGACGCACAGGTGTTGACTGTTTTGCACCTGCATTGGGTTCTGTCCATGGCCCTTACAAAGGCGAGCCGAACATCGGCTTTAAAGAAATGGAAGAAGTCCGTGATTTAACAAGAATTCCCCTAGTACTACACGGTGGTACAGGCATTCCAACTAAAGATATTCAAAAAGCTGTATCTTTAGGAACTTCAAAAATCAACGTAAATACCGAAAATCAAATCTCTTTTACTAAGGCTGTTCGAGAGGTTCTAAGTAAAGATTCCGAGGTGTATGATCCTCGTAAATTCATCGGACCGGGCCGTGATGCAATCAAGGAAACAGTTGTTGGCAAGATCCGTGAATTCGGTTCAAACGATAAAGCTTAGTCATTTTAAACATATTCCAATCAGAGCCTGAACATCACGGGTATGCAAGTCCATCATCGATGCGGCATTGTAACTCGGGACAACAGGCTCTTTTCTTTTAATTTATAGAAAAAATAAAAAATTCGCCATTTACACAATTCATTATTGTATGTATTGTATGCTTATATAGAAAAAGAGATGGAGGTTTTTAACATGAAATTCTTTATTGATACCGCTAACATCGATGAAATACGCGAGGCCCATTCACTTGGCATTCTTGCCGGCGTTACGACGAATCCATCACTGGTTGCACGGGAAAAAAACGTTTCTTTTCATGACCGACTAAGAGAAATTACAAGCCTTGTCCAGGACTCAGTCAGTGCCGAAGTCATCTCACTCGATTTTGAGGGGATGATGAGGGAAGCAAAAGAGCTTTCCGCGATTGCGCCGAACATTACGATCAAAGTTCCGATGACTCCGGACGGACTTAAAGCTGTTTCTGCTCTAACCAAAGAAGGAATTAAAACGAACGTCACCTTAATATTCAGTGCCAATCAGGCCCTGCTTGCAGCCCGGGCGGGAGCGACCTATGTTTCCCCATTTTTAGGGCGTCTTGATGATATCGGGTTCAACGGCATGCAATTAATTTCAGATATTGCGGACATTTTCGCCATTCATGACATTCAATCGGAAATTATTGCCGCATCCATACGGCATCCGATGCATATTACGGAAGCAGCTTTAAACGGAGCCCATATTGCCACGATTCCGTATAAACTACTGCTGCAGATATTCAAACATCCATTGACTGATAAAGGCATCGAAGCCTTTATCGCAGACTGGAATGCGCGTTCTGAAAGCTAACTCTTTCGTTACTTACCTCTTCTGCACAATATGAATATTTATCCAAATAAATTTTTAAAAATTTTACATGAATTTCCTAATTTTGTGTAAAGTAATAAATGGTAAGAAAAAAATGTTATCATTTATATATTTGTCCTGGAAAATAATACCTGAATAAAAAGGTGTTTTGGTTAAAATATTTCTTAACTGCTTAGATTAGAAGGGAGTCTACAATGGAAAAACTCAAAATTGCCGGCGGCTATCCGCTGAAAGGCAGCATTCGTGTCAGCGGCGCGAAAAATAGCGCGGTCGCTTTAATACCTGCTACCATTCTTGCGGATTCCCCTGTTACGATCGAAGGTCTTCCTGATATATCAGATGTGCAAATTCTTAAAGGTCTGCTTGAAGAAGTAGGCGGAACCGTTTCTTTTGATGATGGAGAAATGACGGTTGATCCAAGCAAGATGATTTCGATGCCATTGCCAAACGGACGTGTTAAAAAGCTCCGCGCTTCTTATTACCTGATGGGGGCCATGCTTGGCAAATTCAAAAAGGCGGTTATTGGCCTTCCCGGAGGCTGTTATTTGGGGCCACGCCCGATTGACCAGCATATCAAGGGGTTTGAAGCACTGGGGGCGCAGATCACCAATGAACAGGGTGCGATTTATTTGCGAGCGGACGAGCTAAGAGGAGCCCGTATTTATCTGGATGTTGTCAGTGTGGGCGCCACAATTAATATTATGCTAGCTGCTGTACTGGCTAAAGGAAGAACCGTTATTGAGAATGCGGCAAAAGAGCCGGAAATTATCGATGTAGCGACGTTGCTGACCAACATGGGAGCGAAAATCAAAGGTGCTGGTACAGATATCATCCGGATCGACGGGGTTGAGAACTTAAGCGGTTGTAAACATACGATTATCCCTGACCGGATCGAAGCGGGAACGTTCATGATTCTCTCGGCAGCTGTTGGACAAGGCATTTTAATTGATAATGTCATTCCACAGCATCTAGAATCTTTAACGGCAAAGCTGAGGGAAATGGGCGTGAACATCGAAGCGGGAGATGACCAAATTTTCGTTTCTCCTGGTTCCGAGTTTAAATCAGTCGATATAAAAACGTTGGTTTATCCTGGTTTTGCAACCGATTTGCAACAGCCATTCACATCGTTATTGACGAGGGCAGAAGGATCGAGCGTTGTGACGGATACCATTTATGGAGCCCGTTTTAAACATATCGACGAGCTTCGCAGAATGAATGCCAACATTAAGGTCGAGGGCAGGTCCGCGATTATCAGCGGTCCAGTCCAGCTTCAAGGTGCCAAGGTGAAGGCAAGTGACCTCCGTGCAGGAGCTGCGCTTGTCATTGCCGGGTTAATGGCAGAAGGAATTACCGAAGTAACCGGACTTGAACATATTGACCGGGGCTATAGTCATCTTGTTGAAAAACTCTCCGGTCTGGGCGCGACAATCTGGCGCGAAAAGATGTCTGAAGAGGAAGTCGAACAGTTGAAAAATTGACCAAATCTCAGTGCTTAATGTGTTACAATAATAATTGAATTGTGTTATACTAATTATATGTAATGGATTGCTAAGTAGCACTGAGGGGGAAGCAATAATGGAGAGAAGCTTATCTATGGAGCTGGTGCGCGTAACGGAAGGGGCCGCATTAGCCTCCGCACGCTGGATGGGAAGAGGAAAGAAGGATGAAGCGGACGATGCTGCGACATCGGCTATGCGGGATGTGTTTGATACCGTTCCGATGAAAGGCACAGTTGTCATCGGAGAAGGCGAGATGGACGAAGCGCCGATGCTGTACATTGGCGAAAAACTTGGTACAGGCTTTGGCCCTCGTGTGGATGTAGCCGTTGACCCTTTGGAAGGGACGAACATTGTTGCTTCGGGAGGATGGAATGCTTTAGCAGTACTTGCGATCGCTGATAATGGCAACCTTCTTCATGCTCCGGATATGTACATGGATAAGATTGCGGTTGGCCCTGAGTCAGTGGGTCAAATTGATATTAACGCTTCCGTTTTGGACAACCTGAAAGCAGTCGCTAAGGCAAAGAATAAAGATATCCAGGATGTTGTAGCGACCGTGTTGCACCGAGAACGCCACGCACAGATTATCCATGAACTTCGTGAAGCAGGAGCACGGATTAAATTGATTAATGACGGGGATGTGGCCGGGGCAATCAACACGGCCTTCGACCAAACCGGCGTGGATATTTTATTCGGCACCGGCGGAGCGCCTGAAGGGGTAATCGCCGCTGTAGCGCTAAAATGTCTGGGCGGGGAGATTCAGGGTAAACTTCTGCCGCAAAATGACCAGGAAACCGAGCGCTGTAATAAAATGGGCATTGATTTGAACAGCATACTAAGAATGGAAGACCTTGTTCGTGGAGATGATGCCATTTTTGCCGCGACCGGAGTAACAGACGGAGAATTATTAAAGGGAGTCCAGTTTAAAGAGAATTATGGGCTAACGCATTCCCTTGTTATGCGAGCAAAGTCTGGCACCGTCCGCTTCATTGAAGGCCGCCACAGCTTGAAGAAAAAGCCAAACCTGGTTATGAAATAATCCCAGAACTCGCAAAAAGCGGGCGATTACTTCGCTCGTTTTCTTTATCTTTTAAATTTATGGTTGAATATTTACGACAAAGAAAGTAAAATTAAGCTTGTTTTAAGAATATAAAGAGAGATCATTCTGCAATTACTACTCCAAATCTTCACGGAAGCCTTCAACTATTTCTTCTTTACCCTAAGAATGTATCATCCCTATCTGTTCAATTAAATAAAGAGTGGTGTCATAATGAATTTAACTATTACCAATCTAGAAAACATGAAATTGAAGGATCTATATGAGCACGCGCGCGAATATAAAGTATCCTATTACAGCAAACTCTCCAAAAAGGAACTTATTTTTGCGATTTTAAAAGCGCAGGCAGAACAAGACGGACTGCTCTTTATGGAGGGAGTGCTGGAAATCATTCCATCCGAAGGCTTCGGGTTCCTGCGTCCGATTAACTATTCTCCAAGCTCCGAGGATATTTACATCTCAGCTTCACAAATCCGCAGATTCGATCTCCGAAACGGCGACAAGGTCTCAGGCAAAGTAAGACCGCCTAAAGAAAACGAACGATATTACGGATTGCTGCATGTGGAAGCCGTGAATGGGGATAACCCTGAATCAGCGAAGGAGCGGGTTCACTTTCCAGGCTTAACTGCTTTATATCCTGTCAGGCAGATAAAATTGGAAACTGAGCCGAAAAATCTATCTACCCGGATTATGGATGTCTTAGCCCCTGTCGGCTTTGGACAGCGCGGCTTGGTCGTTGCCCCGCCAAAAGCAGGGAAAACGATGCTAATCAAGGAGATTGCCAACTCGATTACAACGAACCATCCCGAAGCAGAGCTTATCGTTCTGTTGATCGATGAACGTCCGGAAGAAGTAACGGATATCGAACGATCCGTTGCCGGTGATGTGGTCAGCTCCACGTTTGATGAAGTACCGGAAAATCATATTAAAGTGGCCGAGCTAGTGCTAGAGAGAGCGATGCGCCTCGTTGAGCATAAACGGGATGTCATTATCCTGATGGATAGCATCACCCGTCTGGCCCGGGCTTACAACCTCGTGATTCCGCCAAGTGGAAGAACGCTTTCCGGTGGAATTGACCCAGCCGCGTTCCACAGGCCGAAACGGTTCTTTGGGGCAGCGAGGAATATTGAAGAAGGTGGGAGCTTGACAATTCTTGCTACTGCGCTTGTCGATACTGGTTCTCGTATGGACGATGTCATTTACGAGGAATTTAAAGGGACAGGCAACATGGAGCTTCACCTTGATCGCTCATTGGCCGAGCGGCGCATTTTCCCTGCCATCGATATTAGACGTTCAGGTACCCGTAAAGAAGAACTGCTTATTCCTAAAGACCATCTTGATAAGCTCTGGGCAATCCGTAAAACGATGTCGGATACCCCTGACTTTGTGGAGAAATTCCTTCGCCGGTTAAAGCAAACCAAGGGAAATGAAGAGTTTTTCGCGAAGCTGGAAGAGGAAATGAAAAAGGGAGCAACTTCTGTAAAACGCTCTAACAATATCTAACATGCAGTTGCAAAACCGTTCATTACTTGCTATAATAAAGTCAATGTGTGTTTACAATATATGTGAGAGATTGTTTCTCACCTTGAAGTATATAACTCTGTTTCGAATGATTCAGGGCAGAAGGAGCTGAAAAGAATGAAAGCTGGAATTCATCCGGAATACAAAAAGATAACTGTTACATGTTCTTGTGGTAACGTTTTTGAAACTGGTTCTGTAAAAAATGAAGTGCGCGTTGAGACTTGCTCTGAATGCCACCCATTCTATACTGGCCGTCAAAAATTCGCTGAAGCAGGCGGACGTGTTGATCGATTCAATAAAAAATACGGCATGAAGTAAGTTGATGAAACTTCCATCTATGGATGGGAGTTTTATTACTGCTCTAGAACTTAGAAACAGGCAAGTACTTTTTTCTTGCCTGTTTTTTTTAATGAAAGATAACGCTGTTTTTACATAAATGACACGCGGTTTATGTGATTTGCTTCTCTGTTGTTGGGGGAATTGAAAAGTCCTGGTATAATTTTTGCTATAGGCGATCCTTTGAAATGGAAGGATCGAATGTCGAAGGGAGAGGCAGTTTCAATGTACGAAATGAAACAATCAGGCTGGATAGAACTTATTTGTGGCAGCATGTTTTCCGGGAAGTCCGAGGAATTGATTAAAAGGGTGAACCGTGCTCAATTTGCCAAGCAGAATATAGCTATTTTTAAGCCTGCTTTAGATAACCGCTACGCGGAAGAGGCTGTTGTATCACATAATGGCACGTCGGTCATCGCAAAACCGATATCGCATTCTACGGAGATTTTTAAAAACCTTGATGACAAGTTAGATATCATTGCGATCGATGAAGTACAATTCTTCGATGAGGAAATTGTAGAAGTTGCCCAGCATCTTGCGGACAGTGGTTATCGTGTCATCCTGGCTGGCCTTGACCAAGACTTCCGTGGTGAACCATTTGGCCCCGTACCTTTTCTGATGTCATTGGCTGAATCCGTCACAAAGCTGCAAGCTGTTTGTGCCGTTTGCGGCTCGGCGGCAAGCAGAACACAAAGGTTAATCAACGGAGCCCCGGCATCATTCCATGACCCTGTCATACTCGTGGGGGCTTCAGAATCTTATGAGGCCCGCTGTCGGCACCATCATGAGGTTCCGGGAAAAAAAGAAGTCATTAAAGAAAAAGGTATAAAATTATCTGAAATATAATTTATTTCGCTGCTGAAGACTTTGTCTTGAGCAGTTTTTTGTTTTATCATCGAAATTGAAGATTTATCTCCGAAATATAGGATATATCATCGAAACTCAGGATATATCACCGAAATACAGAATATATCATCGAAACTCAGGATATATCACCGAAATCTGATATATCATCGAAATACAGAATATATCACCGAAATCTGATAAATCATCGAAATTCAGAATATACCACCGAAATCTGATAAATCATCGAAATACAGAATATACCACAAAAATTACTTCTGCTTCTGCCGCTGACATTCTTGAAAGATTCCATTTGAATAGGGAAAGCTAATGTCAGGAGGTGTGATTAGTATGAAAAAAGGATTTATATTTTTCGTAACGGTCTTATTAGCGATCATGACAGGATGCGGCGTAAACGAAGACAGGGATTCCACATATGAAGGTGAATCAAGAGACGGGACAACGCTCATTTCCAACAAGCCGGGCAAATCAGTAAATAATAGGGGTGATGCGGCTGAACAGCCTTCTGATCAGCTGTTAAACTCTCCCGGAAGCAATTCCAATATTACGCCTACTACCGGATCCGAAGTGAAAAAAGCTAGAGCTGTAGTTGAAGAAAATACAGATTTTGAAGCAGGGGCTGTCTGGCTAAAGGGCAAAACATTGAGTGTCACGATTCATGAACGGGCAGAATTTCACTCGAATGAAGAAAGAAACCGGGAAAAGGAACGGGTGAGGGAGCTTCTAAAACAAGCGCTTCCTAGGTACAATATTGAAGTGAACATGAAAACGGATAAGGATTGATACTTGAATCTCTTTGACGTTCATTATTCACCTATACTATAATGAACATGCTATAGATAACTATATTCGTTTTTGCGTAATGAATGTATGAGGTGAATAATGTGTTAGATCGACTGCAGGCTGTTGAAGATAGATATGAAAGATTGAACGAATTATTAAGCGACCCGGAAATCATTAACGACTCCAAAAAGCTGAGAGAGTACTCCAAGGAGCAATCGGATATCCAGGAAACGGCTCAAACGTATAAGGAATATAAGGAAGTGCGTGAGCAGCACCAAGACGCTAAAGCCATGCTTGAAGAGAAGCTCGATGCGGACATGCGCGAGATGGTCAAGGAAGAATTGAATGAGCTTGAGGGAAATATGCATTCGCTGGAAGAAAAGCTGAAGGTTCTCCTCATTCCCAAAGACCCGAATGATGATAAAAACGTAATCATGGAGGTTCGCGGAGCGGCCGGGGGCGACGAGGCTGCACTTTTTGCAGGAAGTCTGTATCGTATGTACAGTCGTTATGCAGAAACTCAAGGGTGGAAAATCGATGTCATGGATTCAAACCCAACGGGACTGGGCGGCTTTAAAGAAATTATTTTCATGATCAACGGCAAGGGTGCCTACTCCAAATTAAAGTTCGAAAATGGCGCACACCGCGTTCAGCGTGTACCGGAAACTGAGTCCGGCGGCCGGATCCATACTTCCACGGCAACAGTCGCTGTGCTTCCGGAAGCGGAAGAAGTAGAAGTAGAAATCCATGAAAAAGATATCCGCGTTGATACCTTTGCTTCCAGTGGACCGGGCGGGCAAAGTGTAAATACAACCATGTCTGCTGTCCGCCTGACACATCTACCGACCGGAACGGTTGTATCGATTCAGGATGAAAAATCACAGATCAAAAACAAAGAAAAAGCAATGAAGATTCTGCGTGCCCGTGTTTATGATAAATTCCAGCAGGAAGCCCAGGCTGAATATGACCAGACCAGAAAGCTTGCTGTCGGGACAGGGGATCGCTCAGAACGGATTCGAACGTATAACTTCCCGCAGAACCGTGTGACTGACCACCGCATTGGGCTGACGATCCAGAAGCTGGATCAAATTATCGAAGGAAAGCTGGATGAAATTATTGATAATCTTATCTTAGAGGATCAATCCTCCAGGCTTCAAAACGCGGATGACTAAAGTATATGAAGCCCTAAAGTGGGCTTCTTCTTTTTTAATAGCCAACGACAGAGATGAGAATGCAGGGGAGATTCTGTTAAAGCATCTGATGAATATGAGCCGGTCGCAGCTGTTGGCTAATTTTCAAACAACCCTCCCCGAACGGATTGCGGAAGAATTCAAAAGAGCCGTTGAGCTTCATGTCTCTGGAACCCCTGTTCAGTATATTATCGGAGCAGAGGAATTTTACGGGCGTACGTTTGCGGTCAATAAAGAAGTGCTCATTCCCCGACCGGAAACAGAAGAATTAATTGAGCACACGCTCAGGAAGATTTCAAAACGATTCCGCGAAAAATCGGGGTTAGCATTGATTGATATAGGAACGGGAAGCGGAGCAATTGCGATTACGATGAAGCTTGAAGTACCAGATTTGACTGTCATTGCAACGGATATTGCGGAGTGCTCTCTCAACGTTGCCCGAGACAATGCAAAAGTACTCGAAGCAGACGTTACTTTCATGCAGGCAGACTTGCTGCAGCCTTTTTTAGAAAGGGGAGAAAAGTTTGATATCATTTTATCTAATCCTCCCTATATCCCGCTTTCTGATCAGGAAACGATGTCAGTTGTTGTTACCGGGCATGAACCGCACCGGGCTTTATTTGCCGGGACGGACGGGCTTGATTTTTACCGCCGTTTCATGAATGAACTGCCCCAGGTTATCAATCGGCCTGGATTGGTGGGCTTTGAGATAGGAGCAGGGCAGGGAAAAGCTGTGGCCGACATGCTGCAACAGACTTTTCCAAATGCTGCTGTATCGATAGAGTTGGATATCAACGGCAAAGACCGGATGGTTTTTGCGGAATTATGATAATCAAAGGATTTGGCTTTTACGGGCCGAATCCTTTTTATTTTGTCCTTCTTCCAAAAAAATATTTTTACTAGTTTAAGATACAGGCAAACTGGCGAGACTGTTCTTGTGAAGGGGAGGAGAAATGATATGAAATATAAAAAGCATTTATCCATTGCTTATCTACTAATCTTAACAATCGGTACGATTTTAAGTATATATATGCCTAAGGTTGAAAGTGCTACTAAGTCAGAAGAGACAGTGGTTATCCCTAAAGAAGCTATTCGACTTCGCATTCTCGCAAACAGTGATACTAAAGCCGATCAAGATGTCAAAAGACTGATTAGAGATGAAGTCAATCAAAATATCACTGGTTGGGTGGAAGAATTGACCTCATTAGAAGAAGCAAAAAGAGTCATCCAGTCACAATTGCCGGAAATCCAGAAAACGGCGGAACAAATTGTGGATAAACAGGGTTTGGATCAGAAGGTGAACGTTCATTTTGGAAAAGCGAAATTTCCGACAAAGCTGTACGGGCAATTTCTTTATCCCGCAGGTGAATACGAGGCAATTGTCATCACTCTTGGAGAAGGGGAAGGAGCTAATTGGTGGTGTGTATTGTTCCCGCCACTCTGCTTTCTTGATTTCTCAAACGGAACGGCCGTAAGCCAAAGCCCTTATGAGGAGGAGAATCCGAATGAAAAACAGTCAAATGGAGAAGAGAGAGAAACTGGTCAAACAGATGAAGCAAAGGGTAAGCCGGAGCAAAAAGTTACAGGAGAAAAGCGGGAAGAAACAGGCGATAACATTGAAAGTAATGAACAGATGTACGTAAGCCAAGATGAATCTCCTGTTGTAGTTAAGTCGTTCTTTGCTGAATTATTTGAAGATGTTTTTTAATAGTCGGGTAACAAAGCTGTCATCGGGATATGATGGCTTTTCCTTTTTGAAATACTTTCTTACATAATACTGTTGATTTTTGGAACAATGCCCTTTAACATAGCGTTTTTAAAAATTATCAACAACTTACCCACAATTACTTGCTCAGAAAAGAGTTCTAGTTATTTTGCTCGTTCATATACCTATTACTAGAGAAAATAGACGCATGAAAAATAGGGAGATGATAGGTTATGATAACAAACTTTCAACAAGCGGAAGAAAAGGATATTCTTGAGCTGGAGCAATTTTTAACAAACGCAAATGTGAGTGCGGAAGGGATAAGGCCTCATTTTGACTATTATTTGCTGGCCCGCGATACGGCAGGGAAAATGATAGCAACAGTCGGACTCGAGCCTATGAAAAACATCGGACTGCTCAGGTCGTTTGTTTTTGATCCATCATTTTCGCACGAAAACATTCCGGCATTGCTGCAACAGATTTTGCTTATTGCGAAAAACCAGAATCTTCACAGCGTTTACTTGGCCACAAATAAACAAAGCTCACTATCTTTATTCGAAGCGCTCGGCTTTAGACAGATAGAACCGGAGGAGCTTCCGGCTGTTTTTTACGCTTCTGAGCATGGAAAACAGCTTGCGGGTATGGATAACTGCCGCTTCATGTATCGTCCCTTATAGTTAAAACAATAAACATATCCACAAAGTTATCCACAATTATAATGAATTTATCCACAAATTGTGGATAAAAACTTGTTTTCTCTATTTTCTTCTTTTATACTTTCAAAGTACCATTTAGCCCAAAATGATGTTTTTATGATTATATTAGGGTTCTGAATAACTAGAATGGGAAATTGAATTGAAGGTGTTAACATGAAAACGAAGTATTGGAAAGTGGATAACTCTGTGGATGATTTAATCGATTATCCCCAAATCAGAAAATCTGCACAGTTATTAATAGAAAATGAAGTAGTCGCATTTCCAACAGAAACGGTATATGGACTTGGCGCCAACGCAAAAAGCGATGAAGCGGTGAATAAAATTTTCATTGCAAAGGGACGTCCGACTGATAATCCGTTAATTGTCCACATAGCATCCCGCGAGCAGCTTGATGGGATGGTAATGGAAATTCCCGAGGCGGCCGAAAGATTAATGGACGCATTTTGGCCAGGCCCGCTTACCCTGATTTTTAAGGAAAAGCCAGGTCAATTATCACAGCTTGTGACAGCCGGTCTCAATACAGTTGCGGTCAGAATGCCGGATCATCCGATTGCCCTCGCCCTTATTGAGCAAAGCGGCCTGCCTATCGCGGCCCCTAGTGCCAACACATCCGGAAAACCAAGCCCGACAACCGCCGAGCATGTGAAGGATGATTTATCAGGAAAAATCGCTGCGATCGTGGATGGAGGAGCAACGGGAGTAGGAGTGGAATCGACCGTGCTTGATTGTACAGAGAACACCCCGGTAATCCTTCGTCCCGGCGGTTTGCCTCGGGAAGAAATTGAAGCGGTTATTGGCAAAGTCAAGGTGGATGCTGCCATGAAAAATAAGACAGCAGTCCCGAAATCTCCCGGCATGAAATATACCCATTATGCACCAAAGGCCACATTTATCCTGGTGGATGGGGACCTGCCCTTTCTGCAAGGTTTGATTGATGAAAAGAAATCACAGAGCTTAAACGTAGGGGTGTTTGCGGCAAAAGAGCATGAAGCGGAGCTCAAAGCGGATTATATTTTAGCACCCGGTACTTCTAATGATTTACACAGCGTTGCTGCAGGTTTATATGACACTTTACGCAAATTCGATGAACTCGGGGTAGATATCATTTTTGGCGAGGTTTTTCCGGAAACCGGCATCGGTGAAGCAATCATGAACAGGCTGCTAAAGGCGGCCGGACAACAATTGATTAAGCAAGTTTAAAGGGCGACGGTAAGTCGCCTTTCTTTTACGGTTAGAAAAGTTTAATCATCCGGCTCTGCTTGAATCGTCCTGCATGAAGACTGAAGAAATTTAATCGATGGCCATTATTTTGTTTTAGGCTGTGTTAAATTTTAATGCTGATAATTTAACAAAAATAGGGGAAACCGTTGTAGTCGGTTTTCTAATAATCACAGTTATCCCTTACGACTTCTGTTCGCTCGAAATTCTATACCATAATAGACTACACCTATGAGAAATAAAATATTAGATAGCATTAAAACAATTCCATTCCAATTCCCATCAAAAAGTGTAACGTTAATTAGAGTAATAGTGTGCATTAAAGCTATAACAACAAACAAAATAGTAAAAGTTTTCAAATGACATACACCTCCTGTTAAGTACCCATATAATTAATTATAACAATGTTTATTTAATATTCCGATTACCTTATTAAGTAGCACTACACAACGAATTTTGACAGACTATCATAAGTATCTATCATTTCAAATACAAATGATGTTAATAAAAATTCTTTGATATTCTGTTTGGTACTCACATTGCTACGACTATCCACGAATAAGAACCAAGCAAGGTAATTGTCGGGATACTTTGTAGCGACACCTTTAAAACGGTCCATCTATTGTTTTAATCGAGAATGTAGTCCGTTGACATTTTGGATGTGTTACAGATCCTTGATAACGTGTTTTCCAGCGTTTGATTTAATACGGCAATGTTCTATTTCTTTTTCTTTCGCATACGTTTTATAGGCTTTCCAAGCATATGTAACAAGTACATTTTAGAGCCAATCAACTTATCAACCTTAGTTTTCACAACACGCCCCATACAATCAATCTTTGAAACAGTTGCTTTGGTGCGGTCTCTGGCAACAAGAACACATACTTGTTCGTGACTTATCCCTCTGTGTTTGGATTTCCCACCACGTTTACGAGGTTTACGTTCTGTAATACCCCGCTTTCCTTTTTCAGAGTATAGAAAATAGGTCTCGTCAACTTCAACGATACCTTTAAAATTGTTCAAATACTGTTTATTTAGGTATTTATCCTTTTTGATGGTTATATTTCACAAGGAAAATTAGATATTTCAGCAGTTCACAGAGCCACTTCTATTTCCAAATGGACATGCATAACATGAATGGAACACGTCCACGGGAAGGAAGGTTTTATACATGGCTGGAGAATTGCTTACATTAATGCTCATGGCGTTTGCGCTAGGAATGGATGCCTTTTCTGTCGGATTGGGGATGGGAATGTTTAAGCTTCGGCTTAGGCAGATCTTTATCATTGGTTTGACAGTCGGGTTTTTTCATATTTGGATGCCTTTGCTAGGTATTTTAACGGGCCGCTTTCTATCAGTCCAGTTCGGAACATATGCTATTTACGCCGGCGGTATGTTGCTATTGATACTCGGTCTGCAAATGTTTATTTCAGGGATTAGGAATGGTGAAGGTTCGTTGCTTGCGCCAGTCGGCATCGGCCTGTTTATCTTTGCCTTGAGCGTAAGCTTGGATAGTTTTTCAGTCGGCTTGACACTGGGCATTTATGGAGCAAAAACGGCAGTGGCGCTTATTTGCTTTGGCTTTGCAGCGACTGTTCTTACGTGGCTTGGACTTTTGTTCGGTCGAAGGGTACAAGGGCTTCTGGGTGTTTACAGCGAGGTACTGGGCGGGAGTATCCTCTTCGCATTCGGGTTAAAGCTGCTATTTACCGTCTGATTTTAAGCCCCCTTTGATAGGGGTTTTTATTTTTGGGATTTTTCGCGGGAATTGTCAAACTTTTGAAAGAATTTAACTGAATTTGTCAAGCTCAGACGTGCTATGTTTAAATGGGGGAATATGTTAAATAGCAGGCTTTGGCTTATAATAGCAGAAAGGAGGCGGATATCATGATAAGAGTTTTATTTGTTTGTACGGGAAATACATGTAGGAGCCCGATGGCAGAGGCGATATTGAGAAGCAAGAAGATACCCGGCATCGAAGTGAAATCAGCGGGTGTATTTGCGGCTGCTGGTCAGGGCGCCTCTCCATACGCAAAGGATGTTTTAACTGAAAATTCGATTGCACACAATCACATATCGACCCCTTTAACGGAACGGGAAGTTAATTGGGCTACACATATATTTACGATGACAGAGTCACATAAATGGATGATCATGGATTCGTATCCGAGCGCTATGGATAAAACTTTTACCTTAAAAGAATTTATTTTTGCCGATATAAAAGATAGAGATGTTTCCGATCCATTTGGAGGATCACAAAACATATACAATGAAACCTTCCGGGAGCTTTCCGATTTGATCGACCAGTTAATCGATAAGCTTAGATTTTATGGAAGGTGATAGGGGGAAATTGCCGTGGGGGAAAAAAAGACATACAAATTAGGATTGCGAAAAAAGTTGATCATTCTTAGCACGACTCTTGCGCTTATTACGTATTCAACGAGCTACTTGTTTATTTATGTTCTCTATCCTTTATTTTTTGAAGAAATGAGTGAAGCTTTGTTTACGGCCATCACGCTTTCGTTAGGAATCGTCTGGTCCGCGATCCTGACCTTCTTCGCTGCAGGATTAATTATTAAACCATTGCAAAAGCTTGAGAGAGTTGCTTTGGAAGCAGCGGACGGAAATATTAAAGTGAATGTTGAAGTATCAAATTCGGATGACGAAATTCGTTCCCTTGGCATTGCTTTTAACCATATGCTTCGTAATTTAAGAGGGATGGTGCAGAGCATTGAAGAGAACTTCCGGGAAACGAATGAAAAAGTAATCTCTATTTCAAATGCCTCTTCATTGGCTGCGGAACAAGCGGAAAGTATTGCGCGAACGGTTGAGGAAATATCACTGGGTGCAGATAATTCAGCGGTTTCGATTCAAAATACGGCCGAATCGGTGGAAGATGTCATCATGATTGCAAAAGAAGTCCAGATGAAAGCAAACGCTTCTGCCGATACGTCACATGAAATGGTTGCCGAGCTTGAAAAAAGTAAGGATGTCATTAATTCGTTAGTTAGTGGAATCCATCAGTTGGCTGAAGAAAATCAGCATTCTTTGCAAGCGGTCAAAGGGCTGGAAGAGAACGCGAAAAAGATTGAACAAATCATTCAACTGGTTGGCGATATCGCTGCGCAGACGAATTTGCTCGCCCTCAATGCTTCGATTGAAGCAGCCCGAGCTGGAGAACATGGTAAAGGTTTTGCGGTAGTCGCTGAGGAAGTTCGAATGCTTGCTGATCAAAGCGCACAGGCGGTACAAGGCATTTCCTCGCTCATCCAAAACATTCAGACAGATGTGCAGAGTGTTGTAAAACAAATCAGTGAACAGGTGGACAGCGCTAATAAGGAAGCGCAAAAAGGCAATGAAACAAACACCGCTATTGAGAAAATGACAAAGGCCGTTCACAAAGTAGCTGGGGCAGTTCAGGATATTACAGGATTAGTCGACCGGCAAATGGACAGCATCCAGATGACCGCACGCCAATCACAGGAAGTAGCCGCGATCGCAGAGGAAACATCTGCGGGTGCAGAAGAAGTAACGGCTGCGACTCAGGATCAAACTGGGGTCATTGAAGATGTGGACAAACTGGCAGATGAATTAAAAGCGCAAGCTGCCAAATTAAAGCAAACGATCACCCGCTTTCAACTATAAATAACAAAAAAGCTTTGGAAACAAAGCTTTTTTTGATTAGAACATATACACATTCCCGGATCACAAATATGTCCCAAAACTCAAAGGAAATCCGGTTACATATTTGAATTTTCGCTACAAAAATGGGAACTGGCTACAAAACGAAAATTCCAGCTACAAAACCCAAACTTTCGGCTACAAAACTGATCAAACCGGCTACAAAAACGAACTTCTAGCAACAAAAACGGGAACTGGCTACAAAACGAGAATCCCCGCTACAAAACCCAGACTTCCGGCTACAAAACTGACCAAACCGGCTACAAAAACGAAATTCCAGCAACAAAAACAGGAACTGGCTACAAAACGAAGATTCCGGCTACAAAACCCAAACTTCCGGCTACAAAACTGACCAAACCGGCTACAAAAACGAAATTCCAACAACAAAAACAGGAACTGGCTACAAAACGAAGATTCCGGCTACAAAACCCAAACTTCCAGCTACAAAACTGGTCAAACCGGCTACAAAATCGAACTTTCAGCAACAAAAACGGAAACTGGCTACAAAACGAGAATCCCCGCTACAAAACCCAAAGTTTCGGCTACAAAACTGATCAAACCGGCTACAAAAACGGGAACTGGCTACAAAACGAAGATTCCGGCTACAAAACCCAAAGTTTCGGCTACAAAACTGACCAAATCGGCTACAAAAACGAACTTTCAGCAACAAAAACGGGAACTGGCTACAAAACGAAGATTCCGGCTACAAAACCCAAAGTTTCGGCTACAAAACTGACCAAACCGGCTACAAAAACGAAATTCCAGCAACAAAAACAGGAACTGGCTACAAAACGAAGATTGCGGCTACAAAACCCAAACTTCCGGCTATCAAACTAATCAAACCAGCTACCTTAAAAGAATCGCCAATTAGTATCTCCCGGGTTTCCCTTGTTTCAGATTCTTTATCTTTTCCCAATTTTGTGACACAATAATACGATATAAGAATCGGTTAATGAAAAAGGGGGATATAGTATGAAAGTTGCGATTGCTTCCGACCATGGCGGACTCATTATCCGCGAGGAAATCAAGAAACTGATGGATGAACTGGGTATTCAATATGAGGATTTTGGCTGCGAGTGTGATACTTCTGTAGATTATCCTGATTATGCGCTTCCGGTAGCTGAAAAGGTAGCCAAGGGAGAGTTTGACAGAGGCATTTTAATTTGCGGGACGGGAATCGGCATGTCGATTGCGGCTAATAAAGTTAAGGGAGTTCGTTGTGCGCTTGTCCATGATGTGTATAGCGCGAAATTAACACGCCAGCATAATGACAGCAATATCTTGGCAATGGGTGAACGTGTAATCGGACCGGGCCTTGCCAGGGAAATTGCGCAAACCTGGCTGACTTCTGAGTTCGAGGCAGGCCGACATGCGAATCGCATAGGAAAAATAACGGAGTATGAGGCGAAGAACCAATAATTTTTCGGAAAGATCTCGAAAGGAGTTTTTTCATGGAAATGGATGCAAACAGTCTAGCTGAGTGGAAAAGTCAATTTCATTCCCTTTTACGAGAGTTTCAAATAGAAGCCGGGTTAAATGAAAAGAAATTGCTTGTCATCGGCTGCAGCACAAGTGAAGTTGCCGGAGAACGCATCGGTACAGATGGATCATTGGAAGTCGGCCGAATGTTATACGAAGAATTAATAGGGTTTCAACATGCTACGGGAGTGCAAATCGCTTTTCAATGCTGCGAGCATGTAAACCGGGCATTAGTGATACCGAGAGATATTGCTGGAAGTCGAGGCTATGAGGAAGTTTCGGTTATTCCTGTACGGACAGCAGGAGGGGCTATGGCCGCCTATGCTTATAATCATATGGAAGATGCGATCGTAGTCGAGCATATAAAAGCGGATGCCGGGATTGATATAGGAGATACTTTTATCGGCATGCATCTTAAACATGTGGTGGTTCCAATCAGATGCACCGTGAAAGAGATTGGGCATGCCCATGTGACAATGGCGAAAACACGGCCGAAATTGATAGGTGGTGCGCGAGCGGTCTATGAAAAAGGAAAGGATAATGAAAGCTGTACCTAAAGGGACCAACTTTTGAAAGTGGGAAGAACTTCGACGCGATTGGTTTTACCTGAAATTCAAAAACGGCAGTCTGACAACTGGGTTTGTTACCGGCCGTTTTTCTATCTTTTTGGGTCGAAATATAGAATAAAAGTATTTTAGAAAAGCAATATTACGCTAAAAGACGAACGTTCAAACAAGTCATTCTTAAAATGTTCGAAAAAATTAGTATTCAGACTATGCCTCTTACGATGAACGTGTTAAAATAGAGAAGAATTTTTGGAGGATTTCCAAATGCAAAATATACATAAAAACAAATAAATTTATGATCAAGAGGAGGATTTCCATGGACCGTTTAGCAAAACAGGATGAACAAGTTTTTAAAGCGATTCAACAAGAATTGGGGCGTCAGCGAAGCAAGATTGAATTGATTGCGTCTGAAAACTTTGTAAGTGAAGCTGTTATGGAAGCGCAAGGATCTGTTTTAACGAATAAGTATGCAGAAGGCTATCCAGGCAAGCGTTACTACGGTGGCTGTGAATATGTCGATGTGGTCGAAGATCTCGCCCGTGACCGTGCGAAGAAAATATTTGGGGCAGAACATGTCAATGTACAGCCTCACTCAGGCGCGCAGGCAAATATGGCAGTATACTTCACGATTCTTGAAGCAGGGGATACGGTTCTTGGCATGAATCTGTCGCATGGCGGACATTTAACACACGGCAGCCCGGTTAATTTCAGCGGTGTACAATATAATTTTGTGGAATACGGAGTCGACCAGGAAAAGCAATTGATCGACTATAACGATGTTTTGGAAAAAGCGCGTCAACATAAACCAAAATTGATTGTTGCAGGCGCAAGTGCCTATCCGCGTGAAATCGATTTTAAACGGTTTCGAGAGATTGCCGATGAGGTCGGCGCTTACTTAATGGTCGATATGGCTCACATTGCAGGCTTGGTGGCAACCGGGCATCACCCAAATCCGGTCCCATTTGCCGATTTTGTGACGACTACGACGCATAAAACACTTCGTGGTCCACGCGGCGGAATGATTTTATGTAAAGAAGAATTCGCGAAGAAAATCGATAAATCTATTTTTCCTGGAATCCAGGGTGGCCCATTGATGCATGTCATCGCCGCTAAAGCCGTTGCTTTTGGTGAGGTGCTTCAGAGTGATTTCAAACAATACTCCCAGCAGATTATTGATAACGCCAAACGTCTCGGCGAAGCGTTAACAAAGGAAGGACTGAACCTCGTTTCCGGTGGGACGGATAACCACCTGCTATTATTGGACCTTCGTACGATCAATCTGACAGGCAAGATAGCGGAAGAGGTTTTGGATGAGATCGGGATCACCGTAAACAAAAATACCATTCCTTACGACCCGGAAAGCCCATTCGTTACAAGCGGGATTCGTATCGGAACAGCGGCTGTTACATCACGCGGTTTTGGGTTAGCGGATATGGACGAAATCGCGGCAATCATTGGATTAGTCCTTAAAAACCATGAAGACAAACCAATGCTGGAAGAAGCTAAACAGCGTGTCGAAGCACTTTCAGGCAAATACGAGCTATACCCATCATACTAATCATCAGCCGTTCCCTTATTAGGGGAACGGTTTTTTGGCAGAAAGGAAAGTATAAACTTTCCTTTCTGCACTATGTCTAATCTCTGCCTTACGGCTCGTCAATCGACGAGTTTTCTTTATTTAAGGCTCTGTTAAATTCCATTGTTGATTTTCAAATGGTCATGGAATCTACTCGCTTTCCGCGGACGAACTGGCAAGCCTCCTCACTCGTACCTCGCTGCGGGGTCTTGCCAGCCCGTTTTTCCGCAGGACGTTGAATCATCATCCTTGAATAGACACCGCACGAGAAAATGCGTATGCATTTTCCAGGAGTCTCGCAGATTCCCTTCCCAAAAACAACATTATCGTTTAACAGAGCCTTATTTAAAAAAGGAGAACAATCTCCTTCCTTTCTTATTTCTTTTTCTGTAAAATGAGTAGAAGTCTGATATTGTGCGAATCCGAAAAAATAACAATTAAAAGGAGAGATTCTTTTCATGGCAAAGGTATTTGTGTTTGATCACCCGTTAATTCAACATAAACTAGCTTACATACGAGATATTAAAACAGGTACAAAGGAATTTCGCGAACTGGTGGATGAAGTCGCAACGTTAATGGCTTTTGAAATTACCAGGGATTTGCCGCTTGAGGAAGTGGAAATTGAAACACCAGTTAGAAAAGCAAAAGTTAAAATGCTTTCCGGGAAAAAGCTTGGAGTGATTCCAATCCTGCGAGCGGGAATCGGGATGGTCGATGGCATCCTGAAATTAATACCGGCTGCGAAAGTCGGTCACATCGGTCTTTACCGAGATCCCGAAACATTAAAACCGATAGAATATTATGCCAAGCTCCCTAGCGATGTCGAAGAAAGGGAATTTATCGTCGTTGACCCTATGCTTGCAACAGGGGGATCAGCGATTGAAGCGATACACTCTATTAAAAAACGCGGAGCAAAAAATATTAAATTTATGTGCTTAATTGCCGCCCCTGAAGGTGTGGAGGCATTGAAAGCCGCTCACCCGGATGTGGATATTTACATCGCAGCACTGGATGAGAAGTTGGATGACCACGGCTACATCGTTCCTGGGCTCGGTGACGCCGGTGACAGATTGTTCGGAACGAAGTAACCCCAGCGGAGTCGAATCAAATGACCAAACCGATACAGATAATGACCATCTTCGCGACAAGGTCTGAGGGATTAAAATGGCTCCGTTGGTCGTTTGTAACCAAATAGCACCACTTTCCTAATGCCTCCTTTTTTGCATAGCTTATTTCCGCAGTGAAATCCTATGTAAAAAAGGAGGCGTCATTGTGAAACGAAAAATCATTTTTCTGTTATTGGTATTGTTTTTACTCATCCCAATGTCAGCCCCGCTTGCGGCTGTCCGCATTCCTCCGCTGCCTAAGATAGAGGATCCAGCGAAAAAAATGACGGCTATCGTCGCGTTAAAGCGCCCGGCAGACCAAGCCTCCATCCAATCCCTCGTAAAAAAATATTCTCCATTAAAGATAGGTCACATTTATCAGTACGCTTTATCCGGGTTTTCAGTTACCGGGAAACCGGAAGAAATCGCGAAGCTCAAAAAGGAAAGCCGGATTAGCTATGTATCTCAGGTTTCCTATTATCATGCAGACATAGAAGAAAGTGTCCCTTTTATTGGTGCGGACAAGATCCGTCATTTATTTGATGAAAAGCATCAGCGAATTACGGGAAAGGGAGTCAAGGTTGGCGTGATCGATACCGGAATAGACTATGAGCACCCGGACCTACGGAGATCTTACCATTTTGGGCGTGATCTTGTTGACGGAGATGACGATCCAATGGAGTCAAAGGATCGCGGCGGACCCTTATCCACTGTTCACGGAACGCATGTCGCGGGGATCATTGCGGCAAATGGCAAAATGAAAGGAGTTGCGCCGGAAGCGGAGATTTTTGCTTACCGTGCTCTCGGTCCGGGTGGTGTTGGCAACACAGAGCAAGTTCTCGCTGCGATAGATGCTGCTATCAAAGATAAGGTGGATGTCCTGAATCTCTCATTGGGCAATAATATCAACGGCCCTGACCTGCCCATTTCTCAGGCGTTGAATAAAGCGGTTGATCATGGGATTATTGCTGTCACATCAAATGGAAATTCAGGCCCTGACGTCTGGACGGTCGGATCACCGGGAACAGCTGAGAAAGCGATATCAGTAGGCGCTTCGACCCCGCCGCTTGAAGTTCCATATCTTGTCACAGGCTTAGGCGGGCAGAAACAGAAAATCCGCTTGCTTCCGCTTCAAGGCTCGAAAAAGTGGGACCTCACCTTTTCGTCTTCTATCATTTACGGGGGGCTGGGATATAGCAAGGAATTGCGTAAAGTCAAAGACAAAGTGGTTTTACTTAAACGCGGAAAAATCACTTTTTTAGATAAGCTGAAAAACGCAGAAAGAGCCGGGGCAAAGGCAGTCATTATTTACAATAATACAAAAGGTGAAATCATCGGAGCCATTGAAGAAAAAACAACCATGCGGGCGGTAACGATCAATGAAAAAGAAGGAGAAACATTAAAAAAACAAATTCTTACGAAGAAAGATGATGTTGTACGATTTATATATAAGAAGGAAGAAGATAAATTAGCTGATTTTAGTTCAAGAGGACCGGTTACGGTCAGTTGGGGAATAAAACCGGATATCTTAGCGCCCGGAGTAGCGATAACAAGCACGATTCCTTCTGGATATTTGTCCTTGCAAGGGACGAGCATGGCCGCCCCGCACGTTGCCGGTGCCTGCGCGCTTATTTTGCAAGCCCATCCTGACTGGACGCCGGAACAAGTTAAATCCGCATTGATGTCTACTTCCAAACCTTTACAAAAAGCAGGTCAGGAATTATACCGCACCTATGAACAGGGAGCGGGGCGATTGCAAATCGAACAGGCGGTAAAAGCAGATTCCTTGCTCGTTCCAAGCTCATTATCCTTTGGCATGTATGAAAAAAAGGGGGGTATAGATGAACATGGAGAAAAAGTGGTAGTAGAAAACGATGGAAAAACAATCAAGCATTATTCATTTAACATGCCAAAAAGCGAATATGGCGTTACCTGGGATCTCCCTTCTGCATTTACAGTAAAGCCGGGAGAGAAAAAGCAAATCGCGATCGGCCTCCAAGTCAATCCAAAAGAAATGAAAAAAGGCATCTATGATGGCTATCTTACCCTGATGGAAGGAACCAATCACATCAGTCTGCCATTTTTATATGTGAAGGAAGAGCCGGATTATCCGCGGGTTATGGGCTTTGATTTTGCTGCAGGCGATAAGGAGGGGATGTACCGATATGAAATGTATTTACCTCGAGGGGCGGAGGAATATGGAATTGCTTTATACGAAATGGAGACCCTCCAATTTGCAGGATTCATGGATTGGGGAAGGAATAAGGCAGGTGGAATGATTAAAAAGGAAATTCCCAGGGATAAACTCCCGTCAAAAGGAATCTACAAAGCGGTCATTTATGCGAAGAAATCAGGAAAAGAAGACAGAATCGACACAAGCATTCTAATTGAATAAATCGTGTATGTACGAATCAGCCGGCTTGTCAATCACTTATCGAAAAATAAATGTGAACATTTCGTTAACGATTTCGAAGTTGTGACAAATTTCACTATGGATTCGTTGACATTAATATATGCCTATTGTATGCTAACAAAGGATATAAATGAGAAGGTTTTCATTTTTCCATTTATACATAGTGGAAATGTTTATATCCTCCTACTAATCAACCGCAGGAACCAAAAGTTGAGTCAATCAAATCGTCCTCTTTTGGACTTTATGCAGATTTTTATGCAATTCTCCGCACTGTTCAACAATATATTTCTCGGGAGACTCATTCAAAATATGCCAGAAATGCAGCTAATGTTTAACAGGCATCTTAAATATCTACTTTATCTCCTGGCAATTTGCGTCCTCGGATGGGGATTGACCGATTTCCGGCCTATTTTTGCGGGATTAGCGCTTGGCACGGCTTTCAGCTTTTTTAATTTATGGCTGATCATGCGGAGAATGTACGCGTTTAATGCAGCTATCAGCTCGGGGGGGAAGTTCAGGTCATTAGGGACGATGTCCAGGATGGCGTCTGCTGCCCTTGCTGCGATTATTGCGCTCGCATATCCCCAACAATTCAATTTAATCAGTGTGGTGCTGGGATTAATGACAGCTTATATTGTCATTGCTATAGATTATCTCATACAGTTAAAACGTCGATAGCGGGGAAGAGAGGTGAATATCGTTGAATCATTTATCACCAACAACTGAATTTATGGGGTTAACCTTTAACCTGAGTAATATTTTAATGATTACTGTCGCAACTGCGGTTGTGTTCTTAATCGCTGTCCTTGGTACCCGAAAGCTTGCGATGGAACCGACGGGCATGCAGAATTTTATGGAATGGGTCATGGATTTTGTTAAAAACATGATAAGCAGTTCGATGGATTGGAAAACGGGTGGACGCTTCCAATTGCTGGGGATGACCTTGCTCATGTATCTATTCGTGTCGAATATGCTGGGGCTTCCATTTGCGGTTGTACACGATCATTATCTATGGTGGAAATCGCCGACAGCCGATCCGGTTGTAACTTTGACTCTCGCAGTTATGGTCATATCTTTAACGCACTATTACGGGATCCAAATGAAAGGCTTCAAGGGTTACCTCAAAGCCTATAAAAACCCGATGACATTAATCGAGGAGTTTTCAAATACGCTGACTCTCGGTTTGCGTTTATACGGTAACATTTACGCAGGTGAAGTTCTGCTTGGTTTATTGGCGGGAACATTGGCTGCAAGTGGTTTCTTTGGATTGATAGGGGCAATCATCCCTTCAATCGTCTGGATGGGATACAGTATTTTCGTAGGGGCCATCCAATCGTTCATTTTCGTTACGTTAACAATGGTTTACCTGGCTCACAAAGTCAGTTCCGACCATTAATATAAGTTCATTATGAACTAAAATAATAAAAAAAATGCAAACAACTTAAGGAGGATATTTATAATGGGTCTTATAGCAGCAGCAATCGCAATTGGTTTAGCAGCACTAGGTGCAGGTATTGGTAACGGTCTTATCGTTTCTAGAACAGTAGAAGGTATCGCTCGCCAGCCAGAAGCTCGCGGCATGCTTCAAACAACAATGTTCATCGGGGTAGGTCTAGTAGAAGCAATGCCTATTATCGCGGTAGTTATCGCGTTCATGGTAGTAGGTCAATAATAGAAGTTTTCACAATTCAAAAATGGCGAAGTGCGTTCCATGTGGCCCTTCGCCATTCCTTTATGTCCATAAATCACAGTATTTCCTATACAGTGTTTAATAAACGTTCGTTATAAGAAGAATTTTACTCGGCGTATTAATAACTTCTGAAGGGAGTGAATGGTGTGTTAACAAATGGTTTAGTATTGGGGGCATCAGCAGGCGGCTTCAATGGTGGAGATATTTTATTCCAGCTTACGATGTTCCTCATTTTGTTAGCGTTACTTAAGAAATATGCATGGGGTCCGTTAATGGGCATCATGACTCAACGTGAAGAACACGTTGCAAACGAAATCAAGGCGGCTGAAGCGAACAGAGCGGAAGCAAGCAAGCATTTAGAAGAACAGCGCGAATTACTAAAACAATCGCGCGTAGAAGCTGGACAACTTATCGAAAACGCAAAAAAACAAGGGGAAGTGCAGCGCGAGGATATTATTATAGCGGCACGTTCTGAAGCCGAACGTTTGAAAGAATCGGCAAAACGTGAAATCGTGCAGGAAAAGGAAAAAGCGGTTACGGCTTTACGCGAGCAAGTTGCTTCCTTATCCGTATTGATTGCTTCCAAAGTTATCGAAAAAGAACTTTCCGAAGCTGATCAGGAAAAACTGATCAATGAGTATATCCAAGAGGCAGGAGAAGAGAGATGAGCGATACATCAGTAGCGAAGCGTTATGCCGTAGCTCTCTTCGAAATAGCCAAAGAGCAAAATCTCCTGGATTCCATTGAGGAAGAGCTCCGGGCAGTTAAAGAAGTATTTTCAACCAACAACGAACTTCAAACCTTCCTACAGCATCCGAAGGTGTCTGCTGAAGCGAAGAGGCAGTTGATTGACGAAGCGTTCGCAAATCTATCAAGCCAGGTGAAGAATACATTATTGTTGATGACGGATCGTCACCGCACAGATGTGATTTCGCAAATGGCCGCCAGTTTTATTGAGCTTGCTAATGAAGAAAACTCGGTGGCTGACGCGTTTGTCTATTCTGTACGCCCGTTAACCGACAATGAACGGGAAGCCGTTTCTTCTGCATTTGCAGCTAAAGTGGGAAAACGAACATTACGAATTGAAAATATTGTAGACCGCAGTGTTCTGGGCGGAATTAAGCTTCGCATCGGCAACCGCATTTTTGACGGAAGCGTAAGCGGCAAGCTTGAACGTCTTGAAAGAGGACTGTTAGGTTAACATTCATTAGATAGGGGTGAAATTCATGAGCATCAAAGCTGAAGAAATTAGTGCACTGATTAAAAAACAGATTGAAAATTATCAGTCGGAAATTCAAGTAAGCGACGTCGGTACTGTAATCGTTGTTGGTGATGGTATCGCACGCGTGCATGGTTTAGATAATGTCATGGCTGGAGAACTCGTCGAATTCTCAAATGGCAGCATGGGTATGGCACAAAACCTTGAAGAAAATAACGTTGGTATCGTTATTCTTGGACCTTACAGCGAAATTCGGGAAGGCAGCGAGGTTCGCCGTACCGGACGTATCATGGAAGTACCTGTAGGTGAGGAATTAGTCGGACGTGTAGTGAATCCGCTTGGACAACCGGTAGACGGTCTTGGGCCAATAAACACTACGAAAACTCGTCCTATTGAAAGCCCGGCAACTGGGGTTATGGACCGTAAATCTGTTCATGAGCCACTGCAAACAGGCATTAAAGCGATCGATGCACTTGTGCCAATCGGACGCGGACAACGTGAATTAATCATCGGAGACCGCCAAACGGGTAAAACCTCCGTTGCAATCGATACAATCTTAAACCAGGCAGACCAAAACATGATTTGTATTTATGTTGCGATTGGCCAAAAAGAATCTACGGTTCGCGGAACTGTTGAAACTCTTCGTAAGCATGGTGCCCTTGACTACACAATCGTTGTAACAGCTTCTGCTTCCCAACCGGCTCCGCTTCTTTACCTGGCCCCTTATACCGGTGTTTCTATGGCTGAAGAATTCATGTTCAACGGCAAGCACGTTCTGGTTGTTTATGATGATCTTTCTAAACAAGCATCTGCATACCGTGAACTTTCTCTATTACTACGCCGTCCGCCGGGCCGTGAAGCTTTCCCAGGGGATGTATTCTACTTGCACTCCCGCTTATTGGAACGCGCAGCTAAGCTGAACGACACTCATGGAGCAGGTTCGATTACAGCTCTACCGTTCGTTGAAACGCAAGCAGGGGATATCTCCGCTTATATTCCAACAAACGTTATCTCCATTACAGATGGACAAATTTTCTTACAGTCCGACTTGTTCTTCTCGGGTGTTCGTCCTGCGATCAACGCCGGTCTTTCTGTATCCCGTGTTGGTGGGTCTGCACAAATCAAGGCGATGAAGAAGGTTGCAGGTACACTGCGTCTTGACCTTGCAGCATTCCGTGAATTGGAAGCTTTCTCTCAATTCGGATCTGATCTTGATAAGGCTACTCAAGCCAGGCTTAATCGCGGTGCGCGTACCGTTGAAGTGCTAAAGCAGGACTTGAACAAGCCGATTAAGGTAGAAAAGCAAGTTATGATCCTTTTCGCTTTAACACGCGGTCATTTAGATGATATTCCTGTTGGGGACATCCGCCGCTTTGAAGAAGATTTTCATAGCTTTCTAGACCATAACCACCAGCAAGTATTAGACCACATCCGTACGACAGGCGACCTGCCTAAAGAGGATGAAATTGTTGCCGCAATTAGCGAATTTAAAAAGACTTTCGCTATTTCTGAGTAATCGGTCTAAAAATTGTAAAAGGTGGTGAAAATGAATGGCATCATTACGTGATATAAAAAGTCGTATAAATTCGACGAAAAAAACAAGCCAGATTACGAAAGCAATGCAGATGGTGTCCGCCTCTAAATGGAGCCGTGCCGAATCAAACGCGAAAGCATTTGTCCCGTACATGGAAAAAATCCAGGAAGTTGTCGCCAGTATCGCAAGCGGCAGCAGTGGAGCCTCCTCGCATGCAATGCTGGTATCCCGTCCAGTTAAAAAGACCGGCTACCTGGTCATCACATCGGACCGGGGCTTGGCTGGAGCTTATAACAGCAGTATCCTGCGCCAAGTCTTCCAAACGATAAAGAATCGGCATAATTCACCGGAAGAGTATGCAATCATTGCAATCGGCAGGGTAGGCCGTGACTTCTTCGTAAGCCGCAAGATGAATGTAGAGCTTGAAGTCGTTGGAGTTTCTGACCAGCCTTCTTTCGCTGATATCAGTGAACTCGCAAAGTCTGCAGTCGGTTTGTTCTCTGAAGGGGTATATGATGAACTTTACATGTACTATAACCATTATGTCAGCGCCATTCAGCAGGATGTTACCGAGAAGAAACTTCTTCCGTTAACGGAAATCGAAGCTTCCGGGGGCTTGACTTCGTATGAATTTGAGCCATCGGCAGAAGAGATTTTAGAAGTCCTTCTTCCTCAATATGCGGAAAGCTTGATTTACGGTGCATTATTGGATGGAAAAGCAAGTGAGCATGCCGCTCGTATGACGGCAATGAAAAATGCAACGGATAATGCGGCAGATCTAATCGACAGCCTATCATTGGTATATAACCGTGCTCGTCAGGCTGCAATTACACAGGAAATCACTGAAATTGTCGGCGGCGCAGCTGCATTGGAATAGAGTAAACACGCTTTAAGGCTATGGGGGCAAAGGTACTAGTGGCCTCCTAATGCCGATTTGATAAGTAATGTTAGGAGGGAACAAGATGAATAAAGGACGCATTACCCAAGTTATGGGTCCGGTTGTTGACGTTAAATTCGAGAGCGGTCAGCTTCCTCAGATCTACAATGCCTTAAGAATTGAAAAAACAGCGTCTGGCACTAATTTAACACTTGAAGTAGCCCTTCATCTAGGCGATGATACAGTCCGTACAGTTGCGATGTCATCCACTGACGGGTTAACTCGTGGTGCTGAAGTTATTGACAGTGGTGCACCAATCTCGGTACCAGTAGGTGACGTTACTCTCGGTCGTGTATTCAACGTACTTGGCGAAAACATCGATCTTGATACACCGCTTGCAGCAGATAGCCGCAGAGACCCTATCCACAGACAAGCGCCAACTTTTGAACACCTTTCTACGGAAGTGGAAATTTTGGAAACGGGTATCAAAGTAGTTGATCTTCTTGCACCATATATTAAAGGTGGAAAGATCGGTCTATTCGGTGGAGCGGGTGTTGGTAAAACGGTTTTAATCCAGGAACTTATTAACAACATCGCGCAAGAACACGGCGGTATTTCGGTATTCGCCGGCGTCGGAGAGCGTACTCGTGAAGGAAATGACCTTTTCCATGAGATGACTGATTCAGGCGTTATCAAGAAAACAGCGATGGTATTCGGACAAATGAATGAGCCACCAGGCGCACGTATGCGTGTTGCACTAACCGGTCTGACAATGGCAGAATATTTCCGTGATGAGCAAGGACAGGACGTTTTGTTCTTCATCGATAACATCTTCCGTTTCACACAAGCGGGTTCTGAGGTTTCCGCCTTACTCGGCCGTATGCCATCAGCTGTAGGTTACCAGCCTACCCTTGCTACAGAAATGGGACAATTACAAGAACGTATTACATCTACAAACGTGGGTTCCGTAACATCGATTCAAGCGATTTACGTGCCTGCGGATGACTATACGGATCCGGCTCCGGCTACAACTTTCGCTCACTTGGATGCAACAACGAACCTTGAGCGTAAGCTTTCCGAGATGGGTATCTATCCGGCGGTTGACCCGCTTGCTTCAACTTCACGTGCCCTTTCTCCTGAAATTGTCGGTGAAGAGCATTATGAAGTGGCCCGCCAAGTACAGCAGACATTGCAGCGCTACAAAGAGCTCCAAGATATCATTGCAATCCTTGGTATGGATGAGCTTGGTGACGAAGATAAGCTTGTTGTTGGCCGCGCCCGCCGTATTCAATTCTTCTTATCGCAGAACTTCCACGTAGCTGAACAATTTACTGGACAGAAAGGTTCTTATGTACCGGTAAAAGAGACAGTTAAAGGCTTCAAGGAAATTCTCGATGGTAAGTATGATAATCTTCCTGAAGATGCATTCCGTCTTGTTGGAAGAATCGAAGAAGTCATTGAAAACGCAAAGCAAATGGCTTAATGAAGGGACCAAGGAGGGTATTTAAATGAAGACGGTAAAAGTCAGTGTTGTTACTCCCGATGGCCCAGTATATGATGCTGAAGTCGAAATGATTAGTACAAAAGCGCAAAGCGGGGAGCTTGGTATCTTGCCAGGCCATGTCCCGTTGGTTGCTCCACTGCAAATCGGTGCTGTTCGTTTGAAAAAAGGGAACCAGACTGAATATATTGCAGTGAACGGCGGTTTTCTTGAAGTACGACCGGATGTCGTTACGATTCTTGCTCAATCAGCTGAGAGAGCGGAAAACATCGATCTCGCGCGTGCCAAGTCTGCCCAAACCCGTGCTGAAAAAAACTTGCAGGATCAACAGGACAATATTGATACAAAGAGAGCGGAGCTTGCATTAAAGCGCGCCCTCAACCGCATTACAATTGCAGAACGAAACTTCTAACAAAAGCACTATCCATGATATAAATCATATGGATAGTGCTTTTTTTCTTGCATACTATTATAGTATAAAGAAAGGCAGAACTTCCAAACAATCCCTACACAATCTAAAGTCATAATGATATAATGTATACGTTTACATAGCTATTAAACCAATGAGGTAGTGATGGGGATGTTATCGTTTCGGAATGGAATGAGGGAGGATGGGCATGGAAGGATTACATATTTATCAGAATAATTACCTGATAGTTTTTGTGTTTCTATGTTTAGGCGTGCTATTGCCTATAGTAGCTCTTTTTATAGGGAAGCTGCTACGGCCGTATAAACCAACGGAAGCGAAGTATACCACTTATGAAAGCGGTATTGAGCCTTTCCATGATTCCAGGGTTCAGTTCAACGTACGTTACTATATTTTCGGACTGATGTTTGTCATTTTTGATGTAGAAACAGTGTTTTTATATCCATGGGCAGTAGCTTATGAGAAGCTTGGGATTTTCGCGCTCGTCGAGATGTTGATTTTCGTATTCATGCTTGCCATTGGACTTGTCTATGCATGGAAGAAGAAGGTGCTAAAATGGAATTGAAATTAGATGGAATAACAGCTAAGGAAATGGAAGAATTACGCAGCAGCGTTTTTTTATCCACCCTTGAACAAGTTAAGGCCTGGGCCCGCAGTAATTCACTATGGCCTATGACGTTTGGACTGGCTTGTTGTGCGATTGAAATGATGGGCGTTGGTTCTTCTCATTACGACTTGGACCGTTTTGGCTCATTTTTCAGGACTTCTCCCAGACAATCTGATGTCATGATTGTTTCGGGAACCGTTACGAAAAAGATGGCACCAATCTTACGACGTTTATACGATCAAATGCCCGAGCCCAAATGGGTGATTGCAATGGGGTCATGCGCAACTGCAGGAGGCCCGTACATAAAATCATATGCGGTTGTAAAAGGTGTGGACCAAATTGTTCCTGTGGATGTGTATATACCCGGTTGTCCGCCAAACCCGGCCGCGCTCATTTATGGAATAAATAAATTGAGAGAGAAGATTCGCCATGAAGCAAAAACCGGGAAGCAGGTGATGTAGACATGGGCGAAGAAAAAAGCCTCGAACAATTAAAGAAGGAAGCAGCAGAGAAAGCAAAAGCGGCAGCACTCGCAAGAAGGCAAGCTAAAGAACAGGGTGCAGAAGCAGAGGTGGAGTCAGCAGGAGAAGAAGAAGACTTGGCGAAGAAAAAAGCCGTCGCCGCCGCCGCTGCAAAAAGCGCCGCACTCGCAAGGAAACAAGCGAAGGAACAAAGTGTAGAAGCAGAACCAGGGTCGGCGGGAGAAGAAGATCTGGCGAAGAAAAAAGCCGCAGCCGCAGCCGCTGCAAAAAGCGCCGCACTCGCAAGGAAACAAGCGAAGGAACAAAGTGTAGAAGCAGAACCAGGGTCGACGGGAGAAGAAGACTTGGCGAAGAAAAAAGCCGCCGCTGCAGCCGCAGCAAAAGCCGCCGCACTCGCAATGAAACAGGCGAAGGAACAAAGTGTAGAAGCGGAGGCAGGGCCGGCGGGAGAAGAAGACTTAGCGAAGAAAAAAGCCGCCGCTGTAGCAAAGGCAAAGGCTGCGGCACTTGCAAAAATGGAAGCGAAGGAAAAAGAAGGAGAAGCCACAGATGGTGGAGACCTTGAAAAGAAAAAAGCAATCGCCGCTGCTGCCGCGAGAGCAAAAGCAACTTTATCGGGCAACTTGGAAGAAGAACCCACAGCAGAAGTACCCAATCAGCCCCTTCTTGATAAATATGTAAATGTGATTGAGAATCATCTAGGAAAAGAAGTCCTTGAAGAATCCTATATTAATAAACTTTCAAAAGATGTCCCCACCCTTGTTGCCAAGCCGGATACATATAGTAAAATAGCTGAATTTTTGAAATATAATGAACAACTGGCCTTCAATTATCTGTCAGAGCTTCATGGCACTGACTTTGAAACACATATGGAAATTTACATACATCTCTATTCGTTTAACAAGCGGCAGGCCGTTGCTTTAAAAGTGAAGATTGACCGGAATAGGCCGGAAATTCCATCCCTCGTGCGGTTGTGGGAAGGTGCCAATTGGCCTGAATGTGAGGCATATGATCTTCTAGGCATCAAATTTACAGGCCATCCAGATTTAAAGAGAATCATGCTCGGGGAAGATTGGATTGGACATCCGCTTCGAAAAGATTATGAGCCGTACGATGTGGAGGTGTAGCATATGATTCGGACGGAAGAAATGCTTCTGAATGTAGGTCCGCAGCACCCCAGTACACATGGTGTTTTTCGGCTGATCATCAAAATTGACGGCGAAATCATCAAGGAAGCCACACCGGTAATTGGCTATCTGCACCGGGGTACGGAGAAATTGGCTGAGGATCTGCAATACACACAAATCATTCCGTATACAGACCGAATGGATTATTTAGCTGCCATGACCAATAATTATGTCTTGTGTCATGCGGTAGAAACGATGATGGATATTGAAATCCCGGATCGCGCTGAATACTTGCGGGTGATCTCGATGGAATTAGGCCGCGTTGCTTCACACCTCGTATGGTGGGGAACTTATCTGCTTGATCTCGGGGCCACGAGCCCATTCCTATATGCTTTTAGGGAACGTGAAATGATAATCAACATGTTGAATGAATTGTCCGGGGCAAGACTCACCTTCAACTATATGCGTGTTGGCGGCGTTAAATGGGATGCACCAGAGGGCTGGATTGAAAAGGTGCGCGATTTCGTCCCTTACATGAGAGAGCAGTTGAAAGGGTACCATCAGCTCGTCACCGGGAATGAAATTTTCATGAACCGCGTAAAAGGCGTCGGCGCTTACACGAAGGAAGATGCAATTAACTATTCATTGAGCGGCGCGAATTTAAGATGTACAGGTGTTAAGTGGGATTTACGTAAGAATGAGCCATACTCGATTTACGACCGCTTTGATTTCGATATCCCGGTCCGGCAGGAAGGAGATGCCTGGGCGCGCTATCATTGCCGCCTTGAGGAGATTGAAGAGTCACTGAAAATCCTCGAGCAGGCCACCCGACAATTTCCATCCGAGGGCGCGATTCTTGCTAAGGTTCCGAAAATCATTAAAGCACCAAAAGGAGAGGCGTTTGTGAGGATCGAATCTCCGCGGGGCGAAATTGGCTGCTATATTGCTAGTGAAGGAAAGAAGGAGCCTTATCGGTTGAAATTTAGAAGACCGTCCTTCTACAATCTGCAAATCCTGCCAAAGCTGCTAAAGGGTGAAAATATGGCTAATCTTATCGCGATATTAGGGGCGATTGATATTGTTCTTGGGGAGGTGGACGGCTGATGATCCAAGAATTGCTGCAATCCTCTCCAGGTCTTTTGAACTTCGGAATCTTTTTTCTGCTAGCAGTGATATTCCTTTTCGTAGTCTTGGGATTTGTAACCTTTGGCATTCTTTCCGAACGAAAGGTAATGGGCTTTATGCAAATGAGGATCGGGCCTAATCAGGTGGGCGGCAGGTGGGGCCTCTTGCAAACGGTAGCGGATGTCTTAAAGCTGTTAATCAAGGAAGATACGATTCCAAAGGCTGCTGACAAACCGCTCTACATCATTGCGCCCATCATCGCCTTTGCGCCGGCATTCATGGTGCTAGCGACGTTGCCCTTTACCGACAGACTTCAATTTGCCGATCTTGGCGTAGGGTTGCTTTATTATATCGCAGTATCTGGTTTAACTACCGTTGGCATGGTAACCGCGGGTTGGGCATCGAATAATAAGTATTCACTGATCGGAGGCATGCGTGCTGCGGCCCAAATGATCTCTTATGAAATTCCACTGGTCATGTCTGTCATCGGCATTATCTTGTTAACCGGAAGCTTGAACTTGAATGAAATCGTTGCCGCACAGGAAAACATCTGGTATATCGTCCTACAGCCGGTTGCCTTTATTGTTTTTCTAATCGCCTCTGTCGCTGAGTTGAATAGGGTGCCTTTTGACCTTCCTGAAGCGGAATCTGAGCTGGTTGCGGGTTATCATGTCGAATACTCAGGATTTCGCTGGGCGATGTTCATGCTTTCGGAATATGTATATATGTTTGCAATGGCAGCGCTGACTACCATATTATTCTTAGGTGGATGGAATCCATTGCCGTTTTTAGGATTCATTCCGGGCGCGGTCTGGTTCGCGCTTAAATTCAGTCTCGTAATCTATCTGCTCATCTGGATTCGCGTGACTTTCCCGCGTCTCCGGGCTGACCAGCTGATGGAATTCGGCTGGAAGTTGCTGCTGCCGGTTGCGCTGGCAAATATATTCATCACAGCGATATTAAAGGAGATATTCAGCACGATATGAAGACGATACATACGGGAGTGTGAGCGTTATAAGGAAATTCTCGCTCACATCGCCGTTACAGAAAGCAAGGGGTGATAAAATGCTAGGTTTAATGAAGGGGTTAGGATATACAATGAAAAACCTGACCCGGAAAAAAGTAACCTATGATTATCCGAACAAGCCGCTTCCGCTTCCAGACAGGTTTCGCGGAATCCAAAAGTTTTATCCTGAGAAATGTATTGTCTGTAACCAATGTGTGAATATTTGTCCGACCGACTGTATTCAGTTAACGGGCCACAAACATCCTGATCCTGCAAAGAAGGGTAAGATCATTGATACATATGATATTAATTTCGAGATTTGTATATTATGTGACCTGTGTACGGAAGTGTGTCCCACTGAGGCTATTGTGATGACGAATAACTTCGAGCTTGCTGAATATAGTCGGGATGAGCTGTTCAAAAATCTGGAGTGGCTTGATGAAAATGACGAAAGTATTCGGAAGGAGAATAAAGTATGAGCCTGTCAGGTGAGTTTTTAGCCTTTATCTCGCTCTCACTTGTAGCCATTATCTGCGGTGTACTTCTATTGAATCTGACAAAGGTTGTCCATATGGTCGTGGCGCTCACTTTCACATTTATCAGTATTGCCGGCATCTATATACTGCTTTCGGCCGAATTTGTCGCTGTTGTCCAGATTATGATTTATGCAGGTGCGATTACGGTCATCATGCTGTTTGGGATTATGCTTACCCGCCATAATGATGAACAGGCACCTAAGGCAAGCATTTGGAAGAGACTAACGATTATTCTTGCAATCGGCGGATTTGGATTTGCTGTTTATATGGGAATTTATAATCTGGATATACCCAGTAAGCAGACTTCCCTCCATGAATCAAACACAGAACAAATCGGAATGGAGCTATACTCTAAGTACGTCATTCCGTTTGAGGTAACGTCCGTGCTATTGTTGGTGGCACTTGTGGGGGCTATCATACTGGCGAAAAAGGATGATGAAGAGGAGGGAGATCAGTCATGACTTCCGTACCTTTATCGGCTTACCTTGTATTGGCGCTCGTTTTGTTTTGCATCGGGCTATACGGAGTTTTGACCAAACGAAATGTCATCATCGTTTTGATTTGCATCGAGCTAATGTTGAATGCAGCCAATATCAACCTGGTCGCTTTCAGTAAGTACGGAGTTACGCCATCAATAACCGGCCAGATTTTCTCATTATTTACGATAACGATCGCTGCGGTTGAGGCAGCAGTCGGACTGTCCATCCTGATGGCGCTATACCGCAACCGCAAGACGGTCAATATTGATGAAATGGATTCCATGAAGCACTAATATTTGGACTTGGACTTGCCCAGGATGGGTTGGCGTCGAAGTTCGCCACAGGACGTGGCGGTTCTTAGTCGACGTTCCTTTAACGGGACAGAACGATGAAGACATAATGATGTGGCGGTCTTAGTCGTTCTTCATAACTTGCAGGGCGCTTACGCTTTTCAAAAAAATGAAAGTATTAGATGTTGAACTTTTAAAGTTGTCTAGCTACAGCGCCCAGCCCCTCGGGGTCATAAGCCAAACCGCTGTGGTGGCTGAGGAGCTGCCTCCTCGCGGTTCGTCTTATGCCTGTCGGGGCTGACCAGGGCGCTTACGCTTTTCTAAAAAGGGGATTGATACGATGATGGAGATTGCGTGGCTCATACCACTTTTCCCGCTTGTCTCATTTCTGTTCCTTCTTCTATTCGGTAAACGTTTAAAAGAAGCAGGCAGTTCATACGTAGGAATGTTGTTCACCTTTGCTTCTTTCGTATGGTCCGTACTCGTGCTGTTTGAACGCTTTCAGCAACCGACTTATAAAGCCGAGGCCGGCTGGCTGGTAATAGGGGATGTTCAATTAACGGCGGGAATGGAGATTAACCAGTTAAATGCTTTAATGTTAGTAATCGTATCGTTCGTCAGTTTTTTGGTACATATGTATTCAAAAGGATATATGCATGGCGATGAGCGGTTCCCGGTATTTTATGCATATCTTGGATTCTTTACATTCGCGATGCTCGGGCTTGTTATGGCTCCTAATCTGCTGCAGCTTTACTTTTTCTGGGAGCTTGTAGGGGCAGGCTCATTCTTATTAATCGGTTTTTATTTTAATAAAGAGGAGGCCAAAAAAGCGGCCATAAAAGCTTTTATTATGACGAGGATCGGGGATGTCGGTTTATTGATCGGTATCATTCTCTTATTCTGGCAGGTCGGTAGCTTCGAATATGATGTAATCTTCCAGGCTGTTCAGGCAGGAAAGATTTCGGCGGAAATGATTACGTTGACCGCGATCTTGATTTTTGTTGGGGCCGTCGGAAAGTCGGGACAATTCCCGCTTCATTCATGGCTTCCTGACGCGATGGAAGGACCGACGCCTGTTTCGGCGTTAATTCACGCCGCGACAATGGTTGCTGCAGGTGTATATTTAGTGGCCGCGATGTTCCCGCTATTCTCGGCAAGTGAAACGGCGATGATGGTAGTCGCGGTCACAGGAGGCTTCACGGCTATCTTTGCGGCAAGCATCGGACTGGTCCAGAAAGATATTAAGCGAGTGCTCGCGTATTCAACGGTTTCCCAGCTTGGTTATATGATGCTGGCCCTCGGTTCTGCTGGTTATGTAGCGGGCGTGTTTCACCTTATGACGCATGCTTTTTTTAAAGCCTTGTTGTTTTTGGCGGCAGGAAGTGTCATCCATGCTGTCCATACGCAGAATATCGAACAGATGGGCGGCCTCTGGAAAAAGCTCAAAATCACCGGACCACTGTTTCTGATTGGAGCATTGGCTATCTCCGGGGTTCCTTTATTTTCAGGTTTTTTCAGTAAGGATGAAATTCTAATTTCGGCCTGGGTGCACGGAAACCATGGGCTGTTCTGGATTGCCTTGTTCGCTGCTTTTCTTACTGCATTTTATATGTTCCGTTTATTTTTCATGGTTTTCACAGGAGAAGCCCGAACTCCGCAAACAAGGGTACACGAATCTCCAGGAGTGATGACGCTGCCAATGATTGTACTCGGCGTTCTTGCCATCATCAGTGGTTACGTGAATACTCCGTGGTTCGGCACATTTCTTGGCGATTGGTTGACCGAGGGAAATGAATACTTGCCGAAGTCGCATAGTGACGCACCTGGCTGGATCATGATTGCCGCAACTGCCGTTTCACTGGGCGGGATTTTGCTCGCTTATCTTATCTATGGGAAGCGCCTGATTTCAAGGGATTGGCTGGGCGGGGAAAATTCGACTGCCTATACAATGTTAACTAATAAATATTTCGTTGATGAAATGTATCAGTTTTCATTTGTGGCGCTGACTAGATGGATTGCCCTTTTCTTATCATATATTGATAGATTCATAGTCGGCGGCCTTGTGTATGCTGTCACCGGAACGGTTCAAAGCCTCGGTAGGATTGGCTCAAGGCTTCAGAACGGGCAGGTTCAGGTATATGGAATGATTGCTTTCTTCGGATTAGCGGTTCTGCTGGTGATCTTTGCGTTAACAGGGGGGTATTTCGGATGAACTTAGATCTACTGACACTTTTAGTATTCTCCCCCATCTTAGGAATGCTGCTCATGCTCATTGTTCCGAAGACAGATGAAAGAAACCTTAAATTGCTTGGCTTTTTAGGTACATTGCCGGCCTTGTTGATTTCGCTGTACCTCTATTTTCAGTACGTTACAGGAACAGAGCTTTCAAGATTCTCGATTAAAGTAGACTGGTTTAGGTTCGGCAATTTAAAAAGTTATGATCCCAATCTGTTTGCGGTAGATTATGAGCTTGCCGTCGACGGGTTTTCATTAATCATGGTCAGCTTGACCTCAACGCTTGCGACGCTTGCGGCAATTGCCTCGATACATATCAAAAAGGAATGGAAGGGATATTTTACGCTGTTCCTTTTGTTGGAGATTGGAATGCTTGGCGTTTTTACGGCGCAAAACCTGATTCTTTTCTTCATCTTCTTTGAAATCACCTTGATTCCGATGTTCTTTTTAATCGGAAAGTGGGGGTATTTGGAAAAGGAAAAAGCAGCCTTTAGTTTTTTGATTTATAACGGGCTCGGTTCAGCGATCCTGTTGATTGTAATCATGGTGCTATTTGCGCGGACAGGTACTGTGAATATTGAAGCGTTGCAGCATATTATGACTGTCGGGGGCGTTCCGCTGTTTGCACCGATTTCTGAACCGATGAAGTACGCGCTTCTGTTTGGCTTACTAGTGGCATTCGGTATCAAGCTTCCAATTTTCCCGCTGCATTCATGGATGCTTAAGGTGCATGTTCAGGCTCCGCCTGCGATTGTGATGCTTCATGCGGGGGTGCTGTTGAAAATCGGGGCCTTCGGTTTAATCCGTTTTGGGATGGGAATCTTTCCAGATGAATTCCGGGAAATTGCGCTATTTGTGGCGATTCTCGGCGTTATTAATTTTGTCTATGGAGCTTTTTTGGCACTACTCCAGACAGACTTCAAAAGGGTACTCGCTTATTCATCCATTTCCCATATGGGCATTGTCCTCATTGGGGTGGGGGCAATGAATGAAGCAGGCATCCAGGGAGCGATATTCCAGGTCGTATCACATGGACTGATTGCTGCATTGTTATTCTTTCTTGTCGGTGTTATGCATGAACGGGTCGGAACTTCGACAATCAGTGATTTGGGCGGACTGGCAAAATATATGCCGATTACATCCGGATTTCTTCTCGCTGGTGCGATGGCTTCACTTGGTTTGCCGGGCATGTCCGGGTTTGTCAGCGAATTTATGGCCTTCCTCGGTTTGTTTGAGGAAGAACCGGTCCTGGCGGCAATTGGAGCCATAGGTATTATCTTAACAGCTGTTTATTTGCTAAGAGCAGTGCTCGGCATAACATTCGGTTCTCGCAAATATACGGCAGCCGAAGGAATATACGATCTGAGAAAAATCGAATGGGCGCCTGCACTGGTATTACTGGCTTTAAGTATAGCCATTGGTGTTTATCCGGCGATTTTGAGTTCGCCCTTGCAGGAAGCATTGAAAAACATAATGTTAGGAATAGGGGGGTGATGCGGGATGGATATGGAAACAATGCTTTCTTATGATTGGGGAGCGATGGCACCTGAGTTTATCATTCTTGGCACAGCTATCCTGCTCGCGCTTCTGGACCTATTCGCTCCGAAGCAATTCAATCGGCGTTCACTTGCCTGGCTTGGTCTAACAGGAATCATGCTTGCTTTAGTCAGCTTGCTCAGTTTAATGAATCAAGAAACGGTAAGTATCCTTTATGACACCTTTAAGCTGGATTCATTTGCGATTGCTTTTAAACTGATTTTACTGGTAGGTGCCGCGCTGGTCATTCTGCTTGCCCATAGCTATGAACCGCCCGAAGGCTTTGGTGAGTACCGCGGTGAATTTTATTATTTATTCCTCGCAGCCCTGCTCGGTTCAATGGTCATGTCTTCGAGCGGTGACTTAATTACTTTGTTTGTCGGGCTTGAATTGCTCTCGATTTCTTCTTACATATTGGCGGGTATGAGAAAAAAGAACCTTCAATCGAATGAATCGGCGATGAAATACGTCATTAATGGAGGTATTTCTACAGCGGTCACTTTATTCGGGATGAGCTATCTCTACGGTTTGACAGGCACGACGAATTTAAGAGACATGGCTGCAGGAATGGTAGGTAACTTTGACAGCCAGTTTCAATATTTATTCGGTCTCGCCTTTTTCATGATCCTTGTCGGCCTTTCCTTCAAAATAGCTTCGGCACCATTTCATATGTGGGCACCAGATGTCTATCAGGGCGCACCGACACCAGTCACCGCTTTTCTGAGTGTCATCTCGAAAACAGCAGGCTTTGTAATCATATACCGCATTTTGATTTATCTGTACATCACCGCTCCTGGTGATAGTTCTGGAGCATTTACCTTCCTTGAAAAGAATCTGGTATATGTGGCATTCCTGGCTAGTGCGACCATGATTATCGGGAATGTAATCGCGCTGCGGTCTCGGAATATAAAACGCCTTTTTGCTTATTCAAGTATTGCACAGGCGGGCTATGTGCTTGTAGCTGTGGCCACCCTGGGCGGAGGAACGTTTTTATTCGATACGGTTTGGTTTTATTTACTGGCATATATGCTGATGAATTTGGGAGCGTTCGCGATCATCCAGCTGCTCACCGATAAATCGGAGTCAGAGGATATTTCAGAGTTTGCCGGCCTTTATAAACGCTCGCCGTTGCTGGCCGTGCTGATGGCGATTTTTATTCTTTCACTCGCGGGGATTCCGGGAACAGCTGGGTTTATCGGAAAGCTGAACATCATTCTTGGTTCCTTTGCGGTCGAACCAAGTCATTACGTTTTAGCTTCCATCATGATGGGGGCGACTGTCATATCTTATTTTTATTATTTTGGTATCTTGACGCAAATCTTTTTCCGGCAGCCCCATACGAATGAAAAAATGAGAATGCCGGCGGGGATTTCGCTTGTCCTGACCGTTTGTGCGATAGGCACCGTGCTATTTGGAGTGGCTCCGAGCCTGCCGCTCGATTTCCTTCACAGTAATTTTGATGATTTCTCGAATTTTTTTCAATAGCAAATAAACGATGAGAGGGGCTCTTAGAGCTCCTTTTCTTATTGTTTAGCGTGATAATAAAATAATGTCCATGTTGGTCATTTTGAATCTGAGAATTAATGTCCAGCTCAGCGCCTAGCCTCGATGTAAGACATAACGATGTCCTTTCTATAAGGCGCTACCGCTTTTTGTTATTATAACCATCAAAAGTAAATTTTTTTCCATTTTTCATTTAATTTGTTGTCCGGTTTGTGGTAGAATGAAATTCGAGTTGTTTTTAAGGAGGTCGCTATATGTTTTCAGCCATGGGCCAACAGGCACTGATCGGGATTGTGGCACATTTGTTTTTTATTGCCATCACCTGGTGGGCTTTACAAGCCTTACAGTTTGATAAATTGTTAAGGTCCAATTCAGTTGTGAAAGCACGAGTGTTATATATTCTTGTCACCGTTGCAATTGGATCAGTTGTCAGCAATTTCTTCCTGGATTACCTCTCTTGGTCGGGACAGCTTCCATATTTGTTTAATCAAGAATAAAAGCTGTTTATTTTTTACTAGATTTATTGTGAAGTTTGTAACGAACAATTTAATAGGTTCGGTGATATCCGCCTTTTTTCATTTATTTTGTCATTCGAGAATGGCGTCCTGTCGATTGCTGACGATAAACTTGAAGTATGCATCCCTGCTATCTGGAAAAAATAGAAGATAGGAGAGGGTGGTATAGATGAAAAATAAAATGAAGAAACTTTTGCCATACATAGTATTTATTGGTTTCATAGGATTTATGTTTGGGAATAGTACGATTGTGGCAAAGAATAAAACGGATATCATTACAATGACTGAATTTATGCAGCATGATAGAAACGTAGAAATAGAAGAATGGACTGTTTATGCAAGAGAAAAAAACACCGAAATACGAAGCGAGACTGATTTCAACAAAGCAGTAAAAAAAGTAAGTAAGGCTTTTCCGCATTTTAAATGGAAAGTTGATAAACACCAGGATGAATGGAAAGCACGAGCTGAATATAAGAATATCGGAACTGGATTAACAGAGTCGATTAAGCTGGTGGCGACCGGCAAAAAAGCTGAACCGGTTTCGTATATCATATATGAAGTAAAAGGTCAGTCTTGGGAAGATCGGCATGCCCTTTTCTTCGAGAACGATTTTCAAAATAGGTTATCCGACATATTTCGAGAGAATCCTACAATTTTCTCTTGTATCAAAGGCGTTATCAATGATAATATTGAAAAGGATTTAAGCAATGAAATTGGAAGATTATTAGAATTATTCCAAGCGCGGGAAATTGAAAGTATAAAGGAAGATCGTTTCATTTCCGTATCGGCGCAGACATCTTTGTTTGAACAAACGCTAACTAATGAAAAATTGAACCTGCAACTGGCTTTAAGGACAGACGGATTGGGCGGTAAGACTACCTTTGTAGTTGGCACACCAATCGTCACATTTGAATATTAATATAGAGAAAATGGACGCGGAGGGGAATACTTTTGGAAAAAATCATCGTCCGCGGCGGAAAAAGGCTAAGCGGGACAGTTAAAGTCGAAGGCGCAAAAAACGCCGTTTTGCCGGTTATCGCTGCAACATTATTAGCAAGTGATGGAAAAAGCATCATTAAAGACGTACCAACGCTCTCCGATGTATATACAATTAATGAAGTTTTGCGTAACCTCAACACCGAGGTTGCATTTCACGATAATACAGTTACTGTAGATGCATCAAAAGAGCTATTCGATGAAGCACCTTTTGAATATGTTCGAAAAATGCGTGCTTCTGTATTGGTTATGGGGTCATTACTAGCAAGAAACGGCCGGGCACGTGTAGCATTGCCTGGAGGATGTGCAATTGGTTCCCGTCCGCTTGACCAGCACTTAAAAGGCTTTGAGGCCATGGGTGCAACCGTTAAAGTCGGAAACGGCTTTCTCGAAGCAGAAGTGGATGGAAGGTTAAAAGGAGCAAGAGTGTACCTTGATTTCCCAAGTGTTGGTGCAACTGAGAACATTATGATGGCAGCATCCCTTGCAGAGGGAACGACTATCCTTGAAAATGTAGCAAAAGAACCTGAAATTGTAGACCTTGCGAACTTCCTTAATAAAATGGGGGCAAAGGTGAAGGGTGCAGGAACAGGGACACTTAAAATTGAAGGTGTAAAAAAATTGTACGGTGCTGAGCACTCGATTATTCCTGATCGTATCGAGGCAGGTACTTTCATGACAGCTGCGGCGATTACAGGCGGAAACGTCCTTGTAAAAGGCGCGGTTCCTGAACACTTATCTTCTTTGATTGCAAAAATGCAAGAAATGGGTGTTTCGATTACGGAAGAAGAAGACGGTTTGCGTGTTATTGGACCGGAAAAATTAAAGGCAGTCGACATCAAAACGATGCCTCACCCTGGCTTTCCTACTGATATGCAATCCCAGATGATGGCATTATCACTACGTGCGGAAGGAACAAGCATGATCACAGAAACGGTTTTTGAAAATCGTTTTATGCATGTGGAAGAATTCCGTCGTATGAATGCGGACATCAAGATTGAAGGCCGTTCTGTCATTGCGAACGGACCGACTGATTTGCAGGGTGCCGAAGTGGCCGCGACCGATTTACGTGCTGCTGCAGCATTAATCCTAACCGGATTGGTTGCTGAAGGCATTACAAGAGTTACCGAATTGAAGCATCTCGACAGAGGCTATGTAAATTTCCACGGAAAACTCGCCGCTCTTGGCGCAGATGTGGAACGCATCAACGAAGAATCTACCGTAGAAAACGAAACAATCGTAGCAGACTTAAACGCATAAGCTATATAAAAAAACCGATTCCCTTTATGTAAGTGGGAATCGGTTTTTTTATTTTAAAGAATATGGCTGATTATTTCATGGTTATGAGGGATGATTAGGGATTACGAGCGTTTATAGAAAATTACGAGCGAATATAGAAATTTACGAGCGGTGATCGAGAATTGCGAGCGAATATAGAAATTTACGAGCGCTTATTAGGAATTACGAGCGCTAATCAGGAATTACGAGCGAATATATAAATTTACGAGCGCAAATCAGGAATTACGAGCGATCGATACACGGGTCCTCCTTGAGACCTACAATCGGTTTATTTCCATTTCACGGTTGTCATAAATGCTTGTCCTACCCCATATATTTTAAGTGAGACTACCATATAGGGAGGCCCAGGAGTATTGAAAACGATTAAACCGATGATCGCACTATTTGTAGTATCAGCATTTGTCATTATAATGATTCCGGCTATGCTTGTGCTTCCATTCTCGACGAATCAAGCAGATGGAAAGTTATCAGAAAAGCTAGAGCAGAACAGTGAAAATAAAAAGCCGGAAGCGGTTAATTCACCAGCTGTTGAAGTCGCCGTTTATCGGGCGGAAACCAAGGAGATTCAACAGCTGCCGCTTGAAGCATATGTTACCGGCGTGATCTCTGCTGAAATGCCGGCAGATTTCGAGCTGGAGGCATTAAAGGCCCAGGCTCTGGCAGCGCGTACGTATATCGTGAACCAAATGTTGAACAAGAATGCGGCTGACCTCCCAAAAGGCGCCGATGTTACCGATACTGTCACGCATCAGGTTTATAGCAATAATGATGAGCTTAAGAAAATATGGGGCACAGATTATGAGTGGAAGATCAAAAAAATTTCCAAAGCAGTTAATGATACAAAAGGGCAGATCCTAACTTATGATGGAAAGCCGATAACACCCAGCTTCTTTTCTACGAGCAACGGCTATACGGAAAATTCTGAAGCGTACTGGGAAAGTGAATTGCCATACTTGAAGAGTGTCCCAAGCGAGTGGGATGAGGACTCGCCGAAATTCCATAACACCACCGCCATTTCCGTTGCCGAATTTGAGAAAAAGCTGGATGTTACGGTCTCAGAGGGGAAAAGCATTGGCACAATTACAAAAAGAACACCTGGAAAGCGGGTAGCCACAGTCAATTTCGGAGGTAAAAAGCTGACAGGAAAAGAGATCCGCGAAGCCCTTGGTTTGAGGTCGGCTGATTTTAGCTGGGAACGGAAAGGAAATAACATCATGATCTCTACCAAAGGCTATGGCCATGGAGTTGGAATGAGCCAGTACGGGGCAAACGGCATGGCCCTTGAAGGCAGCAAATATGAGGATATCGTGAAATATTATTACAAAGGCGTAGCGATTCAATCCTCGAATAATCTATTGAAAACCATAACAGCAAAAAAATAAAAAAAATAGAGTTGGGGGCCCCCGAAAAGGAGGTTCCATCTCTATTTTTTATTGTCCAATCTTTCGATTAGCGTCAAAAAGCCTCGGTTATGTTTGAAATAATGGTATCGGACATGGAAATAGGCTGCCGCAACGCCAATCCAGTCTTTTAAAACATCAATCAAGCTGGCACTGCGGGAAGGTACAAAGTATTGGTGAATTTCATCAAGGACTCCGTATGACCCCGCAGCCATAGCTGCCAGCAGGCTGAAAGCAGGGGTCAGCTTACCAACGGAAGCCAGCGCCGCCGCAAACAGCATATAAAGAATCGCAAACTCCACAAGATGCAAGCCTTCTTTAGTAAAACGGTCTATGGAACGATCAGGCAGCTCCACTACTGCATTATCCGGGAAACTGGACAAAGTCCAGATAGTTGCCATATAAATAAAAGGCAAAACAATCAATGTACTGCGCATTAATTTCTTCATTCCTACAACTTCTTTCAGATAAGATATGCTCATTTTACCATGGGAAGAGAAGCAAAAAAAATAAATGTATAAAAAGCAAACGCTTAACAAAAGCTAAACACAAAAAATTTTTTTTGAAAAGAAGGTATATAATTCCTCCAATCTGTTCAGAATGATTGCTGAGGTGATAAAAATGAGAGAGGAAGAAAAGAAACAAACTTCTCGAAAATCTAAATTCCAGCGCATATTAAAGAAGCGTTGGGCACTACCAGCCATCTATATAGCGAGCGCAGCAATCATTTTGGCAGCAGCTTTAATCATCCAAAACGGTTTCAATGATTCAGCGAACCCTGCCAAAGAAACGGAAACAGGCAAGAATTTCAAAGAGCCTGCAATTGAAGTAAACAGCAAGCTTGAGAATATTAAAATGCCTGTAACCGATAGCAAGGAAATGGTGATCAAGAAGCAATTTTACGATGCCGAGAATGGAACGAAGGAACAGCAAGAAGCCGCTCTAGTATCTTACAATAACAGATACGAGCCAAACAAAGGTATCGACATTGCAATGAGGGATGGCAAAACGTTTGATGTAGTAGCTTCCTTAAGCGGTATTGTTAAGAACGTCAAAGAAGACGCATTGCTTGGAAATGAAATTACAATCGAGCATGATAATGGCGTTGTTACTCATTATCAATCCGTAAAGGACATAGAAGTAGCGGTTGGCGATGAAGTCAAGCAAGGACAAGCTCTTGCCAAAGCAGGTAAAAGCTTATTGAATGAAGAAGCAGGTGTCCATGTCCACTTTGAAATCCGAAAAGATAATGTTGCGCTAAATCCAATTGACCTGGATGAAAAACAGCTTTCTTCTATCGAAGAAATGACTGAAAAAGCTGAAGGCACTGAAACTGATATTGAAGAGCCAGCCACGGAGGATAAAGCAACAGAAGAAGAAGCAGTTAAATCATCCGATGACAAATCCACTGAAAATGAGGATGGTCAACCGTCAGATGAAACATCTGATCAGGAAAAAGATGCTGAGTCAGATAAAAACACGGACCAGCCTGAAAATTCCGAAGAAAACCGTGACACTACAGAAGATACCAAGGATTCTACACAAAATTAAAATAAAACATTACAAAACAAACATGTTACGTGCCCATTAACAACTGAAAATTTGGTAAAAAAACCCGTCTTAGTACGGGTTTTTATTTTGGCAATTAATAAGAAATTTCAGAAATATTGTGTAACACCTCGTCCCTATTCAGTAATTTGTGCATATATCTTAAACCAAGCTAATAAACATCTATAAACGATACTAAAGAGAGAGTGTTTGAGGTGAGTGATCGTTTATTATATTTCATACATTTAGTTGCGGATATATTATACATTTTTCTGGGGAAGCAGTATTTTTCAAGTTGGAACGTAACTCATTTCACACTTCTCACATCCAATTTGGGGAGGGCGAGTGGTGTGCACGATTACATCAAAGAAAGAACTATCAAGATAGGAAAGTATATCGTGGAAACAAAGAAAACGGTTCGCGTGATTGCGAAGGAGTTTGGTGTCTCCAAAAGTACTGTCCATAAAGATTTAACCGAAAGACTGCCGGAAATTAATCCTGATCTTGCAAATGAGGTAAAGGATATTCTAGATTACCATAAATCCATCCGCCACCTGCGCGGGGGCGAGGCAACAAAGCTGAAATACAAGCGTTCAGAACGAGAAGAAGAGGCTGTAAAATAAAAGGATTTTAATGAAACCGGGAAGCCGCGGCGAGTATAAGATACTATCTGATTGAAAGATAAATCAGAGGTAGCTTCATCGTCGCTGTATGACCCGGTTATTATTATGAAGGAAATAAAGATTTTTCGACAGTAATATGCAAAATTTTACTTTTTTCTGCTTACCCCCTTCTTTCGGCCTAGTTCGTATGATAAAATTAATAATTAGAATAGAGGTAGGTTTAATGTTGAGGTAACAAGGAGGAAATAAGACTTATGTTTGCTAGAGATATTGGAATCGATCTTGGAACTGCCAATGTTTTAATACATGTCAAAGGCAAAGGAATCGTTTTAAATGAACCATCTGTAGTAGCCATTGATACAAATACGAAACGCGTCCTTGCAGTAGGCGAAGAAGCCAGAAGAATGGTAGGGCGTACCCCAGGAAATATAGTGGCCATGCGTCCCTTGAGGGATGGGGTTATTGCAGATTTTGATGTGACTGAATCCATGCTGAAGTATTTCATAAATAAGCTGAATGTTAAAGGATTTTTGTCTAAGCCACGTATTTTGATTTGTTGTCCGGCGAACATTACAAGCGTTGAGAAAAAGGCAATCAAGGAAGCTGCTGAAAAGAGCGGCGGAAAGAAAGTCTATCTTGAAGAGGAGCCTAAGGTAGCGGCCATTGGAGCGGGAATGGATATTTTCCATCCGTTTGGTAATATGATTATCGATATCGGGGGCGGAACCACTGATATTGCGATGCTATCTATGGGAAACATCGTTACTTCATCATCCATCAGGGTTGCAGGAGATAAATTCGACAGTGAAATCTTGAATCATATTAAGCGTAAATATAAGCTGCTGATCGGGGAACGTACAGCTGAGAACATTAAAATTAATGTTGGTACTGTATTCCCTGGTGCCCGTCGCGAAGAAATGGACATTCGTGGACGTGATATGATTTCAGGGCTACCAAGAACTATTTCCGTTAACTCAGATGAAATTGAGGAAGCACTTCGTGAATCTGTGGCGGGGATTGTCTATGGAGCAAAAAGTGTATTAGAGCGTACCCCTCCAGAGCTATCTGCTGATATCATTGACCGGGGAGTCATTTTAACAGGCGGCGGTGCATTATTGCATGGCATGGATCAATTGCTTGCTGATGAATTGAAGGTACCGGTGTTAATAGCAGAGGAGCCGATGAAATGCGTGGCAATCGGTACAGGCATGATGCTGGAGAATATCGATAAGCTATCACGACGAAAAATAGGCTGATCAAATTTCTCACTGCAAAGGATCTGCTTCCTAGTTACAACATCAATTATACGGGCCAAGATTCAATTAGACATGAAGACACAAACGGCCCTTATGGTTTATTTAAAAGATTCCTGTGTTTTTGAAAATTCCTTCCTTGAAACTTAAGACATCACTGCTTCTAGCCGATAACATATATATATATTGTTTTTTCAATTACTAGTACAGGATTACACGTTACCAATTAGAGGTGAGAATATGTTAAGAGGTTTTTTTACGGCAGCCTCCGGGATGCTTGCACAGCAACGACGAACGGAAATGCTTTCAAATAATATGGCCAATGCCAATACACCGGGATTTAAAGCGGACCAATCAAGTGTCAGGTCATTCCCAGAAATGTTGTTACACCGCCTCGGATCAAAATCAATCCCTACTGAAAAGGGTCTGCATCTGCCGGTAAATTCCCAGGTTGGGTATTTGAATACGGGCGTCTATATGCAGGAGGCAGCACCAAAATTCTTCCAGGGCGACCCTCAAGTGACACAACGGAATACGGATATTGCGCTTGTGGATGGCGATATGCCCATCAATAATGAAAACGGCAAGAGGGGAACTGTATTTTTTACAGTAGCTAATGCCGGCGGAGAGCCGCGCTATACGAGAAATGGGAACTTTACTCTAGACGGACAGGGTTTTTTGACAACTCCGCAAGGATATTACGTTCTTGATGAAAATAATAACCGAATTCAGCTGAACAGCGAGAATTTCACGGTAAACGAGAACGGGATCATCACGGAGAATAATCAGCAGGTTGCCCGGATTGGGATTGGTTTTGCCGAAAATCCATATACGCTTATTAAAGAAGGTGACGGCCTATACCGCTCATCTGACCAACCGCTCGCTAACGCTTATAATGAAGGCAATATAACCTTCGGAATGCAACAAGGCTTCATCGAAGGATCGAATGTCGATGCGTCACGGACAATGACAGATATGATGTCAGCTTATCGTTCGTTTGAAGCAAACCAAAAGATATTGCAGGCATATGATCGAAGCATGGAAAAGGCCGTCAATGAAATTGGCCGGATTGGATAAAATATTTGCCAATTTGTTATAAAAACGAAAGCGTAGGGAACATAGGAATGACGACCTCTGTACACCCTGTACAAGTCCTGCCCTAGGGGGAATAACGATGAATAGAACGATGATTACCGCAACGAACACACTGGGCCAGTTGCAGCATAAAATGGATATGATCAGCAATAATATTTCCAATATTGACACGAATGGATTTAAACGCAAGGAATCCTATTTCAATGATTTGCTCGTCCAGGCGTTCAATAACCAAAGACAGGAAAACGAAACAGGAAGATTAACACCGCTTGGGATCAGGCAGGGCACGGGAGCAAGAATAAGCCAGAGCCAACTGGTTCTTACTCAAGGAAACATTAAAAACACAGAACGCAACCTCGATGTCGCGCTTGAAAGAGAAGATTTATTCTTCCGGGTTCGTGTGGCTGATAATAATGGAGAAAATGTCCGGTTCACAAGAGATGGTGCCTTCTATTTGACACCTGTTTCGAATAATCCAGAGCAAATGATGCTCGTTACCGGAAAAGGGTATCCGGTTCTCGACGAAAATGATGCGCCAATTGTCATAAACGGGAGAGCAAATAACCTGACCTTCTCAAAAGAAGGACAGCTCCAGGTGCAAACAGATAATAATGGAACACAAACCTTTAATCTGGGTATTGTTTCCGTGAAGAAACCGCAATTTTTAGAGCAAATTGGTGAAAACCTTCTAGGAATGCCGGCTAATATCGATCAACTCGGAATTGAGGAAGAAGATATTATGACGGCGTTGAACGGCGGATTAAGAGATGATATTTCCTTACGCCAAGGAGCTTTGGAGAGTTCGAACGTCGATCTCTCAAAAGAAATGACGGATTTAATGAATGTACAGCGACAATACCAATTTAATTCAAGATCTGTCACAATGGCTGATCAAATGCTTGGCTTAATTAATGGTATCCGTTAAGATAATCTTATAGACAGTGAATTACTGTAAAAGGGGATTACGTACATTAACATGGAAGAAAAACAATTAACCAAAGAAGAATATAGTCAGCAGGAAAACAAGAAAGATCAGGCAGAGGAACGGGTAAAAATCAGGCTTTTGCCCATTTGGCTAAGATTGATCATCGTAACGGTGCTTATTGCTGCCAGTGTTTCGGTAGGCGCGGTCATCGGCTATAGTGTGATCGGTGGAGGCAATGTGTCTGATGTATTTAAAAAGTCGACATGGACTCATATTGTTGACCTTGTTAATAAAGATATATAATGCTTCAAGAGGGTCTGAATGCTCATTCAGATCCTTTGTCATGTCTGAGGTATCTTAGGTTAAGGAAATAGGTCCAGGTAGTGTCGTCCCATACGTTCATGATATGATTGGAAAAGAACAATTTTTTAATGGAGGGAACCCAAATTATGCTTGATATCACTCAGATAAAGGAAATAATCAGACACCGGTATCCATTTTTGCTTGTTGATAAAATAATCGAGGTTGAAGATGGTAAAAGAGCGGTTGGCATTAAAAATGTAACGGCCAATGAGCAGTTTTTTAATGGACATTTCCCTGACTATCCTGTAATGCCAGGCGTGTTGATTGTCGAAGCACTGGCACAGGTCGGCGCGGTGGCGATGCTTAGGCAGGAGGAATATAAAGGGCGCCTTGCTTTCTTCACGGGAATTGATAATTGCCGCTTTAAACGGCAGGTAAAGCCGGGGGATCAGTTAAGGCTTGAGGTCGAAATGGTACGCATCCGTGGTTCTTTCGGAAAAGGCAAAGCAGTGGCCACAGTCGATGGTGAACTGGCATGTGAAACAGAAATTATGTTTGGCTTCGGTGATAAGGAGTCATGATTTTCGCTGGATAACTTGTGTCGATACATAATACGTTTATATATTTTAAAGGCCGGCTTTCTTTCCCGGCTTATTTTTTTTGACTAAAATGCAATATTTTATCGAATGCGGGCAAAATAGCAGCAGGACATATTTATAGTCCACTAATTGCGAAGGGAGGTTACTGTCTATGCAAAAGCGGCTAATGGCTCTTATAGGTGGATCATTATTATCAGCGATGTTAATGACTGGATGTAACAATGATGATAACAACAATCCACCACCAGAAGATAATACCAATAACCAAGATCAGCAGGACAATAATGTAGACATGGATCCTGGTCAAAATGGCGATGAAGGCATCGACAATGATGATATGAACGATGGCATGAATGATGATAACGGAAATAACGGCAACAACGGCAACAACGGCGCGGATGATGAAGGCATAATTAATGATGATGGTTTAGGTGATGATGAAAATAATAACAAATAAAAAAACCTAAACAGAAAGACTGACTAACTGAAATGATGAACATGTCAGAGACGGTGGGACCCGGGGCTCCTCACAGGAGGGTCCCCTCAGCTTTTCGTCTTGTTCTATCACTCTCAGCAGTCAGTCTTTTTTCAATCGAATTTTATTTATTGTGGCTAACTTCGGGCGGGACCGCATTTTTTCTTTAAATTGGGTTATTAATTCGTTACCATCGGCGCCTTGGCTGACCAAATCTTCAAGCAGGAGCTCGGCATATTTGTTGCGGGTCTTTTGAAGATGTCCTTCCAAGAGGATGATAACATGTCCGTCCACTTTTTTGAGCGTATCTACGACCGTTTTAAAGGTTGCCGGATCATTGTCTTTTTTCGTAATCACGGCCTGAACATTGATTTCTTGCCCGGCAGAGACAAACTGTTTAAGGTTGCTGAAATATTCATTCGCTACAAAAGCCTCGATGATCCACGTATTGCCTTCATCCTCTTTATTGATGATGAGGCCATCAGTCAGTGGGATATCAATATACTCTTTTTCTTTTGTTACAATTTGCAGAGAAATTAATTTAAATGTCTTCATCCGATCCCTCCATTCTTTGTATTTTCCCCAATACAGTATTCTATAATCCAACATGTATTCCGACCATTTTCTACCTATAGCATACCTGATACATAACAGTATAGGAAAGTAATAAGAATTATAAAATATGTCTCAATCGAGAGCAAACGAAAAAAGTCGAAAAAAATAAAAAATTTGTAAAAAACTTTTTTAATCAATAGTATATGCACAAAATGACTTTTTTAGAAGGAAATAGGTTGTTTTTTCTAAGCGAAAATTTTCTCCCTGCGGTAATTTGTCGATTTTACTGGAAGAATTAAATTCTTTATGATGAGGGTATTCGATAAGAAAGGAGTTGTTTGTTTGATAAATCAAGTAACATTGGTTGGAAGACTGGCGAGAGACCCTGAGCTGCGTTACACTCCGGAAGGAAAAGCCGTATCAAATGTAACCTTGGCAGTAAGCAGAAATTATCGCAATAACGAAGGTCAGTACGATGCGGATTTCGTATATTGCACCCTCTGGAAGAAAACTGCTGAAAACACCGTCCAATATTGCCGAAAAGGGTCGATTATCGGCATTACCGGACGGATCCAGACAAGAAATTACGACGATCAGGAAGGCAAAAGGGTGTACGTAACCGAAGTCGTAGCTGAGTCTGTCCGCTTTGTTGGACCAAAGCAGCAAAACGTGAAACAAGAAGAATTAAGCCCGGTAGAAATGTAAGACTGAGAAATTAAGTAAAATGATGGAGGTGATAGTGTGGGGGAAAGAAAAAGTTTCTGTTCCTGCAACGAGTGCAGGGGTCAAACACAGCAGCGTACGGAAAGAATCGAGCAATTACTGGGCGACCTTATCGGCTTAACGGCAAAAATGAATGTAAGGATAGCGAATGAGGAAAATCAGCTGGCCGAGCTGGAGTTCATTCTTGCCCGGTTGGACTCCCGATACAAAATACTCGAAAAGAAACATGAATCGATTCTGTTAAGACTGGCTAAGCTGAGCGCTGAAATGAACAGAAGACAATCTTTCGTACTGGAGGGCAGGGATCGATTTCCACAATCCTCTGACAGACTGTAATCCTTCAACTTAATAACTTCTTGATATTGCCCCATAATTCAACGATAGACCGCTACCGTAACGACCAAAACCTGGACCTTGAAAAACCCCGTATTGCAGCCCCTTACAAACCTCTATAAAGAGAAGCATTCTTCTGAACCTCTCCTTTTTTTGGCCGCCTTTTGGCGGCTTTTTTTCTTGTATTGACGAATTAAATACCGAATATATATATAATGAATATGTAGCAATTTGTATTAGATGATAAACGATGAAGGAGTATTTATTTGAAAGTTAAGAACTTCCTTTGAAAACAGTGGAAACCGTTTCTACAATTCATTTAAGAAGCTTTTAAAAAACATCTACAAATTATCATTCAGCACAGATTTTTAAAATAAACAGTCTAATAGTAAACTATCCTTCAGCAAATATGAGGTCAGTCAATTGGATTTTGGAGATAGAAGAGGAAGTGGTGGGTATGACACCGACTATCTTTTATGCCAAGAAAACGAAAGAGGGCTATTATAAAATTTCTGCAGGAACGGGTCTATACTGGATCTAATTTAACGACTAAGGTGAAGATGATGAAATATAAAGTATGGTTATCGATTAGTTTTTTAATAAGCCTGACATTAGCTTATGAATCTTACCCGCCTGATCTGACTTACCCAGAAGAGGAAATGTATCCGCTTTTTACTGATTTAGTAAGTGTGTTTATTTTTGTCCCGGCATCTTTCATACTGGCTAGCAGCATGATAAGTTTACTTGGTTATTGGCTCCAAAAGATCGGGACATGGATTATTATTCTTGCAATCTTAACAGTTGTATTAACGATAGTTTCAGTGAAATTAGTTGATAGATTTCATATCATTCCACTATCGTTTTTATTGTTTGTGGGAACTTTGCTCGGAGTTATGCATTTCAGTGTTTCCATGACACTCAAGAAAAACTAATATAATAAAAGTCGTCGGCTGCCGCTCTGGCAGCCATTTTTAATTATAAAATTAATGAAAATGACATAGAACGAAAGACACACTTATAAAATAATTCTGTATTGAAAATATTTTCAGAATTTTATTGAAAAATTATTTTATAAATGGCATAATTCAAATTGACCTCTAGAGAATCAGGAAGTCATCATCAAGAGAGGAGTTTGGTCTATGAGCGGTTCTATTATTGAAGTGAAGGAATTACGGACTAGTTTCCTAACGGATGATGGCGAACTACCGGTCGTGAACAATATCGATTTTCATATAAAGCCGGGGGAAGTCCTCGGTATTGTAGGAGAATCCGGCTGTGGAAAAAGTGTGACTTCGCTATCTATCATGGGACTATTACCTTCGGGAACAAGCAAGGTAGAAGGGAAAATCCTGTTTAAGGGAGAAAACCTTGCGGATGCCTCCGAATCAAGGATGCGCCAAATCCGCGGAAATGAAATAGCAATGATTTTCCAGGAGCCAATGACAAGCTTAAATCCTGTTTTTACAATTGGGGAACAGCTGATTGAATCCTTACGCATACATAGAAAATGGAACAAAAAGAAAGCGATGGCAAGGGCTGTCGAAATGCTGAAGCTGGTTGGGCTTCCGCGGGCAGAAGAACTGGTGAAAGAATATCCACACCAGCTGTCAGGCGGAATGCGTCAGCGGGTCATGATCGCAATGGCGATGATCTGTGAGCCAAAGCTTTTGATTGCAGACGAGCCGACAACAGCGCTCGATGTAACCATACAGGCTCAGATATTGGAACTAATGAAAAAGTTAAATAAAGAAACGGATACGGCAATCATGATGATAACCCACGACCTTGGGGTAGTTTCTGAAATGTGTGAACGGATTGCCGTCATGTACGCAGGAAAAATCGTTGAGGAAGGCGACGTCAAAACGATTTTCCAAAACCCGAAGCATCCGTATACGGTCGGTCTGATTAAATCCGTGCCAGATATACGAAAGAAAGTGGATCGCCTTTATTCGATACCTGGGAACGTACCGAAGCCGGGATCGCTCAACCTTGGCTGTCAATTTGCTCCCCGTTGTAAACATGCAATGGAGCAATGTCTGAGCGAGACTCCTCGTCTTACCCCGCTTGAAAATGGGCAACAGGTCAGATGCTGGCTCTATGAAGATGGGAAAGGAGCTAACACACATGACTCAGCCATTACCATTAGTTAAGGTAGAAAACCTTAAAAAACACTTTCCGATAAAGGGTGGACTGCTCGGGAAAACCGTCGGTGCAGTAAAGGCGGTAGACGGGATTTCCTTCTACATCAATAAAGGTGAAACATTAGGTTTGGTAGGGGAAAGCGGCTGTGGTAAATCAACGACTGGCAGGATGCTGCTCCGCCTTTTGGAACCAAGTGATGGAAAGGTTTATTTTGAAGGACAAGACATTACCGAACTTTCAGCTGAAGAAATGCGGAAGATGCGCCGGGAAATGCAAATGGTCTTTCAGGATCCCTTTGCATCGCTTAACCCGCGGCATACCGTCGAGAAGATATTGGAAGAGCCTCTGATCGTCCACGGTGTAAAGAGCAAAGCGGAGCGCAAAAAGCGTGTGAAAGAGTTGCTCGAGATTGTCGGTTTAAGCAGCTGGCATGCCAAAAGATTTCCGCACCAATTCAGCGGCGGACAGCGACAGCGGATCGGGATAGCCCGTGCTTTGGCCGTTAATCCAAAGCTGATTATCGCGGACGAACCGGTATCAGCTCTCGATGTTTCGATCCAGTCACAGGTTCTGAACCTGATGGATGATCTTCAGAAGGAATTTGATTTAACTTATCTTTTCATCGCGCATGACCTTGGGGTGGTCCGCCATATTAGTGACCGCGTCGGAGTGATGTACCTTGGGAATATCGTCGAGCTTTCAGAAAGTGAGGCGCTTTATGAAAGTCCGAAGCACCCGTATACCCAGGCACTTCTGTCTGCCGTTCCGATTCCGGATATAGAGTATCGAAAGGAACGGATCATTTTACAGGGAGATGTGCCAAGCCCGGCCAATCCGCCAAAAGGGTGTGCTTTCCATACAAGATGCCCGCATGCGATGGATGTTTGCAAATCGGTGAAACCGATCATGAAAGAAATTGAACCAGGCCACTACGCAGCTTGTCATTTATATGAATGACAAGGCGTATATATAAATTGGCATAAGTTAATTAAAAAAAGATTAATGGGGGTCAGAAATATGAAGAAGAAAAAGTCGTTATGGCTGTTTTTAAGCTGTGTTCTTGCGCTTTCTCTAGTTCTAGCTGGTTGCGGTGGAGGATCTTCTGAAGAAGGCGGCAGCAGCGAAAAAGGCGGAGGTGTTATGATTTACGGAAAAGGCGGAGATGCAGTTTCGCTTGATCCGGCTATCGTAACAGATGGAGAATCTTATATTGTCACAGAACAAATGTATGAAACTCTTGTAGACTTTGAAAAAGACAGCACGGAAATTGTAGAAGGCCTTGCTGAAAAATGGGTCGTTTCTGATGATGGCTTGAAATACACATTTAATCTACGTGAAGGTGTTAAATTCCATGACGGCGAAGACTTTAATGCAGATGCTGTCGTCCAGAACTTCGAACGCTGGGCAAAGAGCAAGGATGAAGCGAAATTTGCTTATTATGCGTCCATGTTCGGAGGTTTTGAAGGTGACGAAGGACACGTCATTAAAGAGGTTAAAGCAGTAGACGAAAAGACAGTTGAATTCACACTGGCACGTCCACAAGCTCCATTCCTTAAGAACCTAGCGATGAGTCCATTCGCAATTGCAAGTCCTTCGAAATTTGATCAAATTGACAAGAATCCCGTAGGTACTGGTCCTTTCAAATTTGAAGACTGGAAACCTGGCGATACGATTAAAGTAGTAAAGAATGATAAATATTGGAACAAAGAGTTACCAAAGCTTGACGGAGTTACATTTAAGGTTATTAAAGATAATTCTGCACGTCTTAATGCTTTGATCAAAGGTGAAATCGACTTAATAGACGGTATGAACCCAAGCGATATGAGCAAGGTTAAAGAGGATGACAAGCTTCAATTGTTCGAGCGTCCATCCATGAACGTTGGCTATTTAGGCTTTAACGTAGAAAAAGAGCCGTTTAATAAAAAAGAAGTACGGCAGGCAATTAACCACCTTGTAAACAAAGATGATATTATCAAAAACTTTTATGAGGGAACAGCAGAACCTGCGAAGAATCCAATGCCACCTTCTATTGGTGGATACGATGATAGCGTACAGGGATATGAATACGATGTAGAAAAAGCAAAAGCATTACTTAAAGAAGCAGGACTTGAAAAAGGATTCAAAATGGATCTTTGGGCTATGCCGGTACCGCGTCCATACATGCCTGACGGACAAAAAGTGGCAGAAGCCATTCAATTTAGCTTAAAAGAAGTAAACATAGATGCAAAAATCGTTACTTTTGAGTGGGGTGCTTACCTTGAAAAGGTTCAGGCCGGTGAAGCTCCAATGTTCATGCTAGGCTGGACAGGAGATAACGGTGATGCGGACAACTTCCTTTACACATTGCTTGACAAGGATAGCATCGGGTCTAATAACTATTCACGATACAGCAATGATGAAGTCCATAAGCTGTTGATTGATGCACAAACGACTCCTGATGAAGCAAAACGAAATGAATTATATAAACAAGCACAGCAGATCATCCATGAAGATGCACCATGGGTTCCACTTGTACACTCAACACCGTTGCTGGCGGGTACCAGTAAAATTAAAGGGTTCGTCCCACATCCAAAGGGCTCACAATCATTCCAGGATGTGACATTGGATTAATTTAGTACAACTGGGGAGTATGGATTCATGCATACTCCCCGTTTTTTATGAAAGCTTAGACAAATAAGAAGCAGGTGACACGATGTTTTCATACACGGTACGGCGTTTAGGTGCGCTGATTCCGGTTTTGCTCGGTATGGCGTTCATCGTTTTCATGATGATCCGCGCGATTCCCGGCAATCCGGCTCAGATCATGTTAGGACAACAAGCAACTAAGGAAGCCATAGCGGCTCTGACGGCTGAACTAGGCTTGGACAGGCCTTGGTATACACAGTTTATAGAATATCTAGGTGGTATTATTAGAGGAGATTTAGGAATTTCGTTAAAAACGGGTTCTCCTATTTCAGAGGAAATCTGGCCATATCTAGCGGCCACAATCGAATTAGCACTAGTGGCGATGCTGTTTGCCATTGTAATCGGCGTGAATGCAGGGATCATTTCCGCCTGGTTCCAGAACTCCTGGTTTGATTATGTTGCCATGGTTCTTGCCTTGATTGGAGTTTCGATGCCCGTTTTTTGGCTAGGGTTAATGGAACAATATGTTGTGTCGATACAGTTGGATTTATTACCGACAACAGGCAGAGATAATATACGTGATTCGGTAGAAGCGATTACCGGCCTTTACTTGATTGATACACTTATGGCTGGCAGGTTCGATCAATTCATAGAAGTCATCAAACATTTAATTTTGCCTGGATTTGCACTTGGGACGATACCAATGGCAATCATCGCCAGGATGACACGTTCGTCAATGCTTGAGATAATGCGTTCTGATTTTATCAGGACTGCCCGGGCAAAAGGAATGAGAATGTTCTGGGTTGTCTACAAGCATTCTTTAAAAAACGCACTAATTCCAGTAGTGACAGTAATTGGACTTCAAACCGGACTATTACTTGGCGGTGCGATTTTGACAGAAACCATTTTCGGATGGCCGGGCATTGGTACATATATTTATGATGCAATTGGCTCCCGGGACTATCCGGTCATTCAATCGGGAATTCTTGTAATCGCTACAATCTTTGTCTTGATTAATCTGGTCGTGGACCTGCTGTATGCGGCAATCGATCCGAGAATCAAGTATAAATAGGAGGGAAGAATCATGGCAGAAACTGCAAGTAATATACCTCCCATATTACCTCAGCAAGTACAGTCGGCAGAGGAAAAAGCCGTGTCACCATGGAAAGAGGCATGGAAAAACTTTAAAAAGAATAAACTGGCTATTGTTGGATTATCGATCGTTGCATTTTTTATCTTACTTGCAATACTTGCCCCTTTAATCGCTCCTTATGATGTGGCGAAACAAGAACTGTCAAACAAACACCTGGCTCCGTCCGGGGAGCACTGGTTCGGGACGGACGAATTCGGACGGGACATTTTCAGCCGGATCATCTATGGAGCCAGGATCTCCCTCTGGGTAGGTTTTGTTTCGGTAACAGGCTCAGTAATCGTAGGTTCTTTTCTTGGAATTGTTGCCGGCTATTATGGAAGATGGGTGGATACGATTATATCGCGGATCTTTGATATAATCCTTGCATTTCCGAGTATTTTACTGGCCATCGCAGTAGTCGCGGCATTGGGCCCGTCTTTGCAAAATGCTCTTATAGCCATTGCGATTATTAACGTCCCAACCTTTGGGCGCCTACTCCGTTCGCGCGTATTAAGCGTGAAAGAAGAAGAATATATCACGGCCGCAAAGGCAATCGGCATGAAAGATTCACGGATTTTAATCCATCATATTCTCCCTAACAGTTTAGCGCCCATCATTGTCCAAGGCACGCTGGCGATTGCAACAGCCATCATCGAGTGTGCGGCACTTGGATTCCTCGGAATGGGCGCACAAGCTCCCACACCGGAATGGGGGAAAATGCTGGCTGACTCACGTTCATTCATTCTTCAAGCACCATGGACTGTTTTATTTCCAGGCCTTGCGATCATGCTTACGGTGCTAGGCTTCAACTTAATGGGTGACGGCCTGCGTGACGCACTCGATCCACGAATGAAAAATTAAGAGATATTCCTGCTGAGGCAGAAGATAAGTTTTGAAAAAAGGCAGCTTCCGGAGAAACGGAAGCTGCCTTTTTGTAACAGAATGAGAGATATGCTTGAAATTCGAGATATCACCGAAATCTGGGATATATCACCGAAAACAAAGATATCACCGAAAAGAGAAATATATCATCGAAATACGAAGTTTATCACCGAAATCTAGAATATATCACCGAAATTCGAGTTATATCACCGAAACTTGAGATAAATCACTGAACAGAGATATGACCTAAATCTGGGATATATGCTCGATATTTGAGATATATGCCCGAAATCTGAGATATATGCTCGAAATCTGAGATATATGCCCGAAACCTGATATATGCCCGAAAACAGAAGTATATCACCGAAACTTGAGATAAATCACTGAACAGAGATATGCCCTAAATCTGGGATATATGCTCGATATTTGAGATATATGCCCGAAAACAGGGATATATGCTCGAAATCCGAGATATATGCCCGAAAACAGAAGTATATCACCGTAATTAAAGATATATCATCGAAATACGAAGTGTATCAACGAAATCTAGAATATATCACCGAAACTTGAGATAAATCACAGAACAGAGATATGCCCGAAATCAGGGATATATGCTCGATATTTGAGATATATGACCGAAAACAGGGATATAGGCTCGAAATCCGAGATGTATGCCCGAAAACAGGAGTATATCACTGAAATTTAAGATATATCATCGAAATACAAAGTTTATCACCGAAATCTAGAATATATCACCGAAATTTGAGTTATATCACCGAAACAAAGATATCACCGAAACTTGAGATAAATCACTGAACAGAGATATGCCCTAAATCTGGGATATATGCTCGATATTTGAGATATATGCCCGAAATCTGAGATATATGCTCGATATTTGAGATATATGCCCGAAAATTGAGATATATGACCGAAACCTGATATATGCGCGAAATCTGGGATATATCACCGAAACAAAGATATCACCGAAACTTGAGATAAATCACTGAACAGAGATATGCCTAAATCTGGGATATATGCTCGATATTTGAGATATATGCCCGAAATCTGAGATATATGCTCGATATTTGAGATATATGACCGAAAACAGGGATATATCACCGAAATCTAGAATATATGCCCGAAACCTAGGTTATATCACCGAAAACAGAAATTTATCACCGCAAGCCTCATTGAAGCGCAATCAGTTCTTTAATTTCATCTGTGGAAAGTTCGGTGATCCAATTATCGCTTGAGATGATTTCGTCATTTAATGCTTGTTTTTTATCAAGCATGGCGTCAATTTTTTCTTCGAGCGTTCCGGTGCAGATGAGTTTATGAACGTGAACAAAACGATTCTGCCCGATTCGATAGGCCCGGTCCGTTGCTTGATTCTCAACAGCGGGGTTCCACCAGCGGTCGAAGTGGATGACGTGGTTAGCGGCGGTGAGATTAAGGCCCGTTCCTCCTGCTTTCAAGGACAGGATGAAAATCGGGAATTCACCGTTTTGGAAGCTGGTTATCATGTCATCGCGCTGTTTTTTCCCAGAGCTGCCATTTAAGAAAGGTACCTCAAAGCCGTACCGTTTTTCCAGTAATTCCTTCATCATATTGCCCATTCCGATATATTGAGTGAAGATCAGGCAGCTTTCATCCTGCTCCCGCACGGCATCTACGAGCTCGGCAAGTTTCTCGAGCTTTCCGGAGCGTTTCGGTGCCTCACGGATGTCAGATTGTTCTTCTTTTAGATAAAGGGCAGGATGATTACAAAGCTGCTTTAACTTTCCGAGCATCTGCAGAATCATGCCTTTTCGTTCGAACGCGGATAACTGTTCGATGTTGGCAAACGTATCCTTGATTAACTGTTCATAAAGCGATGCCTGCTCGGCGGTTAGTGGGACAAATTCCTTTTGTTCCAGTTTATCAGGCAGGTTCAAAGCGACTTCTTTATCCCGTTTCGTCCTCCTGAGCAGGAACGGCTGAATCAAGCTTTGCAGCTCTTTGATTTTCTCTTTCTGATCTTCACGTTCAATGCTTGTTACGTATTTTTCCTGGAATTGGCCAAGTGTGCCGAGATATCCTTTATTAATAAAGTCAAAAATGGCCCACAATTCACTAAGGCGATTTTCCATTGGCGTCCCTGAAAGGGCAACATGATGTTGGCCCTTCAATTTACGTACGGCGCGGGACTGCTTTGTTTGGGAGTTTTTAATATTTTGTGCTTCATCCAAAATGATACTGTTCCAGTGTACCGACATCAATTCCTCATGATCCTGATGCGTCAAGCCGTAAGAGGTGAGCACAACATCATAATCTGCGACAAGACGTGAGAATATTTCTCCTTTGGCGCGGTTCGAGCCGTAGTGAAGGTGGACCTTCAAATCGGGCGAAAACCGCTCAAGTTCGCGCTGCCAGTTGCCGAGGACAGAAGTCGGGCAAACGATAAGCGAAGCCTTAACAGCCGGTATCGTTGAACCGTCAGCAAGTTGGTCGTTGCTATCTTGCTTATCCTCTTCAATAGGCTCGACCAGCTTTTGCTGTTCTTTAACATGCAGCAGATAAGCAATCATCTGCACCGTTTTCCCAAGACCCATATCATCAGCCAGACAGGCGCCAAAGCCGTTTTCCCGTAAAAATAATAGCCAGCTCATGCCCAATGACTGATAAGGGCGTAAATCACCATGAAGTGCCTCGGGCGTTTCTAGGATCGCTATATTTTTGGTTTCCCGGAGCCTGCCGATCATCTTCTCTAAATCTCGGTTCAGCTCAAATTGGATTTTCAGCATGTCTTCGTCATCATCATTTTCGGCTTCATCTTCAACTTCATCGAGAAATTCCTGTCGGAGCAAATCATTCAGCTGCAGCCCTTTTTTGTTAGCCTCATCCATCAGCTCCTGAATCTGCTTAATAAATGACGGGTCAAGCTTTACCCACTGGCCGCGGATGTAGACGAGCCTTCGTTTATCCTCGACGAGCTGCTGGAATTCATCTTCAGACAGGTCCTCGCCATTGATTGAAAATCTCCAGTCGAAGTCCATCAGTGCCTGCAGTCCGACATAGGAAGGACCGCGGGTAGATTGGCTTTTCACTCTTGCCTTGATTTTCAAGGAGGACTCTCGAAGCGCCAACCACCAGGAAGGAAGCAGAATTTCAGCACCGAGAAACATCAGCTTCTCGCTCGCTTCCGTCAAAAATTCCCATGCCTCGGATTCAGAAAGCTCTTCCTTGAAAGAGCCACCTTTGTCTTTAAGCCAAGGGACCACTGTAAGCCACCGTTTCACCATTTTATTGATTTCGCTGCTATATTTATTCCATCCGCGCGGTAGCCTTTTTTCAGGAAGTGTGATAATCTCTGTTTCGTCTTTTTTTGAACGAAGAATGATTTGCAGCTTCCAAGGCCCTTCTCCGCCTATCGGTTCAGATAGACGGAGTCCGATTGTGAACGGCTTGGCATCTTCGGTGATCCCAAGCCATGCAAGCCAACTGTCCCGGTCAAAAAAAGCCTCTAGCTCTTCAGGAGAAAGACGGGTTTCCCTCAGCGCCCTTACAGCACTTAGCCAATTCTCCTTGACCGGTGAATAGCGTTCGAGAAATACATTAGCCGACTCGTTATACCAGTTGCTAACGAATGTTCTAACCGTCATATCCACGTCAGCATGATCGTCTGCTTGAATCCTTTCATCCCAGAAAGAAGAAGAAAATTCCTCCTCCACTTCTTCGGGGAGCTTCCAGGCTACTTGCCCGTTTTGAAGGCTTTTAAAATCAGGCATCGGTATTCCGCCGATAATGGTTTCATGGAGGATTGGTGCGGCCGACAAACAAAGGGAAGACAGCTCCGACCACTCCCAATTAATGAAAGAATTAAAGCCTTCTGTCGCAAATAAATTAAGTAGCCCCCAGGCATCGAGAATAAATACCGGCATACCATCGATACTATCCGTATCCAACCGGGTTCCGTAAAAACTCGCCTCATCCCAAGTAAAAAGCAGCTTGCGGCTGTACTCCGTATTTATATATTGATTTTTCTCATCAACGACCGAGATCGCGTATGAACCATTCTCCAACGCGGTGGTGTTGACCTTGAATTTTCCTCTATTAAGATTAAGCATCGATCAGCTTACCCCTTTGCAATTCTTCTTGAAATGCACGCAATCGTTTTGTCGATTCCGTTACATACTGCATGTATTCGAGGAATACTTCTTCTTTTTTCATTTTTTTATAAAGAGTTCGCATCTTTTTTAAATAACGCACCGTCTGTTTGTAGGCCGAGCGGTTTTTCATGCTGACCGTCTGTTGGACGGCATGGTAATAAAGCGGCAATACTAAAGCGGGGTCGTGGGCCGCTATTCTTTTCAAATTCTCCGTTCCAATCACATCAATACTAATATTGCTGTAAATATGCATCTCCACCCATTTTCTGTAGTGCTCCTGCTCGAACAGGAAGTTGGCATAATTCCAGTAGCTGTATGGGAGGCACTCGCGGTAGAATCGTTCCAGCACATCCATCCGCTTCATTTTATAGCAGTAATGGCTTACCGGACCGGAAAAGGTTCTCACAAAGTCGTTGCCTTTATAGTAATCGTCCAACCCCTTTAGAAAGCTGCCAACATTGGCATTCAGAAAATCAATGTAAGGAGCGGCGCGATGGTCCATATCAAGGTCTGACAATAATCTCAGCCAGTAAAATAAATAAGGGCATGCATCAGCATTAAGCTTGTCGAGTAGCATTGCGGCCTCTTTATCCCGATTAGCCAGAATACTAAGATGGATGGCTGCAATCGTATAGGTTTGTTCTTCTATGGGATGAAGTGTTTTGGAGCCAAGCCTTTCCTGTACACGCTCAAGCTCCTGTTGCCTCCAGGAGGAATTGGTCAAAAGATAGCTCCATATCGACCGATAAACATCTGTCTTTTCATACTCCAGCGCATCCAGGCCATCAAGCAGACCGGTTACTTCTTTTTTGATAGCCTCCAAAAAAGGATCGAAAGCGAATGGGCGAGCTTGCCTGCTAACATGCTGGACTGAAGCATGCACATCCTCTGCCAGGTCATCTGCGAGCGAATAAAAAATCCTTGCAACGCTTGACTTTGTCATGTTTTCTTTAATTGTTTCCAAAGCAAGCAGCAATGTCGTAAGGTCGGCTACAAATGAATACAGACTTTTCCATTCTCTTTCCAAGGGAGACTTGGACCTGATTTTTTGCAAATACAATCTGATTTTTTCATCAATTAAGTAAGGGGGGAGGTTCAAATTAGCTTCAACGATTTCTGAATAGGCCGAAGTAAAGAATTCTTTCCAGGCAGGATAGTTCTTTTCCAGCACTGAACTTGATTTCTCTTTTAGGATATCACTGGCTATCTGGATAGGAAGAGATGTTTTCTGCTGGGCAATAGGACGTCTGTTTTCCCTCCAGCTCTGAACCCAATCGGTCACACTCGCAATATTAGCATAGGAGGAAAAGAAAACAGCCATCCGGTGGCGGCAAAAAAACTCTGCTTTACAGCTGCAAAAGCTGAGACTGGCCATATGCAAATCCAACTCGACCTTTACTGGAACAACATCTTGGACAAAAGCAGTAATCTTATCCTCTGATTCCTGCTTCTGGTACACAAGCTCCTGACGGTAGAGCATCATTCCTTTTTGAACAACCGTGAGACTTTCTTCCTCTCCCGGATGTAACATATCTGCCAGCTGTTCAGCAAAAAACATCAACTCACTATTCATGATTCAGCCTCCGCATGTCCGATTTTTTTACATCTTATTATTATACTTCATTTTGCATGGTAATTTGAAGGGAGCGACCGGGTTTTCTGAAAAACAATCTTTTTTTTCTGCAAAAAAAATCATCCCTGTGGAAGGAATGAATATGATGATTTTCCATATAACTGAGATCTCCGGTCAGTGGGATATAATAGAAAAAAACCCATAACGACATCGATTCGTCATGGGTGATTATGATTGAAATTTCTTTTTCTTCATCTTACTAAGGCATTCTTTCATTTGCTTTCGTTTGCTCATTCCTGCTTGCTCTGAACTAAGCAACGGTTTTGCCAAGCTGTTTGAAAGCTGTCCGGCAGGTTTGGGATTTACTCGACTCAAGTCTGTCTCTCCTTTGAAGTTATGCTTTTTCTTTCTAAATACCCACTTTGAAATCAAAGGAAACCTAAATTCATAATTTTTTTTTCATCCTGACAATTCCCTTTAAATATCTCGAAAATCAAAATTAAGTCAAGTATTGAAAAAATATACTTATAGTTATATTTTGATCCTTGAGATATAGCCATTTTAAAGAAAATGAACTCTCATCGTCCTTATTCACTTAATATGTCCTAAAATCGCATTTTATTTTAAGGTAGAAATAATGATTAAATAGAACTAATATCGGAAAAGGACTGTCTTTTCGATATAACGAATGATTATGTGTCATGTTAAGAAAGTCCTTGAAAGCAATTTCAACTATTTTCTTAATTTCTGGAAACCTCTGTTTCTAGTACCCAAATGGGGGAGCATAGTAGATGTGTTCCCGATGGTCCTCAGGCAAACTTATGCTTGAGGAATTTTTTTATTGTCTATTATCCCCTAAATTTATTTATAACGTGTTATAATATGTTATAATGTAAAGTGGAATAAAATTTGTTATTACTGTTATAAATTTTAAAGCATATGATAAAGATAGGAGTGATAATATGACGATAACGGGGGTTAAACAAGTGGAAAGAAAGGTCACAAAGGTAGGAAACAGCTTAGGTGTTACTTTTCCAGCAGAGGTTTTAGAGCACTTAAATGTAAAACAGGGCGATCAAGTTTCATTCCATTTTGAACAAGGAGCGGTAAAAATTGAAAAGGCTCGGAAAGTTCCCCTTCCGAAAGGCATTGATAACAATTTTCTTGATCTAATGAATAATATGATAAATGAGTATGATGAAACATTCAAAGGATTAGCTAAGAGATAATATGCATTATTTATCTGCGGAACGCGTAATCTTTCTTAATTCACACCAGATTAATCTATACACTCCAGGGGAAATGATGGGTGTAAAAGATTATAAGTTATTAGAAAGTGCGGTTAATCGTCCAAAGCAGAGTGCATTTGGCGAGGATGCTTATCCTACCATTATAGAAAAAGCAGCGGCATTATATGAAAGCTTGGCTAAGAACCATGCTTTCCATAATGCGAATAAAAGAACAGCGTTTGCAGGATTATATATGTTTCTTGGATTAAATGGATTTCATTTAAAAGTTCATCCGAAACAAGCAGAGGATTTTACAGTACGAATGGTGGCCGATAAAGAATCACCAGTGAGCTTCGATGAAGTTTGTGATTGGATTGAAACATATATTCAAAAGAGGCCATAACAGGTCTCTTTTTTTCAAACCCCTACAATTCCGCCCTCGTTTGAAAAACCAGTTGGTTGGGTACCATTTATAGAGATAATGAAGTGCAGGAGGAATCGGCATGGCTGATTTTCAAGAAAAAAACAAAGAGATGACACAAGACTTGAAAACGAGACGGTCGATGCTTCAGTTTATTTTTCCTTTTATGATGGAGAATAGCAAGACGAAGGAATTTACAAGCAGACTGTTGAAGGACGATTTTGTTTTTTTTGACCTGAAGGACATGGAACAGCAGGACGATTTCTATGGAGGCATGAAGGTTTCCCATCGTACGCTTGAGAAATTTTTCCTCCCAAATATAGAACCGATTTTGTTTCCCAGGAGTATTCAGTCCAAAGAAGGCATTCGACGTTTTACGAAAAACCTGGAGCTGGAGGCGACTCTTCAATCACCACACCTGCAAACCGACTTTACAATTAATTCAATTGACATTATGTTGTGTCCGTTCCATATTGGGATGATGAACATACGTGTTACCTTGCCTGATGAACTGGATTACAATGATGTTCTTTATTTTGGTGACACCTTTCGGGTATTAGAGCCGATTGTTGAAGATGAAGAAAACACGAAAGTCGGTTGTGCAAATGGATCTTATACAAAAGTAAAGGATTTTATCTTCAATGAGCTAATCCCAAATTTGACAGATTTCATTGATCAGCAAGAATCTAATTCTACTTATTTTGGCAGTCTGCCTTTTTTTATAGACGAGCGAATGTATGTTGTTGGCCATATTTCTTTGGATGAAGACAGCTCCATTACAAAAACTGATTTGTATCGTGCGAGCCAATTGAACGGTTATGACTTGGACGGCAAACCATATGTGGGTGCGTTGAACCCCGCATACATTGACCGACATTACAAAAAAAATGTCTATGATCGCTGGGGAGATGAAACCTATTTTATCGCAAGCGAGTATCATTTCGCTTGTGTGACCAAAGCGTCCGGAAAACTTGAAGAGGCGCTTGCGAGCGAGATGTACGGCCAGCAGTACTATGCGCTGCTACTGTTCTTCTACTATAAAATTGTGCTTTTAAAGCTGACGCATGAACATTCGAGAATCGATATTGAAAAAGACCAATCAGAGACAGAACTCTTAATTATTATGATCACGGAGTTTTCTGCGAAATATCTGTTCCCGGAAGTAAACAGCACGACATCCGGGAAAGAGATCACGCATATTTTAAAGGAAGTATTCGATATCGACCGGCTTTATGAGGATGTTGTAAATACTCTCTCGGGTCTATACCAGAATCAAGATAAATTGACGACGAACCGGAACAATTATCTATTGCAAATCTTGACCATCTATACAGTGTTATCAGGGATTTACGGAATGAATCTGGTCATAGAAGACTGGAAAGGAAAAATCCGCTGGGGCAAAATTCCCGACTATAGCTTTTTTGAGTACATTTCTTTGTTTGTAGCCATATCAGGAATTGCCATTTCGGCAATATTGGGAATTGTAGCGTTGGAGAAGTGGATTAAAGAACACCGCAGCAAAAAAAATAAAATATTTTAGATACTAGATCCTGTGCACAATGCTGCATGGGATCTATTTTTTTGTCATTTACTAAAAAAGTTATTATTTAATATTAAATATAAATAATGTAGGTCGATATAACTAGTATTATATTCCTATAAGTCGTTCAAACCAATACTCAACATAAAAAAGCATTTAATTAAAGATAAATTAATTAAAAATGTATTAATTAAAAATGATCCCTGCCGATATAAGTAATAACAAAAAGAAAAGAGGAATCATCTATGAATGAAATCAAAGAAATGAATCACAAAACGTTACGGCAGAAAAATTTAATTATGTTCTATTCTTTTTTATTCTCTCTGGTAGTCGGAATTATCTATAGCCTTTCAATGGGAGACGTGTTAGCAAGCATCATATACGGTGCTGAAATTTTATTGTTCGCGGTTTTCTTTGTACTATTTCAATATATCGTAAAAAAAGAAATCATATTTCCTTATGTAAGCATTCTTGTAATATATGCATTCCAATTACTCCTTATTGTCTTAGATGGAGGAAGCGTGCAAAACTATCAAATCATCGCATTCATTCAAGTTTATGCCGTCATCCAGTTCAATCCTACCGTTTTTCTATTAGGTTCAGGGTTAGGTCTGGTTGCTACGATTACCAACTTCTTATTTGCAGATGGTCAAGCAGCGAAGGACGCATTTTCAGGAGGCATATTAACATTTGTTTTAACTGCTGTCTCGCTTTGGATTTTAATAAAACTCAATCAAGGTCAAGAGAAACGGGTGGAAACTTTATTATTAGCTGCTGAAAAGAGCACTGTCGAGAAACAGGAGCAAAAAGAATTGCTGGAGCGTGCAGTAACCTCGATGGTTGGAAGGATTAATAACATCAACAGCCAAATCCAGCATAACTCCGATGCACAGGGGGAAATCAAAACGGCGATAACCGAGGTGGCAGCGGGCAGCCAGACCCAAAGTGAACAAGTGACGATGATTGCCGACCATGCGCATTCCAGTGTTGCTGCCATGAACCAAATGGAAGAAGTAACGGGCGAGTTGTTCCAGGAAACAGAAAAAACAAACACCATTGCCCGGAATGGCGAAGAAAAGGTTAACCACCTGCAAACGGAAATGAATGATCTGAATCAACTGATCACAGATTTAAGTTCAACCTTTGAACATCTTACAAGCAAGATCTACGAGACCAATGAATTAGCGGATACAATTAAAGACATTACAGCCCAAACGAATTTACTTGCGCTCAACGCAAGTATTGAGGCTGCCAGAGCGGGCGAGGCAGGAAAAGGCTTCTCCGTCGTGGCGGAGGAAATTCGGAAGCTGGCGGAAACAACCAAGCAAACGACGGAAAACATTGCCCAGAATCTGGTCGAAGTGAATGAAACGAATTCTATTGCCCTCGACAAGATGACCCAAAGCGCTAGCAAATTTACGGAAAGCGTACAAGTGACTAAGGAAGTCTCAGATTACTTCACTGAATTGAATCAAACCATGGACGGATTGAACAACAAATTTGGCAACTTTGAAAGCCTAGTCAAGGATGTAAGGGGCAAGTCATCGGAGGTCGAGGTATCCACCAATGAATTAGCCGCGATCATCGAAGAAGCCTCTTCCGGCCTGGAAGAGATGAGCGCCACCATCGAAACGATCAGCGACGATAATATCCAAATTGCCAACCATATGAAAGAGCTATCGGGAAGCGCCAATCAAATTCGTGATAGTTTTCAATCAAACGATTAATTAATAAAGCTTCTTAGGTGATGGAGACAGCATTGTTTAATAAGGGAGGATGTAATAACTGTGATGAAACCAATGGAATTAATGAATGCCCCAAATGGGGAAACCAAAAAAATATGTATAATCAACACAGAAATTACATTACAGTCTTCTGAAGACGGTGTGGAAGTGATCCATTTCAAGCTGGGGAAAGGCGATATATTCAGCAACAGCCCTGACTGGGCAACCAACCCCGATTTTCTAAGATCAATAACGTCTTTAAAAGGCTCTCTTGAAATTCATATCGGACATGAAAAAGTGACCATTAATGGAGGAAGTACGACAACAAGCATTCCGTCGTCATCCCCTATCAGATTCAAGGCCATTACAAATTGTGAATTTTTAATTGTTACATCCGAACCGATATTCGAAGAAATTTATGTAAACAAAGGGATGAAAATTCATCAACTTGCAGCCGATATAGAAGAAAAGGACGGGTATACATTAAACCACTGCTCAAGAATCCAACGGCTATCTGATTTAGTTGGAGACAAGCTGGGTCTTTCCAGTGACGAACTCATCACCCTTACATACGGTGCCTTTTTACACGATATTGGGAAAGTTAAAATCCCTTTGAAAATTTTACAAAAGCCTGGAAAGTTAACTTCAGCAGAATGGAAAGTCATGAAAAAGCATCCTTTGTATGGGGCAGAGATCTTGCGGGAAACAGGTTTTGCCTATTTAACTGAAGCAAGTTCTATCGTGGAACAGCATCATGAGAAATGGGATGGAAAAGGATATCCATATGGCCTCAGAGGGGAAGAAATCAGCCTGGGTGCTTCAATTGTCTCTGTAGTGGATGCCTATGATGCAATGGTTTCAGACCGGATATACTGCCCAAGCCTAAGCAAGGAAGAGGCCCTCGAAGAAATCGTCCGCAATCGAGGAACCATGTATCGTCCTGAGGTCGTGGACGCGTTTGTTGCAGTTTATGATCAGCTGGAAACGATTTCACCTTTAACAAAGTATAAAAAAATCAACTAGGAGGCTATTATGAATTCTTTAAAGTATATTGTTTTTCGTATAGGCAAACAAGATTTTGGAGTACCGGTTTCCTTTGTCATTTCGATTGAGAAAGTACTCGATCTTTCCGATTTCCCCCAGATGCCTAAGTATGTAAAAGGACTGACAACCATACGCGATGCAGTCGTACCGGTACTCGATATGTCCCAAATTTTGTTTAACCGCACGTTAGAAACGAACGAAGACGGCATTATCATCTTAATCGATATCAACGGCTCCCAAGTCGGAATGATGGTGAACGAAGCAAAGGAAATTCTCGATGTGCCGGAGAGTGAAGTCAAGGAGATAGACGGATTGTTCAGTCAAAACGCCTCTTACCTAATCGGAGTAGTCAGAGCGAACGATACGCTAATCAATCTCCTAAACCCAATCGAGATGCTTCAAAATATCGACGGGATCGATGAAATCATCGAACAAAGCCGTCAAACGGTAAACTAATACAAGGGTGGCATCACTTTCAAAGTGGTGTCTCTTTTTTTGATTCAAGGGTAAGTATGAATTCCGCTCGCTTCTCATAAAGTTATGGAAAAGGGGGCGGCCAACATGTTTTCACATCATATAGATCAGGATCTTTCCTTGAGGTTGCTGAATGTAAAGGATGCAGAGGAACTTTACAGGCTGATAGAAGGCTCGAGAAATTATCTTCGCGAATGGCTGGGCTGGGTCGATTATATTCAGGATGTCAATGATGCAGGAGAATTCATTCTCGACCATTTAAATGGAGTAATCGAAACCGGGGGATTTCTTAAATCCGCTGCCATCCTATATAAAGGATCCATCGCCGGAATAATTAATTATAACGACATTCATAAACAAAATAAAATCGGCGTGATCGGATATTGGCTCGGAGAACCATTTCAGGGTAAGGGGATTATGACAAGGGCTTGCAGAGAATTTGTGAACTATGGATTTACAGAGCTTGACCTGAACCGAATTGAAATCAGGGCCGCCCCGGAAAATAAAAAAAGCAGAGCTATCCCGGAAAAACTAGGATTCACAAAAGAAGGACAAATCCGGCAAGCGGAATGGTTATACGACCATTATGTGGATCATGTTGTCTACGGAATGCTTGCGAGCGAATGGAGACTTAGTAAAAGAAATGAGTGAGAAATCCAAAAAAACATGAGAATCCGTATACCTGCTAGAAGTAAGATTTCTGCTCAAATCAGTGGCCCGGCAACAAAAACAGAATTCCCGCAACAAAACAGAGGAAACCAGCAACAAAACCGGAAACCCGGCAACAAAACTACGGAAACTCGCAACAAAACCGGGCCTCCACCACAATAACAAAAATCTTATAACTCCAAAATCTTACCCTTATCCTTATGAAGTCGATAAAGCCTGTATGCGTGGCTAGTTATTACTTTTAAAATGGCGTAAAACGGCACGGCGATGATCATCCCGAGCAGTCCTCCCATGCTTCCGGCCACGAGTAGCAGCAGGATGATGGTGAGAGGGTGCAGGTCGAGCTTCTTGCCCATGATGTAAGGAGATGTAAAATTCCCATCTATTTGCTGGACGACGACAGCGACGAGGATAACCTTAATGGCCATGAAAGGTGATGTGATGAACGCAATGATGATGGCCGGAATAATGGCAATGAAAGGACCGACAAACGGTATGACATTGGTGAGCATCGCGATGATTGCCAGGATGAGCGAATAATCAATGTCTATGATTAAATACCCGATGTACATCATGACCCCGACGACAAAAGAAACGATTGCCTGTCCTTGGATATAGGAGCTTAGCGCTTCATCCATATCTTTTACGATCACCTTTGCTTCCTCTGCTTGAAAATAAGGAAGGAATTTCAGAACTCCATTTGAAGCACCTTCACTATCCTTCAATAGATAGAAAACGATAAAGGGGACCGTGACGATCACGGCAACAATGCTCGTAATGATGCCAATGAAATTTCCGAGATTGCTTCCGATTTCAGGAACATGTGATGTAAAATAATCACTCACGCTTGTGCTGACTTCCTCAAAGGTGAGATATTCGTTTTCCTGAAATCTGGAAAACCATGGGCTTTCTCTTAGGTCAAGTACCTGCCCTCTTAGACTTTCCACGATGGCAGGCAAATTGTCTATCAAGCTCCTGAATTGTGTTTGCAATTCAGGACCCACGAGAAACACTACCAGAGTGCCGATTCCGATGAACAACAAATAAATCAGGATAATCGACAATGACTTTGGCACCCTTCTGTCATGCAGAAAGAATACAATCGGCCTTAAGAGATAATAAAGCACACCTGAAATTAAGAAAGGAGGAAAAAGAGTCTGGAAAAAGATAACGAAAGGCCTGAATATGAAATCTACCTTAGTAGCCAGTAAAATGATGATTAGGATAATAATAAGGCTATAGCCTATTCGGAAATATTTTGTGTTTGGCAAGAATGACACCTCGTTTGGGGAATTTTTTTGTAGAAAGAGAGAGGATAAACTTTTTTTGTATGTAAGAATTATCTATCTATACCCCTGTATCGCGAAAATTATACCTGCATGGATTTCCCATTCACACTCCGCCCGGAAGAATCATTGTCAAAGTGCCCCATATTTCATTTTTTAACCGGACTGTATATAATGGTAGAAGGGACTATTCGCCCATTTGAGTTAATTTACCCCAACAAATAGATTCTGCTATTTTGGCAAATTCATAGAAAAAAAGAGGAGATAGAGAATGAAGAAGCTGCTTTTGCTTTTTAGTATACTGCTGGTGATAGCCGGGTGTGAGAAAGAGCCTGCACCGGAGGACCGCCTCACCGCGTACACAAAGCTCTGGAATGAACAGAAGTTTGACCAAATGTATGATTATCTGTCAACGGATGCGAAAGAAACATTGAGTAAAAAAGATTTCATGGAACGTTATGAAAAAATCTACAAGGACATTGAGGTTAACAACCTGAAGGTCACCTATAAAAAACCGGAAGATCCTGAGAAGCATGATGAAACGGCAACCCTGCCATTTTCGGTGAAAATGGACACGCTCGCCGGACCCGTAAACTTTGATCAGCAGGCCAAGCTTGTAAAAGAAAAACGTGATGATCAAACGAATTGGTATATTAATTGGAATCCGGGTTATTTTTTTGCAGGAATGAAGGCAAACGATGAAATTGGTATGACGACCGATCCTGCGGTTCGTGGAGAAATTGTTGACCGTCTTGAGCGGGGGCTGGCCATGAACGGAAGTGTTGCCGAAGTTGCACTGGTGCCTGAGAAAATGGTAGGTGAAGAAACTAGCATCATTTCACGGGTTGGCAGTCTATTAAATATGTCTAACGAAGAAATTGAGAAGAAGCTAAACCAATCATGGGTACAGCCGTCTATGAGTGTGCCGATTAAAAAAGTCGACCCGGCACAAACTGCCCTACTTGATAAACTGAAAGCGATCCCTTCTGTAGCGATATCAGATGTTGCCGAACGTGTATATCCGTATAAAGAAATTACGGCTCATCTGATCGGGTATGTAGGACCCATTTCTGCAGAAGAACTGGAAAAGCAAAAAGGGAAAGGCTACAGCGCAAGCGATGTAGTTGGAAAACGAGGCCTTGAACAGATTTTCGAAGACCGGTTAAAAGGGAAGTCAGGTGCGAAGATTTTCATTAAGGGCGAAAATGGGCAGGACAAGGTTATCGCCGAAACACCGGCCGAGGAAGGCGAAACCATCATGCTCACGATAGACGCCGAATTACAGAAGGAAATTTTTGCCCAATATAAAAATGATACCGGGTCTGCCGCAGCGATTCACCCGCTAACCGGTGAAACGTTAGCGCTCGTTAGCAGTCCGTCATTCGATCCGAACAAATTTGTGCTCGGCATTTCAAACGAAGAGCAAAAAGAGCTGGAAGATGACCCGGAAAAACCGCTGCTAAATCGCTTTAACTCGGTATATGCACCCGGTTCGACCATAAAGCCGTTGACAGCCGCGATCTCGCTGAAAAACGGGGTAGATCCGGCGAAGACAATGAAGGTTTCCGGAAAACAGTGGAGCAAGGAGAATTGGAAGGACCACTCCATTACAAGGGTGGCAGACCCTGGTAAGCCTGTAAATATGTCTGATGCGCTGATTTATTCGGACAATATTTACTTTGCACAACGCGCACTTGAGTTGGGAACCGACAAATTCTCGGACGGACTCAAAAGTTTCGGCTATGAAGAGAAGATGCCGTTTGATTACCCGATCGCGTCTTCGAAAGTAGGCAAGATTGAAAGTGAGGGACGCCTTGCGGACAGCGGCTACGGGCAGGGACAGACACAAATGAGCACACTGCATGTTGCAACGGCTTACACGGCCTTCCAGAATGAAGGAAACGTACTCGCTCCATCGTTAATCATCGGCGATAAAACGGAAAAGAAAGTGTGGAAGGAGAACGCAATCTCTGCCGACCAAGCAGCACAGGTCTCAGGCATGCTGGAAAAGGTCATCACAGACCCGAACGGCACACCGCACTCCGCAAGTGAGTTGGGCATTCCGCTTGCCGGAAAGACAGGAACCGCGGAAATGAAGAAAACTAAAGCTGAAAAAGGAGCCGAGAACGGCTGGTTTGCCGTTTATAACACCGAAAACCCACGCCTGCTGATGGCATGGATGATGGAAAACGTCGAAGACAAGGGTGGCTCTCCCTATGTTGTAGAAAAGGTGAAACCAGTACTAGAAAAGTATCTTAAATAGAAAGAATTCGACAGGCACTATCCAAGTTTTGGATGGTGCTTGTCGCTTATATATGTCTTACATAAATTTCATAAGGATTTTTTGTAAAAAAACATTGATAATAATGGCTTTTTTCTTGATAATGGAAATAGGACTTTTTACCATTCGACAACTTCTTTAGGTATACATAAATGAAGTAAATTGATTTTTGAACAAGGAGGAAAGTCACTTGCAGTTCACAACGGGTAACGAGAACTCTTTAAATATATTTATTGATGAAAACGAGGATACTAATTTACATTTGGCCCTCAATTACTCTAAGGATTTAATTTCCATACATAATAAAAATGGTACGTTTACTTACGTTTCTCCTTCGGCCACTTCCATGCTTGGATATGCCCAACACGAATTGCATAAAAATAGCCTCTTTGAATATTGCCACCCTAATGATCAAGAAGAACTGAAGAAGAAATTCAAGGAATACATCCATAACAGCGAAGAAAGAAAAAGATTCCGTTTCAGACGAAAAGAAGGGGATTATATTTGGCTGGAGATGAACTGCTCAAGTATCAATAATGACCAACTGGTATGCATATCCCGGGACATTACCGAGCAAATGATAACAGAGGAAGAAATCCTCGAGACTCAGGAAAAATATCGGTTATTAGTAGAGTTCTCCAAGGATACTATCGGGATGCTAACCGAATCTGGAGTGTGGACGTATATCAATGATGAAGGAAAGAAACTGCTAGGCTTTACAAGCAGCAACGAAATTGTGGGAACGTCATTATATGACTATATTTCTCCTTCTGACCATACCGTTTTAAACAGCTTTCTTACTGCTAAACAGCACATCAATTTCGAAAAAAACCTGACCCGAATCGACGGGGAAGTAAGGAAAGTAGAAATCCAGCTCATACCCACCGTTTTTAAAAACCGAAAAATCTTTCAAATCATCATCAAGGATATCACCGGGCAAAAGAAAACGGAAGAACAATTGCAAAATGCCGAAAAGCTGTCTATCGTAGGCCAGTTGGCAGCCGGGATCGCTCATGAAATTCGCAATCCGTTAACCGCCATTAAAGGGTTTGCCCAATTTTTAACGGAAGATAAGTCGAGCCATTATGGTGAGGTTATTTTAACGGAATTAGAACGAATAGAAGGAATCGTGAATGATTTGCTGGTATTGGCGAAACCTGAATCGAATGACTTCGAACAAGTCAATCTCGTAAACCTTGTCAAAAGTGTCGTCGTTCTCCTTAACTCTGAAGCAGTGCTTTCTAACATTGCCATTGATATAAGCTATGAACAACCTGAACTTACAATAAGCTGTGAAATTGATAAGATCAAACAAGTGGTTATTAATGTCATAAAGAACTCTATCGAGGCTATGCCAGACGGTGGAAATATCAGAGTCAGTGTAAAAAAAGACAGGAATTTTGCATTGATTAGCGTTCAAGATGAAGGAGTAGGCATTCCGGAAGAGCGTTTATCCAAGATTGGAGAACCATTTTTCAGCACAAAGGAAAAAGGCACCGGTTTGGGACTAATGATATGCAATAAAATTATCAAAAATCATGGCGGTAACTTACATATAAAAAGCAAAGAAAATGAGGGAACTTCCGTTATCATCCTCCTGCCGCTGTTTGAAGACCGGAGATAAAGATGTCGGAAGAGACAGAGAGATTTAAATAGGAAAATTCACACCTTCACACCTGTGAAGCTAAATACCTATATAACTATGAACCTTAAAGATTCCGATTTTCGGACTCTTTTTTTTATGGACTTATTAACCTATTTTTTAAAAATATCTTCGGACTTTTTCGATAATTGGGTCAAATTACATAATGAAAATACATAAAATATCATAAAAAGCCAATAAAATGTAAAAAATTTGACGAAATATGTTGAAATATTAGTAATTTAGTTGTATTATAATGGTAATGAAAATGTGAAAAAGGCAAACTTATTGAAAAATAAGGACGCAAAGCCACGGGTCTAAGGTGCAAATGCACTATGATCGCCGGGTTGCCAAAAAATAGACGAGCGTATTTTACTTTTTTGGCAATTCTGACTTTTTAGAATTGCCTTTTTTATTTATCGAAAACCAATTGGCAGCCACATTTTTAAAAATATTTTTTTCCGGAAGGTGGAGACTGTGTTGACTGTTTTATTTGGAACTGTAGAGTTTTTTGAAAGAGAAATTTTAAATTATGCGGGAAATAACCAGCTAGTAAAGCTGGGAGATGAGGACATCACGATTATTTATTCAAGAATGGAAGACGAACTTAAATATGATTTTATCTGTGACGAAAAGCTTCGTGTAGAATGTTTGGAAAACTTATCCCTCGCTTATAATAGAATTCTAGAAAAAGAGTTGGCATACTAATGAGATACGAATTAATCGATATCGTCAGCAAACAAACAAAAATTTCGGTGAGATGCATGGATAAGGATGAAAAAGCGCTTTTGAGGGTATCGCTTGATCCTGTAACACTAGAATGCATGGATCCTTTCATTCCGGATAGCTTGCAAAGTTTCATCGGATTGAACCAGCAATTCATTGTAAATCATTTGAATCACTTCTATGAAATGACATTTAACTCTGACACGTTGTAAGAGATGTTCTTATAAAAGGGGTGTTTGTCTTAAATGAGAAGATATTGGACAAATGAGGAAAGAAATTACCTGAGAGAGAATGTTGGGCAATTAAAGATTTCGACAATGGCTGATAAATTAGGGAGGACGGAAGACTCCGTTCTTCAAATGCTCAAGAAATTAGGGCTGTCTAATACAAAAGCCTCAACCGGTTTATTAACGACCTATCAATTATCACAATTGCTGCAGGTGGACGCGAAAACCGTGAGACATTGGATTCTGAAGCACGGTCTAAAGTGCACAAAGAAAACGACAAGAAACATAAAGAAATGGTATCTGATTGATCCCGATGATTTTTGGAATTGGGCTGCGGAAAACAAAGAGCGAATCACATTTTCCAAAATCAAATATCAATCTATCCCACCCGAGCCCGCCTGGTGCAGGAATGAAAGAATGAAAGAAAGAAAGAGCGGCAGCAAAAACAATTATAAAAACTGGTCAACCCTAGAAGAACGCTTAGTCATACAACTCATCTCATCAGGTGAATCCTATGCCGCGGTCGGCAAAAAACTAGACCGCTCATCGGTAAGCGTAGAGAGAAAGTACAAACGTCTCATCGAAAACACCTACAGCATTGCACAACATAGTTAAGTTGTAGGTGCCAGGCATCATTTATCTTTTTATCATAAGGTTGCCATTCATTCCGCCTCCCTCATAGAAGGGAAGGGGGAAATGAATGGCTCTTTTTTTGTGCATTCGAAAAAACAGAAATAGGAGAGGACAAATAGAAATATTCGTGAAGGGCATAAAATTCTTTATATACTTGAATAAGGATCCTGCTGGGGGAATGAAAAAATTCTAATTGATAGGCAGCATTGTTTGTTTTTATACTAGATTAATAGAATTTATAAGCGGTTATTCAGAATTACGAGCGGTAATCCAGATTTACGAGCGGTAATAACAGATTTACGAGCGGTAATTCAGATTTACGAGCGGTAATTCAAATTTACGAGCGGTAATTCAGATTTACGAGCGGTAATTCAGATTTACGAGCGGTTATCTAGATTTACGAGCGGTGATCCAAATTTACGAGCGGATATTCAGAATTACGAGCGGTGATCCAGATTTACGAGCGGTAATTCAGATTTACGAGCGGTGATCTAGATTTACGAGCGGTAATTCAAATTTACGAGCGGTAATCCAGATTTACGAGCGGTAATCCAGAATTACGAGCGGTTATCTAGATTTACGAGCGGCTATCCAGATTTACGAGCGGTAATTCAGATTTACGAGCGGTGATCCAGAATTACGAGCGGTAATTCAGATTTACGAGCGGTGATCTAGATTTACGAGCGGCTATCCAGATTTACGAGCGGATATTCAGAATTACGAGCGGCTATCCAGATTTGCGAGCGGTAATTCAGATTTACGAGCGGTAATTCAGATTTACGAGCGGTAATTCAGATTTACGAGCGGTGATCCAGATTTACGAGCGGTAATTCAGATTTACGAGCGGTAATCCAAATTTACGAGCGCTAATCCAAATTTACGAGCGCCAATCCGAATTTACGAGCGGTAATCCAAATTTACGAGCGGTAACCCAGATTTACGAGCGGTAATCCAGATTTACGAGCGGTAATCCAAATTTACGAGCGCTAATCCAAATTTACGAGCGCTAATCCTAATTTTACAAGCTATAGCCCAATTCTGATATTTTCCTAACTATAAATTTTACGATGATCACAAAAACAGGCACCCTCCAAATACTGGAGGGTGCCACCTCATGTTCAAAACTTCTCATTCTTCATCGAGGGAAGGTATGGCGGGAATGTTACCTCGAATGCTGTGCCTGTTCCTGGTTCACTATGTACGCGTATGGTTCCGTTCAACGCCCGTACGATGCTGTAGACCACCATCATACCAAGTCCTGTGCCCTTCGCCTCTTTTGTGGAGTAATATGGCTCTCCCAATCGGTCTATCTGTTCTCTCGTCATGCCTACCCCCGTATCCTTTACGGAGATGGTTACCAGAGAGGTGGAGGACTTTGTTTCTATGACTAATAATCCACCGTGCGGCATGGATTCAATCGCATTTTTAATCAGGTTCAGAAAGCATTGATGAAATTTCTGCCGGTCTCCCTGTATGAGCCCTATCGCAGAAAATTTAGTGGAAACTTCAATAGAATTCCGGTTAGTCAAAGGCTGCAAGATATTTAAAACATGATGAATCTCAGTCGAGACATTCAGTTCCTCCAGCTTATGGAGCGACGGTTTGGAAAAGGTTAAATAATCCTGGATAACCCGCTCGGCTGATTGCAATTCACCTTTTACAAGAGATAGGTAGGTCGAACGTTGCTTTGGTTCAATGTCACCCTCCTGTAGCAATTGTACGAACCCCATCGCAGCGGTTAGAGGATTTCGAATCTCATGGGAAATAGCAGCTCCCATTTGCTCAACGGCTTCTAATTTTTTAGACTTAACCAAATGTTGCCGGATGACGATATTTTTCCTCACAAATTCTATACAATAGGAAATAATAGCAACGCCAAGAGGCGGAATAACCAAATAAGCAATCCAAACATCCCATCCTAAAACGGATGGATAAAAATATTTCAGACCTGCCATCGTGATAAAATTAATGAAAGTTGCTAAAAGAATCGAAATTAAGATACGCCATCTTGGAGTTTGTCGCCAAAACCAAGGATGGATGCGCCATAACAAAAAGAGTAAAATTCCATATAAAGGGATATTTGTCAAGAATCCAATGTCCAAACCGAAACACCCGCGTATAGCGATGGTCACAACCGCGAGAAGGGGACCGATTCCTAAATAGAGGCCGCCGATCACAACGGGTAAATTCCGTAAATCTAACCTTAAATCGTTGCTAAGCTCATAAGAAAACACCATGCAAATCGCTAAAGAGACGATGAAACAAAAAGTGGTCCTCAACTTGGAAAAAGGCTTTTCGCTAGATCTTTCAGAACACACCAAACAAAAAAATAACAGTATCATTAATAAAGACAGGTTAAATAAAAAATGCTTGGTAATTTCCAAAGTTGACTACCTCCAATATATGTATGGCCCCCCCTCTGCTGAATTGGAGCGAAAATAGGGGACCCTTTCTATGCTAAGAGAGAAAGGCAGATTATAATTTGTGACCCGTAACTTTCTACGTATGTGGGTCCCGATCCGGGTCTGGGTACCCTAATCTTAAGATCCAAACTTCATGATAATCGAAAGTTTGTTATCCCATGTCGCGGACCTATAATACCCCAAAATAAATGAACTCAAAGTCCCGATTTTTTTCATGATTTGCTAAATTAATATAACATTCGACATGAAATAGACAAATTCCTTTTTTGGGGTTAGGTCCAAAGCCCTTTTTAATTGTTTGCTTCATAAACGGCTATTGTAAAGAGAACATCATATTGCAATAAACAAGGAGTGGGTTGATTTGAACATCGAAAGATTAATTAGTATATTTGAAAGCCATCGAAATAAAGAACAGGCAGAGCCGATGCAAAAATATATGAAGGATTTATTCCCGTTTCTTGGTATCAAAACACCGCAAAGAAAAGTGTTAATGAAGGAGTTTTATCAGGAAAGTGGAATATTAAAAGAAGACTTTCAACCGGAATTTGTCACCGAACTCTGGAAACAGGATGAAAGAGAATATCAATATGCGGCAATTGATTATATAGAAAGGTCACTTAAGAAGCTCAAGAAACAGGAGCTGCTGCTAGTGAAAGATTTAATAACAGCGAAATCATGGTGGGATACCGTTGATATGCTTGCCCAGAAGCCGGTAGGCAAAATTGCCGGGGAACATCCAGAAGTGATCCATGAAGAAATAGAAAATTGGAGCATCAGCGATCATCTTTGGCTCCGAAGAACATCCATCCTTTATCAGTTGAAATACAAAGAAGAAACAAATGAAGAGCTTCTTTATAAGTTTATTTTGCGAAATAATGAAAGCAAAGAGTTTTTCATCCAAAAAGCGATTGGCTGGGCCTTAAGAGAGTATTCAAAAACCAACCCCGAATCCGTCGGGAGATTTATCGCATCTAATCACTTGGCTAATTTGAGCATTCGCGAAGGCAGCAAATACTTATGATTTTTCTGCAGTTTTGAGTCCAATGATACCTTATTATTTAGGACAAAATATGGTATCTTTTATATAAAAAAGCATGGAAAAAGGAGCGGATTGGATGAGCTGGAAAGACACGTATTCATCATGGAACAATTATCAGGAGTTGGATGAAGAATTACGCTCTCTTATGGAAGAAATCAAAGGGGACGAAAGCAAGCTGGAAGAAGCGTTCTACAAGAATCTAGAGTTCGGAACAGGAGGAATGAGAGGCGAAATCGGTGTCGGAACAAACCGGATGAACCTATATACAATCAGAAAAGCGACAGCAGGACTCACCGCCTATATCTGCTCATTCGGAGAAGACGCAAAGAAACGCGGGGTGGCAATCGCTTATGATTCACGTCACAAATCTCCTGAATTTGCACTAGAAGCAGCGAAAACGCTCGCCACCGGGGGGATAAAGGTGTATTTATTCGACGAGCTCCGTCCAACACCTGAGCTTTCTTTCGCGGTAAGACACCTTAATGCCTATTCCGGCATCGTCATCACAGCCAGCCATAATCCGCCAGAATATAATGGATACAAAGTATACGGCCCTGACGGTGGACAACTTCCTCCTGGGTCTGCTGACCAAGTAATCGAATACGTGAATGAAATTGATAACGAACTGCTGCTTCAAGTCGAAGCGGAAGAGATTCTAAAGAAAAACGGACTCATTGAAATCATCGGGGAAGAAATAGATGATGAATATAATACGCAATTACTCTCGATTTCTGAAAATCCGGGTCTCCCCAAAGAAGTGGATCTAGGAATCGTCTTCACACCGCTGCATGGAACGGCTAATAAATCAGTGCGCCGCGCCCTTAGCGATTTAGGATACGAGAATGTTCATGTTGTGAAAGAACAAGAGCTGCCGGACCCGAACTTTTCGACCGTTGCTTCTCCAAATCCGGAAGAGCATGCCGCGTTTGAATTGGCGATTCGCCTTGGCAATGAAGTGTCCGCCGACCTCCTGATTGCAACCGATCCTGATGCCGACCGGCTCGGAATAGCCGTGAAAAATGATGCAGGTGAATACGTAGTCTTAACCGGCAATCAAACCGGCGCATTAATATTGGACTATCTTTTGACGCAAAAACAGGAAAAAGGAACACTCCCTTCAAATGGAATCGTGTTAAAAACGATCGTCACCTCCGAGTTAGGAAGAACGATTGCCAGCCGCTTCGGCCTGATAACAGAAGATGTCTTAACCGGATTCAAATTCATCGCCGAAAAAATGAACGAATATGACCGGACAGGGAGCCACACATTCCTTTTTGGCTATGAAGAAAGCTATGGCTATCTTGCCAAAGGCTTCGCCAGGGATAAAGATGCGATTCAGGCAGCTCTTTTGGCTGTGGAAGTCTGTGCTTATTATAAGAAAAGAGGCATGACCCTCTATGAAGGCTTGCTTTCTGTCTTCGAAAGGTACGGCTTTTATCTGGAAGGCTTACGTTCTCTTACCTTAAAGGGAATTGAAGGCAACCGCCAAATTCAAGGGATCCTGAATGAATTCAGGGAAAACCCACCTAAAGAACTGGCTTCAAGAAAAGTAGTAGTCCAAGAGGATTATCAAAACAGCATCAAATCTTCTCTCTTAACAAACGAAGAAGAAACGATTGAGCTGCCAAAATCGAATGTGCTGAAATATTTCCTCGAAGACGGTACCTGGATTTGTCTCCGCCCATCAGGGACAGAGCCAAAGATTAAATTCTACTTCGGTGTCCAAGGGGATACGATGGAGACAGCCCGCGAAAAGCTGGATACGGTGGCAGAAGAATTTATGGAGAACATAGATCGAATTCTATCATAGGATAAAAAAGGTGAAAATCGTTAAGATTTTTACCTTTTTTTGTTCCTGCAGTTAACCTTTTGCAGGATTAAGCTGGTTTCTGTCGAAATATAAAAATGATTCTACTGTTTATTGAATTGTTAATAGATTGGTCGATATTAATGGAGTAAACCAGTATATAAACAAAGGGGCATAAAATTGTGAAATCCGTATTTAAATCTAAATTTTTCGCTGTTTTCGCAACAGCAGCCGTTTTAGTTGCAGGATGGTTGGTCTGGGAGTATAAGATGGAAAAGCCAGCACCTCAAACGGTAGTAAAAGAAGTGGAGACGGTGAAAACAGTACAGGTGGTGGAAAAGGAAGTTGCTGCACCGGTACAAGTAAAGAAGCAGAGAAGCTTAAAAGATATAATCCAATTTTCAGAGGATAAAGTATTTCAGGTATTAACAGATTCCTCTCTCGGCTCTGCCTTTCTTTATGATAACAAGGGGCATATTGTGACGAATGCCCATGTAGTTTCGGGATACAAGGATGTACATGTACAAACCGTCGACGATGAAGTTCTTTCAGGCACAGTGATTGGAATTGGCGATGAAATGGACGTAGCCGTTATTCATGTGCCCGCGTTAGAAGGAAAGAAACCTTTGCCGACTGCCGAAAATCAGGCAGTGAAAGGGGATGAGGTGATCACCTTCGGCAGCCCCAACGGATTGAAGGATTCGGTTTCGACAGGGATAATCAGCGGTTTAAAAAGGGACTTCGACATCTCTCCTTTTGTTTATGATGACGTATACCAAACAACCGCTCCAATTTATCCGGGCAGCAGCGGCGGGCCTTTGATTGATAAGGAGACCGGCGAAGTAATCGCCATTAATAGCGCTTCTTATATCAATCAAACAGCGCTTAGTTTTTCTATTCCAATGCAGCAGGTTGTATCACTTATTGATTCCTGGATCAAAAATCCGATGGAGTGGGAAGACGTGCAGGTATATGAAGACTTTTACGATACGTATGAATTGTGGGATATTCCGGAAGATGCATACTCTGAGTATGAAGATTCATATACAGATGAGTCTTACTCTGAAGACGAATTAACGGAAGATACTTATGAAGAATATGCTCCAGAAGAAGACAGTGAGACTTATACCGAAGAAGAATATTATGAGGAAGAACAAGAGGGAAGCTATGAAGAGGAGGATCCTATGTTAGAAGAGGAAAACTCTGACTCTAGTGAAGGAACGGAAGATATTTACAATGAAAGTGAAATACCGTCTGAAGATGGAATGGAAGCTGAAAGCACGGAATTAATTCAATAACTGGATGGAAAAGCCGATTGGCCCGGAGTACCGATGCCAATTGGCTTTTTACTTATAAAAACTGAAAATCTGACTTTATAAACAGAAAACATCAAATATTTATGGTAAATATTTCTTAGATTAATGTTATAATTAGGTATATTTTACTAGGGGGCATGATTTGTGAAAAAATTAGGGACATTATTCTTAGCAATCATATTTTTGTTTGCATTTGGCAATAGCCATGATGTTTTAGCCAATTCCTCAACATATGATTCTATAAGGAAAGCGATGATCGATAGCCAAAAGAGTAAAAAACCTATTAAAAAAGCATCGATTACGAAAAAGAATTTCTCTGTGAAGGCATACGCTGATGAGGAGTATCTTACAGAAAAAGAACCGAATAATGATTATCATAATGCCAATGAATTACCGCTGGATACGTTTATGACTGGGTCATTTACACCTTATGACATTGATCGTTACACAGTTACAGTTCCTGAAAGCGGCACGCTCGTATTAATTGGGGCGACCAATTATTCCGATCCGATTGAGTTGGGTTTTGGCTTAATTGATGAGAATGATGAATGGATAGAAATGGATGATATGCTAGAAGAGGATGGTGCTAGATTATTAGCCTATCATTTAGAACCTGGAACATATAATGTTGTAGCGCTGGATCTAGCAAATTATGCATCAGGTGCTCCGTATGTCCTGTCTGCCTCTATGGCAGAAGGCGGAGGCAGCGATATCCCTGTGCTAATGAAACCAATCGTTAATCCCGTCGATGACAATGATACACAAGTAACTGGAAAGGCGGATCCTGGCAGTTACGTGTGGGTTCAAGTGAATGATGATTATGTGAATGATGGAACATTAGTAAAGGCAAATGGAACCTTTTCAGTAAAGATTAAACCGCAAAGGGCAGGAACATATATTGCTGTTACTACTACGGATGACGATGACAATCAGAGTGAATACACAGAATTGTACGTTATCGATAAAACACCGCCAAGAGCATTATCGGTCAATACAGTGACGACCAAAACGAAATCAGTCACAGGCAAGACAGAAGCCAAGATGATCGTAGAAGTTAAATTAGGAAGCAAACTTTTGGGCAAGGCAACAGCTGATAGCAAAGGAAATTATAAAGTAACGATAAAGCCGCAGAAAAAGGGAAGCAAATTGACGATCAATGCAATAGATTCAGCAAAGAATAGAAAGTCAATCACCACTTCCGTAAAATAATCTTTTGAACCAAAATGGATCGTTTAAGGAGAGCTGCAATAGGCTCTTCTTTTTTTTCGTGTGAACAGTAAAAAACCTCCCTGAGGAAAAATCTCCTCAGGGAAGGCCTGAATCAAAATTAAGCTGCGGCTTCATCCTGTTTAATCCGCCTATTGCCGCGGATTAACACAGTCGCTAATGTTAAGACAGCAAATAGTGCAAGGAAGACAAACAGTGCAGCTGTATTTGCCCAGAATGATCCGTAATGGTCTAACGTAATGATTGATTTGAATCCGCCAATTGAATAAGTCAATGGCAAGAATTTACTTAACGCCTGAAGATTATCCGGAAGCATATGGATCGGCAGGGCCGAACCTGTTGTTGATAGCTGAAGGACAAGGAACATAACGGCTACGAAGCGACCGATATTTCCAGCTAAGGCTACCAGGAAGAAAACAATCGTTAGGAATGTTAAGCTTACAAACACTGAGAAAAGGATTAACATAAAACCGTTTGTCAGTGTTGACTTTAAAAAGAATGATGCAAAGAACGACACAATTAACGCCTGCGCGGTTGCAAATCCGGCCATAGTACCGAACTTTCCTGCATACCATCTGAAAGAAGAAACAGCTGTCACAGCAGGTCTACTCAAATCAAATAGAAGAGACAGGATTAATACGCCGACGAAAAGGGCTAATGACATGATGTAAGGCGCATTCGCATAGCGATATTCCGGGAATGTATTTATGCTTTTAACGTCTGATTGCACGGGAGAGGCAAATTGGGCAATGTTATCATCTGCTCCATTAATGTTTCCCGTTTCCTCAGCGCCACCAGCAAGCCCTGTTGCTAATTCGTTAGAACCGCTTTCGAGTTCGCCGATACCGCCGTCCACTTTCTTCACGCCATCTGTTAATGTACCCCAACCGGTTTTAACCGTTTGTGTTCCATTATTTACGGTGGTAAGTCCTCCGTTTATCGTTGCGACGCTATCTGTTAGCTTACCCCATGAAGAATTCACTTTTGCATTTCCTGCAGCCAGTTCCCCTGTTCCAGCTGCCAATGTACCTGCTCCAGCATCTAATTTTTGCGCACCTGCGTGCAATGCTGTTTGGCCAGCCACTAATTGGTCAAGCCCACCAGCAAGTTTATTCATGCCCGGTGCCACTTGGCCGGAGAGGCCTGTTGAAATACTTTGGGCTCCTGCCGCTAATGTTGGTGTGCTCTGGGCTAATCTTCCAGCACCGCCAGCCACTTCTTTACTTCCAGCACGAAGTCTCTGGAATTCTGGATCAGCCATTAACACAGGACCTAGCAGAGGATGCTGACTAAGTTTTTCAATACCATCAGCAACCTGCTGCGTACCACCCGCTAGTACTTGTGCCCCTTTATTGGCAGCGTCAGCTCCATCAGCAACTGCTTTGCTCCCAGGAATAAGCTTACCTTTGAGACCCGCATTTAAATCGTTGCTTCCAGTTTCAGCAGACTTTAGGCCAGCTAGTACTTTTGCAGCTCCAGCTTCAATCTCGCCCGTACCGGCAGCCAATTCATTCGCGCCGCTATCTAATCGTTGCGCTCCATTCGCCAGCTTATTGATATCTCCGGCACCGCCTTGAAGTGAGCTCAAGAGCAAACCTGACCCATCCGCCAGCTTATTTGTGCCATCCGCCAACCTGCTGATATCAGGCGCTTTTTCTGTAAGTGATCCTAAGATCTGGCCTGTCCCATCGTGGAGTTGAGTTGCACCGGCATTTATTTTCTCGGCACCATCAGCACCATCTTTAAAGCCTGTTGCAACGTCTCCAAGACTGGCGAACACAGTCGTTGTGTAAGTCTCGGTAATCTTATCAGACAATTGATTTTTAAGCCGTTCAGCAGCATTGTTTGTTACCTGTGCCGCCATGAAGTGCAAGCCTTCATTTTGCGTGAATTTCAATTCCGGCTTTTGAGGATTTTCATCCATAACAGAAGCGACATTCTTTGAGAAGTTCTCCGGAATTTCGATTACCATATAATAATCTAAATCTTTTAATCCTCTTTCGGCTTGTTTAGAGTCAACAAAATCCCATCCCAAGGTTTTGTTTTCCTTTAAATCAGCCACTAAATCATCACCGACATTAATTGCTTTTTCCCCCGACATACCCCCGACATCATTATTGACCACAGCTACTGGGAGACTGTCCAAGTTGTCATACGGGCCCCAATCGGCGGTAAGGATGATCATCGCATAGATAAGCGGAACTAATAAGGCAGCAATAATTGCAACGGTGAAACCTTTCCTCTCGCCAAAACGGCTATTTTGTAAGCCAAGACCTTTCATAAGGTACCCCCTTGTTCGTAATAAAGTATAGTAAAATGAATGGTTATTCATTCACTATTCTATATATTCTGAATACGCTTACAAAATTCCTTCTTTTTTCGCGAAATTTTTATTTTTTTATAAAAAATGGAAGTTTTATAGGTAATTTGATAGGAGTGGAGAATGTCTTATGCAAATGATTTTAAAAATATAACACCAAACAGATAGGAAAATAGATGGTTGGTAAGAAGCCATCTAAGCTTTAAGATATATTAAGAGTAAAAGATAACTCTGAGTATCCGATAATATTAAAAAGGGAAAAACTGAAAGCATAGAATAGGAGACTAACATCATGCGACATTTTTCTGCATTACTATTAGCAGTTTGTATATTTTTATTCCAAACTATATCTCCATCGTCAGCCGAGGCACAGGTTAAGTCTAATAATCATATAAACACTTATGAACTATTCAAGCAATCAAGCGACTACATAAAACAAGAACTCATTGTAAAATTTAAGTCCGGCACATCAGTTGACGAAAAAAGTAAATTACTTCAAAAGCATGCTCTAGTCCAGCTCGAATCAAACCCAACAGGGAACTTCACGCTTGTGAAAAGCAGCAGCCCGCACCTTGAAAATATGGCGAAAGAAATAATGGCAAGCAAACAGGTTGAATATGTTGAACCAAACTATAGAATGGATGCTCGGTTTACTCCTGTTGATCCTAACTATAAAAAACAATGGTATACAGGAAAACTGAACTTGCCGGGGGCGTGGCAGCAAACAAAAGGATCATCCAGTATAAAAGTGGCACTGATTGATTCCGGTGTTCAAGTTAACCATCCCGATTTAATAGGAAAAATAGTGAATCCGTATAATGCCATTACTGGCCGTTCAACCTTTCCAGCCGATGATCACGGTACCCATGTCGCTGGTATCATTGCAGCTACAATGAACAAGACAGGAATCGCAGGTATCGCGCCAAATATAAAAATTATGCCGATTAATGTTTTTGAAGGGGAAGATGCAGATATTTATACAGTGGCAGATGCGATTATATACGCGGCTGATAAAGGCGCAAACATTATGAATCTTAGTCTAGGGACGGATTCTGAAAGCTCAGCATTAGAGTATGCTGTCGATTATGCGGAATCTAAAGGAGTGCTGCTAGTCGCAGCCGCAGGAAATGAAAGAACTTTTCAGCCTTCATATCCTGCAGCCCTCTCACAGACAATAGGAGTTAGCGCCACAGATGAAAACGATAGAATAACTTATTACTCGAATTATGGAAAATATATAGATTTTGCAGCGCCTGGAAATAATATCTATTCAACAATCACAAAAAGTACTTATCAATACATGAGTGGCACTTCGATGGCCGCACCAATGGTGACAGGAGTATCAGCCCTTATTCTATCAAAAAACCCATTTCTATCTTCTTCTCAAGTGATAGATATTTTAAAGAAATCCAGTCTTGATTTAGGAAATATAGGGAAGGATACGCTATATGGTTACGGGAGAATTGATGCCGCTAAATCCTTATCAAATACTCCATTGCCACTATCGCCTATAGAAGTAGAGAGCACAACTTTTACTATGAATGGAACTACTAAACTTCCAATCTCGTTTCATGCAACATCCGGTGGATCGGTGTCATTGGAAGTGCTCAATTCAAAAAATGCGGTAGTTAAAAGGCTTATTCCCAAGAAATCTTGGACTGGTGGAAACATAACATCAGAGTGGGATGGAAAATTAGATAACGGTACCTATGCTTCTAGCGGCACATATAAACTTGTTGCCCGCATATCCAATTCTAAGACTGCACTTACGCAATCTAAACCTATACAAGTAGCCGATCGAAGAACGCCGGCCATTAAGAAAATATTAAAGAACAGAAAGAAATAAAAAAGCTGTAAACAATAGATGCATATTGGAGGGGGAAAAATGAAAAAGGAAATGATAACTCTGTCGGCTGCAGCCGTTTTATCGACTGCTTTCACCACATCTGCCCTGGCTGATGCGTACACAGTAAAAAACGGCGACACTCTCTCGCACATAGCAAGATCACAGTCCACGACTGCCGCCAAAATAAAAGAATGGAATAGACTCACTTCTGATCGGATCTATCCTAATCAAAAGCTGATTGTTTCCCAAACCAATCATTCAGTCGCTAAGAAAACCGTATCAATCCAAACCAAGCAAACACAGACTTATACGGTTGCATCGGGTGATTCTCTGCTTAAGATTGCCAACAGACACGCCATTTCGTTAGCGGAGCTAAAAGAATGGAATAAGCTTGAAGGCCATCTTATATATCCCGGCCAGAAATTAATCGTGGCCAAATCTACTAAGACTTCAACAGTAATTTTGCCTGTGAAGGGCAATAAACCTAGTAATCAGAATGCTACAAAACCTGACCAGGTAAATACATATATTGTGAAAAAAGGCGATAGCCTGTGGAAGGTTGCGAATCTACTAGGCACTACAGTTCCGAATCTAAAGTCCTTAAATAACCTGAAATCGGACTCGATATATGTTGGCCAAACTTTAAAATATTCAAAGAACCTAAGCAGCACTGCGCCGGCCAAGACTCCTTCAGAAAATACAAACAAAATATCAGCGCCCGTAACGCCGGCCAAGCAAGTGAGTACAGTCATTTCAGAAGCAAAAAAACAAATAGGTGTTCCTTACTCATGGGCGGGTTCCTCACCTAGCGGCTTTGATTGCAGCGGCTTCATTTACTATGTATTCAAAAAGGCCGGTTATCAGATATCAAGAGTATCATCGTCCACCTATTTTGATCTTGGAAAGAATGTTACGAATCCGCAGGCTGGAGATCTGATTTTCTTTTCGCCAAGTCCGGATAAAAAACAGATCATTTCCCATATGGGAATCTACTTAGGAGACGGACAATTTATCCATGCCAGCTCAAGTAAAGGCGTTGAAATGAATTCTCTAAGTACGAATTACTATAAAACGAGACTCGTAGGTTATAAAAGATTATAAGAATGTTTGAAAAGAATCCGGGCTAAATAGTCCGGTTTTTTTCATACCTGGATTTGCTAAAGGATACTTTGTCCATTTATGAAAACATTTATTACATACTAATTCTGGCTGGAAGCCATTACTTTTATGTTTTATCGGAAGTTTGGTTTTTTCAATGAATGATCATATAAAAGCGACTTTGCTTTAAGCCATTTCGATATTATTAGGATTTACAGGAATTGGGTTCGTTATATTCTGTTCCTGCTCTGCTGCAAATTGTCACGTTAATTTTATTATTAACAAGATGAATCATTAAAAGAGATTGCCAAAATGAGTAGAAGTATGATAAATATTGCGAAACAATAGTAGCTCTTGATGGTGAAAAACTTTCCGCTGCCCAGCGACTAGGAAAAACAAAGAAGGAATCGTGATATTAAAGATATAATTTATTTACGGTAACATTATAGCAACTTGTAGTTATAATAAATTGAGGATTCAGCCATTTTAAAGTTTCAATGACAAAAATGAAAATAAAAAATGATAGTCGATATTAAGGCGGATGAATGTTGAAAGCTAGCTTCGACCAAGTAGATTAATAATCCTATCAAATAAATAAAGATTGTCTTTTTCATGGTTTATATCCCTCAGATGTATTTTGCACTCATTAATCTTTCATTGAACTAGTCATAAAAAAAGCACTGCGAAACGCAGTACCCAGACTGTAGACAAACTGGATGAAATCGAGTGTGCCTGCAGTTATTTTTTTATTTGGCCTGTTAATGGGGTCTGTTGATTTCCGTTCCAGGCGCTTCGCTTTCCGCGGGGCGGGCGGTGAGCCTCCTCGTCGCATGCTCCTGCGGGGTCTCACCTGTCCCGCTGCTCCCGCAGGAGTCTTCGCGCCTTCCACTCCAATCAACAGGCTTTTAAACGTTTACAATGGAACGTTCCTAAAATCTATTTTAAAATTGATACATAAAATGATTGGGGTGATGAGGCATATTTGGCAGGATTATGTAGAGGAAACAGATCATTTGCGACACCACAAGGATGTAAAACCAATCTATGCGAAACGCAAAGAAACGATAGAACACGTATTCGCAGATGTAAAAGAAAAGCATGGCATGCGTTGGACAAAGTTAAGGGGACTTAAAAAATTGTCGATGCAGGGGATGCTTACTTTCGCTGCCATGAATTTGAAGAAGATGGCAAACTGGACATGGCAAGGTCCAGAAATGGCCTAATAAATAAGGCTAAGTGAGGTCCATTCACACTCAAAATAAGCAAAAATAGAAATAATCACTAAAAAGGGGTTCGGAATGAGACCATTCCGAACCCCTTTTGTCGACAAGCTGAGCACTGCGAAACGCAGTGCCCGTTTAATGCTATTTGACTGTTGTTATAGTTAGCGATCTTAAATCTATCATTATAGTGTTTTGGCACCTAAAAAACGTTTTGCATAGTAAGAGCTGTTCAGCTTGGTAATGGTAACGCCTTTAGAAGACGAAGCATGAATAAAATCACCATTGCCGATATAAATTCCTACATGGGAGGCTCCTGCTTTATAAGTCGAAAAGAATACTAGATCTCCAACAGCAGGCTGGGAAACTTTTAATCCAACTTTTGAATAAAGATCAGCAGCAGTCCGGGGAAGTACAATACCCTGAGTTTTGAATACATAATTGATAAAACCAGAGCAATCGAAACCTTTAGGAGTGACCCCGCCCCATTTATATGGAACGCCCTTCAATTTCTTCGCAGCGTTTATTAGGTTTGTATTATTAACATGGTAAACTCCAAGAGCATTGAAGGTAGCCTTTTCGGAAACCCCAGAGGCTTTTATCTTCTTTGCATTTTGAAATTTTTTTACGGCAGTTGTAGTTTTAGAGTCATAAACGGTTGTATAGGAACCTGAGTATGTATAATATCCTTTTACTTTTAGCAAATTCTGCAATTGGCGGACATCATTATGATTCATCGATGGTTTTAATGTTTGGTCTCCAATATTAGCAGATGCTTGATACGGCAAAATTATAAAGGCAGCAGCAACAATTGTGGTAGCAATCCATTTTCTCATTGGTGAACATATCCCCCTAAAAAAATCCTGACTATTTTGTAAATTTATAGTAATACAGAAATGTTACAATAAACGCAACATTTCATTACAGTTTCATTACAAATTAGAACAAGAAGTGACAAAATTCTACAATCGGATTTTTTGGAATTCTCTTTTCTTCTATTAAATACATTAAAGAGAAAAGTGGAGGAGTAGTTGTTTTGTCATTTGAAAGAGACTTTAAGCGGAACAAGTAATTGGCAGCACTTCTAGAAAAATCAGTGGAATCATAAAATAACAGGAGGTAACTACCATGTATTCTTAAAAATCCCAATAGTATAATGAGATCAAGAGGAGGGAGTAAAAATCATGAAAAACAAAAGTCGTGTATGTATTGTAGTCTGTGCCTCTTTTTTACTATTGTTTAGCTTTTTGTTGCCGAGTCAGAGCAGTGTATCAGCGAGGGTAATAGAAACCCCTTTTTACTCGAATTCCAAATGGTTAAATGAACCTACGTTATATATGGATCCAGGTGGAAATGTGTATGCAAATGAATCAGGTGACTTAGAAGCTATCTCATCGGCAGGAAAGAAAAAATGGAGATACGCTACTCCATACAGGGACATAAGCCATGTCACCTCCGACAAAGCAGGAAACTTATATGTCGGCAGCTGGTATTATATTCAGTCACTCACGAATACAGGGAAAGTACGCTGGGTCTATAACCACCACAGGGAAGGAATCTCTCATCCAGTTATTACGAATGCAGGCAATGTCTTATTCTATGAAACTGGTAACCACAACGATCCTGATCCGGATAACTGGTATACTGACTATAAAACCGTCATCTTAGATGGGAAAACAGGAAAACAGATTTGGGAAAGTACCAATCCTACCGTCAAAGAAGGTAAGGATAACAACTACTATAAGCGCGAAGGCGGGAAATTCGTCTCAACTACAAAAGCAGGGAAGCTCCGTTGGACGTATCCTGGGAACTTTTCTGAGAATATCATCCAAGGAACCGGAAATAACTTCTTCCTATGGGAAAACATCAAGAATAAAAATGGCTATTTTAGAATTGTCAACATCGGCTATGATGGAAAAGTAATAGGAAAAACACCTGAACTGCAAGGACTGGAAGCTACCTCGTTCTTAACGGTTGGAAATGGAACATTCTATATTAACAATCAAGATAAGAAACTTATCACAAACTATTTCAACAATGGCAAGAAAAAATGGCATAAAGGGTACACGTCAGGTTATGTATCCGGCCAATTAAAATTCCAAAATAACCAGCTTTATCTACATGAAAGAAGTTGGACCAGTAACAGGTATAAAAAACTATCCCTAATTGACAGCTACGGAAAAACGAAATGGTACTATTCAGGAAACAATGTCACACTGCCGGTTGCAGACCGCAAAGGAAATGTCTATGTTGGAAGAGATATAACCAAGGTATTCAAAGTGAAATAAGGATAATGGAAATCTAGTAAGTATTCTCAGTGGCGATCCTTTTAAAGGATCGCTTTTTAATAGGAAAACTATCCTGAAAGTGAATTTTCCGAAGGTGGTATTGGTGAATGGCTTGTGGAACTTACCTTATACTTCTTTCTTTGTAATTATTTACTGAATACCAGTCTCATTTTTAGCCGATAAAATAACTGGGAAGATAGGAGCCTATAAAATTTTAGTATCTTTCACAATTTATTGTGGGTTTGGTGCTAGTTTTTCTCTTATTGCCTATATACTTGAGGTTCTATTTAGTAGTGAACACTTTTTTAGTCGACCCATTTTTTCACTATGGTCTTTTATCGCTTCTTTTTTATTCTGGGCATTGAACCAAATTAAAATGGGGAAAGGCAGAAATATAACATCTTCCTAAAATAACGGTGCTTTAGTTGAGGAAACTTAGTTATTATAAATACAATAAGTAAATAGCAAAGAGGTGATAAATTGCGAATACTTAAACTAATAGTCAAAACCAATATAGGAAAATACCTTGTTGATTAATCCCCTAAGATGAATATATATTTCTAAAAAAGAAAAAAGCTCTGGATCATGTCCAACAGCTAGTGGGTCTTCTACATACCTCAGTGTTTAATCAATTCGTCTATTGCATTCTTGGTCAATCGTTGTACATCAGGATTTGTGCTTGGCTTTCCTGCTTGTCCATACGGATCAAGATGCCAATTCCGATAGAAGGTCCCTACAGCAAACACTTTCCCGCCGCGCGGATTTACATACCAAACTAAATTTGAACTTCCTTTTTGCGTCTGGCCTTGCAAATCCAAAACCTTTTCACCAATGAATTCAACATTCGGGGGAGGTGCAATGTCTTCCTCCGTTAATCGGCCATCCCACTTCACTGCCAACAATTTTCGGAATCACGGAACCTTTTTTAAAGCGGGTTCCTTGAAGCAGCCAATGATTCATTATAATAGGAAGATCGTTGAACTTTTCTACAGGAATTCCTGAATACATGATGCCAAATAACTGGTTTTCAGGCATATTGACAGGAGCATGACGGAATTTTGTCGTCACAAGTTTAGAATTCGTCTTCTCGATAGGATCATTTGAAGGATTCTTCGGCGTTCCCTTATAAAAAATCAAATGTGACGGATTCTTAGCATCAAAACGGACTTGCCAGTAAGCTGTATTAGCGTTGAGCAAAGCAAGACCTTTCTTATTTTTTGCGAAATTGTCAACCGCTTCTCTCATTGGCATCGTCCAATACTTACAAATTTCTAGCTCTTTTCTGAATTCAGGTAACATGTTAATCAAACGTTTAATTAAATTTATAGAGATAAATAAATTTATACGAAAAGTGTATTGAAAAACCGGACTATCTTACTGTTTTTTAAAATATCGAACCGTGTTTCTTCCTATTATACTAAAATAAGAGTGTATTCTTTTTGAAACAGAGAATCACTTTCTCTGTTTATCAAGGTCAACTACAAAATATTTTTTAAAAAAAGGAGGTACTATCCAAATGCGTATCAACAAAAAGAAAATGTTTGCTGCAGTTGCCACCGCTACGCTTGTTTCCAGTGCTTTTGTATCCACTGCACCGCAGACTGCTTCTGCCGCTGTGACTACAAGCACCGCCAAAAGTCTTGTTTCTAAAGCGGAAAGCTCTGCTTACCGTTTACACACCCTCTACACAACTGTCGGACGATATGGAGTTATAAGGACCGAACTTACAACAGCTAAGTCCCAATATGCCTCTGCGCTAAAAGCGGTCAATAGCCTTCCTTCATCAAGCACAAAAACGGATCTTACTAAACGACTGCAAAAAGTGAAAGGATATATCGACCGTGCCACAAACTTCAACAATGCCTTATATGCTGCCTCAGCTGTATATAAACATATTGATTATCTGGAAATGACATTTGAGAGAGACACCTATAACCGAACCCAACTAAAGGCTGAATTCGATAAACAACAGAGATTGATCAAAACGATGGAGACTGCCATAGGGAAGCTGTATAGCAGGGCAGTGGCAGATAATCTTAGGAATAAGTATCAGACAGCTTTTTATTTTTCCCAGGAACTAGACCGTATTGTAAATGATAAACAGGCACTTTTTGTATTGGATGTGACAGAATCTAAACACAACATACTCAATGTGATTGTTTCTGATGTTTCGGGATTAAATTCTGCAGCGGCTATGAATAAAAATAATTATAAGATTGATGGGAAAGTGATTCCAGCCAATTCTGTTATTAAAGTATTAAAATCGGAAAGCCAGCGGTCAATCATTCAAATCACCCTACCGGGAGAATCCATATCACAAACAAAACCTCACTCCATTGCGGTATCAGGCTTGAAGGACAAGCATGGTACTATCAATAGCAATGAGCATACTGATGAAGTGAATTTAACTGAAAATGTTAGTCCTGTCCTAAAAGAAGTAATAATTAATGAGGCTAAACGAAACCAACTTATCTTTTCATATAGCGAACCTTTAGCAAAGCCAATCAATCCGGCAGATATTAAGATCATACTCAGCAACGACACTGTCATTCCCGCTTCGAAAATTCGCGTAACACCTGAATTGAATGATGCTGGAGAACCAACTGGAAGGGATCTAGTAAGTTTAGATACGGACATTTATCAACAAGTGGATATGTGGGATCAATATTATATTGAAATGGACGGAATAGGCGGATACGATGAACATCGAGACTATCTAATTGGTGCTTCCGATAACTTTGATTCATTTCATGCACTTACGGTCGGCACAAATGCTTCAACGGTATCCACAGACAAATCTCTAAATCGCAATTTATTAAAAGGAAATACAACGATAAAAATAATTGATGCTAATTAATTTATGTACAAGGGGCATTCAATCCTAGTGATTTTGGATTGAGGGCCCTTCATGTTTGAATTAAAATAAAAAAAGATTTGTTATTATTTCAAAAAGTACTAGCATGGTGAGATCAAATTATCCTTATAAAGTTGTTATAAGGCATAAAAGTAAGTTGACCATAAGGAGATATTACTTCATGAGTAAAGAACAAAAGGAAAAATTTTATGAGGTTATAAAGAAATACTATGAAATTGGCACGACGAAAATGAATGTTAGTCTCACAGATGTAATACAGGAGCTGGAAAGTGATTTAACCGTATTAATTGAAAAGAAATGAAAATACCCAATGATTTTATTAAAGGGACTTCTTTTTTTCGACATTATTCTTCTTTTCATATGTTTTTAGGAAAAATCAATTAACTTCTTAATGAATGATTATAATTAAATTAAATCATTTGGTTTAGAAACTATTTACCTAGCTCTTGGCATAATTTTCTTTTATTGCTATATATTAATATGGTGGTTTGTTACTTTCGTATTTCGATAACATTACAAAAGGAGCATATATTTCACTCCTAACACAATACTGGAAACTATTACTAACAGAAATTAATACAAATTTACAAAATAACACTAGAATTTGCTAAAACTATGTAATATTATAGGTAGTGGAAGAAAGACTTGGAAAATTTATTTCCAAGCCTTGTAATTTAGGCTAAACTACTAGTAAAAAGAAAAATAATGCAAAAAAGGTTGTTTTTTCCTAAACTTACTAGTATAATAGTCGATAAGTTTGATAGCTGTTGGAAATTTGTCGTTTATTGTCAAATGCCCGATAGACTACTTTTAATACCGAAGGGAGAAACACACAAAGATGAACAAAAAGAAAGCAATCAAAATCGCTACTGCTTCTGCTATCGCTGCTTCTGGTTTCGTAGCCGCTGCTCCAGTACAAACATCAGCTGCTCCAAACATTAAAGGGGAAGTTGCTAAAGCGAAGGACGTAATGTACAACGCAATGTATGCATACAGCAAGCCTTGGTTGGCTACAGGTGAACTTGTAGACCGTACTGTTGCTTACAACGCATACAAAAAAGGTGAAGCACAATACAAATATGCAGTAAACTATGTAAACAAATACGAAAAAAATGCAAAGGTTAAAGCTGGACTCCTAGCTGATCTTGCAAGCGTACGCACAAAATACTTGCTTGGCCGTTCTTTGAATTACATAAAGTCTTGGAACGCTCTTGAACTTCAAGTTGAGCCAGCTGCTAAGAAATTAGACGCTGTCGTTGCATCTGCAACAACTGAAGAGCAAATCAGAGATGCACAAGCTGAATTGAAGAAAGTATACGATGCACAACAAGCAGATCTTGCTGCAGTTGTTGAATCAAGCATCGAAGCTCATGTTAAGAGTGAAGCTAAAACAGCATACGACACTTCTTACGCTAAAGCTGAAGCAAGAGCTGAAGTACTTTCTGTTCCTAAAGTTTCTAGTGTAAGTGCGATTAACGCTTCTCAACTTCAAGTTAAATTCTCTCAGCCAGTTCTTGAATCTGATGTAATTAATGGGACTGCACCTTCTGCAGCTTTCACTATTACTCCTGAAACTGTTGACGGTGTAGCATCAGCAATCCCAGGTACATTAGTTGCTGATTTATCTGACGATGGTAAAACATTGACACTGACAACTGCTGCAACTTATAAGTTTGAAGGAACTTACACTGTTGAAGTAACTAAAAATACAGTTAAAGCAGTAAAAGATGGTGCTTTCCTTCCTGCATTTGAAGGTACTGTAGCAGTAAAAGATACTGCTCGTCCAACTTTGAAAGGTCTTACTTACAATGCTGCTGGTACTGTAGCGTATTTAGAATTTAGCGAATCAATCACTACAAAAGATGGTGCTTTCAGCATAACTAGCGTTAAACGTGCTGATGGTGTTGCTTTAGATGCTACAACAGTTTTAGATACTACAAAATTTGCTAATAGCTCAACAAAGCGTAATGTAGTTGAAGTTGATTTGGCTGCAGTTGCTGTAGCAGACGAAAACAAAAATATCAATATTAACTTTGTAGGATTAAAAGATGAAGCTGGAAACCTTGTATCACCAAATCCAGTTTCTATAACAGTTAATAAAGATACTGCTGTTAAGGCTCAAGCAACTATATCTTCAGTTAAGCGTACATCTGTAACTAATTTAGAAGTAACTTTTGATAAAGAGTTAGCTACTGCACCAACTGACGTTACGGTTGCTGGTGTAACTACAGGTGTAGGTTCAATTAACGTATCGGCAACAAATCCTAAAGTATACAATGTTACTTTGACTTCTGGACAACAGGCATTAACTGGAATTCAAGATGTAACAGTAACTGGTTTCAAAGGACACAACGCTTCTGCAGCTGTTACTACACCTGTTGCAAAGATTGTTGACTTTACAGTTGAAAAAACAGCTCCAACTATTACTTCAACTTCATTAACAAAAATTAGTGGTGTTGATTACTTAGTCGTAAACTTAGACGAAGAAGTTGCTTTAGGTGACTTAGCTGCTGGTACATTTACCGGTACTGTATCTAAGCCAAATGGGGATTTAGACGTAATCCCAACTGTAGATTTTACTACACCAACTTTGCATAACGCATCATTAACTGCAACAAAATCAAAATCAGTTAAAATTAACTTGTCAACTTTGACAACAAGCACTCCAGCTCCTGGTACCGCGTTTACGTTTACACCTGGAACTTATAGCTTAGATATTTCTGCTGGTATCGCTAAAGATTCATTTGGAAATCCTTCTGCGAAAAAAGCAACTGCATTTACTGTGAGCACATCTACTGCTAAATTGCCTGCACCAACAGGTGTAGCTTCTAAAGCGAATACACCAGGTGTAGTAGTAGTTTCATTTGCTAATAAAGTGGATGTTGCATCTGCTCAAACTGCATCTAACTACTCAATCGAAGGTGCTACTATTACGGGCGCAAGAGTTGTTACAAACACTGCTACAGGAGCAACCGTGGAATTATCTATCGCTGCTGGCACAATCAGTCATGAAGGTGTACGTAATGTAACAGTTAAAAATGTAAAAGGTTATGCTGATAGCTTCGCAGCTATGGCAGACTACACAAATATCTTAGCTTTTGATGAGAACGTAGCTCCTAAATTGGAAGCATCAAACGCTGTTAAATTAACTGCTACTAACACAATCGTTGTAGACTTTGATGAAGCATTAGTTGATGCTTCTACTGGTAATGACTTCGATGTTTACCAAAATGGAGTTAAAGTTGCTTCTTTAAGTGCTCTTGATGGTTCTGATGCATCTAAAGTTGTTATTACACTTACAACTCCAGTTGCATCTACTTCTGGATTAGTAGTAAAAGCTGCATCTACAATTGATTTGAAAGATCTTAAGAAGAACAGTGTAATATTCTCTGATACTGCTGTTTCTAACTAATCTCTAGAAAACTAGGGGTAGAATAACAAAAAAAAGCAGAAGGTTGAATTCTAGCCTTCTGCTTTTTTTACACCTCATAATTGCTATGAGATGTGGTGCTCCCTTCACGCATACACATAATTGTGGGGTGTAAAAGAAAACAGAGAGTATGTATCTCTCTGTTTTTCTATTTCAGCCGAATCAAATAGAATTGTAAATTTATATTATTACAATGAATGACATTAACAAATGCCCCTAATTCCTTTCGAGGAGTTAGGGGTGTTTCTATTTGAGGAGGAAAAGAAATGTTGTACTTGAATTGGTTTGTATGGAGAATGAAAAAGACGTTCAAGATAGAAGTACAGGAAGATGGGGTGAGTTATGAAGCTTATGATTTCTATCATGAAGACCTGGATGAATTACTCATCCCTACGCACCACCTAGAAAAGCTGCCTAATCCGTTGCTCTTTGCGACTCTCATGTATGTCGATGACAAGGGATATGAGTGGATAGTGGGAATGGTATTAGAAGAGGAGACTAACAGAAAACTGTACGAAGTGTGGATAAGAAACGGGGAACCAATTGCCTATGAGCTATATGTTTGAAAAAGGAAATCAGTTGAGGAGGCACACGACATTCCTAAGGGGGGGTTCACGACAAAACTTTTAGTATTCTATAACCGTCGTAAGCGGGAAGGGAAAGGAACTTCCAAATGAATATGAAAGACACGTAAAAGGCTATTGGTGTATAACGACATACATCAATAGCCTTTTCTATTTTTGGGAGTGAATCAAGTTTGCATGTAGAAGTGTTTTCGACCTGGCTTTTTGCGGAAGGCAAAGTAGTCAAAACAATTGAATCCTATATGAACGATGTAACAGGATTTGAAAAGTACCTTCAGGAGAAGCTGATGGACGTACCGGTTCTATCACGCTTCTCTTTCGAGAGGTATCTCTCCAGAAAATACGATGATGTAATATATTGCTTGTTCCCTAGTCGGTGACAGTACCAAAGGGAAAACAACCGTTGTACTCCTGGCTGCTTTCATATTTGGTATGTCATCTATCAAGAAAAAGGGATTGATGAAATCCTGGAACGGAACAAAGCATGCTATCTCAAACATGTTGGGCGGAAACTACGGCATACCGGCTGTGATGGATGAACTTTCTAAGAGTGTTGCTAAGTCTCTGACAAGTGACCTCTATGTGCTGACCAATGGACAGGAGAAATCCCGATTGACTGACGAGATGAAGCAACGGAAGCAAGCGACATGGGCAACAACCATCATTTTACAGGCGAACAGTCTATCTTTGAGCGAACGAAAAAATAATCCCTAGAACATTGTTAAACGAATTTAAAGATGTGGCCAGCAATGAGTATAAGGGATTAATTGCGATCTCAATCTAATCAAACCTAAACGGTCAATGGCTTCTTCAACAGTAATGTTTATAAAATTGAACCTGACATAGGTTCTGAGTAAATGGACTGGTATGGCAATTTGGTTAGGGAATAATTGATTAAAGTAATTGGCAATGTTATAGAGTGAATCCCTTTCTGCTTTAATGTTAATAATGCTTTTTTGGTATAAAGGTCTAGTAACCCGGAAATTCTCATCTATACATTCGCACGTGCAATTAGGATCGCCTATAGTACCGCAAGAACAAGTTACACTGGAATCACAGCAAGCGGATGAAGTTGAAGAAGATCCGCAATCACAGCAATGATCTAAACTATTGTTCAATATGATTCCTCCATGACTTTGAACGTTTTAAACATTTAATAGTTTAAACAATTACTTCTTAGAATTTTTCTCGTGCTCACCGGCAGGATACAGTATTTATCTGATTATAAGGGATCCTCATCACGGTAAAGGAATTGGCGTCCACACAATAAAGATAAGTAGTATCCACATGTATGGGGAAAACTGCATAAGTTCCTCCCAGCGAATCAATGTTGACAAGCCGGCTTAAATAGCCCTGGAAATTTGAAGCGTCAGTTGCACGATATTCAGATGCTCTTTTTCTCACAATCTTCCTCCTAATTCACACATTGGTATTGGGTAATGTCAGTATAATTAAATGTAACGTTATCCATTAATACCCCGGCGGCATTTCTACAGATTCCTACCATGTTAGTCGGATTAACCTTCGTTATATAAAATAACAATGGGCTGGGATAAGCAGGAACTACATTATGGCTAATCATGATTGGTTTTGATACATAATGGTATAAAGTGTATACATCTGGCATTGCTCTCGCACCTTTCTATAGCTGTAACGGTTCTTTATAAAATATATTCATAAAAAAGGATTCCGCAGCTTTTCCCAGCTGTTTAATTGATTCAGACTGGCATCGTTTCTGAAACTGCCCCATTTCTCCATTGTTGTAATTCGCAATTCCATTCAATTTCAATAGCAAAAAAAAATTGCTAAATATAAAAATAATTAATGGATAAAGTAAAATTGAGTATTTTGTAATTCTCGAATTTGCAGGAGGTTATTAAAATAATGGAAGTCAAGAATTCAAAGTCAACAGAAATTACTAATCCCAATCCAAAAATGTTTTTTCAGCCAAAGATACTGGATGACCGAATTGCTGTCGCCCGTCCGGATGTGTTTCCGAGTCGTTGTGTAGGGCAAATTGAAATTAAAGTGAAAAATGGAGGGTGGCATCAGGCCTCAGGTTCGCTAATAAGTGACTATACGGTGTTAACCGCTGGCCATGCTGTCAAAAGTTCAAATAATGAATTTTTCGAAATAGAAACCTTCCGTTTTATCCCTGCCCGCAATCATGCGAATATGCCATATGGTGTTTACGATTGGCATAGAATGAGGGCTGTCTACAATGGGGGATCCAGGGATTGGGCATTAATTTCCCTTGCTCATCCTGCTGGTTTCAGAACAGGCTTTTTAGGAACAATCGCTAAATATCCAGTGAGCCGGTGGGCAAATGAAGGGGATCATTTTCAGCATATTGGTTTTCCGGGCGACCATGCTGACGAGATGTGGATTGATGAGGATGGTGCCTGTACTGCGATACATGATGGAAGGCAGATAAAGACAGATATCGATGCCGCCCATGGGCAATCAGGCGGTCCGTTAACTCTTAACTGGTCATCTTCTGGTGTTCCGCAGGTTGCTGGATGCCTATCATGGGGACCGAACGATGTTGAAGATCCCAATTACTTTACACCAGGTTATGAAGATGTTAAGACTGACGTCTGGATGCAGGTGTTATGCGATGAATACGGGAAGATACATTCAGATGACCGCTTTGGGGGATGTTCAGAATCGAAATCAATTAAAGAAGTAATCACTACGGAAGGTATGCTGCCAAACTATGAAGTTCCCTATATCTTTGCTGACGATAAGGGCCCTGCCATACGCCGTTTTAGTCCAAAGTTTAGGGAGCAGTGGCTAACACCAAACCGAATGAGGAAAATTTTAGATGAAAAGGGCAAATAGTGCTTAATAAATAAAACCTTCTTATAATTTAAAAAAGACCGGCCCAAACGATCATTTAATGTGATGTTTGGTGTCGGTCTTTTTTATATAAGATGAGTATATTTCTTTATCGAAAAACAACTTAGTTTCTTATTGGATATTAGTCAAACCTTACTGCATCTTTTTTAAAGTTAAGCTAAAGGATGATCCGCCTTTTAGAAGGTTCCTATTCCCTGATCCATCAGTAGAGACTGTATGAGCCAAAGTTGCAAAAGTGATTTCTCCAGAAATGAGTTCGACAGGGCCGGCTCCTTCATAGTAATCATCCGTCTTCACCCAAACACCAAGATGATCTGGACCAGTTTCATAGATTTTGTTTTCGATATCTATGCGGCCATCCACTCCTGTTACAGAATCAGGATCAAAATAATTATATCCATGCAATTCAACATCGTATAAAGTTCCTGTAGTATCCTCTTTAACGGGTTCAATGTCGACATAACCGCGGCCGCTGCTGCCATTATTGGCGATTGTATGTCCATTCATTGTTATCTTAAAATCAAATGAGTTTACACTCTCCATTTTTTCACTAAATGTAATTCTTAGTTTTTCATCCGATAATTGCCCCACCGATACTAATTCCGGTTTAACAGTATCAGTGCCAGTAGCATTTTTGTTTAACGTGACAGGGAACGCGTCACTTTCCCGTACCAATGTGTTACCCATTTGGTCCTTAAGATTTTTAACTTTTAACGTTGATTTCTGGTTATCTGTAACCGCTGCCTCTGGTAGGATAATTGAGATAACATTTCTTGGTGTCATCTTCATCCATTTAATCGATGTTCCAGTTGGCAATGCATTTCCGTCCAACGTATAGTTAGCTTTATTATAGACACTTGCGCTATCCAGATTACTCCACTCACTGACAGGTATTTGGATTGTTCTGCCGCCTGACACAGTAGGAGTTAAGACTTTTGGAGATGCTTTGTCATTTAAAATATCTAGAACCATTTCTTCCATGGCACGGGCAGGTTGAAGATATTTTTCATACAAAGGGCGTTTAACGGACTCTCCATATAACACTCTAATAGTACTTTCAAGTGTTTTAGTTGATTTAACAAAAGCATCATACTTAGGTTTAAGTGTTTTTTGGTTAATGGAAGGCTTGTGAATGATTCCATCCAACTCGTTTAATTTCTTGCTAGAATCAGCTGCTGAATAAATCGCTTTATTGAATGCTACGGTTCTATTAATCTTTGTTTTGACACCTTGAAGCTTTGTTTGGAGTCCTGTTTTCTTCGATGACGCTTTTAAGCTTGCTACTGCCTGGCTTGCTTTTGCATAGGCTTGATTAGCTGTAGTTAGCTCTTTGCCAATGACATGAAAACGCTTTGGTGTGGAGTATAAAGTATGAAGAACGGCTCCCGCCTTTTCTGCTTGGGAAACAAGCGACGTTGCTTGTGAGACAGTTGCTGCATCTGCAGAAGCAGGTGCTATCAAGCTTACTGAAACCGCAGTAATAACGGCTGTATTCAAGATCGTTTTTTTCATTTCATTTCTCTCCTTACTTTTTATCTCTCAGGAATATTTTACATAACATTACAGTTTTTTTATATGGTAAATAGTACTAAAAATAAGATGGGCGCCAAGCGACATTCAATTAATTGCCTTGTGCTTTCTTATTCAAAATTGCAAGTTTTGTCGAAGGAATTCTAAAGTGAAAGGAAAGCCTAAATGATATTATAAAAATAGGTATTTTGAAACTTTTTCCAGTACTATCCGTCTAGTATATTTGAAGAAGATGGAAATAAGATTTACAGTTTAGCAGAAAAGTAAATCTACTTTGTAGAAAAATTAGGGGGAAAATATGAAACGATTTGTAAAAAAAGTGGCCATGCTTAGTGTATGTGCCGGATTAGTGCTTCCTGCTACAAGTCTCGGCGCACCCAACGCATTCGCGGAAAAAGCGAGTACATTTGCTATCAACCAGAAGTTTAGCCCACAGAAAAACCACCCATTTGGCCAGGTGAACACACCTAAGGAAAAAGAAGAGAAGTCGCCATTCAGTGAAGATACGATTCTCATTAAATATAAACAACCTCTATCTGCAGGGGATCATAAGCTGGCTGGCGCAACGATTTCAAAGCAGCTTCCCAGCCAGAAATATGTAGTAGTGAAAGTGAAAAACAAACAGGCACAGGAAAAGGCATTAAAAGCTTATTCCAAAAACCCTAAGGTTGCTTCGGCAGCTCCGTCTGTACTGTTCCAAAAACAAGGGTTTGCTGACCCAAAAGTGGACAAGCAGTACCAGCTGTCCATGTTGAATATTAACAAAGCCCAGTCTCTAGCTGGCACTAGGAAAGTGAAAGTAGCGGTTATTGATGGAGGCGTCGATAAAAATCATCCTGAACTAAAGAATAAGCTAATCTCCAGCTATAATGTGTTAAACCCTGTTAATCCGGGGCTTCCTGATGCCCATGGAACCCATGTTGCCGGAATTATCGCAGCTGAGAAGAACAATGGCATAGGAGGTTATGGAATAAACGCAAACGCGGAAATTCTATCAATCGATGTTTTTGGGAGAGCTTACACTACGAATGATTATACGATTGTTCAAGCAATAGACGAGGCGATTAATAAAGGCGCCAAAGTTATTAATATGAGCATTGGGTCTTTGGGTTCTTCTCCGATGTTAGAAGAAGCGATTCAAAGGGCGGTTGCCAAAAAGATAACCATCGTAGCAGCTGCAGGGAATGAGGCCAGTGATATCCGCAGTTATCCTGCTTCTTACGAAGGCGTTATCAGTGTTGGTTCAGTAAACAAACAGAAAAATTTATCGTTCTATTCGAGCTTTGGGCCTACGGTTGATATTGTGGCGCCGGGGGAAGAGATTTACTCATCCCTCTATGATTATGAGAAAAAATCAACCTTCCAAAATATGAGCGGAACTTCAATGGCATCACCGGTTGTCGCAGGAGCTGCTTCTCTGTTATTGGCCAAACATCCGGGGTTAACGCCTGTTCAAGTGGAATATATCTTGGAAACAACAGCCAATAACTTAGGTATATCCGGATATGATACGAAATTCGGAAGCGGACTTGTAAATCCTGTTGCCGCTCTATCTTATGACATTAAGAAGATACCTGCCTTTGTAAAAGAAACGTGGACAGACAAAGAAATACTTGCAAAATCTACGGCGATTGAAATCGCCAAGCCTTTTGAAACGAAGAAATTTTTTACAAAACCATCTGAACAGCATTGGATTAAGTTTCCTGTCAAGGAAGGCGAGTATATCCAATCGGCAGTGAAAAGTGCCGATGAGTATGACCATAAATTAAAGATTCATTTCTACGGCGAAAATGAGAAGAAATCATTGGAAGTGAATAACGTACGTGATAAAGGGGTGGAAGGAAAGCTGGTACAAGCCCCGTTTGACGGTACGATAGCGATTGGCGTTATGGATGTTAATGGAAACTATGACAGTTCTTCTGCCAAAAAAGACAACTATACACTTCAGGTGTTGAAGCAAGTAACTCTTCCTGAGGATGCGTCAACACTTGAGAATATGCAAGATATTTCTACAGTACCTTATATGAACAGTGAACATACATTGATCAGCGAGGAAAAAGTTGATAACGATTATTTCACATTTATAACAAATGAAGAAAAGCTCTATAATTTTAAAACAACGGGTGTTCCTGGTGTGGACAGCATGATCAGTGTTTACAGCGAGGAGCAAGTTCTTCCTCCGCAGGAAGATGGACAACCGTCGCTTACTGAGGAAGAAAAACGCGAAGCACTAAAAGAAGTGCTGGAAGGGGAACAATCTGGCGGCGCGGAAGCCATGAGTAACAGGGGAAGAGTAAGTGAAGGTGAATCTTTATTCTTTAAAGCACAGCCGGGTATGAAATACTACGTCAAGGTTACGAACAAACCGGAACTTAATGAAGAAATAGATTTCTTTTTCGGCATTGGCGGATTTTTTGACAATGGTAAGATTGAAGTCGAATCTTCGGTTGTCCCATATACATTGACAGTGGACTCAAAAGCCATTCCGGAAGATGAAGATATCTTCCCGCTTGAAGGCGAGGAAGAAGAAGAGGATCGCGAGTTCTCGGAAGAAGAATATTATCAAGAGCTTGAGAGCATGATTGAGCAATATAAAGAGAGTGCTGTTCCGTACACAGTAAATGAGAATGCCGATGGTTATTTGCAAAGTGAGGAAGATCAGGATGTATTCCAAATGAAACCTGATAAAACGGGGATCTATAAATTTGATATTCCGAAATCGAATGGCCAGGGCTTTCTTTTGGAAATTGCACATTTAACAAGTGAGAAACTTGAGGACGGCAAAACAGTGCCGGTCTTACAGACTGTCGGAGTAAATATAAATGGGAGTGGTTGGGGAACGCTGATCGATTCCTTCTATACAGCACTTAAAGCAGGAGAAACCTATTTTATGTCCGTTAGTCCTAACTTCTTTGAAGATGATTTTTCCTATCAGCCGTATCAGATCAGTTCGAAATACGTGACGGGAGACCTCTCCGATAAATATGAAGAGAATGATATTTTCAAGAATCAAACGAAGCCGATAAAAGATGGCGGTAAGATTACCGGTAACTTTGCGGTACCTAATGATCTGGATGCATTTTACTTCCAGCCTGTTAAAACAGGGGTCTATACGACTTTAATGGAACGAGGTACACCAGATAGTAAGCTGGTCAGTAAACTGCCGAAGGAATTGTTTGCTCCTGTATACGGCTCAACAGTTGTCATTGAAGATGTCAATAATAATAAAAAATACGATGAAGCGGATTTAGAAAGCTACACGGTGATTGAAAATGGAATAGATAGCGGCAGCACGTATGGTTCCTTTAAAGCTAGCAAAGGAAAAGGCTACTTCATCGTTTTACAAGGCTTTATCGATGGAGGCCAATTTTTAAGCCTTAATCCGTATAACTTCACTCTTGCTGCTGCTAAAGCAACGGATGAAGATGCCAAATCCGTAGTGAAAAGCAATAAACCATCAAAACCACTTGCATTAAAAACAGTCAATTCCAGCACACAAAGTGCTACAGGATATTTAAACAGCGGTAAAACGTTCGGCGATGATGACTGGTTTGTATTCACACTTTCGAAAGATACGACAGTAAGATTCGATCTATCTTCAGGAAATGAAACAGATATGGTGCTTTCACTGTACCAAAACGGAAAGCTTTTGAACAAAACGGACTATTATACAAATGGAGATACAGAGACTCTATTTAGATCACTTAAAAAGGGTACTTATCACATTAAAGTCCAAGATGTATTTGGTAACTCTTCTATCAAACCATACGGCTTGAAAGTGGTAAAGCAGAAGTAACATAAGGGTGACAGGCACCTTCCGGATTTCTGGAAGATGCCTGTTTCCATTTACTCATTTTTTATGAAAAACTTACTTGTATTAAAAGAAGCGCACCTTTTGTTATGATGATACTTTAGTAAGTCATACACAGAGGTGTGAGCCAAATGAAAAACCCTAGTGCTTATATATATGAAATTCATTATTTACGGGCGGTTGCCTGTTTATTTGTTCTTCTCGTCCATGTTTCAGCAGCATTTTCTAACCAGCAGGGGCGGTTCAATGACTTTACTTTTTTCATCAATCAGATTAGCCGATTTGGCACCCCGCTTTTCGCTGTCATTAGCGGTTTTTTGCTTTTTTACCAGGTAAGGAAGAAAGGCTTTAATATAAAGAAGTTTCTGTCCTCACGGGTTACAAAGATCGGTATGCCCTTTATGTTCTGGAGTATCTTCTATCTGCTGTTTATGTTCGTAATGGAAGATGTAAACCCGTTCCTTATAGGTGAGAATGAGTTTTTAATTAACTTCGCCGCAGGTGAGTCATTTTATCATCTTTACTTTATGTCTTTAGTGTTTCAGTTTTATTTGATATTTTTAGTTCTCCAGTTATTCCGTTCCAAAATAAGCTGGTTTCTCCTTTTAATACTATCCATACTAGCGAACGTTTATTTTTTAACCGGCTTTGATCCAACCCATTTTAAAGGATTGTGGCAGTTTGCTTTAAGTAAGCGTGCCTTCTTGCCTAACTGGATATTCTTTTTCGTTTTCGGCGGCTTTCTCGCATATTATTGGGAAGGGTTGTACAGTTTCTCAAGAAAGTACCGGAAAGCACTGGCGATTATGTCCATCATCGTTACAATCCTGGCCGTTTATGAATATAAAGCAGTTGGATCAATCCCATCTAACCGGGTAAGCAATATCATCAACATTCCGTTACTAACACTATTTATTATTGGAATGGGGGACAAAATCAATCAAGTGAATTGGTTGAAAAAAACACTCACGAAAATAGGTACTTTATCCATGGCCATTTATTTAGTCCATCCATTGGTGTTATATCTCATTCAGGAAATCGCTCCGCCTGTCATTTGGCAAACCCGTTTTTTCCCAGTTGTTTTTTTAATTATTCTAGGGACGACGATCGCGGTTGTGAATCTTATCCAGCTATTCCCGAAAAATGAATATATTTTAACTTTGCCAAAGATAAAGAACAGGAACAGTACAAAAGAGGAAGTTCGAGCTATTGCTTAATAAAAAAGAATCGAGGAAACTTCTCGATTCTTTTTATATTATTTAACATTAACAAATTCATTTTCTGTTGATACGAAATTTCCGATTCCCGATGTAAGGCGGATTCCATTAAATCCGTTTTTTAATGTGTTATCAGTGATGTTTATATCTTGTAAAGAAGCTTTGGCATTGGGGCCTGTGCTGGTTGCATTAATGCGAATTAAATCAGAATTGCTATAATTTGCTCCGTTTGAAATTGTATTGTTTGTTATTTGCACATTGTTTGTTCCGGTTAACTCTATTGCCGCGAAATAGCTTCCAGCACCGCTAATGTTATTCCCATCTACCACCACATCATCCGAGGTTATATAGATGGCGGACGTCATATCGAATTGATTATGGGTAGCTATAGTTCCTGGGTTATTTTTATTAAAAGAGTTAATGATTTTGTTCTTCTTAATCGTTACTCCCGGACTCCTTACTTCTATCGCGCGGTCACGCACCCGGGTAAAGGTATTATTTTCTATGGCAACATCGGTTGGTTGGGTAAAACCTTTGACTAATATTGCATCGCTAGTATTGCGGGGGCCAATTCTATCAAACAATGAATTTTTAATGACGACTTTTTTTCCTGGCTTCATTCCTGTTTTAGAGGGAGCGATCATCATTCCCGCTGCTTGCTTGGAGTTTCCGATATTATATTTGCCATTAATGTTTTTGACCTGAACAGCATCAAATGTTACCTGGCTTGCATTTCCATCCAGCCGGATGCCTACTGGGATCTGTTTTTTAAATAGGGGCGCCTGGGTAATATTCTGTATCACGGTTTTAGTTATGGTTATATCATTCATATTAGGGCTAATGTATACTCCCTGTACGCTTTGATTGTTCCCATCGACAACGAGACCTTCAATTCTCACTTTGCTACCGTTGATTTTCATTACGTATGAATATGGCTTGAGAGATTTCAAAATCGCACTGGTCCCGATAATCGTTACATTGCTTGGAATGGAAAGATATCTGACACGGTAGGTTCCTTTTGGAATAAGTACTTGTTTATCCTTAGCTGCTGTAATTGCCTTTTGGATCGCATTTGTGTCATCTGTTTTGCCGTTGCCCTTTGCTCCGTAAGATTTTACATTAATGACGGTTGCCGCACTGGCTTTTAGTGAAGAAAAGTCTGTATGGAATACAAACAGGCCGATGACAAGCAAGCCAATGATCCATTTCTTTGAATTCATCGGTACACTTCCCTAGTTTTATTTACAATTGACTAATGTATTATCGCTTAATGTCACATTTCGTATTGGGCTGGCGAAGTAAATGCCATTGGACCCGTTTTCTAAATGATTGCCGGTAATGGTTAAGTCTGAGATGGCTTTTGTTCGGTTTCCAACACTATTAACTCGAATTAATGGATTTGTACGATATCTGGAGGTAAATCCGTTTTCCAGTTTGTTGTTTCTAATCGTAACATTGTGTGCACTATCGATGTCGATAGCCGCAGAATAGCTTCCGCTTCCACTAATTGTATTGTCTTCTATTAATATATCGCTCGCATAAACCGAAATCGCGGAAAACATATCATGGGTATTCGTTTCAGCATAGGTTTGATAATGGTTGTTTCCGTTAAATGAATTGATGATGGTGTTACCCGTTATGACAGCGCCGGGATCTTGAATCTTGATTGCACGTTTGTGGTTATTCTCGAATTTGTTATTTTTAATTGTGAGAGTTACTTTTTGTTTAAAATTTTGGACATTGATCCCATCCCCATCATCTTTTGGACCGATTCCATCAAATAATGAATCCTGGATAACGATATTTTCAGGTGCCTTTTCAGGTTTGCTGACTGAATAAGGCATGATGAAAACTCCTCTTGCAACATAGTGGTTTCCGGACGATTTTACAGGCACCCTTGAATAGATGTTTTTAATCGTAGATCTATCGATTGTAATATTTTTAGTATTTCCAAAGATACGAACACCGGATGGGATTGGATGATTATGTAGCTTGGGATTGCTGGTGGAGAAATTTTGGATTGTTGTATTCTGAATCAAAATATTCTCAGAACCCATTGATATATAAATGCCGGTTAATACTTTATCGATCCCATCTATCGTGAGGTTTGATATTTTTATGTTACTTCCTTTTAGGATCATACAAGTACGCGTTTCGCCTCGAGCCTGTAATACAGCTCCTTGGCCCTGAAGAGAAATGTTACTCGGAAGGTTCAAAGATTTTATCATATATGTACCTTCAGGAAAAATTACGGTTTTCCCTGCTGATGAGTTAATCGCTTGTTGGATGGCCTGAGTATCGTCAGTAACCCCGTCACCTCTCGCGCCAAATTGTTGCACATTTACTGTTTCAACACCATTAGCTAAAGAAATATTGTAAAAAATCGTAGAAAGTGTAAGCAAGATGACGATAGATAATAGTGCTAATTTCCATTTCCCCATTTATTAATCCTCCGTTTGGCCTAGATAATTATGTCTTACTACTATATATCGACAAATTCTGAGATTTTTTGAGAATAACTTCCTATCTTTATATTCTACTGGTACAGAGACTGAGCTTACAATATCAACTTTCAATTAATTTATGATTCGTTGTCTCTTGAAAAATAGGTATAGATCAAGGTGAAATCATAAAAAAACAAAAAGAGACTCAAAGTCGCTATAGCGACTTTGAGTCTCTTTTATTAATCAATCAAGGAAGGAGGTCAAATAACTGTCTTTCAGTACCTTCAGACACTGATCCAGTTCCACCGAAGATATACATGTGATCCGTTTCATCGGTATTGTCCATCAAGTAGGCTTGAACCTTTCCTTCAAGTTTGTTTGTGGTCGTTAATAGAATGGGTGCTCCAAAATAATTGGCAAGAGGTGCACCGGATAGTGCATCCGGGAATAGATCGCCTCTAGCAAACGTAACCATACCCAAGTCCATTCCAAAATTTTCGATCCCATATTCTGCGACATTAATGGCTACTTCATAACGATCTTTCCCGCTAATCCGTTCTATATGAGATCCTTTGCTTATTTCTCCCAGCTTCTTTAACACTGAATCTTTCACGGTTGCAGGCCCGCCTACTACAATGAAATTTTCAATCTCTGGGTGGCTTTTGATAAATGCTTGAATGGAATCAGGAATAGAACCGGATTTAACTGGTAAAATCGGCATACCTTCTAAACCGGCAATCCCGGAGGCAGAGAGAGCATCTGGAAAGACTTCGCCGCTTGCGATGATCGCTGTGTCTGATCCCATATTATCGGATACTTGTTCTGCTACACCTGCAGCGACCTCGAAACGGTCCCGGCCGCCAATTCTTTCAATCTCTGTAACACCAAGTTTCTCTAGCTCAGCTTCAACTGCAGTTGAAACAGATCCGGTTCCGCCAAGAATAATGGCACGCTCGGCTTCCAAAGCCGAAATTTCATTTTTCACTGTCTCAGGAAGTGTTTTTGTCTGAGTTAACAGAATGGGAGCTTCTTCTGCTGAAGCAAGAGGCCCGCCGGCCAAGGCATCAGGGAACATATCTCCTCTCGCTATGATAACTGTGCCGCTCATTTGCCCCAAACCTTGCAGTTCACTGCTTATTTTACTTGAAACTGCATATCTATCTTTTCCGTCGATACGTGAAATACCTGGAAGGGTAATAAAATAATTCGTAATGACAGAATTCCCTGCTTGGTTAGAGGCATACAAGGTGATGTCATTATAACCTTTTGTTAAATCTGCCTCATGGTCAAATTTCCCCTCGTTTACTGTCAATGAATGTTCTCCATTATTATCGTACAGCATCACAGAGCTTGCGTTGGTTGTGCCCGCTACCTGTAGTTTAGGAGAAGCTCCTTTGGACAATCGAGTTTCTTGTTTTGCGGGTGCTGTAATTTCTAATCCTGGAAGAGTAGTGTCAGGCGCTTGTGAAAAAGTCCCATTTAGCGAAAAGTCATACTCTTTCGTTTGGGCGTTCTCGCTAATTACTACAAATCCGTAGGTTCCGGCTGTTAAAGTATATGTGTCAGGGCTAGTTTCATCAGCGATTTCCTCAGTAGCACGATTATAAATAAGATAAGAAAGTTCATCTGTTGCTTGATGATTGGTTTTTACAGTAAAAACCCCGCCGTTTGTCGTAAACTGGTATTCATGCATACGAAACATATCTATTTGTTGCTTGTAGGTAACTGCTTCTGGGATTGTTTGTTCCGAGGAAGAAGACGCTGGTACAGCAACTGCTTCTGTATTGTTTTCGGTGAGCTCGTTTACAGCTTGAAGCTTGTTAATAGCTGATTCGTCATGGCTTTCTCCATGAACAGTTGGAACAATGAAGTAAGAAGTTAACAAAGACACAGCAGCAATGGCGGAAATTAATTTCGGTATCGCTTTCAATTCGTACACAGCCCCTTAATGAAATGTATTAGTAATCTATCTAATATTAGGATAAAAGGACACAAAAGAAATGAGACTAAAAGACTATAATTATATGGAAATATATGGACTAATCTCACCTTGTTCTGTAAACAAAAACTGACCTGTCAAGGTCAGTTTTTATCTCAAACTCATTGTTGCGGGAAAGTTTTAGTAAGAAGATTGTTTTCCAGTAGAAAAGAAGATATTTCTGTATCTTTTAAAATTTTGTTATAGCCTTTTTGGCACGCATTTACACTTACCGGTTTTTTGGTTTCATTATCGATGCATCTACCTGATGAAAAGATACCATCATGAGAAGCAACATAATCATAGTCATCTGAATAAAACGAGTAACGGGTAGTTTCATATGCAAACCCGACATACCCATTACGTTTCATGTCTAGCGGCTTTCCAAATTGGATAAGAGGGCGGTCAATGCCAAGCAGCGATGTTAATGTAGGATAGATATCCATTTGGCTGCCGACAATTTCATGAATTTCTCCTGTTTCTTGTTCAGGATGATGGATAATTAAAGGAACATTAAATCTCGTTTTTTCATCAAAGCTGACATCAATCAGCTTCTTCATTTCTCCTGTATCTTTTGGCAACGGGCCATAGTGGTCACCATATACAACGAAAATCGTGTCATCCCAGATATTTTCCACCTTTAAAAGATCGATAAATGTTCCAAGTGCTTGGTCAAAATAACGTGCACTTTGTAAATAGTTGCCGGTTGGAGTATCGGTGAATGAATCAGGAAGATTCAGATATTGATATTCCTTAGGCATCTCGAAGGGTCTATGGTTTGTTAAAGTAACTAGAAAACTATAAAAAGGCTTTTCTTCTTTTTTATATAGTTGCACCATTTGTTTGAAGATGCTTTCATCCGAGATACCCAAGCCGATGATTTCATCTTGCTTCAGTTTCGAATGATTAATATGGTAAAAGGCTTGAAAACCTTGTTCAGGATAAGCCAGCTGGCGGTTCCAAAAATCAGGCGTATTTCCATGTGTGGCACTCGTGCTATAGCCTTCACCTTTTAATATTTTCGCTAACGAAAGATACTCATTTGTTGGATATTGCTTATAAACGCCTCTTTCGGTCATTGGATAGATGGAATTATTGGCAACAAACTCAGCATCTGAAGTGTTCCCGTGCCCTATTTGCAGGTAAGTATTCGGATAGTAATGGCTTGTCTCTATCAGTTTATTTATATTAGGTGTCACTTCTGCACCGCTCACTTCAAGTCCAATTGGGAAAGTATTTAGAGATTCAGCCTGGATCATAATAACATTCTTTCCTTTAAACTTTCCATAAAAGGGAGAGCTTTTTTGATACAGTTGATTTTCTTTAAGATAGGTTCTTAACTCTTTCATTTTTACTTCATTCTGGAGGGCATTTTCCTTAGCTTCTGCTTTATTTAACATAGTGTTGGATAAATCATGGATATGGGCTGGGAGGATACCGGTTAACGCCACTTTATATTGATCTGAAAAGGTCTCCTTTAATGGATAAAAAGCAGAGATTAAGATAAGGGCCATACCTGAAAGGAATACGGCAGCCGTTCCTAAATACGTTTTGTCTGTGTTTTTCTTCTTATAGAAATAGATAAGCGCAATCGCGACAAAAGCAATATCAATCCAATACCAGAAATCCGTTCTGTATACCAGGGTTGCAATGGCTTCCTTAACATCTCCTACTTGATTGGCCTGGCTCAATAATTCGATGTGAAGAATAGAATCATAATAGCGTTCGTAAAGAACATCCGCATACAGTAGGAAGGAAACCAGTACATAAAAAAGGAAAGCCAAACTCACTTTTATCTTAGATTTTCCGGAAACGAGCAAACCTCCGATTAAAAGGCCAAGACCGATCGAGGATAGAAGCAATAGTTTTTTATGGGGCGCTAACTCCATTTCGTGAATGAAATAAAGGTTTTTTAATATCCAACAAAAACTAATAAAACCGATTGTAAATATAAATAATAGTATGGTATGTCTATGGTTTTTTAAAAATGAACGTACCAATTTAACTCACCTCATTACACTAATTCGCATGGCAAGGGGATATGGATATATTCTTTTGGCTGAGAAAGCCCAAATCTGGAATAATAATGAAAGGATTAGGGTAAAGAAATTTCAATAAATTGTAAACCTATGTTAACTTATCTTAACAAAAAATCAACAAATAATTAACCTTTTTATATTTCCATTCAGGGGAGTTACGAAACGGAAGCCAGTTCTTCTTGGACATTTGCAGAAGTCGTTGGATGTATGTTAACGTTATATTAACTAATGGATTATATATTTTTATAAGTATCAACAAATTTTTGTCCGTTTTTTACTGGCTATTAACAGGTCGGAGGGAGTATGTAACTATCATGAACAGTGAAGCAGAATTACAGAGATTAATCGAGAGTTTGAAAAACACCCCCCCAAAGATTATTGGAGGCTATAAAAAACCAGGATGGGCGATAAAGGCTTTAGAAAAGACAAGTAATGAATCTACTGAAGCTGAAAATAATATGATTACGGCTAAATCAGTGCTTGAAGCTAATGATGGGACTTATTATCCGGCTTTTCTAGTATTGGACATGAATAATAAAGGCCAGCTCGCGGGTGCTTATTTTCTTGCAGAGGAAGAAGATCAGTTCAGCCTGATCCCTTATGAAATTGCGAAAGAGTTCATTCAGAAGAAAGAGAGTGAGCTAACTCCTTTTAAATACCGTACTCTCGAAAAAATTGAAGGCGATGAATACCAAAAGAATTGGCCTGATTTTTCATAATAGCAGGACAAATCCTGAATTTTTAGGATTTCCTCTCAAATAGTTAATACAAAGAAAGAGGCTGACCCAAAGCGTTATTTTAACCTTTGGAGTCAACCTCTTTTTTAACATTTGTACCGTAATATGGCTCTCCTAAGCCTAAACTCAGAGATATTATCAAGTTTTTGGATTTATTATCAACTTTCGCATATTTATAATCGAATTTTCTGTTTTATTATCAACTTCGGCACATTTATTATCAACTTATCTAATATATCGATTTCTCGACAAAAACCACTATATTTCGACATATATTATCGCGTGAAAATAGAAGGGACCGACACAAAATCACGGTTAGTGAATTTTGGATCGGTCCCTTTTTAGCGTTTATCTAATTTTGAGAAGGAGGGTATACTTTCCATCTCGACATATTAGGTTCTTGTTTTTGTACAAGCTCTTCAGGAAAGATGAATGTCCAAGGTTTACTTGTATTTGCTTTCACCTCAAAATCGCTCAACTGGAATGCACCCTGGCAAATCACGTCTGCGTCGTCATCCTCAACAATCAATGGTATTTGCTCCAATTGGATGTTGTTATTACTACCGTTCCTGATCAGCACAGTTACTGCAAAAGCTCCATCCTGAACAAAGTTCGCTTCAATTCCCATGAAGTTAACTTCTCCGGTAGAAAGCGGAGGGAGGTTTTTAACAACTTGTTCAAGATGCTCATGCTGGGCAGGAGACATCTTGTTCTCCCATGTTGAGTCCAAATCCAAATGATGAGCTGTATCCTCTGTTGAACGTAACTCAAAAGCAATATTCCAATCATCGTTTACAGGTATCGTTTCAGTCAACTTGTCTTCCTTTGCAAACAAAAACCTCCATGGTCTGCAAGAAAGGGGAGGAAGTTCTCCAATGTCATCAAAATCAAATTGACTCTTGGCAAAAGGATTACCTTCACCATCTAAAAGCAGAAGGTTGACTGATTCGAATCTAATAGGTTTAGTAAGGGTATTTCGAAGAAAGGCAATGGCAACGAAGCCTTCTTCATAATCTATTAAATTAATGCCGCTAATCGATACCTGATTCGGTTTTAATTTAGGCAGCTGTTGATGGTGATACAGGTATACAAACCGTTCTTGCGGCTCTATTTCCCAGTCGGGGTGAAAGGAAAGGACGGTGTCTACCTCTTCCTGATCATGTTCTTGCATTGTTGATTCCTCTACGGTAACCGCGTTGGGTTCTTGCTGGGTTTTCTTCTTTTTGCTAAATAAGGCCATGGTTGGAGATTTCCTCCTCAATAGTGGTATCTAATTCAGGTGGATTAATAAAGTTCTCGACAAACAAGATACTGATTCTGGATTGAATATCGTAGAGCAGCTGATTAAATCCTTCCAATGCTTCAAATTCAAAAATTCGATAAGGATCTTCTTGGGAATAGCCGCGTAATCCGCTTCCTTCTTTTAATTCAGTCATAGCATCAAGATGCTCAATCCAATTCCTGTCTATTTGTTGTAGCATTAAATCCTTCAGCTCACTTGCCATGTTTTCGTCTTCCTGCAATTCAAGAATTCTCTTCTTCAGTTCCTCGAATTCAGTATTTACTCTAGCAGAAAGCTCTTCACGTTCTAAATCTAGAATATCTTTATCATCCCAATCATTCAGTGAGGAGAAAAGAAGTGATAATTGTTTAATCATCCCTTTAATATCCCTGTTTTCTTTATTATCAGGTAAATATATGTCTATCGTCCGGTTAACATAATTGTCCATATAAACAAGTAGTTCGGCAAATAGATCGGTACCCTCTAACTCAAGCAGGCGATCTCGCATCGGGTAAATGATCTTGTTTTGCTGGTCAATGGAGTTATCAAGCTTTAATAAATGATTACGCGCCGAGAAATGATTGCTCTCAATGGTTTCCTGAACCTTTGCAACAAACTTTAAAGGATTAGGGGAAATGATCATTTCGACTTCATTTTTCTTAACCTTCTTCTTAAAACGCTCGAAATCTTCCTCGTCATAGTAAGTAAATAAATCATCATCAAGAGAAATAATAAATTGTGAGGATCCGGGGTCGCCCTGTCGGCCTGCACGCCCTCTGAGCTGCATGTCAATCCGGCCGCTTTCATGTCTTTCGGTACCGATAATATGAAGGCCGCCTATTTCACGGACTCCCTCTCCAAGAAGGATATCAGTTCCCCGTCCTGCCATGTTTGTTGCGAGCATAACCTGGCCTTTTTGCCCTGCCATGGAAATGATCCGTGCCTCATCTTCACTTGTTTTTGCATTTAAGATCTGATGCTTGATGTGTGATTTTGTAAGATACCCTGATAATTTCTCGGATTGTTCTATAGAAGTTGTTCCTAATAAAATGGGCCTTCCAATTTCATGAAGCCTTTTTACCTCTGACACAATATACCGCACCTTGGATTCGTAATCATAGAAAACAAGGTCTTCCAAATCAATTCTTTGGACTGGGCGATTGGTCGGTACTGTAATAACTGGCAGGCGATAGGTATCGTAGAATTCTTGTTTAGATGGTGTAGCACTTCCGGTCATACCGGAAAGAGTTTTATACATCCGGAAGTAGTTTTGAATCGTAATCGTTGCTTGGGTTTCATTTTCTTCAGTAATGACCAAGCCTTCTTTTGCTTCTATCGCCTGATGAAGGCCATCGCTGAAAGTTCTTCCTTCCATGACACGGCCGGTAAACTTATCGATGATCAGTACTTTGCCTTCTTTAACAATATAGTCTACATCTCTTATCATGACGGTTTGTGCTCTTAGAGCTTGCATGACATTTTGGAGCAGGACTTGGTATTCTTCATTATATAAATTATCAATCCCAAAAGCGGCTTCAATCTTAGAAGCTCCTTGATCTGTTAAGTTTACCTGCTTTGATTCCTGGAACAATTCATAATCTTCATCAGCTTTGAAGGACTTAACCAAATATGCTGTGATTTCTGATAACTCAGCACCTTTAGAGGATTTGTCCGCAATTATAAGCGGGGTCCTTGCTTCATCGATCAATGTGCTATCGACCTCATCCACAATCGAATAATAATGGCCACGCTGAACTTTATCCTGTTTGGCTCTAACCATATTATCGCGCAAGTAATCAAAACCAAATTCAGTTCCTGTTCCGTACGTTATGTCGGCTGCATAAGCTATTTTTTTCTCGTCGGGTTTAATTTCCGAAATATTCAAGCCGACGGTTAACCCAAGGAATTCATGGATTTTGCCCATTTGTTCTTTATCACGTGCAGCTAAATATTCGTTAGCTGTAATTATGTGGACGCCTTTTCCTTCAAGGGCATGAAGGTAGCTGGGAAGCGTGGCGACCAGCGTTTTGCCTTCCCCGGTTTGCATTTGGGCAATCGAGCCTTCATGGAGTACAAAACCGCCGATTAACTGGACATCATAATGTCTGAGTCCTAATACGCGTTTCGCGGCTTCTCTGACTACTGCAAAGGCCTCAATTGTAATATCCGAAACAGTTTCCCCGTTCTGTAATCGCTCTTTAAAAGAAAAAGTCATCTGCCTTAAATCTTCATCAGATAGTTTTTCAAATTCCGCTTCCAATTTATTCACTTTATTTGCCATTTTAGTAAATCGCTTTAAATCTTTGGCACTATCGTCAAAGACTTTTCTTACTTTGGATATCATTAAACTCTCTCCTATTTTCATAGATAAAGTATTCATAAAACTAGATAAATTATATCATAACTACTATTTATTTGTTCGAGTAACAATTTTTACCTTATTTTACAAATTAATTCGTTATAACCTATTGTGCTACACATTTTTGCTTATCATACGATGACTTTTCGACACTGTTTTTCAAAATCCGCCATTTACCGCTATGTAATATTTTGATAGATTAGTAATGTATATCAAGAAAGTAAAAAATAGAGAAGGTTGGGATTATGAGTAAAAAACATCTATCTGTTGTAGTATTGGCAATCGGTTTATTGACTTTAAGCGTATTAGCATTACCGGCTTCGTCATCATCAGCATCAACCATTTCAGTCAAACTTCAAAATTACATAGGCAATAAACAAAGTATTGATATTACAACAAAAGGTTCCTATCAATTTGTAACTGACAACAGTAGCATCCGTTATTCAGGCGCAAACCGATTTGAAGTGGCCGACCAGGTCGCCGCTGCGGGCTGGCAGGAAGCAAGTACCGTGGTTATTGTAAATTCTAATGCTTTTGCTGATGCTTTATCAGCAGCTCCTCTAGCTTATCAAAAAAACGCTCCTATTCTTTTGACCGGATCAAACGAATTACCAGCTGTTATAGAGGACCGAATTAAATCTCTCAGTCCTTCGACGATTATTATTGTTGGCGGAGTTGGCAGTGTTTCAGAAAACGTCGAGTCCAAATTAAAGACATTGGCATCCGATGTAACTCGGATTGGCGGAAAAAACCGTTTTGAGGTGTCCCAATTAGTGGCTGCTAATTTTCCTGCCGCCAAGAAAGCTGTTGTAACGAACGGGAATATTTTTTCGGATGCACTGGCTATCGCTCCATACGCAGCGAAAAATGGTATTCCAATTCTATTAACAAATCCGTCTTCAATCCCTGACAGTATACAGCAAGCACTTCAAGGGAAAACATCAACCTTGATTATAGGCGGAGAAGGCAGTGTAAGTAAGAAAGTTGAAGATCAACTAGTTGCCCCGACCAGAATTGGCGGTAAAAATCGTTATGAAGTTTCTGCAAATATTGTATCTCAATTAGGGTTAAACGCTGAAGTGGCATTTATCTCCAATGGAGGAACCTTTGCTGACGCATTAACAGGTTCGGTACTGGCAGCCAAAAAAGACGCCCCGTTGTTATTGACAACGCCTGGTTCATTGCCTAGTCCAATTGCTAAAGTAATTGATGATAAGAAAACTTCTGATTTTCATATTTTAGGAGGCACTGCTTCTGTTACTGACGGTCTGGTACGCAGTTTGCCGAATCAATATGTACTGACCCAAAATACCCCTTATTCTCTTAAAGCTGAGAACGGAAACCTCGTTTTGTATAAGGGAAATGAAGTTATTAAAGTTTCTGCGAATAACTTCAGTCTTGTTCCAGCCCGTTATTCAACAGATAACCAAATCTTGTTAAATGATAAGGCTTATCTTGGGAATATGAACTTTTCGATTGAAAGTGGGAAATATATCAGACCCGTTAACGCGAGTATCCCTTACGAAGATTATTTAAAGGGAGTAGTCCCGAGGGAAATGCCAGCTAGCTGGGCGCCGGAGGCATTAAAGGCACAAGCTGTTGCAGCAAGAACTTATTCTATCGATGATGTAGGAAAGACCGTTCTCGACACGATTAATTACCAGGTGTACGGCGGATATCTATGGGACGCTCGCACTACTGATGCAGTCAATGCAACAAAGGGGAAAGTCCTGAAATATAAAGACGCAAATGGCTCATTAAAGCTGGTTAGTACGTTCTTTTCTTCAAGCAATGGCGGATATACGTCAACGAATAAGGAAGAGTGGGGAACAACAAAGCTTTCATATTTTGCAGCTAGGGCTGACTCATTTGACCCAAGTACTCCATGGAGTTTGAAGGTGGATAAAGTTCAGATTGATCCGGTTCAAATCGTTAAAAACCAAAATCGCGATACTTCCAAGGCCTTATACAATCCTGGCTGGTGGTGGAGTGCGACTGAAAAAGATGCTTTCTTAGCAAATTCAGTTAAAAGCTGGCTGTCAACCAATGGGTATAGCAATAAAGAAATCAAGGTCATTGGTGTAAATGATTTCATCGTCGGTCCGGAAAGAAATGCGGCCACGCGTGCAACGAATACCACATTAAAAGTCAATTTTTATATGAAAGATAAAACGACCAACCAATTTAGCTGTGAAAATGGAGTTTGTGATGGGACGGCACCGCTTAAAAAATATAGCGTGGATATTAAGCAGACTGGAGTGAAAGCGAGATCCATGTTTGGCACAACACGCTTCAAAAGCTCGTTACTTACTTCTGTATCTAGAGCTGCGGATTCGTTTACCATTCAAGGCAAGGGGTATGGCCACGGGATCGGGATGAGCCAGAATGGGGCGTATAATCGCGCAAAAGCTGGACATAAATACCCGGAAATTCTTGAATTCTATTATCCTACTTCCATTTTAAGTACAGAATCTTAAATAATACGTTATGCAAAAAGGGATTAGCTACATTCAAATTTCTAATCCCCTTTCTTTTTTCTTGCATTAAGGAAGAAAACATACAGCTATGAAACATAATAAAGGAGCGAGAAGATGAAAAAAATAATAAGCATTATCCTCTTGTTACCCCTGCTTTTGATGTTACATGTTCAACAATCGTCCGCGGCAGAAAAGGTAGAGAGAATGGATGGTGCCGATCGTTTTGAGGTTGCAGTCAATATTTCAAAAGAGGGATGGCCGAATGCCCCGATTAACACGGTAGTTTTGGCAAATTACAATGCCTATGCTGATGCATTGTCGGCAGCTCCTTTAGCCTATAGTAAAAATGCCCCGATTTTATTAACGCAGCCGAGCCAGTTAACGGTAGCAACAAAACAAGAAATTTCTCGTTTATCACCCAAAGAAGTCATTATTATTGGAGGAGAGGGAAGTGTTTCCAATAATGTAGCAGCAGAGTTAACTAGTTTAGGTGTTTCTAATGTGCAGCGAATATCAGGACTGAACCGGTTCGAAGTGTCTGCTGCAATTGCTTCTCAATTGCCTGCATCTGCACAAGTGGTCATCGCGGATGGCACTAACTTTCCCGATGCCCTTGCGATCGCACCTTATGCAGCAAAAAATGGTTTTCCAATTCTTTTGACAAGGCCTAGCAGTTTGCCTGCTGAAATTAAGACGGTACTTTCAGCAAGGAGCCCACAGAAATCCATTGTGGTAGGGGGCACCGCCAGCGTTAGCGCCCAAGTGGCAAGCCAGCTTCCTGATCATTCAAGAATAGGCGGCAGTAATCGATATGAAGTCGCGGCTAATATTGTCAGAACCTATCATCCAAATGTAAGCAAAGCGTTTCTGGCAACCGGTTTATCATTTGCCGATGCTTTAACAGGCTCTGTCCTAGCGGCTAAACAAAATGCCCCGCTTCTTTTAACTCATAGCAGTTATCTACCGGAGCAGACCCAAGAGATTATTAAAGAAAAAGCGATTACGGATTTCATTGTTTTGGGAGGAACGGCTTCTGTTTCGCAAAAAGCTGTGGACCAGACACAAGTTGGACTTGTCGGCCTGAAAATCGTCGTTGACGCCGGCCATGGCGGTACAGATCCTGGAGCAACAGGAAACGGATTGGTTGAAAAAAATGTTACACTCGATGTTGCAAAAAGATTGCAATCAAAGCTTGCTGCCCAAGGAGCTAGTGTTACGATGACAAGATCGGGTGACACCTATCCTTCGTTGGATGAAAGAGCGGATCTTGCTAACAGGATTGGTGCCGATGTTTTTGTAAGCATTCATATTAATGCTTTTAGCGACCCTTCTGTCAATGGAACAGAAACCTTTTGGAATAGCCAATACGCTTCCGCTGACAGCAAAGAATTGGCAACTTTAATTCAAAAGGAAATGGTCGCTGAGCTGGGGACAAACAACAGAGGAGTCAAACAGGCAAACTTTGTTGTGATTAAGAATACAAAAATGGCAAGTGCGCTTGCGGAGTTAGCTTTTGTTTCAAACTCAAAAGATGCTGCACTCCTAGAATCATCAACATATCGAGATAAAGCAGCCCAGGGCATTTATCAGGGGATATCAACCTACTGGAGCAACAAATAAGTTGAGCCAAAGTTGAAACTACTTTTCTATCTTTGAATCTTAAAACTCGCCAGTCGGCGAGTTTTATTTATATGAATAGAAACTCTGAATGCCGCATACGAATTTCTATAGCGGTCATTTGAGAAAATCAGTATAAATGATTGATACAACTTCTCTATATTTTCTGGATAGTGCTCCGTTTATAATAGAATCAGAACCGTTAACAAAATTGAACTGATGGTACAAACATGAGCTAAGAGAAGACTTAATGGATTACCTTCAAGAACTCACTCAAAGGCAACGGCATCTCAGTAATAAATTATTAAAGCTTTCCATAGACTGCACCCCTTAAAGTAGATGTTGAAAAACCACCTTGTTGGACAACATGAACTTTAAGGGGTGATTTTTTATGGCAAAAAAAGGACAGAAGTTTCAAAACTATAGCTTGGATATTAAGGCTGA